>CAWJDM010000014.1:0-281788 GCA_963841605.1 uncultured Acidobacteriota bacterium
TTCTTCGGCCCGTCGCAACATCCTTGCTGATGGTGGGGATTTTGCTGTCCGGACCTGTGGCTTACCGTCAGCTGCCTGTCTCGGCGCTGCCCCAAGTGGACTATCCGACCATCCAGGTGGTGACATTCTATCCGGGCGCAAGCCCAGAGGTGATGGCGTCTTCGGTCACCACGCCGCTTGAACGGCAGTTCGGGCAGGTGCCGGGCCTCGCAGATGACTTCGACCAGTTCCTCGGCGCCTCACTAATCACCTTGCAATTCGATCTGGATAAGAATATCGATGTGGCCGAGCAGGAAGTGCAGGCGGCGATCAATGCCGCAACAAGCTATCTGCCGCGCGATCTTCCGAATCCTCCGATCTACAGCAAAGTGAATCCCGCCGATACGCCAATCATGACGCTCGCGCTGACATCGGAAACGCTGCCGCTCGAAAAAGTCGAAGACTTCGCCGAAACCAACTTCGCGCAAAAAATTTCGCAGCTCTCCGGCGTGGGCCTGGTGACCATCAGCGGCGGAGAAAAGCCCGCGGTGCGCGTGCAGGTGCAATCCCACGGCGCTCGCGTCCTACGGGCTGAGCCTTGAAGATCTGCGCACCGCCCTGGGGAATGCGAATGTCGACCAGGCGAAAGGAACTCTCAACGGCCCGCGCCAGGCGTTCACGATCCAGGACAACGATCAGCTTCTGAGCGCCGCTTACCGGCCTCTGATCATCGCCTATAAGAATGGCGCGCCGGTCCGGCTCTCGGACGTCGCCAACGTGGTGGATGGCGCCGAAAACAACCTGCACGCCGCGTGGATGAACACCAAGCCGGCCGTCATCCTCAACATTCAGCGGCAGCCCGGCACCAACATCATCGGCGTGGTGAACCGCGTAAAGGATGTGATTCCGCGATTGCAGGCGTCGCTGCCGTCGTCGATTCAAGTGAACATGCTCACCGACAGGACGACCACCATTCGCGCGTCGGTGAAAGATGTTCAGTTCGAGTTGATGCTGACGATCGCGCTCGTCGTGATGGTGATGTTCCTTTTCCTGCGCAGCATCTCGGCCACGATTATCCCGAGCGTCGCCGTGCCGCTATCGATCGTCGGCACCTTCGGCGTGATGTATCTGTGCGGCTACAGCCTCGACAACCTTTCGCTGATGGCGCTCACGATTTCCACCGGATTCGTGGTCGACGACGCGATCGTGATGATCGAAAACATCTCGCGCTATATCGAGGAAGGGCACGAGCCCCTGGAAGCGGCCCTGATGGGCGCCGAGCAGATCGGCTTCACGATCGTTTCGCTGACGGTTTCGCTGATCGCCGTGCTGATTCCGCTGCTGTTCATGGGCGATATCATCGGGCGGCTTATTCCGCGAATTTGCGGTCACGCTCGGCGTGACGATTCTGGTCTCCGCGTTCGTTTCGCTCACTCTGACGCCGATGATGTGCTCGAAGCTGCTGAAATATCAGGATCCGAAGAAGCAGAGCCGCTTCTATCGCTCGTCGGAGCGCGTCTTCGAGCGAATGATCGCGTTCTACGGGCGGACGCTGCAGTCCGTGCTGAGGCATCAGACCGTCACGCTGGTCGTCACCGTCGGCACGCTCGTGCTGACCGTCCTGCTCTATTATTACGTGCCCAAGGGCTTTTTCCCAGTGCAGGATACGGGCGTGATTCTCGGCATTTCGGACGCTCCTCAGACAATTTCGTTTTCGGCGATGGCCGAACGCCAGCAGGCGCTCGCCGCGGTGATCCTGAAGGATCCGGACGTCGTGAGCTTGTCGTCTTTCATCGGCGTGGACGGCACCAACATGACGCCCAACAGCGGGCGAATTCAGATCAATCTCAAGCCGCGCGACGAGAGAAGCGACGACGCTTCCGCAATCATTCGCCGCCTGCAGCCGCAGCTCGCTCAGGTGGAGGGAATCGCGCTGTACATGCAGCCCGTGCAGGACATCACCGTGGAAGACCGCGTCAGCCGCACGCAGTATCAGTATTCGATCGAAGATGCGGACGCGAAGGAGCTGTCGGAGTGGGCCCCGAGGATCGAGGCCAAGCTGAAAGAGCAGCCCCAGTTGCGCGACGTCGCGTCGGATCAAGAGGATCAGGCGATGAATGCCAATCTGGTGATCGATCGCGACACGGCGTCGCGGCTCGGAATTCTGCCGGCCACAATCGACAACGTTCTTTACGACGCCTTCGGGCAGCGGCAAGTGTCGACGATGTTCACGCAGCTCAACCAGTATCACGTCGTGCTCGAGGTTGATCCGCGCTTTCAGCAGAATCCCGACGCGCTGAAGAATATTTACGTCAATTCATCGAACGGCACGGAGGTGCCGCTCAGCGCTTTTACGCATTTCGAGCAGACGACGGCGCCGCTGGCCGTGAACCATGAGGGCCAATTTCCCGTGGTCACTCTCTCGTTCAATCTCGCGCCCGGCGCTTCGCTGGGCGACGCGGTGGACGCCATCAATAAGGTCGAGCGAGAGCTGAATATGCCGCTTTCTCTCCATCCAAGCTTTCAGGGCACCGCGCAAGCCTTTCTGAATTCGCTCGCCAACGAGCCGCTGCTGATACTGGCGGCCGTGGTGACGGTCTATATCGTCCTCGGCATTCTCTACGAAAGTTACATTCACCCGATCACGATTCTTTCGACGCTGCCCTCGGCCGGCGTGGGCGCGATCCTGGCGTTGATCATTTGCGGGACGGATTTCAGCGTGATTGCGTTGATCGGCATCATTCTGCTGATCGGTATCGTGAAGAAGAACGCGATCATGATGATCGACTTTGCTCTCGATGCCGAGCGCAAGGAAGGGAAGCCTCCCGAGGAAGCGATCTATCAGGCGTGCTTGCTGCGATTCCGTCCGATCATGATGACCACGATGGCGGCGCTGCTCGGCGGCTTGCCGCTCGCGCTGGGGTCGGGAACCGGATCGGAGCTGCGCCGTCCGCTGGGCATCAGCATCGTGGGCGGCTTGATCATCAGCCAGGTGCTGACGCTCTACACGACGCCTGTGGTGTATCTTGCTTTCGACCGGCTCGCGCGCCGCTTAGCTCGCCACCGCATTGGCAATCCGGTCGAGGCCGAAATGCACGCGGATTGATCGAAGGGAACTGAAAGCCACGCTGCGGCGACGACCATGAACATCTCCGAGCCCTTCATCAAACGGCCGATCGCGACTTCGCTCCTCACCTTCGGAGTGTTGCTTGCGGGCGCGATCGCGTATCGCTTTCTTCCGGTCGCGCCGCTGCCGCAAGTGGAATTTCCCACGATCTCGGTCAACGCGGGCCTCCCCGGCGCGAGCCCGGCGACCATGGCTTCGTCCGTAGCGACTCCGCTCGAGCGCGAATTCAGCCGAATCGCGGGCGTTACCGAGATGACGTCGACGAGCATGGCCGGCTCGACGTCGATCACCCTGCAATTCGATTTGAATCGCGACATCGATGCCGCCGGCCGCGACGTGCAGGCGGCCATCAACGCGGCCCAAGGCCAGTTGCCGGCGAATCTGCCCTCCCGGCCATTCTGGCGAAAGATCAATCCAGCCGATTCGCCCGTGATGATTCTGGCGGTGCGTTCCGACGTGCTGCCGATCAGCAAGTTGTACGACGTCTCGGATTCGATCATCGCGCAGAAGCTTTCGCAGGTGGAAGGAGTCGGCCAGGTAAATGTGGGCGGCGGCGCCCGCCCGGCCGTCCGCATCGAGCTGAATCCTTCGGTGCTGGCGAACTATGGCATCGGTCTCGAGGATGTCCGCACGGCACTCGCGGGCGTGAATTCGAATGAACCCAAGGGACAGGTTGCCAACGGGCTGGTCCGTTGGACGATCACCGACAACGATCAACTATTCGATGCGAATCACTACCGTCCCATCATCATTGCCTACCACAAGGGCGCCCCGGTGCGCCTTGAGGACATTGCGGACGTCGAGGACTCGATCGAGGACGTCCATACGGCCGGGCTCGTAAACGGCAATCGCAGCGTATTGCTGATTATCTTTCGCCAGCCGGGTGCCAACATCGTCGGCACGGCGGACCGGATCCGCGCGCTTTTCCCAGAGTTGCAAGCCTCGATTCCGGCTTCGATCCATCTCAGCGTGGCGATTGACCGGACCACCACCATTCGGGCCGGCGTAAAGGACGTTCAGATCACGCTGCTGATCACAGTATTCCTGGTGATTCTGGTGATTTTCGTTTTCCTGCGCAATCTCTGGGCCACGGTGATTCCCGCGGTCGCGGTGCCCGTCTCGCTCGTGGGCACCTTTGGCGTGATGTATCTGCTCGGCTATTCCATCGACAATCTTTCGCTGATGGCTCTCACGATTTGCACTGGCTTCGTCGTTGACGACGCGATCGTGGTGATCGAGAACATCACGCGTTATCACGAGGCGGGGCTTTCGCCGATGCAGGCCGCGCTGCGCGGCTCACGGGAAATTGGGTTCACCGTGCTTTCAATGAGCACGTCGCTGATCGCCGTCTTCATCCCTATTCTGTTGATGAACGGAATCGTCGGGCGGCTCTTCCGCGAGTTTGCGGTCACGCTGAGCGTCACGATTCTGCTGTCTCTGGGCGTGTCGCTTACCACGACCGGCATGATGTGCGCTAGGTTCCTGAAGAGCACGCCGAAGGAAGGGCATGGCCGTCTCTATCGGCTGAGCGAGCGCTGGTTCAATGAACTGCACACTGCCTACGATCACGGCCTCCGCTGGGTGCTCAAGCACCAGGCGTTCACGCTCACCGTGATGATCCTCACGATCTGCGTGAACATATTCCTCTTCATCATCGTGCCCAAGGGCTTTTTCCCGCAGCAGGACACCGGCCTGATTGGCGGATCGATCCAGGCTTCGCAGGACATTTCGTTCGACGCAATGCGTGTGAAGCAACGGCAGTTCACCGAAATCGTTACGAAGGATCCCGCGGTGCAGAGCGACATCTGTTTCATTGGTGGCGGGAACGCCATGAACAACGGCCGCATGTTCATGATGCTCGAGCCGCTTTCGGTGCGGAAAATCAGCGCCGACCAAGTGATTCAGCGCCTTCGCAAGAAGCTCGCCGTCGTCTCGGGCGCCACGTTATATCTGCAGGCGAATCAGGACATTCGCGTCGGCGGCCGCTCCAGCAATGCCCAGTATCAGTACACGCTCGAGACCGAAAGTTTGCCCGATCTCGACCAGTGGTCGCCGATCATGCTGCAGAAGCTAAAGGCGCTGCCGCAATTGAGGGACGTTTCAACCGACCAGCAGAATCAGGGACTTGAAGAAGACGTCGTCGTCGATCGCGATACAGCGTCGCGGCTGGGCCTCAACGCGGCGACGATCGACAACACGCTCTACGATGCCTTTGGCCAGCGCCAGGTCTCCACCGTTTTTACCGACCTCAACGAATACCACCTTGTGATGGAAGTCGCGCCGGAATTCCAGCGCAGTCCGGACGCGCTCAGGAACATCTACGTGCGCTCACAGAACGGAACGCAGGTGCCGCTCAGCGCGTTTTCCCACTTCGCACCGGCGAATACGCCGCTTGCCGTGAACCATCAAGGGCAGTTTCCTGCCGTCACGCTTTCGTTCAATCTTGCGCCCGGCGTGTCGCTCGGCGACGCCGTCAGCGCAGTGAATGGCGTCGCCGACGCGGCTCACATGCCGGCCACTATTCGCGCCACGTTTCAGGGGACGGCGCAGGCATTCCAGGTGTCGCTCGAGAACGAGCCCGTTTTGATCCTGACAGCGCTCTTTGCAGTGTATATCGTTCTCGGCATGCTCTATGAGAGCTACATTCACCCCATCACGATTCTCTCGACGCTGCCTTCGGCGGGAGTCGGCGCGATTCTGGCCCTTCTCATCACGCACAACGATCTCACCGTGATGGCGGACATCGGGATCATTCTCCTGATCGGCATCGTAAACAAGAATGCGATCATGATGGTCGACTTCGCGCTGGACGTGGAGCGGAAGGAAGGGAAGTCGCCCGAAGAAGCGATCTATCAGGCGTGCCTGCTGCGCTTCCGGCCCATCATGATGACGACCGCAGCCGCGATCCTCGGCGGCCTGCCGCTCGCGCTCGGCACGGGCACTGGTTCCGAGTTGCGCCGTCCGCTCGGCATCAGCATCGTCGGGGGCATGATCGTCAGCCAGATGCTCACGCTGTTTACAACGCCCGTCGTTTACCTCTACATGGACCGCCTCCGCGCTCGCTTGTCGCGCCGCAAGGAAGCTCGTCCCCGTTTGAGCGGCGCCGCGGATGCGCATCCCTCGCCGATGCCGCGCACGGGCGATTAGCCGCCGCGCAGTTCGCAGGAACCGGTCGTTTGTCGTGGCCTCCACTCCTCTTCGGCGCTATAATTGGAGCTGCCAGTCAACGCTCGCCCGACGGAAACGCGAGCGGAGCCGCCCCAGCACGGCGCGGCGCACTGGAACCGCGGGAGTTTCGGCCCTCTTCCGCAGTGCAAGCTCTCACGTTGTACGTGTCTCGAACTTTGTTGCTTCCGGATCGCGGGCGTTGAAATTCACCGGTACGGACCCGGTGGATCGCGATTCACCGTCGTGGGGAAACCTTTCGCCTGGCACGCGCGTGCCGGAATAGCCATAAAGGATCCGCTGTGAGACTCAGCCTACGGTTGATTCTTTCTTTGGTCATTGGAATCAGCCTAGTTACGTTCTTCATCTCCAGGAATCAGGTTCGCTCCGAGAAGCGCGGCCTTCGCGCTGATCTGGAGAGGCGCGCCGAAATTCTGGGCGAGAGCCTGGCGGAGATTGTCGAACCTGCCGTCGAGCGTGGCTCGCACGTGCAGCTCCGCCGCATCGTGGATCGCTTCGAAAATCGCGAGCGTCTCGCGGGGGTCATCGTCTACGATCCTGCCGGGAAAATTCTTGCTGAAAGCGCGAGTCTTTCGAATCGAATCACGCCCCCACGGGTTCCGTTGGATCGTTTGACGGCACAAGGCGAGGGCGTCAGCGAATTTGTCACTCTCGGCGGCGAGCCGATGAACGCGTACTACCTCGGAATGTACGACGATGACGGCAAACCTCAGGGTATCCTCGCAATTTTTCACGATGCCAGTTACATCGAGGCTCAAAGCAACACCATCTGGCGCGAGACGATCTGGCACGTCGTCGCGCAGGTGCTCCTCATCGTTTTCCTCACCGTTCTCATCATTCGCTGGACGATCGTCCTTCCGATTTCCCGTACCGCGCAATGGATGAAGGACCTGCGAGGCGGCCGGGTGCGCCCGCGTCCTGAGCTGCCGAAAGAGGGGTTCCTCGCTCCCTTTTCGCAGGAGGTGGTGAAGTTTGCCCGCAGCCTTACGGAGGCGAGGGCTGCCGCGGAGCAGGAGGCGCGCCTGCGCGAAAGCGGCGAGTCGCTTTGGACGCCCGAGCGCTTGCGCATCAGCGTTCAGACAAAGATTCTCGGATCTCTTTTCGTAGTATCGAATCGCGAGCCGTACATGCACGAGTATCGAGGGAAGGGAATCGAGGCGGTGGTTCCGGCCAGCGGTCTCGTCACCGCGCTCGAACCGGTTTTGCGTTCCTGTGATGGCACGTGGATCGCTCACGGCTCCGGAGCGGCGGATCGCGAAGCGGTGGATCGCCACGATCGTCTGCGCGTGCCGCCTGACAAACCGGAATATACTCTTCGCCGCGTCTGGCTCACCAAGGAACAAGAACAGGGCTACTACTACGGATTTGCGAACGAAGGCCTTTGGCCCTTGTGCCACATCGCTCACGCGCGGCCGCTCTTTCGCACCTCCGACTGGGAGAGCTATCAGGAGGTGAATCGCAAGTTTGCCGACGCCGTGCTCGAAGAGATGTCCGGCACGGAGCATCCCTTGCTTCTGGTGCAGGATTATCACTTCGCTCTGCTTCCTCGCATGGTCAAGGATGCTCGGCCGGACGTTCGCGTCGCGATCTTCTGGCACATTCCGTGGCCGAATCCCGAAGCCTTCGGCATCTGCCCGTGGCAGCGCGAATTGCTCAACGGTTTGCTCGGCGCGGATCTCGTCGGCTTCCAAACGCAGGCGCACTGCAATAATTTTCTCGAGACGGTCGACGGCGCGCTTGAATCCCGCATCGAGTGGGAGCGTTTCTCCGTCCGGCGTCTCGGCCACCGCACGTTTGTGCGTCCATTTCCGATCAGCGTCGATGGCCGTGGAATGCAAACCGATCCCGGCGAACTGGCTACGTCCCCATACGAACTGCGGGCGTCGCTGCTCAAGGATCTCGGGATCGAGGCGAGCTTTCTCGGCGTGGGCGTCGACCGCGTCGACTACACGAAGGGCATCATCGAGCGCTTTCGCGGGATCGAGCGCTTCCTCGAGAAGTACCCCGCTTACACGGGCAAGCTGACGTTCGTTCAGATCGGCGCGCCCAGCCGCACCACCATCCCGCGCTATCACGATCTCTTCGACGAAGTGCAGGTGGAAGCGGCGCGCATCAACGCACGCTTCCAGAGCGGCAACTGGCGGCCGATCGCGCTGCTCACGCGCCATCACAGCCACAAGGAAATCCTGCCATACTACCGCGCGGCCGATTTCTGCATGGTCACGTCGCTGCACGACGGGATGAATCTCGTCGCCAAGGAATATGTCGCCGCGCGCACGGACGATGAGGGTGCGCTGATTCTGAGCCAGTTTACGGGCGCGGCCCGCGAGCTGCGCGATGCCATCATCGTGAATCCGTACGACATCGAGGCGGTTGCCGAAGCCATCCGCACCGCGCTCGAAATGGATTCAGACGAGCGCGCCGTCCGCATGCAGCACATGCGCCGGATAGTCAAGGAGAACAACGTCTATCGCTGGGCCGGCAGCCTGATCGCCGAGCTTTCCGACATCCGCATCGACGAAAGCGAGCCCGAGTCCGCCGTGAAGCAATCCTCGTGAAGGCGCGCGCGCGCAAGAATCGCGCCGTCACCTGTGCCTTCGACGCGTGGCCTAAGATCATCGCCCGCCTTCGCCGCGCTCCCCGTCGCGCCGTCTTCCTCGATTTCGACGGCACGCTCGTAAAGATTCAGCGCAGCCCGCGCGTCGTGCGCTCTTCGGCGCGCGTCAATCGCGTTCTCGAACGCCTCGAGCGCAATCCGAATTTTTGGGTGGCCATCGTCAGCGGGCGCCGCGCGAGCGACCTCCGGCGGCTGCTTCCCGTGCGCGGCCTGCGCTATTTCGGCTTGCACGGCGGCGAACGCGACGGGCGGCCCGTCAAGCTGAGCAAGGCGTCGCGAGTGGCGCTCTCACACGCCAAACACGAAGCCGAAGCGCAGCTTGGAGAACTCCAGGGAATTTGGGTTGAGGATAAGGAATTCAGCTTCTGCGTGCATTATCGGAACGCCGATGAGGCCACGGGCCGTAATGCGGGGCGAATCCTGAGGAGGATTTTGGCTCCGTGGCGGAAATCGTTGCACGTGCTCGGCGGCAAAAAGATTTGGGAAATCCTGCCGCCCGAGGTGCCGGGAAAATTCGAGGCGGTCCAGCGCGCGCTGGCCAAGATGCCGCAGGGCGCCGCAGCCATCTACGTCGGCGACGACGAAACCGACGAAAGCGTCTTCGCGATCCTCAAGAATCAAATCACAATCCGAGTCGGGGCTAACGACGGCACCCGCGCTCGCTATTTTCTGCCCGCGCCGCCGGACGTTCTCCGCTTCCTCTCGCGCCTCGACCGCGAATTTCGCTCTTCGAAGGCGAGTCTCCGGCGGTAAAGGTCCGACGATCTGTGATAGACTTTTTCGGATCGCAGTTCTTCGCTTTTGCCGCATAGGGCGCCCGTAGCTCAGCTGGATAGAGCGTCTGGCTACGAACCAGAAGGTCGGGAGTTCGAATCTCTCCGGGCGCGCCACTCTCGTCGGCGGCTAAGATCCTCGCAAAATCAAAGGGCGCGCACTCCGGCCCGCACGGAACCAAGAAAAGCACGCCTTCCGTTTTTCCGATCCCGAACAAAGAGGAGCGAAGATCGGTGCCGCATCGACAGCTTTGTTCCTGCGACGAGATCAGGCGAGATCGAAGCGATCGAGATTCATCACCTTGGTCCATGCGGCCACGAAGTCTTTCGCGAACTTCTCCTTCGAGTCCCAGGACGCATAGACTTCCGCGACTGCCCGCAGTTCGGAGTTGGAACCGAAGAGAAGATCGACACGCGTGCCGGTCCACTTACCTTTGCTCGTCGCGCGATCGCGGCCCTCGTACACGCCATCCGAGCCGGCGGATGGCTGCCATTGCGTGTTCATGTCGAGCACGTTGACGAAGAAGTCGTTCGTCAGGCTCCCCGGCCGCTTGGTGAAGACGCCGTGCGAGGACTTCCCGGTATTTGCACCGAGGACGCGAAGGCCTCCGACGAGAACCGTCATCTCCGGCGCCGTCAGCGTCAAGAGTTGCGCCTTGTCGATCAGCAGCTCTTCCGCCGATACGCTGAACTTGGCCTTGAGGTAGTTGCGGAAACCGTCCGCGACCGGTTCGAGATACTCGAAGGACTCCACATCGGTCTGCGCTTGCGATGCGTCCGTGCGCCCCGGCGTGAAGGGCACTTTTAGGTCGTGCCCGCCGGCCTTCGCGGCTTTCTCGATCGCTGCACAGCCGCCGAGGACGATCAGGTCCGCAAGCGAAACCTTTTTCCCCTTCTTGCCCTTCTTACCGTTGGACGCCGAGCCGTTGAACTTCTGTTGGATCGCTTCGAGCGTCCGCAACACCTTCGCCAACTGCGCCGGCTGGTTAACGTCCCAGTCCTTTTGCGGCGCCAGACGAATGCGCGCGCCATTCGCTCCGCCGCGCTTGTCGGAACCGCGGAAGCTTGCCGCCGAGGCCCAAGCCGTCCCGACGAGCTCGGAGATGGAAAGTCCCGATGCGAGAATCTTGGCCTTGAGACCGGCAATGTCCTTCGCGTCGATCAGCTTGTGATCGACGGCCGGAACAGGGTCTTGCCAGATCAGCTCCTCTTTCGGGACCTCCGGGCCCAGATAGCGCGCGCGCGGGCCCATGTCGCGGTGGGTGAGCTTGAACCACGCGCGGGCAAACGCGTCCGCGAACTGATCGGGATGCTCGTAGAAGCGCCGCGAGATCTTTTCGTAGACCGGATCGGTTCGCAAAGAGATGTCCGTGACCAGCATGGTTGGCGCCTGATGCTTCGATTTGTCGAAGGCATCCGGAATTGGCTTGGAACCATTTTTCGCTTGAAACTGATAGGCGCCGGCCGGGCTTTTGGTCAGCTCCCATTCGTGGCCGAAGAGGTTCGCGAAGAAGTTGTTGCTCCACTTCGTTGGCGTCTGGCTCCAGGTGACTTCCGGACCGCCGGTGATCGCGTCCTTGCCTTTGCCCGTGCCGTAGCGACTCTTCCAGCCGAGGCCCATCTCCTCGAGGGGCGCTGCCGCAGGCTCGGGGCCAACAAGCTTGGTATCGCCGGCGCCGTGGGTTTTGCCGAAGGTGTGACCGCCGGCGATGAGCGCGACCGTCTCTTCGTCGTTCATGGCCATGCGGCGGAACGTTTCGCGAATATCCGTGGCCGCCGCCAGGGGATCGGGCTTGCCGTTCGGCCCTTCCGGATTCACATAGATGAGACCCATCTGCACGGCAGCGAGCGGATTCTCGAGATCGCGGTCGCCCGTGTAGCGCTTGTCGCCAAGCCAGGTATCCTCCTTGCCCCAGTAGACGGCTTCGTCGGGCTCCCACACATCGGGGCGCCCGCCGCCGAAGCCGAACGTCTTGAAGTCCATCGACTCGAGCGCGACATTGCCGGCGAGGACCATCAGGTCGGCCCAGGAAATTTTCCGGCCGTATTTCTGCTTGATGGGCCAAAGCAGCCGGCGCGCTTTGTCGAGGTTCGCGTTGTCCGGCCAGGAGTTGAGCGGCGCGAAGCGCTGTTGGCCGGCGCCCGCGCCGCCGCGTCCATCGCCGATGCGGTACGTGCCCGCGCTGTGCCACGCCATGCGAATGAAGAGCCCGCCGTAGTGGCCGAAATCCGCCGGCCACCAATCCTGCGAGTCCGTCATCAAGGCACGAAGATCTTTCTTCAGCGCTTTGTAGTCGAGCTTCTTGAATTCTTGGGCGTAGTGGAAAGCCTCGCCCATCGGATCGGACTGGGGCGAGTTCTGGCGGAGAATCCTGAGGTTCAGCTCGTTCGGCCACCAGTCGCTGTTCGACCTCATTCCAACATTCGTAGTCCCATGCATGACGGGGCACTTCGCTTCGGTTGCCAAGGTTTTGCTCCTTCCTTTCGATTCGTTAGAAATTGTTAGTCAAAAGAACTGTGGTGAACTGCCCGCCTAACGGGAGGCGTGCCGCGGAGCGCACTTCGTGCAGAGGCCCCGGAAAATGAGTTCGCATTCGCGAAGAATCCGCTTGCCGAGAGAGCGCGACGCAGGCCTGGGCACGTCGTACCACTTCACGTCCTCGACGTTGCCGCAGCGGTCGCAGATGAAGTGGTGATGCCGCATGCCTTTCGCATCGAATCGCGCGGCGCGGCCCTCGACGGCCACTTCACGCACCAAGCCCGCCTGCACCAAGTCGCGAAGATTGTTATAGGTCGTAGCCCTTGAAGAACGCGGGTCCACGCGATTCACGGCTTCGAAGATTTCCGCGGCCGTGGGATGATTGTTGCGTTCCATCAAGAATGCCATTACGGCGTAGCGCTGAGAAGTGCAACGCAGCCCGCTGTCTTCCAAGGACCGTTTAATCGCTTCGGCGTCCATTCGCAGGTTAGACTATATCTAAGGTGAAAGTTAGTCAAGACACGCCGTCTTGTTTCCTGCTGCCTGCCGGAAACGCGGCTGCCGAATATCCTGATGCAGGGTTCGGGCCGTGTGATTCGGTGGTAGACTCTCGCTCGCAAACTGCAAAACAAATGGGGAGGGGTTCGATGAGTCGTTTCCTTTGCAAGTGGATCGTGCTCGCGGCCGTATTGTTGGCGCCGGCGGCGAGTTTCGCGCAGGTGGCGTGCACGCGCGACGGCCTGCAAGCTGCCACCAATCTCTACCTTGAGGCGCAAACCAAGGGCGACACTTCCGGGCTGCCGCTGGCCACCGGCCTTGCCTATATCGAAAACATGCAGGTGGTCGACATCAAATCGGGCGTGATTCAGAAACCGCTGAAGATCGATTTCCACCGCACCCTGATTGACCCGGCAACGTGCCAAACATTTACCGAGGTCATTGTGACGGACAAAGCTCACCCGTACGTCCTTGGCACGCGGCTCCGGGTGAATCACGACAAAATCGCGGAGATCGAATCGATGGTGACGCAGCAAGGCGACTGGCTATTCAACGCCGATAACTACTACAAGTGGTCGCCCTCTGAGGATTGGGGAGTGATTCCGCCGGACCAGCGCGACACCCGCGATACCCTGGTTGCCGCGGCCAATGCTTACCTCGATGCGTTTCTCGAAAAGAAGCTCGATCTGGTTCCATGGGGGGAACCGTGCAACCGGACCGAAGGCGGCATCCGCACCGGAAAAGGCCTCCCGACGGATAGCTGCACGGTCGGCGTGCCGGCCGGCGTCAACATCGTGGCGCGGCGCTTCATCGTCGACGAGACGATTGGAGCGGTTGTCGCGTTCTGCAATTTCGGTGTCGGCGGATTGCCGGATACGCACCTCTTTCGCCTGGAACACGGTAAGTTGCGTTACGTCCACACGCTGACGCACGTGCCGGCGGGCTACCACGTTCGGGTGAACGGGAAGCCGGTTTCCAGCTCCGCGCCCAGCACTCCGCTACCCGACAAGCAGCAGTGAACTGAAATCGGGCCTCAGTTGCGCCCGTGAGGATGCTTGTTCCTGCGGCTCACCACTTCGGAATTGCGCAAGTGAAATTGGCGGCGCCGTTCGGATCGCCGCTCCCTTTGTAAATCGCGGCCTGCGGGTAAGGGCAGGCGGGATGCGTGCGATCGACGACGCCGTCGACGCGGTGCGAAGTGACGATCTTGTCGGGAGGCACATTAGTTTCGCGCCACTTCTCGATCACATCGAGCGCATTCCACGCGCCCGGGCCACGCACGCCAAATCCAGAGCACATCCCCGCACCGGGGACGACGAATAAGCGGATCGAATCTTCTGTTTTGCTCGGGCCGCCCAGCGCGGCTTGAACGTGCTCGAAGTAATCCACCAGGCCGCCCGGAGGAATCGCCGCCTCCTGCCAGGACTGATACATCAGCAGTTTTCCCCTGTGCTCCATGAAGGGCCGCAGATTCGGGTCGGTCATGTTGACCATGGCGCCGACCTTCGTGTCGGCGAGGCGCGTATCGCGGCTCACATCGAACGTGTGGTAATCCCATTGCGGATCCGCGAACACGAGATTTGCGAAGAAGTCTTTGTTGATCGCCATCGGATTCGGGCCGCCGAGCATCATGCCCCAATCGAGTTCGCTGCCCGGCTCGAGTCCCGGATAGATCTGCGTGCCATCATCGAACTTCGCTCCGGCGTAAACCTGCCGGACGGTTTGCACTTGCGCCGGCGTAAGGCACGACGCATTGTCCTCTTTCGCGGGACACTGAATGGTTGCTGGATCGAAATGGCAGAGCATCGGATTCTCGATGACGCCGTCGCGCACGCCGTCGAGGGCATCGCACATATCAAGCACCGCCCGGTGGATCACGGAATATTTGCTCGGCGGAATGTAGCCGGGCGCATTCACTCCATCCTTCAGCGACACCCATGAGAGGTAAACCGAGACCGCCTGAAGGTGCGTGATGTCGTACGCCGGATCGCCGGCAGCGATTCCGTCATAGTCCGTCGGATATTTCTGAGCTTCGGTCAGCGCCTGATTGCCGCCCTCGTGGCAACTGCTGAAGAACGACAGCTTCGCGGGCTTGCCGTAATACGCCGCGATGATCTGTTTCGCGGCGACCGTCATTAGGTGGATCGCGCGATAGCCCCAGTCCGCCACCTTTTCCGGATGCCCGATGGCCCACGGCGGAAGCGCGCCGGTGGCCTCTGCGTCGGCATGGCCGGTGTCCGTGGATGCGGTTGCGTAGCCCTGCGCAATTCCCCGCGCCAGGCCACCGTAGCTGATGGCCCCGACGAACCCCGGATTGCCTTCTCCCTGGAAGTAGCCATTCCAATTGGCCGCGAGGGGCAGCCAAACCTCGAACGCAATGTGCGAGTCGCTCGTCGGCGCGGCAAAACCGGCCACACGGCAGAATGGCGTCGACACTTTCTGCCCCGGCGGCGTGCCGTACTTCCCGGGCAAGCTTGGAACCTCGAAATCCGGCGGCGGCTCGATGGATTTCGCCAACGTTAACGTAGTGTCTGGAATCTTGAGGGATGCAAGGCTTTCGCACGACTGCTGGGCGGATGCAGGCGTCGGAGCGATCGCCAAACCCGCCAGCAGAATTAGAAGCAAGTGCCAAAAAGAATGATGCTTCACGTTGATCCTCCCTCTAGACAGTCGTTGAGAACGCTGCTTGCTTGCGACCCTTCGAGCGGGCATTCTCAGCCTCGCTCCATATACCCAAGAGTTGCCGCGCGTCACATCTTTTTTTCAACGCCTCGTCTGCTTGGGCTTATGCTAACTCCCAACCAAAATAAAGCGCCAGACACAGAGACGACATTGGAGGTTTTAATGCGCAAAGCGATTGACCTTCAGAGCGAACGCGAATCCAAGAAGTCGGACCGGCGGCGGTTCCTTAAAGGATTGGTGGGTTTCGCAGCCCTGGGTACGACGGCGGGCCTGGCTGCGGATGTTGCGGGCGTGCGGCCGACCTTCGCGCAAAGCACAGCCGGTCCCATTGTGCAAAACCGGACCACGCTCAGTGGTACCCATGCGATCCTTTTGGGCACGAGGGGCGGACCGGGCGTCGATCTGAATCGGAACGAAACCGCCAGCGCAGTGGTAGTCGAGGGCGTTCCTTATCTCGTCGACTGCGGCTACGGGACGTTGCGGTCTCTGGTGGCCTCCGGAATCGGCTACGCTGAGATCGCGACGATCTTCTTCACGCATCTGCATGACGATCACACATCCGATCTCGCTGCGCTTCTGACCCATCAATGGACTGGCGGGCGAACGAAACCGACGGATGTCTACGGACCCTACGGCACCGCCGCGATGGTCGAGGGCGCCATGGCATTCTTCAAGGCCAATACCGAAATCCGCATCGTTGACGAAGGCCGCGCGGTGCGGCCCGAAGTCCTGTTCCACGGCCACGACGTCGCGGCCACCTCGAAGCCCGCCGCGGCATTCAAGGACGAGCGCGTCAGCGTCACGTCGGTCGAAAATACGCATTTTCCCGAGCGCTCGAAAGCGAGAATGCCTTACCGCTCGCTTGCGTATCGCTTCGATTCCAAGACTCGCTCGATCGTGTTTGGCGGCGATACCGCGTACTCGAAGAATCTTGTGGATCTGGCACAAGGTGCGGATGTTTTTATCTGCGAGGTGATGGACCAGGCCATCCACGATGAGATGGCGGCGCGAGCGAAAGCCGCGGCCGCAGCGGGCAACTCCGACAATATCTACAGGCACATCGCCGATACGCATTCGACGCCGGCGGATGTCGGCCGAATGGCGTCGGAAGCCCAAGTCAAGATGGTGGTGTTGAATCACCTCGTGCCGGGAACGACGGCACCCGGCCGTCCTGAGTTTCCGGTCACCACATTCATCGACGGAGTCCGCAAAGTTTATTCAGGCGAGGTGATCGTCGGACAGGACTTGATGGTGATTTGAGTGGAATCAGGGCGGCGAAATGTGGCGTGCGAGAAGTTCCTGCGAGAAATGAATGGGGCGAACTGGATCGCGAAGTGCCTCCGCGGGTCAGAACCAGCCGCTGCGGTAGGCGATCCACCAACTGACGAAGCCGATGGGAATTGTGGCGAAGAGCGCCCACCAGATCGGCAGATACAAGTCGGCGGCGATGCCTAAGATGACGAAGCTGGCCCAGAAGGCTTTCTTCTCCATGGGGCCATTTTAGCGCCTCGGCCACTCGTGCTGCGGCGAACATCGATTTGATTAGCGAAAGTGCCACAGGAGCGCGCGCCGCTCGGAGAAATACGACACCTGGAATCGGTAGAAAGGCGTTGCGGAAGCCCTGCCGCAGCCGTGTCGATTAGAAGTGACCCCCATCGTGTGTTTTGAATGAGTTGCAGACGTTTCTAATCGCCAAATGTCGATTAGAATTTACCTGGTTTCGCGATCATGTGGCGCCGGCCGAACCATACTTCCGTACCATTGAACCACCCCCACCGGACTATGAGGATGAGTGATCACGCGTAGCTGCTCTTGCTGTTTCGTCCCGAGGCCAACTATGGCGAGCGAGTTCATTCTCTGCCGCACGCGGCTTGAAGAAGCGGCGGTGCGGTTGCGGGAACTCGTCACATCCGAGGAGTATGGCCCAGACGCGAAGCTCCGTTTAGCAGCCGCGTTGGGGCACATCGAGGAAGCGATCGAGGTTCTTCGCCTTGATGCCATGCAAGGGCCGGACGGAGCGTGACGTTCGCGGCATTGCCGGCGTCTTTCAATTCCCAAGTTTTCAAAGAGCATTCGGCCCTCGTCGAGAGGGCAGACGACTTTCGCCGTCGCAACCAGGCTGCCAGATTGCGGCGAATGGATCAAGCTGGCCGCGAGTACAGATTTGGCACAGGTCTCCGCAAGGCATTTTGGGGGTCGCACCGAAGTAAAATCATTGTGGCGAAGAGAAAGCGAAACTGATATTCTCGGCCCTATGCCGGTCCGATCCTGCCGCGTCACGATCCGCGATCTAGAGGGCACCGATCACTCGGTGCAGGTGACGGCGTCGACCTTATATGAGGCGGTGGCGCTGGGGCTGGCGTCGTTGCGCGGGGAGGAGTGGGTCGGGGGAATTGGTGAGGGACCGAATACGGTACGGGTGGCGGTGACGAATGTCCCGGTAGAGCATCAGGTGGCGATGAAGGATTTTCACGCGTGGCTCGAGCGGCCCGCGCGATCGCCGCGGGATGTGATGCAGCGGGCGCGGGTGCGCGAGATTTTGGGGCTGAGCACGCAGCGCGCGACGTGATTCTTCGCGACGGTCGACGAAGCGCGAATGGGATAACATGACCCGGCGATGTACGGCACATACGAAAAGTCGGCCGGCGCCAAAACGGCGCTTACGGTGCTGCACGCCGTCGGAGTATACAGCTCGGCATGGATCCTCTTTGGCAGTGGTTTCGGATTACTTTTTCACTGGACCGGCAAAACCGCACCATCGGATCACGTTTTAGGCCGTGTTCTGGTGTTCGCGTGCGCGGCGGTCTATTTCGCGAGGGTCTGTTTCGGTAGCCTGCGATTGTACAAGCGCACCGTCGGTTACGGCGAGGGAATTGGGATCGGTGTCTACACAATCTTCATACACACACTTTTCGCATTCTTCGGACGCATCAACCGACAGCCACTCGACTGGCTGCTGTTTCTAGGGGTGTTCTTATACGTGGCGGGATCGTATCTGAATACGCGCTCGGAGTATCTGAGGGGCTTGTGGAAGGGGAATCCCGGCAATCAAGGGCGGTTGTACACGGCAGGTTATTTCCGGCATTCGCGACACGTCAACTATTTTGGGGACGAGATGCTATTTACCGGGTATGCGCTCATTGCCGGATCGCTCTGGGGGTTGATCGTTCCGGCGCTGATGGCGTGCGGTTTCGTCTTCGTGAATATTCCCACGCTCGATGGCTATCTACAGAAGAAATACGGCGCAGAATTCGAGAGCTACGCGCGCCGGACCAAGAAATTCATTCCCTATATCTATTGAGATTTTGGGGCTGAGGACGCAGAGAGCGACGTAATTGCCTGTTATCGCACACAGCTTCTGCGTGGCGACGCCACCGGTAACGGGGTGCCGCACCCACGGCGCTCGCGATTTGATTTCGACATTTTCCCAGCCCTCCCGGGCTGGGCCAAATTGTGCCGCGCGTCCCGCGCGGGTGCGAGGAAGATGATCAATCTTGGCGCGAGCCCAGGGCTGAAGCCCATTTATCAAAGCGAGCTTTTTCGCGGGCCTGCCCTTCGACTTCGCTCAGGGTAAAAAGGCCCACGCTTCCACCTAGAACCGGCGTCGCAAAGCGGCGACCCGCACGGAGACTCTGAGGAACTTCGCCGTGCGCTCTGCGTTGAAGGACACTGAGAGACGACACTCAATGATCGTGGAACCGCGACAAAGCGGGCTTTGGGCTCCGCCCATTATGCTATAAAATTTGAGCAGTGAACATTCGCCAAGGTTCGATCAAGCTATTCCGGTTCTCCGGGATCACCGTGTTTTTGCACTGGTCCTGGTTTCTGGCTGCGGCCTACATAATCAGCCTGGAGGCGAAGAACTACTCCTCGCCCGCATGGAGCGTCCTGGAATGTCTGGCGTTGTTTGCGATCGTGACGATGCATGAATTCGGCCACGCGCTGGCGGGCCGGCAGGTGGGCGGAACGTCGGATCACATCGTGCTGTGGCCGCTCGGTGGCGTAGCATACGTGAATCCGCCGCCGCGGCCGGGTGCCACGCTTTGGAGCCTTGCGGCGGGACCGCTGGTGAACGTAGCGCTGTTTCCAATTTTGCTCGGCCTCTACATATGGGCAAATTCGGCAGGCTGGCGGGAGTTGATGCCGGATGCCTTCCACTTCGTATACGCAGTCTTAGGCATCGACGTCATTCTGCTGATCTTCAACATGCTGCCGATCTATCCGCTGGATGGCGGGCAGATTCTGAGGTCGCTGCTCTGGTTTGTGGTGGGACGCGCGCGCAGCCTGATGGTGGCGACGATTATCGGTTTCATTGGCGTGGCTGGACTCATCGCTTTCGCTTTTTGGCAGCAGTCCGTGTGGGACGGTCTTATCTGCGGGTTCATCGTGCTGAATTGCTGGAGCGGGCTGCAGCACGCGTTCGCGCTGGCGCGTTTCGAGAAGCTGCCGCGGCACCAGGGATTCGCGTGCCCTTCGTGCAAGACGTCGCCGCCGATCGGGAACTTTTGGGGATGCGGGCGGTGCGGAACAGGGTTCGACACGTTCCAGACGCAAGCTGTGTGCCCGCGCTGCGGTGCCCAATATGCCTCGACGAAGTGCCTGGATTGCGGCAGGTCGAGCGCGATCAGCGAGTGGGTGGTTCCGGTGATCATGTACAACGGCGAGGCGCAATCCGTGAAAGGGCTGCCATGAAGATGCGTTTTGTGGCGATCGCGGTCGTGGCCGTGGCAATGTGCGCTTGCGGCTGCTCGAAATCGAATCAGGGGGCATCGAGCGGCACGATGCCGGCGAGCGGCTCGGATAGCGCCGCGACATCGACTGCGGGAGGAACTCAGCAGGCGTCGGGCGCTGATGCAGACGGAATTCGCGCGGCCATCGAAGAGCATGTGCGCAACGATCGCAGCGTCAACATGGACATGCTGGCGATGAGTATCGAATCCGTGAGCGTCAACGGAAATCAGGCGCACGCGCAGGCTCGGTTTAGCCCGAAACAAGGTGGCACCGGAATGGCCATGACATATCTGCTCGAGCGGCAGGGCGGTGGATGGGTGGTGACGAGCGGGCAGCCCACCGACAGTCAGTTCGCGCATCCGCCGACGGATGGCGTACATTCCGGAACGCCGGCAAATCCCGGCGAGCCCGCGATGCCGGACGTCACAGATTTCCTCAAGAACAAACCCTCGAATAGCAAGAATTAACCGCAAAGAAAAGCGAGGCGGTGCGGCAGGCGCCGCAGTCGCGCTTACGCGAGAGCCGTCTCGGCTTCCTTGACGGTGGTGAAGATGCGGAAGAACGGGCCCACCTTCGACACGTCGAGCAGCGCCTTGACCTGCGCGTTGAGTGCGGCAAGCGCGAGTTGGCGATTCGCCTTTTCCAGGGCGACGCGAGCGCCGACGAGGGCGCCGAGTCCGGCGGAATCCATGAAGGGCACGCCGCTGAAGTCGATGATGACCGCGGTAGTGGATTGCTCGCGGATGGCGGTTTGAAAGTTGAAGATGGTGTGAATGGTCAACGGGCCGTTGAGGGCGATAATCTTCTGGCCGTCGCGGACGCCGACGGTCGTGACGATGTGCATTTTTTCGCTAGGCATGAGGCGCGATTGTAGCGAAAGTTTCTTCGGGACAATGTTAAATTTCCGTGACAGCGAGATTGGTGCGGCGTGACTGCAGGCAGCTTATTGAGATGCGGCCGCGGCTTCTTCTGCGGACGGCTGGTAGCGCACCAAAAGAAGAGTGATATCGTCCGCCTGGCTGGCGCCGCGACTGAAATCGCGCAGGGATGCGAGCGCAGTTTGCTGCAGATAGTCCAAGGCTGGGTTGACTTGGCCCGCGAAGAGCGCGCGAAGGCGGTCGATGCCGTACATTGCGTCCTCCCGGTCGACCGCCTCGGTGATGCCGTCGCTGAAAAGGACGAGCGTGTCCTCGGGATGAAGCTTGAGGGTGGCGACACAGTACTCGACGTCGGGCAGCAGGCCTACGGGGCACGAGCCCTCGGTGAAAGGCTCGGTAGCGTCTCCGGAGCGAAGCAGGAGCGGCGACGGGTGGCCGGCGTTGATGTATTCGAGGGTGCCGTCATTGTGGAGAATCGCGAAGAAAACGGTGGCGTAGCGGCCGACCTCGGCGTGCTCGCACAGGAAATTATTCAGGTGACGGAACATGGGCGCCGGATCCGCACCCAGCATCAAGCCGGAGAGCGCGCCCTGGAGCATCGTGGTGAGAAGCGCGGCGCCAAGGCCCTTTCCTGAAACGTCGGCGATGAGAAACGCAGTGCGGCCGTCCGCCATCTTGAAGACGTCGAAGTAGTCGCCGCCGACGGCGAGGCAGGGAATGTTGATGCCCGCGACTTTGAGATGGGGAAAATCGCGGAGACCGCGCGGCAGGAGTGCTTGCTGAATGTCGCGCGCGATGTTGACCTCTTGCTCGAGGCGCTGCCGCTGGCGCTCGCGCTCGACCATGCGCGCGTTATCGAGGATGCTCGCGGCCTGAACGGCGAGCGCATCGAGAATCTGGCGGTCGAGCTTCGAGAAGGCGGCGCGGCGGCGCGAATCGAGATACAGCGCGCCGAGCAGATCGCCACGGTGGCGGGTGCCGGATTCCGTCGTCAGCGTGCGGCCGCCGGCGTATAGCGGGATCACGACCACGGCGCGAAGTTGCTGCGAGACGATGCTCTGCGCGGCCTGCAGGCCGCTATCGGCTTGCGCGAGATCTTCGGTGATGATGCTGGAGCGCTGTTCGAGAGCCATGCGCAGAGCCGTCTGGCTCGGCGAAAAGCTTTCGGAAGGCAGTCGCACGAGGCCTGCGCCACGCGCGAATCGCGGCTGGAGCTTTCCTGTTTCGTCAGGCTCGAGCAGAAGCGCGCGGTCGGCGTCGGTGACCGCGATCGCGTGATCGAGCACTGTGCTGAGGACGGCTTGCAGCGGAAGCGTCGAGTGCAGGAGCATGCTTGCTTCGAGGAGCAGATTGAGCTTGCTCAGGCCGGCGCCGGTGCCAGGTGTGGTCTGCGTGTCCGGCATTTTCCCGATCAGCGTCATCATGTCGGGAACCACGGCGCCGTTGCTCGAAGAGCGGAAGATGATTTCGTAGGAATCGGCGAGGCCGAAGGAAATGACGTCGCCGTCATTCAGCTGGCGGTGATCGGTCTTTTCGCCGTTGACGAAAAGACCGAGCTTCTGGCCGCGGTTCTCGATGTAGTAGTGTCCGCCTTCGGAGATGATGGCCGCGCATTGGCGCGAGATGCGGCGGTCATTCAACTGAACGTGATTGCCGCTGTCGGTGCCGCGGCCAATCAGGAACGGAGAGGCGGCGACGCGAACGATCTGCCGCGACCGATCCGGCGCGATGAGTTCGATGCTCGTGTCTTGGTCAGCAGACATGGGGAATCTTGATCCCTGCGCGAACGCGCCGGGATTGTAACACGCAGCGAAGGTGTCGCGACAGGGGCGCGTTTGGGGGTGCCGCTGGGCGGCTGTCGTTGCCCATCGGCGCAATTGGGTGCTCCGCGAGCCGTGCCTGTGAGGAAGAGGCCGACTGCGCAACTGCCCAAGATGTGCAAACATTTGCATGCTGAGGGTTTGATCGCGAAGTTGGTTGCGAAGGCGCTATGAAAACAAGGTGCTTAGGTTATTCGGCCACGCCACAATTTGGCACGTAACGTGCTGGGTCACCTTGTTCGTGGTGTTGCCCAGGAGGGTAACCAATTGAAGCTGATGAACGCGTTGCTGGTGGCCGCTCTGGTTCTTTTCGCCGTGGGCGTTGCGCATGCCGACGACATTAGCGGTGGCGATTCACGAATCGTGATCGGAGGCGGCGGCCCCGGGAGTCCGAGCTGCACAGGCTATCAGCAGCTTGCCAATTCCGATGGCACTCTTTCCGCTGATTGCACGGTGGATCCGAACACAGTGGCAACGAGCATCACCTTCGCGGTGCCCTCGAACGAGGTGCTGGGTGGGGCGCTAACCTGCAACTCTGTTTTGACGAGTATCAATTGGACCGCTACATCGTCCACGGTCGGCGGCGTGGATGAGTGCACGTTTACCGCACCGTCAGATCCAAACGGCGAGTCGGCCTATTTGTTCCGGACAACTGCGGGGTTTGCGGCGTACCTCTACGCCATAACGAACGACCCAGGGGGCACTAATCTGGCGGTCAACGACGGTGACTGCGATCTTGATGACTTCCTGGTGGGAATCCCGGGAGGTAACAAGGGCGGCAACGGCAGCGTGGGTTGTGACATTACGTTCAGCACGATAGCTGGAGCGACAATCGACAACACGGAAGCGCTGACTGGCGGTGCGGTGTACGATGTTTCGCCGACCGGGCCGGGCGGTCTTGTGCCTTTCCCGGAGCCTGGGACCTTGGCGCTGCTGCTCATGGGTCTGGCTCCGCTGGGTTTTCTTCGCCGCCGCGAGGCGCAGCGATAAGGCCAATTTTCCGGCCCTCTAGCCTCTCCGGCTAGAGGGCCTTTTTTTTCGGCAAGTCTGCTTGTCTCGGTAATCCCTCATTGCAAATTACCCCAATTGGGCTGACCTTGCGGTTTGTGTACTAGCGGGCGGGCTGGTTGCTGAACTGCTTGATGAGTGCCTGGAAGTCAGGCCGACTCCGCAGACTGTCGAAGTCTGGGTTTGTTTCGACATCTTTGGCCGGGTACCCCTTGCTCAGGGCGTCATGCAGTGTAGCCGTCGCGTCTGCCGGTTTGTTCGCGAGGGCCTCGACCGTGGCCTGGGTGAATATCAGTTCGACATCACGTTTGTCGAGCGCCCGCGCCCTCTGAATAAACTCCATTCCGCGCTCGGGTTCGCCTTTCTTGACGAAGTACAGCGCGAGGTCGCCCATGTCGTCGGTATTCTGCGGGTTCACCTGTAATTCCTGAAAGGCCAGGGCAATGGCCTTCTCATAAGTGTCCTTGGCTTTGTCTGCTTGTCCGGAGTAGCGGTAGGCATCCGCCAGATTACCTACGCAAGCTTCTTGATTTGGGCCGAGCGCAACCGACTTTTGCAGCGCGTCGATGGCTTGGGGATACTGCTTCATCACCGTGTAAACATTTCCCAGATTGCAGTAGGCCAGCCAAGTCGGCGACAGCTCGATCGACTTCTGAAACGCGGGAATGCTCTGCTGGTATTGGCCCATTCGTTCGTACATGCTCGCAAGGTTGTTCCACCCAGTCACGTTATCGGGCTCTAGCTCAGTAACTCGTTGGAATTCCTCGAGCGCCTTCTCGTTTTGGCCAATCGAAAAGTAGGCGTGCCCCAATTCGTTGTGAAGCACCCAGTAGTAGGGATTGACGTCGATGCCCTTCTTGAAGGTCGCGATCGCTTCTTCTTGCTGGCCGGCCTGAGCGTAGGCCTGTCCCATGCGTATGTAACCTGTGTCGGAATTCGGAGCAAGCTTCAAGCCGCGATCGAGTTCGGCGATGGCCTGAGCGGTTTTACCAGTCTGCTGGTAGACGCTCCCGAGGGCGAAGTGAACTTCCGGCAGGTTGTCCTTGAGTTGCTCCGCCCGCTGGGCCGCTGCCGTGGCCTTCTGCGCCCAGAAGCTATCCTTGTTGTTCTGGTACATCGTGAGTGACGCGTCGGAGACGCCTGTGTACGCCAGCGCGAACCCGGGATCCTTTTGGATGGCCTGTTGGAAGTAATCGAGGGCCGACTGTGCAGCCTTGGACCGGTCCGGGCCCTTCAGCGCCTGCCGGCCACGCAGGTACAGATCGTACGCATCGACGTTGTCCGTGGGGCGCTCGGACGCGCGCGCCATTTCGTCGTCGGTCGGCTTGACCTGCAGTGCGCTCACCAGTTGCGTCGAAATCTGATCCTCGATCGACAGGACGTCCTTCGGAACGCCTGAAAATTGCTGGCTCCAGAGCTCCTTCCCGTCGGCGATATCGTGCAGGTTCACAATGATCGACATTTTGTTGGCGTCACCCTGAATCAAGCCATCGATGATCAGGTTAACGCCGAGCCGGCGAGCCGTCTTCGTGATCGACTCCTTGTCCGATATGGTCGTCAGGCTCGTATCCGACGCCATGTGCAGGTCCCTCAGTTGAAAAAGCTTGGTCGAGAGCGCCTCATTCAAACCTTCCGCGACGTAGCCAAGCGCCTGCTCGTCTCCCAGGACCTTAAACGGGAGTATCGCTACGAACTTGCCGGCGGACAACGCAGGAACGCCTGCCACTTGAGATCCCGTCGCCGCGCCACCTCCTTGCCGAAGGATCAGATGCCGCACGGGCGGAATGGCAAATGCGAGCGCCGCAAGAAGCAACACACCGCCTCCAGCCCACCAGATCCAGCTGCGCTCCGTGAATTGGGGCAGCGTGATCTGAATCGACCGGCTTGCGGAGGCCGTGGCTCGCGAGCCGCGCAAATCGGTGAAGATTTCATCCGCGCTTTGGTAGCGGTTGGACGGGTCTTTTTCCAGGCAGCGCATGATGATGCGGTCGAACCATGCGGGTATTTCCGGATTTTGCAGTCGAGGACTCTTGGGTTTCGTCTTCAGCCGGTCGTACATGACCTTGAAGGTGGAATCACCGGAGAAGGGAACCGCGCCGGTCGCCATTTCGTAGAGAATCAGGCCATAGGAATAGAGGTCGCTGCGCTGGTCGGCAGGCTTTCCTTCCACCTGTTCTGGCGACATGTAGAGCGGCGTACCGAGGAAGACGCCGGTGCGCGTCATCCCGATCGCGTCTTTTTCGAAGGACTTCGCGAGGCCGAAGTCCGAAACGTAGAGATGATCGTCCGGTCCGACGAGGATATTCTGCGGCTTCAGGTCGCGGTGGATCACGCCTTCCGCATGCGCGGCGGCCAACGCATCGGCAAGCTGCTCGGCAAAAAGCTGGATGCGCTCGAACGGCAGCTTCGGGTTTTCGCGAATGATCTTGTTCAGATCGCTGCCCTCGACGTAGGCCATCGAAATGAATTTCGTGTCGCCTACTTCGCCGAGGTCGTGAATGCGGAGGATGTTTTTGTGCGAGACTTTGCTTGCGAGGAGCAGTTCTTGCTTGAAACGCTTCAGGGCATCGGACTCCGCCATCATCCCGGGGCGAACCACTTTGATCGCCACGGCGCGCTCGAGGTCCTTGTCGAAAGCCTTGTAGACGCGGCCCATCGCGCCCTGGCCGAGCAGCGAGACAATCCGGTAGCGCGTCCCAAAATCGCTGCCGGCGGAGAGGGCAGTGGCGTCGGTGAAATGAACGGTGTCCGTGCTTCCGGAGATCAAGCTGCCGCAATGCGAGCAGGATTCCGCGTAGTCCGGGTTAGCGGTGCTGCACTGAGGACAATTCATGGCGTTGGGACGGGCCGGGGAAGCTTCACCAATCCGCCTCGATTGGCAAATTATCCGGTATCCCGCGCAAACCCTGCAACTATATTGTGTTCGCCGGCGTACAGACGTTTCAAGAAATCATGGGCTGGCGCGATCCCGTCGGAATGCGGGTATGGGGACTTTCGATGGAGCCTGCGCCTTGCGGGCCGTGGGACGCAGGGGGAAAACCCGGAGCGGATAAGGGCTACCGGCTCGCCTGCAACACCCACTCCGAAGTCGCTTCGAGGAATTGGAAACCGTAGCGCTGCCACGGCGCGCCCCGCGATTCGCAGCGCACGGCCTTGGCGCGGCCCGCAAAGCGTTCAACTTCGCCGGACACAAAAACCTCGACCACGGCTCCCTGGTTCAGAGGCGCCAGGCATCCTGCGAGAAAGCCGGCTGGACTTACGTTCTCGGTGACGGTCGGCAGTTCGAATGATTTGCCCGCCGAATCGACACCACGCAGCTTCAATACCACGCGCATCTTTACGCGCACGTGCGCGCGGCGTTCGGGCTGGTTCGTTTGCAAAGCGTCGGCGATCTTCTTCTTGAGTTCCTTGTAGTCGACCGGCTTTTCGAAAAATGCGCTCGCGCCCAGGCCTTCGCAATGCCGCTGGTACTTGACCGCCGATTCGCCGGTGATGACGAGGATCGGGATGCGCGAAGTATAGCTCAGCGTGTGCAGCGTGTGGCAAAGCTCGAAGCCGGAAAGCCGCGGCATCATCAGGTCGAGCAGAATGGCCGCGGGCTTATGCTCCAGCGCGAGCCCGAGAGCTTCCTCGGGATCTTCCGTCTCCAGGATTTCGTAAGTGTCGTTCAAGCGCATCTTGTGGAGATTGCGCATGTCCGCGTCGTCATCCACGATCAAGATCTTGGCCATCGTCGAGTCCTCGATTCGGTTCGTTTTTGTGCTATTCGCTGTTTCTCAATCTCAGGCCACCGGCGCCCCGGTCGAAACCTGCAGCGCTTCTCGAATCTTGCGGGCCAGGCCCTCGCGCGTGAAGGGTTTCTGCAGAAAGAGGCTACCCGGCTCGAGGATGTCCTTTTCGCCCACGCGCTGTCCCGTGTAGCCGGACATGAATACGACCTTTACATCGGGGCGCTTCTGCTTGAGTTGGTCCGCCAGGATGCGCCCGTTGATCCCGGGCATTACGACGTCCGTGAGGAGCACGTTAATTTCGTCGGCCGTCTGCTCGCTCAAACGCAAGGCCTGGTTGCCGTCGCATGCTTCGAGCACGCGATATCCGTAAAGCTCCAGCAGATGCCGCGTCAGGGCGCGCAGCGTGTCTTCGTCTTCGGCAACCAGGATCGTTTCCGTTCCACGGAGCTCTTCGGGGCGTTCGGGCCCGAGTGTGTTCGTCTCGACCGCGTTTTGACCGACGCGCGGAAGGTAAATGTTGAACGTGGTGCCCTTGCCTCGGGTGGTTACGACGTCGATGTATCCACCACTCTGTTTCACGACGCCGTAAACGGTGGATAATCCGAGCCCTGTTCCCTTGCCCTTTTCCTTGGTCGTGAAAAAAGGTTCGAAGATTCTCTGCTGCGTCGCCGTGTCCATCCCGATCCCGTTATCGCTGACGATCAGCAAAATGTATGAGCCCGGCAGTACGGGATAGGCGTAGCGTCGCGTAAACTTGTCGTCGATTTCGAAGTTGGACGTCTCGATCACGAGCCTGCCGCCTTCGGGCATGGCGTCCCGTGCGTTCACCGCGAGATTCATGATCACTTGTTCGATCTGGCCCTGATCGGCGCGGATTTTTCCGAGCGCCGGGTCAAGGCTTGTGAGCAGCTCGATGTCTTCGCCGATGAGGCGCCGCAGCATCTTTTCCGTGTCGGAAACGACGGCGTTGAGAAGCAGAATCTTCGGTTCGAGGACCTGCTGCCGGCTGAAGGCCAGGAGCTGTTTCGTCAACGAAGAGGCGCGGTTGCCGGCTTTGATGATCTGATCGACCGGCGCGCGCATCGAGTCCGCTTTCGAGGATGCGCTCTTGAAGGATCTCGGCGTAACCGATGATCACGCCCAATAGATTGTTGAAATCGTGCGCGACGCCGCCCGAAAGGCGGCCGATGGCGTCCATCTTCTGCGATTGCCGGAGTTGCTCTTCGAGGCGCCTCCGCTCGCTGATGTCGCGATTGACGATGACGAGATTTTCGACCTCGCCCTTGGCGTTCATCACCGGGCTCGCGGTGGATTCGAGGTAGACCCAGCTCCCGTCCTTGTGGCGCATCCGGTATTCGACCCGGCGGCCGACGCCCGTGCGCCGCGCCTCCGCCGCCGCATCCACGACGATCTGGCGGTCGTCCGGATGCACCTGCTCGATGGACGACGTGGCCCCTAGTTCGTCGAGTGCGTAGCCCAGGATTCGCTGGTAGGACGGGCTGTTGTAGATGCGCTTTCCGTTCGAATCGACGACGGCGATCATGTCGACGACGTTTTCGCTGATCAGTTGGAAGAATTCTTCGCGTTCAAGCAGACGGTGACGCATGCGCGTGATCTGCAGTTGCTGGTACACCACATACAAGTCAAACACGAACACCAGGCCGACGAGCCCGCGAATTGCAACCACGAGGTCGGCTCGGCCCGCTTCCCCCGATTGCGGATGAATGACGCCCAACGCAAACGAGGTCAATCCCGCCGCAAGCAGCAACGTCACCGCAATCGCCGCCCACGAGAGCGACCATTCACGACTCTCGATCTGGCGCATGTGAAGGCTTTTTGGATTTGTTGGCTTGGGCAAAGTGCTCATTGCAGCTCCGCAAGTCGCGCCGAGGAAGGCCGGACCCGGAATATCTCAGGGCTCATCGTAGAGGATATCGGCAAGTCGTTCAATTTTTCACTCAAGTTGTGACTGAGTTAGTAAATATGTGTGGCACAGTTGTGCCGCTATGAAACTGTTGCCCTTTGGTACCACTTCTTGCGAGGCGCGGAAGCGGAGGCTCTTAGCGAGGCAGAAAAACATCGCGGGCAGGGCGTTGCCGCCCCACCCGCTGCGTAGAGGCTGCGATTACTTGGTGAAGACGTTCGTGGTGTCGAAGTTGCCCATGCCGGTTTCGATGTGCGACACGTCCGTTAGGGTATTGCCGTCGGCGCTGAGCGTGTAGGTGTCCTTGATCTTGACGTCGCTGCCCTGAAAGCTGGTCTTCGCGTCAATCACCAGAGCATCGCCTTGCCACTGGGCCGTGCCGGTCACTTGCGCGCCGCCCATTCCGGGCCAGGTTGAGGACTTGCCGTCCGTGGTGAGCGACTCGGCATAGGCCGAATCGCCCATCGGGCCGCCCTTCTGGTCGATGGCGATCTTGATGGAGGAGGCATCCTCGGTGATCGTGTCCACTTGGCTCGCCGGCGGGGACATCTGGCCGAAATTGCTCTTCGCCGTGTCGAGCTTCCACGTGCCGCTTAGGTTGGGCTGCGATCCGCCCGTATGGATCATGGCAGCGGCTCCCGGCGTGGCGGCCATGCCGCCGGCAGCTGGTGCAGCCTCGGCTGGGGAGCCGCCTTTGTCATAGACGTAAGTCCGGTCGCCATTCATGGTGGCGGAGGCGATATGCCCCGTCATGGTGAGCGTCGAGCCGTCGACTGAAAACGTCATCTTGTCCGTGAGGATCGCGCCCTGAAAGGGAACCGTCTCCAGAACGAACACGGAATTCCCGTCCCAGCCGCACTGAATCTTGCTGAGCTTGAGACCGGGCATGAGTTGCGCCTTCGGATCGTCCGGCGCGAATGTGACTTCTTTACCATCGAGCGTGCACTCCCGCGTGTAGTTTTGAGTGCCGCGTGCGGTGACGCTGGTGACGTGCTGCTGGAAATCCGAGCCGTTGACCTGAATCGTGTCCGTCTCGCTTTGGGGCGGCGGGAACTGCCCGAAGCTGCTCTTCGCATTATCGAGGGTCCAAGTGCCATTGAAGCTGGCGCCTTGCTGCGCCAGGGCGGGCATCGCGAGCGCTGCCGCGCCAAACAAAATCACGAGAAACTTGCGGTCCATGAACCACCTCCTGCGTTCCTATACGCGTGTTACGTGCCGGATGTTTCAACAGAGTTTAGAACAGCGGGCGGCGGGATTATACACCCGCAGAGGTGTGGCGCGCTTCTTTAGGAGTTGAGATGCTGGCGGAGGATTCCGAGCATGCGGCGCAGAGGTTCGGCTGCGCCCCAGAGCAGCTGGTCGCCCACCGTGAACGCGCCGAGGAATTCAGCGCCAAGATTCAGCTTGTGCAGCCGCCCAATCGGGACATTCAGGGTGCCCGAAACGGCGGTTGGCGTGAGGCATCGGAGGCTCGATTCCTTGGTATTGGGAATCACGCGCACCCACGCGTTTGCTTCGCCGAGCAGTCCTTCGATATCTGCAAGCGGAACGTCCTTTTTCAGTTTGATGCACAGGCCCTGGCTGTGGCAGCGCATGGTCCCGGCGCGGACGCAGATGCCATCGACGGGTACGGGCGGGTCGAGCCCTAGAATCTTGTTTGTTTCGGCGATGCCTTTCCATTCTTCGCGGGTCTGGCCGCCGGGCATATCCATGTCGATCCAGGGAAGCAGGCTGCCCGCGAGCGGCGCGCCAAACTCCTTCACCGGCAGGCCGGGGCCGCGCTGCGCCTCGATCATCATTCGATCGACCTCAAGGGCGCTCTCGGACGGATGCGCGCGCGTGCGATCGGTGAGGCACTCCATCTGCTTCACCAATTCGAGCATGGTCGCGGCTCCGGCGCCGGACGCCGCCTGGTAGGTCATCGTGGTCATCCACTCAACGAGTCCCGCCTTGAATAGCCCGCCGACCGCCATCAGCATGAGGCTTACGGTGCAATTTCCACCGGGGAAGGTGCGGATCCCGCGGCGCAGGCCATCCTGAATCACATCCGCGTTCACCGGGTCGAGAACGATGACGGCGTCATCGGCCATACGTAGCGCCGAAGCTGCGTCGATCCAGTAGCCCTTCCAGCCGTCCTCGCGCAGCGGCGCGTAGACTTCCTTCGTGTAATCGCCGCCCTGGCAGCTGATCACGATATCGCACGCCGCCAGTTCGCGCAGGTCGCCGGCATTCTTCAGCGGCTCGCCATTGGCTTCGCGCGGGGCCGCGCCGCCCGCGTTGGACGTGGAGAAAAAGACCGGCTCGATGTTCGTGAAGTCGTTTTCCTCCCGCATTCTCTCCAGAAGGACGCTCCCGACCATCCCGCGCCAGCCGACAATCCCCAGACGCAACACGTTTTCTCTCTCCTCCTTTCGCTACGCGCAAAAGCCGCTTATTTCAGGCTGGCATATCGCGCCCGAAATTTCAAATTTGATGTTATCCAATTGCGGGACGACCGAAGCGAGGAGATTAGCCCGTCTTGCGCTTGGACTTCCTCGCAGGCATCGTTTCCTGCTCGGGTTTTGGCACGGCGCGGATGAGCGATCTCCGCTCGGCCACAGGCCCGGGCTTGGCGGCGAGACTGTTCTTCAGCGCTTGCATCAGGTCGATCACGGGAGCGCGCGCCACATGCGGCGCCGCAGTGACTTCCATGCCCTTGGCCTTCGCGTCGATCAGTTCCTGCAGCGCGGACTGATACGTGTCGTGATACTTTTCGGGTTGGAAGGGCGCCGCAAGGCTCTTGATCAGCTGCTCGGCCAGCGCGCGCTCCTGTTCCTTCACTTCCACCTTGTCCGTGCCCGCTTCGACCGCCGGGCGGATTTCATTCGCATAGAACATCGTATGCAGCGTCAGAGCCTTCTCTTGCGGCCGGACGATCACCACATACTCGCGATTGTGCATGCTCACTTTCGCGATTGCCGCGTACTCGGACTCGCGCATCGCCGCCAAAAGCAGCTGGTACGCCTTGCGGCCTTCCTCTTCCGGCGCAAGATAATAGGATGCATCGAAATAGACCGGATCGATTTCGCTCAGCTTCACGAATTCGAGAATCTCCATCGTCCGCGCGGATTCAGGCTCCACTGCCTCGAGCTCTTCCTCGGTGAAGAGCAGATACTGATCCTTTTCGTATTCGTAGCCCTTCTCGACTTCGTTGCGCTCGACCATGCGATTACACGTCGGGCAGAAGAGCGGCTGCTTGAGCCGTGTGTGGCACAACTTGTGTAGCTGATTGAAACTGATGCGCTCCGTGCGCGCGGCGGGCGAGAGGCGCACTGGGATCGAGATCAGGCCGAAGGCCAGAAAGCCTTTCCACGAGGATGCAGCCATGAACGAATCTCCTTCGTAGCGGACTCCGCGCGAACGTGCCTCGCGCGCCGGTTGATTATACGCAGCGGCCTTTTCGTCCGCCATGCTGTCAAGAGCGTAGGTATACTATTCGCTACGTCTTCGCCTGAGAGCGGCAACCGGGAGCCGCACGAATATTTTGCAACACTTGGGATGGACTTATGGAGCGAGAAGTATAGAATGGCGCGTTGCGGAAACGGCGCGTCGGATGACGGCCGCGATGCATTAGACGCTTCGGAGGATATTGTGATTGTCGGGGTCCCCAAGGAGACTTTTCCAGGCGAGCGACGCGTGGCGCTGGTACCGCTGGTAATCCCGAATCTCGCGAAGGCTGGCATCCAGGTTGTGATTGAGGCTGGGGCGGGCAGCGAGGCGGGCTACCCGGATGCAGCTTACGTCGAAAAGGGCGCGAAGATTCTCCCCGATCGCGCTTCCGTATTCCAACAAGCCGACATCATCACCCAGGTTCTCTGTTACGGCTCGAACGACCGCACCGGCAAGGCCGATCTTCCGCTTTTTCGCCGTGATCAGCTACTCATCGGTTTCTTGCGTCCCCTGGGTTCCAAGGAAATCGTGCAGGAAATCGCCGCGGCGGGCGTCTCGGCCTTTTCGGTTGAGTTGATGCCGCGCACCACTCGCGCGCAGAGCATGGATGCGCTTTCGTCGATGGCGACCGTGTGCGGCTACAAGGCCGTGCTCATCGGCGCGGACACTCTTCCGAAATTCCTGCCGATGCTGACCACCGCCGCGGGCACGGTCACGCCGGCGCGCGTCCTCATCATCGGCGCGGGCGTCGCCGGCTTGCAGGCGATTGCCACCGCGCGCCGTCTCGGCGCCGTCGTCTCCGGCTACGATCTCCGCCCCGCCGTCAAAGAACAGGTGCAGAGCCTCGGGGCGCGCTTCGTCGAATTGCCACTCGAAACGGGGGACGCCCAAGACGCTCGAGGATACGCGAAGGCCCAGGACGAAGCGTTCTACGCCAGACAGCGCGAGCTGATGGGGAAAGTGATCGCCGAGAACGACGTCGTGATCACCACGGCGGTCGTACCCGGCAAGAAAGCACCCGTGCTGGTGACCGCGCAGATGGTTTACGGAATGGCGCCCGGCTCGGTGATCGTCGATCTCGCCGCGGAGCGCGGCGGGAACTGCGAACTTACGCGCTCCGGCGAAACGATCGTCGACCATGGCGTCACCATCATCGGGCGAATCAATCTCGCGAGCACGGTCCCATTCCATGCGAGCCAGCTCTATGCGCGCAATCTCACCGCATTCTTGCTGCTTCTGGTGAAGGACGGGAAGCTCAACCTGAATCTCCAGGACGAGATCGTCCGTGAAACACTGTTGACCCGGGGCGGGGAAGTGGCGAATGCGCGCGTGCGGGAATTTTTCGGCCTGCCGGCGCTGGTGGCCCAATCTTCGTAAGGAGGGATCGTGCCTGCGGATTTCATCTCGAATCTCTACTTATTCATCCTGGCGGGATTCGTCGGCTTTGAGGTCATCAAGCGCGTTTCGCCCCTGCTGCACACGCCGCTGATGTCACTCACGAACGCCCTGGATGCAATTGTGGTCGTCGCTGCGATTATCATCACGGGGCGGCACGAAACGGTGCTTTCGACCACTCTAGGAGCGATTGCGGTGGCCGCCTCGTTCAGCAACATGGTCGGCGGCTTCTTCATCACCGACCGCATGCTTCGAATGTTCAAGACGGGCAGGCCCCAAAAGTGACTTCCATCGCGATCCAGCAGCTCCTGGACTTCGCTTTCATCGCAGCAGTCGCGCTTTTCATTCTGGCGCTGCGGTGGCTCAGTTCGCCTGTCACGGCTCGCCGCGGCGTGCTGGCGGGGGAAATTGGTGCGGCCCTCGCCGTTGCTGCCACGCTGCTCAATCCGGAGTTGGTGCAATACAAGTGGATCGTCATTGCGCTGATCGTCGGCGCGGGCATCGGCATTCCCCTTGGCATGGTCCAAATGACGGCCGTGCCGCAGCGGACGGCCCTGAGCCACGCGTTCGGCGCTCTCTCTGCCGCGTTGATCGGAATCGCGGAGTATTACGTCGGCGTTCCCCACGTAACTCGCTTCCAGATGGGCGAGATCGGCCTCGAAGTGATCATCGGATCGCTCACTTTCACAGGGAGCTTGATCGCCGCCGGCAAGCTGCAGGAGATTCTGCCGCAGCGGCCGATGACTTATCCCGGGCAGAATTTCGTCAGCCTTTCGACACTTGGCGCGGCGCTCCTCATCGCAATTGCCCTGACCATCGATCCAAATCACCACGCGTTCCTGTTTCCCGCCATGGTGGGAGTTGCGCTGATTTTTGGCATCATGCTCGTGACGCCGATCGGCGGCGCGGACATGCCGACCGTCATCTCTCTATTGAATTCGTATGCTGGCTTTTCCGCCGCGCTCCTCGGATTCGTGCTCAATAGCAAGGTCCTGATTGTCGCGGGCGCGCTCGATGGTTCTTCCGGCTTCATCCTTTCGGTGATCATGTGCAAGGCGATGAACCGCTCGTTCACCAACGTGATGTTCGGCGCGTTCGGCCAGGTGCAGGCCTCGGCTGCAGCCGTCACCGAGGGGAGAACCGTGCGCAGTGCCTCGCCAGAAGAGGCTGCCGCGATTCTGGCCGCCGCGAGCAAAGTTGCAATCGTTCCTGGCTACGGTATGGCGGTGGCGCAGGCGCAGCACAAAGTCCGCGAGCTATATGACGTCCTCACCAAGAAGGGTGTGGACGTGAAGTTCGGCATTCATCCCGTCGCCGGGCGCATGCCCGGCCACATGAACGTGCTCCTGGCTGAAGCCGATATCCCGTACGACCGCCTGCTCGAGATGGACGACATCAACTCGGAGCTTCCCCAAACCGACGTCGCCCTGATTATCGGCGCAAACGACGTGACCAACCCCGCGGCCCGCAGCGATCCCGGTAGCCCAATCTACGGGATGCCGATTCTGGATGTCGACAAGGCCCGTACCGTGATGGTCATCAAACGCAGTATGAATCCAGGTTTCGCCGGAATCGACAATCCGCTGTACTACTTCGACAAGACGCTGATGCTCTTCGGCGATGCGAAGGCCTTCGTGGGCGACATCATACGCGAGCTTTCGCACGGCGCCCACTAACGCGCACGACGCCGGAATTCAATCTCTCTAAAATCAGCTGTATTGATCTTTGCCGCCGCGGATGGCATCGTGGCTTTCATGGCGACGCCGAAGACGCACGCCTTCACGCACACGCTGCGCGTACGGACTTCCCGCCGCACCGAGCTGAAGGACATCACCACCGAAATCGAAGCCGCTGTGCACGACTCCGGCTGCTCTGAAGGCGTTTGCCGCCTCTACGTCCCGCACACGACCGCCGGCATTCTGGTGAACGAAGGCGACGACCCGGCTGTGGCGCGCGACATCGAGGCTGCGCTCGATCGGCTGATCCCGCACGCCGCCAATTACACGCACGCCGAGGGCAACGCGGATTCGCACATCAAGACGGCGCTCGTCGGTTCGTCGGAAACCATCTTCATCGAAAAGGGCCGCCTGGCGCTCGGCCGCTGGCAATCCATCTTCTTCGCCGAATTCGACGGCCCGCGCACCCGCGACCTCCGCATCAAAATCGTCCCCGATTAGGCCGTCTGATCAGAGCACGATCGTCGCGCGTAGCGTACAATTCTAATTACATGCCCTTCAAAGCTGGATTCGTCGCGATCATCGGCCGGCCCAACGCCGGGAAATCGACTCTCGTCAACACGCTGGTGGGCCGGAAGGTCGCCATCGTCTCGCCGCGGCCGCAGACCACGCGGAATCGCATTCAAGGTATCGTGAACCGCGACGATGCGCAGATCGTCCTGATCGATACGCCCGGCATCCACAAGCCCGACAGCGTCCTCAGCCGCCAGATGATGGACGAGGTCCAGCAGTCGCTCGAAGGCATCGACATTCTCTCGCTCATCGTCGATGCCACCGCCGACTTCGGCGCGGGCGACCGTTTCGCAATCGAATGGGTGAAGCGTTTTCACGGCCCCGTCTTCTTGCTGCTAAATAAAGTCGATACGACCCGCAAGCAGCTTCTGCTTCCGCTGATCGACCGCTATCGGCAGGCCTTCGACTTCGCCGAGATTTTCCCCATTTCAGCCCTTACCGGCGAGGGTTGCCCCGGCCTGGTGAAGGGATGGCTCGCGCGCCTGCCCGAGGCTCCGCCACATTTCCCGCAGGATCAATTCACCGACCAGCCCGAGCGCTTCCTCGCCGCCGAAGTCGTGCGCGAGAAGGCGATCCTAGCCACCCGCGACGAAATTCCGCACGCGGTCGCGGTGCTCGTCGACTCCTTCGACGAATCGGAAAAGCTCATCAAAATTCGCGCCACGATGTACGTCGAGCGGGATGGACAAAAGGGGATCCTGATCGGCAAGGGCGGCGAGACCATCAAGAAAATCGGCACGCAGGCGCGGAAGGAACTCGAATCGATCTTGGGCTCACACATCTTCCTCGATCTTTTCGTGAAGGTGCAGGCGAACTGGCGGCAGAATGCAGCCATCGTCCGCCAGCTGGATTGGCATCGGCAGCTCGAGCAGCTTGGCGAACTACAGCAGGAAGAGAGCGAGCCGTGAAGAGTCTCTGTAGGCGGGACCGGCTGATCCGGCGATGTGGCCCGACAGCAACGGATCGGCCTGCGCGCAAAGCGGGCGCAGCAAGCGGGCGCCCCTACGACAGAAATTGCGAGGAACGCGTTCGTGGCTGAGTTCCGGCCGGCGGTCTTGGCCGGTCTTAAGGCTGGCTCGCGGCGCGGGCGAGGTCGAGAACATACACCGTTTGATCTTGCGTCATCACAAGCAGACTTTGGCCGACGGCCGAAAAATGCGAGTACGCGATTTCTTGCGGAAAGTCGTATTCGTATTTTCCACCCGGCGTTTTCAAATCGTAGATTGCCAGATGCCCGCCCTCGGTGGTGACGCTTAGCAAGTCCTTCTCCGCTGAGATAGCGGGACCGTATCCGGGCTCCTCGGCGATTTGCGTTCCAGTCGACAGGGAAAACACGATCACGCGACGTCCATCTTTCGTCAGCACCAGCCAATCGCCCTCGGAAAATACCGAGTCGAACGTGCCGGGCCCAGCCCCTGTTTGGACGAGCGCTGCCCCGACTGTCTTTCCGCTCCGCCCATCGAGCACTTCGAAAAGGGAATCGTATTCGGAAAGCTTCGTCTGCTTTATCAACCGCTTGGTGATAGGGTCGCGATTGGCGGCCTCTCCGCCCGCGGCCGTTTTTGCCGGCCAGCCGAGGACGACGCGATCTCCCTGTGGATCGGTGTACGGAACGGGGGTGTTCTTATGCTCGTGAAGACGATAAGGGTCGCCGCCGAATGCGCGCAACCAGAGCAGTTTTCCAGTGGTCGAATCGAGCGCGTGAATCTCGAAAGGAAACTCCTGCAGATCCATCAGCAGAATCAATTTCGTCGCGACGTGTGAAAGCAGCACGGGCCCGGAGAAGATGCTCTCGTTCCTGAAACGGAGGTCATCGACGGACGCGAGGCTTGAAACCGCGCGGGTTTTTAGGTACAGGTTCTCCAGGGTCGTGGCCCCGGGCTGCATGCCGGGAATGCCCAGGTAGCAAGTCTGGTCGTTTGCAAACCACGCGCCGCGAAGCGAATGGAAACCAGCCACACGTTTGCCGGTGGAAACCTGAAAAACTCCGCCCTGCCCGGTTATCCCGACGGCGATCGTGCCAAGATTGGGCGATACGACGGCCGTGCCCAGTGGAGGCAGGGGCGAAAGCAAGGTTCGCGCGCGGACCGCGGGTTGCCCTGCGCCGATCACGGCGAACGTTAATAGCCCCTCATCGTTGTCGGAAACAACCTCGGCGCCCCAAACGTCGCCGCCCCGCTTCGAGATCGTCGCGACTGATTTGCCTGTTTCGAGATCTATAACGCTAGCATCGCGCGCCGCTTCTGGCGCGTCCGGGAAATCGATCACGTAGCGCGGATTGCTCGTTGCCTGGAGCTTGCCGTGAATGTCCAGTTTGTTGATCAGGGTGCCGGCCGGAAAGGCGAGCAGCGCGGCCTCGTCCTTCTTTTCCGAATCGGCGATCGCCACGCGGTCGTGCGCGACAAATGCAATCGATCCTTCCTCCACTCCATGCCGCATCAATTTGGGTATGCCAATCTGCCTGCCGTGCTGGAGGTCGATCAATGCCGCGGCATCCTGATAGAGGCCCCGCGCGATCAGGTAGTGTCCGTCGAGAGAGAAGTTGAGCATCGAAGTGGTCGCCATAACGTCGGCGGCCATATAGCTGTTCGATAGGTAGTAACCAAAGGGTTCTGAGCGGGCCAAACCCATATGGTATGGGACAGGGAACGGGAAGGCCTGGCCCGGTTGGTCGCCTACGTGTCCGCCAAACACCGGCTGACCTGTGCGCACCCGAAAAACACGCAGCTCGGAATGAGCGTCGAGGCACGCGTAAAGTTCTCCATCGAGTGAAAGCTTTGCCGCGTAACATCCGGCTCCATTTCCGAAAATCCGGCTGTCACTTTCCTTGTCGCCGTTCACGCTGTACCGCCCGACCTGCATGTCGAGCGTGGCGACCACGATGGCTTGTGAGTCCGGGGAGAATCGGATAGGCAAGGACTGGCTCGCGCGCAGCCCGGAAACCACGTGGAGCGGGTTTGTAGCGATCACGTAAGCTGCAGACTCGTCCTGCAGCAAGATGTAGGCACCATTGGGACTGAAGCGCAGCTCGCGCAGGCGGCTGCGCAGCGGGGGATCGAGTTGGGCCGTGCTCAGCAAGCCGGGAATACGATCCGATGATTTCCCGGCCGAGTCCTGCGCTCGCGGTTGCGCATCCGGGGATAAGCCCACGACAGCTACGGCAATCGTCACAAGCCACAAGCATCGAAAGCGCCGCGCGGGCGCAGAATAACGGAAACGGTTAGTAAGGGCGAGTGCCATATCGTCGTTGTTAAATGGACGATATCTTGCGGCCTGTCGAATCGCAAGAGGAAGAGTAGTGCTCTTTAGGCAGCTTTCGAGAGCCTGATGCCGAGCTCGACGGAAAATCTCGAGTTGTGGATACTGTGGGGCTCAAGGCTGAGTTGGCGGTGCCGTGACGTTGAGGACGTAAACCACCTGATCCTCGGTCATCACGAGGATGCGCTTGCCGTCCGCCGAGAAGTGCGCGTACGCGACGTTGCTCGGAAATGTGTATTCATGCTTTTGCGCCGGCGCCTTGAGATTGACGATCGTGAAGTGCCCCCGTCCCCCACAACACTCAGCAGGCCAGCGCTTGTTACGAAGCTTTCGATGGCGCGATGCCGAGCGAACGCATCTTGCGATAGAGGTGGCTGCGCTCGAGGCCCAGCGCCGCCGCGGCCTTGGTCATGTTCCAGCGATTTTCTTCGAGCTTGCGCAGGACGAAATCGCGCTCGTAGGCCGCGCGCGCTTCCTGCAAGCTCCCATACGGCTTCTGCGGGCTCTTCGACGCGCCGCGGAAAATCTCGGGCGGCAGGTGGTGCGGCTCGATTTTCGGCGAAGGGCACATGATCACGAGTCGCTCGACTAGATTCCGCAGTTCACGCACGTTGCCCGGCCACGGATAGGCGAGCAAAACCTCCATGGCCGGCGCGGTGAAATCCTTTCCCTTTTTGCCATACGCCTCGCAGAATTCGTTCAGGAAATGCGCCGCGAGCACGGGCAGATCCTCGGTGCGCTCCCGTAGCGGCGGGACGTAAAAGGGAATCACGTTGAGACGGTAAAAAAGGTCCTCGCGAAATGCATTCCGCCCGATCTCGTCTTCGAGCTTTTTGTTGGTCGCCGCGATCACGCGCACGTCGACATTCACGTGCCGGTTGGAACCGAGCGGCTCGACTCTCTGCTCTTCCAGCACGCGCAGCACTTTCGATTGCGTCTTTAGGCTCATGTCGCCGACTTCGTCGAGGAAGAGGGTGCCGCCGTCCGCTTTCTGAAATTTCCCTACCTTGTCTTCGCTCGCCCCGGTAAAGCTGCCCTTGCGGTGGCCAAACATCTCGGATTCAATCAGCTCTTCGGGGATCGCCGCGCAGTTCACCTCCACGAAGGGCATCGCGCTGCGCGGGCTGTTCGCGTGCAGGGCCCTTGCGACAAGTTCCTTGCCCGTGCCGCTCTCACCGTAGATCAAAACGCGGCCGTTTGTCGGCGCCGTGAGCGCGATCTGCTGCCGCAGGGCTTTCATCGGTACGCTCGCGCCAAGAATCTGGTGTCGCTCTTCGAGTTCCGCGCGCAAGCGGCGGTTCTCTTCTTCGAGGCGCAGGTATTCCAGCGCGTTTCGCGCGACCAGCACTACCTTCTCGACCGACAGTGGCTTCTCGATAAAATCGAAAGCGCCCAGTTTCGTCGCGCGCACCGCCGTCTCGATGTTGCCGTGCCCCGAGATCATCACCACCATTGGCGCGGGGCCGTGCTCCTGCATCCGCTCGAGCGTGTCGAGCCCGTCCATCCCGTTGAGCCATACATCGAGCAAAACCAGATCAAAGTTTCGCCGCTTCAGCCGGTCGAGGCACTCTTCTCCGCAAGCAACGGCCTCGACGTCGTAGCCTTCGTCGCGCAAAAGCGCGCCGAGGGACTCGCGGATGCCGCTTTCATCGTCAACGATAAGAATGGATGCGGCCATGGCCTAACTCACCGAGCTTCCCGCCTGGGTTGGCGCCGGCACATTCGCTGGTTCGACTGCTGGGAATCGCACCACGAAGCGCGTGCCCACCGGCAGATTGTCTTCCGCGCGGATCGTGCCGTTGTGCTCGGCGATGATCCGGCTCGCAATCGCGAGGCCCAGTCCCGTCCCGCGATCCTTGGTTGAGAAGTGAGGCAGGAAAAGCCGATCTTTGTCGGCCGGGGAAATTCCGTGGCCGCTGTCGGAAATCTCGATCTCGACGGCGTCGCCGTCGCTATCGACGCGCGTGGCCACGCCGAGCCGCCGGAGCGGCGAACCCTCCATGGCCTCGGCGGCGTTGTCGATTAGATTTGCGATCACCTGCCGCATCAACTCCGGGTCCGCCTTTACGGGCGGCAGGGATGGGGCAAGCTCCGTGCGCAGCGTCACGCCGTCCAAACGGTCGCGGAAGAGATCGAGCGCGCTGGTGACGATTGCGTTTAAGTCGGCAGGGGCCAGCCGCGCGGCAGGGAAACGCGCGAACTGCGAGAATTCGTTCACCAGCGATTCGAGTGTCTGCACTTCGCGCTCGATCAGCTTGGCGCATTCGGTGGCTAGCCTCTCGAATTCCGTCCGCGCGCCGCCCAATTTCGCCGCCGGAGTGCGATCGAGATATCTCAGCAACCGTTGCGCCGAAATCTGGATCGGCGTCAGCGGGTTCTTGATTTCGTGCGCGATCCGCTGCGCCACCTCCTGCCATGCCGCCGTCTTCTGCGCATGCAGCAGATCGGTGAGGTCGTCGATCACGACGACGAAGCCTGGATTCGCCTTCCGTGGCCCGAGCGAGCTCACCGTCACAGCCGCCCGCACCAGCCGCCCGCCCGCCGCGATTTCGATTTCGTGCGATGCCGCGCCCATCCGCAGCGACCGCCGCATCAGGTGCAGCACGTCGCGCGCGGCGTCTTCGCCCAGCAGCTCCGGCAGCGTCCGCGCAGTCCGCGCGTAGTCGCCCAGGATCGACGCGACCGCCGTATTCACCCGCGCAATCTCGCCCGCCGCGTTCAGCGACACCACGCCCGTCGGGATATTCTCGAGAATCGCCTCCATCAGTTGGCGCCGCCGCTCTCGTTCCTGAATCGCCTGCTCGAGGCTCTGCGTGAACTCGTTGATCTGCTTCCGTCCCTCGCCCAGCTGCTCGGTCATCCGGTTGAACGACCGCACCAGCATCCCCAGCTCATCGCGGGCCCGCACATCCTCGATGCGGTAATCGAAATTGCCGTGCGAAATCTCGCGCGTCGCCTCGGCCAGCGCCTGAATCGGCACCGTAACTTGCTTCGAAAGGAAGAGCGCCACCCACGTGGTTGTAAACAGCAGCAGTAGCGTGATCAGCATGAGCGCCAGCAGGATTTCCCGTTTGTACGCGCGCAAATGCTGCTTCTGCTGCAGGTACGTTTCGGTCTGCGCCTGGATTTCCGCGTAGCGATCGAGAAAATCATCCGGCAACCGCCGGGCCACGTAGAGCGTGCCGCCCATCACGGGCGCATTTCCCGCAATATAGAGCTGCCCGTTGGCTTTCCACACGGGGCCGCCACCCCGAAGCGTCTGCAGTAATTGGGGGGCGAGCGCGTTCGCCGGGGGCGCGAGCTGAGCAGCCGTGAGCTTGCCGATTTCGGGAGGGGCAACTCCCGGCGCCGCGAAATCCTTCGATGCCGTTACTTTTCCATCCGGTCCGAGAGTCCACATGGCATCGACGGCGTGACTCACCTCAAGAAATTTCTCGTCGGGCAAGCCATGCGCCGCGGCGCGAGCGGCGAGCCGGTCCAGGCGATCGAGCTCCGCCTGCCCAAAACGTGCCAGCAGGCTCTGGCTCTGTTCGTTGGCCGTCTCGAGTGGCCGCGGGAACCACGAATTCAGAGTGCGATTCACCAGGGCGTAGCTGAAGAAAAACAGAAAAACCACCGGCAGCAGCGACACGCCCATGGCGCCCATTACCATCTTGGCCTTGAAGCGCGACCCCATCTGCCCGCTGCGCCGCTCGGCCCATAGCCGCAGCAGGCTGCGCGACAGAATCAGGCTGAACACCAATAGCGCGGCGCCGATGAACGTCGAAAGGGCAAACAGAATCACGAAGTCGTTGCCTTGTTCCAGGTGCAGGGGAAGCGTGAGAGATCCCAGCGTGAATACGGCCGCCGCCAGCAGCACGACGACCACGGCGCCAACGATCGGCCACAGATTTTGACGCTTACGCTCCGATTGCGGCTGAAGGCTCACCGGCCCTCCTCGAGGTATCGCCCCAGCGGACACTCGCCGCAGAGCGGGTCCCGCGGGCGGCAGAAGTTTTTCCCAGTATTCACGATCAGCGCGTGGAACTCGTTGAAACGCTCGGTATCGCCGAGGAATTGCCGTTCGACGACCCACCGCAAGTCTTCGTATTTCGCCTCTGGGTCTGCCCAACCGTGGCGCGCCAACATGCGCTTCGTGTACGCGTCCACCACGAACACGGGATGCTCGCCGGCATATAGGAGAATCGAATCCGCCGTCTCCGGCCCGAGGCCGAAAACACCCAGCAGCTTCTCGCGCAGCACGATCGTCGGCGTCTCGAACATTCGCTTCAACGAGCCCCGATACTCCGCGCGCAAAAACGCGCAGAATGCCTTCAGTTTTCGCGCCTTCTGCCGGAAGTACCCCGAAGGACGAATCAAAGCCTCGATGCGAGGGAGCGGTGCTCGCTCAATCGCGGTCTGCGTAAGCAACCGTTCGCCCCGCAGGTTCTCAATCGCCCGCGCGACGTTCGTCCAGGAAGTGTTCTGCGTCAGAATCGCCCCCACGATCACCTCGAATTGCGTCTTCCCAGGCCACCAGTGCTGTGGGCCAAATGCCGTGAAGAGGGAATTGTAGTATTCGTCGAGCGGAGGCTGGCTATCCTGGACGATGACTCGTCGCCCTAGGTGAGCCACCCTTTCTGCGGTGGAACGCCGAGAATCGGCTTTTGAGGTCATTTTGGGGGCTAATTCCATCGAAATACGACAATAATGGTGGCAAATAACGAAGTCAAGCTAAGTGTTGTAAGGATGCAACACTCTGTGGCATCCGGTTCCCGGGCCACAGGCGACGAGTAACTGCCCACTGATCACCAATCACCAATCACTACTCAGGGCCTCTCAGCCGTTCTTCCGCTGGAACTCGCTCATGAAACTCAGCAGCGTATCCACAGCCTCAGGTGTGACGGCGTTATACAGGGAAACGCGCATCCCGCCGACCGAACGGTGCCCCTTCACGCCAATCAGGGCAGCCGCTTCGGCCTCTTTCGCGAACTTTTTTTCGATCGCCTCGTCGCTGCCCGCCACGCGAAACACGACATTCATCTTCGAGCGAGAGGATTTCTCCACTGGGCAGCGATAATATCCGCCGCTATCATCGATCGCAGCGTAGAGCTTCGCAGCCTTCGCGTCGTTGCGTTTTGTGATTCCGATGAGCCCGCCCTCGGCCTCGATCCACTCGATCATCAACCCGACGATGTACACCGCAAAAGTCGGCGGCGTGTGGTAGAGCGAATGTTCCTTGATGTGCGTCCGGTATTGCAGAATTTTTGCGACCTTGTCTCCCGCGCGCTCCGCCAGATCGCGCCGCACGATCACGATCGTCGCGCCCGAGGGCCCAAGATTCTTCTGCGCGCCCGCAAAGATCAGCCCAAACTGCCTCACATCCAGCGCCTTCGAGGCGATATCCGACGACATATCCGCCACCAGCGGCACGGCGCCTGTCTCCGGGATCTCGCTCCACTGCGAGCCTTCGATCGTGTTGTTCGTGCAGATGTGAACGTACGACGCATTCGGCGCGAGCTTGATCTCATCCGGCCGGGGCACGCGCGTGAACTTGTCCGCTTCCGTCGACGCAGCCAGCCGATACTCCGCAAGCTTCTTCAGTTCCTCGATCGCCTTCGCCGTCCACGACCCGGTGTGCAGCACATCCACAGGCTTCCCCGGCAGGTACAAGTTCATCGGGACCATTGCAAACTGCCCACTCCCGCCGCCCTGCAAGAACAGCACCGCGTAATCCTCCGGGATGCTCAGCAGCTTCCGCAAGCCCAGCTCCGCCTTCGCGTTGATGGCCTCGTATTCAGGCGACCGGTGGCTCATCTCCATCACGGACATGCCGGAACCTTGATAGTCGAGCAGCTCCTCGCGAATGCGCTCGATCACGGCAAGCGGCAGCGTCGCCGGACCCGCATTGAAATTGAATGCGCGCTTCACGCCGCGCGTGGCAACCCCCGAAACCCCGGACACAGTTGTCGAACTCACGATCGGTGAACTCCCTGATTCTGCGATTTACCGCTGCTTGATTCTGATGGTCACGCGGCGGACTTCAGAATAGCAGAATCCGCGCGACCCGGAAAATACGCCTTTGTTGCGGGCAAGCGCATTCAACGCTCCGCTTCCGGCGGCGTTCATTCGGGATATACTTTTCAGCACCCGGCCTCCGATCGAGTCTTCGTGGAGGCATGCCATGGCAAAGCGAAAAAATCGGGTGGAAGTGAAGGGCAGTGCGCGCAACGCCTTTCCCGGCGGGCGGGACGTCGGTCCGGCCGATCCAAGCCAGCAGATCGAAGTGACCCTTTTCCTGCGGCGCGGTTCGACCCGCGGCAAATTCCCGGCGTCGGCGGAGTTGGGCGCCGGCCTGCCTCACGAGCGCAGATATCTTACGCGCGAGGAATTCGCTCGGCGGCACGGCGCAAAAGCGTCCGACATCGAAAAAGTCCGCGCGTTTGCGAAGCAACACGATTTAGCGGTCGTCACTGAAGATCGTGCGCGCCGCACGGTGAAACTCAGCGGCACCATCGAAGCCTTCACCGCCGCGTTTGGCGTGAGCCTGCGCCGTTACGAACATCCTACCGGCACATACCGCTGCCGCACGGGCAGCCTTACGATTCCCACCGGCCTCAAATCGATTGTGGAGGGTGTTTTCGGCCTCGATAATCGTCCGCAAGCCAAAGCGCACTTCCGCCTCCGCAAGATAACGCCGGGCGTTCGCGCGCAGTCAGCGGGCGTTTCTTATTCGCCTCTCCAGGTCGCGCAGGCCTACGCATTTCCGCCCGGCGCGACGGGCGCCGGGCAGTGCATCGGCATCATCGAGCTGGGCGGAGGGTATAACGCTGCCGACCTCGCTTCATTCTTCGGCAACCTCGGAGCCCCGCCGCCAAAGGTCACGGCAGTCTCCGTCGATGGCGCAACAAATTCTCCCACGGGCGATCCCAGCGGGCCCGACGGAGAGGTCGAGCTGGATATCGAGGTCGCTGGCGCAGTCGCATCCGGCGCGGAGATCGCAGCCTATTTCGCGCCTAACACGGATCAGGGCTTCATCGACGCCGTCACCACTGCCGTGCACGACGCCACTCTGAAGCCGTCGGTTATCTCGATCAGCTGGGGCGGCCCCGAAAGTTCATGGACCGCGCAGGCACGCAACGCTCTCAACTCGGCTTGCCAGGACGCCTCGACGATGGGCGTCACGATTCTGGCTGCCTCGGGCGACGACGGCGCGTCGGATGGCAGTTCGAATGGCGCCCTCACGGTTGATTTTCCTGCATCGAGCCCGCATGTGCTCGGCTGCGGCGGCACGAAATTAACGCTCTCTGGCGCATCGATCGCGAGCGAGCAAGCTTGGAACGATCTCTCCGCAAACGAAGGTGCGACAGGTGGCGGCGTCAGCGAGGTTTTCGCGCTGCCGAGCTACCAACGAGGTGCGAAGGTGCCCAGGGCTCCCAACGGTTTCATTGGCCGCGGCGTCCCCGATGTCTCGGGGGACGCCGATCCAGAAACGGGCTACAACGTGGTCGTCGACGGCCAGCACACCGTGATTGGCGGCACGAGCGCCGTCGCTCCCCTGTGGGCCGGTTTGCTTGCGCTCATCAATCAGTCGGTTGGGAAAAATGTGGGTTACGTCAATCCGCTGCTGTATGCCGCGAATGCCGAAAAGACATTCCACGACATCACCTCGGGCAGCAACGGCGACTATTCCGCCGGCCCCGGATGGGACGCCTGCACCGGTCTTGGCAGCCCCGATGGTACGGCACTGATGGGCGCGTTGCGACGTAAATGAGCGACTCGGCACCGCCGCACGGGCCATGTCCGTGCGAGGTTTTGCGGATGGCCGGGTAACCATATCTAAAGCGGAGACTTAGGGCGGCTAGCACATTCGTCGCCATTCAACGGCGGATTGGACAGGAAAGCGAAAGTATGACATAATGGGGTTGCGTTTGTTGCTCTTGTAAATCCTTTGGAATCATTAAAGGGACTGCAAGTCCACACTTGCGGTCCCTTTTTTTGGCCCCGAGCGGTTGGAAACGGCACCAAATAGCTCAATCAGAAAAGAGAAACACAGTTGAAAGAACAAGGAACAGTGAAGTGGTTTAATGCCAGCAAGGGCTTTGGATTCATCCAGCGCATGTCGGGCGAGGACGTTTTCGTCCACTTCTCCGCGATTCAGTCGGAGGGGTACAAGTCGCTCAATGACGGCCAGGCGGTTGAATTCGAAGTGACCACGGGTCCCAAGGGCCTGCAGGCATCGAACGTTTCCGCCCTCTAAACGGCAAGTGCGAGCCCGCCCAGTGCGGGCTCGCGCACTCTCTCAAGTACCCGTTGTAAGCACGGATCGAAGGTTCAAGGAGGCTTCGTGAAAGCTCTTCAGAAGGGCGCATACATCAAGCACTTTCAGTATGGTCTTGGTGTCGTCACCGAATCCGATTCCGAGCGCACCTCGATCGATTTCGATCTCCACGGCATGAAGAAATTCGTCACTACGATTATGGTTGTCGAACTCGCGGAGGGCACGCCGCCCAAGCGGAAGCGGACCCGCAAAAAGCCCGCTGCTGTTGCGGCAGTTGCTGCCGGCGCTTCCAAATGAGCAAAGAAGCCATCGTGCAGTTCATGGGGTTCTCATCGAAGCCGAGCGTGCGTGAATATACGTTCACGGTGCGTGAGCCTGCGATGGAGCCGCGCGAATTCACGCTGACCATCCCGAACGAGGCGTTCAATTCTCACGGGCTGCGCTTTCAGGATGCGCCCGACGTCTGCTCGATCAAGCTGCGGCACGAGCTCGCGGCCCACGCCAACCACCCGCCCGAGACGCATTTCGACATCAGCGCCGTCGAGCTTGAGGATTACCGTAGCACCCACGCCCCTCGAATGCCCAAGAGCCCGTTTGCCCGCAAGCCCGTGGAAGACTTTTAGACCCGTGGGTTTTTCGCCCGTGCACGAATTCTGAGTCGCAAAGCGACTGCAAAGGAGACGCCCGTGGGCCGAATCACTTTTCAGAAGCGGCAGAAGGAAATGAAGCGCCAGGAAAAGCAAAAGGCGAAGGCCGAGCGCCGCGAACAGCGAAAACTTGAAAAGCCCGCCGACCTGGACGCATCGATCGACACATCGTCGGAAGCCCGAACCGGCGGCTTCGACTTCTCCGCCGACCCCGAGCCGCACACGCCCCGCCAGTAAATTGATTCCTGCGCCGGCTGAACGTCCCCGCGTGACATGCAGCGAAGGCGCCTTCCCTTGCATCAGCCGCCGCGCTCTCTGAACCCCAGAAAGGCGCCGCCAACTAGCGCCGGGAGGTCGAGCCGTGGTATCAATGGGTCAGCGGGCGTTCTGGGACCAAGCCTGCCCAACTCCCTGATGGATTGCAGCCAAGTCGCCGAACTCGCGCCGCTCTATCTGAGCGGCGAACTCGACCGCGAGCGCGCGGGCGCCGTTGACGCCCACCTGCGTTTCTGTGCGTCGTGCATGGGAGAAATCGAAAGCCAGGCGCGTCTCGACGCGCGCATGCGTGAGGTAATCGCCGGCGAGCACGTGGATGCAAGCGCGGTCGAGCGCTGGATCCGCGCGCGCATCTCGACCGAGCCGCGCAACAAAGTTGCTTCCATCTCGCCGCCGCGGCCTCAGCCGCGATCGCGCCGTAAGTCGATTGCCGCTGCGATCGGAGTTGCCGCCGTCCTCTTGCTTGCGGCTCTGGGCTATCGTGGCCTTTTGAGCCCGCGCGTTGCGCCAGTCTATGCCGCCGCCGCGAAGGACCATCAGCTCGAAGTTGTCGAGCGGGCGCCCCGTTCCTGGCTCTCGGATCGCGCCGCGATTTCGGCCCTGGCTCAGGGGCAGGGAATTGCGACCGCGGCGCCGTTCGCGCTTTCCTCGGGTCCGTATCATCTCGAGCGCGCCAAACTCTGCTTCCTCGGAGGCCGCATTTTCCTCCATGCGGTTTACACCGACGGCGCGCGCGAATTCTCGGTCTATTTCCACGTCCGCGGCTCGGAGCCCCTGCCGGGCAGCCCGCGCGAAATCGACAACGGCCGAATCCTGCACACGTCCATTCTTGGCACCGAAGAGGTCGCGTCCCTCCAAACAAAAGACCTCACGGTCGTGGTGGTCAGCGACCGCTATTCCGGCGATGCATTGCGAGTCGCCCGCCTCTCCGCCACCGCACTCTGATCGCACTGATATCGCCTCCCTGCGTCGAAAAGTTGGCGGCCCCACTTGCCTTGACACTCCTCGCCCGCAACCTTAGACTGAATTGTTTGTGTTTGCATCGCGGAGTCCATTGGAATGCTTCTCTCTCGGGATTACGTCGGCTACATGGCCAAGGAAGTGGTGAAGCGCCTCGTGGCCGGAAAAATGATCGAAACCAAGCACGTCGAGAATCTGACGCAGCAGGTCCGCCAGGTCATGGCCGAGGAAGTGACCATCGAAGACCGCCTCAACGAGGAAGTTCGCGAGATTCTGGCGCGCTATTCCGATGAGATGCGCAACACAGGCGCCTCCTATCAGGAAATGTACAAGAAGGTGAAGGGACAGCTCGCCCGCGAGCGCAAGCTGATCCTTCGTTGAAATCAGCTGCCCGCGGTGCAGCTGAATTTGTGCGATACGACGGCGCGAATGAGGGCGCCCACTGAAACATGCGACTGACGCGCGAAAAGACGGTCCGGATTTCACACCGCATCATCGATTTTCTCGTTTCCAGCTCCGACGTGGATTTCGTCGAGGACCGCGACACCATCCGCCAGGAGATCGTCAACATCCTCACGTCGCTGTTGAAACTCGAAGAACAGGTGGATACCGAAGTGCGCGCCAAGATCGCCTCGCAGAAGAAGGAAATCCTCGAAGGCAGCGAAGAGTGGGACATCCTCTATCGCAAGTATTACGCCGAGAGCCTGAAGCGCCTCGGCGTAGCCGAAGTCCACGCCCACTGAGATCAGTTGAGAGTTCAGAGTTGAGCAGTTTAGAGTAGAACCGTCGACCACGCATCTCCTGCCGATTTCTCGCGCAGCCTTCGCATCTGCCGACCGAAAACAAAAGGCGCCCGGAACAAATCCGAGCGCCTTTAACTCTAAACTCTCGACTGCCTCACTGCGGTTGATTTGGTTGACTCGGCTGATTCGTCTGATCGGATGTATCGTCCGGGCGCCGCTTGAGGGTCGGCCGGTCACTGTCATCACTCGAACCCTGATCCGACCCGCTCGTGCTGCTCCCGTTCGAACTCGTATCCGCCGAGGTGTCGCCGCCCTTGTTCTGCGAAGTGCGCTTGCGCAGCGTCGGCTTGTTCGGGTTGGTATTGTTGACCTTGATGTTCGCCTCGATCATCTGCAGCCGGTGCTTCACGTTGTCGAACTCGGACGTTGTCACAATGTACTGGTTGCGCGGCGGGAGGATTGTGGCGATTTCTTTTTGGATGGCCTCGATGCGGTCCGGCGTCGGCGGGTGCGTCGCGAAAACCTTGGGAATCGTGCCCGGCTCTTTCTTCTCGTCCGCCTCGACCTTTTCGAAGAACGCCACGAACGCGTTCGGATCGTATCCGGCCTTGTACATGTACTGGGTGCCGAGGTAATCGGCTTCGCGCTCGTCGTTGCGCGAGAACTTGAGGAACGTGAGCGGTATCATGAAGTTCATGCCCTGATAGATCGCGTATCCGGCCCAGCTGTAGGGAATGAAAATCATCGCCGGGATCGACGCCATCTGCACGATGTCGCCCTTGGTGGCCTGCTTCGTGCCGTGCCGCGCGCAAACGTGCGCGATTTCGTGCGCCATCACACCGGCCAATTCCGCTTCCTCATCCGCGTGCAGAACTAAGCCGCTGTTCACGTAAAAGAATCCGCCCGGCAGCGCGAACGCATTCACTGTGTCCGAATCGATCACCTTGATCGTAAACGGCACGCGCGCGTCGGAATTCCGCACCAGGTTCTGCCCGATGCGGTTCACGTATTCGTTCACCACCGGGTCGTCGATGAATTTCGCGCTCTTGTCCACTTCCTGCGCGAGCTGCTTGCCCAGCGCGATTTCCTTGTCGAGCGAATAGAAATCCAGGCCCTTGCCCACGCCCCGGTTCCCGATCGCGCTCACATCCGCTTCGCTTCCCGGCTTCACGTTCGGCATCGGCGTGTCCTGCGCCGCAAGCTGGCTGGGCGGTTCTGCGGTCGCGTCCGGCGTGCCTGAATTCGCAGCGGCCGTCTGATCCTGCGTTGTGGCCGAGGGTTGTGAGGGCGAGGAAGACGGAGATGACGCAGACGGCGAAGCCGAACTGGATGGAGAACTCGCTGAAGTTGACGGTGACGACGATGTCGAAGGTGTCTGCGAAGGCGCCGTCTGTTGGCTCTGCGCGGCCGCCAGGGCAGGGTACATCACGAGCGAGGCCACCACCGCCATCGCCAGGCACTGGGCCACCAATGATTTTGTCATCGAGACCTCCGGGAGGAACTGGCCCGCATTATACACCGCACTGCCAGGCTAGTCGCATAGTCCCTTCGATGTGCGAAGCCCGAAAAGAGTTTGCTACGGGCAGGCGGATGAGACCGGATCGGTAGCGAGAATGAGTCCGACCGTCGGAAGTGGAGAGGATCGAGCATAGGGCCTGTTCGTCGAGCGGACGATCGAAATCGAGCGAAAAACCGCTTCGGCAACCCCCTGTTAGCGTGTCGATTAGAATGGTACGCCACCCTGTATTTTCAATGGCTTACGACGATTTCTAATCGCCGCAGTGTCGATTAGAAATTACGGTTTACGGAGCGGAGATTTTGCGGCCGCGCTTGCGGATGTCGCGTTTTGTTCAACCTGGCGCCCGAGGTTTTCAAAGAACGTCCGGCTTCCGTCAAGGAAACGGCGGCACACACTGCACACATCATGCTGACAGAGCACGCCAGAAACATCACCTGTCCTTGGGTACAGATTTGGGCGGGGGAAGAAGTGCTGACCCTACGGGCCGGAGCCTCTTTGGCGTCTATCGTTCGCGCAACTGCTGCTTCAGCCGCTCAATCTCTTCCCGTAGCCGTCCCATCCGGCTCGCAATCGAGAACTCATACACGAAAAACACGGCCCACACCACCATCCACGCCGCAAACAGGAAATTGAAGTTCTTCATGCCGTACTCCTCGTAACCGCGGAATTCGAATCGGCCGCCTGCGCCTCGACCGCCAGCCGGAGTTCCTCCACCTCGTGCCGCATCCGCTCGAGCCGGTAGCGGTCCACCAGCAGCAGGATCATCACCGGCAGCATTGCAAGAACGCACACCAACAGCACCTTGCCCATCGTGGGATCCAGGCCGGAATTCTGGCCGCCGAAAATCACCGGCGCGGGATGCTGCGTTCTCCACAGCCGATTCGACGCATACACCAGCGGCGCATCGAGAAACGCGAAAATCCCGAAAACAGCTGAAAGGGTAGCCCGCCGCTCCGGGTCTTCGAGCAATCCTCGCAACAGCAGGTAAGAGATGTAGAGCAGCCACAGGATGAACGCCGTCGTCAGCCGCGCATCCCACGTCCACCAGATCCCCCAAGCGGGTTTGCCCCACAGAACGCCCGTCGCCAGCCCGCCCGTGCACGAAACCACTCCCACCTCGACCGACGATACGCCCAGCCAGTCCCACTTGATCTGCCGAGTCGCCAGCCACGCAATGTTGGCGATAAACGCCACCGTCAGCGCCGTGTACATCACCATCCACAGTGGCAAGTGAACGTAGAACACACGCTGGATCGCGTGCATCGTGCTCTCGTCTGGCGCAATGAACAGTGCCGCGTACCCCGCAAAGAAAATCAGCGCCGCCGCCGCAACGGTAATCCCCAATCGTTTCATGCCGTCACTCCTGCCACTTCTCCCAATCCACGCCGAATCTTTTGACTCGGTGAGAGGCCCGTGCCTCGCGCTCTATCACTCCTCCAGCAGAAAATCGCACAAAAGCCACGAAGCCGTCAGAAACACAATATCAAATCCGCCGAGAAATGTGAGCCACGTGCGGTCGAGCGCGGGCTGCTCGGCAAACAGCGACGCCGTCGCCTCGACCGCCGCAATCAGCAGCGGCGCCAGAATCGGCAGCAGCAGCAGCGGCAGGAGCAGCTCCCGCATGCGCGCGTGCGCGGAGACCGCCGAAAATACTGTCCCGGTGATCACCAGCCCCAGCGTCCCCAGCGCCAAGACCAACGCCAGCCGCCCGGCCACACCCGTCAGCGAAATGTTGTACAGCACCGCGAAAACGGGCACCAGGACAATTTCCGCGATCGCCAGAAAAATGAAATTTGCCAGCATCTTCCCCAACAGGATCGCGAATGCCGAAATCGGCGCCATCCGCAGCGCGTCGAGCGTCTGATTGGCCTGCTCGCGTGCAAACGACGGATGCAGCATCAGCGACCCCGCAAACAAAAACGCGATCCATAGCAGCCCCGGCCCATACCGCCGCGAATCCGCAGCCGTCGGGTCGAACGCAAAGCTGAACAGCACGATCACGACAAGCACGAAGATCACGGTTCCCGTCAGCAACTCGCGCGTCCTGAATTCGAGGCGCAGTTCCTTCGCCAGCAGAATCGCCGCACTCCGCGCTGTGCTCATCACGCCTCAGCCCTCAGCGCGGCCAGCAACGGCCGCGGATCGCCGCCCGGCCCGCTATCGTGCTCGACGCGCCCGCCGCCGAGCGAAACCGCCCGCGTCGCCAAATCGAGCGACTCATTCCGCGCATGCGTGCTCATGATTACCGTCGCGCCAGAATCGCGCAGCCGCGCCAGCGTTTCGCCAAACCACACCAGCCCTTGCCGGTCGAGCCCTGCCGCCGGCTCATCGAGCAGCAGCAGCCGCGGCCCGTGCAGCAGCGCCCGCGCGATCGCCAGCCGCTGCCGCATCCCGCGCGAAAATGTCCGCACGATGCTCCCCGCGCGCGAAGCCAGCCCACACGCATCGAGCGCGGCGCTTACTCGCGCCGCGAGATCATCGATCCCGTATAACTCCGCAAACAGAGTCAGATTCTCGGCCGCACTCAGCTCGTCGTAAAGCAGCGTGCTGTGCGATACCATGCCGATCAGCCCTTTCGGCTCCCCGGAAGTAAATCGCACGCGCCCGCTCGTCGGCCGCATCAGCAGCGCCGCGATTCGCAGCAGCGTCGTCTTGCCCGCGCCATTCGGCCCGAGCAGCGCGACGAATTCGCCCGGAGAAATCTCGAGCGACACGCCGCGCAACGCCTGCAGCGGACCAAATCGCTTCTCGATTTTGTCGAAGGAAACTCCGAGGCTCGGCGCCGTTTGGGTCGCCGAAGCCGGTGTCGCGCTGGTTGCGGACAAGGGAAGTGGTCAGCCTCGCACGAGGTCGCGCAGCGTTTTCTGCACGCGCTCGCGTTCGCGGGCGTAATCCTCCTCGGAGATTGTACCGGCTTCGCGGCGCAATTCGAGGCGGAAGAGCGTGTCCTTGAGTTCGTCGAGGCTACCGCGCACCGCGCGGTCGAGCCCAGCCGTCGTTACCCCGCTCGCGACTGCCGGAGCGGCAGACGGCGCAGGCGCTGGGTTTGCGCGCTGTTTCGGAGCAGGCATGGCCTTCGGCGCCGGCGCGGGAACATCGACTGCCTCGCCCGCAGCACCTGCCGCCACGGTCTGCGGCTGCCGCCAAACGTACAGCGCGCCGAGAACGAAAATCGCCGCGAAGCCCGCCACGAGAATCCATTTCAAGCTGTCGAGCCGCGGGGATAATGTCGTCAGGTTCGCCACCGGAGTCGCCGCGCCTGAATCCGCGCGCGAGTTCACCGAAGGATTCTGCGAATCGTCGCCACCCGCCGGCGCGTTGCCTCCGTTATCCGACGCGCCGCTGTCTTGCTGCTGCGGCGGTGGCGCCGTCCCCGAAACCGACACGGCAATCGGCGTGTTCGCCGCCACCGTATCGCGCATGTAGACGCTGAATCCCTGTGTGGTGCCCGCCGGAGAAAAACCTGCGCCCGTCACCTGCACCGACGGCGGCGCAAACACCGCGAGCTTGTCGGCGCCATACGGCGAAATGAATTTCAGCTGCGCCTGATTGTTGGGGTAGGGGATTCGATACGCCACGCGCACCGTGCTGTCGCCCGGCCGGAAGGGATAATCGATGGCCTTTTCGTTCTTTCCCTTGTCCAGCGGGTTCTGCACCACAGGCATGCCCGAAGTCGGGACAATCGACGCGTCTGTGAACTGCGCGCCCGGGGGCATCGAGAACAAAAACGATCCGCTCGGCCGGTAATACGCGACCGGCGGCTGCGTCTTGTTCGAGACGTTGAACTCCTCGCCGACCACCAGATCGCTTCCGTCCGGCTGCAAAATGATCGCGTGCGCCGTCACGCTAAACGCGCTCGCCTTGTCGGTCGGATCGAACACCTGCATATCCACGACGTCTTTGCCCGGCGTGGCCGGTTCGTGGTAATTCACGCCCCGATACACGGCCCGGATCAGCATCGGGCCCTGGCCCAACGCCGGATTGCTGAGCGAGTAATGTCCCTGCGCGTCGGTTTTCGTCTGCTCCACCGGCTTCATCGTCCCCTGCAGCTGGATCAAAATTACCTCGACGCCCGCCGCCGGTTTCCCGGTCGTCCCGTTCGTCACGGTCCCGGTAACGGTCCCCGCAAACGCCACCGCCGCAAGCGCGCAGGTCAGCAGCGAAGCGCGCAACGCCAGACGTGCCACGCGAGCCACAGTTCCGCGCTTCAACAATCTCAAATCTCCAATTTCAAATTTCAAATCGAGCCTCTCGCTTTCACTCTCAACCCACGACTCTCAACTCTCAACTTCCTCACTCAACTCTCGGCTCTGGACTTACCCGTCGCTGCCACGCGCGTCGCCGGCGTCGGCGTCCCTCCGGTCAGCACATCCATCTCCGCGAGCACGCGCGCCGCCTCGACCTCGAGCGACTGCTTCGTCTCTTCGTAATCGGCTTCCGAAAACTTCCCCGCGCGGAATTCGAATCGCAGATCGCGCAGATTTTCGTAGATCGCGTCGCGCCGATCCATCAACTGGTCGAGCTTCGTGCGGTGCGGCGCCGTGTCGGAGGGCTCGAGCCGCAAATAAAAGATGAAAAGCATCGTCGCGACGGCCAGCAGCGCGCACGCCACCACGATATCGACGTCACTCATCGGATTCCTTGTCAGCCTCGCGCCGCGCGCGATCCATCATCTCGGCCGAGAGAGGCGGCCCCGAGGCGGGCGCCAGCGCCGCGCGCCGGTGCCACTTCCGCACCACCTGCCAGACCAACAGCAGCGCTACGAACGGAAACAGGACCGGCATGATCCACGCCAGCCAGTCGAATCCGGCTTTCGGCGGCTCGATCAGCACGGTCGGCCCATATTCCTGCACGAACGATTGCAGGATCAAACTATCCGAATCGCCGCGCGCCACTCGCTGGTCGATCTCCTTCAATTCCGCCTTGGCGGTGTCGCACGGCCCCGCGAACGCCCCGCCGCTGTGCGTGCACAGCCCCGCCGCATCGTCGCACCCGCCGCACATGCACTTCACGCGCTTGCCCAGTGATTTCGCGCGCGCTACCTGCTCGGGGGTGAGTTGGATAGCCGTCTGCGCGTCCGGCGGCGCCGCGTTTGGCGCAAGCCGTTGCGAGTCTTGCTGCCCCGCCTGCGAATCCTGCGCCCGCAGCGTAGGAGCAAGACCCAGCGCCAGGGCCGCCGATAATACAAAGGAAAGTGTGACGGCCCGCAGCGAAATGGAAGTGCGACGCTTCTCCGTGTTCTCCGCGCCTTCTCTGCGATCTCTGCGTAATGTTTGGGTTTTGATTCGGCGGAATCGGCGCAGACTGGCGACTCCGAACCTACGCGCCAGCGATCGTGAACGATCGTCAATCATGGGAATCAGTCCGTCGAATCGGCGCCGTCACCGCGCCGCCCGCCTCCGGCGACACGCCCTCGCCCCACGCCCGCTCCGTCACTGGCCGCAGCACAATCGCCGCGCGCCGGTTCGGCAACATCGCCAGCCCGGTCCCCAGCACGACCACAATTCCGCCAAACCAGATCCACTTCACCAACGGATTGAGGTAGGCGTGAATCACCGGCTGATTCGTGTCCGGATTCCGCCCCGCGTACACGACGTATAAATCGCGCAGCGGCGAGCTCTCGACCGCCACCATCGTCTCCGTCACCTGGCTCGCCAAAAAGAACCGCCGCGCGGGATAGAGCATCATCTCGGATTTCCCGTTGCGAAAAACTTCCACCGTTGCCCGCTGCGAGGTGTAATTGTTGTTCTGCGTCTCGTCGAAATTCTGGCAAACGAGCGTGTACGGCCCTATGGTCAGCGTGTCTCCCGGAGCCATTTGCTTCTGCACGTCCTGCTTGAAGGCCGTCCCCGAAATCCCGATGAAAACTAAGACCATGCCGAAGTGCACCACGTAGCCACCGTAACGCCGCGTGTTGCGCATCGTGAGTTCGCCCACGGCGGTCAGCAGGTTCGTTCCGTCCCGCTGCGAAATCACGCGCGCACCGCGGAAAAACTCGGAAAAAATCGTCAGTGACACAAACACGCCCAGGACCAGGCACATCAGCGCGTAGAAATCGCGGAATCCAAACGCAAACGCCACCACGCCCGCCGCCACGCCCACCGCCAGCGGCCAAGCGAAATTCCGCTTCAGCGCGTCAAACGAAGTCTTCCGCCACGCCAGCAGCGGCCCGATGCCCGTGAGCAGCAGTAGAAACAACGCAATCGGAACGTTCACCTTGTTGAAAAACGGCGGCCCCACGCTGATCTTGTTCCCGGTAAACCACTCCGAAAACACCGGGAAGAGCGTCCCCCAAAGCACCGCGAAGCACGCCGCCAGCAGCACGAGATTGTTGAAGAGGAAGCTCGACTCACGCGACACGATCGAATCCAGCTGGTTGTCGCTGCGCAGATAATCGCGGTTCTTGTACCACGCGATCAGACACACGGCCAAAATAATCCCGAGGAACCAGACGAACCACCCGCCGATCGACGATTCCGCAAACGCATGCACCGAGCTCACCACGCCGGAGCGTGTCAACATCGTTCCTAAAATGCACAGCATGAACGTCACGAACACCAGCCAGACGTTCCACACCTTCATCATCCCGCGTTTTTCCTGCATCATCACCGAGTGCAAAAACGCCGTGCCCGTGATCCACGGCAGGAGCGAAGCATTTTCCACCGGATCCCAGGCCCAGTATCCGCTCCAGCCGAGAACTGCGTACGCCCAGTGCATGCCCAGTAGAATCCCGACCGTCTGGAATCCCCACGCCACCATCGTCCAGCGCCGCGTGATGTGAATCCATTTCTCGCCTGGATACCGCCCCAGCAGCGCCGCCAGCGCAAACGCAAACGGCACCGTAAATCCCGTGTAGCCCGAATAGAGCATCGGCGGGTGAATCACCATCTCCGGGTATTGCAGCAGAGGATTGAGGCCGTTGCCGTCCGAAAGCGTCGCCACATGCATCGCGCCGCCCGCGCCCAAGCCTCCCAGCACGTGAAACGGGCTCGCCACGAAATTATTCAGCGTGAGGAAGAAAATCTGCACGCCGGCAAGAATCACGCCGACGTACGGCATCAGCTCCGGATGCTTCTTGCGATTGAGGAACAGCGCGGAAAACGCGTAAATCGAAAGCAGCCAGCTCCACCAAAGGAGCGAGCCTTCCTGCCCCGCCCAAAGCGCCGCAAACTTATAAAATACCGGCAGCGCGCGGTTGCTGTGCTCCGCCACATACGCCAGCGAAAAATTGTCTGTGAAGAAAAAGTATTCGAGCGAGCCGACCGCGAGCGTGATCAGCCCAAACACCGCCATGCCCGCGTTGCGCGCGCTCTTCGTCAGCAGCGGGCGCCGCGTGATGATCCCCGCGATTCCCGCGCCAAACGCATACACCGCCGCGATAAACGCGAGCAGCAGTGCAAACGAGCCGAATACATCCATGGAGTTCCCCCGAAGGTCAGCTCTTTCCGGTATTCATCGCAGCGGGCTGGCCCGGCGTGGCCTGATACTTCGACGCGCACTTCGCCTGCACCTGGTCCGCCATGAAGTGCCCGTCCGGCATCAGCTTTCCTTCCACCAGCGCCTGCGCGCCGTCCTTGAAAGTGTCGGGCAGCGGATCGCTCCCCGTGTAGCTGACCGGCATCTTCTTGCCCTCTTCCTCAAGCACGAAATCGACGCGCCCATCCAGATGCTCGATCGATCCCGCCGCCACGTCGCCGGAAACGCGCATCCGCTGGTGCAGCGCCATCCCGTGCAGCGTCCCAACCTCCGAAATGGTGTGGTAGTAAGTCTTGCTCTGCGTGTATCCGGCGTACGCGAGGACCAAAAGCGTCGCCACAATAATTCCCGAGCCGATGATAAATTTTCCGCGAGCCTTCATATTCACTCCCGATTCTCCCAAGCCTTGGCTTAACGCGCGATTCTAACACAAGCGTGAAACGCCGGTGGGGGATAGGTATCGACCGCAAGCTCAGCTTCGGAATCCGCCGAGTTTCGCTTCGAATCCCTCTCAAATCTCGATGTCAGTTATCGCAAAGGGTGAGCCTTGAGGGCTGTGATGTAGCTCACAAACGTTCCGAGGGTGAGGCCATTACGGAATCTGCGATGGGCGGGACACAAAGCAAGGCCGACCGCCCTAAGATGGCGCGCGTAACTCGCGATAGCTGTTTCGGGGGGCTTGAGCGACTTCCGGTCAGCCGACTTGCTCGGGAATATCCGGGACTGCGGTTTCCGCCACGGGCGCACTTTCCGACGCGATCGCCGTCATGGGCATTGCGGGTTCTTGGGCGTCCGCCACTTTGCCCAGCTTCGTGCGCAGGCAGCCGACCAGCTCCGGCGCCAGATTCGAGATATTCATGCCTTCCGACACGATGAATTTGCAGCTCAAAATCGGCCGCGCCTGATCGTCGTCCGAGAGCTGGCAATTCACGCGGCAATACTGGCACTCCTGGTTCCAGCAGAATCGCCCGTAAGGCACCGTCTCCGGGCTGATGAACTGAAACGCCCGCAGCAGGGAATTCCGCTCCGGCACAAGGAAAGTCTTCCCAAGAATCGTAATCTCGACCAGCTTCTCGTACGGCCGAAATACATCGCCCATTAGTGGTGATTCGCTCTGTCCCATTCGGAGTGGCTCCTGGCTGCTCCCAAGCTAATTCAGCCGCCCCCGCATCGGCAACCGCCACGAATCCTCGACGTGCTCAATACTCCAATGGACAAGAAAGCGCAGCCCGCCCCGGGTTTTCGCGGTTTGTCCCGCAATTGTGTAGCTCACCCCGGTTCGCCGGGGTGAGGCTTTTCGTCTTTGATTGAAGTTTAAACGTAGCGCCGCGTTCTTTTTACCCTGAGAAACGAAGGGTAGCTCGGCATTGCCGCCGGGGCGTACCGGTCGGAGCAAAGCGCGGAACGAAGAGGACCAGGGGAAATCCGCAGATGCAATTCTGTAAGCGGCAAGGTATTGACGTTCAGGCAGCCGCCGCCAACAGGTCGTACCGTTCGTCCGCCACGCGCGCCAGCAGTAGAATCAGCGTGTACACGCCGAGCGCGAGGCCGAGCGGCCCCGTCACCAACCCGAAAAATCCCGCCGCCAACGTCATGCTCCGGCGCGAGCGCGAGTGGGCCAGCAGCGCCCCGCCCGCGATCAGTGCAAATATCCCCGCGAGGACCAGCACGATTACCGTAATCAGGAGGGCTGCGTGGAAAAGGGTCATCCACGAATATGGATTCGGCACGCGGTCGAGCAGCGCGCCCCACATCACCGTCAGCGCTCCGGCCTCCACCGCTATCCAGGCAACTTCGATGAAGCAAATGACGCCGTAGAGAACCCAAAGAACCCCCAGCATCTTTCGACGCATATCGAAAGTTCCCATAGACGCCTCCGCAGGTGAAAGTAAAACTAGCACTCCGTCACACTACGTGGCTGTACAGAATTGAACAATACGAGGAACACCCTATTTCAGGCGAAGAACTGCCCCATGCGGCGAAATTTTTCGTAGCGCTGCTCGACGAGCTGTTGCGGAGGCAAAGCCGAAAGTTCCTGCAGCGAATTCGTGAGGACCGGATCGAGCAGCCGCGCGGTAGCGGCGTGGTCGGTGTGCGCGCCGCCTTCCGGCTCGCGAACGATATCGTCGATCAGCTTCATCTCCAGCAGATCGGTTGCGGTGATCTTCAGCGCTTCAGCGGCCAGCTCGGCCTTCGTCGAGTCGCGCCACATGATCGAAGCGCATCCCTCTGGCGAAATCACCGAGTACACCGAATTCTCCAGCATGAAAATCCGGTCGCCCACGGCCGTCGCCAGCGCGCCGCCCGACCCGCCTTCGCCCGTGATCGTGACGACGATCGGCACCGGAATCCGCGACATCTCGCGCAAGTTCAACGCAATCGCCTCCGCCTGCCCGCGCTCCTCGGCGTCCACGCCCGGATACGCTCCCGGCGTATCGATGAAAACCAGGATCGGCCGCCCGAATTTCGCCGCCATCTGCATCGCGCGCAGCGCCTTGCGATAACCTTCCGGCTTTGCCTGTCCGAAATTGCGCGCCAGCCGCTGCTTCGTGTCGCGGCCTTTTTGGCTGCCGATCACCATCACCGGCTTGCCGTGATACCACGCCATGCCGGTGAGCAATGCCGGATCGTCCGCGTAGTGCCGGTCGCCGTGAATCTCGCTGAAGTTCTCGAAGAGCAGCCGGATGAAATCTTCGGTGTAGGGGCGCTGCGGATGCCGCGCCAGTTGCAGTTTCTGCCACGCATCGAGGTGCGCGTAGAAATCGCGCTTGAGCTCGTCAACTTCCTGGCGGATGCGCAGGATCTCAGCCGCGCCCGCATCCGAAGGATCGGTCAGCCCGCTCAGAGCGTCGACGTCGCGCTCGAGCGCGTTGATCTCAAGCTGCCGCATCTTTTGCCGGTCTTTTGCCGCCGAGACGCGCGAAGCCTTCGCTTCGTGAGTGACCGCCGGCTTCGCTGCGGCTTCTTCCTTCGCGGCCCGGGCGAGCGCCCTTTCTTCCTTCAGCCTCCGCGCGCGCGCCGTCCGCATGCGCTTCAGCCTCTCGCGCGCGAGTTTCCGCTTCTCGGTCTCTTCGCTCACTGCACCACCGCGACGGAGTCGTCCCCGCAGATTTCGCGCACGCGCTCCAGAAGCTCGCCATCCGCCTGCACCGCGCTCGACGCTTCAAGCGTCGCCTCGCTCCCGTCGTCCGTCACCAGCTCAAACGCCACCTTGCATTGCCCCGGATGGCTCGAAAAAAGTTCTCGCAACTGGTCGATTGCCGAGGAATCCATGGCTGCGAGTACCACGCGCACGCGCAGCAGGCTCGGCGCTCCGTTGCCGCCGTTGACGCCATTTTTGCCGTTCGTGCCATTCGCGGATTTCGCTGCGCCCTGCTCGATCATTCCTTCGATCGGCCGAACATCCGACACGATCACCCGCGTTCCCACGTCTTCCACCGCAACGCGTCCCTTCACCAGCAGCGGCGTCGCCGTCTTCAAAATCGGCTCGAGCTTCTGAAACGCTTCGGGAAAGGCCAGCGCCTCGATCACGCCCGTCCGATCCTGCAACGTCAGGATCGCCCACTTCGCGCCCCGCCGCGATCGCATCGGCCGCGTCTGGACGATAATTCCCGCGACCACAATTTCCTCGCCGTTGCGCCGCCCCTCGATCGTCGAAACCTCCACCGCCTGCAAATCCCTCAGCCGTCCGGCGTACTTGTCGAGCGGATGCCCCGAAATATAAAACCCGAGCGTGCCGTACTCCGCCGCCAGCAGTTCGTGCTCCGGCCATTCCGCGACATCCGGCAGGACCTCGGGCGGCGCCATCGGCGCGGCCTGTCCTCCGCCCATAAACAGCCCGTGCTGCCCGCTTTCCTTCGCGCGCTGCACTTTCTGCGCGCGCTCCACGGCGCGGTCGATCACGGCGGTCATCTGCGCGCGATGCGCGCCCAGCCCGTCGAGCGCGCCCGCGCGGACCAGGCTTTCGAGCACGCGCTTGTTCAGCAGCCGCGCGTCCACCGATTCGCAGAACTCGAAAAAGCTCGTGAATCGCCCGAGCGTCTCCCGCGCCGCCAGAATTCCTTTGACGGTGTTCTCGCCGACGTTCTTGATCGCCGCCAATCCGAACCGGATGCTGTCGCCCACCGGCGTAAAATTCAGGTCGCTCGAATTGACGTCCGGCGGCAGCACGGTAATCCCCATGCTGCGCGCCTCATTGATGTACTTCACCACTTTGTCCGTGTTCCCGGTTTCCGACGTAAGCATCGCGGCCACAAATTCGACGGGGTAGTGCGTCTTCAGCCACGCCGTTTGATACGCCAGCAGCGCGTATGCGCACGAGTGCGACTTGTTGAATCCATACCCCGCGAATTCGGCCATCAGGTCGAACATCTTCTCGGCCTTTTTCGCCGGCACCTTCCGCGCCTGGCAGCCCACCAAAAACTTCTCGCGCTGCGCCGTCATCTCCTCCGGTTTCTTCTTGCCCATCGCGCGCCGCAGCAGGTCCGCGTCGCCCAGCGAGAATCCCGCGAGCTTGTTCGCGATCTGCATCACCTGTTCCTGATAGACGATCACGCCCCAGGTCTCGGCCAAAAACTCCTCGAGCTCCGGCAAATCGTACGTCACTTTCTTCTTGCCGTGCTTGCGCGCGATGAAGTCGTCGATCATCCCGCCCTGAATCGGGCCGGGACGGTACAGCGCGTTGAGCGCCGTCAAATCTTCGAGCCGTGTCGGCTGATAGCGCTTCAAAATGTCGCGCATCCCATGCGACTCAAACTGGAAAATGCCCGTCGTGTCGCCGCGCGAAAACAGATCGTACGTCACTTTGTCGTCGAGCGGCAGCGCCGGCAGATCGAGCTTCGCGCCGCGATTCTGCTGCACCAGCCGCACCGCATCATCGAGCACGGTCAGCGTCGTCAGCCCGAGAAAATCCATCTTCAGCAGGCCGATCCGCTCGAGCGCGTTCATGTCGTACTGCGTCGTAATTTCGTCTTTGTTTGACTTATACAGTGGCACTATCTCGGTAAGCGGCTGCGGCGAAATCACCACGCCCGCCGCGTGCGTCGACGCGTGCCGCGCCAGCCCTTCGAGCCGCAGCGCCACCTCCACTAGCTCCTTCACGCGCTCGTCCGTCTTGCGCAGCGATTCGAGCTGCGGCGTCTGCTTCAGCGCGTCCTCGAGCTCGATATTCAGCGTCGTCGGAATCATCTTCGCGATCTTGTCCACTTCGCCGTACGGCATGTCGAGCGCGCGCCCCGCATCCTTCAACACCGCCTTCGCCGCCATCGTCCCGAACGTGATGATCTGCGCCACGTTCTTCTCGCCGTACGTCCTCCGGACGTAATCGATCACCTCGCCGCGCCGCCGCATGCAAAAGTCGATATCGATATCGGGCATCGACACGCGCTCCGGATTGAGGAACCGCTCGAACAGCAAATCGTATTGCAGCGGATCGACGTCCGTAATCTGCAGCGCGTACCCGACCAAACTTCCCGCCGCGGAGCCGCGCCCCGGTCCCACCGGCACTTCCTGCGCGCGCGCGTAGCGAATGAAATCCCACACGATCAGAAAGTAGCCGGCGAAGCGCATCTTCTGGATCATCTGGATTTCGGATGTCAGCCTCTGCTCGTACTCCGCGAGCGAATGCCGCAGCGAACCCGCTTTCGCGAGCCGCTCTAGCTGTGGCACCCGCGCCGCAAATCCCTCCCGCGCCACCTTCTCGAAATACGAATCCGCCTCGAGCCCTTCGGGCACCTTGAATTCGGGGAAGGGATTCGTCACGCGCTGGATCTTCACGTTGCAGCGGTCGGCGATCGTGACGGTGCGGCTCAGCGCGTCCGGCAATTCGCGGAACACCTGCGCCATCTCCTCCGCTGTCTTGAAATAAAACTGGTCCGTCGCGAACTTCATCCGCTGCGAATCGCTCATCGTCTTGCCCGTCTGAATGCACATTAGGACTTCCTGTGCATGAGCGTCCGAGCGCGTCAGGTAGTGGCAATCGTTCGTCGCCACTAGCGGAATGCCGCTTTCTTTCGACAGTTTCACCAGATCGCGATTGATTCGCGGATCGACTTCAAGCCCCTGATCCTGCACCTCGAGGAAGAAATTGCCTTTGCCGAAAATGTCGCGCAGACGGTAAGCGTTGGTCCGAGCCTGATCGTACTTCTCGCTCAGCAGCGCATCGGCCACCTCGCCGCGCAAGCACGCTGAAAGCGCGATCAGTCCCTTGCTATGCTGCGCCAGCAGCTCGTGATCCACGCGCGGCTTGTAATAAAAGCCTTCCAGAAATCCGGTCGAGACCAGCTGGATCAGGTTGCGGTAGCCCTCGTCGTTCTCGCACAGCAGCACGAGGTGGTTCGACCGCTCCGCATCCGATCCGCGATTCTTATGGTTATCCGGCGCGACGTACACTTCGCAGCCGATGATCGGCTTCACGCCGTGCGTCGTCGCCTTGTGGTAGAAATTCGCGGCGGCAAAGAGGTTCCCGTGGTCCGTCACCGCGACCGCCTTCATCCCGCGGCGCGCGGCCTCCTGCGTGAGCTCGCCGATTTCGCAAGCTCCGTCGAGCAGAGAGTAGTCCGTGTGCAGATGTAGGTGGACGAAATCCGGCGAAGCTGAGGATGCCATGCGAAGTCATTCTAACAAAAAACGCGCCGCGTAAGTTTCTCCAAATTCCGCGCGTCCATTTCGCGAAGCCAGTCGCACAACTTTTCTCGCGGCACTGGGTTTAATCAGAAGGCGGCGGTGTGCTCCGGCAGCGTCGCACTTTAGGCAACGGGTGCCGCGCCAATGCAACCGCAGGCCCGGCAAAATGGTCTCATGATAGTGGGCCTCCAGCGGCCGCGGGCGAGAACTACTCGCAGGTATCGCTGCCCGGCCGCCGCCGATGCGCCCAAATCCAAGTGAAGGGAAGAGGGACATGTTATCGCGCAAATTCATCTATCTCGCCATACTTTTTCTCGCGTTTCTTACGTTGGGAGCGTCGGGCGCGCAAGCTCAGTGGAGTTCCAGCGACAGCTACGGCGGCGGCTTCTGGAAGCGCGGCGTCGAGATCACTCCGTTCGGAGGCACCCGCTTCGGCGGCGTGATCGACGTCAATTCTTCGTCGCCCTCGAACGTCGACTACCTCACCATCCGCAGCGGCTGGGACTACGGCGCAATGCTCGACGTCGACCTCCTTCCCCACGCGCAGGCCGAGTTCATGTGGAACCAGCAGCCCACGGTGATCAGTCAGCATTTCTTCGGCGACGGCCAGCAGCGTCTCAGCGAGGCCAGTCTGTCCACATATCAGTGGAGTTTCTTGTTCTCGTTCCTTCAGCCCGGCGCCAAATTTCAGCCGTATGCAGTCGCGGGCGTCGGCTTCACCAGCTACCACACCAACGGCGTCATCGACCTCGGCAACGAGTTCGCCTACAACTTCGGTGGCGGCGTGAAGTATTTCTTCACTCCGCACTTTGGCCTGCGCGTCGAGGCTCGCTACTCGCCCTCGCGTACCACGCAGGGGTACGGCCAGTATTGCGATCCGTTTTATGGTTGCTACACCGCGGTGGTGAACAATTACGCCCACCAGGGCCAGGCGAATCTCGGCGTTATTTTCCGGTTTTAGGGCGACAGGATGGGTAAGGGGAACCGGCGGATTCGTTAGAAGTCGCCGGACTCTTGCGTGTAGCTGAATCCGGGGAGGCTCGCGGCGGCGCCCGTCCTGGAAACCTTCACGCGCACGGGCGGCTCGGTTTCCGATCCCGCTTTGCGCAGGACGACGAAGGTCGCGAGCGCCTCGCTGTACACTTTCGTGACGAGAAACGACTCGCCGCCATCGTCCTTTTTCCAGACTTGCCCGACCTGAATTTTCTTCACCGCCATGATACGACTGTAGCCACCTTCGCCGGGACGCGTCAATACCGGAAGGCCACAAATTGCCAAAATGCTCTCGGGGCTTACCTCCGCGTCCTGCGGATGGCCCGAGTCCCACCTGAGATTGGCCCGGTCCGACTTTTCGTAGCTTCCCGGCGCGGCTTTGTGGCATCTTATAGCCAGAGCGTGGGTGATGCCGGAAACGAAGAATATCGCAGTCGTCCTGTTTCAGCTGGGCGGCCCGGATTCGCAGGAAGCCGTCGAGCCTTTTCTCTATAATCTTTTCTGCGATCCCGACATCATCAATTTCCCCGGCTCGTTTCTCGCGCGCAAGCCTCTCGCCAAATTGATTTCGACCACGCGCTCGAAGACCGTCCGCGTGAAGTACGCCGAAATCGGCGGAGGCTCGCCGATCCGCCGCCTCACCGAGCAGCAGGGACGCGCGCTCCAGGCCGCGTTGCGTCCGGTGATTCCCGCGCGCGTTGTCGTCGCCATGCGTTACTGGCACCCGAACACGATCGAGGCGATTTCCGCGCTCGAGGCCGGCCCCTTCGACGAGCTCGTTCTGCTCCCGCTCTACCCGCACTATTCCTTTGCGACCACCGGCAGCAGCCTCAAGGAATGGAATCGCCTGTACAAGCCGAAGGTGCCGGTCCATCTGATCGATCATTTCTTCGATCATCCCGATTACCTCGCGGGAATCGTCGAGCGGACCAACAGCGTCCTCTGCCAGTTGCCGCGCCCGGAGGACGTCCATCTCGTTTTCAGCGCGCACGGCCTGCCGATGACGCTCGTCGAAAAGGGCGATCCGTATCCGCAGCAGATCTTGGACACCGTGAAGCTCGTCTGCGAGCTCGGCGCGTGGGAGAATCCGCACACGCTGTGCTTCCAGAGCAAGGTCGGCCCGCAGAAATGGCTCCAGCCGTCGCTCACCGGAACGATCGAAAAGCTGGCGCGTGAAGGCGTGCGCCGCATGCTCGTGATCCCGATTGCGTTTCTCACCGAGCACATCGAGACCTTGCACGAAATCAATATCGAGGCGCGCGAGCAGGCCGAATCGCTGGGCGTCCGCGACTTCCACATGATGCCCGCGCTCAACGATTCGCCGCTCCTGATCCGCGCTCTCGCCGACCTCACCCTGCGCGCCGTAGGCCACCGCTCCGGCGTCGCCGAACTCGCCATATAGCAGGCTGCTGAAAACCACTGAACTGTCATTCCGAGGGCGGGGTTTGCCCGAGGAATCTGCTCTTTTCTTTGGATTTTGCGGAGAGCAGATCCCTCGCTTCGCTCGGGATGACAGGTCGAAAGAGTTCTTCTTTAAATTGCCGGCTCTGGCCGTCTCGCCTCGCAGCTCTCTGCCCGGATGATCCGGCGGTGCTATCATGTACTCGCTGTCGCCCAGCAGCAGAAAAGAGGTCCCATGCTCGAGAAAATAGAAGGTCTCCCAAAGGGAATTGATGGGATGAAAGCTGTCGGAAAGCTTTCGAAAGAAGATTACGAAAAGGTTTGCCTTCCGCTCATGGATGAAGCGCGCCGCGAAGGACGCCGCCTCCGCTTCCTTTATCAGCTCGGCCCGGAGTTCGAGGGCTTTACACCTGCGGCTGCGTGGGAAGACGCGAAGATCGGCCTCCATTCCATGCGCCTCTTCGACGGTTGCGCCGTCGTCACCGACGTGGGCTGGATCCGCGAATCGACCCGTTTGATGGGCTTTTTCATGCCATGCCCCGCGAAGGTATTCAGCAACGCGGAGTTCGGCAAGGCCGTCGAATGGCTCGCCGCTCTTCCCGAAGGCGCCACCGTTTCTCATCGGCTGATCCCAGAATCCGGCGTGATCGTCGTCGAAGCAAAACAGGCGCTGCGCGCCCAGGATTTCGACGCGCTCGCAATGACCGCCGACGCCTGGATCGAGGCGCATGGCGACCTGCAGGGGCTCGTGATCCACGTCCGCGAATTTCCCGGCTGGGAAAATATGGGCAGCATGCTGCGGCACATGCGGTTCGTCCGCGACCATCAGCGGCACGTCAAGCGAATCGCATTCGCCGCGGATAGCAAGCTGGCCAGCGTCGCTCCGGCGCTCGCGGATGTCTTCATCAAAGCTGAGGTGAAAAGCTTCGCCTACGACGAACTCGACATCGCCATCGCCTGGGCTTCCGGCCCCGCCCGCACGCACGTCGCCGCGCGCCAGTCCGCCGCAAACTGACGGGCGTCCCAGCGCAGTTAGCGGAACAGTTAATGCATGTGTATATCAGGGGATTACCTGCACAACCTGTTCCGCGCGCAGCAATAACATTGCTGCTTTCGGGGGCTTACCCTGGCCTTAAACGGTCGCCAAAGTCCAATTGTGGCGGGATTTTGCCACGACAGCGCTCGGCCGTACGGCTCTAGCGCAGGTGGCTGACATCAGGGCACAAAATGGTTCTGCGGAGTGCTTTCCACGTGTCACAAGTCACGAGCTGCGAATCACGGCCTCCTCCACATGATATAAATGGGGCGTGGAATTTTCGCTTACCGACGAGCAGCAGCACCTCCGCCGCACCGTCCGCGAATTCGCCGAGGGCGAAATCGCGCCGCACGTGATGGAGTGGGACGAAGCGTCGAAATTTCCCTCCGAAATTATTCCGAAACTGGCCGAGATGGGATTGCTCGGCGCGATCTTCCCCGAAAGATATGGCGGCGCGGGGATGGGGTACGTCGAATACGCGATCATCATTGAGGAATTGTCGCGTGTGGACGGGTCGGTTGGGATCATCGTCGCGGCGCACAATTCGCTCTGCACGAATCACATTTTCAAATTCGGGAGCGAGGAGCAGCGGCAGAAATACGTCGTCCCGCTGGCGCAGGGGAAGAAGCTCGGCTGCTGGTCGCTGACGGAGCCCGAGGCGGGCTCGGACGCGGGCGGGACGCGCACCGTTGCCGTGAAACAGGAAGGGCTCCCAGGTCGCCGGCAAGGCGAGCCTGGGAGATCAGATGGCGGCTGGGTGATCAACGGCTCGAAAACGTTTACGACGAACGGGCATTACGCCGACGTGTGCGTGGCGATGGCGGTGACCGACGCGGCGAAAAAATCACACGGCATTTCGGCGTTCATCATCGAAAAGGGCACGTCGGGATTTCGCCCGGGGAAAAAGGAAAACAAGCTGGGGCTGCGCGCGAGCGACACGAGCGAAGTGGTGTTCACCGATTGCCGCGTGCCGCCGGGGAATTTGCTGGGGCGCGAGGGCGATGGCTTCGTCAACAGCCTGCAGATTCTCGATGGCGGGAGGATTTCGATTGCGTCGCTCGGGCTGGGCATGGCGCAGGGCGCGTACGAATGCGCGGTGCGCTACGCGAAAGAGCGCAAGCAATTCGGCAAGGCGATCGCGGAATTTCAGGCGATCCAGTTCAAGCTGGCGGACATGGCGACGCAGATCGATGCGGCGCGCCTGTTGACATATCGCGCGGCGTGGATGGCCGACCAGGCGATCGCATCGGGCGCCGACGACGCGCGCATCACGCGCGAATCGAGCATGGCGAAGCTCTACGCCGGAGAGGTCGCCGTCCGCGTAGCGAACGAGGCCGTCCAAATCCACGGCGGCTACGGCTTCATCAAGGATTATCCCGCCGAAAAATTTTACCGCGACGTAAAACTCTGCACCATCGGCGAAGGCACCAGCGAGATTCAGCGCATGGTGATCGCCCGCCAGCTGCTCGGCAAGTAGCAGGGGCCAAAGCCGAAACTCGAAAAGCGGAACGCCGGAGCGGCGACGAACGACTGCGCGACAGCTAATTGACGGAACGAACGGAGCTGAGCGGGTAGAGAACGGCGGAGCAACCGGTTACCTCGGTGCACATCACCATAGCCCGGCGAAGAATCCGAGCTGTGCTTCCTTTGGGGAACGCCACCTGGAAAGTTGTCGACGAGAGAACCTTGGCGGCGGGTTTGAGCTCATCGGAGCCACTGACGAATGCAACATCCTCGATCTTGGGCCCCGGACCGAAGAGCAGGAAGAAGTCAGCCTCGACCGTCCCGGGGACGATGCGCGAGAGCTTCACGGTGCGATCTTCAGTGAGCTGATCACCCGGCGTGTAGGTCCTGCGATGTAGCTGGATCGAGGAGTAGTCGCCGCCAGGGTCGAGGACTTTCAGCCGCGCGCGAATGGCATCCGCTCGGCTTCCGGTCACGCGCCGCTCGGTGGTCTCGAGCGCGAAGTGGTACATCCGGGCCGCGTCGGCCTTCTTGTGATCCTGCTCGTAGACTTGCGCGAGGTGATCGGCGCCGTTGCCCGATTGGGTGAGTTTCCACGCAGCATTCAAATAGTCCTCGGCGTCAGGAAGACGGCCGAGGCGAAAATCGACCCAGCCCAGGGTGTCCCAGTAGGCGGCCAGCGTCGGTGGATGCGCCAAATCGGCGGGCGTGAGCTTGCTGAGGTCCGTTTCTTGCGACGCCACTTCTGCCTGATGAACGGCCGTCTGCGCGTAATCGAGCGCTTCTGGAAGATCCTTGTTGGACTCGGCCAAAGCGTAGGCGATGTTGTTGTAGGCGAGCCCGCCGGAGCCGAGATCGGCGGCTTGCTGGATGGCGGCGCGTCCTTTTTCGAGATCGCCCGAAAGGAAATAGGCTTGGGCGAGATCAGCCGCCGCGATTGCGTTTTTCGGATATAGCTTTCGCGCTGCTTGCAGCTGAGGAATCGCCTCGGCGTAGCGCTTTTGATCCGTAAGAAGCGCGCCGAGATTTACGGGGGCGTCCCGATCGTCCGGAACGACCTTCAGCAGATCCTGCCAGACCGGGATGGCATCAGCTCCCCGATTCATCGACATCAGCGTGAAGGCGAGAACTTTGTAGGGGAACGGCTGCTTGGGGTCGCAGGCGATCGCTTTGCGGAATGAGGCGATGGCGTCGTCGCTCTGGCGCATCGCCGCCTGAAGCGACCCAAGGCGCACCCAGGCCCGCGTGAACTTAGGATCCGCCGCTACAGCCTGCTTCAGATTGGAGATGGCCCCGGTCGGATCGAAATCGCGGCCCGAAGAAAAGGAATCGCTCTCGAACTTGTTCGCATCGGGGACTGTGCTCTCAGGAAGTTGTTGGAGGGAGAGGCGGAAATAGTCGCCGGCCCCTCGCATGGATTCGATGGGCGGGATATTGGTGGAAGTCGTTTGGACGTAACCTAGCACATCCTTTTGGACGTCTTCGACAAAACTCTTATAGCTGGCATTCTCACCCGGCGGGACTTCGCGCAGCTTGGTCGACAGGACGCGGCGAACAATCAGCGTATTTCCCTCACGGGAGTAGGACGCGTGGTATTCGGCGTAATCCCGCACGAGGTCGACGTTGGCCGGCGGCATCGGCACGTAATCCGAGGGCAATTCGACCCGGGCGTCGGATTCGGTGGTGCCGGGCGAGCCGAGGAAGATCGGATCGGAAGGATCGGCATCGTCATCGAGAGCAGGCAGGAAAAACGGCAGTCCGGGCACGGTGATCTGGTGATCGGCCCAGTCGGGATAGTCCTTTCGAAGGTAGCTGTAAGAAAAATGAAACGGCACATTCGTGGCTTCGGGCGATGCGACATTCACGTCGCTCACAGTGCCCGCGAAGTTGAGTTCCCGTGAGTATTGCTGCACCAAATCGTTCCATTGCGCGGAAGAGACTTGACGAAACGCCTCGCGCAGGAGGAGTTCGAGATCGTCGCGATTCGTGTTTTCGATTTGCGCGTTCAGCGTGCCGTCGGAGCTCAGTCTGCCCGTGACCTTGAAGACGTGCAATTCCAGCTCAGGCGGATCGGCCGGAGTGGTGATGATCTGCGCGGGCTTGCCCGGGAGGATCACGAGCGCCGGCTTATCCCGGAGTGGTTGGACAAGGAAGCCCAGGGGAGTGAGCTCCGCCGTGGTGTCCAGCCACGCGGCGCCCTTGCCCTGGGGAACATACGCGATGACGTGGTTGAACTGCATCGGCGACGGAACGTCGGGATCGAGTTTCTGCGTGGTGCTGATCAACACCGGATAGGCCTGGATTCCGACGGCTTGCAGCAAAGACGCGAGCAGAGTGTACTTGTCCTTGCAATCGCCGAAGTCGTTCGAAAGGACGTCATCCGCCGAATGCGGCTGATAACGCCCGATGCCGAAGGCAATACCGATGTACCGGTAGCGCGTGCTGACGAAATCGTAGATCGCGCGAAGTTTCGCGGAATCGTCCGTCATGCCCTTCGTGAGCTCGGCGGCTTTCGCGCGGACGGCAGGTGACGGCTCGACGCGATCCTTTTCGAGTCCCCAGTACCAGTCAGCGACGTCGTCCCAGCTCTTGAAACTGCTGACCTGAACATCCGGCGGAGAATTCAGACCAAGGCCAGCGTCAAGGGCCGCTCGCCCCTTCAGTTTCCTGGGTTTCGAGTCCAAGTGCGAACTCGTCCACGTGTAGACGCGGCGGCCGGACGCCTCGGCGACCTTCTGCGTAGCCTGCGGCCCCTTCACTTTCACAGGACGATCGGATGGGACGCTGACTTCGAGACTTTCGTCGAGGACAACGCCCGCGTCGTTGAAGGAATACGCGAGCCAAAACTGTCCCGCGACGAGCGGCTTGGTCGTGTTCCAGCGCGCCTGGAATTCGAGGACGTCGCCCACGCTCAGTCCCTTCACCGCGACATGCTTCACGCGGAGGTCGCTATAGAACGGAGCGCTGCGCGTGATGTCGGCGTCGAGATCCTGAATATTGTCGGGCGGAGTTGTGACGACTGTGCCGTCGGACTTGAGCACCCGGACGTAGTCGATGTCGACGGTCTGATTGCTGGATTCGAACGGAAACTCGAGCAGTCCCCATTGCTGGACGCCGGTTTCGTTCTGCACGCGAATCCGGGAACTCAGAGTGCGAATCGAAGTGCCGTCGTCCTGGAAAGAGGCCTTGGTCGAGCTCGACTCGATGACCGAAGGCTCTCGCGAGTAATCGGCTTTTATCTGAGGAGTGCTTGCCGGCGCCTGGGCGCGCGCGGCCGCGGCATGAAAGCAGCACAGCAAGCAGAAGGCTAAAAGCCGGCAGCCCAGGGTCCTTTTCATCGGTGATTGGTTGTAACCTCAGCCAATTAAAAAAGCAAGAAGTGTCATGGCGTGTAGCAGCCAAGAAAACATACAGTTTCGCTTTACGCCTGATTGATCATGAAGGTGGACATTTGCTCGAAGAAGGCGCGGAGGAACTGCTCGACCTCGGGCGGCAGCGCGGCTTCGGCGAAGGCGTTCGCCATGAGCTGCATCCAGCGGTCGCGGGCGGCTTGATCGATGCGGAAGGGAAGATGGCGCGCGCGGAGGCGCGGGTGGCCGCGCTCTTCGATGTAACGCTGCGGGCCGCCGAAACGGTAGATCAGGAAATCGCGAAGGCGCGATTCGGCGGCCGCGAGTTCGTCGCGCGGATACATCGCGCCGAGAATTTCGTCGTGCGCGACCTGCCGGTAGAATGCGCCGACGAGGCGCGCAAAACCTTCTTCGCCGATCAGCGAATAAATCTCGGTTTCGTCCATCAGGCTCCGATTCTAATACGTCCCAGCCACAGTTGGTCTGCGAACGTCTCCTCAGGTGTCGCGAATCGATTCAATCCGGACGGGCATCAGAAAAGGGTCGGCGATTCTTGCAAAAGCTGAGCGATGGAGAGACACATGGGAAAGCTGGAAGGGAAGATCGCGGTGATCACGGCGGGGACGTCGGGGATGGCGCTGGCGACGGCGAAGCTGTTTGTGAAGGAAGGCGCATATGTGTTCATCACGGGGCGGCGGCAGGAGCAGCTCGACAAAGCTGTGAAGGAAATCGGGCGCAACGTGACGGGCGTGCAAGGAGACGCGAGCAATTTGGCGGACCTCGACCGGCTCTACGCCACGGTGAAAGCCGAGAAGGGCCGGATCGATGTGCTCTTCGCGAGCGCCGGCTACGGCGAATTCAACGTGCCGCTCGGCGCGATCACGGAGTCGAACGTCGACAGCACGCTCGGCACGAACGTGCGCGGGACACTCTTTACGGTGCAAAAGGCGCTGCCGCTGCTGGTGGATGGCGCGTCGGTGATCCTGAACGGCTCGATCGCCAGCGTGAAAGGCTTCGCAGGCTTCAGCGTGTACAACGCGAGCAAGGCCGCCGTGCGGTCGTTCGCGCGCACCTGGACGATGGATTTGAAGGCGCGGAAGATTCGCGTGAATGTCTTGAGCCCCGGCACGATCGATACGGCGGTGTTTGTCGGCGTGCCGAAGGAAGTGAAAGACAAATTCGTGGAGCTGATCCCGATGGGCCGGATCGGGCAGCCGCAGGATATCGCGAATGCGGCGCTTTTTCTGGCGTCGGACGACTCCAGTTTCATCACCGGGATCGAGCTGTTCGTCGACGGCGGCACGGCGCAGGTTTAATCGGCGGCCGTCGCGCGCGACCGCAAGAAATGTCAAGACAGGCGCCGCAGGCTTCGATAGACTGCGACGCCATGGTGCGAAGCATCCTCGCGGTGATAGCCGGAATCGCAACGCTCACAGCGACTTCGTTCGCGATCGAGGCGGCGGCCGACCCGATCCTGATGCGGCTCTTTCGGCGCGCGCTGCCGAATCGGGCGGCGATCAGCCATAATCCGGCGGCGGCTGTTTTCTCGCTTGCCTACACCAGTGCGTGCATCGCGGCGGGCGGGTACGTGACGGCATGGATCGCGCGCCGCGCTCCAATCTGGCATGCCGTGGCGATGGGCGTGGTCCAAGAGGCGCTGACCGTATGGGCGATGGTGTCGCTGCCTAACGAGGCGCCGCTGCGGAATTGGATCGCGACCCTCGTGCTGACCATCCCGTTGGCCTGGTGCAGAGGACTGCTGCGAGCGGCGCACGCGAAGAAAAGCGGCCCACCGAGCGTCGCAGCTGTGGCATGATGCGGCCCGTTTGTGACAGAGGTGAGCGATGAGCACGTATGTTTTGGTGCATGGCGCGTGGCACGGCAGCTGGTGCTGGAAGCGCGTCCGGAAGGCGCTGCAGGCGCAGGGGCATGCCGTGTTCACGCCGACGCTGACGGGCGTCGGAGAGCGATCGCATCTGCTTTCGCGCGAGGTCAACCTCGAAACGCACATCTGCGACGTGGTGAACCTGATTCGGTGGGAGGAGCTTTCGAACGTGGTGCTGTGCGGCCATTCGTACGGCGGCGCGGTGGTGAGCGGAGCCGCGGACCGCGTGCCGGATCGGATTGGCGCGCTGATCTATCTGGACGCCTTCGTTCTTGAGGGCGGCCAAAGCGTGCACGATTACCTGCCACCCGAACAGTGGCACGTGCAGATGGAGGGTACAAGACTCCACGGTGAGGGGTGGAAGGTGCCGCCGATTCCTGCCGCCGCGTTCAACGTGAATGCCAAAGATGCTGCGTGGATGGACCGCCAATGCACGATGCAACCGCTGGCAACTTTCCAACAGCCGCTGCGGCTGAGCGGGAAAAGTGACGCCGTGAAGGACGTGACCTACATCCTGGCGACCAGCTACGACGACTCGCCGTTCATGCCATCGTACGAGCGCGCGAAGGCCAGAGGCTGGAAGACGCTCAGTCTGGCGTGCGGCCACGACGTGATGCTCGATATGCCTGAAGAACTTACCGCGATTCTCCTGAAGGCTGCTCCGCGCAGCGCGGCCTCGGGCGCGTAGTAGGGAGACCCGCCTCGACCGCCCGCTTTTCTTTGAAGTTTCATGCTCCTGCTGCTAACTTTCCGTCCGGAATTGCACACCTGCTAGGCTAAGACGGCGCAGCAAGAAGTGCCCGAATCACAGGAGATGGCGATGAAGCTGGGAGAACTGGCGGAGAAGCTAGGGTGCGCGGTCGAGGGCGACGCGAGCATCGAGATCACAGGCGTGGCGGGAATCGAGGAGGCCGCGCCGGGCGAGTTGACGTTTCTCGCGAACCGCAAATACAAAGCGGCGCTCGAGACGACGCGCGCGGCGGCAATCGTAATCGCGCGGGATGAGCCGCGCCCCCGACACATCGGGGCGCTGCGTTCGGCGAACCCGTACCTCGATTTCGCGCGGGCGATCGAGCTGTTTCATCCCACGCCGAAGTACGCGCCGGGCGTCCACGAAACGGCGGTGATCGCTCCTTCGGCGAAGATCGGAGTGAGCGCGCACATCGGCCCCTATTGCTATGTGGGCGAGGACGTGACGATCGGCGAGCACGCGGTGCTGCACAGCTTTGTGGCGATCTACCGCGGGGCGCGCATCGGCGACCATTTCTTCGCGCATTCGCACGCGTGCGTCCGCGAGGATTGCCGGATCGGCGATCGCGTCCTATTGCAGAACGGCGTGGTGGTGGGCAGCGACGGCTTCGGCTTCGCGCACGAAGCGGACGGCCGCTGGCACAAAATTCGCCAATCGGGAATCACGGTGATCGGCGACGATGTCGAGATCCAGGCGCTGAGCGCCATCGACCGCGCGACCGTCGGCGAGACGCGCATCGGCCGCGGGACGAAGATCGATAATCTCGTCCAGGTGGGCCACGCGTGCAAGGTCGGCGAAGATACGCTGCTCTGCGGCCAGGTCGGCCTCGCGGGAACAACGAACATCGGAAATGGATGCATCCTCGCGGGACGAGTGGGATGCGCCGGGCATCTGACCGTCGGCGACGGCGCCGTGATCAGCGCGCAAAGCGGCGTTCCGACGGATGTCCCGCCGGGCGCGATCTATTCGGGCTATCCGGCGATGGAGAATCGCGCATGGCGGAAATCGGTCGCTGTATTCAACCGGCTGCCCGAAATGCAACGCGAACTGCGCGAATTGCGCGAGGAAGTCGCGCGCATGAGAGCGGCAAAATGAGATGTAGCCGAATCCGCGAGGCGCCGGTTGCCGATGGCGACCTTGCCTGTGTTGGGGTAGGGGCGGGGTCCAAACCCGCCCCTACGGGCGACGGCTAATCCATCAGCCGCCAACGAGCAACTACTTGCCGCGGATTTCGTCGATGGCGCGGCGAAGGACGCCGATGATGCGCTGGCGCTCCTCGGCCGAGGCGTCCAGCTTTTCGTATAGCGCGGCTTTCAAGTCATCGCGGACCTGACGGAACTCGACCCGCGCCTGCCGCCACTCGTCCTTGATGTGACGCCCGGCGCCGCCTGCGATGTCTTCCGCGTCTTCGTCTTCCTGCCGGAAGCGCTTCTGAAACTCGGCGATCTTGCGGCCAAAGCGCGCGAGGTGATCGAGAGTTTCGTCGGCGCTGGCGCGATTCGCTTTCAGATGCTCGGCGCCCGCATCGGTGATGCGATAGAGCTTTTTGGTGCCCTCGGCTTCGGAGGCCGCGAAACCCATCTCTTCGAGATAGGTCAGGGCGGGGTAGACCATTCCCGGGCTGGGCGTGTAGATGCCGCTCGAGTGCTCCTCGATGGCCTTGATAATCTCGTAGCCGTGGCGCGGCTTTTCGCTCAGCAGCGCGAGGATGATCAGCTGAAGGTCGCCTGAGGCGAGCATCTTTGCGGCCCTCATGGCTGGCCCCCCCATGAATCCGCCGCGAAAGCCTCCGAAGAAGCGATGCCTTCCGGCAAAGTGCCGACCGTATCGACCGCCGCAACCCCATTCGTTGTAACGTGCTTGGTACATGGTGTGTCTCCTGTGTCGAGCTTGGCTCGACATCGCAAACTATATCGTACGATATAGCTGGAGTCAAGCAATTGGCCCCAAAGCCACGACTACAGGGAGTGTCCGCCGTTCCGGTGCCGAGATTCCTCAGACCTCGCCAGTACGCCCGATTTCCGCCCGGTTCGAGGAGTATGGGCGCGGAAATCGGGATGCGCGGTCTTCGGAATGACAGGTCGTGGTGGTTTGCTACACGGTGCGGGCGGAAGTGGCGGCGTCGGCGATGGGGCGACGGGCGCGGACGCGCAGTACCTTGCGCTGGTTCGCTTCAAGGACCTCAAAGCGGAGGCCCGCCAGCTCGAGGATTTCGCCGGTGCGCGGCACGTGTCCCGCGACGCTGTTGAGAAGGCCGGCGACGGTGGTTGCGTGTGATTCGCCGGCGAGGGCGTCGAGCTCGATGCCGAAAAGCTCGGCGACCTTGTCGACCGGGACGCTGCCTCGAAGAACCATCGCGCCACTCGATTCGCGGACCACGTCGGGGACAGGGCGGCGATCCTCTTCGGCCATTTCACCAACAATTTCCTCGACGAGATCTTCGACCGTGACGACGCCGGCCAGCAGGCCGTACTCGTCGATCACCACGGCCATATGCTGATTCTTGCGCTGCATCTCCTTCAGGAGCTCCGAGCCGAATTTCGTCTCGGGAACGAAGAGCGCCGGGCGAACCAGCTCGCGCACGGTACGGCGGGACGCATCGCGATCGGGAATCTCGAGCATGTCTTTGGCGACGACGATGCCGAGCGTGTCGTCGAGCGATTTTCCGTACACCGGCAGACGCGAGAATTTCGTTTCGACGATGCGGTCGCGCAGCTCGTCGATGGTGGCGCTGGCGGAGATCGCGACCACGTCGGGGCGCGGCGTCATCACGTCGCGCACGCGCTTTTCGCCGAATTCGACGACCTGCTCGATCAGCCGCGCTTCGTCCTGCTCGATGATGCCTTCCTCAGTGGCGGCGTCGACGAAGGCTTCGATGGCCTGTTGCTCGGTGGCGGGTGCGGTGGGCTCGTCTTCCGAGAGGCGCAGAATCGACGCGAGAAGATTCAGGACCGAGTAGAACGGCCACGTGAGCCACAGCAGCAGGCGGACCAGCGGAACGAGCGGCGAGATCCAGGTGCCGGTCGCGCTCGCCAAAAGCAAAAAGGGCAGAAACTGCATGGCGATCATGACTTCGGCCGCAAGGAAGATCACGACTTCCAGTTCGAATTCCGCTCGGCCGGGAACGGCCGCGTTCACCGCGAGAGCGGTAACGGCGGCGAGAAAGACAAGCCACAGGCGCGCGACCAGGCTGAAGGCAACGGCGGCGCGCGTGCGGTCGAGCTTGAAGCGCGGCTCGATTTCCGATTCGAAGGCGAGGATGTGATCGCGGATGCGGCCGGTCGAGACGCGCCCCATTTCGCGATACACGCGGTCGAGGTAAGAGACCACGATGAGCCCAACCGTGAGAACGATGACCGCGAGCGTGTAGAGAAGGATGGTCATGGTCTAGGCAAGCCCGAGCGCGCGGCGCAGGCGCTGCTCGCGGCGATCCATCTCGCCAGTGTCGGTCTCATGATCGTAACCCATCAGGTGCAGGATGCCGTGAAGGATCAGGATGCGCATTTCATCGTCGAAGGTGCGGCCGAAGCGGCGGGCGTTGCGTCGCGCGACGGCGGGAGCGATGGCGATATCACCAAGATAGGAGGCGGAGGAAGGCGAAGAGGCAAAGGATATGGAGGATGAGCCGCGGCGACGGACATCCGAGCGCCGCAATTTTCTGTGCCTCGGGTGATCGTCGTCCGAGGGAAATGAAAGAACGTCCGTTGGCTTGGGTTTGCCGCGGTAGGCGCGATTCCAGCGAGCGATCTCGGCGTCGGTCACGAGGCAGACGGTGAGCGAATCAGGCGCGAGGCGCAGGGCGCGGCGCGCGCGCGCGAGGAACCGCTCCAGATCGTTCACCGGGACTGGAACGCGACGCTGGCGATTCAAGACCATGGGACGAATGGTGCGATACAAGCTCAGCGACTGCGAGATTTCTTCGGGTGGTGAGGTTTCGATTTGGAATTCTCGGCGCGGCGCGCGGCTGCGGCCTTTTCGTGCTTGGCGCGAGCGCCGGCGCCGATGGCCGCGGCTGCATTATGGCCGGCGTCGGCGGCCGGGCCCTTTTCGCCGCTCTTCCCGCCGGGCGTTTTGGCGGCAGGCGCTGGGGCTTCGCCGCCCTTGCCTTTCTTTTTCTCTTTTTCCGGCTTTTTCTTTGCATCGTCCTTGATTCCCGCGAGATCGCGCAGAATTCTGGTGCGGTCTTCGGGAGTCTTCGCCTTGCCGCGCAATTGGAGATCGAACAGCTGATCGAGAATTTTGTTGAACTGAGGTCCGCGCGGGATGCCGAGCCCATCGAGTTCGCCGACCGGAAGCGCGAGGCGCAGCGGGCGCCATTTCTGGATGTAGTTGCGAATCTTCGAGAGCGCGCGCGGATTCGGCAGTTCGACTTCGATGAAGGCGAGCATCTCGGCGGGAAGGGAAGCGAGATACGCATAGGCGTCGCGCGGCGCATGGGTCTTGCGGCCTTTGAGCATCTTGACGACTTTCTGCGCCTCGGGAACGAGTTCTGCAATTGCGTCGATTTCCGCCGCGTGAAATTCCATGTTGCGCAGCGCGGCGGACATCTCGCGGGCCTTCAGCCGGCCGAGAATGTAGCCGGTGACGGCGAGGTGCAGCCGCGGTCGCAGGCCCACGGCGAGATAATTCCCGCGAATCCGGGCGAGTTTGTTCAAGCTGTCGTAATCGGGCTTGCGGCGTTGCAGTTTTGGGTGAATCGCTTCGAGCATCTCATGCGATTCCCACAGCTTGAGCGCGGCAACCGGATTGTCGTCGCGGGCCACGGCGCGAAGTTCGTGGCCCACCTCGGCGCCTTCGAAATTCGCATTCAGGCCGCGTTCCATGGCGAGTTCGAACCATTCCTGGGTGCGCGACTCGAGGTTGAAACCCATGCGCGCGCTATAGCGGAGGATGCGCATCAGGCGGATGGGCTGATTCGTGAATGCGTGGATCGAGAGCGCGCGGACCTCCTGGCGTTCGAGATCGGCGAGGCCGTTCGTGGGATCGAGGAGCAAGCCGCGCGACTGCGCGTTGAGCGAAATGGCGATCGCGTTGACCGAGAAATCCCGGCGGCGCAGATCCTCCATGATGCCTGCGAAGTGGTATTCGGGCTTCGCGCCGGGCTTTTCGTAGACGTCGTCGCGCGCGGCGGAAATCGAGCCGTCCGCGTCGCCCGCGAAGATAATCTCGTAGTGGCGGAGCTTTTCGCTCTCGGATGTGATTTTCGCGCCGCCCTTTTCGAGTTCCCGGACCATGCGCACCGGATTGCCTTCGACGGTGAAATCGAGGTCGCGGATCGGCTGGCCGGAGATCAGGTCGCGAACCGCGCCTCCGGTGAGGTAGATATTCAAATCGAGCTGCCGGGCCAACTCCTGCGCGCGCTCGAGCACGGCGCGTTGCTCCGGCGAAAGCCTGCTTTCGAGCAGGAACATGTAATCAGGCATGAGGTCGTGCGCCTCCTGGCAGTCCCGCGGTAGGCATCAGGCGCGCGGGTGGTGCGCCTTGTAGACGGTCTTCAATCGTTCCTCGATCACGTGCGTGTAGATTTGCGTCGTTGAAATGTCCGAGTGGCCGAGCATCATCTGGACGGAGCGAAGGTCCGCGCCGCGGTCGAGCAGGTGCGTGGCGAAGCTGTGACGCAGCATGTGCGGCGTCAGCGGCTTTCGCAGCGCGGCCTTGCGGCCATAGGCGCCGAGCAACTTCCAGAAAGTGATGCGGTCGAGCTTACCGCCCCGCTGGTTGAGAAAAAGGTACGGCGACGAGCCGCCGCGCAGCAGTTCCGGACGAGCCGTACGAAGATACTTTCGGACGATCGCGAGCGCCTGCTTGCCGACGGGAACCAGGCGCTCCTTGTTGCCCTTGCCTATGCAGCGCAGGCATCCGGGGTCCAGTTGCAAATCGTCGACGCGCAGCCCGCACAGTTCGGAGACACGCAAACCGGCGGAATACATGATCTCGATCAAGGCGCGATCGCGCAGGCCGACGATGTTGGTCGTGTCGGGCTGCCGGAGCAGCCGATCGACTTCCTCGATGCTCAAAAACGAGGGCAGGCTCTGGCGAAACCTCGGCGACTCGATGGTGGCGGCGGGATCGTCGTCGATGTAGCCCTCGAGAAGCGCGAAGCGGAAGAAATTGCGAATCGTGACGAGATGGCGCGCCACCGAGCGGCTATCGAGCCGCCGCTTGTAGAGCGAAGCGAGGAAATCGACCACGTCGCTGCGCGTGATTTCCCTCGTGCCGAGCCCGCGCTCGGTGGCGAACGCGGCGAATTTCTCGATGTCGCGGCGATAGGCCAGGATCGTATTGTCCGAAAGGCCCTTCTCGATGCGCAGGCAATTCAGGAATTCGCGAACGTGCCCTTCCATCTAAACCTCACCCGCGGCGAATGGAGCCGTGCTGGGCTCCGTCCGCCGAAGAAGTTGCCAGAACTCGCGAAGCTCCTCGCAGCGGAGCAGCCACGCGAGGCCGAAATAGACGGCCGTCGACACGAGAATCACCCCGGCGAGCAGCGCGACCTGCGTCATTAGGTGCCCGGCGGAGGAAAAATGCGCGGCCCGCAAGCCGTAATAGGAAATGAATGCCATCGCGACCGCGCACACGCCGATCTTGACGAGCGACGCGGCCAGGCCGCTCGCGCCCAGCCGGCCGTAGCGTTTGCGGAAGAGCAGAAACAGCGCGCCGAAATTGAAATACGCCGTCAGCGAACTCGCGAGCGCCGGGCTGCCGTTTGAAAGCGAGCGGTAAAAGAACAAAAGGAAAATCGTATTGAGAAGGATGTTGCTGCCGAGCGCCCAGGCGCCTACGCGCGCGGGCGTCCACGTGTCCTGCGTCGAGTAGTACATCGGCGTGATGAGCTTGATCGCGGCATACGCCGGCAGGCCGAGCGAGTAGAAAAACAGCGCGTGCGCCGTGAGCGACGTGGACTCGGCGACGAAGCGCCCGTGCTGAAAGAGCACCTGCACGATTGGCCGCCGCAAGAGAATCAGCCCGACGGCCGCCGGAATCGTGATGAACGAAACGATGCGCAACGAAAAGCCGAACGTGTGCTTCATCTCGTCCCACTTGCCGGCGGCGATTTGGTGAGACATCGCGGGCAGAATCGCGGTCGACATGGCGATGGCGTAGCTGCCGAGGACCAGTTGCATCAGGCGGTCGGCGACGTACAGCGATGTGACGCTGCCGGTCGGCATGCGCGGCGAAAGCGCGAAGATCGTGTCCACGAAAAGATTGATCTGGTAGACGCCCATGCCGAAGAACGCGGGTCCCATCAGGCGGCCGACCTTTCGCACTCCTGGGTCCGAAATCGAAAATTCCGGGACCAAGCTCATGCCTCGGCGCACCAGCGCCGGAATCTGCATGGCTAAGGCAACGGCACCGCCCACCAGAATCCCTGCCGCAAGGGCCACGGCCGGAGTACGATAGGCCACGGGAACCCAGCGCATCAGCGGCCGGTAAATGAAGCCGAACGAAAACAGGATGAACACCAGATTGAAGAAGATCGGGGTGGCCGCCGGAAGCCCGAACACGTGAAAGCTGTTCAAGAGCGCGGCTGCAACCGCAGCCAGGCCGATGAAAAAGACCGCCGGGAAAATGATCCGGTTGAGGAAAATAGCCAAATTGTTCTCGTGCGCGCCTAAGATGGTGAAAACGTAGATCACCTGGCGCGAGAAGACGACGCCCAGAATGGCGATGGCAGCGAGCAGTACCGCCATATCCCAAAAGACCTTTTGAGCGAAGGCCCAAGACTCGCGAGGCGAGCGGTTTCGCAGATAGCCCGTGAAGACGGGTATCAGGGAGGCGCCGAGGGACCCTTCGCTCGTCATCCGGCGGATCAAGCTGGGGATGCGGAAGGCGAGGATGAAGGAATCGGCGGCTGGCGAGGTCCCGAGAAGGAGAGCTACACGCTGATCGCGTAAGTATCCGCAAATCCGGCTGATAAGGGTGACAAGGGTTATAACGGAGGCCGATCGAAGGATCTGTCCTTTGTTGGTCAATCGGCGGATGCTCCAGCGCTAACCCTTTAAGCACCAACAAGTTGACACTGCCCGAAGAGAAGATAACATAACGTGAGCCTAGATAGCAACTCCCGGGCGCTGAAAAGCCCTGAAAAGTGGCCAGAAGCGTGAAAAGCCGCACTCCATCCTCGACGCTCAAGAAAGTCGTGGTGCTCCTGCTCGACAGCACCTCGGTGAAGGGGTATCTGAATCCGAGCTCGCTCGGCAAGGCGGAATCGGTCGACCTTTTGACGCTCGAGGGCGAACACGAGGCGATCGAGCTAAAGCATGTAAAATGCGTCTACTTCGTCCGGGAGTTCAAGGATACATTCGAGTTGGAGCGAAAGACCTTTCTGAGCCGCCCGAAGCTGGATGGCCTGTGGGTCAGGCTGCGATTCCGGGATGACGACGCGCTGGAAGGCATCGTCTCGAATAATCTCCTCGACCTGCTCGACACGGGGGTGCAGCTCACGCCTCCCGATCTGCACGGCAACGTCCTGCGGATGTTTATCCCGCGCTCAGCGCTGGCCGAGATGAAGGTGCTGGGCGTGGTTGGCGTGGCCCGGCGGACCGCTCGCGCGACGCGCGGAATCGCCGCGGTCGCCGAAGCCCAGTCGAAACTCTTCGGCGAATAACAGCGGAATCTCCCTCGACGAAAGACGCCGTCGCAAAATATTTTCCGAATAGCCAAATTGGCTCTTTACTCGCTGCCGTTGTACTCTATATTGGCCTGCAGGAGAGAGCCAATGCTGCCTCTTCATTTACAGTCCGAAAGCCACATTCCGCTGTACGTGCAGCTGCGCGATCAGTTGCGCGCGCTCGTCCATTCAGGCGAGCTTCGCGCGGGCGACCGCATTCCCGCGAGCAGGGAATTGGCCGGCCAGCTCGGCGTGCATCGCACGACCGTCGCGAACGCCTACGCCGAACTCGAATCCGAAGGCCTGATTCAGGGCCACGTGGGCCGCGGCACGTACATCTGCGCGATTCCCGAGAAACAGTTTTCGCCGCCGCCGCGATCGAATGGCAATGGGAACGGACACAACGGGCCGATGCGCTGGGAAGCGCTTTTCGCCGATGATCGCGCCGAAGAAAGCCTGAGCCGCATGATGCCGCGCGTTCCGCCCGGCGCCATCGCATTTACCGTCGCGCGGCCTCCCGACGAGACCTTTCCGCTCGAAGAATTCCGCCACTCCGCGAACGCGGTGCTGCGCCGCGAAGGGCGGCGCATTCTCCAGCTCGGCTCGACGGACGGCTACGAGCCGCTCAAGCGCGAGCTCATCAGCCTGTTTCGCGGCGAGGGCCTGAATGTAAAGCCCGAGCAATTGCTAATCACCGACGGTTGCCAGCAGGCGATCGACCTGGTCTGCAAGGCGTTTCTGCGGCCGGGAGATTCGGTGGCGCTCGAAAATCCAGGCTATCCGGGCGCGATTGCGATCCTCGCGGGTGCGCGCGTACGTCCGCTGGCCGTCGGCGTGGAGCCGGATGCGACGCGCACGGGCCACGTGGGCCTCGACATCGACGCGCTCGAGACGGTACTTATGCAGAATCGCGTGAAATTCATTCTCGTCACGCCGGATTTTCACAATCCCACGGGCACTGCTTTGCCGGTTGCGCGCAGGCGCGCGCTTCTGGAGCTTGCCGCGCGCTTTCAGGTGCCGGTGGTCGAAGACGGAATCTACGCGCGGCTGCGGCTGCGCGGGAATCCGATTCCGTCGCTGAAGGCGCTCGATACGGCAGGCAATGTGATTCACATCGACAGCTTTTCGAAGACGGCGTTTCCCGGGCTGCGCGTGGGGTGGTGCATCGGCCCCGAAAGCGCCATCGAGCGGCTGCGTATCGTGAAGCAGTCGACCGATCTGCACACGGATCAGTTTTCGCAATCGGCGATGGCCGAATTCATGCATCGCGGCTATTTCACCAAGCATCTCGCGAAGATGAAAAAGGTCTATCGCAGCCGCCTCGAAGCGATGGAGCAGGCGCTCGAAAAGCATATGCCGGAGGAAACGTCGTGGACGCGCCCCGAAGGCGGCATGAGCCTCTGGCTGACGCTGCCACCGGGCTTCGATGCAGGCGAGTTGTTGATTCACGCGCGCGAGCGCGGAGTCGTCTTCCTGCCGGGGCGGCATTTCTTTTCGCAGCATCCGCAGCCGAATACGCTGCGCCTCGGATTCTCGGCCGTCGACGAAAAGCGCATCGCGAAGGGCGTCGAAACATTCTGCGATTTGCTGAAAAGCGAGCTGCGCAAGCGCGAGCGCGGCGCGAGAAGCGATTTGACGGCCCGCGTGGCCCTCGTATGAGCGCCGGCGCAAAAGAAGGGCAGGCGCGCCGGTGCTGCTGAAGCCGAACGCGACGAACAACTGCTTCGGCTGCGGCGGCGCAAACGCGCGCGGCATGCAGCTCACCTTCGAGCAGGACGACGCGGCGCGGCGAATCCGCGGCTCATTTCGGCTGAGCTCGGATTATCAGGGCGGCACGGGCTTCGTTCACGGTGGCATCGTTGCAACGCTGCTTGACGAGGTGATGGCCAAGGTGAGCCGCTTCGAGGGCGATCATGCGGTGACGGGCGAGTTGACGGTTGAATACGTGAAGCCGGTGCCCGTCGATAGAGACCTGCTCGTCGAAGGATGGGAAGTCGAGCGAAACGGGCGCAACCTGCTGCGCCAGGGCGAGATTCGCGACGCTTCGGGCGCCCTTCTCGCTCGCGGCAAAGGCCGCTTCGTGCAAATCGACGTGGAAGCGCTTCGCAAAAAGCTTGGCGCGAACGAAACGGCTAAACACTAGTGGCGGCGATGCGGGTCGTAGGGGCGCCGCCTTGGTCCCGGTCGCCGGCGCGGAAGGCTAACTCCGGGACTGGTCGTAGGGGCGCTGCCTTGGCCTGAGCGGCGCGAAGGCTTGCTGTGCCCCGCTACATGCAACGTCCCGCGGGTGTGGGATCGGAAACTCGAACTTCGGCTGCGGTTGCATCCAGCGGCTGCACAAAGGGAGCGAGAAATGGACTTGATGAATAACAGCTTGTGGCGCGTGAAAGTCGGGCTGGCCGAGATGCTCAAGGGCGGCGTGATCATGGACGTGACCAACGCCGAGCAGGCCAAAATCGCCGAAGAGGCGGGAGCGTGCTCCGTAATGGCGCTCGAGCGCGTCCCCTCGGACATCCGCAAGGAAGGTGGCGTGGCCCGCATGGCGGCGCCGCGCGTGATCCGCGAAATCATGGACACGGTGTCGATTCCCGTGATGGCCAAGGTGCGCATCGGGCATTTTGCAGAGGCGCAGGTGCTTGAAGCGCTCGAGGTCGATTACATCGACGAGAGCGAAGTCCTCACGCCCGCGGACGAAGAGCACCACGTGTGGAAGCATGGCTTCAAGGTGCCGTTCGTGTGCGGCGCGCGAAATCTCGGCGAGGCGCTGCGCCGCATTGCCGAAGGCGCGGCAATGATTCGCACCAAGGGCGAGGCGGGCTCGGGCAACATCGTCGAGGCGGTGCGCCACATGCGCGCAATCGTCGGCGGGATGCGGAAGCTGACGACGCTCGGCCAGGAAGAGCTCGTGCACGAAGCGAAAGAACTCGGCGCGCCATTCGAGCTGGTCGAATGGGTGGCGAAGCACGGCAAGCTGCCCGTGCCGAATTTCTCGGCGGGCGGGATCGCGACTCCCGCGGATGCGGCGCTCGTGATGCATCTTGGCGCCGAAGCGGTCTTCGTCGGCTCGGGCATCTTCAAGTCGGCCGATCCGGCGCAGCGCGCCCGCGCCATCGTCAAAGCCACCACGCATTACAAGGACCCGAAAATCGTCCTCGAAGCCTCGGAAGAGTTAGGCGAAGCGATGAAGGGCCTCGACGTCCGCCAGCTCGAAGAAAAGGATTTGCTACAGACGCGGGGTTGGTAAAGCAGTGGCTAGTGGCGAGTGACAAGTGGCTAGGGCACGATGCGTCGAGGTTTGAATGTGGCGCCGCGGCCTTAAGCGCGGCATCTTGCCTTTTTTGCGATGGATGGCAATGAAGGGACGGGTGAGCGTCCAGCACGCGTGCTCCGCGTTCTGTGCGTCTCCGCGGTAATGTCTAGGTTTTCTCTGTGGGCTCCGTGGCGTTCTCGGTGTCCTCTGTGTTTAGCTGTGCTGCGCAAATGAAATGACGAGCGAGCCAAAAATCGGAATCGTCGCGATCCAGGGCGACTACGAAGCGCATGCCAAAGTTCTCGAACACCTCGGAGTCGCACACAACTACGTGCGCCTGCCGAGTGATCTCGCGGGCCTAGGCGGCGTAATCCTCCCCGGCGGCGAAAGCACCACGCACCTAAAAGTAATGCGCGAGGAAGGCCTCTTCGAGGCGCTCAAGCAATTCGCGAAAAATGGCGGCGCGTTTTTCGGCACCTGCGCGGGCGCAATCCTGCTCGCACGCGACGTCCACGGCCCCGCCCAAGATTCGCTCGCGCTGCTCGACATCGCCATCCTTCGCAACGGCTACGGCCGCCAGCTAGCAAGCGACGTCCACATGAGCGCGACCAAGCTCCGCAAGGAGCCGCTCGAAATGGTTTTCATTCGCGCGCCCATCATCGAATCCATCGGCAAAGGAGTGGAAGTCCTCGCGGAAGATGCCGGCCATCCGGTCCTCGTGCAGCAGGGCCGAATCCTCGCCGCGACATTTCATCCCGAGCTCACAGCGGACACTACGGTCCACGAATATTTTCTTCGCCAGCTGAACGGCCACGCGTCTGCTGGTTCGTAGCGCGCGAGTTCTGTTGTAGGGGCGCTGCTTGCTGCGCCCCGGCCACGCGGCTCGTCGGAGGTAGCGAACACGCTTTTTGCGGCGGCTTCCGATTCGCGCATCGATTGCATCGTCGCTCTGGTGGTCAGTCGTAGTATTCGGCGCCAAGGTGGGTGATGAGCTCTTCGCCCATCATCCAGCGCAGCGTATTCTTTAGCTTCATCGACTGGATGAAGAGATCGTGCTCGGGATAAAGCTCTTTCGCGCACATCGGCGACTTGAAATAGAAGCTCAGCCATTCCTGAATGCCGCGCATGCCGGCGCGCTTGGCGAGATCGAAAAATAGCGCGAGATCGAGAACGATCGGCGCCGCCAAAATCGAATCGCGGCACAGGAAATCGACCTTGATCTGCATCGGGTAGCCGAGCCAGCCGAAGATGTCGATGTTGTCCCAGCCTTCTTTGTTGTCGCCGCGCGGCGGGTAATAGTTGATGCGGACCTTGTGCGTGAATTTGCCGTACAGCTCGGGATAGACTTTCGGCTGCAAAATATATTCGAGCGCGCCGAGCTTCGATTCTTCCTTGGTCTTGAACGACCCGGGATCGTCGAGCACTTCGCCGTCGCGATTGCCGAGAATATTCGTCGAAAACCAGCCGTTGAGCCCGAGCATGCGCGCCTTGAATCCCGGCGCGAGGACGGTCTTCATCAGCGTTTGCCCCGTCTTGAAATCCTTTCCGCCGATCGGGACTTGCTTCTCCTTCGCGAAATCCTCGAGCGCCGGAATATCGACGGTCAGGTTCGGCGCGCCATTCGCGAAAGGGACTCCTTCGCTGATTGCGGCGTAGGCGTAGAGCATCGACGGCGCAATCGCCGGATGATTCGCTTTCATCGCCTTCTCGAACGAGTCGAGATCCTGGTGCACCGCCTCGGGCCTCATGAAGACTTCGGTCGACGCGCACCACACCATCACCAGCCGGTCGAGCTTGTTCTTTTTCTTGAATTCGCGAATGTCTTCGCGAAGCTGCTCGGCCAGATCGAATTTCGTCTTGCCTTTCTTGACGTTCGTGCCATGCAGATTTTTCACGTAGTTCTGATCGAACGCCGCCTTCATCGGTCGAATCGTCTTGAGGAATTTCTGCACTTTCGCGAGATCGCGCGAATCGAGGACGCCCGCCTTCTCGGCCGCCTTATACGCGTCGTCTGGGAACACATCCCAGCCGCCGAAAACGATGTCTTTCAGCTCGGCCAGCTTCACGAAATCCTTGATCTTCGGGATGCGCGATTCGGTGCGCTTGCCGAGCCGGATCGTTCCCATCTGCGTGAGCGACCCTACCGGCGTCGATTCGCCGCGGCGAACCAGCTCCGTTCCGGCCATCAGCGTTGTGCTGACGGCCCCCATTCCCGGCGTCAGCACGCCGAGTTTCCCTTTTGGCGGAGCAATACTCACGGGCCTGCGCATTCAACGTCCCCCTTAGATATTCTTTCGGTGAAATTGGCGCTCGCGTAACCCGGCGCGATGCGCCGGCCCTGCGACGGGCCAGTTGGATCGAAGTAAAACATGATGCGGCATCGCCCGCCGATTTGCAAACCGATTGTCGTCTCGCGAAATCGCGTCCCGATCCGCGACGCCGGCTAGTGCGCTTGGTAGCTTCGAGGCGCGAGGATTTCGCTCAGGTAGTCATGCGTGCCGGGAATGCGCTCCAGATGCGGGTAACGCAGCCCTCCAGCGTAGTGAATCTCGTAGGTTCCCACCGAATCGAAATTGCGCACGAGCAGAGTGATTATGCCGTTTGGCGGATGTGCGATCGCGTCTCTCAGCACGTCCGGGGAATACGCGCGGCCGTCCACCGCCAGGATCGTCATATGCGGCCCAAGGCCCGCGTCGTACGCCGGCGTCCCGGGATCGACGTCGTAGATCGAGCCATCTTTGCTCACGTTCAGTCCTGCCAAATTCTCGGTGAAAAGGTCGACCGGGACGAAGTCGCTTTCAAAAGTTGCGGTGTTGGGCGTGTCGTTGTAAACGAGGCGCCAGCCCGCAGCTTCGAGGCCTTCCACCGGCGGATTGCTATTCACTTCGTAGATTTGCGTCTCGATGAATTTGTGCCAGTCGTAGGGCCACACAGCCGACAGCGCCTCTTCCACGTCCGCTCGCGTGTAAGGAGCCACGATCGGCCCAGTATCGCGCTGGCCGAGAAAGCTGCGCAGGAAATCGTCGAGCGAATGCTGACCGTGCGATTGTTCGCGAATCAGGACGTCCGCGCGCAGCCACATGAGCGCGCCCTCGTCGTAATAGTCCTGATCGCGGCGCAGGGAATTCCACCCGTCATTGACTCCACGCAGCACCCAGTCCTCGGTCGCGGTATCGACCAAAGCCGAGGTCTTGCGGCCAACTTCGTGCACGGATTTTGCAGTGGTCCGCGCGAGATATTCGCGCATGTACGCGTCATCATTGAAGCCGCTGCGCGTAGCGAGCAGCATGCCGATGTATTCGTTCAAGCCCTCATAGACCCACAGCAGCGACGTTCGTTCGGGGCCCTGATAATCGGGCTTCGAATATAGCTCGGCCGGCCGCCGGTACTTGCCGCACCACGAATGCGACTGCTCGTGTGCCAGAAGCGGCCAGCCGAATCGCTCCAGATCGCTTTTCTTGGAAAGGCTCGCATCGCCGATGAGGTTCCACGGAGAGTCCTCATGCTCGAGCCCATCGAAATCGTGTGCGTGCTGCGAGACGAGAATATGCATCTTCTGCCAGTGCCGGAAGCCGAACATCGCCCGGTCCTGGTCGATCAGCTTCCCAAACAGCTCGAACGCGTGTGCCTGATCCGCATCATCCACAGCGCCCTGGGTATCGCCCGTGATGTCGAGCTCTGCGGGCCACGTCGAAGCAAGCGGCACCTCGCGGAAGAAATCCCCCGCCAGCAAGGGCGAATCGATCAGCCGTTCGAGCGATAGCGGCGCGAAATTCACGCGGTTGCCGCTCTCACTGGTCACATGCAGCGAACTCCCTTGTTTCCAGTTTGCGGGCAGCAGGATCGACGGCTGAATCATCAGCTCGCGCTTGTCGATGCCGAGCGGATACAGGACGGCCGTATTCCACGCGAGCAGCAGTTGGTGATCCGATATCGTGCTTTCGAGAAGGGAATCGAAGTCAACCGTGATCCGCTCCGTCCCCGCGGGAATCTCCACGTGAAAATTGAAAATGTCCTCGGGATCGCGCGTCCACGGCAGGACCGCGTCGCCGGAATGAATCTGCAGCGCGGCGAAATTCGCGATCGGACCGGTCGGCCCGTGTTCGCCCGGAATCCAGCGGGGATACGCCAGCGTGAGTGGTCCCGGCCGCACCGGAATTTCCTCGTGCACAAAGGCGATCTGCCGCGCGGCCTGCGTTTCGTCCACCACGAGCGTCATCGGTGGCGCTGGCGCTTCCTGCGCAACAGCAAGCGCCGCGGCTCCAGCCACCGCGGCCAGCAACACCACGAGACGCCTCCCGGAAAGTAATTTATTCATGCGCCTCTCTCGCACTTGCGCGAATCGCGCCTCGCATTCTGCCAAAACGCTGCTCCCATGGCCACGTAAAACCACCCCCCCAGAACGGCACGTCCTCATCGGTTTTCGCCTACATGTGACGCCCGTCACATGGCCGAGTGACTCGCGCCACATCCCCTTTGCGCCCAACAAGCTAAAACAGCATTGCGGCAACTCCTCGATGGGACGAGGAGGGAGGGACGCAATGCATAGCGCGAATATCGGGGTCTTTGACGAGGCGGTTTGGCAGGGCCACGCGGTTGCCGCGGAGTTCGAAGCCCGAACGGCCGCGGAGGCGCAAGCAACCTTCGTGCGAGGCATGCTGGATATGCCGACGCTACGCGACACGCGGAATCCTGCCGAGTTGATTCTTTCTCTCATCATTCATATCGTCATCGTGGGCGCCGTGATACTCGCCCCGCTTCTCTTCACGCAGGTGCTCGACGTGCACAGCTTCGAGGCGGTGTTTCTGGTCGCGCCGAGGCCGCCCGCTGCACCGCCTCCCCCAGCGGCGCAACCACTGAAAGTCGCCCGGCCGATGGCGCGGGTGCTCGATATCAGCAAGTTGACGGCGCCTGCGGTGATCCCGGCAAAGATCAAAATCGTAGCCGACCAAGCGCCGCCCGATCTCGGTGCGGGCGTCAGCGGCGTAGTCGGCGGAGTACCCGGTGGCGTGCTCGGCGGCATTATCGGGGGAGTGACGGACAACGTGAAGACCATTCCGCCACCTCCACCGCCGGAGCGAAGAATTGTGCGCGTCGGCGGGGACGTGAAGCCCCCGGTGCCGATTTCGACTCCTCAGCCCACTTATCCGCCGGTCGCGAAAGCGGCCCATGTCGAGGGCCTTGTCGTCATCGACGCGATCATCGACGAGGAGGGCAACGTTGTGCAGGCCAGGGTGGTCGAAGGTCCCCCGTTGCTGGTTGCCGCGGCGCTCGAGACGGTCGCAAAGTGGAAGTACCAGCCAACTTACTTGAACGGGCAGGCGGTCTCGATCAGGACGCACATACAGGTGATGTTCCGCCTGCATTAATTTCACCGCTCGTTGGGAGGCGCCTCCGCATCTGGTGATACCGTCGGCTTCTTCTTTTCCGGCGCCGCAGCCGCCGAAAAATTTGCCGCAAGGCGAGCAAGCGCCGCATCGAGCGTCAACTTTCCCTCCAGGCGCGGCTGCCAATCCTGCGCGAGCGCCGCGCGATAACCCGTTTGCGAATTCTCCACCCACAGCGCGAAACGGTCCGCGTACATCGTGTAGTTCGGATACAGTTGTTGCACTAGAAAGCCCGACGTAAACCACAAAATCATCTGCGTAATTTCCGGGGGAGGATCTCTCTTCGCCCTTTCATAGGCCTGCTTGACGGTCGCGGAAATCGCGTCGATCATCACGCCGGATGCCGCATGGAACAGCACCTCAAGCGCGGCGGTCCCTTGATTCCCGCCGTCGATGCTGGATATTGTGATCCGCGCGGGCCCGAGCGTGGTGTAGGAACCCGCGTAGTTGGCGTACGCGACCACGTCCACGCGCAGCGGGCGATCCGGCCACTGCGTTTCAAACGCCATCGCGATCTGCTGCGCCATCACCGACCCTTGCTTGTCGGCGAGCGGCATCACCGCCGCGATCCACCTCTGGTTCGCCGTATTGTGCAGAAACCACCAGTGCGCGCGATAAATCGGCGCGGCCGCGTCGAGGACGGCGATCAGCTTCGGATCGAGATCGCTCCGATTGACCGAGGTCGCGTCCTCCATATCCTCCAGGCGGTTCTTGATCTTCACCAGGTCCTCGTCCGACGCGAGATCGTGGTTCAGCATCTTCGCGCGGTAGTAGAGCAGCGCGTCCGACCATGTCTTCGAGTCATCTGTGGAAAGCCCCGCGGCGATGCTCGCATCCGTCGACAATTCCGCCTCGTGCGGGGTGCCCTTTGGCCCGGCCGTCGCGATCGCCGCTTGCTCGTAGAGGAAGTGATGCAGGTTGATCCAGAAGCCGCTGTGAAACTCGAAGAGGTTATCCGAGGAGGTCATGGGAACCGAATCTTGCGGTGCCCGGGCGCGACTCTTTTCGAACGCTTTCGCGGAAAGGCAACTTGGCCAGAGCAGAAGAACGGAAGCCGCCAGAGCCGGCCAGCGGAGGATCTCCGGCAGGCGCGGCGTAGTCTCGCCTCGCGTGCGGTTCACGCCGCGCCTTCGCGCAGCAGCTTTTCGACTCGCTCGATATCGGCGGGCACATCGACGCTGACCGCGTCGTACTGCGATTCAACGATGCGGATGCGGTAACCGTTCTCCAGCCAACGGAGCTGTTCGAGCTGTTCGACGCGCTCCAGGTCGCCCGGCGGCAGGGTGGGGAAGTCGAGGAGCGCATCCCGGCGAAACGCGTAGAGTCCGATATGTTTCCAATGGTGCGCCACCACCGACTCATTCCGATCCCGCACCCAGGGAATGGGAGCTCGCGAGAAATAGAGCGCGTTGCCGTCGAAATCGCGGACCACCTTAGTGATATTCGGATCCATGATGTCGTTCGCGTGGGTAATCGGCACGCAGGGCCCGGCGATCCGCACCGAGTCGTCCTCAAGCATCGCCACCACCACTTCATCGATCGTCCCGGGATCGATCAGCGGTTCGTCACCCTGCACGTTGACGTACACGTCGGCCTCGCGGTGGATGGCCACTTCGGCCACCCGATCCGTACCGGTACGATGATCCATCCGGGTCATCATGGCTTGGCCGCCGAAGTCTTCGACCGCCTTCTTGATCCGGGCGTCGTCGGTGGCGACAACCACATCGGTAACCAGTCGCGCCCCGCGTATCCGCTCGACCACATGCTGAATCATCGGCTTCCCGGCGATGGGCGCAAGCGCCTTTCCGGGGAAGCGCGTCGACCCATGCCGCGCCGGGATTACGGCGAGCACTCGGGCCTGGGGACTCTTCGGTACTGGGGAATCGGCCATCGGCGGCGCAGCCTTTCAATCGGTTCCGGCGGAAGCCATACTAACACGGGCGCACGGCGGCCCTGCCGTACAGGGAAGTGGCCGTTTGAATTCCGGAACACCCTCTTGCTTTGAAGGCGCGTGGTGTTAGAATCCGGCTCTGAGGCGTTTGGGGGTTCCTTGAAACACCGCGCCGCGCTGCCGGTTTGGAGCAAAACTCTGGCGGCTGTTTGTGCGGCTCTGGCTCTCTCGCTTTTTTGTTTGCCCACCCAGTTGGCATTCGCCCAGGAAGGCCCCGGCCCTGAAGCTGTTCCTCCTCCCGCCCTTCAAATGAAGAAGGGTCATCCTCTCCGTACGGAGACGGAGCTGACGCTCGTCGGCGTGTCGGCCATCGATCCGCTGGGCAGGCTGGTCACGGGGCTCGAGCGCGAAAATTTCCGTGTCTTTGAGGATGGCGTCGAACAGGAGGTCGTCGACTTCTCCAGTCAGGATGTTCCCGTATCGATCGGCGTGATTTTCGATATGAGCGGAAGCATGGCCGATAAGATCGACAAATCGCGCCAGGCGGCGGTGCAGTTTTTCCGCACGGCGAATCCGCAGGACGAATTTTTCCTTGTGAATTTCAACGACCGTGCGCAACTCGTCAGCCAGTTCACTTCCAGCGTTGACGACCTGCAAAACCGCCTGTTGTACACGAGCGCGCACGGCCTCACGGCTCTTTACGACGGTGTCTATCTGGGGCTGAGCCAGATGCGTGGAGCACACAACGCGAGGAAAGCTTTGCTCATCATATCGGATGGGGGCGATAATCATAGCCGGTACTCGGAAAACGAAATACGCAGGTTCGTTCGCGAGGCCGACGTTCAGATTTATGCCATCGGCCTCTTTGAACCGGACGGCGGGCCGACTCCGGAAGAGCGAAACGGTCCGTCGCTCCTGGGAGACCTGACCGAGATGACCGGCGGGCGCGAATTTACCGTCGGCAATCTGAACGAACTTCCGGATATCGCGACAAAAATCAGCATGGAGCTTCGCAATCAATATGTCCTCGGATATCGTTCGAGCAACGGTGCCCACGATGGGACGTGGCGCAAAATCAAGGTCAAGCTTCGTCCGCCCAAGGGTCTTCCGCCGCTTACCGTGTACGCAAAGAGCGGATATTTCGCGCAGGGCCATTAGCGGCTTTGGCCTGGTTCTGGCCGCTCTGCTTTCGATTTTCGCGACCCCTGCGGCAAAGGCGCAGGACCCGATTCCCCCCATCGCGGCCCCGAATCTTCCTCCACCTCCCGGCGAGGCTTCCCAGCAGGGACATCGCCTCAAATCCGACGTCGATCTGGTCGTCTTGCACGTCACCGTCACCAACGACAAGGGCGATTTCGTTCCGGACCTGACCAAAGGCGAGTTCCAAGTTTATGAGGATAAGATCCCGCAAGACGTCTCGCTCTTTTCGCGTGACGACATTCCGGTGACGATGGGTCTCGTGATCGACAACAGCGGCAGCATGCGCGAGAAACGCGCGCAGGTGAATGCCGCCGCGATGACCTTCGTCAAAACCAGTAATCCCCAGGATGAAGCGTTCGTCGTGAATTTCAACGACGAGTATTACCTCGACACCGACGGAGATTTCACCAGCGATCAAAGCGACCTTCGGAACGCGCTCTCGCGTATCGATACGCGGGGCAGCACCGCGCTTTACGACGCCGTGATCGGCTCGCTGAATCACCTCAAAAAAGGACACAAGGACAAGCGAGTCCTGTTGCTCGTCACCGATGGCGACGACGACGCCAGCCGCATGTCGTTCGAGGACACGATCAAGGCGGCCGAAGAATCAAACGCTACGATCTATACGATCGGGGTTTTCAGCGAAGACGACCGCAAGAACGACAAGAGGATGGTTCGCCACTCGAAGAAAATATTGACCGACCTTGCCGAGGCGACGGGCGGGCAAGCCTACTTCCCGGAAAATCTCGATCAGGTCACGCCGATCTGCGAGCAGGTGGCCCACGAGATCCGCAATCAGTACACCGTCGGCTACTATCCCACCAATAGCTCCAAGGACGGCACGTTCCGCGCCGTTCAAGTGCGAGTCTTTCCTCCGCGAGGCATCGGGAAAGTGATCGTCCGCACGCGAACCGGATACTACGCTCCCAAGTCTTCCGCCAACGGGGACTGATTCCGTCGTACCGCTTCTGCTCGGCCTCGTGACAGTCGCAAAATTCGCCCCACGCCCACGTAGCGCCGGTTTACCCTGCTCGCCCTGCCTGCCCTGACGAAGGAAGGGACGCAGGACAGGAAGGGAGCGAGGTCGAAGGGCGTCTCGCCGGCTCTCCCTTCAGCTGCTACCTACTCTGATTGTCATCCCGAACCTGGTTTTTGGGTGAGGGATCTGCTCTTTTCGGCATAGAGCCTGCTTGGCTTCGAGCGTCGCTTCGGCGAAATTGCTGCAGCCCAGCGATCCGCACACAACCACGCCACCCATCAAGGCCTCCAGTCCTTTGGCGTTTTTCGTCGCTGGAACGGTTTCCGCGTCCGCCCCTCGCTCAAGATACCGGCGAGGTGCAAAAGGCACACCGTCGCGCGCCAATGGGAATCTCGCTCAGGCATTCCGGGCATTTGCGCGTGGTGGGGTCCGCGGGTGGTTCCTTCTTCATCCTCGCAATGAGCGCGTTGATGGGCAACACCACAAAGAAGTACACCGCGGCGGCGACGATGAGAAACGAGAGCAGCGCGTTGACGAAGTCGCCGTAGAGAAACTTGCTGCCGTTGATTGTGAACGCGAGCGCGGAAAAATTAGGCTGCTTCACCATCGCCGCGATGAACGGCGTCAGCAAGTCCTTCACCAGGCCCGTTACCACAGCCCCGAACGCCGCGCCGATCACAATGCCCACCGCCATGTCCACCACGTTGCCCCGCAGCAGGAACTGCTTGAATCCCTTCAGCATTTCCATCCTCCATCATTCTTTGTCGACCCCAGCTTGCAGAGCGTCTCATACTCACCCCAACCTTGCCAAAAAATCCGTTCCGGTTCCTCCGGGTCACACGGTCCGCACTTGACAACGACTCCGCCGAGGAGTTTATTGCGTCTTATTAGCTGAGTCAGGTCATAAGAGGGAGTATGAGTCGCAAATACTGGCTGTTCTTCGCAATCGTTCAGACTCTGGGCCTGCTGGGTTACTTCGAAGCGACGTATCTGTTGCAAGACGGTCTGTTTTGGCTCATCTCGTTGGTGCTTCTTTTGCCGGGAAGTTTGGTTTTCCTGCCTGGGATGCTATACGGGGCCTTCCAACCGGACCCTCCCCACGTGGTGGAAACGCCGGTCCTGCCTCTCTATATCGCGACTTTTGTCATAAACACCGTCCTTTTCTACCTTTTGCTCCGCTTGCTGGATAGGCGCAGAAACGCAAAGGTCGCGGCACTGCTGCATGTCCCTTGACATCCCAAACCGCGCGGGTGTTTATTGCCTTTATTGGAGCGCATAAGGGGGGAATATGAGCGAAGCAACGCAACGAAAGCGGTCGGCCGACAGCGGCGCCTACGGCCGGACCTTGCAGCATCCCGATTTCGAACTCACGCAGGTCGGCCCCGGCACGCCGTGCGGCGAACTCATGCGCCGCTACTGGCAGCCCGTCGCCGCATCCGCGAACGTCACCGCGCGCCCGCAATACGTCCGCATCCTCGGCGAAGATCTGATTCTCTTTCGCGACAAGAGCGGCCGCCCCGGCCTTCTCTATCCGCGCTGCATGCATCGCGGCACCACGCTCCTCTACGGCAAAGTTTCCGAAGAGGGCATCGCCTGCTGTTATCACGGCTGGCTTTTCGACGTCGAAGGCCGCTGCCTTCGCCAGCCCTGCGAGCCCGATGGCGGACGCAATCTCGAAGTGGCGCGCCAGCCCTGGTACCCGGTCGAAGACCACTACGGCATGGTCTTCGCCTACATGGGCCCGCTCGAGAAGAAGCCGGCGCTCCCGCGCTTCGACATTCTCGAAGACCTCGGCCCCGATGAGGAAATCCGTGCCTACGTCGGCGCCTTCGGCTCGACCGGCGACAATAGCCTTCCCATCGCGCCCTACAGCTGGTTGCACATGAACGACAACGTGATGGACCCCTATCACGTCTACGTCCTGCACTCGACTTTCACCGGCGTGCAATTCGCTGCCGCAGTTCGCGCTGATGCCCAAGGTCGATTTCTTTGCCGACCGAAAACGGCGTCTGCTACTCGGCCAAGCGCAAACTCGACGACGGCCGCGAGTACGATCGCATTTCGTCGTGGATCATGCCGAACATCATGTCGGTGCCCAATCCGATCGACATCACTCAAATCCGCTCGAACATGATCACGTGGTCGCTGCCGGTCGATGATTCGCATTTCACGATGGCCACCGCGTCGCGATTGCCGAAAGGCGCGCCCGATTTCTTCAGCGGCGGAAACGGATTCCGCATGAACGGCAAACTCTGGGGCGAAATGTCCATGGCGGAGCATCAGGACACGCCCGGCGACTACGAAGCCCAGGCCGGCCAGGGCCCGATCTCGCTGCACTCCGAGGAGCATCTCGCCTCGAGCGACCGCGGCATCATCATGCAGCGCCGCATGCTGAAGGCGCAGATTCGGATCGTCTCCGAGGGCGGCGATCCCGTCGGCGTCAGTTTCGATTCCACGCCGCCGCTCATCAACGTACGCTCCGGCAATTTCTACAACGCTCCCCAGCCCGCATGACGGTGATGCGGCGTCAACCGAGCGACACACCAAGACATCGCGCGTTTCCTATAGCTGCTGGCGGGTTTCCTGAGGCGCCGCCCCTCTCGCTGAACAGAACCAATGCTTTCGTACAAACACAGTAGAGCGACATGAAATCAGACAGCCTCACGCCCGAATCCACAGCCTCACCCGCGCCCGCTGCCCCCAAACCGAGTCGCCTGCGACGCGCGTTCATCGGACGGAACGGCATTCAAGTCGGCTGGCGCGTCGCGCTGTTCTTCCTCCTCTTCGGCGCATTCGAATTCGTGATCGTCGAACGCGGCTTGCGGCTGATACCGGCCTTGGCGGCGATCGCGAAGCAAACGCGCACCGGCGGGGTGCTGACGCCCCAATACGAGCTGATCTTTGAGTCGGTCATGCTCATTATCGCCTTCCTGGCTGGTGCGATTATGAGCCGGATCGAGAAGCGGCCCTTCGGCCAGTATGGGATCCCGCTTTCGGGCGCATTCGGAAAGTTGTTCTGGCAGGGCATTGTTTGGGGACTCGCCTTCGAAACTCTCGAAATGGGCGCAATTGCCCTCCTCGGAGGATTCACGTTCGGAACGTTCGCGCTTGCAGGTGCCGCGCTGGCAAAGTTCGCGCTCTTGTGGGCCATCGGGTTTGTTCTCGTGGGCCTGTTCGAAGAGTTCTTCTTTCGCGGCTACGCGCAATTCACCCTGGCCTCGCGAATGGGCTTCTGGCCGGCCGCACTATTCCTCTCGGGTTTATTTGGAGCGACCCATCTCTTTAATCCGGGAGAAGGCTGGGTCGGGGCACTCTCCGTATTCCTGTTTGGCCTTTTTGGTTGTTTCACGCTGCGCCGGACCGGAAACCTCTGGTTCATCATCGGGCTGCACGCCGCGACCGATTACGCGGAGACCTTTATTTTTTCGGTGCCCGATAGCGGCCTTAAGGCAACCGGACACCTTCTGAACTCGAGCCTGAGCGGTCCGCGATGGCTCGCCGGCGGGACGATTGGTCCCGAAGGCAGCCTCATCGCTTTCATCTTTTTCGCCATTTCCTTCCTCGCCTTCAATTGGGCGTATCCGGCAAGGAAACCCGAAGAGCGTCGCTGACGCGCCCTTCTCGCCCGCCCGCATTTGCGTTTGAGTTTTTCGCGCCTCCGCGTATAGAATCGCCGTGCTTCGCACCGAAAGGGGAGGGAACCGCATGTCGTTTTCAAAGAATCGTTTGATTCCAACGCTCGCGGTCGGGGCGATGGCCGCGGCGCTTCTCGTCGCGGGAATCGCCTTGCGCGCAAAGGCGCAAAATTCGACCGATGACGAAGTGCTCGCCATGCAGAAAAAATTCACGGATGCGTGCGTGGCCGCCGACGGCGCGACGCTGAATAAAGTGATGGCCGACAACGCCATCTTCATCCATGGCAACGGCGTGATGCAGTCGAAGTCCGAATTCATCGACGCCATCACCACCGGCAAGCTCGGCGTCTCGCAATACGACCTGAAGGATCCCAAGGTCGTCGAATTTGACGGCGGCGCAATCGTCACCGGCCTCGTCGATTTCGGAATCAAGCCGCCCGCAGGTTCCGCGGCCCCGCCGCGCGTCCTGCACTTCCGCGGCTCGGCGATCTGGCTGCATTCATCCGTCGGTTGGCGCCTGATCTTCGATCAGGACACAACTCTCGCCGGCCCTCCAGCCCTCCAGCCCATTGGCGCGCGCTAGCGCCGCGCCGGACGGCTTCTCGTAGCGGCCATCTTCAGGTGGGCGGTTTTGCCCTATGGTTTTGCCTTAAGGTTTAAATGTTTAGCGCGCACGCAGCACACCGGTCGAGGCTCCTCTTCGCTTCGCCGTCGGCCCGCGGTTGATGTAAGCTTCCGCCATGATCCAAGTCGTCGAACTCGAAAGCGCGCCGCTGATCGAGCGCCAGCACGTCCGCGAAGGCGTCTTCCGTTCGCGCCGCATCCTCAATGGGACTCCCGGCACTCCCGGAAATTTCGCGCTGCAGCTCGGCGTCACGCCCAGCTACTATTCGCCGCGCCATCGACACAATTTCGATCAGGTCCGCTTCCAGCTCGAGGGCGATTTCGATTTCGCCTCCGACGGCGTGATGAAAGAGGGCTGGCTCGGCTACTTCCCCGAGGGAACGCACTACGGCCCGCAGTCGAGCGATTCGGAAAATTCGACGCTCGTCCTGCAATTCGGCGGCGCCAGCGGCAGCGGCTACATCGCCGCCGACGAATACGAAAAAGCCGCAGCCGAGCTCGCCAGGCACGGCGCCTTCGCGAAGGGCGTCTACACCCGCCTCAAGCCCGACGGCGCCAAAATCAATAAGGACGCCTACGAAGCCGTCTGGGAACAGGTCAACGCCCGCCCGCTCGTCTACCCGCCCGAGCGCTACCTCCGCCCCGTCTTCATGGACCCATCAAGCTTCGCTTGGACGCCGCTAGCAAATCATCCCGGCGTCAGCAGCAAACACCTCGGCGAATTCTCCGAGCGCTGCACACGCCAAATCGCCATGTACCAAATTTTGCCCGGCGCGACGCTCCCCCTCGCCGATAATTCCATCTATTTCGCAATCCGCGGCTCCGGCTCCGTCTGCGCAGCAGGGCAGGGAACTCCGCGCGCAACCGCCTTCAGCCCTCGCGCCTCGATCCACATCCCCGCCGGCGACCAAGCCACGGCCACCGCCCACGGGAGCCACCCGGTCGAACTCCTCCACATCGCCCTCCCCAGATTCTCGTAACGCCGTTGCCGTGCGCGCTGCCTTCGTAGCAGCCTCAGACATCCTCTGCCGCCCAATCCCCGAAACCTGCCATTCCGAAGGCGGAGCAGCCCTATTTTCGCGCCCATTCATCCCGCATTGCGCGAAAATTGGGCGCCGTGGCGAGGTCAAGAAAGGGCTCCCGGTCGGCGGCTAGTCGAGCCAGGGAGATCAGTTCTCGGCGCCGGCACGGCGGGAACCTCCACTTCGTCGGGATGCTTCTCAAATCTCAAATCTGCAATTTGAAATCCGCCGCACGAATCTCCGCCATTCCCTCAACAATCACGCGCTCTTCGTTTTCGCTCGCGACCCCGCCGCCTTCCACAGAATGAACATCCGTACCGCCAGCGGAATTTCGCCCGGCAGCACCAGCGCCCGCCCCTTGTTATAGAACGCCCCTCCGATGGATGACAATTGCCCGATCGCTTGCCCATCCCTGACTATCGGCAGCGACCCCGCTTCCACGGCCAGCTCCACCGACGCCTGAATCGTGAGAACGCCGAAGCCGGGAATGGTGTACCGCGCCCGCTGATTCCCGCCCCATCCTTTCGATTCAAACGAACAGGCGGCTTGCCCCGCATCCGCCGCCTGTGCGTTCGCGGCAACCAATTCGGCGCTCTCAGACCACGTCATGCCCGCCACCGCCTTGTACGTCTCGCTCCCAGCGACGATCGTAGTGTCGGTCAGCCGTGTGGTAATCGTTCCAACGCCGGCATCCTTGTAATCTTTCACAACCAGCACAACATCCGTCATCGACGTTTGCCAAATCCCATACAGCAAATCCGCGCGCGGCCACGCACCCTCCCCGATTTCTGCCCACACGTCGTCAGCTGTGATCTCGCGCAGGTTCTTCGCCTGCGCCCGATCCCCAGCCCGCAGCCCGACAACAATCACAATCGCGAAAAGCGCGATAAGTCCCAGAATTAGCGCGAGAGCGACAGGCCAGTCAGCTGGCATCGGTAAGTTTTCCTCATGATTACACCCTTGCCCCTAATGTAGCTCACCCCGCGTCGCCGGCGGTGAGGCTTTTCGGTGATTGCCTTTGTAGCGGCCGCCTCGCCTTCAGGCGGGCGGTTTTGCTTTCCGGTTTTGTTCTCTGGTCTTGCTTTTCGGTTTTGCCCTAAGGTTTAAATGTAGCGCCGCGGCCTTCCAGCGCGGCAGCCGTGGGTGGGCCGTTGCTGTGCGCGCTGTCTGCGTCCGCCGTGGCGGATAGCGGCCGCCTCGCCTTTAGGCGGGCGATTTTGCCTTTGCGCTCTCAAATCTACAATCTCAAATCTGAACTAATGTGTAATCTCAAATCTGAACTCCCTCGACTCTGCCCGCCCCCCGTTCCTTTGCCCCCGACCAGGCTTGGCCCGCCGTCCTCGCGCAACTCGATCAACGCATTGTGGCAGGCGTGTGAGGAAGCCTTTCAACCGTTGGAGACGATGCTGCGCGCTTCCCAGGTGGAGACAATAAAGGTGGCCATGGTACCGGCGAGATTCACCGCCAATTGGGCGTGGCGAGCAGAAGGCTTTGGTGCCGCCTTGCCTTTGCCATGAGCGTCGCTGAGTTTGTTTCTCAACGCTCCGAGGCCCTCTACGACGGACTTACAGCCACCGAGGATTTGCTTGAAGATTTGCTCGGTATGTTGACTCGGGCTCAAGTTGAGCAGCTCAGCCGTTAGGCCATAAAGCTTCGGCAGGTCATCCTTTTCGTCGTAGTGTACTCGGGCCTCGTCCAAGACATGCTTACAAACGGACTCGACGAGTGTTCGAGCGGCCGTTATTGCTCCCTCAGGATCGTCGACAACGCGGTCGAGTGCTTTACGCCAGGCCTCCGCCATGTGCTCTGAATCCAGCTTTGCGATCGCGTTTGCAACAGACTCGCCTGTCGGCGACGTTATCTCCACTTCAAGCACGCTGAGGGCTGGTTCAAAGGCGGCGCGAAGGTATTGCCTGCGTCCTTCCCAATGCGGACTCGTGGGCTTGATGAAACTCAGGAACGCACCTGTGTCTCGGCATGTTCTGAGGAAGGCGGGGAGATGCTCCTTTAATCGAGGCACTGCGAGCAATTCCTTTCTAAGTTGCTGATATTCGTCGTTGCTAAACGCGCCGCCCGTTGCAGCGGCCATCAGGCCACCCAGCAACTCCTCTACTTTCGCGAATAGTTCCTTGGGCTTGCCACGGGCGGATGATGTAGTTGGGCTCATGGCGGCTAGGTTACCGTACGTGAGGGCTACTCTGCGCCCCATCATTGAACTGGCTTGGTCATCGGGTTCCCGGGGACATGATCTAGGGTTCAGAATGTCCCCGGCTGAAACGCGAACTTTCCTTGCCCCGTTTTTGTAGCGGCCGCCTCGTCTTTCAGCCGGGCGATCTTGCAGTTCGTTCTTACATCTTAGCGCGTCGGATTTGCCCCGACGCGGAACCGGTGGAAGCGTGAGCCTTCAGGCTCTCGAAAAAGAACGGCGAGCGAAGCGCGCACACCTTTGCGCAGCTTCACCCACAGCATGTTTTCGTCTCTGCTTTGTCGCCGGGCACCGCTTTCCGTCTCAGCGTCCGTTACTCGCCTGCCTCCGCCTGCACGAATTCTTCGGCAAACCTCATCGAATTCCCCGCAATCAATTTCTCGCACAGCCGCGCCAACGTCTCCTGCTCCCGCGCTCGAGTCAATCTCGTGTGTACAGGAACCAGCTCCGCCTTGCCCTGACGAAGGAAGGGTGCCAGCCTTACCCGCAGCATGTATTTGCTCGTGCTTCGTCGCACCGGGCACCGCTTTCCGTCTCAGCGTCCGTTACTCGCCCGCCTCCGCCTGCACGAATTCTTCCGCGAACCTCATCGAATCCCCCGCAATCAATTTCTCGCACAGCCGCGCCAGCGTCTCCTGCTCTCGCCCTCCAAGCGTCGCCATCCGCGCCCGAATCAATCTCGTGTGTACAGGAACCAGCTCCGCGGCCAGCTTGTTTCCCGCCAGCGTCACGCGAGCAGTCTGCTTCCTCCGGTCGCGCTTGTCCGTCCGCGAGCTGACCAGCCGCCGTCTCTCAAGCTCCTTCACCACGAGCGCGACCGCGCTCTTGCTCCGCAAAATCTTTCTCGCCAGGCTCAGATGGCTCATGGGACCAAACTTCGCCAGCGCCCCCAGCACCCGCCCCTGGCTCAGCGTCAGTCTCATCGATTCCAGCTGCATCTCCAGCAGCCCCGTGACGGAATCCGCCGCCCGGATCAAGCCCGAGTACGCCCGCAACGCCCGCTCGCTTCGCTCATCTGCGCCGTCCATATTCACCCCCTATTCGCCCGAGGCAGGCTCCAGCGCGCGGGCGAGCAACCAAACAGAAAGTTGCCGATGTATCCCGTCTTTATGCGCATTTTCGGCGCGCAAAAAGCCGCCAAAATTGGCCCCGCCAGGAGGCTACACCAGCCGCCACGAATTAGTGCAGTACTAAACCATTCCGCGCAGACATTCTCGATCCTCATGGAGTTATCCATGCAAGGAACTGATTCACGAGGGGCACTACCTGTCAGCTGACGATGGAGCGGTCACGCGGTAGACGATATGGAGAGAGGTGATGGGGATTGGCTGGCTCTTCTTCCGCGCGCGACCCGGTCATCGCCCAACTAAACTCAGAGCCCACACAGAAGGCACCGAGCACGTCGAGAAACGTCGACTATTTCTCCGTGCCCTCGTGATTGGCTCCGTGTTCTCTGTGTTAAGACGCCCCTTCAGCCTCACTCCGCATGATTTCCCCAATCGCAGATGCAATACGCCGCGATTTGTCCAAATGACGCTACTACCGAGCCGCCAGAAAGCTTTGCGTTTTAGAGGCGCGATGCATAGAATGAGTGTTCTTCAACGCAACTGAACGCAGGGAAACACGATCGCACAGGGCTGATGGCGCCAAACTCCACTCCAACTTCTCGCGGTCTATACCGCTTTGCGGTGACCACAGCATCCTTCACCGTCCTGCTGCTGATGGCGGGCGCGCTGGTGACGAACAACGATGCCGGAGACTCGGTTCCCGATTGGCCGCTCGCGTACCACCGGCTGATTCCTCCCTTTGTCGGCGGCATTCGCTTTGAATATTCGCACCGCGTGATCGCCGGAATCGTCTCGATCATGACGCTCATCCTGGCCGTGTGGATCACGGCCAAGGACCGCCGGCCGCTGGCCAAGAGCCTGGGCTGGAACGCGGTCGCGCTCGTCGTGGCGCAGGCGATCCTGGGCGGAATACGCGTTCTCGAAGGCGATCCGATCGTTTCCGCCACCGCGCACGCGACGCTCGCGCAAATCTTTTTCATGACGCTCGTGGGAATCGCGCTCTACCTGAGCCCATGGTGGCAGAGTGAGCTGCCGCAACTCGAAGATCCCGGCTCGCCACGCGCCACTGCGCTCGGGTGGTGGACGACGCTCGTGATCCTCGGTCAGATTCTCCTCGGCGCCGCTTTCCGCCATGGCGCGCTCGGGATCGTGCCGCATTTGATTGGAGCGGGCGTCGTGACCGTAATGGTGACCTGGACGGGCCTCGTCGTGAAGAAGCGTTTCCGCGGCGTGCGTGACCTTCGGCGGCGAGTGATGTGGCTGCACATGTTCTTCGGGATACAGATTCTGCTGGGATTCGCAGCGTGGTGGGCGATGACTTCCGGAATTGCCGCCGTGCAGCCGACGACGCTCTACGTCACGCTGACCGCAGCGCATGTGGTCGGCGGCGCGCTGACGATCGGCGCGTCCGTGCTGCTCACCCTCACGTGCCAGCGGCTAACTCGGCGAGCGGGCTCGGCGGCGGTGGCGCATGCAAGCGAAAGCGTGAGGGCAGCGCAATGAACGAACGCGCCGCGACGATGATGGGCTACGAGAAGCCGTGGGCGTACGTCGTTCTCACCAAGCCCGACGTGACGTTTCTCGTCGTGATGACGACGGTCGCGGGATTTTATCTCGGCTCGACGGGCGCCATGAATTGGGCGCTGTTGCTGAATACCGTGCTCGCGACCATGTTGGTAGCGGGCGGGACGGCCGCGCTCAATCAACTGATCGAGCGCGAGATGGACGCGGTGATGCGGCGCACGGCCGCGAGGCCGCTGCCGATGGGAGTGCTGCAGCCGCGCGACGTGCTGATCTTCGGGCTCGCGACAATCGTGGCGGGCGCAGCGTGGCTCGCGATTGCCGCGAACGTGCTCGCGTGCCTCGTCGCGCTGGCGACTTCGCTGCTGTACCTCGGACTGTACACTCCGCTCAAGACGCGGACGCCGCTCTCGACTGCCGTCGGCGCGATTCCCGGCGCGCTGCCGCCGCTGATCGGCTGGGCCGCCGCTCGCGGATCGCTTGGGCTTGGCGGATGGGTGCTGGTCGCGATCTTATTCTTCTGGCAATTTCCGCATTTCATGGCGATTGCGTGGATGTATCGCGAGGACTACGCGCGCGCCGGCATCCGCATGCTGCCCGTGGTCGATCGCTCCGGCGATTCCACGTTCCGGCAGATCGTGACCATGTCCGCGATCCTGGTCTGGGTCAGCGCGTTGCCGTCGGTGGTGGGCATGGCGGGCAAACTTTATTTCTTTGGCGCGCTGCTGCTGGGAATGCTGCTGCTGCAAGTGGGGCTGTGGGCGAATCGCTCGCGAACCAACGCGCGCGCGAAATGGCTGATGCACGCGACCATCGCGCACATCCCGCTGCTACTCGGGTGGCTGATCCTCGATAAGCTCGTCACGCGATAGCATGACTTTCGCCGCCGCTCTTCTGCCGATTCGCTCTCTCCCCGCGGTAAATGCTTCGCTGAATGGCGCCTGCGCGGTGCTGCTCGTCTGCGGCTACGTGATGATCCGCAGTGGCAAGATCGCGATTCACCGCTTCTTCATGATTTCGGCGTTTTGCTGCTCGACGCTGTTCCTCGCCCTCTACCTCTACTTTCATTTCAGCGCGGGAGTGATCCGCTTTGGCGGGCAGGGCTGGATTCGGCCCGTCTATTTCACGCTGCTGCTCACGCACACCACACTCGCGGCGGTGATCGTCCCGCTGGTCCTGATCACCCTCACGCGCGCCCTCCGCGGAAAATTCCCAGCGCATCGCGCGATCGCGAAATGGACGCTGCCGCTATGGCTCTATGTGTCGGTAACCGGTGTGATCGTGTACTGGCTGCTCTACGTGGCGTACACGCCGATCTGGCCCGCAACCGGCAAGCTTCAGGGACTCTGATTCCAAGACACGAAGTACCGCCTCACTGAGTTGCAACGAGGCATGGCACGGGGCAACGCGAAGAGAGATCCTTCAGCCGGCCAACGACGCCGGGTTCCCTTCCTTCGTCAGGGCAAGCAGGATGACGATCCTCGTCGGATCGTCACTTGTAGGAGACGACGGCTTGGCCATTCTGGATCTGGATGTCGTTGATGTCGTCGGGGAGCTTCATCTTGTCGCGATTTTCGGGCGACGACATTAGTTTGTCGACCGCCGCGTCTAGCGCATGTTTGCCCTCGCAGAGGGCTCGATTCCGGCTAACTCATTGAAAACACAGCGGTGCATCCGCCGTGGGATTGAAAATGTAGTGCCAACGAATCTGCTCGTGTTCCTCATTTTCCCCTTGATTTAACGCATAATAGTCGTATATCTGTAGTGTCTTAGGAGGCCCGCATTGTTCCTTCGTTCTGTCAAGGCGCCCAACGGCCACCACGAGTACCTGCGGCTCGTGGAATCCTTCCGCGACGGAAACAAGGTCCGGCAGCGAATCATTGCCCATCTCGGACGCAAGGATCTCCTGGCACCTCATCTCGACAAGCTCGTCCAACTCTTGCAGGACGAATCGTCCCCGCCGCGTTGGATTCCCCTGTCCGAGGTCTCCACACCGCGGGCCTCCACCTGGGGACCGGTCTTGGTGGCCCGACGCCTGTTTGAAAAACTGTCCCTGCCTGCGATTCTGGATCGGGGTGGGAACTCGCGGCGACACGGCCAACCCCTGTCGGAACGAGTCTTTCCTTTGCTGGCCAATCGCCTGACTCGTCCCGGCAGCGAGCATGCCTTGGCCCAATGGCTGGAAGATTTCTACGTATGCACGGCACAGGGCAGCCGCTGGATGCCGGTGTGGAAGCCATCGCGCCGGGTGAAAGTCGATTTCAATCAACTGAAGCTCTGGTATCAAACGCTGGACGACCTGCTGGCCGAGAAGAAGCGAGTCGAAAAGGAAGTCTATCTGGAACTGCGGAATCTGTTCAGCCTCAAGCCTGACCTGGCGTTCTATGACATCACTTCCACGTACTTCGAGGGAGCCGGTCCAGCCGAGTTGGGCCGTTTTGGATACAGTCGCGACGGAAGACCGCGCAACCGGCAGATTATCATCGGCGTGGTGATGATGGAGGGTTGGCCGATCGCGCATCATGTGTTCGCCGGCAATCGTCTGGACCAAACCACGGTCCTGGAAGTGGTCAAGGATCTGAACACCAGATTTGATTTGAACCGGGTCGTGTTCGTGGGCGACCGCGGCATGATGACCATCGGCAATGTCGAGAAGTTCCGAAACTTACAGCAAGGCTATTTGGTGGGGCTGCAACGGCGCAATCGCAAAGATACGTTCGCGTATATCCAGCAGGCGGCGGTGCGTAAGGATTGGCAGGAATGCCCGGCGGGGATCGCGGCTGAGGAGAAGAAGGTCGTGCCGAAGACCCGGGTGGTCGAGGTGCCCGGCAAAGAAGCGGGCGTGCGCGTGTTCGTGGTTCACAGCGACGAGCGGGAACTGTACGAGCGTGGCCTGCGGGAGCTATCGATGGAGCGGACCCGCAAAGAATTGCAATCCCTGCAGACCCAGGTGGAGAAAGGCGCGTTGAAAGAGCCGGAGAAGATCGGAGCGGCGGCCGCGGCTAAACTGCGGCGCAACCATGGTCACCGGTATTTCGACTGGGAACTGCGCGAAGGGAAATTTCGCTTCTTCGATCACCCCGTGAACTTGGTGCGGGAGAAGGCTCTGGAGGGCAAATACGTCATTCAGACCGAAGAGCGAAATCTGTCGGCGGTAGAAGCGGTGGGAGCCTACAAGGAACTGAACGAAGTGGAGCGTGGCTTTTCCCATCTGAAAGGCCTGCTGGAGTTGCGCCCGGTCTACCATCGCAAGGACGCGCGCGTCGAGGCTCATGTGTTCGTGGCCGCTTTGGCCCTGTTGCTGGATCGCGCCCTGGAGAAGAGCCTGCGCACGGCGGGCAGCAGCTTGTCCTCGCCGTTTGCCTGGCAGGCGCTGGAGATGGTCCGCTGCGTGGAGGTCGAACTCGGTCAACGCCGCAAGATGTGCGTCACCCGTGGCAGCCAACATGCGAGCGAGGTGCTGCGGGCTTTGGGCATCGCGGAACTGGACCCGCCCACTCCGCCGGAGGGCCGAGAATGGCTGATGTAGTGACCAAACTCAAAAACCGCCTGTGTGTTTTCAAGGGGTACAGGCCCGCAGGGAAACAGGCTAGCACCGATTGCGGCAGCGGCAGGGAACCGAGTTTTCCGGCGACCGGCTCGAATTTCAGGTAGCCATTCTCGCTGACGAGATGGCCATCGAGGTCGAGCGACAAGTCCTGCCCGTGAAGATTGAAGATGATGTGCGCTTTGATGAGGTCGCCGTCCATGTCGACTTTGACGTCTTTGACGGCCGAGGCGACCTGCGCCTGCGTCATCTGGCCCACATCAGCCAACGGATCGCTGGACGCAGCCCCGTCGCCTGAGGCGCCATCGGAAGCATCCGGAGTTGCTGAGGAAGAAGCGGCCGGGGAGCTTGCGGGGGATGATCCCTGCACCTGCAGGTTCTGCTGCAAATAGGAATTGAGCTCGGTGCGATCGATCGAGACCTTTGCGGGCTGCCCGGCAGCCTTGGCTTGGTCGGCGGCCGCGAATTTCTGCTGTACGCGCGCCGCGGCGGCGGGATCGTAGGGGACGTTCGGCGCGGGCGATTTGTGCAGCACCAGGATCACGATCAGAACAATCACTCCGAGACATGCCCAGCTGAAAATCTGATAAATGCGTTTGGCGTCTGTGGCATTCGCCATGAGGCCCTCCCTCCGCGAACGGCCCTTTCGGGCTATGAAAAGTCTAGCAGAGGCGCCGCGACGGCCCCGAACAGGCTCGGCGCAAGTAGCGAACTGCGTACTGGCCAACGGTACAAAGGCAATTGGTGTGCCGTCACTGGTAACCTGGTTTACAGCGCCGGATGTGGAACATTGGGAAAGCTCACCGCAGAGACGCTGAGGACGCAGAGAAACCCAAAGCCGCATCCTCTCGTGTAACAGTCGACGAGAGATTCCTCGTCCGCCGCCGCGGACAGAATGGCGATTTCTTGCAGGAGCGCTGGCGCAATGAAATTAAGCGCGGACGGCGACTCCGAGTTTGTTGATCACCGCTTCGGTGAATTGCGCGCTGGTGGCCGTGCCGCCGACGTCGCGCGTGAGCGGGCGGCCTTCGCGGTAGACTTCGTGCAAGGCCGCATCGATTCGCCGCGCGGCCGATGTTTCGCCGATGTGGTCGAGCATCATGACGGCGCTCATCAGCAGGGCGGTAGGATTGGCGACGCCTTTGCCGGCGATGTCCGGCGCGGTGCCGTGCACGGCTTCGAAGATCGCGGATTCGCCTCCGATGTTTGCGCTCGGCACGACTCCCAGGCCGCCGACGAGACCCGCGGCTAGGTCGCTCATAATGTCGCCGTAGAGATTGGTGAGCAGCAGCATGTCGAATTGCGAAGGGTTGAGCACCATCTGCATGCAGGCGTTATCGACGATGAGTTCCTTGTATTGAATATCCGGATATTCCGCGGCCACCGCGCGCACCGACGAAAGGAACAGGCCGTCCGAGAGCTTCATGATGTTCGCTTTGTGGATAGCGTGGATCTTTTTGCGGCCGTGCTTCCGCGCATATTCGAAGGCGTAACGCGCGATGCGCGAGGACGCCTTTTCGGTGATGATTTTCAGGCTTTCGACGACGCCCGGCACCACGGTGTGTTCGAGCCCGGCGTACAAATCCTCGGTATTCTCGCGAATCAGGACCAAGTCGACGTTCTGATAGCGGCAGGGAGCGCCCTCGAGATTCTTCACCGGGCGCACGTTGGCGAAAAGGTCGAGCGCCTTGCGCAGCGCGACGTTAATACTCGGCGGGCCGCTCGCGACGGCGGTGGCAAGAGGTCCTTTCAGCGCCACGCGATTCTTGCGGATGGACTCGACGACGGCGTGGCGGATGGACGCCGCTCCGTGCTCGTGGATGTCGCCTTTCGCCTCGGTGTCTTCCCACTCGACTTCGACGCCGGCCGCCGCGATGATCTCGCGCACAGCGCGGGAAACTTCGGGTCCGATTCCGTCACCTGGAATGGATGTGATTTTGTGTTTCATGTGGCTCCCTGGCAAAGGAATATTTTAGAGTGCGGCAGCAGGTTGCACAACCGGCATTGCGCGCTCTGATTCGTCCTCGTAACTTGATTGTCTGCGAAGGGTTCAGGAATCGATCCACCGCGGAGACGCAGAGAGCGCAGAGAAAAGCCTGGTATCCCCCGCATTCTCCGTGTCCTCTGCGTCTCCGCGGTGGAGCAGCTGACTTCCGTAATGGGCTATGAACCCTAGCGGTTAGGGAGCTGGAACATGCACAGGCGCGAAGCGTCGCAGGGGTTGCGTGCATCTGATATAATGGCTGTGGGATTCTGGTGCGCGTTGGCATCGGCTTTCGCGTGCAATCTTTGGGAGGATTCGAATGGTTCAACTTACGCCGGTAGCTGTGACGAAGGTGAAGGAAATTCTGTTGGCGCAGACGCCTACACCCACGGGCTTGCGCGTGGCCGTGGTCGGTGGCGGCTGCTCGGGCTTTAGCTACCACATGGCTTTCGAGAACCAGATCAACGAGGCCAGCGACAATGTGTACGAATTCGACGGCCTCAAGGTGCTGGTCGACCAGATGAGCGAGATGTATCTCGAGGGCGTGTCCATCGACTACATCGAGACGCTCGAGGGTTCGGGCTTCAAGTTCAACAACCCGAACGTGAAGAGCACCTGCGGCTGCGGCAGCTCGTTCACGGTCTAATTGGCCGGCGGTGGGCTGCTGGGCTGGCCCTCTGCACCGGTCGCTTGCGCACGCAAGCGCGGCCCGTTCGATTTCCTGGCTCCCGGAGTCTTTGGCTCCGGGAGCCTTCGTTTTAATCGGCCGCAAGAAAGATGCCGCGCTTAAGGCCGCGGCGCTACATCTGAATCTTTCGAACCGTGAACCGGACGTCCACATATCCGCTAGCAACCAAGATGATGACCGTAACCTCTCCAGACAGCCCCTCGCCGATTGAAAAGCCGCGCTGCGCCCCGTATGCTGTTTGCTTCCCATGAAGATCGCGCTAGCGCAGTTTAATCCGACCGTTGGAGACTTCGAAGGCAACCGCGCGCGCATCATGGACATGGCGCGAATGGCGAAAGCGGGCGGCGCGCATATGGCCGTCTTTTCGGAGCTGTGCCTCTGCGGCTACCCGCCGCAGGATCTGATCGAGCGGCCATCCTTTGCCGAGCGCAATCAGAAGGAACTCGACTGCCTCGCCGAGCAGGTTCCGCTGCCATCGGTCGTGGGCTTCGTCGGCAAGGCGCAGGACAACACCGGCAAGCCCGTCGCCAATTCCGCCGCGCTGATTGCCGGCGGCAAAATCCTTTTCGAGCAGCGCAAGATGCTGCTGCCCACCTACGACGTCTTCGACGAAAGCCGTTACTTTCAGCCCGCGCACACGCAGCATGTATTCGCGATGGGCGCCGATGCGCTCGGCATCACCATCTGCGAGGATTGCTGGAACGACAAGAATTTCTGGGTCAAGCAGCTCTACGAGCGCGATCCCGTGGCGGAGCTGGCGGGGAAGGGAAGCACGCTGCTGCTGAATATTTCATCGTCGCCGTACACCTTCGACAAGCGCGCCTTCCGGCTTGAGATGCTGCGCGCGACGGCGCGGCAGCACCGGCTGCCTTTCGTTTACGTGAACCAGGTGGGCGGCAACGACAGCCTCGTATTCGACGGGTCGAGCGTCGCATTCATGGGCGACGGGCGGATCGCGGCGCTCGCGAAATCGTTCGACGAGGATCTCGTCTTTTTCGATACGGTGACGGGCGAGGGCGATATCCGGCCGCGGATTGGCGAGGAAATCGAAGCGGTATATCGCGCGCTCGCGCTAGGGACGCGCGATTACGTCCGCAAATGCGGATTCAAGCAGGTGGTGATCGGGCTGAGCGGCGGCATCGACTCGTCGCTGGTGGCCGCGATTGCCGTCGACGCGCTCGGCCCGGAAAACGTCACCGGCGTGGCGATGCCGGGGCCGTATTCGTCCGAAGGCAGCCTGCGCGACGCGAAGGAGCTGGCCGAAAATCTGGGCATTCGCCTGCTGACCATGGGCATCAACGACGAGTTTCGCAGCTACCGCAAGACGCTCGACGCGGCATTCGCAGGGCGGGCGGAGGATGCCACCGAAGAGAATTTACAGGCGCGCATCCGCGGGAATCTCCTGATGGCGCTCTCGAATAAATTCGGCTCGCTTGTGCTGAGCACGGGGAACAAATCCGAGATGGCGGTCGGCTACTGCACGCTCTACGGCGATATGGCGGGCGGCCTCGCCGCAATTTCCGACGTGCCGAAGACGATGGTCTACGAGCTGGCCGCTTTCGCGAATCGCGAGCGGCAGCGGATTCCGGAGAGCGTGTTCACCAAGGCGCCCTCGGCCGAGCTGCGCGCGAATCAGACCGACCAGGACAGCTTGCCGCCCTACGACGTCCTCGACAAAATTTTGAAGGCGTACGTCGAGGAGCTGCGCTCGCCGAGTGAGATCGCGTCCGACTACGGATTTTCAATCGAGTTGGTGCGCGCGGTCGCGCTGCAGGTCGACCGCAACGAGTACAAGCGCAAGCAAGCGCCGCCCGGGCTGAAGGTGACGTCGAAGGCCTTTAGCGTTGGGCGCCGCTTCCCGCTGGCGCAAAAGTATTCGACCTAGCCACGGCTAGCCGGGCCTTCATCCCGAGCGCACGAGGCGCTATCGGCGAAATAGCGCTATTCCAACTATTCCGGCAAGTGCAATCAATTCCTCAAGCCACGCAATATACACAGCTACACCGATCGCGATTGGTCGGCGAAACTGAGAAGTTGGACTTCCCATTCTCCATTTCCATCGAGCCAAGAGTATCGGCAGCAGAATAAGAATTGCAGCAATCGAGCGCACTATATAGTCCAGCCGCATGTCCGCACCGCGACGGGGAGTTGGAACTTGCGCGAGTAGCCAGGAGAATGCGAGGGCCAAAGTCCCAAGGACGAACGCTAACCAGAATACGAAACGCCAGAGACCGGAGGGATCGGTGGATTCAACGTCGATCGACTCGACCATTTCACTAATCCTCCGACACATTCCCGGCATTCTAGTGTCCCGTCCCATATAAGTGTTGACAATATAGACGAACCATGATTCCATGGCGGCATGTTTGCCACCGCCGCAGCTCTTTCCCTTGATGACGACGCCCAAAGGCAACTGGAATCGTTGGTCCGCTCCGGAACAACGCCGCAAGGAGTGGCGCAGAAATGCCGGGTGATCCTGCTGGCCCAAGAAGGGATGTCGAATCGCTCGATCGCAAAACAACTGGGCCTGTCACGCCCGACGGTGATCGCCGCCCGCGCCACGTTCGGCGCCGGCGGAGTTCCAGCGTTGACCGCCAAGTCGACGCGGAACCGGCTGCGCCGGACGTTGACACCGGAGTTGGAGAAAAAGATTTTGGATACCACCCTCAAAACTAGACCGCCGGACGCGACGCAGTGGACCGTGCGAACGTTAGCCAAACACTTGCGCGTGTCGCGCATGATGGTGCACCGGGTTTGGCAGCGTTTCGATGTGCAGCCCCACCGGGTCGAGAAATTCAAGCTGTCCAACGATCCGCAGTTTGAGGAAAAGGTGCGCGATATCGCTGGTCTGTACCTGAACCCTCCGGAGCGCGCTCTGGTGCTGTGTGTCGACGAAAAAAGCCAGATTCAAGCTTTGGACCGAACCGCTCCGATCTTGCCGTTGCGTCCCGGACTGCCGGAACGTCAAACCCATGATTACCAACGCCACGGAACCACCACCCTATTTGCCGCATTCAATATCTTGAACGGCAAAGTCATCGGGAGTTGCTTGCCGCGTCATCGCGGCCAAGAATTCGCAAAGTTTCTCAACCAAGTTGAGAAGCAAGTCCCTCCCGACCTGGACGTGCACATCATTTTGGACAACTACAGCACGCACAAGAGCGCCACTGTAAAGCGGTGGCTGACACCCCGAAAGCGCCACCACTTTCATTTCCACTTCACCCCTACCAGCAGTTCTTGGCTCAATCAGGTGGAACGTTTCTTCGCCTTAATCACGGAACGCATGATCCGTCGGGGCACCTTCCGCAGCGTTGCAGAACTCGAAAACGCCATCTATGCGTGGCTCGCCAACTGGAATAGCAAGCCCCAGCCTTTCGTGTGGAAGGCCACAGCTGATGTCATCCTCGACAAGGTGCGCCGTTGCAAAGAATTAGCTGGGACACGACACTAGACCAGAACCGGACGCCTTCTTTCTCTAATTTCTCGTCTGCCGGCTAAATTCCGAGCACATTCACCAATTCCCGGACCGATGCCGCAGACTTATCCAGCGCGGCCTTTTCCTCCGGCGTGAGCCTGACCTCTATGATCTGCTCGACGCCCTTTGCGCCCAGCTTCACCGGGACGCCGACGAAGAGGCCCGTGATTCCGTACTCGCCTTCGAGGTAGACCGCGCAGGGCAGAATCTTCTTCTTGTCCTTTAAGATTGCTTCGACCATTTCGACTGCGGCCGCGGACGGCGCGTAATAGGCGGAGCCCGTCTTCAGCAGGTTGACAATTTCCGCGCCACCCTTGCGCGTGCGCACAATGATCGCCTCAAGCTTTTCTTTCGATATCAGCTCGGGGAGGGGAATACCCGCGACGGTCGAATAGCGCGCGAGCGGCACCATGTCGTCGCCATGCCCGCCGAGGACGAACGAGTGCACATTCTCAACCGATACATTCAATTCGCGCGCGACGAACGTGCTCATGCGCGCCGAGTCGAGAACGCCGGCCATTCCCAGTACGCGGTGCTTGGGGAAGCCGCTGATTTTGAACGCGGCCTGCGCCATTGCGTCGAGCGGATTGGTGATGACGATCAGGATTGCGTTCGGTGAGAGCTTCACAACAGATTCAACCACTGCTTTAATTACGTCGTAATTCGCTTTCAGGAGGTCGTCGCGGCTCATACCGGGCTTGCGAGGGAAGCCGGCCGTGATGACGATGATGTCGCTATTCGCCGTTTCATCGTAATTGCCGGTAGCCGTCGAGATGCCGGCAGCCTGCGCATCGGACCCAAGGATCGGTCCGGACTCGGCCATGTCGAGCGCCTTGCCCGCGGGCACGCCTTCGAGAATATCCGTAAGGACTACATCCGCCAGCCCGGCATCATGTATCCGTTGAGCTGTCGTCGAGCCGACAAAACCGCCGCCTACTACCGTCACTTTCTTTCGCATTCGGAAGACTCCTTGGATTTATAAGCGATGGGCGCAGCGAGCGCCTCTACAGAACACCGGCTTTTCGAGGCAGCAACCAAGAACGGATCCCTCGACTGCGTCCCGCGCCCGCTAACCCCGCGGGGAAGAATAAAGCGCGCGGGACTTCGCTCGGGATGACAACCTATTCGATTGAACATGCTTCGTCAGCGGCCCACGGACGCGGGGGCCTGCATATTCTCGATGATCGACGTGGCAAAGTCGGTTGTGCTGACCTTGGTGGCGCCAGGCATCAAGCGCTCGAGATCGTAAGTGACGCGCTTCTGCTGGATCGTGCGGTCGATCCCCGCCTCGATCAACTGGCCGACTTCCTGCCAGCCCATAAAATCGAACATCATTACGCCCGAAAGGATCACCGAGCTCGGGTTGATCACATCTTTGTCCGCATATTTCGGCGCGGTGCCGTGTGTCGCCTCGAAGCAGCCGTAGCCATCCCCGATATTCGCGCCCGGCGCCATGCCGAGCCCGCCGACCTGCGCCGCGCACGCATCCGAGATGTAGTCGCCGTTCAGATTCGGCGTCGCGAGCACCTGGTATTCGTCCGCGCGCGTCAGCACCTGCTGGAAAATGGAATCCGCGATCCGGTCATTGACCAGCACCTTCTGCTTCCACTGGCCCCGGCCGTGCGACGCATAGATCGAATCGAGCGTCTGCTTCACCTCGGCGTAGATCTTTTTCTTGAAGTCTTCGGTAGCTTGCTCGAGACCAGGCTCGATCAACTCGGCGTTCTTCTCGATCGAGATGCTCGAGTCGCGGTCCTTGTTGTCGAGAATCCAGCTTTCGCGCTCGGTCACGATCTGCTGGCGGAATTCCTCAACGGCCAGCTCGTAGCCCCAGTCGCGAAACGCGCCCTCGGTGAACTTCATGATGTTGCCCTTGTGCACGAGAGTGACGGTGCGGCGCTTCTTTTCGAGCGCGTGCTGGATCGCGCGTCGCACGAGGCGCTTCGTATTCTGCGGCGAGATCGGCTTGATGCCGATGCCCGCGTTATCGGGCAGGCGCTTGCCCGTGCCCTTCAGCATCTCGTTGTTAATGAAGTCGGCGAGTTTCTTCACCTCGGGCGTGCCGGACTTCCACTCGATTCCCGCGTAGACATCTTCCGTATTCTCGCGGAAGATCACGATGTTCATGCGCTCGGGATGCAGCACCGGCGAGGGAACACCCTTGAAATAGCGCACCGGGCGGACACAGGCGTAAAGGTCGAGCAGTTGGCGCAGCGTCACGTTGAGCGAGCGGATGCCGCCGCCGACGGGGGTGGTCAGCGGGCCTTTGATCGCGACGCGAAAATCGCGAATCGCGTCGACCGAATCCTGCGGCAGCCAATCCTTGAATTGATTAAATGATTTTTCGCCCGCGTAGATTTCGAGCCATGCGATTTTGCGCTTTGCGCCAAACACTTTCTCGACCGCCGCGTCAAACACGCGCCGCGACGCCTTCCAGATATCGCGCCCGGTGCCGTCGCCTTCAATGAACGGAATGATCGGCCGGTCGGGAACGTGAAACGCGCCGCCGCTATACTCGATCGCTTGGCCGTCCTTCGGCACCGGCACGCCGCTGTATGAATTCTTCATCGATTGGTTTCCCCCAGGGCGCCCCACGGATGAGAATCGCGGATTGCAGCGCACCTCAACGAAGCTTGTTACCTTAGCACAAAATCGGAGCCGAGGGAGGTGATCCACATCACACATCGCGTGTTTTCATGGGAAAAGTTCGATGCTCAGATTTTACTTCATGATTGTCGCGCGATTTGAAAAGGGCGTAGCGGAGGGCCCAAACATAAACCGGAACTCGAGTTGTCGGCAAGCCGACGAAATCGGCGAACGTGAAGCGCCACTTCAATCAATGGATGAATGCGCCCGGGACTTTCACTGCGAATAGTAATAAGTGGGCCGCTGCGACCGCGCGGCGAAAGCATTCACCAGGAGCATGCCGAGCAGAAATCCTCCAACGTGCGCCCACCAGGCGACGCCACCATTGTCAGTCATGTGCAGCGTTGCCACGCCGCTCACGAACTGCATCAGGAACCACAAGCCGATGAAAATAACCGCAGGAACCTTCCAGAGAAACCAGATGATGAGCAGCGGAACCAGCGTAAGGATTCGCGACTTCGGGAAGAGAATGATGTATGCGCCGAGCACGCCCGAGATCGCGCCGCTCGCGCCGATGGACGGAATGTGCGAGCCCCACGAAAACGCCACCTCCGAAATTCCCGAGCCGATGCCGCAGATCAGATAGAAGGCCAGATAGGGGAGCGGGCCCATCCGGTCTTCAACATTCGCGCCGAAGATCCAGAGAAACCACATGTTGCCGATGATGTGGAGAAAGCCGCCGTGCAGAAACATGCAGGTGAAGAACGGCACGAGCGCCTGCCCGAGCGTGTAGTGCCGCCCGGCCAGCGCCAGGTTGATTTTGGCGGGCACGAGGCCGTAGGTATTGATAAAGGCGTCGCCCGCAGGCCCCGGCAGGGAAATCTGATGAACGAAGACCGCGACGTTGATCCCGATGAGGATGAGCGTCATTACGGGGAACGACCGCCGCGGCGTCATATCCTTCAACGGGATCATTGCCTGGCCCTCATTGGGGAAACACGAGCGTCTCGCGCAGCTGCGTCGAGCTGCTCCGCCGAGTACGCCATCTCGGAGCGCGCGCCCGTGCTGCACAGTTTTTCGAGTTCGGCAAGCGGCGCGATATTGCCGCGCGCGCCCGGAGCCGTGCAATTTAGCGCAGCCGCGGCGCAGGCGAATTCAAGCGTTTCTTCAATGGGCATTTTGCGCGCGAGGCCGTAGACAAACGCCCCGTGGAAAATGTCGCCGGCGCCGGTCGTGTCGATGGCATCCACGCGAAACCCTGGGCAGAGGAGGAATCGCGCGCCGTCCCAAACAAGCACGCCGAGCCGGCCGAGTGTCGCGGCCATCAAGCGACACTTGAAGCACCGAAAAATGGCAGGCAGCGACTTCAACAAGTCCGTCTCGCCCGTCAACCTCTCAGGAAAATCTTTCGATGTGATAGGAAAGTCCGTCAGTTCGAGAACCGCTTCAACTCCCGGATAGCGATTGTCGAAATCGCCGACGACTTCAAGTCCTTCTTGCTTTGCCCATCCCGCAGCCGTGGCGGACGCCTCGGTGTCATGTCCATCGATGAGCAGGATGCGCGCGTCCCAAATCCATTCGCGTTTGAGATCGCGCGGCCTTAAAGCGATACTTGAATCGCGCTTCCACAGGACTGTGCGCTCGCCCGAGGATTCGTCCACGAGGATATACGCCGATTGACTGTCGCAGCCGGGAGCGGTGATCCAGTGTGCATCCACACCTTCTTTTTCCATCTCGTCGATCTGAAGCTGCGCGGCGGCGTCTTCGCCGATTTTCCCCACGTAGCGGGCGCGCAACCCCCAACGGCTGCACGCCACCATGGCGCTCGCGACTTGTCCACCCGGCATCATCTGCGACGAAATGATCTCAACCTTGGAATCGAGCGTGGGGAAGCGGGCCAGCCGGATGATCGTGTCGGTCGCATTGATCCCCACGCCCACCACATCCACAGCCTTCGATGATCCGGACGCACCCACCATGAAAACACTTTATCCGAGCGCGCAGGATTTTCAAGCGAAGGGATCGAGGATTTTCCGGCTTCCGGGGCTCGATATCCGGCGCAGCGCCGTTTAGCAATTGCGCCGCATCCGCGCCTATGATAAAAATTTTCTTCCGGTGCATGCGGCTCACGCGGACTGTTCCGGCCCGATGAAGTCGTTCATTCAACACGCGAATCAAACGGGCAAAACGCGGGAGCAGCCCAGCCGTCCGTCGGCGAGCCGACACTTTACATGCCACTTCATGAATCCGAAGCCATCGTGCTGCGCAGCTACCCGCTCGGGGAAGCCGACCGCCTGGTAAGTTTCCTCTCGCGCGCCATGGGGCGAGTCCGCGGCACCGCCGCCGGAGCGCGCCGGACGAAGAGCCGTTTCGGCTCGACCCTCGAGCGCCTTTCGCACATCCGCATCTGGTTCTTCGAGAAAGAGACGCGCGACCTGGTGCGCATCAGCCAGTGTGAAATGATTGAATCCTTCCTCGACGCGTTCGGCGACTACGCATCGAGCATCGCCCTCGCGCTTTTCTCCGAAATCACCGAGGCGGTGCTGCCCGAGCGCGAAGCCAACGATGCGAATTTCCGCCTGCTCTTGCTTTCGGCGCAGGCCGTGAAGCATTCCCGCAAGCCCGAGCTGCCGCTCGCGTATTTCGCGCTCTGGACCGTCAAGCTCGGCGGCTGGCTGCCTTCACTCGACCGCTGCGGGCGTTGCGGCAGGGAACTCCCCGCCAGCGAAGGAGCTTATTTCTCGCCCAGCGCGCCGGCGATCATTTGCGGAAAATGCCGTATGCCCGGCATGCGCACGCTTTCCCCGGCGGCCGTTTCGCTCGCGCGCAAGATGCTCATCGAGCGGCTCGACCGCCTGAGCGACGGCGCGGATTCCAACGGCGCTCCGCCCCGCGCCATGCGAGAATTGACCGAGGCCATGCTCGACGTAATCGAACACCAAATCGATCGCAAGCTTACATCGCGAGAACTTCTGGAGTCGCCCGCTTGAAGAATCCTGTGCAATCCGCAAATGGAAAAATGCGCAAGCCCGCCACGCATAAAGGACTCACGTTCCAGGATCTTCTATTTGAACTTGAACAATACTGGACCAGCCGCGATTGCATCCTGCAGCAGCCGTACGACGTGGAGGTCGGCGCCGGAACGATGCATCCAGAAACATTCCTCCGCGTGCTCGGGCCGAAGCCCTACCGCGTGGTCTACGCGCAGCCGAGCCGCCGCCCTGCCGATGGCCGATATGGCGAAAACCCCAATCGCCTCTACAAGCACACGCAGCTTCAAGTGATACTCAAGCCTTCGCCCGCCGATATTCAGGACCTGTACCTCGAGAGTCTGGCCGCGGTCGGCATCAATCTCAAGGAACACGATATCCGTTTCGAGGAAGACAACTGGGAATCGCCCACGCTCGGCGCGTGGGGAATCGGCTGGCAGGTGCTGCTCGACGGGCTCGAGATCACGCAGTTCACGTATTTCCAACAGTGCGGGGGAGTCGACCTCGATCCGATCTCCGTCGAACTCACCTACGGACTCGATCGCATCGCCGCGTATCTGCAGGATGTCGAGAATGTCTACGACGTGATGTGGTCCGACACGGTGAGCTATCGCGAGGTGCGCCTCGCCGAGGAGGAGCAGTTTTCCGCCTACAGCTTCGATTGCGCGGACGCGATTTCGACGCGCAAGCAGTTCGATCTGGTCGAAGCGGAGGCCGCGCGATTGCTGGCCGAGTACGCAAAGATCAAGGGAGAGCAGGTTCGCCGGTTCCCAATCCTCGAAGCCTACGATCTGACGCTGAAGTGCTCGCACCTGTTCAATGTCCTCGACGCGCGCGGCGCGATATCCGTCACCGAGCGCGCTGGAATGATCGGGCGCGTCCGCAAGCTCGCGACGCAAGTGGCGCGCGCATGGCTCGACCAGCGTGCCATGGTCGAAGGCGGTGCGATCGTCACCTCGCTGGCGGGAGTGACGGGATGAAGCGAAGCTTGAAGTCACCCGCAAAACGCGCAGCAGCGAAAGTGAGGGATGAAAATCTGCGCGCCGACCTGCTTTTTGAAATCGGCTGCGAGGAGATTCCGGCCGGCATGATTCCGAAGGCCGCGCAGGAACTTAAAGCGATACTTGCGAAGCAATTGGCGACGCACCGTTTGGTCGACGGGCCGACAGTTGAAGATGCAATTCAAGTTTTTGGCGCCCCGCGAAGGCTCGCAGCCATCGCGCGCGGACTTCGAGTAAAACAAGAGGATGTGGCGCGCGAGATCACCGGGCCGCCAAAATCCGTCGCCTTCGACGCCGCAGGCGAGCCAACGCGCGCAGCCCTCAGCTTCGCCGAAAGGCAGGGTGTCCCGCTCTCGAAACTCTCGATCGTCAGCACGCCAAAGGGCGAATACCTCGCGGTGAAGCAGACCGAGTACGGGCGGCCAGCCACCGAGATTCTTGCGAAGGCACTGCCGGAGGTGATCCGCGAAATCGGCTGGCCGCGCTCCATGTATTGGACCGGCGCGGATAGCCCGCGCTTCATCCGACCGATTCGCTGGATCGTCGCGCTGCTCGATAATAAGGTCATCCCATTCTCATTTGCGGAGGTCCACTCGGGACGCGCCTCCGACGGGCACCGCTTTCTCGGCAAGCGCACCATTCCCCTGGCCGGCCCCGGCGAGTACGAAGCGAAGCTGAAGAGGAATTTCGTCCTGTGCCGCCCCGAGGAACGCCGCCAGAAGATCGAGGGTGAAATCCATTCGCTCACCGCGCACAAAGGCTTGCATACGCACGCGGACCCGGTTCTCCTCGACCTCGTGACGTACCTGAATGAATACCCGAGCGTGATTCTCGGCAGCTTCGCTTCTTCCTTCCTCGATCTCCCCGACGAGATACTGCTCACCGTGATGCGCGGCCATCAGAAATATTTCGGCGTCGAGAATCGCGCCGGGGAACTGGCGCCGCATTTTCTCGCGGTGATCAATCTGCCGCGCGATCCGAAAGGTCTCGTCCGCGCGGGCCACGAACGCGTGCTGCGCGCCCGCTTTGCTGATGCGCAATTCTTCTGGAAGACCGATCAGCGAATTCCGCTCGGTGAGTATCTGCCGAAGCTCGGGGCCGTCACCTACGAGCGCCGCCTCGGCAGCTACGGTGACAAAGTCGAACGAATTCGCTGGCTCGCGCGCTGGCTTGCCGAGCAGTGGTTTTCGAGCGGCGTCGCTCACGCCGATGTGGCGGGTTCCGATCGCGCGGCGGAACTTGCGAAATGCGATCTCGTCACGGAGATGGTCGGCGAATTCCCGGAGCTGCAGGGAATCGTCGGCGGGCTCTACGCGAGCGCGCAGGGCGAGCCCGACGAAATCGCGTGGGCGGTCTACGATCACTACAAGCCGCTCGGCCTCGACGATCCCATCCCGCGCAATCTGGCGGGCTGTGCGGTTGCGCTCGCGGATAAACTCGATTCTCTCGTCGCTTGTTTTGCGGTAGGCGCGATCCCCACTGGTTCAAGCGATCCTTTCGCTTTGCGCCGCGCGGCCCTCGGTATCGTCAAGATCATCCTCGAGAAGAAACTGCCGATCTCGCTTTCGGCTACGATCTCGGCAGCCACGATCGCGCTGCGCGATCACGCCCCGAAGATCCCGGCCTCGTCCGAAGTCGAGCAACAAGCTCTCGATTTTCTCCTCGAGCGTGCTCGTTACATCCTGCGCGAGCGCCGAGGGTTCGCTTATGACGAAATCAACGCTGCCTTCGCCGCGGGTGCGGACGACCTGGTCGACGCCGTCGAGCGCATCGCCGCGCTGCGCGCCATCCGCAACACGAAAAATTTCGCACCGCTCGCGGCGAGCTTCAAGCGCATCCGTAACATTCTCGAAAAGTCCGCGGGCAAGGGCGACAAGGGGCAGGGAGCTGTCCGTCCCGACCTATTGAAGGAAGCGGCCGAGCTTCAGCTCTACACGGCCGCGCAGCGAATCGGCAACGAGGCGGCCAGCCGCAAGAAGGAAAGAAAATATCGAGTGGCACTTGAGAAAATTTCCGAGCTGCGTCCGGCGGTCGATCATTTCTTCGATAAAGTTCTAGTGATGGCTGAAGACGAAGAAATCCGGCGCAATCGCATCGCGCTGCTCGGCACATTGCTAAAGGAATTCTCGACCATCGCCGATTTTTCCGAGCTGGGCGCGGAAGATTCGAAGGAGGCGGTTCAAGTAACAGTTCATGCATAAGCCATGCGCCTGAAGTGCCGCTTAAGTTGTGGGCGCGCCGACGAAATTCAACTCGAAATTGAAAACCTGACATCTGCTGTATCTGAGGAGCGACATGAAATACGTCTATTTTTTTGGAGCAGGGAAATCGGAAGGCACGGGCGATATGCGGGACCTGCTCGGCGGCAAGGGCGCCGGGCTCGCCGAAATGACGCGCATCGGTCTACCGGTGCCGGCGGGCTTCACGATCACCACGTTGGCCTGCGATTCATACCTCAAGCACGACCACAAATATCCGAAAGAGCTGCGCGCGGAAGTGGCGAAACATGTCGCGCGCCTCGAAAAGCTCACCAAAAAGAAGCTCGGCGACGCGAATGACCCCCTGCTCGTCAGCGTACGTTCCGGCTCGGCCCGCTCGATGCCGGGGATGATGGAGACGATTCTTAATCTCGGGCTCAACGACAGATCCGTCGAGGGCCTCGCGAAAGCAACGAAAAACGACCGTTTCGCATGGGATGCCTACCGCCGCTTCGTTCAAATGTATTCGAGCGTGGTAATCGGGCTGCCGAAGGACGATCTCGAGGCGCGCCTGCGCAAAATGAAAGACTCGCTCCGCGTGAAGGACGACACGCAAGTGACCGCCGACGGCTGGCGCCAGCTCGTTAGCGACTATAAGAGCTATTTCAAGCAAAAGACCGGCAAGGATTTCCCGCAGGATCCCATCGAGCAGCTCTGGGGCGCGATCGGCGCCGTCTTTGAATCCTGGATGGGCGAAAAAGCGGTCACCTATCGCCGCGTCGAAAAAATCACTGGCCTGCTGGGTACCGCCGTCAACGTAGTGCAGATGGTTTTCGGCAATACGGGCGAAGATTCCGGCACGGGCGTCTGCTTCACGCGCGATCCCTCGACCGGCGAGAAAACGTTCTTCGGCGATTTTCTATTGAACGCGCAGGGCGAGGACGTGGTCGCCGGTATCCGCACGCCGCTGCACCTGAGCGAACTCAAGAAGCTCATGCCCAAGGTCTATCAGCAGCTCGAGAAAGTCCGCGAGAAACTCGAGAAGCATTATCGCGACATGCAGGACATGGAATTCACCGTCGAGCGCGGCAAGCTCTACATGTTGCAGACGCGCACGGGCAAGCGCTCGCCCGCGGCCACGTTCCGCATCGCCCTCGACATGGCCAACGAGAAGCTGATCAAAGTTGAAGAAGCACTTGAACGCGTGAAGTCCGAGGACATCGAACGCCTTTTTTATCCCGTGCTCGACGTGAAGATTCAGCGTTCCGAATTAGCCAGTCGAAAGTTCGCCGAAGGAATCAACGCGGTGCCGGGAGCGGCAGTCGGCAAAGCCGTTTTCACCGCGCACGAGGCCGAAGAATGGGCGGCACGGGGCGAAAAGGTGATCTTGATTCGCCGCGAGACGAGCCCTGAGGACGTCGGCGGCATGTACGTCGCACAGGGTATCCTCACCGCGACCGGCGGAAAGACGAGTCACGCGGCGGTGGTCGCGCGCGGATGGGGCAAGTGCTGCATCGTTGGCGCGGAAAAACTCAACATCGACGCCAACACGAAAAAGATGAGCGTCAACGGACGCGTGGTCAGCGAGGGCGAATGGATCACGCTCGATGGCGGCGATGGTTCCGTCTACACCGGCGAGATCGCGCTGGTGCGCCCCGAGCCTCCGAAAGCCTATGAAACATTGATGAAATGGGCGGATAAAGTGCGAAAGCTCGGCGTGCGCACCAATGCGGACACACCGCAGGACTCTCGCGCCGCCCGCCAGATGGGCGCCGAAGGCATCGGCCTCTGCCGCACCGAGCATATGTTCTTCAAGGATTTCGAGCATCCCGAGAAGAGCATCGAGCGCCAGCAGGCGATTCAGGAGATGATCCTCGCGGACGATCCCGAGTCTCGCCGCAAGGCGCTCGCGAAGCTGCTCCCGTTCCAGCGCCGCGATTTCATCGGCATCTTCGAGGCGATGGACGGGTTCCCCGTCACGATCCGTCTGATCGATCCGCCGCTGCATGAATTCGTTCCACACGACGCCGATAAGCAAGCCGAGCTCGCCAAGCGCATCGGCATCTCGGCCGAGACCGTCCGCCGCCGCGTCGAGCAGTTGCACGAAGCGAACCCAATGCTAGGCCACCGCGGCTGCCGCCTCTCGATCACGTTCCCCGAAATTCTCGAGATGCAGGTCCGCGCGATCATCGAGGCGGCGATCGACTGCAAGAAACGTGGCACTAAAGTGTTACCTGAAATCATGCATCCGCTCGTACTCGACAAAAAAGAGCTGAAAATTCTCGAAGTCGCCACGCGGCGCGTCGCTGAAGAGATCATTTTGCAGTCTAAAGTGAAACTTGAATATCTCGTTGGTACGATGATCGAGCTCCCGCGTGCCGCATTGCTCGCGGATCAGATCGCCGAGGTCGCCGAATTCTTCTCTTTCGGCACCAATGACCTCACGCAAACGACGATGGGCCTCTCGCGCGACGATGCCGGCCGCTTCCTGCCCGAATATGTCGATCAGAGCAAGGCCGCTATCTTCAAGGACGACCCATTCCAGACGCTCGACACCGAGGGCGTCGGCATGCTGATCAGGTGGGCCATCACCAAAGGACGCGAAACGCGCCCCAAACTCAAGATCGGAATCTGCGGCGAGCACGGTGGCGACGGCGAAAGCGTGAAATTCTGCCATCAGGTCGGGATGAACTACGTCAGCGCGTCGCCCTTCCGCGTACCGATCGCGCGCCTCGCGGCAGCCCAAGCCGTCATCGAGGAAAAGAAAAAGAAGAGAACGTAGCGTGTAGGGCCGGCATCTCGCCGGCGTGCGGGGTTACGGTTTAAACGTAGCGCGGCTTGCCCTGACGAAGGAAGGTGCTTTAGCCCGGCTTCTTCGCCTCGCGAAACGCGTGCAAGAAAGATAGTGCCGTCCGGTGGGCGGATGACTGCCATGTGATGGGAATGGGCTCAGGTCGGCATCTTCAAAAAGAAATAAACACCGAGGAAACCGAAAATCGCGTCGGGCGCCCACCCGGCCAGCAGTGGCGGCAATTGCCCTACGGAGCCCATCGCTTCAAACAACGCCGAGGTCGCCCAATACACCACGCCGATTCCAACCGCCACTGCCAGCCCGCCAATCGCCCCGCGCGTCCCGGTAAGGAATGCGAATGGCGCGCTGAGAAACACGATAATCGCGGCGATCAGCGGGAACGCGAATTTCTTCTGCCACTGCACCGACAGCCGCGCCGTATCGAATCCGGCCTGCCGCAAGCTCGCGATGTACTGCCCGAGCTGCCGCCAGTTCATCTGGTAATACTGGCGCACCTCGCGCCGGAAGTAGCCGGGCGGTTCGGTCAATTCGGGCAGCGACGTCGCGGTGAAGGGTTCGTAGCGCAGCACGTGGCCGTCGGCGTCGAAGTCGCGCACCCATCCGCCGGTCAGCACCCACGCGCTTTCGCTCGGTTCCCAAGTGGCGCGCGTCGCGTAGATGCGGCGGCGAATCTGAAATGTCCCTGGATCGAGCTCGAAGACATTCAGGCCGCCGAAGAGCTGCCGGTCGGGATCGAAGAGTTCGTAGTTGTAGATCTTCGAGTGCTCGCCGAAGATCCATTGCCGCGCCGGCTCGAGGTACGTCTGCGCGGGCTTGCCCTTGATCTGGTCGCGCAACGCGTCCTGCCGCTGATTGGCGTAGGGCAGAAACGTGTTGTCGAGAAGAAACATCCCGCCCGCCACGAGGCACGAACAGAGCAGCAGCGGCAACACGAGCCGGTACATGCTGATGCCGCTCGCCTTGAGTGCAGTCACCTCGTTGTTTTTCGCGAGGATCGCAAGCGTCACCAGCGTCGCCACCAGCGTCGCCAGCGGCGCCAGCTGATAGACCATGAGCGGCACGAGGTAGCGAAAATAGTTCAGCACCGTCAGCACCGAGATGTGGTTGCGCGTGATATCGCCCAGCAGATCGAAAAGCGTGAACGCGTCGAAGATCAGCACGAAACCGACCAGCAGCACCAGCAGGTAATATGAAAACTGCTCGAAGAGATAGAAATCAACAAGCATCGGAAACGCCATCGTGCTGCTCGCCCGGGTTTGTCTCTCGATGCGGGCCGCCACGGTGGAGGATGCGAGCGCGATCGGCCCATTCGAAATGGGCGTTGCCGCAACCGCGTCGGCCGCCGCCGCGGACGCGGGCACGAGCTGCCCATTTCCATTCCCGTTCGCGCGCCCGCTCTTGCGAAGGCGCTGCAACCAGAGTGATTCGACCCAGGCGATAATCGGGTTTGGTTTGCGCACATTTTCGATGCGGCCTAGGAAAAACAGCCCGACCACGGCCGTCACGATATCGGCGGCCCACACGCCCAGCCAAGGACTCACGCGCCCGAGTTCGGCCATGTGAATCCCGTACACGAAGATGAAGTAGTAGCCGCCAATCAGGATGAGCGCGAGGATCAGTCCCGCGGCTCGCCCTCCACGGCGGGGACGCACGCCAATGGGCACGCCCAAAAGCGCGAAGATCAGGCAGGCGGCGGGGACAGCGATCCGGCGCTGAAACTCGATGCGGCTGTCGCGCCATTTCGGTCCGTTGTCGGTCAGCAGCGCGGTCGTGGGACGCTCGGCCGTCGAGAGCGGCGTATTTCGCGCAGCGGTGGTTGCGGCGGAAATATCGACGGGAATGTCGTTCTCGCCGAAGGTCGTCACGTTGTACCGGTTCGGATCGCGCGGATCGTATTCATGGGTGCTGCCGCGGCCGAGATGCAGCTCGATCTGGCCAGCCGACGTTCCGTTCATGATGAAGGCATTGTCGGCGGTCGTCACCGCGGTTTCGTTCGACCCAGGCCGCGAACCGCTGGCCGTCCGGAAGCCGACTGCGCCCGACGTCGCCAGGAAAACCCCCTTCCATCGCGTCGCAGCGGCTTCCACGTCTTGCACGTATAATACGACGTGCGGAAATCGCTCGTCGAAAACCCGGGGCTGGATCGAAAACGACGCTTGGGATGCGATGAGCCTATTTTCCAGGCTGCGCAGCGTCCGCAGGGAAGCCGGACCTAGCCAGAATGTTGTTGCCAGTGTGATGCACGTCCCGACCAGCGCCACGAATCCGATCGGCAGCAGCAGTCGGCGCAGCCCCACGCCCGCGGCGTGCAGCGCCACAATTTCGCTGTCGGCGGACATCCGGCCAAGTCCGATGAGCACGCCGACGAGCACCGCCATCGGCAGGGTGAACGCCAGTGCCGGCGGCAGGGTACACAAAAACAACAGCGTTATGGCCCCCGGGCTGCCCGAGTGGCGCACCACAAGGTCCATCAGTTGCACGAGCCGCGGCACAAAAAATACGAAAGTGAAGACGACGAGGCCCAGCAGGGCGTGGGAAACTACTTCGCGGCAAATGTATCGATCGATCAGGCGCATAGCGAGCGCGGCGTCATTCTAACATTGAGATGCGCCCAACGAAGAAGAAGCAAATGGCAGGTGGTGTGCTTGTAGCTTGGAGAGTGTTTGTAGGTCGTGGCTTCCAGTTTACCCTGAACGAAGTGAAGGGCCACGACGTAGAGCGAAGATCGGAAGGGCTTCAGCTCTGAAGTTCCAAACGCGGTAGCAACGACCAACGGCCTGGGGAGGAAATCGACAGGTGAGTCGCGTCAATCTCGTCATTCTCTGGCACATGCACCAGCCCCAGTACCGCGACCCGGCCACCTGCAGCTATCTGCTGCCCTGGACGCGCCTCCACGCGCTCAAGGACTACTGGGGTATGGTGAAGCTCCTCGAGGAATTTCCGAGCGTTCACGCCACCTTCAATTTCGTCCCGCTCCTCGCCGAGCAGATCGAGGAGTACGCGAGCGGCCAGTTCAAGGAGCTGTGGTTCGACATCGCATTCGCGCCCGCCGAGCACCTCACGCCCGAAGAAAAGCGCGAAGCCCTCGAGCGCGCCTTCCAGGTCAACGACAATCTCCTCTACCGCTGGCCGCGCTTCGCCGAATTGCAATCGCTGTGGCGCTCGGCGGGCGTCGAAGCGTGCGTCGCGCACTGGAACGCGCGCGACTGGCGCGACCTCCAGGTTCTCTCGCAACTCGCCTGGATGGACGAGGAATATCTCACCCACGACCCCGCGGTACGCGCCATCTCGGAAAAGAGCCGCGATTTCGACGAAGAAGACAAAGCGGTGCTCCTCGATAAGCAACATGAGTTGCTGGCGGCGGTCCTGCCCGAGTATCGCATGGCGGCTGCACGCGGCCAGATCGAGATCTCAACGACGCCCTACTACCACCCGATTCTCCCGCTGCTCTGCGACACGGACATCGCCCGCGTCGCGAATCCCCACACGCCGCTACCGCAGCCGCCCTTCCGCTATCCGCAGGATGCCCGCGAGCAACTGCTCCGCGCGCGCCTCTTCCACGAGCGCACTTTCGGCCAGCCACCTGTTGGCTTCTGGCCGTCGGAAGGCTCCGTCTCAGACCAGGCGCTCGAAATCGCCATGGATCTCGGCTTCAAATGGTTCGCCACGGACGAAGGCGTCCTCGGCCGCACGCGCAACATCGGTTTCTGGCGCGATCCCGCGGGTTATCCCGAAAATGGCCCCGAGCTCTACACTCCCTGGCGCCTCGAGCGCAAGGGCAAAAGCATGAGCGGATTTTTCCGCGACCATTACATCTCCGATCTGGTCGGCTTCGTCTACAGCCGCATGGGCGCGGAAGCCGCCGCCGACGATTTCCATCGCCGCCTTCGCGCCATAGGCGACCGCGAGCCCCACGGCCGCACTGCCACGGTCAGCGTGATTCTCGATGGAGAAAACGCCTGGGAGTACTACCCCGGCAACGGACGCGAATTTCTCCGTCAGTTCTATCGCCGCATCCAGAGCGATCCCGAAATCAACGCGCTCACGGTCAGCGAAGCGATCGAGGCCATGCCGGATCAGCCGCGCCTCGAAGGAATTTTCCCCGCGTCGTGGATCAACGCCAATTTCGATGTCTGGATTGGCCACGGTGAGGACGTCCGCTCGTGGGAACTCCTCCGCGACGCCCGCGAAGCCTATGAAAACGCCGCCACTCGCGCCGCCCGCCTGCCCTCGAAGCGCGTCCCGCCGGTGCAATTCAACGAAGACGGCTACGGCAAGCGCGCCTACGACGCCATTCTCGCCGCCGAAGGCAGCGACTGGAACTGGTGGTACGGCCCCGAGCACGGCTCGGCCAACGACGCCGAATTCGACGCGCTCTATCGCAAGCATCTCACCGAAATTTACAACGCCCTCGGCGAGCCCGCGCCCGACGCGCTCGCCCACCCCATCAAGCGCGCTCCCGAGCGTGGCCGCCGCGAGCCGCCTTCCGCGTACCTCGACGTGAAGGTCGACGGCCGCGAGAGCAGCTACTTCGAATGGCTCGGCGCCGGTTCTTACGCCACCGACCGCCGCAGCTCAGCGATGCACGGCCGCGAGTACGTCCTCGGCGATTTCTACTACGGGTTCGCGCCGAAGCAATTTTTCCTGCGCGTCGATCCCATCGCCGAAGCCATCGCCGAAATGTCCGAATTTCAGCTGCGGCTCACCATGTGGGACTCGCGCGAAACACGCATCACCCTCAGTGTCAACCAGGGACGCCTCGGCTCCATCGTCGAGCAGGGCGGCGTGTGCCTGCTGCACCCGGAGTCGATGCTCTCGGCGGCGTACAGCAAAATCGTCGAAATCTCGCTCGCCCGCGAGCTCTTCGATCTCCGCGGCCGCCGCGAGTTGCTGCTCAGCGTCGCGCTCTGGAGCGGCGGCCTCCCCATCGACGTCTTGCCCGTCGAAGGCATGCTCGCCATCGCCCTCGGTGAAGAAAATTTCGCCTGGCCCCCGGAGTAGTCTCGAAGGTGTCGGCGTCACGCTTTGCCTTTGTAGCGGCCGCCTCGACTTTAGGCGGGCGCCTTTGTCTGACGGAGCGAATCCTTGGCTGAAGAGTGGAAGGTTCTCGACCTACCCTCCAAGAGTTTCGACGAGTTCGAGGTGTTCTTCTTCGATCGCACGATGGTCCCGGACGGGCAAATATTTTCTCACTTCCATGCCGACGCAGATGGTCGACAGTATGACGACGTCGCTCATTCCTCGCCGGAAGTCGTTGTTCGTCACATGACCGGACTGTTCTCGCATTTTGGCGAGATTGCGCCCAGATATTCGTTGGCTCAGGTGGACCAGGCCATATGGGGCATATTCACTTCCTTCTCGTTGGATGGACTCTTGTTTGACACCTCCCTCCTACTACCGCATGTTTGCCCTGCGGGCCTGTAACCCCTTGAAAACACACAGGCGGTTTTTGAGTTTGGTCACTACATCAGCCATTCTCGGCCCTCCGGCGGAGTGGGCGGGTCCAGTTCCGCGATGCCCAAAGCCCGCAGCACCTCGCTCGCATGTTGGCTGCCACGGGTGACGCACATCTTGCGGCGTTGACCGAGTTCGACCTCCACGCAGCGGACCATCTCGAGCGCCTGCCAGGCAAACGGCGAGGACAAGCTGCTGCCCGCCGTGCGCAGGCTCTTCTCCAGGGCGCGATCCAGCAACAGGGCCAAAGCGGCCACGAACACATGAGCCTCGACGCGCGCGTCCTTGCGATGGTAGACCGGGCGCAACTCCAGCAGGCCTTTCAGATGGGAAAAGCCACGCTCCACTTCGTTCAGTTCCTTGTAGGCTCCCACCGCTTCTACCGCCGACAGATTTCGCTCTTCGGTCTGAATGACGTATTTGCCCTCCAGAGCCTTCTCCCGCACCAAGTTCACGGGGTGATCGAAGAAGCGAAATTTCCCTTCGCGCAGTTCCCAGTCGAAATACCGGTGACCATGGTTGCGCCGCAGTTTAGCCGCGGCCGCCGCTCCGATCTTCTCCGGCTCTTTCAACGCGCCTTTCTCCACCTGGGTCTGCAGGGATTGCAATTCTTTGCGGGTCCGCTCCATCGATAGCTCCCGCAGGCCACGCTCGTACAGTTCCCGCTCGTCGCTGTGAACCACGAACACGCGCACGCCCGCTTCTTTGCCGGGCACCTCGACCACCCGGGTCTTCGGCACGACCTTCTTCTCCTCAGCCGCGATCCCCGCCGGGCATTCCTGCCAATCCTTACGCACCGCCGCCTGCTGGATATACGCGAACGTATCTTTGCGATCCTGTACCACCAAATACCTGAAGTTGCGCAACTTCTCGACTTGCCGGTCATCATGCTTCCGCACCACCGACCCGCGAATCTTGGCGACATTGCCGGCCAACAAATGATGCGCCAGATCCGCCAATCATCATCCGAACCACGCCGATGATATCCCGGTTGCGCGGTCCCGTCGCGAACTGTCCACGGCCAACTGCTGGACTAAGACTTCCTTGACTCGCCGTTCTCGTGCTGCAGCTGGCGCTCGACATTTCACCCGGCGCGATGGTCCAGCATCGCGAGCTGCTGTTGGTGCATAGTAGAAATCCCAGCCTATAATCGTCATCGCTCGGCTCCTTTCGGACGAGCCTAGGTCGATTGGCAGCAGGAAAGTCTACTCGTTCGAAGGTGGCCGTCGCCGTGATCCAATCACCTCGATCCAGAGCAGGCAGGGACAGTTTTTCAAACAGGCGTCGGGCCACCAAGACCGGTCCCCAGGTGGAGGCCCGCGGTGTGGAGACCTCGGACAGGGGAATCCAACGCGGCGGGGACGATTCGTCCTGCAAGAGTTGGACGAGCTTGTCGAGATGAGGTGCCAGGAGATCCTTGCGTCCGAGATGGGCAATGATTCGCTGCCGGACCTTGTTTCCGTCGCGGAAGGATTCCACGAGCCGCAGGTACTCGTGGTGGCCGTTGGGCGCCTTGACAGAACGAAGGAACAATGCGGGCCTCCTAAGACACTACAGATATACGACTATTATGCGTTAAATCAAGGGGAAAATGAGGAACACGAGCAGATTCGTTGGCACTACATTTTCAATCCCACGGCGGATGCACCGCTGTGTTTTCAATGAGTTAGCCGGAATCGAGCCCTCTGCGAGGGCAAACATGCGCTACCAGATCGTCTGGAATGCGTTCGCTCGATGTACCGCGTCTTTGCCGACTTCGTCACGCAGTCGAAAGAAGGTGAGTGGGGTGGCTTTTGGATGTGGTGGGACTTCATCTTGCACGATTTCTGGCTGCCACCCAGACCGCGCTTGCCCGGCACGCGTCGAGGCGATCCCGAAAAACTAGACGCCGAGTCGCGCATCCTACTGGACGCAATTTTCGAGACGCTGACGCGCATTCTCGAACTACCGGACAAACACGCTCAACGCTCTGCGTTGCACGGTCTGGGTCATCTCCACCATCCCGCAGTGCACGAGACCGTCCAGCGTTACATAGACACCCACCAATCGGGATTCGACCTAGCCTGGCTTGAGCAATGCCGCGACGGGAATGTGCTTTGACTCGATCGTCGGGCTCGGCTCTGCCCGTAGGGCGGCCTCTCGCCGGCTCCGTCCCGCGTGTCGTCACCCGCGCAGGCCGAAAACATTCTCCGCATTCGTCTGATACAGCTTCTTCTTGTCCGCATCGCTGATCGGCAGATCGTCCGTAACGCGCACCTCTTCTGGCACGAACTGATACGGGTAGTCCATCGCGTAGAGAACGCGATCTACGCCGAGCACCTGCTGGCAATAGAGGATCGGCGGCTCCCAGGCCATGCCGCTGGTCGTGACCCAGACGTTTTCCTTCAAATAATCGCTCGGTTTCTTATTGAGCCTCTTGACGTTCGGATAGCGGCCCGACGCGACGTTCGCACGATGAAAGAAATCCAGCCGGAAAAACCAGTAGGGAAGTCCCTCGCCGAGATGACCCACCACCATCCGCAGCTTGGGGAATTGATCGAAAACGCCACTCAAGATAATCCGCAGCAGATGCAGGCTGGTCTCGACGGCAAAGCCGTAGATCGCGCCTTCAAGTCCCCATTCGGCAAACGGCGCGTACATGTGGCGCGATGGCGTGCTCGGATGCAGATAGACCGGTACATCAAGCGCCTCCGCCGCCGCGAAAATATCCCAGAATTTCGGATCGTCGAGATATTCGCCGTGCGTGTGCGAATTGACGATCGCGCCCTTCAGGCCAAGCTTGCGGACTGCGCGCTCGAGTTCCTTCGCCGCTCCGCCCGGATTTTGCGGCGCAATCGCGGCGAGCCCGGAGTAGCGGTCCGGATGCTTCCGAATCGCTTCGGCCAGTTGATCGTTCGAGGAAATCGCGAGCGCCGTCGCAGTGTGCCCGTCGAAAATCTGCACGCCGGGATTCGTCAGCGAAAGGACCTGCCGGGCAATACCAGTCGCGTCCATATCGCGCAGCCGCTGTTCGCCAAGGTCGGCGATGCGCGCAGCGATGCCCTGCGCGCGCGGGCTCGGCCCCAGAAAATATCCCCACTGGCCGACGAACCCCGGATCGAGATTGTGGCCCTCCCGGAGGAGCGCTCGCCATCGCTCGAGCAGTTCCGGCGTGGCAAATGCTTCTTCCGTCGCGATCCGCAGATAGCTGGGCTCAGGGTTTTGCGCCATTCACTTTTTTCGGTACATACTCTCGATTATTTTCCTCAGATCCGGGCTCTCAACCTGCGACAGTGCTTCTTCGGGATCGAGAGCCTCGCGATGTCGCCAGAACTGCCACCATCGCGGCTTCTCTCCCTGTTGCAACAGGGAGATTTTTCGCATCCCGGCATCGACTTCGTCCCAGACCAACTCGCTTCGCTCACCGAGCCACGGTCGAAACACGGCGAAGCCGAAGTCGCGGTGGCTGGCGATATTCTGTATGTCCTCAAAAAGGCCGACCGAGATAAGGCCCTCGAGTTCGGGGTCAGGATCGTGAAGAAGGCGTTCGACCGTGGCAAATAGGCTCGGAAACTCCGCCGTCGTGCCACGAGCGTAACTTTCCACGACATAGTGTGCGAGTTCGGACATTCCGATGTACCACGGCGGAGACGCTTCCGCGGCCGATTCCTTTAGAAACCGCTCCCAGTTGGTTTGAAAACCAGGGACCGTTGCAACGATCGTTTCTATATCTTCTCGGATTGACATCTCTCTCGGCCAAAAGTGAAGTGGCTTATCCCGACGAGCGCGTCTTTACGTTCCTCGCAAAGCTGGTTGTCACTTCGCAATGCCCATTGCATCCGCATAGGCTTTGCGGACTTCGACAGGCTGCCCAGCCTGGAAGATGTAATCGCGCAGCTGTCCGCCGGCGAGCGGATGCTTCGCGATCTGCTCGAGCGTCATGCCTTCGACGAGATTCTTCCGGTCGGCAATCGGCAATCCGATGCAGCGGTTGATTTCCGCATCGCGCACCACGGCCTTGGGATCCTCGCCGCGCGCGATGCCCTCAATATCCTTCAAGAATCGCTGTCGCATCATGATGATGCCCGCATCGCTCGTGCCGAGATGTTCCTGCGTACGGTCGGGAATCGCCCCCTGGCCGACCCACGCGACAAAATCCTGATTCATCACGTGGCTCGAAATCAGCCGCCCCGTTTCCGCCTCGCGCACCGGGCCGCGCCACGCCGGAATCTGCTCCTGAACGTACGGCTCGCGCTCCTTCGGCACGCGGCTGAAGCACCACGTCACGCTCAACGTGTTCTCATCGTCGATCGGGACACGCCATTCAAAATGATCGCCGGTGAAAAGCGCGTTGGGCCACAGGCAAACGCGCCCAACCTTCCACATCGGGTCGTCCTCGCTCATCCCCTCGCGAATCCGCCGGTAGACGATCCCGTAATCGAACTCCTCGAACGCCAGCTTCAGATGCCGCGGCGAATACGGCCCCATCTTGTCCTTCAGCCGCACGCTCCAGTTCATGTGCATCCACTCGAAGTGCAGCGGATCGACGGAATTTTCCTGGCACTGGAACCAGTTGCATGGCACGTCGGCGAAAACAATCTGCACGAATCCGTTCTTCCACGTGAACGGCTCCCACGTCGGCACCAGCGGCGCCGGCTGCGGCCCGAGATACGCCCAAATCAGCCCCGCCTTCACCTCGACCGGATAGGCCTGGATGCGCACCTTGTCGCGAAAGTGCGCTTCCGGCTGCGCCACATCCTCGTAGGGCTGCTCCATGCAGCGGCCATCGCGATCGAAAAGCCAGCCGTGGTAGTTGCAGCGCAATCCGCACTGCTCGACGAATCCATACGACATATCCGCGCAGCGGTGCGGGCAGTGCCGCCCCACGAGCCCATAGGTTCCGCTGAGGTCCTTGTACAGCGTGAGGTCTTCGCCCATCAGTCGCACCGGCTTGATCGACTCGTTGTCGAATTCGCTCACGCCGGCAATCGGCATCCAGTAGCGGCGCAGGAGGTCGCCCATCGGCGTGCCGCGGCCCACCTGGGTCAGCAGTTCGTTCTTGGCAGGGTCAAGCATGGGACGGGCCGCATTCTATACCCAACTCCGCCCATACCCCAAGCGACGGCGGGTTCAAGAATCAGGAAAAATACAGCGGATCAGATTCTGGGGAGCGACTAGCTCAGTTGCCCTTTTCCTGCGCCACGCTGATATCCGTGCCGACAAGCGGATAGTGCAGCTGTTCCCATCGGACCAACCCGCCCTCGAGCGCCTTCACCTTGGCGAGGTCGTAGCCCAACTGCTGCATCTCGAGGACCAGTGGCGCGCTGTCTTCTTCATGAGGACAATTGCAGTAGAACACGACCAGCTTGTCGCCGGGCAGCGCGCTGAGCGTATTGTCCTCGGCGCTAGCATCCGTGGTGGGGTCATAGACGATGTTGACCGCCCCCGTGATGTGCTCGGCTTCGTAGCTGATCGAATCGTCCGTGTCGACGATCACCACGTCTTCCTTGTTCTTGATCCGCCGCTCCACTTCCTCGGCCGTGATGCGCGGCGCCTTCGGGAAAGGCAACGCATCCTTTGCGGATGCAGCGTCGTGGTCCGCCTTTTGCTGCGAGTCTTTCGCCACACTCTGCGCGGAAAGTCCCGCAGGCATCAGCATCAGCGATCCCAAGACGAACGCAGCAAGGAATTGCGCCTTCATGTTTTGCTCCTTCGCAGCGCAAGCACGGGGCCCGCTCTGAGCCCCGTGCCCGCCGCCAACCACCTCTATTCTACATCCACTGGTCAATCGACACGCCCCGGCGTATGCCGTAGTCCGTGACGAACCACATCGTCTGCACTCCGCCTCCCGCCACGATCACGTGGATCGCCCGCGGGTTGGTGAACGGCTTAATCAGCGCGTCATCCGGCAGCTTCCTCCAGCTCGCATAAGGCTCGAGGCCTTGCAGACGCCAGCGGAACAGCCGTGCTCTGAATCACGCCGTTGCCCCAATACGAGCCGGCGGTCTTCTGTATGTTCTTCGAGAACCACTCGCTCAACTGCTCCTTCGTTTGGAACCCGTGCGTGTCCTTGAGCAGTCCGGCCACGGTTGGGTCGATCACGACGGTCGCGGCGGAGCCCGATGCGCAAAACGAACTCATGTAATCGCGCATCAGATAGTGGGTCGGATAGATGCTCTGGCTGGCTCCCACGCTCGCGATGGCGCTCCAGCCTGTCCCCACCGTCAGGACGTTCTCGGTCGGCTTGAAGCCCATCTGCACGTGGAGAGGCTGCCAGCCTTCGGGCAAAGACGCCTCATTCTCGCCATAGCACATATTATTGTACTGCGCCGTGTTGCCCAGCGTTTCCCAGGCATTCACGTTGTTGCGCAGGTCGCCCGCCGTCTTCGACATGATCGTGAAGGCGCGTCCGACCACCGCATTCGACCGGTTGTACGGCCCCATTGCGTTGGTTCCGCAATTGAACTTCAGCTTGTCGCGGATCGGCCCGCTCACGATGACCATATTCGCCATCGAACTGGTCGAGTTGCCGAAAGGCGCCTGCGTCGCGAGCGCCAGGATCACCGGAAAATGTTCCGGCGACGCTCCGGCCATCACGGCGCTGACAGCGACTTTCTCGACGGTCAGTGGCCGCGCCCCGCCGGTGATGTTGATCGTCTTGATCACCTCGTCCGGCTTGTGGCTCGTCCCCTTCAGCATTTCGGTGACGCGCTTTTCGGTGGGAAGGATGATCGTATTGAAATCGGTCCATTCCTTCTCGTCGAACATCACGCGCAGGTTTTCTTCGGTGTCCGGCCGAAGCATCCTCGGCTCAAGCGATTCCTCGGGCGGCGTTCCCGAAATCTTTTCGTCGGCCGTCAGAGGATCGGTCAGCGCGCCGATCACGGCGGTCATCAACGGCCGCCCGCTCAGCATGTCTTTTCCGGTCACATAGCCCACGTCGACCGCGCGTGGCTGCCCCGTGAAAGGAAATGGCACGGACACATACCGGATCGGCATGCCCGTCTGATATTTGGCAACGTAGCCGGTTGCGTAATGCACGATGTTGGAGGAGGCAACGCCAATGGCGGGAATCTTGCAAACTGCATCTCAATTTGTTTCGCCCAGCGGCTCACGGCCGCGCAGCAGCCGTTTCAACCAGCGACGCCGACAATCGCAGCCGCGGCCCCGCTGGCGGTGATGTCCTTCAGCAGCCCGGGATCGGCGCCGAACATCCCTTCCGCCGTCACTTTCACCTTCGTTGTGACGCCTGTATAGTGCTGCTGCAACCAGTCCGTCATCGCGCCATAAAAATAGTTCGCGGCGTCCGGACCTTCCCACGAAAGATTGACCATGTAAATCAATTTGCCGTTCAGCGAATCGAGCGGCGGCACCAGAGGAACGCGTTCCGCCACCTTCCCGGCAATCGCAGGATTCATCACGGTAATCAAGTCGCCGGCGTTTCCGTCCGACGACGCCACTCGGGCCCGAGTCTTCTCAGCGCTAGCAGGGAATCCCGCCAAAAACGCGGGGCTGATTCCCAGGAACCTCAATACTTTTCGTCTATCCATGTTTTGTCCCCCTTCCTACCCCGCATCGTACTCCAATCCGCCGCCCCCGGCGTCGAATTTTAATCGGAGTCAGCCGCGCCGTTAGCCCGCCAGCAGCGGCAGTTTGCGAGCGTCAGCGTCTCGCCGGCTCAGTCGCGCGGGCCGTAAGTTCCATCCGGAAGCGCGAAGCGCAGAACGGTGGAAACGTGGGCCTTTTTTACCCTCGAAAAGCGCGCCCCAATAAAATGAGCTTTAGCCCAGGGAACTTCGACCGGGCTACCCGCACCGAAATAACACGGATTGACTTTGGCGAGCATTTGGCGCGATAGTTCACGCGTTCCCTTTGTAGGGAATTGCCTCACCACTACTAATGGCAGTTGGCTCGGCTGCACTTGAGCCGCCCAACCCGGAAACGCCGCCGTTTCCGGAGGAGGGCCTAAATGAGCAGGAAATCGCTGTGGCTGTGCGTCCTCGCCGTCTATCTTCTGGCGCTCGCCGGAAGCCTTCTCGCCGCAAGAAAGACGCCGCTCCATCGCTTTGCGCCGCTGCGCATCAAAATCCCTCGCGAGAACGCCGGACCGTAACCTCCCCGCCCGAAGTGCGCCCGGCCGCGGCGTTTTCCCGACCGCCCGCCGGCGCGCCGCGAATCTTGCTCGCCAGTCTCCGCTCTCGCTGCCCTTCGCCTTCGAGCCGAATCTCGGCCAGGCGAACTCGCGCGTGGCTTTCATCGGCCGCGGCAGGGGATTGACGGTTCTTCTCGGCAGTCGCGAAATCGCGGTACAAATCGCGGAAGCATCACGCACCGGAACCTCGAATCGCCGAGACAACATCATATCAATGCGCCTCACCGACGCATCCAACCTGGCATGGCAAGGCCGAGAAAAGCTCCGCGGCGAGACCAACTACCTCATCGGCAACGATCCGCGCCACTGGCGCACGCATGTCCCGCATTTCGCTGAGGTCGGCGCTGCAAACGCGGCCCCGGGCGTCGGCATCGTCCTCTACGGCAACGACGAAGGCGTCGAATACGACCTGCGCGTCGCTCCCGGCGCCGACCTCTCGGCGCTGCGTTTCAAATTCTCGGGCGCAGATGCGATGGAGGAAGCCGCGAACGGCGACATCCTGCTGAAATCCTCTGGCGGCAAGCTCCGCATGAAGAGGCCCGTCGTGTATCAAGAGCTCACGCAGGTCGCCGGCACAAATGTCGCTGGCAAGCGGCGCGTCGACGGCGCCTACATCCTCGAAGCAGACGGCTCGCTCGGCTTTCGCATCGGCCCGCACGATCCGCACGCGGCGCTGATCATCGATCCATCACTCTCCGTCGCCTACGCCACATTTCTCGGGGGCACCGGCGCGGACCTGGCGGCGAGCGTAGCACTCGATGGCGCGGGCAAAGTGTACGTCGGTGGCACCACCACTTCGCCAGGCACTTTTCCCGGCATGTCTCGCGCGCTCGGGCCCGGCGGCGGCACCTCCGAGTTCTTCGTCGCCAAGCTCGATCCCACCGTCATCGGCGCGAACTCGCTTGTCTATCTCACGTTCCTCGGCGGCAGCCAAACGCAGACCGGCGGTATGATCGCCGTCACCAGCGCTGGGAGCGTGGCAATCACCGGCACCACCACGTCTCCCGATTACCCGGTTACCGATTCGAAGCTGCCGACAAACGCGCTCACGAGCGGCGTAGGCAACGACGTCGCCGTCAGTGAAATCGATCCCTCGGGCAGCATCCTCGTCTTCTCGACGCTCTTCGGCGGCAGCGGCGCGGAATCGCAAAACGGCACTGGCGCGATCGCGCTCGATTCCTCCGGCAATGTCTACGTCGCGTCCGACACGAACACCACCTCGCTCGACAAGACATCAGCCGACCTGCCCGTGACCCCAAACCCGGGCGCGTATCAAACTATATGGGACGGGGAGCATAGCGACGGCTTCCTTGCCATCTTTCAGCCTCCGGCAACGTCCGGCGGCGCAGCTACTTTGAAATACTGCTCTTATCTCGGGACCAACGCGCTCGCGCTGGTGAGCGTCGGCGGCATCGCCGTTGATTCCAATTCCACTCCCCCCAGCGCCTACATCGCCGGAAGCGTGCAAAACGCCACGAGCGCCTTCCCGTTCACAAATGCGCTTCAGACCGCGTACGGAGGCGGCCGGTCAGATGCATTCCTGATGAAAATCGCGCCGCTGGTTCAAGGATCCAACGATCTGGTTTACGCAACGCTCCTCGGCGGCAGTGGCACCGATCAAGCGCTCGCCGTCGCGCTCGACACGAATTCGAATCCCAGTGCGTACGTGACGGGCGCCACCGACTCGACCGATTTCCCCATGAAGGGCCTCGTCACCGGTTTCAGCATGAGCCGGAACCCGAGCGCGACCGCGAATGCCTTTCTCGTTGTCGTCGGACAAGGCGCCACAGGACAAACCTCACTCCTCTATTCGACCTACCTCGGCGGGTCAGCCGCCGACGCCGGCCAGAGTCTCGCCGTGATCGCCCCAAACGAGGTCTATATCGGCGGCACCACTACGTCGTGGGATTTTCCCTGGCACGACAACTTTCAGCCGTTCAACGGCCAGCAAGTTGGCTTCGTGGCAAAGTTTGACCCCACGTCCGCCGGCGCGGCGTCGCTTACGTATGCGACGCCGCTCGGCGGCACGTCTTCGGCAAGCCAAAGCGGAGGCGCCGCCGGAAATGCGATCGCGGTGAATTCGGCGGGCGCGGCAAACCTCGTCTACCTCGCGGGCGCGACCACATCGCCCGATTTTCCAACCGCCATCACCTCGAGCGGCGGTTCGCTCAATGGCAGCCAGCCTTCCTGCTCGAGTTGCGGCTTTTCGCCGCCCGCCAGCGACGCCTTCCTCGCCGAACTCCAGGAAAATTCGGCGCTAGAGCCTGCTGTGACCTTCAATCTGCCGCGCTTGAGTTTCTTCAGTGCGGCGACCCAATACCTCGGCCTCACGAACACGGGCGAGTCGCCCCTCAATATCGCGACGGTCACACTCGCCGGTCCGAACAGTGCGGATTTTTCACTCGCGGACCAATCGGAGTGCACGTCGCAACCTCTCAACCCGGGCGGCTCGTGTCTGTTTTTGGTTGATTTTTCTCCTTCGGGCGCGGCCTACGAGACAGCGGTGATACTCCTAACGGACAACGCTCCCGGCAGCCCGCAGGAGTTCGAACTGCTCGGCGTTGCACCCGGATTAGCGGCCTCGCCCGTCAGCGTGAGTTTTGCCGCGCAGGCTGTGGGCGCCGCGAGCGATCCGCAGCAGGTGACGTTCACGGTGGTGAGCCCCGTGAAACAGACCATGACGATCGACGCCGTGCCTTCGCTCGGCGGGGCGAATCCCGACCAGTTCCAGCTCGCGGCGGGCGGCAACCCTTGCGTAGTTGGCATGGCAATGAATCCCACTGCAACTTGCAGCGTCAGCGCGATTTTCGTGCCGCAGGCGGCAGGGTCGTTCCAGTCCGAAATCGACGTCTCCTATCATTTCAGCGGCGCCGCGGAGCAGCAACTTGCGGTGCCGCTCACTGGAAGCGCCTCCGTGGCTCTATCGGCTTCGGTTTCGGTGGTGTCCAGCGTCAACTTCGGCAGTCAGCTCGCCGAGAGCGCGGGAACGCCTCAGCCGATCACGGTTACAAACAGCGCGACGGGACCCAATGCAGGACCGCTCACATTCACCGGCGTGAGCGTGAAAGGCCCGAGCAGCGGCGACTTCGACATTACGAGCAACTCCTGCACGTCCGGCAGCACGCCGCCCGGAGGCACATGCACCGTCCAAATCGCTTTCCGCCCGCTCGAAGCCTCCACCTGTGGGACGGGATCCACCAGAAACGCCACGCTCAGCCTCAACGACAACGCGCAGGGCAGCCCGCAGAGCGTCGCCCTCACCGGCACGGCGGAGGATTTTTGCTTCAGCCCCCAATCGGGCCAGGCCGCAAGCGCCCCCATCACCCCCGGCCAGACCGCGACCTACAACCTGCAAGTAAACTCGTCGTCGGGATTCACCGGCAGCGTTGCGCTCTCCTGCTCCGGCGCGCCAGCTGAGGCGGCGTGCAATATGCCGACGTCGACCGTGAATGTGACCCCGACGTCGGCCGGCCCATTCACCGTGAACGTCACGACGACAGCGCCGACGCCGACATCGACGAGTTACATTCCGCGCTCGAGTCGGCCCGATCGCGGGCCTCGCAATCTCCCGGGCCTCGCCACCATTTTGGCGGCCCTTGCGATTCTGATTGTCGCTTCACAAACGACAAAACACAGGCTCGGCCTCGTCCGATGGATGCAGGTCGCCGCGCTACTTCTCGCACTCGCGGCAGGGCTCGTCGCTTGCGGGGGAGGCGGTAGCGACCCGGCGGCGTCCGATCCGGGCACGCCCCTCGGCACATACACAATCACGGTGACCGCAACGGTGACGGTGTCTTCGACCACCGTAACGCGCACAATCCAGCTTCCGCTGACCGTGAATTAGGTCGGAAGTTTTTTGGCCATCGCGTAGGCATCGACGCCGCCGGGGTAGTAGCCCTTGCGTGTGCCAAGAATTCGATACCCATGCCTCTGCCAAAACGCGATCGCCGCGGCGTTGTTGACGGCGGTATCGAGCGCGATCTCACGCGCGCCATTCGCGGCGAGCCGACGTTCGGCTTCCGCGAGAAGCTGAGAGCCGAGGCCATGTCGTCGATACGCTTCCAGGACATCGATCGTAATGATGTACCCCCAGTCGTCCTCATGCGCGGTGACGCAAAATCCCGCGATCGATGATTCGTGGAATTTTTTCTTGGTGTTTGCGGCAGCGCCAGCCTCGGCCACGACGCAATTCGCACCGGGAAAGCGCAGGTAGTTGCGAACCTCGCGCCGCGAGTAGGCTATGGCAGGCTCATAGCAGAGCTGATCGATTTCGTAGAGCCTCTCGAAATCCTGCGCTCGGTATTCCCGCAGTCGAAATGCGTTCGAGCCGCGTCGCATCGGCGCACCGCTCATCGCAGCACGCCTCGCGCCGGGAAACTACGCCTGCTCGTCGGCGCTTGCTCCGTAGATCGCGGGCACTTTCGCACCCATGGGCCGCAGGTATGTCGAGAGTTGGCCACGGTGATGGATCTGGTCCAGTAAGAATCCCCACGCCATATTGTAGCCGTGTTCCCGCATCACTTCTTTTCCATCCATCATAAACGGAAGTTTCTCTTCGAAGCGCGACGCGGGAATGGCGTGGAGGCGCTTGGTCAAAGCATCGTGCTGCCGGTCGTACTGCGCGATCACTTCGCCGACTTTGCCCGGGCAGGGAACTTCGATCCAGGTGAACTCGCCTTTCTCCATGGACTCGACGAGCACAGCTTCTTCCCGAACAATGAGCCATGCAATTTCGCGCGCCGTCCGCGCTTTCGGATCGGCGCGATAGTCGCTGCGGTCCTCGGGGATCCGGCTGATCACCTTCCGTGTGGCCGGAGCCTCCCTTTCCCAGTAGCTGACGTAGAAATCTTTGTGGTCCATGGGTCCTCCTCGCGGGTTCGGGGATTGATTTGGTGCGGAGGCATTATAGGCGAATAAAAGGCGAACATCAAGAGCCACAAAAACCCGGCTTAATAATTTGGTTTGTCCGGTAGACGTCCTAATTCGCAGGCGACGTGTTGGTGGACGCTAGAACCGCGTACGCCTCGACGCAAAAGACGAAGTACGGTCCGGGTTGCTCGGCCGCCCGCTCTAGCATTTTTTCGCGTGCGGCATCGAGCCCTTCAACTGACTCGAGCCATTTTGCATTCTTATGTGGCAAACCAGAGAAGATATCGTACTGGAGAAGGTTCATACAGACCTCCCGCCGGTCGGACCCGTTGCTGGGGGAACAGCATGCTACAACTCGGAGATCACCAGGTCAAGGTATCCTTCGTGGCCTCGTGGCCCCCTCAAAGGATACTTACGGGAGTTGTCATAGCAAGGGCACGCCAAAGGCCGACTTGTCATTACCACGATCTGATAAGCTTCGCTGAAGATGAGCGCATTCACCCGGCAAGACGAGTACGGCCGGCGACTTGACAGCGCGGTGCCTTCGGCCGGGGCTTGACCAGTGGGAATCGAGCGCAACGCATGAAGATACGGCCGGAGTCTATTGGTTTTCTCGTGCTGCTTGGAGCGTGCACGGCAATGCCGCCGCTCTCCGTCGACATGGGCCAGCCCGCAGTAACTCCTATCGCGCATGCGCTGGGATCATCGCCCGCGGCGGTGGCCTACGCGCTGAGTCTCTACATGGTGGGATTCGCGACGGCTCCGGTGATATTCGGCCCGCTGTCCGACCGGTTCGGGCGGCGGCCGGTTCTGCTGACCGGATGCATGTTATTCGCCGTCACGGGTTTGGGTTGCGCCGTAGCGCAATCGATGACCTCCTTCATGATCTGGAGGCTGCTCGAAGGCGCCGGAGCGGGCGTGGGAACAGTGCTGGCCGTGGCGATCATCCGCGACCTTTTCGAGGGACAGATGGCGCGGGCGCGGCTTTCCTACATGTCCGTGCTCTCGAGTGTGGCGCCGATGATTGCGCCGACGCTGGGTGTCTCGATTCTGGCGCTGAGCGGGTGGCGGAGCATTTACGCGGTCCTGGGGGCGGTCGGCCTGGCTCTGGTTGTGTTCGTGGGCCTGGGCTTGGATGAGTCGGTCGCGAGGGAGAAGACACAAAGTCTGGCGCCGCGGCAACTCCTGGCCAACTACCGGCGGGTGCTGGGCAACCGGACCTACCGCGGCTACGCGCTGGTTTCCGTGCTGAACTTCGGATGCCTTTTCGCGTATATCGCCGCCTCGCCGCTGCTGCTGATTAGCACATTGGGGGCTTCGCCGAGGCTGTATGGTTACATCTTCGCACTGACTTCCTTTGGGTTCATGCTGGGTGCCGCGCTCAACGGGCGGCTGAATATGGCCGGCGTCCCGGCATTTCGGCTGCTGGGAACCGGACTGACGCTGACGACAAGCGCCGCGCTTCTCCTCTGGCTGCTGTCGGCGACGGGCGTGGCCACACTGGCAACCGTGACACCGTTGCTTCTCGTACTTACCATCGCAAGCTCGCTCATATCGCCCAACGCCACAGTTGGCGCGCTGCACCCGGTGTCGGAGGCCGCCGGGATGGCGTCGTCGATCATTGTTTGCCTGCAATGGTTGGCCGGCGCCGGCGCCGCCGCTCTCGCGGGCTTGCTGTTCGATGGACGCACGCCGAGCGGGCTGGCGAAAGTGATGTCGGGCTTCGCGCTTGCCGCCCTGGCTGTATTTTGGTGGATCGTTCGCCGGGCGGAGCCGGACACGCGCGAGGCGGTACCTCTGCCGCAAGAAGCCTCGGCAGAGACGATCGAGGGACCTTAGCGCCAACTCACGATGCGATCGCATCGACGGAAGCAGGATTTGCGACTGTCCGTGCTGGTTTGAGGCAAGACCCCTAAAATCGAACGCGGAACCTGCGGAAATCGAACCGTGGCGGAATCAGGGGATTCTGTGGTAATCAACGAGGATATGGGCACACTGGAAATAGCGCAGAAGAGTTCGTTCGCGCCCGATATGAGCTGGACGCAGCAAGTGCCGCCGAGCAAGCGATTGAACTGCATTGCGGCGGCCGAGGAAGTGTTTGCTCAGGCGGAACAGAAACTGGCGCAGGTCGAGAAGACCGGCCTCGATCGGGCGGAGATCCGCGTGGCGGCGTTTATGCCGCGGCTGCCGAATGTGGAAGTCGACCGCGGCTCCCGGCGCTATGCCAGCTACATGGGGAAGAAATTCCGGCAGCACGGCTTGGATTTTCGCGTCGAGGAAGCGCAGAGTGCCGACGCGCTCGAACTGCTGCTGATGGGCGCGCAAGTCCACGACAACATCTACGGGACATTCATCTTTTTTCCGGCGCCGTTCGGCAAGACCGAGGACTATTTTCTGCGGCGGGTGCGGCCAGAGAAGGACATCGAAGGGCTTACCGTCGAGAACACGGGCCGCATGGCGCTGAACATCAAGACCGTCGACGAAGAAGAGAAGTACGAAGGCGTGGTGCCCTGCACGGCGAAAGCGATCCTCACTCTGCTGCACCAGCACGGCGAGATCAAAAACATGTTTCCACGGGATGCTCGGCAGAGCGGCCCGACGGTGGCGATCTGCAATAGCTCGCCGCGCATCGGCATTCCGCTGCAAAGCATGCTCATGCGGATCGGGGCCACCGCGCTGATGATTCATCCGCAGACGCGGCCGGAAGTCCGGGAAGCGTATCTCAGGAAGGCTGACATCATCGTGACCGCATTTCCGGCGCAGTCCGAGGCGGACCTGGTGCGCGACGTGAAAGACGGCGCGGTGATCATCGATTGTTCCACCGAAGGAAACCTGCATGCCGACGTGCTACGGAAAGCCGCCTACCTGTCGACCCACGACAATCATCTGGGACAGATTACGACCGCGCTGGCACTGTACAACACCGCCCTGTGCACGCTCTGGCAGCGCGGGATGAAGGGATAGCCGCGCTGGGACCGGCAGCGCAGGCTGTTTCGCTGCGCGGACCACAAGAACCAACCGCTATTTTGGCTCCTGGCTGTCTCCGGTATACAAGGCGGAGGATGACATCAGGTCCGGCAGAAATCCGCTTTCTCCTGTGGACGTCAGCAAACTCACGACTGCGGTTACCGCGAAGTTGAAACACAATGCAATAAATCCGGCATTCAGACCCATGATGGGATCGTGCTTAGTGAAAATGAGAGAAACGGCAATGAGGACCCCTGTCAGCATTCCGGCGAAGACGCCGGACTTCGTTGCTCGCCTGGAATACAGGCCTAACACGACACCGGGGAAAAACTGCGCCACCCCGGCATAGCCCAAAAGCAGAAGGCCCACGAGAGTCGTGGAGCTGAAAATGGCAGAACCGAGGGCGGCGCATGTGATCGCCAAGACAGTGATCTTCGCCAACTTCCCAACCTCTTCGTCGGTCATGCCGGGCGCCAGAATCGGGCGGCACAGATTTTTTGCAAATAAACTTGCCGCTGTGAGCATCAGGATCGCCGCCGGAACCATCGCCGTGAGCGCGCCAGCTCCGCCAATTACCCCGAGGAACCAAGGCGGGAAGGTCTTGCGCACGATCATCAACATGGAGAGGTCGCCATTCGCGAGCCCAGGCAACACCAGAAGCGCGGCCAAGCCTACGAAAAACATGAGCGGCATCGTGATGATGTAGAGGGGCATCACAACGGCGTTGCGGCGCAGCGTATCGCCACTTTTCGCGGTAAAGCTCGCGCCGAAGAATTGCGGCCACATGTAAAACCCAAACGCGCAGAGCAGAACGGTTGATACGTACCAGGCGTGTCCTAGATTCGTGGTCGCGCCCGGCATGACCAGATGGCCGGGTTTGGCGCGCGCGACCGCGGCAAACATCCGGCCAATTCCTCCAAAGTAAATGTACGGCACCGCGACGCCGACAAAAACCGCGGCAAAGAATAGAACAACGTCCTTCAATACGCTGACCCACGCCACTCCCCGGATCCCGCTGGTGGATACAAAGCCGGCGACGATGCCGAAAGAGATCACCATGGCCGGCGTGCGATGGATCACTCCGAAACTCGCCACTTCCACAATGATGCCGAGGCCTGTGATCTGAAGCTGCAAATAAGGGATGATGCAGATCATGCCCAAGAGGGCCACGAAGGCGGTCAGATACTTGCTGTGGTAGCGTACTTGGAAGAAATCGCCCTGCGTTTGAAGGCGATATCTTCTTCCAGCTTCCCAGAGTTCGGGGAGAAAGTAGAAGGAAACCACATAGGCCAAGAGGGTGTAACCGATGATGTAGAGAACGGGTGCGCCTCTGGAGTAGGCCCAGCCGCTCGCTCCGAGAAACGTAAACGTGGTATAGATTTCTCCGGCCATCAGCAGCCAGACCAGCAGCAGTCCAAACCCCCGGCCGCCCACGATCCATTGTTCTAGATCCATCTTGTGGTGAGATCCGGCAAGAAAACCGATAAACGAACCCGCCGCGACGATGGCGGAAATTATGGTCAGAGCAACGACGGTTGAACTCACGGCGTGCCGCCGTCTTTGCGGCGTGGCTCGGAAGCGCGGTGCGTCTCGAGCCAATATGCGCCCCACATACAGAGTGGGGTGAGTAGCAACCATGAGATCAACCAGAAAAAATTGAAGGGCAAACCCAAAACCGTGGGATAAACGCGGTCCCAAAGGGGCACTGAGAAGCACGCGGCCGCGAAAGGAATTAGCCCCAGAAGAATGGCCCCCGGCGACGGGCGCTTCGCGCGGAACGTTCGATCATCGCGATGTTCCATGTGCGCGGGATTGTAACAGCATTTTAAGCGGCGGCGGCTGGCTACGTCCCGGTAAGAAGGATACGAACGTGCCCGGTGAACGCGTCTCCTTGCCCTCGAAAGCCGGCTGATTTTGACGATGTTTGCGCTTCGGACACCGGAGCGACTCGCCCGCCGCATCGTGATGGACAATAGGGTTAGCGACCTTGGAGAACCTGTCATGCGATTCAGTTTGCTCGTTGTCGGATTGCTGTGTGCGGCGGTAGCGGCAAGCGTGAGTGCTGCGGCGCGACCCGGAGGGATGGGCACGATCGGCGGCCAGGTGCTGAACGCCACAGGCAAACCGGTTTCCGGGGTACACGTGACGCTGCAAACCACGGAAGGCGCACACCTGCAAATCACAGACACAAACGACCAGGGCCGCTTCTGGTTCGCACAACTTCCCGAGGGGCAATACTCCGTGCGCGCGTCGGATGGGAGCCGTGTCTCCGAATGGCGAGAGGGCGTATGGGTGGCACCTGGGAAGCAAACCAACGTCGTACTTCATTTGCGCCCGAAAAAGTAGCTTAGCGGACGCGCTGCGGCAAACGGAGCTGTTGTTCATAAGGTTGTATGCGCGGGGAAGACTCTTCGTGTGGTGAGTGACGACGCCCAAGGAATCACTACCACACTGCAGGAGCGCCGGGATGCGACTGGCACGCGGGGAGCGGAGGGGCGTTCCAAACCTCAACTCTACGGGTGTTGTCAGGCAAGCACATTGTGCGTCAAACGGCCGTCGGTACTATTTGCGGCGACGATACTCACCCTCAACATCTTGCCCTGAGGCCACAATCCCGCGTGTCCAACTGGAAGATCCTAGCTTTCATATTGATGGGAAGCATGGTTTGCCTGGTGGTGATGCTGGGCTTGCCTAGCGCGGCGAAGGGGCAGGGAGAGGCCGCCGAAGTCGCCCAGATGTACCAAGCCTGCATCGCTTCAGGGGGAAGAGCTGCGTCCAACTACAATGCATGGGTTGCCCAGAATGGATGCATATGTCCCCCGAGTTCCGTTGGCTCAGGTCAGGTGACTTGCAGCGGAGGATCGAGTAGCACCGCGACAAGTGCGGTGCCGTCCAATCTCGGCCTTACACCTCAGCAACAGCTTGGCATGCAAATCGGAGCGCTCGGCGCCAACATGATTGGTCAGGGCCTCCATCAATTGTTGTTCGGGCCGCCCCCAAGCCCACCGGACCCGGCCATGCAGCAGCGGCAACTGGCAGCGCAACAGCTCAACAGGAGTGGCATCTACCTGTTCAGACACAAGAACTATGCCGGTGCGATCAACGAATTTCAAAAAGCTCTGGCCATCACTCCCAACGACGGAAACATTCTCCACAATCTCGCGTTGGCGAAACAACGATTGAAAGACGTTGCCGTGGCAGCGCAGACCAGCGGCGCGTTAGGCCAACTATTGGATAGCGCTCCAGACACGGCCGGAAGCCTGAATTCCGGCCAAATGGCCGCCGGCGGGAATGAATCCGCACTGGATTCGGTGAACCTGGGTTCCGATCCCAGTGCGGTAGACTTGCGCGGCACGACGAAAACCCATGTTGATCCGGCAAACACCCAAGAAACTCTGCGATCGCTGGATGCCGCGCTTGGTAACGGACCGGATACGGATGCGAAGCGCCAGTTGGACGACTTCGCCAACGCCAATCTTTCGCAAGACCCTGAGCCGAACAATGAGCTCGGGAATCCAAAGCCGAACGCGGAACAAACCGCGAAGGAGATCGATCAGGCGCTCGGACAAGATCAAAACCAAAGCGCAGATGCTCAGCAGCCGGATGGTCCCGCTGAGGCAGGAAACAGACCGGCCGCTGGATCTGCAAATTCAGGGGCCCGACAACCCAATTCACACCTATTGGACGGCGTTGGAAATCCCGACTTTGACGGCGCGACTACCGGGAACGCTCCTATTGGGAAAGCCGAGCCGAATTCCGAGAATGCAGGCTCCGGCGCCGTTGACCTGCGCCACACCAGCACAACCGTTGTGGACCCGGCGCGGGTCGACGGGACGTCGCCCGCCCTTCAGGCAACGAATCCCTCGGATGCAGACAAGGCGCTGATGAAACATCAGTGGGAGATGTCCATCGACTCGCGCTACAAAAACGATCCTGAGGTTCAGCAGAGTATCCGAGACCTGTGGACCGCCGCGCGCTCAGGCGACAGCGACGCGGACGCAAAGCTCCAAGGAATTTTGTCGGATCAATTCAAGGCAGCGGGCCAGACGCCGCAGCAACGCGCCGATTTCTTTGCGAACTTTAACGCAATCGCCAGCGGTGAAGGACCAATCCCGAAAGAATGGAGCAAGACGTCGGAGCTCGCCAATGAGATGGATAGGGCAGGCGGTTCGCTGCCGCCAGCGGGCGCCGCTTCGGCGGAACTGCCGCCCTACTATGGCCAGTTGGTGAAAGATATCGGCAAGGCAGAATCCGTCACGGCCGGCGCGTCCTACATGGGTACCGGCCGGCAAACTCAGGATGATTGCGTGCTGTACGCGATCGCGAATGGCGCGCACGTGCCAGAGAAACAAGTGAACGCTGAATTCACAAATATCGTCAGTCATCTCGGGATGGATCCGATTGCGGAACGTGCAAACCCGGAAAGCGTCGTCGCGGAACCTCAAAATGGCGGTCGCGGCGGAGTAAACGCCGCCGAGGAATTATTGGTGGCAGATAAATTCGGCAAGGTGGCTCCGGTTCCCACTGACAGCTATGCCCGGGCAATTGCGAGCACAAAGCAGCCTGTCATTACCACGGTCGAACTCGACAAGAGCGGAGTCCAGCACAAGGTTGTGGTCACCGGTGTGTACCGGACAGCGGATGGAAAAATCTACTATTCGGTGATGGATTCGAATCTTGGGCCGGAATACCGCAATTCCACTGCGTATATCGAGAAGTCCAATTTTGAAGAGCATTTGGCGAGTGGCGGATTTGTGGTACTGCCGGCTGCTAATTAGAGCTATGCCTTTGACTGGAAAGTTCGCGACTGCATTCGGGCGCACGATGGATTGGAGAAAAATCATGGGGAAGCGGTCAACGTCTTTCATTTTCGGATTCGCTCTGGTGCTGATGGTTCGGCCGCCGGTCCAGGCGCAAACGGCGCCTCAGGCTCCCGCCAATGAGGCCGCAGCTAATCCGGCACCGGCCGGGCAAGCGCCGGCCGAAGTGCTGAAGAAGCTCTCCGATTTGATCCACTCCGGCAAGTATGCGGACGCACAGCAGCTCGCGGCAGGTTTGTTGCTGGCGTATCCGGACGATCACCGGCTGGTCACGGCGAAAGCGCTGCTGGATAAAGCCGTCGCGTCCCCGGAGACGGCAGACACTGGGGCAAGCGCCAATCAGCCGGCAAGTAGCGTGGCGCCACCCGCGTCTCTCACAGGGATGGAGAAGGTGGAATACAACTCCCTGATCGAACTGGCGCGGGAGGCGCAACAGACGACCGATTTAGGCCAACAGAAGATGTTGCTGCAAAAGTTTATGACTGAAAGTCGTCCGTTCGCGGAGCAGCATCATGAGGACATGCTGATCTGGCAGCTGCGGGCGGCGGCGGCGTTGAGCCTCAACGAACCCATCGAAGGATACGAAGCGGGACAGGAGCTTCTGTCAGCCGGTGCAGCGGACAGCAAAGATCCGAACCTGCAACATTTGATGGCACAACTGAATTTGGCGGGCTGGTTGGATCACCAGAAAGCGGAGTTCAAAGAACAACAGAAGGGTTTCGAATGGCTTCTGGGAACATGGACGGCGACCTGGGATTGGTGGTGGGGTGAGATACATTTCCGAGATCAAGAACAATTTGTCGCAACCGACTCGGGTATCGACGGCTATATCGTAGGTGGAGACGGCGTGCGGAACGCACAGCCTGACTTCAGAGGCAAGATGCTTAATTCCGGCGAAATTCAATGGGAGTGCTACATGCCCCCCGCGGATACTGGAGGAATGTTTGTGTTTCGCCGTGTCGGTGGAAGCGTTTTCACCAAAGTGACGATCGGCCGGCGATCGGATCCCCAGGGTTATTATGCCGGGAATCTTCATCACTTCGGGTATGACCCTCATTCGACGGACACAGGCGACAAGTCGTTTTATCCTTCCGGATGGCAGCCTGTAGCCTCTTACAAGCTCTCCGGCGACAAACGCACGATGACGATCGTTATCCAGCCGCAGGACGCCGAGCCCGACAGCAAGTTTGCGCGCAGGTTTCCGGTTACGTTAGTTTTCAAAAAAGCTGCCGGGGCGCAAGACGAACAGCTTCAGTCAGAGCAGTTGCCTCAGTAAATTCATCACCAGGGCCAGCGGAAGAAACGGTGGAGTGAAGCAGGGCGAGGACTCGCCTGCCTTGATCTCTGCCGCATTGCCGATCCACACCTCGATAACGTCCCGACTTAGGTTCAGAGCCGTAGAAAAACGCGGATGCGCCGCCGGCCCAATGACTTTGATGTGGTAACATCCGCGCGTTCGCCCCGCCCGGACGCGGAAGGAACTCAACAAGGAGTGTGAACATGCGAACGACACTGGGAACAGTCGCGGGCCTGGCAATAGCGATGGTGTGCGCGTTCGCGATAGGCGGCCATGCGACGACCGCCGGCGCGAGGGGCGCGGCCGCAAGCGTCGAAGAGTCCTGCGACTATACTTGCCTCACCGGCATGATGGATCGGTACCTCAAGGCGCTCGTCGCGCACGATCCGGCGCAGATTCCCGTTGCAGAGCACGTGAAGTTCACGGAGAACACGATTTCGCTGAAACTCGGCGACGCGCTGTGGGGCACCACCAGCGGCATGGGAACCTACAAGCTTTACTTCGCCGATCCGCATGACGGGCAAGTCGGATTCGAGGGCACAATCCGCGAGAATGGCACGCCCGCGATTCTTCTGGCGCGCCTGAAAGTAGCAGGCGGCAAGATCACCGAGATAGAGACGCTCGTCCACCGGAACGCGGACGACGCCAAGGCCCTCGAAAGATTCGGGCAGCCCAATCCCGTGTGGCTTCAGCCTCTCACGGCATCGCAGAAAGTGTCGCGCGAGAAGATGCTAAAAATCGCGGACACCTATTTTGAAGGAATCCTCCATTCCTCGGGCAACATGGTGCCCTTCGATCCTCAATGCAACCGCATCCTCGACGGAGGTCAGGACACCAACAACCCTACGGCGAAGGGCTGGTTCGACCTGAACTCGTTCCGCCCCGACTCGATGGGAATCCGCGAGAATATGAACACCGGAATTTGGACGTACATCCACTCGATCCATCCGCGGCGATACCTCGTGGTCGACGAAAAGATGGGAATCGTGTTCGGCGTCTTCATGTTTAATCATCCGGGGAAGGTGAAATTCGCCGAGGTGAAGGGCGTCGGGAAAGTTCCGATGCCCCCGGTGGTCCTGCGGCCGTCAAGCGTCGAAATGGGCGAATTCTTCAAGATCGAAAGCGGCAAAATCCGTCAGATCGAGGGAATCTCCGTGGCGCTACCGTACGGCTCTCTCACAGGCTGGGAGCATACAAGCTAAGTAAAGTGATTGTCCGCCAGGCATCAGCTACCATGCGCGGAGGAGAACCCAGACGATGCCAGAAACGACTTCCGCCAAGGCGCCCGCGTCACCCGCTCCACACGAACAGATTCTGAATATCATCATGGGTTTCTGGCAGAGCCGCACTCTGGCGGTCGCTACCGAGTTGGAACTGGCCGACTTGCTCGCGGAGGGCCCTTTGTCCGCTGACACTCTGGCCAGCCGCACCAAAACCGATGCATCAAGCTTGTTTCGCTTGATGCGCGCGCTCGAAAGCATTGGCATCTTTCGACAAGTTTCGCCGGGAGTGTTCGCCAACACGCCGGCAAGTGAGTGCCTACGCAAGAGCGTTCCCGGCTCGCAATGGGCCAGCGTGCGTACGCTCTTATCCGTGGGCCACGGCCAGTACGAGGCCTGGGCCGGCCTTCTCGGCAGCATCCAAACCGGCGGGACGGCGTTCGATCAGATCTTCGCATGCAGCGCATGGGAATGGTTCCAGCGCAATCCTCAAATTTTGTCGGTCTTCAACGAGACGATGCGCTCGTTAAGCGCGGCTATCACGCCCGCGGTCACGGCCGCCTTCGACTGGAGCCGCTTTCCCCTGATCGCAGACATCGGCGGGGGAATCGGGACGCAGCTCGTGGATATTCTGAAGGCGCATCCGTCTTGCCGGGGAATCCTGTTCGATCAGCCCGAGGTGCTGGCCGGCGCAATCCCTCATGAGCGGGTCGAACCGATGGGAGGGGATTTCTTCAAGGGTGCGCCTGCGGGTGCCGACGCGTATACCCTGCGCTGGATTCTTCATGATTGGGCCGACCCGGAAGCAAAGGTCATCCTCGATAACGTGCGCCAGGCCATGAAGCCCAGCTCTCGATTGGTGCTGATTGAAGAAATCGTGCCGGATCCTCCGAAACCCACCTTCGGTATGTGGCTGGACCCGCACATGTTGGTCATGCATGGTGGCCGAGAGCGGACCGCGAATGAATACCGCGAATTGTATGCGCGGTGCGGATTCGAACTGGAGCAGATTGTGCCGACCGCCTCACCGCACAGCCTGATCATTGGTCGACCTCGAATCGCGTAAGACCGTCCGTTGATTCGGTGATCGCTGCTCCGCAGTTGCGATGCCGGCAGCAGAATCTGCACGCTGCCCGAACGCGATGGATAGAATAGGATCTGGCGCGACGCGAAGGCGGGACCGTCGTCCAATTAGCCATGCCGGAACTCCCGGATATTGCCACTTACATCAGCGCGCTCGAATCGCGGATTGTGGGGCAGCGTCTCGCGCGCGTGCGGCTGGCGAGCGTTTTTCTGCTGCGAACCGCGGAGCCGCCGATTACCGCTGTCGAGGGACGCGTGGTGCGCAAGCTCCAGCGGATCGGCAAGCGGATCGCGATTGGTGTGGAGGGCGACCTTTGGCTGGTCCTGCATTTGATGATTGCCGGGCGGTTGCACTGGCGGGCAGCGGGGGCAAAGCTTTCCGGGCGGCAGAATCTGGCGGCGTTCGATTTTCCCAATGGCTCGCTCGTGCTAACCGAGGCCGGGACAAAACGGCGCGCAGCCTTGCACGTGGTGGCGGGTGACGAGGGGCTGGCTTCGATCGACCCGGGAGGCATTGATGTTTTTGCGAGCGATTTGGCGGAGTTTCGCGCCGTGCTTACGGCCGAAAATCGCACGCTGAAGAGGGCGCTGACCGATCCGCGGCTGCTGAGCGGCATCGGCAATGCATATTCGGATGAGATTTTGCACAAGGCGCAGATGTCGCCCGTCACTCTGACGCACAAGCTGAACAACGACGAGTGGGAGAGGCTTTTCGCCGCGACGCGGGAGACGCTCAAGCTGTGGATCGAGCGGCTGCGCGCCGAGGCGGGCGATGGCTTTCCGGAGAAGGTGACTGCGTTTCGCGAGGATATGGCCGTGCACGGGAAATATGGGCACGCATGCCCGAGATGCGGGGAAAAGATTCAGCGGATTCGCTTCGCGGACAACGAGACGAATTACTGCGCGCGATGCCAGACCGGCGGGAAGGTTCTCGCGGATCGGAGTTTGTCGCGGCTGTTGCGCGCGGATTGGCCGAGGACGCTGGAGGAGCTCGAAGCGCTCAAGAGGCGCTATGTGCTATAAAGTTTAGATCGGAAGTTCCGAAGAGTGTAAAGAGGCGGCGGGCATGGGCGGAAGGCGAAGCGGCAGAGGCAGAACGTGGTTCGCGAGAGCTTGCGCGCTGATGCTGGCGCTTCTCGCGTCCTTGGGCTGGCCGGCCGAGAGCGCAGGCTACGCCGTCTTATCGCACGAAGCCATCATCGACAGCGCATGGGACGCAAACATACGCCCGCTACTCTTGAAGCGTTTTCCCCAAGCTACTAGCGACGAACTCAAAGAAGCGCATGGGTACGCCTACGGCGGCGCCATTATTCAGGACATGGGCTATTACCCGCACGGAAGCAAATTCTTCAGCGATCTGGCCCACTACGTGCGGAGCGGCGATTTCATTCTGGCGCTGCTGCGAGATTCGAAGGACCTCGACGGCTACGCCTTTGCGCTCGGCGCGCTCTCTCACTACGCAGCCGACAACGAGGGACACCTGGTCGGCGTGAATCGCTCGGTCCCCCTTCTGTATCCCAAGATGAAAAAGAAGTACGGCGACGTGGTGACATATGAAGAAGACCCCCTGGCGCACGTAAAGACCGAATTTGGATTCGACGTTCTGGAGGTAGCGCAGGGACGTTACGCCCCCACGAGCTACCACGACTTCATCGGCTTTGAGGTTTCCGTTCCGCTGCTGGAACAGGCGTTTCAGGAGACCTACGGGTTGGATCTCAAGAGTGTTCTCTCAGACGAGGACAAGGTGCTCGGTTCTTACCGTTACGACGTCAGCCGGCTGCTGCCCAAGGCCACGCGGGTGGCGTGGAGCCTGAAGAAAGACGATATCCTGCGGGATCAACCCGGCATGACGAAAAGGAAGTTTCTCTACAATATCAAGCGCTCGAGTTACCAGAAGTATTGGGGCAGGGACTATCAGCCGCCCACTTTCGGCGAGCGATTTCTGGCATTCCTGGTGGAGATCCTTCCGAAGATTGGCCCGCTGAAGGTGCTGGAGCTTCGGACGCCTACGCCGCAGACCGAGCAGATGTTCGAAGCCAGTTTCAATGCGACTCTGGATCACTACCGGAAGCTGCTGAGCGAAGTGGAGGCGGGCCAACCGGACATCCCCAACGATAATTTCGATACCGGCAGCGTGACCGGCCCCGGGAAATACTGGTTGAATGACGAGACGCAGGCGGAACTACTCGACGCGCTCGCAAAGCAGAATTTCAGCGGTGCTTCGCCCGAGATCCGGGCCGAGCTTCTGCAATTCTTCGCGGACCCGAACGCGCCGTACGCGATTAAGCGGAAGAAGAAAGAGTGGGCCAGAGTCCAGGCTGAGATCGCGCAATTGAAGCAGGCAACGCCACCGGCGGTGGCCGCTGATGCAGTCAGCCCATCCGGGCGACCATCGGCGGCGACTTCAGCTCTGCCCTAAATCGGGTTGTCGGAAACGCTTGCGATCCTGCAAAGGAGAAATACGCCTTTGGTATAATCAGCACATCTCAGCCGCAAATGTCAGTCAGCACCGCTATCGTGGCGCTTGTTGCTTGCCTCGTCTTGTATTTTCTTCCGTTCAATCCAGCCCGTTTCCGATGGGGCCTTCACCGGGGACTTGCGCCGATGCCGCCGGACATCGAGCAAAAGGCCAAGGAGCTCGATTGGTTCGCAGACCTAGGCATCCAAGTAGGGCTGCTGCTGACGGTCCTCCTGCTAATGTGGAATTCCGCTGTATCTGCGCGTTCCATTGGCCTGTCGACCAATACCTGGCGGCTGGCCGTTACACTCGGAGCCATTTTTAGCGTAATTCCAATCGCGATCGGCGGCGTGCTCCGGCGCGTCCCGTCCGCGAAGAGCGACGATCCGTATCCTCAGGTTGGCTTGCCTAACAAATACGGCTTAACTGTTTTAAGTCAATTCTCACCCGAGTTCTGGCGCGCGTTCTGCATAACTGCTCTCATTCACGTTGGTTGCCCTGCTTGGGTCGGGGTGGTGATCACCGCCGTTGTTTGCGCCGTTCCTCACCTGTACGGCAGCGATTTTAGTGCCTTAGGTGCCGCTGTCGGGGGCCTGATCCCGGGCTTCCTCTTTGTCGAGACGGGCTCGCTGCTGGCTCCTGTGACGATGGGTTTGATTTCGTCGACATTCATGCTTTATGACGCACACAGAAGGGCGGCTCGTACCGCAACCGACATGCCGGCTGTCATGTGTCCAGCGTGCAGCCGTGCCGTCTCAAGAATCGAGGCCGCAGGCACCCGATCACTTGTGTGCCCAAGTTGCGGGGCACGGTTTGTGATGTCCATGCCGAATTGGGTGCTGTGGCTGGGAGGGCTCTCCGTCGCTTCGTCGATCATGCTGTACCTCCTTCACGCATATGGGCTGGGGCTTGGGCTCGCGCTGCTTCTGTTTGTTCCGGTATTCGTGATCTCTTCATTTCTATGGGTCTTCGTGGCGGCTGCGCTCTTCCCGGGACTCGAGAAGGCTGAAATAGTCCCTGTCGAGAAATCTCTATTTCGATTCTGAGCCGTTCTCGCCAGCAACGGGGTTGCACTGGTTCGTTTGACACGTCTGTGGCCCTCTTCTATTATGCGAAACAGGGGCTGCGACGCCGCCAACAGGGCTGCAAAATGCTTAGCATTCCACACCTTATCGTGATTTTCGTGGTGGCTCTGGTCGTCTTCGGGCCGGAGAAGCTGCCCGAATTGGCGCGGAATTTCGGCAAGGTGATGTCGGAATTCCGGCGCGCCACGGGCGACCTGCGCACGACATTTGAGGGCCACATGCGCGACCTCGAGCGTGAGGCCGATACGCGCCGTATCGCCGCCGTGCCGCCTCCCGCATCCGCCGCTGCTTCCCCCGCGCTCACGCCTGCCGCGCAGCCCGCCGCCACCGGGCCGCAGCCAGTGCCTTCCGAACCAGCGCGAGCGGTGCCATCGCAGCCGTCCGATCCGCCGCCAGGCCAGGCAAACGCCACGGCAATCGAGGCGGGCGTGATGGATCCGATGCACGATCCCTATCTCGCCGGATACGATTTCGACGTGCCGCAGAATCCCGAACTGCAGCCGGAATCCGCCCAAATTTCCTCAGCCGACAAGGCGCCTGAGCCAGACGAGAAATCTCCCGAAAAAGTCCCTCAAAAGTAGACGATGGCCGCGCCCGTACAGCCTGAACGCCTCCTCCGCGAACGGACCGACGAAGAAGCCGGCGGGTCGATGTCGTTCTTCGACCACCTGGTCGAGCTCCGCAAACGCATCGTGAGCAGCCTGGCTGCGGTGGGCATCGGGATGCTGCTGGGCTTCGTGGTGGCGCGACGGTTCATCACGTTCATCACGCAGCCGATGATTGACGCGCTCAAGGCGAACCACATCGATCCGAATCTCTATTACACGAACCCTGCGGGGTACGTGAGCCTGGTGATCACGCTTTCGCTGTACCTCGGGATCGTGCTTGCAATGCCGTGGGTGCTGTACCAGGTGTGGCTGTTCGTGGCGCCGGGACTCTACAAGCACGAGCGGCGCGCGGTGGCGAGCTTTATCACGTCGGCGATGTTTCTATTCGTGTGCGGGCTTGTCTTCGGATACTACATCATGCTGCCGCGCGTGCTGACGTACATCGTGGGGTTCGCGAACGAAGGGCCCATCAAGCCGCTGATCAACGTGAACGAGTATTTTGAGCTGATCGTGGTGGTGCTCGTAGGCCTCGGCGTGATTTTCGAGATGCCGGTGGTGGTGTTCATCCTTTCGATGTTCGGGATCGTGACGCCGAAATTTCTATTGAAGAATTTTCGCTATGCGATGCTGCTGATCACGGTGGCGGCGGCGATCGTGACCCCGACGCCGGACGCGACGACGATGATCGTCTTTATGGCGCCGATGGTGGGGCTGTATTTCGTGAGCGTGTTGGTGGCGTACGTGGTGGTGCGGAGGAAACGCGCGAAAGAACAGACCGAGGCTGGGGCGTGATCGCGTGAGCCTGGTGCGGAGGGCGCTTCTCGCGGCGATGCTCGCCACGATTGCCATTTTGCCTGCCGCGTGCGGGCACGATTCCGCGCCCGCGGGCGCTTCCGCGGTTGCTGGACCTGCTGCGCCGGCGTCTTCGGACTCGGCATCGACCTCGACGCAGCGGTCGGCGATCGCGGCGGCCGATGCGGCTTTGCCAGCCGCGCAGTCCGGGGGCTTCGACGGCGCCGCCGCGTACGACTACACCGCGAAGCTTGTCGCGTTTGGCCCGCGCCCGCCTGCATCGGATGCCATTCAGCGAACCCAGGACTACATCGTCGACCAGCTGAAAAGCTTCGGCTGCGCCGCCGATACGGATGATTTTCACGCCGATACGCCGATCGGTTCGCTCGCGATGAAGAACATCATCGCGAAAGTCCCCGGCACCGGGCAGGGAATCATACTGCTACTGACGCATTACGACACGCTCCGGCTGGACAATTTCGTCGGAGCGGACGACGGAGGATCGTCAAGCGGGTTGATGCTGGAAATGGCGCGGCTGCTGTGCGCCGGCCCCAAGCGCAAATATGCGGTCTGGATCGCGTTTGTCGACGGCGAAGAGGCGCAGGTTGTGGTGAATGGGCAGGCGCAGTGGGCCGGCACCGACAATACATACGGCTCGCGCGAGCTAGCCGCTCGCATGGAGTTATCTGGGGAACTGAAGCACGTGCGCGCCGTCATGCTGGCCGACATGATCGGGCAGAAGAATCTGGAAATCCCGCGAGAGAGCAACTCGACGAAGTGGCTGACGAATCTTGTCTGGTCCACCGCCGCGCGGCTGGGATACAAGGATATTTTTCTGTCGAGCGAGGGTGCCGTCGAGGACGACCATCAGTCGTTCTTGAGCCGCAATGTCCCAGCCGTCGACATCATCGACCTCAACGGGTATTCAGCTTATTGGCACACGCCGCAGGATACGATGGACAAACTCAGCCAGCGCAGCTTCTCGATTGTCGGGTATGTGATCCTCGAATCTGTCGCCGAACTCGAGCGATAAAAGTTCGTCTGGCCGCGAGAGACGTCATGCTCGCCGCGGTCTTGGGTGCGCGCCTAGCATCCGTGCCGGCAGCGTGACGATCGCCCAAATCAAGTCCAGCACACCACCAACGGCGATGCCGACGATCCGGAAGGGCAGCAGAATGAGCCAGACGATCGGGTAGAGCACGAGCGCCAGCAGGGCCAGCGGCCAGCACAGCACGAACAGAATGCACCAGAGCACGAACGTCAGCATCGCTTCGGCCTCCACTTTAGATACGCTGATTCGCGTGAATTTGTTCCACGCGCGTTTGCTTCCTCAACCTGCTTTCTTTTTGCTACATTTGCCATCGCATGCCGACGATTCGCGTAAGCAGTTCCACCGGCCCTTACAACGTTTACTGCGCGCCCGGCGCGCTGGCTCGCGCTGCGTCGCTCGTGGGGCGGCTCGGCGATTCCACGGGCACGTTCATGCTTTCGTCGCCGACCGTGTGGCGATATTGGGGCGGGCCGCTGGCCAAGATTTTCGGCAAGGCCGCGCGGGGCGCGATTCTCTTCGATGACGTCGAATCGGCGAAACGCATCGCCACCGTCGAAGGCATCGCGCGGGAGCTGGTCCGAGCGGGCGCGGATCGACGCGCGGTGGTCGTAGCTGTTGGCGGCGGAGTGGTGGGCGACGTCGCCGGCTTCGCCGCGGCGACATATCTGCGCGGTGTGCGGCTCGTGCACGTTCCGACGACGCTGGTGGCGCAGGTCGACAGCGCGATCGGCGGAAAAACGGGCGTCGATTTGCCGGAGGGAAAAAATCTCGTCGGCGCATTTTATCCTCCGAGGCTGGTAATCGCCGATCCCGCGACGCTGGCCACCCTGCCGCACCGCGAATTCCGCGCCGGGCTCTATGAGGTGATTAAGTACGGTGTAATCGCCGATGCGAAGCTTTGCGATTATCTCGAGCGCCGCATGGATGCGATCCTTCGTCGCGATCCCGCCGCGCTCGCCTACATCATTCCTCGATCGGCGGCGATCAAGGCGCGTGTGGTCAGTGCGGATGAGCGCGAAGGCGGCTTGCGGCAGATTCTGAATTTCGGGCACACGCTCGGCCATGCGCTCGAGACCGCAACCGGCTACAAGCGGTTTCTGCACGGTGAAGCGGTCGGCTGGGGGATGCTGGGCGCGACGCTGTTGGCGGTCGGCACGGGGCGTTTGCGGGAGTCCGATGCCGAGCGGATTATCCGGCTCGTTGCGAGCGTCGGGCCGCTACCGTCGCTCGGGAAGATTCGCGCCACCGAGCTTCGCCCGATTCTCGCGAGCGACAAGAAAGCACGCGCGGGCCGCGTTCGCTGGGTTTTGCCGCGCCGCGTCGGCAGCACCCGATGGGGAATCGAGATTCCGTGGCGCGTGGTTTCGCGTTCTTTCGCCGCGCTGCCGGCGATCGCGCGTCATGCGGGCCTGCGCGCGAAATAGGCTCGCGGATTCTTGCCAGTTAACCTCTCGCTCAACCTGTACCTTCGGCCAGTGGCCACAGGCAATCGCGATCGACTATTCTGGGTACGCCGATGTTGCGACTCGACTACATCTCATGCGTGCTCACGGTGATCTCGACGATATTGGTCGGGAAGAAGATGTGGCACGGATGGATAGTGGCCGCGTTGAATAGCGCGGTCATTTGCCTGATCGGATTTCGAACGGCTCAATTCGGGTTCGTTCCGGCAAACCTCTTCTGCATCGGGCTGTACGCCAACAACTTGTCGCGATGGCGCCCCAAGTAAGGGCGATCACGCGATTCCTTTTGCGCCGCCTGTGCCGCTGCATGTAGTCTTACTTCCGGGCTTTACGTTTCCAATTCACTTATGATCGCTGCGCCTAAATCGCCGCCGCTTGCCGGGACGCGCCCCGGAGGCTCTCGTGACGAACGCGAGGCGTCCGCGCACGTCCGCGAGATGTTCACGCGGATTGCGCCGCGCTACGATTTCCTGAATCATCTGCTGTCGTTCTCGCTGGATCATCTTTGGCGGCGGCGGACGGCGAACTGTTTCGCCGAAATCCTGCGGCGGCCGGATGCGCGGGTGCTTGATGTGTGCTGCGGCACCGGCGATCTGGCGTTCGCGCTCGATCGCCTGCGGCCGCGTGCCTCCGAAGGCGGCGTGCAACCGTTGCCGATTCTCGGGAGCGATTTCGTCGAGCCGATGCTGACGCGCGCTCGAGAGAAAGCGCTCGCCGCGAATCTTCCGCTCGCTTTCGCCGCCGCCGACGCGCTGCACTTGCCGTTCGCGGACGCGTGCTTCGATCTGGTGACGACGGCCTTCGGATTTCGCAATCTTGCGAATTATGAAGACGGTCTGCGCGAATTCGCACGCGTCTTGAAACGAGGCAGGGAACTGGGGATCCTCGAATTTACCGAGCCGTCGTCCGGGCCGATGGCCGGCCTCTTCCGCTTTTATTTTCAGCACATTTTGCCGCGAATTGGCGGCGCGATCTCCGGTAGCGCCGAGGCTTACGAGTATCTTCCCGGCTCCGTCGCGAAGTTCCCTTCGCCGCCCGAGCTTGCCGCGCTGATGGTACGCACCGGCTTCGCCGATATCCGGATCGCCTCGTGGAATTTTGGCAGCGTGATCCTGCATTCTGCCCGACGCGTGTAATTCCCGCTCGTCAGGGTGCAAAAAGCCTCACCCCGGGGAAGCGGGGTGAGCTACATTAGAGGCATGGCCGAAACTGCTACGCAGTCCACTGTTGATCTTCGCAGCGATACTGTGACGCGGCCGACGCCGGCGATGCGGCGGGCGATGGCCGATGCTGAAGTTGGCGACGATGTGTACGCCGAGGACCCGACGGTCAACCGGCTGCAGGCGCGCGCCGCTGAAATCTTCGGGCGCGAAGCGGCGCTATTCTTTCCCTCCGGTTCGATGGCCAATCTCACCGCGATCAAGACGTGGACGCGGCCCGGCACGGAAGTAATCTGCGAGGGGCACGCGCACATTTACCTCTACGAAATGGCGGCGGTCTCCGCGATTGCCGGCTGCATGCCGAATACGGTGCCGACGGCGGAAGGCGTCCTCACGTGGGACCTGGTCGAACCGGCGATCCGGCCACACATCTATTATCGCGCGCAGACCTCGCTGATCGAACTCGAGAACACGCACAACATGCACGGCGGCACAGTCTATCCGCCGGGAATCATCGACGACATCTGCGAGCATGCGCACGCCGCGGGGATTCCGGTCCATCTGGACGGCGCGCGCATTTTCAACGCTTCGGTGGCGACGGGCCGCAGCGTGGGCGATATCACGCGCAAGCTCGATTCGGTGATGTTTTGCCTCTCGAAAGGGCTGGGCGCGCCGGTCGGGTCGATGCTGGTCGGGTCGCGCGATTTCATCGAGAAGGCGCGCGCGACGCGCAAGTTGCTGGGCGGCGGAATGCGGCAGGTGGGAGTGCTCGCAGCGGCTGGGCTCGTCGCGCTCGAGGAGTCGCCAAAGAATCTGCATCGCGACCATGAAAATGCGCGTTATTTGGCCGAGGGGTTGTCGCGATTGCCGGGCGTCGCTATCGACCCGAAGAAAGTGGTGACGAATATCCTGATCTTCGACGTCACTGAGACCGGCCGCACGGCCGCCGATATCTGCGCCGCGCTGGCCCAGCAAAACATCCTCGCCGGACCGACCGGGAAGTACTCCATCCGCATGGTGACGCACTATGACGTGGATCGCGCCGGAATTGACCGGGCGCTCGCGGCAATCAGCGAGATCCTCACCGAGCGCGCGACGACGGCGCGTTAGCCAGTCGCTGCACCAGTTCCCAGCGGCAGCGGCAATTTTGTCCACCCCGGGGAATTTTTTGCGCGCCTTGCCTCCTGACAGCCTCATCGCACCGCGGGCGCAAATTGGCCCACGACCTTCAAAAGGCTAAGTCGTGTGTGCGCAACGCGGGCGCTCTTCACTGAAACGGCACATCGCGCTGAGAAACATCACGCCTGCGTGTCCCTTCGGCCAAATCGTTGCCTTCACCCGAAACGACTTTCCGCCGCACCCAGTCGCCGCGGCATATCTCGGGGGAAACAATGGCTACAAATGCAGGGGTGCTGGACACAGGGATGTTCGCTGAAGTAGCGACGGGCGTTGAAAAGCGCCTGTGGCAGGCAGTGATTGTGACAGCGATTCAGGAATGGATTTCCGGTCCTCTTCGCTCGAAACGGCAGGCTGAAGAGTACCTCTTTCAAGATCAGAAGGATTTCCCAGTCGTGTGCCAATCCGCCGGGATGGACGCCGAGCGCTTACGCGCCAAGCTCCATCGCCTCTTACGCGAGAATCCTGCGCTCGCCGCATCCGCCGATCTCTTTAACCGCTGAATCGTTCGGCTCGGCCAACATCTGCTGAAGCCTTCCCGCAGATGTGAACGCGCGGCTCCCATCCGCCACCGGGAGCCGCGCGTTTTCTTTACGCCTTTCGCCGGAATGTCACGCACATCGCGGGCAACGTCTGCGGGTCCGGCGCATCCTAAGCTCTTCGAAAGAAATGGGCTCGATAGGAGGCACAGTGCGAAAGGCACTCATTCTGGTGGCGGCGACTATCGGGATCTCTTTGGCGGCGTATTGGGTGGCTTTCGCGCAAGGCCCTAGCAGTGAAACGGTGCCGCCGCGCGTCATCGAGATATCGGCCAAGAAGTATGAGTTCACTCCGAACGAAATCCACGTTCGCAGAGGGGAGCACGTCGAGCTGCGAGTGCATTCCGAGGACGCGACGCACGGCGTGAAGCTGGATGTTTATCCCGAGGGAGCCACCGACAAGAGCATGCCCGGCCTAGTGTTCGATCATCCGAATGAGAACGGCAAAGTGAAAAAAGGCGTCGATCAGATGGTCGATTTCGTTGCCGAGGAACCCGGCACCTACGATTTCAAATGCGCGAAATTCTGCGGCTTCGGGCACGACAAAATGAAGGGCAAATTGATCGTCGATCCGTAGGCATTTGCCATGTTTACTCAGGCGCCCTCAGGGTAAGCCGCCGCTTGGCGCGATCGCGCTCAACGCGTATCGTATAACCAATGAATTGGCCCAGCCGAATTTCGCACCGGGACCCTCGCGAAACCGTTCGACGCGAAACTGAAATTGACCCGACGAAAGTCGTTCCATTCGGGCGCTATGGTGCGGGTCTTTTTACGGGGCATCCAGTTGGGCTGGTCGTGGTGCTCGGAATGCTGTTCATGGGATTCGTGGGACTGCCCGGTGCGCACTGGTTCTACGGCGGCGCTCTTCTTTTGGGTGGCGTGTGGGGCTTTTTCCTGTGGCTGCGTCACCGGTAACGACTCTGTGGCGGGCTTGCTGAACCTATCTCTGGAATTCTACCGTCAGGATCATGTGCCCCGCGATGGGTTTTCCGCCTTTGAGCGCGGGCTGGAATATCCATAGCCCAACGGCTGCTTCGGCCGAGCTCTCAAGCACACGTGGACCCGAAACGAGCTTCATCTGTCTCAAGTCTCCCTTTTCATCGATTACGGCGTCGAGTTTCACAACGCCGCCCAGGTCCAGGTCTTTCGCCCACTTGGGAAGCGGCGGCTGGTATTGAGAGAGGATTCTTGCAGGAACCATCTCCGGGCTTAGCTCACCCCTTCGAGGTTTCGCGTCTCCCACAGGCGTCTGATCGGAGCCGAGCGCATCCGGGCCCGGTTCCATCCGGAACACGACGGGTGCCGCGGGGTTCTCAACTTCTTTGGCACTCCGCGTGGGCACAACCTTTACAACCATCACTGCCGGAGTTTTCGCGATTCGCACGGCAGGCACTTGTGCGGCGGCTGGCGGCTGAATCTTTGGCACTGGCGGGGCAGGCGCGGCTTCGGTCTTATTTGCCTTTGCTGATGCTGTTTTCGACGGCCCTATTTTCGATGGCGATGCTTTAACGTGCAGCGCTGGGAGCTTTTGCCGCGCGATGGCAGCCAACGGTAGAGAACTCTGGGGGTACAACATGCGGGTTACGTCCCACGAAACTCCCAGCGCCGCTCCAATCACGAGGCACGCAATGATTGCCAGGGCGATCGGGTTTTTCCGGACCGTGAGCTCGCGTATCCCATGCAGCCGAAAAGCCAGCGTTGAAAATGCCCTCGCGTTGGGCGTGACGCCGGGCGCGGCGTCGCCATGCAACGTAGCGTTCGCCGCAGCCTTTTGCTGCGCCTCATTTTCGGCATGCTTGGCAGACGCGCGCTTGGCGATTGATTTGGCATATCTTGCCAGGATTCCGGCCAGTTGCTCGGCGTCTTTCGCGTCGTCGACTTCCGCGACAGGGGCAGGTTGGGACAGCGGTTCCAACTCTGCGGGCGCTGGAGAAAAAGCTGGTCCCGGCGAGGTTTCGGCAATCGCCACAGCCGTAGCCACAGGAACTGCTGTGTCGGCTGGCGCGCTCGATTCCGCGCCGGATTGGACGATCGGGGTAGCTGTCGCGCTTTCCGGTGCCGGTGGCGCCGATTCTTGCGCGCCAGTTTCCTCGCCGACATTCGCAGGGCGGTCGCCCGCGGCGTTCCAAAAGTCCGGATCGTGAATGGTGAATTCGAGATCCGTGCTGCCTGCTTGGCCGGGAGGCGGCACCTCGACCACGCGGCAGAGGATTTCTCTTCCGGATAGTTCGTTGCGCAGAAAGAGGGATTGTCCGGGGGCGACTCTTGCCTTGAGATTGATCGCCGCGCCGTTGTCAAAGATCAGCGTGGTCTTCAGGGTTTCGGTGAATAGTTCGCGTCGGTCCGTTCCGGCGACGATCTGCGACCCTTGGATCGTAACGGGGATCTCACGGGCGATCACTTGAGGCGTTGGAGTGGAGTCAGACATTCTTCATCGTCCGTTCGACCGAGGTCCCGGCATGGGCGTTATTGTTCCCCGACATAGACACATCCCCCGGGCACAGGCGCAGTTTCAGCGCCTGGCGCGCAGACACGGTTTGCGCTAGTTATATGCTGCTCCTAGAAGGACATGGCGGCAATAGTTCAGTAGTACTAGTTCCATGCTAGCAACCGGCCTATTCGTGTCAATTGGGGCAGTTATTACGTTCATTCCATGGGAAATACCAGGATGAGTGTCGATCTGCATGCCGTTGACGGAGAATTGGTCACAAAATCAGCATTGCTTCGGGGCGGAGGCTACTCGTCGTCGAAAAAGTCTTCTTCGGTCGCGTTGGCGGCCTCTTCGTCTGTCGGCCAGTCTTCAAAGTAGTTATTCAGGGCGAAGAGTTTTTCAGCGAGTTCGTGCACTTCTCCCGTCGCATCTGAGAGTTCGCGCGCAGCGACCAGACCGACGTCGATGCTGCGGCGCTGGCCGTCGCTCGGCTTGAGCCCGTTGCGGGTCCACAGCTTCATTGCATCAAGTTGCTTGAGTATGCGCTGCATGGTGCCGTTGCCCGGAGTGCGCGCCAGGACGCGATGCACCACGTTGATCGCCTCGCCGAGGACGCGATGGAAGGAAGCATTTGAGTCGATCTCGCCGTATACCCCCGCCATGAGTGTCACCTCGCGTTGTTGCCGCGGTGCTAACCGCGGCCGATGAAAGGCATCTTGGTCGCCATCACCGTCATGAACTGAACGTTCGCATCGAGTGGGAGCGACGCCATGTAAACGACCGCGCGCGCCACGTCTGCGGGATCCATCGTAGGCTCGACTTCAATCGTGCCGTTGGCCTGGGGCACGCCTCTCTTCATCCTTTCGGCCATGTGCGTGGCCGCGTTTCCAATGTCGATCTGGCCGCAGGCGATGTCGTACTTTCGGCCATCGAGCGACGTCACTTTGGTGAGGCCGGTGATTCCGTGTTTTGAAGCCGTGTACGGCGCGGAATTTGGCCGAGGGGCATGCGCTGAGATCGAACCATTGTTGATGATGCGGCCCCCGCGCGGGTCCTGGCTCTTCATGATCTTGAAGGCTTCCTGCGTGCAGAGAAACGGGCCAGTGAGGTTCGTGTCGACTACAGCCTTCCACCGCTCGTACGTCAGGTCTTCGAGCGGGCCGCCGCTGGAGATCCCGGCGTTGTTGAACAGCAGATCGAGGTGGCCGAAAACCTCTTTTGTTTTCGCGAATAGATTGCGCACGGAGACGGGATCGGTGACGTCTGCGGGCACGACGAGGCTTTGCGAATTCGTCTGCTTGACTTCGAGCGCGGTGGTCTCCAGCGCATCCTGGCGCCTGCCGGAAAGAACGACCGAATATCCTTCTCGGGCCAGCGCTACCGCGACGTGCTTGCCGATCCCGCTGCCTGCGCCAGTGATGATGGCAATCTTCGACGATGCGTGAGGCGATGAGTCCATGGAGTATCCTCCGAGGTAAGGATGATAAATCAAAGAGGGCGACTTATGTGCTCGACTGCCTCTCGATAGACTGGTTGCGATGGTCGGGAAGAGCGGGTACAGTTCCGGCGCGGGCAAGCATCCGAAGAGGTCTCACATGGACTCATCGACAGCGGTATCTCATTCAGGCTCGACCGATCGGGGCCTTGGCTTTCTCACGGCACTGCAAGCGGCGGAAGCCATTCGCGAAAAGAGAATTTCGTCGGTGGAGCTTACGCGCCACGTTTTCGAACGAATCGAACGCTTCAACCCTGCGCTCAACGCCTTCGCGTATCAGCTGAAAGAAGATGCGCTGGCTCGGGCGAGGCGGGCAGATGAGGCGCTCGCGCGCGGGGAATCGCTCGGCGCGTTTCATGGCGTTCCTGTCAATGTGAAGGAAAGTTTTGCGGTAGCGGGGCATCCGTGCACTTGGGGATTACCGCCTTTCAAGGATTTAAAGGCGCCACGGAATTCCGTGGTTGTGGACCGATTGCTGGGCGCGGGAGCGGTTTTGGTCGGCGCCACGAATGTTCCCGTCAATCTCGCAGATTGGCAATCCTACAATCCGATTTATGGGACGACGAATAATCCGTGGGACGTGAAGCGCTCGCCGGGCGGATCTTCCGGAGGATCGGCTGCGGCGCTGGCGGCGGGGCTCGGTTATCTGAGCGTGGGAAGCGATATCGGCGGCTCGATTCGCGTGCCCTCGAATTTCTGCGGAATTTATGGGCACAAACCGACGCTCGATTTGATAAGCCAGAGCGGCCATCAGCCGGGCGGCATACCGACTGCGCCGGGCTTCTCGACGCTGCTGGCTGTTGCCGGGCCGATGGCGCGGAGTGCGAGCGACCTGCTCGCGGCATTGAAGGTGCTCGGCGGGCCAGAGCGCTGGGACGCCAAAGCGTGGAAATGGGAGATGCCGCCCGCGCGCGGCCAAGGTCTGAAAGACTTTCGCGTGGGTTATGTGCTCGACGATCCGATCGCTCCTACTGCACCGGACGTGCGGGCGGTGCTCGAAAAGGTGATCGAGAGCCTAGGCCGCGCCGGTGCGACGATGAAGCCGGGATGGCCGACGAGCATTCAGCCGTCGGCGCTCCTCGCTACGTACCTTTACCTCCTGTTCGCGTTCGAAATCAGCATGTCTCCGCCTGAGGCGCAGGAAGAGCAGCGGCAAAAATTCGAGCAGATGGCAGGCCCGGCGGTCGCTGCGACTCTTACGTCGTTCACGCACTGGCAAGCGCAGAATTTGGAGCGCGTGAGATTTCGGGCGCGCTGGCAAGCCTACTTCGACGAGGTCGATGTATTCCTTTCGCCGGTCACATTCACGGCTGCATTCCCGCACGATCATAGCGAACCTCAGAGCCGGCGCTCGATTGCCACATCCGGTGGGCCGCGGAGCTACATGGACGGACTCAACTGGATCAGCCCCGCCACGCTGACCGGATGCCCGGCAACGGTCGCACCAGTCGGCAGCACCGACGCAGGGTTGCCGGTAGGAATTCAGATCATGGGGCCATATTGGGAAGACGCGACGACGATCACCTTCGCGGATTTGCTCGCGCGGGAGATCGGTGGGTTCGTGCCCCCGCCCGGATATGGTAGTTAGCCACAGAGCCGCGGAGGCACGGAGAAAACTCTTTCAACGGTCCGCAACTTTCACGCCTCGTCCAGGTTACAACGCTTTGCATTGCCCTTAGTTATCATATGCGTTTCTCTGTGCCTCCCTGTCTCTGTGGCAGACCCCGTACCGTCTTGTTAGAATATTGAGTTGTGCAGAAAGGATTTCTTACTCTTGAAGATTCGGCCCGCTGTTTTGGCGTTAGCAATTATTCTCGGCTTCGCAATCACCGGATGTAGCAAGAAAGACGACGAAGATTCTTCCGCACCGCCCGAGCCCACAGCTGTAGTTGATCCGGCAACGGCGGGCACGATCACCGGGACCGTCACATTCGAGGGCACGCCGCCCAAATTTCACGCGATCGACATGAGCGCCGAACCGGCCTGCGTGCAGGCGAATCCGAAGCCTGTGGTGCCGCCGATTGTTGTCCTCGGGCCTCACGATGCGCTTGCCGACACGGTTGTCTACGTCAAATTGGGCCTCGGCGCCTATCGCTACGACACGCCGACCGATCCGGCCGTCCTCGACCAGAAGGGCTGCATGTACGCCCCGCGCGTGCTCGCTTTTCGTGCAAATCAGCCGCTCGAAATCAAGAATACCGACCCAGTGACGCACAACGTCCACCCAATGCCGCGCGAAAATAAATCTTGGAACCGTTCGCTGCCCGAGAACGCGCCGCCATTCATGACGAAATTCCCGCATCAGGAGCTGGGCATTCCGGTGGCGTGCAACATCCATCCGTGGATGCGCGCGTTTCTTTTCGTCTTCGATAATCCGTACTTCGACATGACCACGAAAACCGGCACATTCGAGCTGAAAAACCTGCCGCCCGGCACCTACACCATCGAAGCCTGGCACGAATACCTCGGCACAGTCGAGCAAACGGTGACCATCGCGCCCAAGGAATCCAAGGCGATTTCGTTTAAATTCACGGCGTCTCACTGAGGCTTGAGCTGTTTGCGCAGACGCAGGGTTTCCGATAAAATTTGATGTCACAGGATTTGCTGTACGATCCCTGAGGGAATGGCAGAGACACAACACCGAATCACCCCAGCCTTCGACGCGGCCGACGAGTATCGTCCCGAACCGCCCCCCGAACCCGAAATCCCAGCCTGGAAAGACGGCAGCCTGCGCATCGGCATTCACACGTCGATTGCAGGGGACGTGACAGGCGCGCTCGAAATGGCGCACGGGCTGGGTGCGAACGCATTGCAGATCTTTTCGTCGAGCCCGCGGATGTGGGCGCGGGGAAACTCGCGCATCCCCGAGACCGAGGCGGCGCGATTTCGCGCGCGGCGCAGGGAACTCGCCCTCGGGCCGCTGGTGATTCACGCGAACTACCTGATCAATCTGGCGTCGCCGAATCCGGTGCTGCGCACGCAGTCAGTGCAAGGATTTCACCAGGAGCTCGTGCGCGGGATGGCCCTTGGAGCGGACTTTCTCGTAGTGCATCCGGGGAGTCGGCTCGAAGAGTTCGGTCGAGGCGGGCGTGGCGGCAATCGCGGAATCGCTGAAGCAGGCGGCGCGCGGGCTGAAGCTCGGCGAGTTGCGGATTCTGCTCGAAAACACGGCGGGACAGGGAAGCGCGCTCGGCTCGCGATTCGAAGAGCTGAAGGCGGTGCTCGATGCGTGTCTGGAGCTGCCGCTGGGAATTTGCATCGACACGGCGCACCTCTTTGCGGCGGGGTGGGATATTCGCAAGGCGCCGGGGCTCGAAGCGGCGCTGCGGCATATCGAGAGCACGGTGGGGCTCGATCGCGTGCGCGTGGTTCACATAAACGATTCGAAGGTGGCCCTCGGGTCGCGCGTCGACCGGCACGAGCATATCGGGAAAGGCAAGATCGGGCTCGCGGCGTTTCGCGAAATTCTGAAGCATCCGCTGCTGGCGGGACGCGCGTTCATTTTGGAGACGCCGATCGATAAGCCGGGGGACGATAAGCGAAACGTGGCCGCGCTTTGGCGACTCGCCGGGCGCGTTGTGCGCGCTACCGGAGGAGGCATGAAGCCTCGGCATGGCAAGCGAATCCAAGCGAAGATCACGACGAGATCCAGGCAAAATCAAAAGCTTAACGCAGAGGACGCAGAGAAGGCGCAGAGAGCGCGGAGAAGAAAAACCTAGGGAGCGGCGGACAGCAAGGCAGATGGAACAAACAACAGTTTCGGAGACTCAGGGAGACCGCAGAGTGAGCGATTACGATCCGCAGCGTATCGAAGCGAAGTGGCAGAAGGTGTGGGAGGAGCAGGAGGCGTTTCGCGCGGTCGATAACGATGCGTCGCGCGAGAAATACTACCTGCTCGAAATGCTCCCGTATCCTTCCGGCACGCTGCACATGGGCCACATGCGGAATTACACGATCGGCGACGCGGTGGCGCGATACAAGCGCATGTGCGGGTTCAACGTCCTGCACCCGATGGGCTGGGACGCTTTCGGGCTGCCGGCGGAAAACGCGGCCATCAAGAACGGAACGCATCCGCGCGACTGGACGAACGCGAATATCGAAGAGTTCCGTCGAGTTCTAAGGCGTTTCGGATTCAGTTACGACTGGCGGCGCGAAATCTCCACCTGCGACCCGGAATACTACCGGTGGAATCAATGGTTCTTCCTGCGGATGCTGGAGAAGGGAATTGCCTTCCGGAAAAAAAGCAAGGTCAACTGGTGTCCCGAGTGCGCCACCGTGCTTGCGAACGAGCAGGTGATCGAGGGGTTTTGCTGGCGGCACGAGACCACACAGGTCGAGCAGAAGGAACTCGAACAGTGGTTCCTGCGAATCACGAGATATGCGGACGCGTTGCTCAACGACATGAAGCAGCTCGAAGGAGGATGGCCCGAGCGCGTTCTGGTGATGCAGCAGAACTGGATCGGGAAGTCGCGGGGTACGCGGGTTCGCTTTGATGTGGCTGACGTCGACGGGTTAGGCCTTGAGGTGTTTACGACGCGCGTCGACACGATCTACGGCGTTTCGGCCGTAGTGATGGCGGCGGGCCATCCCGAGGTCCAAAAGTTGCTCGATGGCGTGCGCGGGCGCGGAGCGATGGAAACACAGCTCAAAGCGATGCGCGGGAAGAGCGCGAAAGCGGCCGACATCGCCACGGCGGAGAAGGAAGGATTCTTCACCGGGCGCTTTGCGCTGAATCCGTTTTCGGGCGAGCGCGTGCCGATCTGGGTGGCGAATTTTGTGTTGGCCGAATATGGCACGGGTGCCGTGATGGCCGTTCCGGCGCACGATCAGCGCGATTTCGAGTTCGCGGAGAAATATCATCTGCCGGTGAAGATCGTGATCCAACCGCCGGCCGGGCCGGCGCTGCGCCCCGATCGAATGAACGAGGCGTACACGGAATACGGCCGACTCGTGGATTCGGGGCCGTACACCGGGCTAACGTCCGAGCAGGCGATTGAGAAGATGGGCGCGGATGCGGAGGCCAAGGGATTCGGTAAGGGCGAGACGACGTACAGGCTAAGGGATTGGGGCATTTCCCGGCAGCGCTACTGGGGCACGCCAATCCCGGTGCTTTACTGCGAAAAGGACGGTATCGTGCCCGTGCCGGACGATCGGCTGCCGGTGCGCCTGCCCGAAAACGTCGCGCTGACGGGTCAGGGACAATCTCCCCTAGCGAGCGATCCAGCGTTCGTGAACGCGACTTGTCCGAAGTGCGGCGGCCCGGCGCGGCGCGAGACCGATACGATGGATACGTTCGTCGATTCGTCATGGTATTTTTACCGTTACACCGACCCGCATAACGAGAAAGCACCGTACGATCAGGAGAAGGTGCGCTACTGGTTTCCGATCGACCAATACGTCGGAGGAATCACCCACGCGATTCTCCATCTCCTTTATTCGCGATTCTTCTGCAAGGTAATGCGCGACCTCGGGCTTGTTAACCACGACGAGCCAATTGGCCGGCTGTTCACGCAGGGCATGGTGCAGAAGGGCGGAGTCGCGATGTCGAAATCGCGCGGCAACGTCGTCGGCGCAATCGAGATGGCCGACAAATACGGCTGCGACACGGGGCGGATGTACACGCTCTTCGCCGCTCCGCCGGAAAAAGACCTCGAATGGAGCGAGCAGGGAATCGAAGGCTCGGCGCGATTCCTCAACCGCGTCTACCGGCTAGTCGAAAAGCACGCCGCGAGTCTGCCGGCCGAGCCGGTCGATCTGGAGCAGACGACCGACATGGCGAAGGCCACTCCGAAGGAAAAGATTCTGATCCGCAAGACGCACCAGACGCTGAAGCGCGTGACCAACGATTTCGAATCGCGCTGGCATTTCAATACGTCGGTGGCGCTGATCATGGAGCTGGTAAACGAGCTGACCGCACAGGAGCCGCTCGATCGGGATATCTCACCGCTGATCCTGAAGCGCGTGCTATCGGCGCTGATCCTGATGCTTTCGCCGATGACTCCGCACATCGCGGAGGAGCTGTGGCAGAAGCTCGGAAACTCCGGCGGAATTTCCGTATCGGGCCCGAGCGGCGGGAGCGGGGCCGGTTCCGCCGTTGCGGGGCAGAAGTGGCCGCGCTACCGAGAAGATTTGACGCGCGAAGAACAGATTGAAATCATCATCCAAATCAACGGCCGCGTCCGTGGAAAGATGCTCGTAGATGCTGAGCTGGGCGAAGACGAGACGCGCGAGCGGGCGCTGATCGATCCGCGCATCGCTCCATTGATTGCGGGCAAGCAGGCTGCGAAGATCATCGTGGTTCCGAAGAAGCTGGTGAACATCGTTTTACGGTAAGAAAATGCGCACGGAGGAACGATGGCTGAGAGCGGAGCGGCAGCGCAAAAAGAGATCGGAGGCGCGGTGAGCACGCGACACGGAATCGTGGTCCTGGATTTCGGCGGGCAGTACACGCAGCTGATCGCGCGGCGCATCCGCGAACAGCAGGTATTTTCCGCGATCCTGCCGTGCACGGCTTCGCTCGACGAGATTCGCGCGCAGGAACCGGTCGGCATCGTCCTTTCGGGCGGCCCGAGCTCGGTCTACGACGCAGACGCGCCTGTGTGCAACCCCAAAGTCCTGCAGCTCGGCGTGCCGGTGCTCGGCATCTGCTACGGGATGCAATGGCTGACGCGCACACTCGGCGGGAAAGTGGAACGCGCGGACCGGCGCGAGTACGGCCCGGCGGAGCTGGCCATGCAGACGGATTCGCCGCTTTTCAAGGGGCTGTCCGGGCGGCTCAAGGTGTGGGAGAGCCACGGCGACCACGTGGTCGGACTGCCCGCCGGGTTTCATGTCACGGGACGCACCCAAAACGCGGTGGCGGCCGTCGAGGATCCCGAAAAGAAATTCTACGGCGTCGAATTCCATCCCGAAGTGAATCACACGGAACGCGGCACCGAGGTGCTGCAAAATTTCGTCTTCGCGATCTGCGGTGCGAAGCAGAACTGGAACCGCGCGGGATTCATCGCCGAGACAGTTGAGGTGATCCGGAAGCAGACGGAAGGCGCGCGCGCGATTTGCGGCTTGAGCGGCGGCGTCGACTCAACCGTCGCGGCAGTGCTCGTGCACCGCTCCATGGGAGACCGGCTGACGAACGTGTTCGTCGATACGGGCCTGCTGCGGCGCGATGAATTTCGCGATACGCTCCAAATGCTGCGCGAGCGGCTGGGCCTGAACGTGATCGGCGTCGATGCGTCCGAGAGATTCTTGGGGAAGCTAAAGGGAATCTCGGATCCCGAGCAGAAGCGCAAAATCATTGGCAATGAGTTCATCGCAGTCTTCGCCGAAGAGGAGCGCAAGCTCGTGGCCGGATCGCAAGGCGGACTGCCGGTCAAATTTCTCGTGCAGGGCACGCTCTACCCGGACGTCATCGAATCCGTATCAGTGAAGGGCCCGTCGGCGGTGATCAAATCGCACCACAATGTCGGCGGACTTCCGAAGGACATGCCCTTCGGATTGATCGAGCCTTTGCGCGACCTCTTCAAGGACGAAGTGCGCCAGATCGGAAGGGAATTGGGTTTGCCGAACGAGATCCTGGTGAAGCATCCGTTCCCCGGGCCGGGGCTGGCGGTGCGTTTGCTGGGGGACATCACGCCTGAAAAGCTCGAAACGCTGCGCGGGGCGGATGCCGTCGTAGTCGACGAAATCCGGCGCGCGGGACTATACGAAAAGGTGTGGCAGGCATTCGCCGTGCTCCTGCCGGTGCGTAGCGTCGGCGTAATGGGGGACGGCCGGACCTACGGCTACACGATTGCTGTGCGGGTTGTGGAATCTCTGGATGCGATGACGGCGGACTGGTCCAGGCTGCCGATGGATGTGCTGGAGAAGATTTCGGTACGGATCGTGAACGAAGTGCCCGGGGTCAATCGAGTGGTTTACGACATCAGTTCGAAGCCGCCCAGCACGATCGAATGGGAATAGTCATACAGCCTTTTTGCAGCGCCACAACGGCACACTCGAACTGGTAAATAGTAGAGTTACACTAGTAGTGGGTAGTGTGCCGGCTGAGGTTAGCGGCCGAAAGCGGGGCCGATCGCGCACACGTAGAGTATGGTAATATTCACGCCAGAAAAATCGACCCGCCTGCGGAGGAAGAATCCCCCCGGAACTCCGTTAGCGGTTCGCCATCTTCTGGGCCATGTAAAGAAGCAAGCGCCGGTCAGGCTCCTCGATGCGGCCAAGGAGACGACGGAAGCGGCCCAGATAACGTGCATCTTTTCCGGTGCTTCCCCACGCGATATCGTCCGCACTCTTCCGCTTGGGAAGGTTTGGAAGCTCGGGCGGTTCTTCGCCGTCATAGAAGAGCTGGTAGAGCGGAACTTCCATGGCTCGAGCCAGCTTTTCCAGCGTCTCGATCGCCGGAACGGTATGGCCGTTCTCGACACGCGAGATGTAGCAGCGAAGCAGTCCCGTGCGCTTTTCGATGTCACCCTGGGAAAGCTTTTTTGTTTCACGTAGCAAGCGAAGGCGTTCTCCGATTATCATGGCGGGTATTGTTGCATGAAGTAGTGACGCTCGCAAGAACGAACTAAGGGAATACGGCGTTTTTCGGCGAAACCGAGCAGGCATGGCAAACGTCTCAAAGCACATGGCAGCAACCGCCCCGGCGATAGCGGTCTCGCTCGATCGAGCGGGACGGCAGGAGGAGGATCGGGAACTAGTACGCCTTTCCCAAGGCGGGAACGAGTCGGCATTCGAGGATCTCGTGCGGCGGCACCAGCAGCGGGTTTTCGCGCTGGTGAACGGAATCCTGAGGCGCCCGGACGATGTGGAGGACGTAGCGCAGCAGGTGTTCTTGAAAGCATACCTGGGTATAAAGAGATTCGACCAGCGCGCTGCGTTTTCAACATGGCTGTACAAGATCGCGGTAAACGAATGTTGGGACTATTTGCGGAAGAAAAAGGTGCGGCCTCTGGTGTATGAGGCGGATCTATCGGAAGAGCAAGTTTCGCGGCTGGATGGAATCGTTTCCGCAGATCGGCCGCCAGTGGGCCCAAACGACCGGGCCGAAGCCCGAGAGCTTTTGGAGCGCATGCTGGATACGCTGCCGGAGCAAGACCGCCAGCTGCTGCTCCTGAAAGAGGTCGAAGGCTTTTCGGTGCAGGAACTGGCGGAGATTCTCAAGCTCAACGTCAATACCGTGAAAGTGCGACTCTTCCGTGCGCGCGGACGAATTATGGATGTGTACAGGCGAAGGCTGTCGCAGGGTAAGAAAACCGGCGCGGCTTCGTTCGCAGAAAGGAAGGCATAAGCAATGGCAACGGACACTGGGGCAAGATACGCGGCATGTCCGGAGTATGAGCTGCTGCTCGAAGACTATCTGAATGGAGATCTGGCTGGGGCCGAAGCGCAGCGCGCGGCGGCGCACGTGGACTCGTGCGCGGCTTGCGCCGAAGCGTGGAATAGCGCCGTGATGGGGACCGCGCTATTGCGGGCGGCTGCGGGCGCGGGCGATCCGGGCCCCGCATTTTCGCGTGTCGTGACGGCGCGGATTCGCGCTGCCGAAGAGGAACGAAGCGCCGAACGCGGCAGCTTCTGGCAACCGTTTGTATCCTTCGGGTGGAGGTTCGCCGTAACCGCTACGCTGGCGCTCGGACTGTTGGTAACCTACGACGCAGGCTGGGGCAGGCGGCCGCAACCAAATGTCGTTGCAGCACGTCCTATCGTGCGAGACCTTTTCTCTCCGGACCCGGTGAACACTCCGAGAAATGGAGATGAAGCTCTGATAATGGTAGCGGAAACCAACCATGGCAACCACTAAAGCAAGGCGAGAAGCAGCGGCTCTCTTTTTCGTGGTGTTTTTGCTGGGGGTGCTCCTCGGGGGCGTGGGCGTCCACCTGTGGGGCGAGCGCGTCCTGGGTGAAACCAAGCCCGTGAACACGAACCCGACACGCGCCCAGGTGATTGCGCAGTGCACGCATGATCTCCAACTGACGCCCGATCAGCAGAAGCAGATGATCGCGATCATCGATGATACGCGCGCGAAATGGATCGCGCTCTACGCGCCGCTCGATCCAAAGCGAGAACAGATTCGCCTCGACGGCCGCGCGCACATTCGCGCCATCCTGACGCCCGAGCAACAGGTGAAATTCGACGACTTCATGCGGCGCATCGACGAGCAACGGAAGAAGGACGCCGCGCGCCAGGCGGCAGCAGGGCACTAGCGGAACGGCCGCTGCGGCTGCTGCACGCACCCCGCGGGGCACATCTGGCCAACCTCCATGGACGAGCGCTCGACGACAGGACAGGTTCCTTCCAAAATCAAGACGGCTGAGGCGCCCGGCAACGCGCCCACCATCCGGCTCGAAGAATATCGTCAAAACGTACGATCTCGGCGAAGTGCAGGTGCACGCGCTGCGCGGCGTGTCGCTCGAAATCTATCCGGGCGAATTCGTCGCCGTGATGGGCGCTTCGGGATCGGGCAAATCGACGCTGATGAATATCATCGGCTGCCTCGACAAGGCCACGCGCGGGCGCTATTTCCTCGATGGGAAAGACGTCTCTGGGCTCACCAAGAGGGAACTGGCGAAGATTCGCAGCCAGAAAATCGGATTCGTGTTTCAGCAGTTCAATCTGCTTTCGCGAACTTCGGCGCTCGAAAATGTCGAGCTGCCGACGATCTATGCCGGCGTCCCGATCGGAGAGCGCGAACGGCGCGCGCGCGAGGCGCTGCAACGCGTGGGGCTGGCGGAACGCGAGGGTCACTTTCCTTCGCAGCTTTCGGGAGGTCAGCAGCAGCGCGTGGCCATCGCTCGGGCGCTGGTCAACAATCCTGCGCTGTTGCTGGCGGATGAGCCGACCGGGAATCTCGACAGCCGGACGAGCGTCGAGATCATGGATATTCTCCAGAAGCTGAACGACGAGCACGGCCTGACGGTCGTCATCGTGACGCACGAGCAGGACATCGCACAGTACGCGAAGCGCGCGCTGGAATTCCGCGACGGCAAGATGAAGAAGGATGTGGTGATTCAGAACCGTTCGATCGCGTCGGAAGTCCTGCCCACGCTGCCCTCGATCGATGAGGATTTGGTCGCGGACATCGGCGTCGAATCGCCGCGGCCTTCGAACGGCGATACGTCCGCCAAGTAATTTGGCCGCTCTCTTTTCCTGCGACCGCAACCCCCGCCTAGCTAGTAGCCCCAGGACTCGAACATCCCCTTGCGCTGGCAAGAGAGGGCCGCCCGCCGTGTGAAAGAGTTGCCGCGTGCGCGCAGTCGTAGTAGTGTGCTCGCATAGCGTAACAGCTACCCAGCCACATACGGAGACCCAGCCATGTCAGTCCACGATGAAGAAAAGACTCCAGCAAACGGAGACATTCGGGAAGGCGCCAACGTAGACAAGATTCGCGACATCCTCTTCGGCTCGCAGATGCGCGATTACGACAAGCGCTTCGTGCGCCTCGAAGAGCGCCTGGCGAAGGCGTCCGACGCACTGCGCGACGACCTCAAGAAACGCTTCGACTCACTTGAGGCCTTCGTCCAGCAGGAGGTCGAGTCCCTTCATCAGCGCCTGCGAACGGAAAAATCCGAGCGCGTCGAGACGCTTAAGGAACTCACGCGGGAGACGCGCGACACTTCGAGGGCCATCGAGAACCGGCTGTCGCAACTCGACGAGCATCTTGTGGCCGGGCAGGGCGATCTGCGCGCGCGCATCCTGGATCAATCCAAGGCGCTGCTCAACGAGATCCAGAAATCGCACAGCGAGATGGAATCCACGCTCGAGCGCGAAGCCGAAACCCTGCGGAACGACAAGACCGATCGCGCGACGCTCGCCGACTTGTTGACCGAGATGGCGCTGCGGCTCAAGGGCGAACTCGAACTTCCGGGCAAGTAGACTCCGTGCTGCAGGCCGCCATCTTGCGGCGGCAAAGGATGAATTCGGCATCCTGAAACCTCATGGCAGATGATCCCGTAATCCGCCTTCCTCTCGATCCGGATGAAGACGTGTCCGCCGACGCGGGAAAATCACTCGAAAAGCTCCGCCACCTGATTCTCGCTCCCGAGCAAGAGGGCCTTGCGCGGTTGCGCGAGCGCGTCGAGAATCTGGACCAGCGCGCGAGTGACGTGAGCGCGGTGCTGCCGGAAGCCATCCATTTGCGCCGCGAGCAGGGCGGCGAAGAAGCCTTGGGCGCCGCTCTTGCGCCCACAGTCGAATCGGCGCTGCGTGAATCCGTCCGCAAAGACCCGGCCACTCTCGCGGACGCTCTGTTTCCCGTGATGGGCCCCGCGATCCGCCGCTCGATCCTGCAAACGCTCCGGCAACTCTTCGAATCGTTCAATGAAGCGATGGACCAGAGCCTTTCTCTGCGCGGCCTGCAATGGCGCTTCGAAGCCTTCCGCACGGGCCGGCCCTTTTCGGAAGTTGTCTTAATGCACAGCCTGGTATTTCGGGTCGAGCAGGTTTTCCTGATCCATAAGAAGACCGGCCTGCCGCTCTGCCACGTCGTCGCGCCGGCCGTCGCCATGGAGGATCCAAGCCTCGTCTCCGGAATGCTTTCCGCCATTCAGGATTTCGTGCGCGATTCGTTCCACGCGCCGCAGGGACAATCCGTCGAGAAGCTCCAAGTCGGCGAACTCGAAGTGTGGGTCGAGGAAGGTCCTCACGCCGTCGTCGCCGCGGTGATCCGCGGCATGGCTCCGCCCGCATATCGCTCGGTTCTGGTCGAGGCGGTCGAGCGCGTGCATCGCAAATTCGCCCAGCATTTTCAGAAGTTTCAAGGCGAGACCGCGCCATTCGTCTCGGCCACAGAAGATCTCACGCCCTGCCTCGAAGCGCGGTATCGGGAAAAGCAGAGCCTGCGCCCCAAGCCGTATGTGCTCGTTTTCTCCTGCATTCTGTTGGTTCTTTTGGGCAGTTGGTGGGCGTTCGCGGCGTGGCGCAATCATCAATGGCACGCCTATGCGGATTCTCTTGGGCGGCAGCCGGGCATTATCGTGACTTCGGCCGGGCGTCATGGCGGGCATTTTGTGATCACCGGCCTGCGCGACCCGCTTTCTCCCGATCCGCAGATGTTGCTGCGAACTGCGGGGCTCGATTCGCGGCACGCCGAATTCCATTGGGGCGCCTACTACGCGCTCGATGATCCGATCCTTCAGCAGCGAGTGGTGAGTGTGATGAAGCCTCCGGCGGGCGTCCAGCTCACCGTTGCGGATGGAGTATTGCACGCGCGGGGAGTCGCGCCCGACGATTGGTTCGCAAGCTTTCCGTCGCGCGCCGCGATGATTCCCGGCATTCGCGATGTGGACGCGCCTCATCTGATCAGCGCAACCGAAGCGGAATTCGATCGCCTCGAAAGCGTGATCCATTCCACGGTGCTCACCTTTCCGGTTGGCAGTGCCGACCTCGTGCCCGATCGAGCCGCTTCTTTGAAGCTTCTTGCTCCTGAAATCACCGCGTTACTCCAAAGGGCGCAGATGCTGCACAAAAGCGTTGTCCTCGAGATCGTCGGACACAGTGACAGCACGGGTCCCGAATCCACAAATCAGCTCCTCAGCAGGAATCGCGCCGAGAATGTCACACGGCAGTTGGTGCGCGAAGGCGCCGCCCGCGATTCGCTGCGGCCCACGGGCGTCGCCGCCAGCGAACCTTTGCGGCCCGAAACCGATGAGCAGGACCGTCAATACAATCGCAGCGTGACGTTCAACGTGTCTCCGGCCGAGCCTTCGAAACGCTAGGTCATGCTCCAGAAAAAAATCTGCATGCTCGGATCGTTCGCCGTGGGGAAGACTAGCCTCGTCCGCCGTTACGTCGAGAGCATCTACTCCGATGCCTATCACACAACAGTCGGCGTCAAAATCGACAAAAAAGTAGTGCAAGTCGGCCCGCAGGAAGTCACCCTAGTCCTGTGGGATCTGTACGGCGAGGACGAATTTCAGAAAATGCGCTGGTCCTATGTGAAAGGCGCCTCGGGCTATCTGCTTGTGGCTGATGGCACTCGCCATGCAACATTTGAAAAGGCGTTGGCGCTCGAAGAAGCCGTTCGGCAGGCCGTCGGCTCGTTGCCGTTTATTTTCGTGCTCAACAAGGCCGACCTCGCATCGTCGTGGGAGGTTGACGCAAGCATGGAGAATCAACTCGCCGATAAGGGCTGGGAAGTCATGCGCGCCAGCGCCAAGACCGGCGAAAACGTGGACGCGGCGTTCCGGAAATTGACCGAAAAAATGCTCGGTGCATGATGTCGTCCCTGGCTACAGAGCTTCTGCAATTGATGGGCTACGCCCTGTGCGAAGACCGAGCGGGCCGCAGATATGCGTTGCTCTATGATCCGCCGGGCTGGTTCCAGGAAGTCTGGGGCCATCAGACTGCAGGAAATCTTCTCACGCTGGTCGATCGCTCGCCGTTTCTCGATGCTTTCCTTTCCGAAGCGAAAGAGCACTGGAATTCCAACGCCAAAACGCCCCTTGGATCCGGCATCTGGGTCGAACAGGTTTCCGGCGGCCGCGAAATCCCGCTCGAAGCGCACGCATGGCAAATCGAGGGCAAGCGCATTCTCTCGATCCACAGTCCGCGGGAAACATTTCAGGAACAGTCGCGCGTGCTGCAAACCGCCCGCGACTCGCTGCTCGTTCACGAGCAGTTGCTGAAGGAAATTCAAAAGAAAGAAATCCTGTTGCATTGCATCATTCACGATCTGTCGCAGCCGCTCACGGCGATGCGGGGTTGTTTCGACGTCCTCGGGCACGAAAAGGCGTCGCCCGATTCGAAGCGGCTCATCGAAGTAGGCAAGCAGCAATCGGACCGCCAGGACAGCATGATTCGCGAGGTCTTGCAGGCGTTCGCCGCGGACATCGACGCCACGATGGGCGCCGGCGAAGGGACCCGCTCCGGCATCAGCATCCTTCGTTGCGCGGAAGACACAGTGAACACATTCGCGCCCGTGTTCCGTTCGCACGGGGCGAAGATTCGCCTCGATCCGAAAGTCGTCCGCAACGCGCACTGGAGCGTGGTCGGCGATGAGTCGCGACTCATGCGCATCTTCGCGAATCTCGTCGAAAATGCGCTTCGCCACGCGCCAAAAGGATCGCTCGTCACCATCGGCCTGAAGGACGACGACGGCCACGTGAAAGCGTTCGTGGACGACGCGGGCCCGGGCCTGCCGAAGGAGTTCAAACCCGCCGAAGCATTCGCTCTTTTCTCGAAAGGCAAACAGGGCGGCGGCAAAGCAGGCCTGGGGCTTTACTTTTGCCGCATTACGGTCGAGCGCTGGGGCGGCTCCATCGGCTGCGAGTCGCTGCTGCATCGCGGGGCGCGCTTTTGGTTTCGGCTGCCTCGGGCGGCGCGCACGGATTCGATTCCTGCTTCGTCGTCTCTCTCGGCGGAAACCACTTCCTTCCGTCCCGCGCGACTCAAAATGCTTTTGGTAGACGACGATCCCGCAATCCTCGAATTGAGCCAGATTCTCCTCGAGCGGGACGGCCACGAGGTGACCGTGGCAGGATCCGGCGCCGAAGCTCTGCGCTTGCTCGCAAAGCGTCAGTTCGACGTGATCTTTCTCGACGAGGAAATGCCCGGCATGAGCGGCGTCGAGGTTGCGAAGAGAATTCGCGCCCGTGAGGCGCCGGACGGCAAACGCCAAATCATCTTCGCTCTTACGGGCAACACGACCAAAGAAGATCGCGCGCGTCTGCTCGCGACTGGATTCGATGCTTGCCTCGGGAAGCCCTTCCGCGCGGAAGAATTTCATCAGGCTGCCGCTCGCTTCTCGCCCGGCACGTTCGCGGCCTCCGACACAAGCAAGGATCCGGCCGCGGCATCTGCCGATTCCTCTTTGCTGGCGCGCGTCGGCGGAGATCCGAAGCTTTTGCGAAGCATCGTGCACACGTTCGTGAGCGACTACCCGGCAAAGCTTCGCAACATCAAACGGGCGATCGCGCGCAAAGATGCCCCGGCGCTTGCCGCCGCCGCCCATGCAATCAAAGGCGCGGTTGCCATCTTCGGCGCCGAAGACGCCGTGGAAAGCGCGGTCGAACTGCAGCAAATGGGCCGCCAGGGAAATCTGGCAAACGCGCCGGCGTCGTTCGGCAAGCTCGATGAAGCGCTTGCCAGATTGAACGCGAAATTGAGAGAATATGCGCCCTCGGCGAAACGAAATCCTTCCAGTTCCAGCCGGGGCAAGCGCCCCGTGCGGAAATCGCGCCATCGCGCGAGGCGTGGTCCGCGTCGCTAGTAATCGGCATTTTTCAAGATGCGCGGAGGAAGAGGAGCCCGGTCATGTCCGAAATCCTCGTTTGTGATGACGACGCCACAACCCGAAAGATGGTGCAGGGGATTTTGAAGGCCGGCGGGCTATCCGCCTCGACCGCAGCCGACGGCCAGGCGGCGCTAAAAGCTCTGCGCAAAAAGAAATACGATCTCGTCCTCCTCGATATCTGGATGCCCAAGCTGAGCGGCCTGGATCTGCTCGAGCTTCTTCATGACGAGCCGCACATTCCCAAGATCGTGGTGATGACGTCGGACCAGACGTCCGAAACTCTTTTGCGCGCTTTGCGCGGCCGCGTGTTTCAGTTTCTTGCAAAGCCGGTTGAGGCGGATTCGCTGCTCACGCTCGTCAACGACGCTCTTTCGGTCGAGCCGGCAAGCCCGCCGATCGAAGTGCTTTCGGCGACCACGAGCTGGGTCGAGCTTCTCGTTCCCTGCGAACGCCTGATGGTCCACCGCGTGCAAAGTTTTCTTTCGCGCCTCGAATCCGATCTGCCACAGCAGCAGCGCGAGAGCATCGGCTTCGCGTTTCGCGAGCTTCTAAACAACGCGATCGAATGGGGCGGGCGCCTCGACCCGAATCAGAAAGTCCGAATCTCGTATATCCGCACGGAGCGCGCGCTGCTCTATCGCATCGACGATCCTGGCCCCGGCTTTCGCCCCGAAGAGTTGAAGCACGCCGCCATCAACAACCCCGAGGATGATCCGCTCGCCCACACGCAGGCGCGCGAGGAGAAGGGCCTTCGCCCCGGCGGCCTCGGTCTCCTGCTCACAAAATCCATGGTCGACGAGCTCGTATACAACGAAGCCCACAACGAGGTCGTCCTGATCAAATATCTCTGATTCGAGTGCGCAGGGTCGCGCTTGGCAAAGTCCTGCAAACAGCATATAAACCAAGCCCGAGGAGATTTATGTCACTCACATTGCCCCTGCTTCCCACAACGCTGGTCGGCTCGCTCCCGCAGCCGGAGTGGCTGATCGACCGGCAAAAGCTCGGCAGCCGCCTGCCGCCGCGCGTGCGCCTCACGGAATTGTGGCGCGTCGCGCCGGAGTTGCTCGAACAGGCGCAGGACGACGCGACGATCCTCGCGATTCGCGCCCAGGAACGCGCCGGGATCGACATCCTCACCGACGGCGAGATGCGCCGCGAAAGCTACTCGAACCGCTTCGCCACCGCGCTCGAAGGCGTCGACATCGATAATCCGGGGCAGACGATCAGCCGCTCGGGAAAGTTGGACATCGTCCCGCGAGTTACTGGAAAGATTCGCCGCAAGCACCCCGTGGAGGTGCGCGACGTCGAGTTCCTGCGGAAGAACACCGACCGCGCGATCAAGATTACCGTGCCGGGACCCTTCACGATGGCGGAGCAGGCGCAGAACGATTACTACAAGACCCAGGAGGAAATGTTGGCCGATTACGCCGCGGCGGTGAACGAGGAGATCAAGGATCTGTTTGCGGCGGGCGCTGATTTCGTGCAGGTCGACGAGCCCTACATGCAGGCGCGGCCGGAAAAAGCGCGGCAGTACGCGATAGCGGCGCTGAATCGCGCGCTCGACGGCATCACCGGCACGACGATCGTGCATCTGTGCTTCGGATACGCCGCGCTTGTCCACGAACGGCCGAGCGGCTATTCGTTTCTGCCGGAACTCGCCGAATCGAGCGCGCAGCAAATCTCGATCGAGACGGCGCAATCATCGCTCGATTGCTCCATCCTCACGAAGCTGCCGGGAAAGACGATCCTCCTCGGCTCGCTCGACCTATCAACGAACGACGTCGAGAGCGCCGAAACGGTCGCGGCACGCATCCGGCGGGCGCTGCCGTTCGTCGACCCGGCCCGGCTCATCGTGGCGCCGGATTGCGGGATGAAGTACCTGACGCGCGACGCGGCGTTTGGGAAGATGAAAGCGATGGTTGAGGGCGCGCGGATCGTGCGATCGGAATTGCAGGCGAAGGCAGCCGGGCGATCTTCCTGAGGTCGCGGGTCAGGCGCTCGAGGCCGTCGAATTCCCCAAGAGCGTCCTTCACGATGTCGCGATACGTTCGCTGCGCGGCTTTGAAGACTTTGCGATGTCCTCGCCAGACCACGCATGTAGTACCAAGCAGAAATAGACGATGGAAACGGAATGCGAGCCACTCGATCGCCCGCGATCGCCGCGCGCCAAGCCTCGCCAGCATCGACGCCTGAAAGCGCAGGTGCGCGGCCTCGTCTTCGAGGATCTGGTCGCTGATGCTGCGCAAAAGGGGAGACGCGGTGGCGGTGCCGAGCGCGCGGTAGTAGGGAACTGCGATGATTTCGGCGGTCACCAGCACGCGCAAGGAAAGTTCCAGCCCCGCCAGAACGCGCAGCCGCCGGAAAACCGAATCGACCCAGTGCTTCCGCACCGCCGGTATGCCTTCCCGCTCCATGAATCGCAGCAACTGGCCGCTATGCCGTTGCTCCTCGCGCACGAACAACGCAAGAGCCAGCACGAACGCATCGTCGCCCAACTTCGCGGCAAAGACGCGGGCACGATCGAGAAGCCGCCTCCCGCTCGAACCTTCGCCGAGCTGAAACTGCTGGATCGAGCTTCGAATCGCGGCACGCTCGCCCGGCGAGAGGGTTGGCGCGTCGTGCCAGGGAAGTAGTGCCGTTACGGCGAGGTTGCGGGCGAAATGATCGCGCCAGAACTCCGATTGGGAACTGGAAGTGCAGTTCGTCGAGGGCACAAGCATTCTCCTTGTGAAGTACTTTACAATGCAAAGTACACTAACACAAGAAGGTAAACGAACCAGCGTGAATTTCTTAGAACGGGATGTCTTCGTCGGATATTTCGGGGCCCGCCGGCGCGGGCTCGTCGATGCCGCCGGCAGACTCGAAGTCGGCATCGGCCGAACGCCCGTGGCTCGCGGCTGCACCGCCGCCCGCGGCCGATGCGGCGCCGGCTGCCGCGCCTTCCGCGCGCGAAGTGAGCATGCGCATCACGTTGGCGACGATTTCGGTGGTGGTGCGCTTCTGGCCGTCGCGCTTGTCTTCCCACTGGCGCGTCTGGATGCGTCCTTCGATGTAGACGAGCATGCCCTTCTTCAGATACTGCTGCACGATCTCCGCAAGCTTGCCCCACACGACGATGCGGTGCCACTCGGTGCGCTTCTGGCGTTCGCCGGATCGGTCCTTGAATGTTTCGTCCGTCGCCAGCGTGAAATTGGCCACCGCCTGGCCGCCCGACGTGTAACGCGTCTCGGGGTCGCGCCCGAGGCGCCCAACTAGAATCGCTTTATTGACTGACATGCGCAGGAGTATAGCAGAACGGGAGCAGTTGGGAATGTCCCGCGTTCCCCCGACACGAGATCCAGAACGTCGCCGGCACCCCCTCTTACTGTGTCGATTAGAAGTGATGCCCATCGAACGTTTGCAATGAGTTACAGGCGTTTCTAATCGCCGCAATGTCGATTAGAAACTCGAAGCAAGGAGGCAAGAGGCAGGGAACGGCTTGCCACCTTCGTTGCGACTCGCCAAATTTTCAAAGAGCGTTCTGCCCTCGTCCAGAGGGCTGACGATTTTGGTCGTCAGAAACAGACTGACAGATTGCGCCGCGCGCGTCACCTGTCACTCGGGACAGTTTTGGGCCAGACCAACAAACCTGGCACGCTAGTACCTGAGTTCGCCAACGATCACAAACTGGCGCTGAAAGACCCGAACGAGGGCCAACGTAATAAGCCGAGGGAGGGTTTCTGCTAGAATTCGCGCACGGATTCAGCGGAACCAACCAAAGGGAGAAAGCGATGACCGAAAAGGCGCAGAATTTCGAAAATCACACGAAGAGGGTTCCCGCATTTCATTTCGTCGTGCTACCCATTTTCTTCCTCAACATTATTTGGTGCATCGAGCGCGTGATTCGCCGGCACACCTTCGGGACGATCGTATCGCTACTGGTGGCGATCGCGCTGCTTCTGCTCGCGTTCAATGCTCGCATCTTCGCGCTCACCGTGCAGAACCGCATCATCCGGCTCGAGATGCAGTTGCGACTCCAGCAGGTACTGCCGCAGAACCTCAAGCCGCGCATTGCCGAATTCACGCTGGATCAGTTGGTGTCCCTGCGGTTTGCCAGCGACGCGGAACTGCCGGAACTGGCGCGAAAAGTGTTGGACGAAAAGCTGAACGACCGTAAGGCGATCAAGAAGCTGATCCGCAACTGGCAGCCGGATTTTCTGAGAGCGTAGCCTGTCCTAGCGCGTCGGGCGAGGTGAAACGCCCATTTCGTGCAGCTTCGCGGCGGCGCGGCGCGATTCGTCGGAGCCGGGGAAGCGGCTGACGACGGCGCGCAGATCGCGAGCGCCCGCGGACTTTTCACCGATCTCGAGCTCGGCCATGCCTTTCTTCAACTGCGAGGCGGCCAGCTTGAAGCTGTGCGGATATTGCATGAGAACTTCTTCGTAAGCCCGAATCGCGCCCTTGAAATCATTTTGCTGGTAAGCGATCTCGCCGAGATAAAACTGGGAATTCGACGCGAGATCGTTCGTCGGAAAGTGCTTGATGTAGTCCGAGAATTCCTGGTGCGCGAGGCTGTAGTTTCCGCTGGTGTAGTCGCGCAGCGCATTTTGATAGAGGGTATCCGCGGAAATTGGGGCCATGCCAGGCGTCCCACCGGCCGGGGCCGGCGAATTCATGGTGCTGGGAACGCCGGGAGCCGGTGCCGCGCCCGGAGCATTCGCGTCCGGCGCGCCACCGGGAGCGCCTGTAGGAGCGCCGCCGGCCGGGGCTGAGCCCGAAACTTTTGAGTCGATGCTCTGCAGCAGGCTCTGCATGTCGGTGAGCTGCTGCGAGAGCTTGCCCACGCGCGCCTGGATGTCCTGCACGTTGTCGGAGAGTCCTTGCGTCTGCTGCGTCACCGTGTCGAGGCGCGAGCCGTTATTCGCGGTTGAATCTTGCACGGTTTTCTGCAGCGCGTCCATCTGGCTGTTCAGTTTGCTGACGGAATCGAGCGACTGCTGGATCAGCGTTTTCAGCGTGGCGTTGTTGCTGTCAATCGCGCTGCGCATGTCGGTTTGCCCCTGCAGGAGCTGGTTCACCGTCTGCTGCAGCTCGATCATGTCGCGCGACACGGCGCCCGCCGGCTGCGGCGCGAGGATCGCTCCACCAAGGGCCCCAAAAAACATCGCTACTACCGCGAGCACGACCCATCGTATGCGCAAAGGAAATCCCTCCTTACGGAAAGCGCGGCGCAGTCAAGCACGGCGCGCTTGAACAGAAAAATTCGCGAACGGCGGACCGCACTGTGCGCCGGCCCGCCCCTCGCGATAGAAGTGTACCGCTCCTAGTGTGCCAGAACGAAGTGATCCCGGCGATTCTGCTGCCAGCATTCTTCGTTGTGCTCGGTGCAGAAGGGGCGCTCTTTGCCCCAGCTCACGGTTTCCATCCGGTCGGCGGAAATGCCGAGCGAGATGAGGAAATTCTTGGCCGCCTGGGAGCGACTCTGGCCCAGAGCGAGGTTGTATTCCGTGGAGCCGCGCTCGTCGCAATGTCCTTCGATCGAGATGTGCACGTCGGGATACGAACGCAGGAATTCCGCGTCCTTGGTGAGAGCATCGCGAGCGTCGCCGCGAAGCTCGGCCTTATCGAGATCGAAGAACACGTCTTTGACGTTCTGCTCGAAGAGCTCGCTCACGTTGGGTGGCGCTGCAGCGGCCGGAGGAGCAGCCTCCGGAGCGGAGACATCCACGTGCGCGGTGGCCGTGGCGCTGCCGCCCGGCCCCGTGGCCGTGATGGTGTAGGTGGTTGACGTCGTCGGATTGACGGGCGTCGAGCCTTGCGGCGCGACCTTGCCAACGCCCGGCTCGATATCGAGGTCGGTGGCGTTGGTCGAGGACCACGACAACGTGACCGTCCCCCCCGGATTGACCGAGGTGGGCGACGCGTTGAGGGTCACCGTCGGCTGCGCGGGCGGCGCCGGCGCTGGAGCCGGCGGCGTGGCCGCAACGTGCTTTTTGCAACCCGAGATGAGGGCGGCAAACGCGAATAGACTGAACAACACTGCATACCTCCGAAAAGTACGGCGCTGCATGTAGTGCCTCCTTCGGCGTTCCCGCGAGGGCTTAGCAGGACGGCCGAGAATGAACTTGTACCGATGGAACGTGTGTGACACGACGAAATTGCTCTTGCACCAACAGCACAACATCCGCTCCGCGAACTGCACGGCGCGAAACTTGAAAAGCAGCCGATCCGGCGATTCTCATTTTTCCCTATCGCTGCGACCAACTGGGCGATTCACTCTGCCCTTGAAATGTCAGCTCGCGTGGCTGGCTGCCATCGGCCAGCATGGTCCAAATCTGACGTGTGCCCGTCCGCGTCGATTCGAAGACCAGATGACGCCCGTCTGGTGCCCAACTGGGCCGCTCGTTGCGGGCTTCGTCTTTCGTCAGCTCGACGAGCTGATGGGAAACGATGTCCATTACGTAGATATCGTAGTTTCCACTCGGGCGTCTCCAGCTAAATGCGAGCAATTGTCCATTCGGTGACCACGACGGGTCGATGACGTACCCCATGTCGGGCAGGTCGATTTTCTGGGTGTTCGAACCGTCGGCATCCGAGAGGTAGAGCGCCGGATTGCCCGCGCGGTCGCTGACGAAAACGATCTGCTTGCCGGTCTTCGGATTCCACGTGGGCGACGTGGCGACGCCCGCGCCAAATGTCACCCGATGCAGATGCGCACCATCTGCCTGCGCCACGTAGATGGCCGGATTGCCGTTGATGCTCGACATAAACGCGATCTGCTGGCCGTCCGGCGACCAGGCCGGAGAACTGTTCGTCCCGCGGAAGCGAGGGAACCCGAGCAGGTGATTGGAGGCAGTCGAATAGACGCAGATTTGCGCGGACACGACGCCGCGATAGGGAACGTAGCAGGTGAAGGCAATGCGCGTCGAGTCCGGAGACCATCGCGGTGTGAGCGCGATCGAATTCAGGTGCGTGATCTGGTGCTGGTTCGCTCCATCGTAGTCCATCACCCAGATTTCCTTGTTGCCGCTGCGCCCGCTTACAAACGCAATCTTCGTCTGGGCGATGCCGGGCTGCCCGCCGCTGAGGAGGGCCACGATGTCGTCCGCAAACTGGTGCGCGAGCTCGCGAGCGCCGTCTTCCGTCACCGGGCCGCGATAAATTTTCTGCAGCGCGAGCGGAGCTGCCGGATTACCTACCTGCGAGAGGTAGCCGGCAAACGCCAAACCCGAACTGTCCTGGCTCAAATTGCCGTACGCGACCATGTACGCGCTGGCAGGCGCTGCGGACCAATCCTGCGCCTTCAAATCGCTCGGCTGGCCGGGATCCGTCAGCGGATAAAAGCTGGGGCTCACCAGATCGATAATTCCGGAATATTGGAGATCGGCCCAGAGCACGTCGTGAAAAACCTTCGGAAGCGGCGGACCGAACGTCGATTTCCCCACCGTGTCGGGGACGGCGAGGCGTGCTTTGGTTACGCCAAGGCCCGTGCCGGTCTGGAACCAAGCCTGCGCTGCCGCGGAATACGCCGAGCAGAGAACTGCGAATGCGATTAAGACAGCAAATACCGAACGGGATCTAAATTTTCGTTTCATTCGTCCATGCCTTTGCCCCAACTGCATATAAGTTTACCGGTGATAATCGAAATAAAACTGCACGTTGACCGACGAGCCCGAATACGCGCCGGGCAGGCGGTCGAGAGGACTCGATGACTGAATCGCGCGCAGCGCGGAGCTATCCACCGAGTAGTTGTTGCTGCTTTGCGTGATCTGCACGTTGGTGATCGTGCCGTCGCGCAGAATCGTGAATGTGGCCACGACGCGAGGCGCGTAGGCCACGCTTGGGTCGACGGTCGACTGCAACCAGTTGCCGCTGATGCGCCGCTGCACCGCTTCCACGTACCACGAGAAGCGCGAGCCGAAATCGCCGCCGCCCACGCCGTTGAAAGAAAGCCCCGCTTGCGTCGTGCCGGCACCCATGGCGAACGACGTGACCGGGATCGTCGGAGTGCCGCCTCCGCCATACGGAATCGCGTTCGTGGGCGGCGGCGTCGGATTTTCGAGCACCTTCGATGGTCGCGAGATAATCTTCGGCGGCTTCTTCATCTGGAATTTCTGGATCGGCACCGCGTCGGGCGGGGGTTTCGGTACGGGCTTCGGCTCGGACTTGAACAGCCCCTTCGAATTGTCGACCACGCGGTTCGGCGTCACGACATCGGGGCGGGGAAGCGGAATCGCTGGAACGCTGCCGACAATGCCGACGCTGATCGAGCCGCCCGGCCCTCCCCAGTTTTCGCCGTGATGCGTGTAAGCCCACCAACCGGTGACAACACAATACGCGAGGATTGCAAGGTGCAACCAGACGGATCTGTAGACGAAGGGCTTGAGGGTCTGGCCCGGCCGCGTTGCCGCTATCGTTGACATTTCATTCCCGCGATTTCACGCCCGCGCTCATTGCGATTGAGACCGCTCTTCGAGCGGCTGCGTCACTACGCTGATATTGGTGATGCCGGCCTGCCGCAGCGCGTCGACCACGGTGGCCCAGCTGCCGAAGGGCACCGTTTGGTCGCAGCGCACGTAGACGGCCTGCGTTTTCGGGTTGTGCGATTGCGCGATCACCTGCTGTCCGATCTCGTGGATGTTCACCGGCTTGTCATTCAAATAGACGCGCTGGCCGCGGTCGATCGTGATCACCATGCGCACTTGCGTGAGTTCCTTCACGGTCTTCGTCTTCGGCACGTCCACATCGATTCCGGACTGCAGGATCGGCGCGGTGATCATAAAAATAATCAGCAGCACGAGGACCACGTCGATGAACGGCACCATGTTGATTTCAGACAGCGACGTGCCGGTTTCGCGTTGGACCTGTGGCATCTAAGCGCTCGGCGGGTTGGGCGAACTGTAAAGGGTCTCGACCTTGGCAACGAACTCCGACGCGAAGCTATCCATGCGCGACGCGATCGAGCGGATGCCCTGGAGGTAGTGGTTGTAGGCGATGAGCGCCGGGATCGCGGCGGCAAGGCCCGCGGCTGTGGTGATGAGCGCTTCGGCGATGCCCGGAGCGACGGCGCGAAGGCTGGCCGTGCCGGCATCGCCCAGGCCGGTGAAGGCGTCCATCACGCCCCAGACCGTGCCGAAGAGGCCGATGAACGGCGAAACGGAAGCGATTGTGGCGAGCGTGGACATCCCGCGCTCCAGGCGCCGCACTTCGTCGCCTGCAGTGACGTTCATGTCGACGCCGATGGCGTTTGCATTTTTCACCTTGCCGCCGTGCGGATTGCCACCCGCCAGTTGTGACGAGAGTTCAGCGTAGCCCGCGTCATACACGGCGATCAGCGGCGTGCCGCCGGAACCGGCCCGCAAAGTTTTGGGATTCGGAAGGCCGCCGCCCGCGCGAAACATCTGGAGGAAGCGGTTGGTCTTGCGGTCGAGTCCACTTAGCTGCGCCCACTTTTGCAGGATTAAGGCCCAGGAAAGAACGGAAAGAATTAAAAGAATGCCGAGAACAACGCGGGCCAAGCCGCTCGTCTGTTCCAAGAGCGTGAGCGGATTGGCAACTACGACGAGCGCCAGGCCAGAAATAATTTCCTCCCCAGAAGACAATTTTTGCCGGGCAAATCTACCGTAGCACACGCACTTGTACGGGTCAAACCAATGAGATGCAAAGATTTGTCGATTTGCCGCACAAGGCAACGGCGATTTAAGGATTTTTGCAGGCGTGCGGCAGGCGTTCGTTCGTGGCGGGGACCTTTCATCAGCATCGGGCGGGTATAATGAGGGCGAGGCGTCCACGTCCCGTACGCCACGTGTAAAATGCCAGCCACGCCCGATCATCCGCCCGGCGAGCGCCTGTTTCTGTCCGCGGAGTGGCGCGATCTCGTGATGCTGAACTACGAGATCGATCCGGGGCTGGTGGCCCGGCGGGTTCCGCAGGGCACCGAGCTCGACGCTTTCGAGGGCAAGGTCTTCGTCAGCCTCGTCGGATTCCGTTTTCTGCGGACGAAGCTTTTCGGATTCGTCCCGCTGCTTTTCCACACCAATTTCGACGAAGTGAATCTGCGCTTCTACGTGCGGCGCCGCGAGGGCGGGGAGCTTCGGCGGGGCGTCGTCTTCATCCGCGAAATCGTGCCGCGATTCGCGGTGGCGCAGCTCGCGCGGCTCGCGTATGGCGAAAACTACGTGAGTCTTCCGATGCGCCACTCGATCCAATCGAATGGCGCGGGCGTCCGTGCGGAATATCAATGGCAAGTCGCGCGGCAGTGGTGCGGGCTACGTGCGGAGGGTTCGGACACGCCGGCCCATGCAGCGGAGGGCACCATCGAGCAGTTCATCACGGAACACTATTGGGGGTATTCGGCGCAACGCGAGGGCGGCTGCTTGGAATATCACGTCTCGCACACGCCGTGGCGCGTCTGGAGCAGCACGACGGCAGCATTCGAAGGCGACGTCGAATCGCTCTACGGCGCGGAACTCGGCCGCGTCCTGCACCGTGCCCCCGATTCCGCATTCATCGCCGATGGCTCGCCCGTGCGCGTCTTCACGGGCCGTCGCATCGCGTAGCGATCTTCGGGCCGCAGCAGCGCTTAGCGGCGGCCGCCGCCGGAGCTGGACCGTTCCGGCCGGAAGGATTGCCATTCGCGGATCTGCTCGGAGACTTCAGCTTTTTCGCGCTCGGTTGTCGCGGCGTCCCAACGGCGGCGAAGCTCTTCGAGCTTTGCTTCCACAAATCCCGCCCGTCCTGTTTTCTTTTCCGGCTTGTCGCGGTATCCCATCTGTGTGGCTCCTCTTTTCTTGTCTCGACTATCTGATTTCGAAATATGGCTATTCAGCCCGATGTCCAATAAGGGGCAAGGCCGGGTTAATTATACCCTGTTGTTGGGTTTGCATCGCCCCTCGGACTAACTTTGTTTCTAGCGCCCGTCCCGGCTCTTCGCTGCAACCCAAATGGTCTTTCCGCAATCAAAAGGAGTAGGATAGGCCGTGGCCTCGCATTCGCGGGCCTATCGCGTCACGGTTATTCTTGCTGGAGGCGCTGCCATGAAAAGATCCACCTTCGCAAAAGTATCTCTCGCCTCGATTGCCTCACTCGCACTCATTCTTTTTGTGCCGAATCTTGCCCTCGCTCAACGCGGGGGCGGAGGACACGGCGGCGGAGGCGGCTTTCACGGCGGCGGTGGTGGCGGAGGATTCCACGGCGGTGGCGGAGGATCCCACAGCGGTGGCGGTGGCGGGGGCGGGTTCCACGGCGGCGGTGGTGGCGCGTTTCGTGGAGGCGGGTTCAGCGGGGGTGGACGCTCATTCGGCGGTGGCGGGCGGTCGTACGGCGGATCGTATGGCGGCGCGTATCGCGGGGGTGGAGCCTATCGCGGAGGGGGATTCGCATCGCGCGGCTTTGGCGGTCCCGGGTATAGAGGCGGTGGATTCGGCTCGCGCTCTTCTGGAGGATTCGCATCGCGCGGCTCCGGGTTCGGCGGCAGATCATTGTCTGGCGCGAACGGTCGCGGTTTCAACAGCGCTGGCCGCTTCGGCGGTGCAAGCCGATTCGGAGCCCGCAATGCCGTCGCGGACGGCCGGTGGCATTCGTTTGGCAACGGCGGCCGTGCTATGAACGCCTCGGCTTCTGGCTTTCACGGCTCCGCGATTGCCGATGGTCGCTGGCACTCTTTCAGGCGGTCCGGAAATAACTTCGCGGGCGACCCGCGCGCAGTCTCTTCGGGTCGCGGCGTGTCACGTTTCGGAAATTCTGGATTCGGACGCAATAGCTTCTCCGGCGGCGACCGCTTCGGCGGAAGCAGGTTCGGCGGCGGCCGCGATTTCAATAACGTCCGCCGCTGGAATGGCGGATGGGGCGGCGGCTACGGCGGTTGGGGTGGTGGCTACGGTTGGGGCGGCTGCTGGAACTGCGGCTGGGGCTGGGGCGGTTACGGTTGGGGTCTTGGCTGGGGCGTTGGCTGGGGACCCGACTGGGGATTTGGTTGGGGCTACCCGGGATGGTATGACCCCTATCTAGGTTGGGGCTACGGCTGGGATCCTTACTGGTACAACCCATATAGCTGGGACAATTACGATTTCAGCTACTACAGCGACAATGACTCGGACAATGGCGCGGGCGATTACAACGACCAGTACAATTCCGTCTATCCCGGCCCGGATTACTCCAACTCGCCTGACGCCGACTCTCCCTACGCGGGCTCTCCTTACACGCCCAATGACAGCAGTAATTACGTGATGGCGCCGCCCGCCGGAAACTACTAGGGCCGGGAAGCTTCCCTCGCTTGGCGACTTCGCGGAATCCCCATCCGCGAAGTCGCCGTCATTGAAACCGCGACGAGCGCGATCCACCAAGAGCCGAAATCTTGCGGTTTTCGCCCGAGGTATCACCCCCGCGCCGTGTGCTACACTGCGGTTCAGATCATGAGCAAAGCGTTTGATATCGGGATCGAGGCGCTCGCGACGCCGGGCCCGCCGCCGGCAGCCGACACCGCCGCGAGCGATTTCCGCGCGAGCGAGACTTCCGCGTCCGCCCCGAACGGCAAGAGCTTCTACATCGAGACCTTCGGCTGCCAGATGAATGCGCACGATTCCGAGAAGGTGGCGGGCGTCCTACTCGAGCGCGGCTACGCCATGGCGGAAAGCATGGCGCAAGCCGATCTGCTCCTGTACAACACATGCAGCATTCGCGAAAAGGCAGCGCAGAAAGTATTTTCGCGCCTCGGCGAGATGCGCTACGCCTCGCCGCGCAAAGTGATCGGCGTCCTCGGATGCCTCGCGCAGCAGGAAGGCGAGGAAATTTTCGAGCGCGCGCCGTGGGTAAGCCTGGTGTGCGGTTCGGCCAGCTACCGCAAGCTACCCGATCTAATGGCGCAAGTCGAAGAGGGCGGGCGCCGCGTCAGCGGCCTGGATCTCGATACGGACGAAACCTTCGAAACCGAAATCACGCGGCGCGACAATCCGATTCGCGCCTATCTCACCATCATCGAAGGTTGCGACTACGCCTGCGCCTACTGCGTGGTGCCGCACACGCGCGGCCCCGAACGCAGCCGCGCGAGCGAGTCGGTGCTCGCCGAAGCGCGACGCTTGGCGGACGCCGGCTATACCGAAATTCAATTGCTCGGGCAGACGGTAAATTCGTATCGCGATCCCACGCCGCGCGGCCTCAACTTCGTCGAATTGCTGCGCGAAGTGGCTGCCGTCGACGGCATCCGCCGCGTCCGCTTCACCACGTCGCACCCGAACGATTTCCACCGCGAGATCGTACAAGCGATCGACGACACTCCGGCGCTCTGCGATCACGTCCATCTGCCCGTGCAATCCGGCTCGACGCCGATCCTGCGCGCGATGCGCCGCACCTACACGCGCGACGAATATCTCGAAAAGATTTCCTGGATTCGCGCGGCGCGCCGCCCGATCAGCATCACGTCCGACATCATCGTCGGCTTCCCCGGCGAGACGGAAAAAGATTTCGAGGAGAGCATCACGCTGCTCGACACGGTCGGCTACGACGGCATCTTCTCGTTCAAGTATTCGCCGCGGCCCAACACATCGGCGGCCACGATGCCCGACGCGATTCTCGAGGAAGAGAAGAGCAAGCGCCTCGCGATCCTGATGGATCGCCAGCGCCAGATCCAGATCGCGCGCAACGAAAAGCTCGTCGGCGGCACGTTCGAAGTGCTCGTCGACGGCCGCCACGAATCGCGCAATCAGTGGGCCGGGCGCACCACTAGCAACCGCCCCGTAAATTTCACTTCGCCTCGCCAAAATCTTTTGGGAGAATACGTGCAAGTGAAAGTTACTCGGGCGAGCGCCAACAGCGTCGCGGGCGAGCAGGTGATTTAGCGGCAAACGGAATCAACAACTGGAGGGCCACATGGAACTCGAGGTCAAGATCAGGGGACTGATGATGGACCCGATGACCAACATGCCAGTGGTCGTCCTGAAGGAAACCCAGGGCAGCGGCGTGCTGCCGATCTGGGTCGGCGTCTACGAAGCCAACGCCATCGCTCTCGAAATCGAAAAGGTGCAGACGCCGCGGCCGATGACGCACGATCTGCTGAAGAACGTCCTGAACGGCCTCAACGTCCACGTGCAGCGCGTGGTGGTGTGCGATCTCAAGGAAGATACCTTCTACGCGCTGATCTGGATGGAGCGCGAAGGGCAGATCATTTCGATGGATTCGCGGCCCAGCGACGCGCTCGCTCTCGCGCTGCGCCTCGATTGCCCGATCTACGTCGACGATCAGGTCCTGAAGAGCTCGAAGGTCACCGGCCCCACCGCCGAGAAAAGCTCCAACGAGGAATTGCGCAAGTGGCTCGAGAACCTCAATGATGAGGACCTCGGTCGATACAAGATGTAGGGGCGTGTCCTAGACCCGCTGCTGAAAGCCTCTTTGGACCTGTCATCCCGAGCGAAGCGAGGGATCTGCTCTCTGCAGAGTCTGAAGAAAAGAGCAGATTCCTCGGGCAAGCCCCGCCCTCGGAATGACAAGTCAGCATTTTTCAGAGCCTACTAGACCCGCCCGTTCCGAGTCTTCAATCGGCCCCATCGTCTTTTTCATACGATGAAATCAATCGTCGCGGCATAGTTTCCCGCCTGGACCGTCGTCAGCACCTTGCCGCTCGCGTAGTGCGGAGAGTACGCAAATCGTCACCCGGGATTTACGCGGCTAAAAGCGGATGAGCGGCAGATGGCGGAGCTTCGAAGCGAAATGGTAGACGAGTCCGGAAACGCCGTCCTCGGTCGCGTGCTGCATCATGCCCGGGCGCAGGCTCTTGCGCATCGCCGCTAGCGCCCCAAACATCATCCCGTAGATCGAAATCACGACGACGCCCCGCGCACCCTGATAGGCGTGCGCCGTCCCGAAAATCACACCCTGCAAAATCACGGCGGCTGCGACGTTTTGCGTCAGCGCCAGGCACTGGCGCTGCAGGTAGCCGCGAAACACCAGCTCCTCGCAAAATCCCGCAGTCGCGGCGAGCATAACCCACAGAATCATTTCCGGCATGGTCTGCGGCATCAGAAAACTTGCTGCCTCGTTTCCATTGAAATGCAGCGCCCACGACAGCGTCGTCAATACTCCGAGGATAACGAGCCAGAAGAGGAACGCCACCAGCACATCGGTCCAGAAATCCTTCCAGCGCGCCCACCGGCCACCGATCAGATCGCGCAACTTGGTTCGCCGCAGCCACGCCCCAAGCCACACGTAGCCGACTAATACGAATTCGTAGCACATTGTAAAGATGTAGGTTGGAATCCGGCTGGGGAGCTTCGCCTCTCTCGCGGCAAATTGCGGCATTGCCTGCAGCAGCGACAGTCCCAGCAGGACAACAACGAACAGCAGCGTATGCCACACCGGCGCAACAGCAGGTATGCGGCCTGGCGGATTCTGGTCGGGCGGCTGCAGAACGGTCTCGGTGCTCGCCATGCACACCTTTCGTCGAGTCGGCACGCCCGTCGGCGCGCAAACAAGAGTCTAGCAGGTGCCTGCGGAAGCGGCCAAGTTCGGCCGTAGCTCAACGGTAATGGTAAGACTGCTCGGCCTTCGCGCAAAAGCGAAGGCCGAGCGATCGCGAGCGCTTACGCAGATGCTTGCGCAGCCGTCCCTTTGAAGAACGCCAGCAGATCGGCGTTGATAATGTCCGCGTGGGTTGTGGGCATGCCGTGCGGGAGGTCTTCATAGACCTTCAGCGTCGCCTTTTTCAAAAGCTTGGCGGCCATCGGCCCCGCCGCGGCGATTGGCACAATCTGATCGTCCTTGCTGTGCAACACCAGCACGGGAATATCGATCCTCTTCAGGTCCTCGGTGGTGTCGGTTTCCGAGAACACCCCGATGCAGTCGTAGTGAGCCTTGACGCTTCCTACCATGCCTTGCAGCCACCAGTGCTCGCGGATGCCTTCTGAAATCTTCGCGCTTGGGCGGTTGTAACCGTAGAAGGGAATTGTGATGTCCTTGTAGAACTGCGGCCGGTTGGCTGCGAGTGCGGCGCGCAAGCCGTCGAAAACCTCACGGGGCGCACCAGTCGGGTTTCGATCGGTCTTCAGCATGAGCGGCGTGATCGCGCTGATCAGCGCCGCCTTCGATACGCGCTTGGTGCCGTGGCGCCCCAGGTAGCGCGCCACTTCGCCGCCACCCGTCGAGTGTCCCACCATGATCGCGTCTTTCAGATCGAGCTTTTCGAATAACTCGGCCAAATCGTCCGCGTAGGTGTCCATATCGTTGCCGTCCCACGTCTGTCCCGAGCGGCCGTGTCCTCGCCGGTCATGCGCGATCACGCGATAGCCCAGGTTCCCGAAATACAGCATCTGCCCGTCCCAATCGTCCGCGGTCAGCGGCCAACCATGTGAGAAAACGATCGGCTGTCCCTTGCCCCAATCCTTGTAGAAAATCTCTGTTCCATCCTTGGTCGTAATCGTTGGCATCGGATGCTCTCCTTAAACTGCTCTAGGCTGGTGGACGGCAGCATGCGGTAACGGCCTGCGCCTCACCAAAGGTATGGATGAAAAGCAGCCGCTTTTGATTCGCAAAAATTTGCGGAAAAGCAGGGCGCGGCCGGCCCCCAAGGATGTCCCGCGGCGCGCCTGCGATGCCGGCACCCTTGGCGTCGTTAGATTTCACTTGCGTTAGGCGGCGCGCGGCGCAGCCTAGGTTCACGCGCCGTTCGCGCGCGAGTAACTAAGCTGCCCCGCGCGCCTCACGCACGGCAAAATCGTGCTCGACGCAGCGCCGCGATGAACGTTTCACTTCGGAACATCGCGAGTACCGTAACAATTCCGGCTCTCTCCGTTGTGTCCGTACTTGCTTTTGACGAGAATCTGCAGGTAATCTTCAGCAGAAGAGTGAAGGCGCGCTGTCCGATCCTCTCGTGTTTGACCGATTCTCGAAAATTGTCCCTTCCGTCACAATTTACGTTTTCGCTCGTTCTTGATCCGACACTCGGGCTGTCCCTTCCCCCAGCCTTGGAAAAGGAGAAGAAATGGACCCCCCAAAGTAATTCTCCCGACGCGGGCCGCTCCGTAGTAAAAACTCGAGTTTTGCTCGTGGACGACAACGACGACGTTCGCGAAGTTTTCCAGGAAGGTTTGGAGAGGCGCAGTTTTGAGGTGGCCTCCGCCCGCAATGTAAACGAAGCTTTGAGATTCATTTCCACCGAGAAATTCGACGTGCTGCTCTCCGATCTGCACATGCCGGATGCCGGCGACGGATTTACCATTGTGAGCGCCATGCGCCACACACACCCGAAGGCTGTTACCCTGGTGGTTAGTGGCTATCCCGCGCTTCGAGAGGCCATGTCCACCATTCTGCTGCAAGCCGACGAAATCCTGGTAAAACCAGTTCACCTAAATAAAATCATCGAAATCATCCAGAAGAAGCTCGCGAATCCTTCGGCTCGCAAGACGACGAACAAAGAGTGCGTCGCCACAATTCTGGAGCGTGATGCGGATTCAACCATCCGGCACTGGATGTCCCGCGTGGAGCATAACGAGGAACTGGCGGCCCTCCCACTGAACTACGAGCAGCGTACCGGCCATCTTCCCCTGCTCCTGGCGGACCTCGTTCGCCGCCTGCGTCTGGCTCCCAATGCCAAAGTTCCCGTCTCGAACGCTGCACGCGAGCACGGGATTCTGCGGCGCGTTCAGGGCTATACTGTCGCCATGGTGGTGGAAGAATCGCGAATCCTGCAGGTCAGCATCTTTAACACTCTGCAGAACAATCTGCCCAAGGTGGACTTCAGCACCGTGCTGCTCGACGTGATGACCATCGCCGACGAGGTGGATTCACAACTCAAGCAGGCCATGCTTGGCTTCATGAGTCCCGTTTCCGCCGAGCCCGCAAGTGCGGCCCTGTAAAACCTTTCGCGTATCGTCAGGCAAACAGATTTCTCTTGCGTTGAGCGGCGTAGACTAGGTACATTGAGCGCTACTCGTAGTGGACGGAAAACCACGGGACACTAGCTGTTGGCCTGGGGTTGCACTGCGAGTCCGAGGGGCAAAGGTTTGACCTGCGTCCTGGCAATTGCCAATCAAAAAGGCGGCGTCGGCAAGACCACTACAGCCATCAATCTTGCTGCCGCCATCGCTCTCAAGAAGAAAAAGACGCTCCTGATCGATCTCGATCCGCAAGCCAACGCCACGATCGCGTTCTTCACCCAAGACGAAATCCAGACCACGATGTACGACGTCTTCGCCGACCAACGCGTCGAGATGGCAAAGGTGATTCGCGCGACGAAGGACCCGAATCTCTTCGTCGCGCCCGGCCGCCTGGCTCTCGCGCGCCTCGAGCAGCAGCTCGCCGGCCAGTTCGACGCGCCGTTCCGCCTGAAAGACTCGCTCGCGCCGATCCTGAAAGAGTTCGACTACATCGTCCTGGACACGCCGCCGGCCCTCGGCATCCTCACGGTAAATGCGCTGGTCGCGTCCACGCACCTGCTCGTACCGATTCAGGCCGCCTACTTCGCAATCGAGGGCACGGACGACTTGCTCGAAACCTACGGCCGCATTCGCGCACGCCCTAATCCCGACCTCAAAGTGCTCGGCGTCGTCATCACCCTCTACGACAAGCGCACCACCATCGCGCGCGACACCTACGAGCAGATTCGCACCGTCTTCGGCGGCGCGCTCTTCAAAACGCGCATCGCCAAGAACGTCCGCCTCGAGGAAAGCCCGGCCTACAAGGAAACCGTGTTCAGCTATGCGCCGAAATCTTCCGGCGCGGAAGATTACAAGAAACTGGCTCAGGAGGTATTGCAACGTGTCGAAGCGGATCGGGTTACCCGTCACTCTCAAGATGCGGCATGACGCGCATTACGTAGAGACTCTAACCAGCTTTAGCGGCGCATCGGTCGGGCGCATGATCCCGATCAACAAGATCCGCCCCAATCCGGATCAGCCGCGCAAGACCATCGGCGACGTTCGCGAACTCTCCGATTCGATCAAGCAGAAGGGCGTGCTCGAGCCGCTGCTCGTCCGCTACATCCCGCACGAGGACACCTACTACATCATCTCCGGTGAGCGGCGCTATCACGCCTCAATGGCCGCTGGCCTGCACGAGCTGCCGTGCATCGAGAAAATCGCCGACGATGCCGAAACCCTCGAAATCGCGCTGATCGAAAATCTTCAGCGCAAGGATCTCACCGCTTTCGAGGAAGCGGACGGCCTCCAGCGCCTCGCCGATCAGTTCGATTACACGCACGACGACATCGCCAAGAAAATCGGCCGCTCGCGCTCCTCCGTCACCGAGACGATGTCGCTGCGCGTGATCCCGGACGAAGTCCGCCACACCTGCATCGAAAATGGGATCGCCTCGAAGTCGCTGCTTCTTCAAGTCGCGCGACAGCCCACCGAAAAGAAGATGCAGGAAATCGTACATCGCATCGTCCAGGGCAATCTCACGCGCGACGAAGCGCGCCGCGCCCGCAAAGAGGAAATGGAATCGGCGCCCCGGCCGCAACCCTTCGTCTTCGATTACGAATCCGAAGACGGCGCGTTCCGCCTGCGCCTGCAATTCCGCAAGAGCCACGTAAGCAGCGAGGAACTCGCCGCGACTCTGCGCGCCGTCCTGCGCCGCCTCGAATCCGGCTCGCTCTCATCCTCCGCGGCGTAAAAGTGGCACAGACAATCCTGTCTGTGCTCGGGTGGACTCAGAAATAATCCCAGTAGGGGCGGGTTTCAAACCCGCCCGCTCACGCCACACACGGAGACAAGTTCGCCATGTCCGGCGCCTGTCTTAGTGGTCGTCTCCTGACTCCGGCTCCTTCGGCCTGCGCACGACGCCGTGGATCGGCTGCGTGCCGAAATGCCCGGTCGCAGGAGCGCCCAGCACCATCGTGATGTTCGAAAACTGAACTTCCGTCCCTCCGGTGATGCAAACCTGCAGCGGGGACAGGATTGTCTCATTCTTCGAAAACGGAGCAGGGCTTCCATTGCCCGTAATGTGGGCGTAACCGTTGAGCACGAAACGGCCCGTCGTGGGAGGATTTCCAGCCGGTTCGGGAGGGCAGGCGCTCGTATTGGAGCTGACCGTGGCGTTCTTCATGGTGAAGTGGTGAGTATGAGCGCCGCGCGTCATGGGATCGTCGGCGTTCACAACGGCTTGGGTAATCGCGAAATCCGAGTGCTCCATGGTCATGGCCGCCGAAAAGTCCGCCAAACCCGATCGGCCGTGCAACTCCAGTGACCATGTCCCTCGCATTTCCCACGGCCCCGTCAGATTGCCTTTAATGTCGTGCGAGGACGTATAGTCATTGATGATCCCGCTCAGGTGCTCGGGCGCCGGAGCCTGGGCCAGAGCGCTGGTAGCAACTCCTAGCACCAGGACCGCGACGATACGTACAGTCCACCACAGCGTCTTGCTCTTCATTAGAAGCCTCCAAGTTTGAGATTCGTGTCTTTATCGCAGAAAACTCCTCCTGGGGCGGCCAGAGATGGCGGAGCTTCCGCAGGGAACTTCTGGCCCAAGAAGTACGTTTCGGCGATTTCGCGCTCTGTGCGCGGGGCAACCATCGAACACGCCATGTGGCTAGGTCAAACGGCAATGCGCCGAACCGGCCCAGTGCCGTCAAATGCCGCCTTTTGCAGTTATCGAGGTATCGCTATACAATCAAGCTACCTGTCTAACCGCATCCTTGGATTCGTCTAGGAGAGCCCAATGGGCGAAACATTTCCCGGCACGTCGCCGCCGGAAAAGCTCGCCGAGGCCCCGCTGGATTCGTGGAAGGAAATCGCGTCGTATCTCGGCCGCGATGTCACCACCGTCCAACGTTGGGAAAAGCGGGAGGGGATGCCGGTCCACCGCCACCTCCACGACAAGCGCGGCTCCGTCTACGCCCTGGGTTCGGAGCTTGACGCTTGGCTGCGGAGCCGCAGACCGCGCTTGGGCGAAGAAGAGAACGGCCAAAAGTCCGAGGCGCCTGTGGAATCGCCGGTCGACCAAAGCAGAAAATCGGCTCTATCGGCTCGCCATTGGTTTGCTCTAGCTGGCGTTGTCGCGCTCGGTTTGCTGGCTCTGGTTTACGCCGTGTCCCGGTCCCGCACCCCAAATCCGGCGCCGCCCAAGATTCGGTCTTTGGCGGTACTCCCCCTGAAAAACATGACCGGAGATCCCAGCCAGGAATATCTCGCTGACGGGATGACCGACGCGCTCATTGGACGCCTCGCCCAAATTCACGATCTGCGGGTCATTTCCCGCACGTCGGTGATGCGCTTCAAGAATCCGCAGATGTCGGTGCCGCAAATCGCCAAGATTCTGGGCGTCGAGGCCGTCGTGGAGGGTTCGGTCATGCGCGATGGCAACCGCATCCGCGTCACCGCTCAAATGATTCGCGCGTCCACGGATGAGCATTTCTGGTCGGAAACGTACGACCGCGATCTCCGCGACGTCTTTACGCTACAAAGCGAGCTGGCCCAATCCATTGCCGAGAGAGTCGAAGCGACGGCTACCGGCGAAGAACACGAAAGGCTTGCCGCCGCGCGGCCCGTGGCGCCCGAAGTTTACGAGAGCTATTCGAAAGGCGAATTCGCGCTCAACAAAAGCAGCAGCAAAGCCGAATTCGAGGCCAGCCTTCCTTACTTTGAGGATGCGATCAAGAGAGATCCTACCTTCGCGCCCGCCTATGTGGGCCTGGCAACTGCATACAGCCATCTCGGCACGGTCTTTATAGGTGGCTCGCCCCAAGAAACCCGCGCGAAAGTTGTGAGCGCGGCCGAGAAAGCCTTGGAGCTCGATCCGAATCTTGCCGAAGCCCACGTTCTGCTCGCCGACGTAAAGCAGAAGCAATGGCACTGGGCGGATGCAGAGGCAGAGTACAGGCGCGCTCTCGAATTGGACCCGAACAGCGCTCCTGCTTACGAGGGACTTGCTTTGTGGCTGGCGTGCCAGGGACGTGCGGACGAAGCTGTGACATCGGCCGAGCGCGGCCGGGAACTCGACCCGCTGGCGGTTTCCTTCGAGGACTTCGGCTGGACGCTGTTTCAGACCCGCCACTACGACCAAGCCATCCGCGAGTTGCGCGCCGCGCTGGCGGTGCAACCGGGCGATTTTGGCGCCATGATGGATTTGGGATTTGTGCTGATCGCAAACAATCAACCCGAAGATGCAATCCCTGTGCTGGAGAAGGCGGTTGCGATGTCGAACCGCAGCCCAGGCCCCATCGGAATTCTGGTCCGGGCGTATGCGCACGCTGGACGCCGCAATGATGCCCTTCGGCTCCTGACTGAACTGAAGCGACGCCGAAACACAGGCTATGTTCCAGCCGCCGCCCTGGTGAATGCTTACTTAGGACTCGACGAGAATGAGGAAGCCTTCGTCTGGCTCGAGCAGGCTTATAAAGAACAATCCAATATGCTTCAGTTCGTAAAAGTACATCCGTACTTCGATCCAATCCGCAGAGACCCTCGATTTGCGGACCTGGTCCGCCGCGTCGGCCTTAGCGAGTAGCACCGACAATCCTGTCTCTGCCCGGGCGAATCCTTACTTCCGCAGAGTCAACGAATTGTAAATTTCAGTCAGGAACGCATCGCTGTTAACGAAATTCCCCGAAAACTTCTGCCACGGCGCGAGAATCTTTTCGTCCTTCATCTGCGCCAGCGTTTTGTGGTCATCGAGCGCCTTCTGCACGGCGGCCGTTGTGTCCTTCAGCATCTGATCGTAGCTGCGCAGGTCGTCCATCCCGTGCGTCCGCTGAAGCAGGGAATCGCCGCCGGGCGCAAGAGCATGGAGTGCGGGAGCTTGCTCCCGCCGCTTGCCGCCGGGGCTTGCCCCGGCGTGCTGCTCGCACGCGCTAAAGCCACAGCTGCACGCAACGCCTCCGAGCCCTGTTTCGAGGCCGTTACCATCGATTCGCCAAAGTGGTATTCTTTTTGTGTATGGAATTGACGCCCCAACAAGTCGGCTTCCTCGCGCAGCTCAAGTCGCAGGGCTTCGACGTCGTCGCCTTCCCGATGTACGAGAATTTCGTCGGCGTGCGCAAAGGCAACGTTGGTGCGCTGCTCGCCCCCAGCGGCGCCACCGGTTTCACCCTCTACGGCGAGCCGTCCTATCTCGTCGGCGGCCAGCTCAGCGCCCGGATGATTCAGTCCGACGGCCACTGGTTCGTGCGCAAGCATGACAAGGTCGAAGTCACTCCCGAGCGCACCGCCGAGCTCGACGCCTTCGCCGCCGAGCTTGCCGACGCCCTGCTTCCCATCGCCTGACGTTCAATGGCGAAGCAAGAGCAATTCGAAAAGGACCGAATGTCGCGCATTCACGATAGCGTGAGCGCGCAATTCGGCGCCGCGGCGGCCGCCTATACCACGAGCCCGGTACACAGCGATCCGGACGCGCTCCGCCAGGCGGTTGAGCTCGCGCAGCCGCGTCCAACCGATCGCGCCCTCGATATTGCCACTGGCGCGGGACACACAGCGCTCGCGCTCGCTCCGCACGTCGCTGAAGTCGTCGCCTACGATATGACGCAGCCGATGCTCCACGAGACCGCGCGGAATGCCGCTGCTCGCGGCCTGACCAACGTCGTGACGCAGCAGGGAATCGCCGAGGCTCTTCCATTCCCCAACGCAAGCTTCCACATCGTCACCGTGCGGACCGCGCCGCATCACTTCGCGGACGTCCGCGCCGCGCTCCGCGAAATGGCACGCGTGGCTAAGCCCGGCGCGCGCATTGTCATCATCGATAGCGCCTCACCCGAGGACGCCTCGCTCGATCGCCAGTGGAATCAGATCGAGAAGCTGCGCGACCCGTCGCACGTGCGCAACTACACTCCGAGCGAGTGGCGCTCGATGCTGGCCGATGCCGGCCTGCGCATCACATTCGAGGAATCGAGTTTCGCGCTGGAGAATGGCCGCCCGATGGATTTTGCCGCATGGGTTCGCCGAATGAACACGCCGCCCGCAGCCGTCGAAGAATTGACGCGCCTTTTCCGCAATGCCTCTCCAGCAGTGATCGAAGCCCTGCGCATCGAAGTCGCCATGGACGGCGCGATCTTCTTCAGGGTCCCGCTCATCACTCTCGCCGCCGTCCGCCCGTAGCAAGCGCCCTTACTGTGCCTGGCAGTGGCAAAGCTTCCAGACGCGATCGAAAAACGCCTTCGCGCTCGAATCAACCACGAGCCCGTCGGAATACGCAGGTTGATCGCCCGCCAGATTGACCATCACGCTGAGCCCGTCGGAATTCCGAAACGCAAATTCGAAATTCGGCGCAAAAGCCGGGTCGTTCGCAATGAGGCTTCCCGCCTCGCAATGAAATCCTTTTCCGTAAACGCTTTCGAAAAACGCCGGCGCCGCTCGATCGGCTCCGAGTTTCCCGACGTACGCCAGCAGGCCACCTTTCGCCTCCAAAGAGCCGGATTCACCCGAGGACGATCGAAACGCTAGGTGCGTGAACAGCACCGCATCTGGCTTCGCGGCCGATCCACCCGGCGCCACGCTTGAAGACAGCGCGACGAAATCCTGCGGATGCGCGGGCACGTCGAGCGCTCCCGTCATACCCGTCGCCGCGTCCAGCACGGCGATCCGCAGGCGCTGCGTATCCGGCTTCGCCTTAAAGACCACCACGTTCCGCACGTCCTGCGCCTGCCATGAATGATCCGCGCCCTCGGCAACGGCTCGCGAAATATCGCGCTCGTAGATCCGAAAGGTTTTGCCTTTCGGATCGTACTCGCACACCGCCGTCTGCAAATTCAGCGCGAGCGATCCGGCGACGGACGTCAGGCTGAGGCCGCTTGCGGAAATCGTCACGAAGTATCGCGTCTCATCCGATTGCTTGCCGCTTTTTGGCGGCGCAATCGCCTCCGCCGTGAGCGGAATGGTCGTCGCGGGCAATTGCGAAGCGCAGGCATCCCTCAGCAGTTGCATCGGCTTCTGCTTGGCAAGTCCCACCGTGTCCGTCGCGAAATAGCCGCGGCGGAAACGCAGCTTCACCCCGTGCACAGGCGTCTTCACCATGATCGCATGAAAGCTGCCGTCCCACCGGACGTTTTCCGGATAGTAGGAAATTTCGTAGTAGGACGCACCGTCCTTCATCGCCGTCGCGACGCATCCCGACAAATCGTTCGTGTTCCGGCACGCGATGCCGCCCGTGTCCGCAGCCATTTTTTCCATCGTGTCCTGCGAGAAGCCCCGGTCCGTATCTTCGCGGATGAGTTGCGCGCCCATCAGCGCGCCTGCGTTGATCGCGTCCTGCGGATTGCCCGACGTCATCGCTGGCGGGTCTGTCGAAGCAGAATATAGCCCCGACACATCGAGCCCTCGCGCATCCACTGGATAAATGGTCACGCGCGCGTCGGTCAGCGCCTCCGCGGCAGAGCGCACCTGCGGCGCGAAAGACGCGCTTCCGGCGAAAGCTTGCCGCGTGTAGCTCGCGAGCTGCGCGTCCGTGTTTCCGTTGTAATTCGCGCCGGGCTCGATCCACAGCGGAAATGCCTCGGAAATCCAGACGAGATTCTTTCGCCCCGGATAATCCTTGAGGTAGTTCGCCATGGCCATCATCGCGTCCGCGTTTTGGTCCGCCAGCACGGTCAACTGCTCCGCGTACGCCATCTGCTGGGCATCCTGCAGCTTCTGGCGCTCGTCGCCCGTCTCCTTGTTCGCCGGACTGTCGGGATCGTCCTGAGGGTTCTCGATCTTGGGGACGCTCGTTCCGAAGGCTCGGTCGACGCCATTGCGTAAAAGCGCCCGGTCGGTCGTAAATCCCTGCACCACGGTGAGCGAGTGCGTCAGCAGAAAAACAGCGATCGGCGTATCGGCCGGCACATCGTCCAGCAGCATAAGCGCATGGCGTTGCGCTACAGCGTGATTCCCGAACTCAATGTTGAGCGCGTCGATCAGCAGGACAGTCGGCGGCACCGCAAGCCGCGCGTAAGCCTGATTCGAGTACGTGCCGGCCGTTTCGTGCGCCGCAGCGCTCGCCGCAGGCTGCCCCGGCTTTGCCGACCGATCGAAGTATACGAAGCGCGCGATTTTCTGCGGCCCGTTGCGGTCGTCGAATATTTGGAAGTCCGAAGCCTTCAGCCCCGCGATCGAATTGCCGTGCGAGTCGCTCGCGACCACGTCCACGGTGATCAGCCGCGTCTTCGAACTGAGCGCCTTCGCCGGAGATCGAGAGGCCGCAGACGATTGCGCGGCGGCGGCCGGCGCAAACATCGCCCCCGCCGAAAAAATCAGCATCGCAAACGTGCCAAACGTGAATGTTTTCGCTAGACGCACAGCCTGCCCACCCGGAGCCGCTGCCGCTCAATTCCACCGCTACTCCATTCTATCCGAGGCCCCTCCGGACGCCGCGCACAATTCTGCTCTTGCCTTGCGATGCCTTCCGAATGTAGAAGGAGGCAACTCGGTCCGCCGCGATAGCGGTCGTTTCGAGACAAAAGGGAATCCGGATCGTATCGGAGGCAACCGCATGAAATTTTCGCGCAGCTGGATCAAGCCGTTGGTGATGGCCGGCGCCGTCGCCGCCTTCGTGGGGTATGCCGCTGCACAGGCGCAGCAACAACCGCCCGTGCGTTTCGCGGGCGCGCCCTGCCTCGACCCGCCGATCCTGCACTGTCCCGATGCGGACTGCCCGGCGGATCGCGAGATCAATCAGGGCCCCGTCGTCGAAATGAAAACGCGCCGCACCTACTTCCTCGACTATCCCTGCGACCTGAAGCCGGGCGAAAAGGTCACGCTGATTCTCAGCATTCACGGCGCAGGCGCCTACGGCAACTGGCAGCGCCATTATTTCCCGCTCCTCGATTACGTCGGCAAATACCGGCTGGTCGTCGCCACGCCGAATTCGCCGACGCGCATCTGGTCCGCGGCCGACGACGAGTACCTGCAAAATATCGTCACCTCGCTCGTCGATCAGATCGGCAAGCAAAACGTGAAAGACTTCTGGCTCGTCGGCCATTCGCAGGGTGGCATGACGTCCAACCGCCTCTTGCGCACAGATTTCTTCGCAAGCCGCGTGGACGGTTGGCTCAGCCTCTCCGGCGGCCGGCTGGGCCCGCAGCCGCCAATCCCGGCAAGCTTTTTCGCGGCGACGCGGCCGAATCCCGGCACGCTTCCGCCTCTCAGTCCCGGTGACCTGATGGCCGCGATGGCGGCGCTGCGCGAACCTCCGTCCGCCGACTTCTCGTTCATCTTCGAGACGGGCGAATACGAACTCGGCGGCCAGCCCTTGCCCGAAGCCTCGCCGTGGGCCGCAAAATATAGTTGCGGCGCGCGCGTCCGCCTCGCCGATGTGGTCGACACCAAGCCCGGCTACGTCTACGACCCCGAACACCAAAATCCCGGCTCCGATTCCTGGGGACATCTCCCGCGTCCGGGCACCGCCGAGGTGATGCAATATCCCGATTGCAAGGACGGCCGCGTCGTCGCCGACGTCATCCGCGAGAAAAAGGGACACACCGAAGGCCTCGAGCCGAAAGTCACCGAAGAGCTGATCCAGCTCATGCTCTCCGCAAAAGGCGGCAAGATCGCGGAGTCGCAATAGCCGCGCGGTAGGACGTGAAGCAAATACCCGCATTAAGAGGGGACTGGAGCAGCCCCCTAGCGGGCGGCTTTACAGGCCTTAAATGGTCAGAAAAGGACGTTTTTTGGCGGTCTCTTGCATCGGAAGCAACCCCGGCGCGCTTGGGAGGTCATTTCGCGGTTAGCACGTTGGCCCAAGGCGAGCGTTCGTGCGGCCGCATGAGGCAAGTCGCTAGGCGTGGGCCGGCTCTCGCCGTTTCAGACGGGGCAGCGCCTCGATCGATTTCCCAGCCTTTTGCTCGGCGAGCCGCAGTTCGTAGAGGCTCTGCAGATTGAGCCAAAACTGCGGGCTGGTGCCAAAGAAATGGCTGAGGCGCAACGCCGTGTCGCCGGTAATCGCGCGCGTCCCATTCAGGATTTGCGTGACGCGATTCGTGGGCACACCGATTTTCCGCGCGAGTTCCGCCGCACTCATATCGAGCGCCTCCAGTTCCTCGGCCAAATGCTCGCCCGGATGAATGGCAATCGATGTCATAGCGATTCTCCTAGTGATAGTCGACGATCTCGACGTTCGAGGTCAAGCATCACGATATCCGCCATGACGCTGCGAGCCTGTATCGCTTGACATTTTCACACTATATGTATATACATGCATCTATGGAGACGCCGACGCACCAAGTTCAGCTGCCTTGCGCCTGCGCGAATCTGCGCCGCGCGGCACGCGCCGTCACGCAGCTTTATGACGCAGAGCTGCGCGCCACCGGCCTGACGCTGACTCAATTCACCCTATTGCAGGCGCTCGACAGAACGGGCGCCGTTACCCAGGGCCGCATTGGCGCGCTCCTCTGCATGGACAGCACCACGCTCACGCGCACGCTGCGCCCGCTCGTCGCAAATCGCTGGATCGCTTCCACGCAGGGAACTGACCGCCGCGAACGCCACCTCCAGCTCACCGCACGTGGGCGCAAGCAACTGAAGCGCGCGCTGCCCGATTGGGAACGCGCGCAATCGCGGCTGCAAACCCGCCTCGGCGCGGCGGGCTGGAACAACCTGCAATGCATTCTGACCGCAGCGGCGGAGGCCGCCGTGGCGGCGTAATTTTTTTGAATCCCAATAGATGTATCTACATCTACTTAAAGGGAAGGGAACCAAACATCGCGGGAGAGGACGACATGGAACAACCAAACACGCTGGTGAACGGAGTTCTCGTCCTATTTACCTCAAAGCCGGGGGTGACGCGGGAGCAGGTCATGAAGGTCATGCCAGCGGAAATCCGCGCGACCGTGCGGCTTTACCTGAATGGAACGATCCGGCAGTGGTTCTCGCGCGGCGACGGCAAGGGCGTGGTCTTGATCCTCAACTCGAAGGACGCGGCCGAAGCGCGCGCCGCGATCGATGGCTTGCCGCTCTCCGCGGAAAATCTGATGGATCACGAGTTCATTCCCATCGGCCCGCTGATGTTCCTGGGCGGTTTGCTGGACGGTGCGCCCCAGCAGAAGTAAACAGCCAACCGCGCGATATTTCCCGAGGCACCATAGGAGGCCACGATGCCCGAAATGGCGGAACATCCCACCGTAAAACGGTTCTACGCGCGCGCGGCCGCGGCCGCCGATACCGCCGCCGGCGAGCTTGCCGCTGCGTCGCCTGCCGCGCCGGTCGAGCTCGATTCGCACTGGCTGCGCCAAATCTGCCTCGAGGCCGGCGCGGAAGACGTGGGCTTCGTCGAAATCGACCGCGCCGAGCTCGCGCCGCAGCGCGACGACATCCTCTCATTTTTCCCCGGCACGAAAACGCTGATCAGCCTCGTCGCGCGCATGAATCGCGAACCGATCCGCAGCGTGGCGCGCTCGGTCGCCAACGTGGAATTCCATCGCGTGAATCACGATCTCAACGAAATCGCCGCGCACATCGTTTCAGTGCTGCAGGAGAAGGGAATTCGCGCCGTCAACGCGACCGTCGGCTTCCCGATGGAGATGAGCCGCTTCCCGGGCGGCAAGATATGGGTCGTCTCGCACAAGCCCGTCGCGGTTGCCGCCGGAATGGGCCACATGGGCATCCATCGCAACGTGATCCATCCGAAATTCGGCAGCTTCATTCTGCTCGCCACGGTGCTCATCGACGCGCGGGTCACCGAATATTCGCATCCAATCGATTACAATCCGTGCCTCGAATGCAAGCTCTGCGTCGCCGCGTGCCCCACGGGCGCGATCGGCGCCGACGGCTATTTCGATTTTTCCGCCTGCCTCACGCACAACTATCGCGAGTTCATGGGCGGCTTCAACGACTGGATCGAGCAGATCGCCGACAGCAAGGATCGCCGCGACTATCGCCGCAAGGTCACGCCTTCCGAGGGCGCATCGATGTGGCAAAGCCTCTCGTTCGGCGCGAACTACAAAGCGGCGTATTGCCTCTCGGTCTGCCCGGCCGGCGAGGACGTGATCGCTCCTTTCCTCACCAACCGCCCCGAATTTCTGCGCGAGGTCGTGAAGCCGCTGCAGGACAAGGAAGAAACCGTCTACGTGATCCCGGAGTCCGACGCCGAATCATTCGTCGCGCGCCGCTATCCGCACAAAAAAGCGAAACGCGTAGGCAACGGCCTGCGCGTGCAATCGATCGCCACGTTCTTGCGCGGCCTGCGACTTACATTCCAGCGTGGCAAAGCGAAAGACCTCGACGTCACCTATCATTTCACATTCACCGGAGAAGAGCCGCGCCTCGCCACCGTCGTCATTCGCGATCAAAAACTCACCGTTGCCGACGGCCACCAAGGCGCGCCCGATTTGCGCATCACCGCCGACGCCCGCACCTGGCTCCGCTTCCTCTCGAAGGACGCGAATCTCCTGTGGGCGTTCCTGCGCGGCAAAATCCGCCTCCGCGGCTCGCCGCGCCTCCTCCTCGCCTTCGCCAAATGCTTTCCGTCGTAGCCGCACCCGCGCGGCTCATCAGTGGAGGCGATTTCGGATCGCACGATTTTGCCGCCCTCAAAGGGCGGCGCTATATTAGGAAACGTCAGGAAATTTCCTTTTCCCACGGCGGCGTCCACGGTTCGGCCACAGGTTTTTGCAGCATCGCCGCGCCAATCTCCGTCAGCGATCCCGCGAACGGATATTCCTGCGGCGTGCGCGAAAGCCCCTTGCGCACGGGATTCATCCAGATGTACCAGGCGATCCGGTCGGCTGACTCGTTCGCGCGCACGATGTGGTCGTAATACTTGAATTGCCACAGCCGCTTGCCGCGGACGTAGCCCAATTCGAATCCTGTCTTCTGCTTGAACAATTCGATGAATCTCATCAAGTCGCTTTCGGCGCGCTCGCCCTCGACCAGCAGGTGCACGTGGTCCGGCATCACGCAGTAAGCATGCGCGACAAATCCAAGCTCTGCCGCCGTGAGGCGTAGCTGCTCGACCAACGAGCGCGCGATTTCGGGATTTGCGCCTGCCCGCCGGCGGCCGAAAAAGCACAGCGTGACGAAATGGAGCCTTCGCCCAACGTAATCTTCCGGTCGCAGCCGAATGTTCTTGCGCCGAAAATCAGGCATCGCCCCGCGCCCCTTCGCATCGCATCGGCCGAATCTTACGCCCATCGGGAGGGTTTTGCTTAATGTAGCGCCGTGCTTTCTTTTCAGCACGGCATCTTGCCTTTGTCTCATTACCGCATGTGGCTTCAGCCCTGCCGGATTCTGCCGCCCGTAAAGGGTCGGCGCTACATTAGGAAACACCACCGCGCCTCGCCCCCGGGCGGTTTTTGCTTCAAGTAGCGCCGTGCTTTCTTTTCAGCACGGCATCCTGCTTTTGTCTCATCGGCGGATGTGCTTTCAGCCCAGCACGTCTCTGTTCCATGCGACGCACCGGTGGAAGGGCAGGGATTTTTACCCTGAGCGAAGTCGAAGGGCATCCTCGCCATAAAACGTCCACGCGAAGTGCGCCGTTTGCATCCGCCGTGGCGTGCGCGTCGCCTCTTGCAACGCTGGAACCGCCTCCACGCGGTCCGCAGCATCCTCGGCGCCGCCGCATTCCTCATATTCGTGCTTCGCCTCGCATCCCCGCGCTGAGAGATTTCTTCCTCGTTCTAGCGCGGCGCTTCCGACACGCGGCACCGTCGCCTTCCTCGCCATCTCTCGCACCCGATCTGACCGAAATAAACTCCGAAGGAAAGTGCTAATGGTATTATCCGCCTGGTTTGGCATTCCTACGTTGAGGTATGTGCGAGATGACACAGCTGAACGCCTTCGTGGCCCGTAGCTTTGATTCACATGACGAGCAGAGAATCCGCCCAGTGCTCGATTTTCTCGGAACCTTTCAAAAAGCGGGCTTCTTTTGTGAAACTGCCGACGCCGCCGAGGTCGAGTCCGTCTCCAAAAAGGTTCGTCGCATGATCGATGAAAGGAGCGTGTTCATCGGATTTTTCACTAAGCGGCATCCGGCTTACGCGTTCAGCTCCAAGATCAGCGGCGCCTGGCAAGTTCTGTTCGGCAACACTAAGCCCCAATCGTGGAGCGCCCCAGCCTGGGTGCTCCAAGAATCTGGTTATGCCCTTTGCGGCGGGAAGAAGTTGATTCTCCTCAAAGAAATCGGGGTCGAGGTGCCCGGGCTTCAGGGCGATCTTGAGTACGTGCCCTTCGACCCCAGCAATCCCGCATCAGTCTTCTCGAAACTCAGTGAGATGATAAATGGGCTCCTAGCCGAGGCGGCCGGCACGACCGTGAACGTGACTGTTACCCAGCGAAACGAACAGACACAGGTCGCGATGGAATCGACCGTTTCCCAGGCCCCCGCCGAGACACCAACCGAGACCGCAGAGGGACCCGACCTCACTGATCGGCTCGTGGAGATGATGGACGCCGCCGCCGATCACGACTTGGGTGCCGTTGCCGCAGCGTGGACGGCCGGGAGCCACCTGATCGCGGATCCCCAACATGAGGGATTTGACCAGGTGGCCTGGGACTCTCTCTACTTCGAAAATCGGTTTACCGCGGACGCGTCGGATGCAGTCGAAGACCTTAAACATTTGCGTGACCAAAAGCCCAACCGATCTGAGCCGAAAAGAGCCATGGCTAACTGCTACTATGCATCCAAGGAATTTGATTTAGCCTCATCCCTCTTTCTTGAGGTAGCAAACTCCCAAGAGGGCCGGAGAAAAGCCCGGAACCTAGTCCTAGCCGCCAAGGCTCTGCGGGAGACAAAGCGATATGACGAAGCACTGGAGGCGATAAGCGGTCGCGCAAAAATAAATACGCATAGTAAGGCGCATTGCTAACTCTGTAAAGCTCCCTTTGATGGGGCACGGAACCTCAGCTGATCGCAATTCAGGGCTAAAAATCAGGAAAGATCTGCCACGCAACGATATGGACAACGATTTCAGTTAATGTTAGAGTTGCGCCACTTAATTCCATAGGAGGCGTAACTCTAACAAAATGCGTACCGCAGCATTCCACGCCGCCCGTTTAGTCGAACTGTTTCGCACCGGCAAGATCGCCACGATGGCGGAGCTGAAGGCGGCTCTCGGAACCAAAGTGGACCTCACCGTGTTCCGCAAGCTCAAGGAACTCGGTTACCGGACGAGCTATTCGCACCGAGGTGGATATTACACTCTCCGCGAGATTGCACTGTTTAACGACTTAGGTTTGTGGTTGTTCCGTGGGGTGTGGTTTTCCCGTTACGGCACACTGGTTAAGACCTGCGAGGCTTTCGTGACTGGTTCGGAAGCGGGGTACTTCGCCGAGGAACTGGACAACGTGCTTCACGTGGAGACGAAGGCAGCCTTATTGAATCTGTTCCGTGCGGCGCGGGTTGGCCGGGAAGAGATCTCGGGACGATACCTCTATGCTTCGCCGGATCCAGCCGTTCAGGAGCATCAGGTGGGGGTTCGGCGGTCGCAGGAATCGAAGCGCAGCCTGAGCGGGAGCGTTTTCGGCGGGGAGGAAGTGCCGAATGAGCTGCGGGCGAAAGCCATTTTGTACTTCAGCCTGCTCGACGAAAAGCAACGACGCCTGTACGCCGGCCTGGAGTCTCTGAAACTCGGCTACGGCGGCGATCGGAAGGTGGCGGAGTTTTTGGGCATGGACCCTCATACCGTGGCCCGAGGACGAGAGCAGTTGCTGGCCGGGGAGTTCGAGCGGGGACGGTCTCGCAAGCCGGGGGCGGGGCGGAAGCCAGTGGAAAAAAAACGCCTGAAGTAATCGCGCGGATCGAAGAGCTGCTGGAATATGAGACCGCCGGAGATCCCATGACGCGGTTGAAGTGGACACGGAAGACGCTGCGCAAGATTGCGGCGGAGCTCGGTTCCTTGAGGATCCAGGTGTGTGCCAACACCGTGGGAAGATTGTTGCGCGAAATGGACTACTCCCTGCGGGTCAACCGCAAGGCCATTGCCACCAGCTCCGCTATGGACCGGAACGAACAGATGCTGCACATCGCGAAGCTGCGCCAGCGATTCACGCGTACCGCAGAGCCAGTGGTGAGCGTGGACACGAAGAAGAAAGAGCTGGTAGGCCCGTTTAAGAACGCGGGCGTGGCCTGGAGAAAGAGTCCGCTTCTGGTTAACGATCACGACTTTCGTTCCACGGCCGTGGGCATGGCCATTCCCTATGGGCTCTATGATCCGACGGTGAACTGCGGGGCGGTGTTCGTCGGGGTATCGCACGACACACCGGAATTTGCGGTTGCGTCGATCCGCCGATGGTGGAGCATCGAGGGATGTAGACGATACCCAACCGCACGGAAACTGTTGATCTTGGCCGACGGCGGCGGCAGCAACGGACCGACGTGTCGTCTCTGGAAAGAACGAATCCAGAGCGAGATCTGTGACCGATACGGAATCACCGTGAGCGTCAGTCACTATCCCACGGGTGCGTCCAAATGGAATCCAATCGAGCACCGGCTCTTCAGCGAGATCAGCAAGAACTGGGCAGGCCGCCCGCTGGACAGCTCCCAGACGATCTTGAATTACATTCGCACCACCACGACAGTAAAGGGACTAGCGGTCAGGGCGAGTTTGATCCGCAAAAAATACAAAACTGGAATCAAAGTGGGAGACGAACAAATGAGGCAACTGCAAATCGTCCCGGATAAGAATTTGCCCAGGTGGAATTACACTATAAGTCCCAGAAAGAATGCGAACTAATTTTTGCACGAACCCTTAGCGGCCACGGTTCGCCATCCGCATCACCACCTCGCATCTCAGCCTCTCTCAGGCTCATCCCGATGAGAATTCCTTGCGACGAAATCCCGGATATGGCAGGGTGAATGTGGAGGATTGTCGTGCAGAGCGAAAGCGCAAACCTGGACGCGTCAGTCGCCGCGTGGATCGGCCATGCGGCGAGCCCTCCTTCGCCAGAGACCGGCTGCGGCGCGACAAGCAGGGAAGCGGGGTTTAACCTGGAAGAGTTTTTCATACGGCCGGGCAGCCGATTGCGGGTCTCGCGGGCGCGGCGGCCCAATGGACGCGCACAGTCGATGCCGTCGAACCGGCGCCAGAATCGGTCGATTTCTAATCGACATTTGGCGATTAGAAATGGCTGCAAGCTGATGAAAACAAACGATGGGTGTACAGTCTAATCGACACGTCTGCGGTAGGTCGGCGAGAGCGGAAAATAGGACGAAAAACGAGCCGGAGCACACGGAAAATTGACGTGAACACGCATCACGAATCACGAGTCACAAGTCACGAGTCACGAGACGCGTACGACGTGATCTGCATCGGCGCGGGGCCGACCGGCCTGGCCTGCGCGATCGAGGCCAAGCGCGCCGGGATGACCGCGCTCGTCATCGACAAGGGATGCCTCTGCAATTCGCTCCAGCACTATCCGACAAACATGCTCTTCTTCACTACGCCCGAGCGCATGGAAATCGGCGACCTCCCGATGACTACTGCCGGCGGTAAGCCGACGCGCGCCGAGGCGCTCAAATACTACCGACGCGCCGTGGAACACTACGGAGTCGATACGCGGCTTTACGAAACGGTTGGCCAGATCGAAGGCGTAGATGGCGACTTCGTCGTGCATACTCGCGCAGCGCACGGCGCGGCGACCCACACTTACCACGCGCGCAAGATCGTAATCGCCACCGGCTACTACGATTTGCCGAACTATCTGGGCGTTCCCGGCGAGGAACTACCGAGCGTCTCGCACTATTATACGGACGCGCATCCGTACTGGAGCCAGGACGTCGTAATCATTGGCGGCAAGAACTCGGCAGCAGAAGCCGCGCTCGATCTTTTCCGCGCGGGCGCGCGCGTGACGATCGTCCACCGCGACGCCGAGCTCGGCAAGAACCTCAAATTTTGGGTCAAGCCCGATATCGAGAACCGCATCCGCGCCGGCGAAATCCAGGCGCTCTTCAAGACGCACGTCACGCGGATCGAGCCGGGGCGCGTGTGGGTGAAGAATTCGTCGAGCCACGAGAAAGCGATCCCCGCCGCGCAAGTCTTTGCGATGACTGGCTATCACCCCGATTTCGATTTCCTCGAGCGGCAGGGAATTAAGCTCGATCGCGAGACGCGCCGCCCGGTCTGTGATCCGGAAACGCTGGAGACGAACGTGCCGGGGATCTACGTCGCGGGGGTGGTCGTCGGCGGCCTGCAAACCAGCGACATTTTCATCGAAAATGGCCGCTTCCACGGCCGCCAGATCGTCGCCGCCATGGCCGGCAAGGGACGCATCGCCGAGCCCGCCCCCGTCGCGCCCCCAGGAGAATGAAATGCCGCGCGCGACTGGAACATCGAGCGGCCGCGAATGGCTTTCAGGGGGTCGGAGCTTTAGTTTACCCTGAGCGGAGTGAAGGGCTCGGACAAAGCCAGCCCCAAAGGCGGGCTTTAGCCCCAGGAAGCAGAGGGTTCGGCAGGGCATTCGTAGCGGCGCCCTTTCAGGGCGGCCGTCGTTGGGTGGAAGGGCAGGGTTTTCAACCCTGCCGCACGGAAACGCGCGCGGAGCGCGCATTCTGCGCCCGCCGTGGCGGGCGCGTACCGATGCGCAGCTTCACCCGCGGCAAGTTTTTCCGTCTGCGACGCCGAAATTAGGAACCAAAGGTTGCAAAATTTGCTAGAGTGAGGTTGGAAAAAGCGATGCCATCGATCGTAGGAGAAGTCGCCGAAACGTTCGTCACGCTCGTCAAGGGCTTCAGCGTAACTTTGCGCGCGATGTTCGGCAAAACTACGACGGAGAACTTTCCCGAAGTACCGCCGAGCGTGCAACCGCGCTATCGCGGCATCCACGTCCTGCAGCGCGACGAAAACGGGCTCGAGAAGTGCGTAGGCTGCTTTCTGTGCGCCGCGGCCTGCCCTGCGAATTGCATCTACATCGAAGCTGCGGAGAACACTGACTCGCAGCGCATATCGGCCGGAGAGCGCTATGCAAAAGTCTACAACATCGATTATTCGCGCTGCATCTTCTGCGGATACTGTGTTGAGGCTTGTCCCACTGACGCAATCACGCACGGCCACAGCATCGAGCTTGCACCATACGATATCAACGCATTAATATACCGCAAGGAACAGCTCCTCGAGCCCTGGCCCCCGCGCGGCTCCGCCTCCACCAAGCCAAGCTGAGCCGGATCGAATCGAACTGAGCGGCGCTGAATCGCTTGGCCCCGGGCCGGTGGCGCAGTTTCCCCCTTTTCTCGCCGCAGCAAAAAAATCTCGACAGGAATTAGTTTCTGGATCGATCGGTCTGCCTCTCAGCCACGGCGCTCTGGAACGCATCTGGCGCGAGCACGGCCTGCTGAAGAAACGGAAAAAAAATATCAGCGCAAGCAGGACTTGGCCCACATCAAGGCCCAGACGGCGGGCGCCGAAGGTCGGAAGAGTCTTGCGGAGTTCGATGAGGGGAGCCTCCCGAGTGGCGAGAGTTTTCAGGGTCTGGCGATGAGGCGCTCGAGAGAGTTCCTGCAAGCCGGAAGGTCCGAGCAGCTGAAAACGACGGAACCATTTGCGAACCGTTGGCACGGTGGTGGCGAAGAGGCGCACGGTGGGCTTCCGACCGTGCTGGCGGGCCGATTCAACTAGCCGCAGGCGATGATTGTAAGCGTCTCTCATTTCACGCACGAGATCGAAATAGCGGGCGGCGGCCATAGGGCCGCGATTTTAGCGGGGCGCGCCGCCCGGCTCCTCCCCCCTCCGCCGGGCGGCAAGTTCTTCCCACCGCTTCCGGCTGATGCATGGGATACGATGTGAGTAGGCTCTCCCAAACTGCTTTCCGATTTCGGGCAGCGAAGCGGATGTGACAATCTCGCTTCATCTCCGCGCGATAAACGCTCCGCACCGAACCCCGGCACCATAACCTGCTTTCTTGCGCCATCGCGGTTACCCCTGCACACTCGCCTCGCTTGTATCTCGCCTGATCGTTACAACAACATCGCTCCGCGAATGAATATTTTATGTTTGGCACGCAGCGGCTGGACGCGACCATCAAAGACGGTCGCACTGCTTCCACAGCGTGGGAGACCTCGAGCGGTCTGAGCCGACGAAAATCGACGAATTTGCAGCGAAGGTTATATCCGGCATTTGAGGTTCGACAAAAAGGCTGTTCGCGTTGATACGAGCACGACAACAGGGTGCGGCAAACTTCGCATCGACGAACCACACGACACGACTTTGGATGAAAGGCGATTCGTCATCGTGGTGAGAATCGAACTACATCGCTTGGGAAGCGGTTACATATGGTCCGAATGAAGCATGGCTTGGGGCGACTGAGAAGCAGCGGTTAACGGTCGGTGCAGCCTTGATCTGTATTCTCGTCGAACACACGACTCGCATGGTAAAGAATCGAATGTGAAAGAACAGGAGAGGTTTCAATCCCAACTGGGGATGGCAAGAGCAGAAGATCATCGTCGTTGGAATGACTAGCGTCGGACTGCGGACGCGGAGGAATTGACAAATGGCGCGAGCGGGAAAGACGGACGCATGCATGGCTCGTGGAGCCGTCATTACGTCAGTTCGCGTCCGTGAGCTTCCGCGTGATTGCAACTGGCTTGGTGCAACACTTTCTCAGGTGCTGAAGGGCATCCCTCGACGGGGGCGTGCAGAGCGCCTACTTCCGGCGTTTGGTCTGCTGTTACGCCAGAAACGAGAGGTTGTTCGAATACCAACTTCTGCTGTCCTTTCAATGATGAGCGGACGGGCGTTGCGACGGTACCGGCCCCTTCGAGAACACTCGTCAACCGCTTCCGCGCAATCGGTCTCGCGTAAAGTTTCCTCAGTCTCTTCGTATGCCCAAGGCTTGCGTTCTTACATTGACCCAGCATCAAAGTCCCGTCTTCCATCAACAGACACGCTCCGATATCCTCGATTTCCCCAAGGCCAGTCGACAGGCGCTCTTGGTGTGCGGCGATCGCCGATGATTCCACGGGTCCTGGCCGAAAAGAAATCGTTACATGCTCGAGCGATTTATCTTGCCAAGGATAATCCAGTTCTAGCACGGGAAACGCCGCGTCGGTGCGTCGACATTCGAGCATCCACCGGGAAACGCCAGCATCTATTTCCGCCTCAACCCACTCATCCACTAAGGCCCGGACTTGCTTCCGCAGGTTTGCCGCTTGGTTCATGCGTGAGATTCGAAACGACTCAAGGCTCACGTCAGAGCAAGCCAGTAAGTATTCGAGCGCAGGACGAATGTCGCTCATGGGATACCTCCATCGTTTTGTTTGGCCCCCAACAGAAAGAGAGGAGATGCGGTGCTACCTAACTATATAGCTACTGTAATTCAACGGTATCTCTCTAGTACCGATGATATGCCCAGGCCGACCATGCTTGCCCCGATTTGTTAGGGGGCTACGACCATCGTTCGATTTCTTGTACTTAGAACCTCCTTGGAGGCAAAGCTCCCATGAACTCACAACTGAAATTCCGCAGGGAAGCGGGGCACGGAGCTTCCATCCCTCGCGGCTGGCAGATGGCCTGGTATGAGCCGCGGCGCCGCATCGGCGTCTACTACCCAGCGCCCTTCCACTGGATCCTGCGCGTTTTGCGTGAATTTGCTTACCGCCTGCGCGTCGCAGTGCGGGCGCCATGTATCGAACGCGCCGATGTTCTCGCGATGCAGCGCAGCCATCGCGACCGCCAACGCCTCGCCGACGAATACGCGCGCGGATATTTGACGGGTTGGCGAGAGTGTTTTCACACTTGCCTCGAGGCGGTGGAAGAAGAGATCGCTCGTGCGGACAAAGTATGGGACGCCGGCGATCTCCTGGCCGGCATGTCGCCACCTCGGGACAATTGAACGCGTTTATTTCGCTCGGCCACGTCATTTCAATGCGCCTTTGCAGCAAGGTGGCAGTCATTCTTTGGCGAACTGGGAGGTCTCATGAAAGCCGTCGAAGTCTTCGATACATGCTACGCACGCTACCGCGGCTTGCGCGAGTGGCTGAAGGATTCTTCCAATTCGGTACGCGCCGTCAGTCCCGACACGCCATCCTCCGGATAGCAGTGGCGTCCCGGCCGTGCGCGCGCCTGCGAATACATCGCTGATTTTGAACGCATCGGCCGCTACGCGCTGCGCCGCCCGGAATGGAGTGGGCGCCTTAAGCTCTTTCATGCATATTTCCTCCACGGCGCGGACTATCGGCACTCAATTCGCCTCGTAGGCGTGGCTGAGGGTACGTTCGATTACTGGTTTGGCGAGGTCAAACGTTCGGTCGGCGCGGAGTTCTCACGCACCGGGCTTTTCCCCCCGGGGCGCTATTTCGAGTCTCGCGGATTAGCGGTGACGGAACGGCACGTTCTTGGCTCGATCGCGGTCGCGCGAGCCGGCGAAGAGGTTTCGCAGCAGTGGAATTCCCAGGTTGAAAGGAACGAAAAGCAGGTTCTTCAGCAGCGTTGAGCGCCGTTCCTGCCGCTCCTGAAACGCATCCTGCTCGGTCTGCTTGTTCGCAACCACCGCCGTGATGTACTTCAGGAAATTGACGCCGCACTTGTCGCATGTCCCACCGTGCCGCTGCTCATGTTTGCAGGCAGGGCATTCGTAGCGCAGAGTTGCGTGACACCTATTGCAAAAGCGCGCCACGTCACGAGCCTCGGCGCCGCATTTGGGGCAGTTCATGTGCTGATTCTAGCGTTGATACCACTGTTCATCGGTAAGCCCGTCCGGCTTTGCGCCTACACGGTTACCCCTGTACGGCCGGGCAGTCGCGCCGTTCTGCGGGGGAATGCGCCACCAAAATGCCAATCGTTAGTGAATCAGCCGGATTCGCTGCTGCGCCAGTCTCTTGGCGCCGTTCCCGCAAGGCCTGCGCTTCGGATCGGCTGGCCGCGGGGGAGCAGTTGCCGCCTTCGCGTGCGGTGGAGGCGCGAGTAGCTTCACAACGTGTCCCAGGCGCTCCTGCCGGTATGGCTTCGCCATGCAAACGATCGCGCCGAGCGAATGCGCGTTTGCATAGTCGCTTGGATACGCCGACCGCGTCATCAGCATCACGGGGACAGCCTGCAGCCGCGGCGTCGTTTTCACGTGCGCGCAAAGGTCATACCCCGGCAAGTCCTGGCCTTCGATTTCGGCGATCAGCAGTGCCGGCGTGTGGATATCCAGCACCTCGCGTGCCTCGAGACCGGTTCCCACGGCTATGACGTCGTAGCCTTCGTTCTTGAGATAAGCCTTCAGGCACGCGCGCAACGCCGCGTCCGCATCCATCACCACCACGAGCGGCCGCGTTGAGCCTTCTGAGCGCGAATATTCCATCCACGTGGATTTCTCGCCGAGCTTGTGGCCGCCGGAATCCACGAGTTCGGCGTCCTTGCACGGATTGAACGCAATCGCTACCGCGCGGCGTCCGTCTCCCAAGTCGCTCACGCGGGCCACCATGCCCATCTGCTCCGCTTGGAGCGCTACGAGCGATCGGCTGTATGGGAACGTCACCGCTACTTCCATACCGAGCTCGAACGCGCCCTGCGCACTTGTGAACAGTATCCCGCCGCGCGAAACGTCGAGCGTCATCGAAATTTCGTCCGGGCCGTCGTTCGTCACATCGAGCTGCCGGACGCGCACCGGCGCCGAAATCAGCGCACGGCGCCGGCTTCGGCGTTCGTTGCTCAAAGACGCATGATTGTTGCTGTTTTCGACTTCTGGGGCTGGCTCCTGGGGTTTCGACGACGAGCCCTGCGGGCCCGCCATCTGTTCGGCCGTGGCGCCTTGCGGCCGGTTCTCGGCGTTCGATTGGAACCGGTTACTCATGGTGCGAGATCCTCCTCAGAGATACCCTTCCGTGATGGTCTAAGTTAACGGATTCAGCTGTTTAGCCGCACTAGAAGGAAAGTCACAATTGAGCGGTACCATGGTGGCACCCGTCTTTGGTACCTCCGTACTCTTGGCATCGACATTCGCATCTGTCAAAACGCATAGCGTTCGCCATTCCAGCGGGCCTTCGCTAGAATGACGCATGGCCGCCTCGGATGCAGCAAAATCCTATCGTCTCTCCGTTCTCGACCTGTCTCCGGTAGCCTCGGGCTCTTCGAGCCAAGAAGCGCTGCAAAACACGCTCGATCTGGCCCGCCTTGCTGAGGATCTCGGCTACACGCGCTACTGGCTCGCCGAGCATCACAACAGCCCTCTGATCGCGAGCTCCGCGCCGGAAGTAATGATCGGCCACGTTGCCGACGTCACTCGCCGCATCCGCGTCGGTTCGGGTGGCGTGATGTTGCCAAATCAGGCGCCGTTGCGCGTGGCCGAAAGCTTTCGCGTCCTCGAAGCGCTGCATCCAGGACGCGTCGATCTTGGCATCGGCCGAGCGCCCGGCACCGACCCCATCACCACCCTCGCCCTCCGCCGGTCGCGCGAAGCGATGGGTGCCGACGATTTCCCCGTCCGCCTCGAAGAGGTCCTTGGCTTCCTCGACGGCGCATTCCCCGAAAATCACGCCTTCCAGCGCATCCGCGCCATGCCTGATGACGTTCCCATGCCCGAGGTCTGGCTCCTCGGAACAAGCGATTTCTCCGCACAGCTCGCCGCCATGTTCGGCCTGCGCTACGCCTACGCGCACCACATCGTCCCGGAAAACGCGCTCACTTCTCTGCGCATCTACCGCGAAAACTTCAAGCCGTCAGTGCATCTCGCCGCGCCCGAAACGCTGCTCTGCATGTCCGTGCTGTGCGCCGAAACCGACGAGCGCGCCGCCGAGCTCGCGCGCCCCATGGAACTCACGCTCCTGCGTTTCCGGCAGGGAAGGATGTCGCGTTTCCCGAGCGTCGCCGAGGCCACCGACTATCCCTTCACGCCCGAGGAACGCCACATCATTGCCCTCAGCCGCGAGCGCTTCTTCGCCGGCTCGCCCGATCGCGTCCGCAGACACATCACCACCCTCGCCGAGAAGGCTGGCGTCTCCGAAATCATGATCACCACCATGGCCCACGAACACGCCGACCGCCGCCGCTCCTACGAACTCCTCGCCGAAGCATTCGCGCTCCCCCGCGGATCCGAAGATTCTCGCGCCTCGTCGCAATCGACCACCGGCTGAGGCAGTTCGATCTCGATCGGTGGCCACTTGCCGTCGCCCTTGTTGTTTTCATCCGGAATTGTGAACTCGGCCTTCGCTTCGTTCATCACGTGCAAAATCTCTTCGATGTCCTTGGCATGCATTGGAAGCATCGCGAGAGGCAGCATCAGGAAAGCCCTCAGGCATTTGTTCTTGATCCACATGAAATCCTCCGCTAAAGAGGCGAGGTCGCATACCGCTTTGAGTGAACGCAGTTCGCCCGCAGCAGGTGCTAAGTCGAAGCCGTCGCAGGACGGCGCGACACATGTCACGGAAGGGAACTACAGAATCGGAGGCGGCCGAGGCGAGAAAACAGGAAAGGCTACGACTTGCGGCTGGTGAGACCGCTCATCGAAGACGGGTAGGGCGCCGCTGACCGTTACCGATGAGAAGGTCCACGGTAGAGCAATCAATAGAACGAAAATCAGACAGGGCACTGCCGGCGTTAAAGCCGCCAACAGTACCGCCGCCCCGAATAAGAGGAGCGCGATCCGCCGCGAATAAGCCGTCGCTTTCATCTCATCACTGATCGTTTGCCGCAAAACGCCCTTATCTAACTCACCCCGCTGTTGGGGTGAGGTCTCTTATACGGTCACCGCGAGTGGAAGCGCGAAATAAAAGGGGCTTAAAAGCCCCGCGGTTTCCGCCTTTGAAGTTCCGGGTGCCCCATCCTCGATTTTGTGAGGGTGGGGCCTTTGCGCCCAATCACCACGTACCCACACTTCAGCTTCCAAGTACGCCGCTCCAAAAATTCTTAGGAACTGCTCAACTGATGCCTATGCCGTGGCCGTCGAGCAGAACCGATCGAACGCCTGCGTCAAATCCTGCGCGATCGCGTACGGGTCGCGGCTCTCGATGTCGTGCCTCTCGAGCATGAACGCCACCTTACCATTGCGCAGCAGCGCGATCGATGGCGACGACGGCGCATACCCAGTGAAATAGCTTCGCGCGCGCTCCGTGGCTTCGCGATCCTGCCCGGCAAACACCGTCAGCAGCATCTCTGGCCGCGCCGCATTCGCCAGCGCCCGCGCCACCGCTGGACGCGCCCGGCCCGCGGCGCACCCGCACACCGAATTCACCACCACGAGGGCCGTCCGCTTCTCGTTCTTCAGCGCGGCGTCCACTTCCTCCGGCGTCCGCAATTCGCGGAATCCCACCCGCGTCAATTCGTCCCGCATGCCTTGCACCATAATGTCAGGGAACATCGTCTCTCCTTTACCGCCTACTGCGCCCCGCGAAACTTGTTCAATGCAGCACGCTCGTCCGGCTGCACGTCAAAAATCGTATAAAGGCGCGTCAGTTGGATCACGTCGTGAACCCGCCTCGTCAGGTTCGCGATTTTCAATTCGCCGCCCGCGCCGCGCACCGTCGTATAGGTGTTCACCAACTCGCCCACGCCAGCACTGTCGATGTACTGGACCTCCGCCAGATTCAGCAGGATCTTGCGCTTCCCGCCGTCCACCAGCTCGCGCACCATCTTTCGCAGCATCGCGCTGCCGTCTCCGAGCGTAATCTCCCCGGAGAAATCCAGCACCGACACATCCCCCGCATCCCGGCATGTCCCGAGCAGTCTCATTGCTGCCACTATACATCACATTGACTCATCATCGACACCCCGTTGTCCGGTGCATCCGTGCTGCACCAACGTCGAGTCACGGGAGGGCGCCAAATCAACGGAGCCGCGAGTCAAAACCACGTCCGTGGAGTGCGGTGGCTTGCCACCGCCGTTTGCCGTCGGGGCTTGCCCCGGCGTGCTGCACCGGCACGCCACACCCTTAGCGTCCGCCGCGCCGCGGCCGCTGTTTCGCTGAGACAGACCGAATGATCAGTCGTCCCCGCCCTGACACTGGGAGCGGCACTTTCCCTTGGGCTGCGGCCGAGTACAACAACTCCTCGTCCTCCGGCTTCGCCAGCGTCGCTGCGCTTTCGAGACGGATGAACCGATTCTGGTTCCCGCTTCCCTGCAGGATCTTGTGGGGATCGGGCAGAGTTGCGCCGTAGTAGAAAGACAGTCCCACGCCCTTGGCATTCGCGGCCAACGACACGATGCAGTCCGACGGCCGCTCGCTGCTGCTGCAGCCGATAACGAAGAAATTGCAGTTGTCGTAGACCATCTCGTTCGCGGTAGGGAATCGCCTTCAAAGGGCTAGGCGAACCGAACGTATGCACTTAGCCATCGCCGGATCGAACTTGGCAATGAATGCCGCGAGCTGCTTCTCGGCGGGGCCCGCGGACGCAGCTTTCAAGGTTCGTTTCACGCCCTCGACGTTCGCGATTATGCGGCGTCCGGCCTCTTAGTCCAGGAGCCAGGACAATGCCATCATTCAGGTTGCACTCGAACGTCAATTATGCTATGATCCGACTGCTTTTGTTGCTCTTGTGATCCTCTCGACTCGCACTCGATAAATGCTGCCGGGGAAGAATCCCGACAGCTTTTTTTTTGTGCGGCGATGGACCCCGGGGGCACGAACAGCAATCCCGGCGGCTAATCGTCGCCCCATCAACAATCTAGGAGCAACATCAGTGAGCAAAGAGCAAGGTACAGTCAAGTGGTTCAACGCAGCAAAGGGCTACGGGTTCATCCAGCGCCAGTCCGGTGAGGACGTCTTCGTGCACTTCTCGGCTATCCAAGCCGATGGGTACAAGAGCCTTAACGAAGGGCAGGCGGTCGAATTCGAAGTCAAACAGGGTCCGAAGGGCCTGCAGGCTGAAAACGTCGTAGGTCTGTAGCACTCCGCTCGGGCAACTTCGTTTCGCACCAGGAATCAGGGGTTAGGGCCGGGCGCCTCAAGCGTCCGGCCTTTGCCTTGCAATCTTAGTCCGTCCCAGCCCAATGTTGTGGGCCTTGAAGGTTGTAAGTCCTTTTGTCCTTATACGGAGGAGACGAACAGTGCAGATACTGTCCGAGGGCCAGACGATTCGTCACGAACAATACGGGATTGGCACTGTCACGGAATCAAACACGGAACGCACCACGATTGATTTCGATAACCACGGTCTGAAGAAGTTCGTCACCGCAATCTGGGTGGCGGAACTCGTGGGTGAACCACCCGCCGATCGTCCTACGCGCCGCCGGGGCCGTCGCAAAACCGCCAAAAAGTGACCGCATAAGCCGTTTTAACATCCCTTATCTGGCCAAAATCGACCGGATAAGGGATTTGTTTTTCGGCCCTCGTTTTCTCCATTTTTCGCGATTTCCGCTCGCAAATTCCGTCCTGTTGCTTCGCACGGCTCTTCGGAAAAAAAGTGGGCTAAGGATTCACCAGATTGGCGCGAATTGCGAACCGAACGAGTTCGCTGAAACTGCCGAAATTCATTTTGCGCATGATGTGATTCCGATGGCTCTCGATCGTCCGCGTCGAGACGCTCAGCGCCGCCGCCACTTCTTTGTTGCTCTTTCCTTCGGCCAGCAGTTGAACGACCTGCACTTCACGCTCCGTGAGCGGCGCGCCCGGGACCGGTCCTGCGTCGGCCGGTGCGGCTGTGGGACCCTCAACGAAATTCTGCGTCATCGTCCGGGCGAGCGTGCTCGTGAAAAACGGCAAGTGTCTCCGCGCGTGATCGACGGCGGCCAGCAGCTCCGTATCCGCGTCGGACTTCAGCACGTATCCGAGCGCACCTGCGCGCAGCACCTCGCGTGCAAGTTCCTCGGAAAAGTGCATCGAGAGAATCAGTATCTGAGTCGAAGGTGAATCCTGCCGGATGGCGCGCGCCGCGTCGAGGCCGTTCATTTCCGGTAGCGTCAAATCCATGATCACGAGATCCGGCTTGTTCTTCTTAACGAATTCGACTGCCTGAACACCGGTCGTGAGTTCGCCGCAGACATCGATTCCGGAGCGCTCGTCGAACAATGCCCGCAGCCCGCGGCGTACTACGGGGTGATCGTCCACGATGACAACGCGATAGAGCCGGGCGCCCACCCTTTCCGGTTCAGGCGGGTCGAATGGATTACGCCCTGGCACACTTCGTTTTTCGTCCTTGTTGCTTTGCATCTTGGCTCTCGCTTTCGTCGGAATCCAGAACTGCTTCCTTCGCGCGCGGAGCAAGTGGGAGAGTTGCGCGCAACGTGGTGCTTCGTCCAGGAGCGCTCTCGAGTTCGAAAGTGCCTCCAAGTTGTTCGACACGCTCGCGCATGCCGGAGATGCCAACCCCCAGGGGCGCCGCCTTCGTCACGGCCTTGCTGTCGACTTGGAGTCCGCGGCCTTCATCGCGCACCTCGGCTCGAATCTTTCCGCCCGAGCGCATGATCCGAATCCACGCTTTGCGGCTTCCCGAATAGCGATGGACGTTTGTCAAAGCTTCCTGCACCATGCGGAAGAGCGTTGTCTCTATCTCCTCGGACTGCCGGCCCACGTGATCGTCCACTTCCAAACTCACGTCGATGCCGCTGCGATCGGTAAATCCCGTGACGTACCAGCGCAACGCGGCAGCCAGCTCTGCTTCATCCAACAGCGGCGGATGCATCAGATACGAAACCGTCCGCACTTCGCGGACGGCGGCTTCCGTGAGTTCGACGGCCGATTTCCAAAGCTGTTCTGCCTTGTCTCCATCATCGCTCATCGCGCGCTTCAGCCGGCCGAGCGTCATCTTCAGCGCCGCCAAGCTCTGCCCCGCGGATTCATGCAGCGCCCGCGCGGCCTCGCGGCGCTCCTGATCGCGCGTACGCATCATCTCCTGCGAGAGCCGGCGCAAATCCTGCACCACACGCCGCTGGTCGGTGATGTCCTGCACGACGCCGATCGATCCGATGGGCCGCCCTTTGGGGCCGAGTATCGGAACGCCGCGAACGAAATGGACTCGCGTGCGGCCATTCGGCCGGTGGAAGTGCGCCATATAAACGAACGGCTTGCCATTGCGCCAGCCCCGGTTGGCCAGGATGCGCGCCCGGCGACGGTCGCTCGGGTGCACTTGTTCCCAATACCATTCGCGCGTGAATTCGGCAGAGCAATCGAGTCCGTAGAGCCTTAGCAGCGATTTCGAAAGTGTCGTTTTTTCCGTCTTGAGATCGAACTCCCAGCTTCCCAGATTTGCCATGTGCTCCGCTTGCGCAAGGAGGGCCTCGCTTAGGCGAACGCGTTCTTCTTCGCGCCGGCGTTCGGTGATGTCCTGCGACATTCCCCGGATGTAGATCACCCGCCCGGCTCGATCCTTGATGGCTACGGCTCGCGAATGGAAGATGCGCACCTCACCCTTGGAGGTCACGAAGCGCAGTTCGTTCTCGAGCGGCTTTCCGGTTGACTCGATCGCCTCGAGGTCGTGCACGGCTTCTTCGACGTCATCGGGATGAATCACCTTGTGACGGTTGTCGTAGGGAATCGACTTGTTGATCGGATCAAGAGCGAGCATGCGACAGAACTGCGCCGACCAAGTCAATGTTTTCGACGAAACGTCGTATTCCCAGCTGCCCAGATTGGCGAGTTTCTCGGCCTGCGCGAGCAGCATCTCGTTCTTGTGCAGGCGATTTTCGTTTTCTTTCTTGTCTGAAATGTCTTGTGACAATCCGACGAAGCCGGTCAAACGACCTTCGGCATTGGTGAGTGGAACCGCGCGCGTGTAGAATGTGCGAATGCGTCCGTCCGGCAGCATGAAGCGAGCTTCGTGCTCTTGATATTGGTCGGCCCCGGACACCAGACCGGGAAGCTTCTCCACTTTTTCTCGATCGTCCGGGTGAACCAGCCCGAGAAGACGCGCTTTGTTGATCGGCGGTCCCTTTGGATCCAGGCCCAGCAGCCGGTACAGTTGCTCGGACCAGGCGCCTTCGCCTGTTTCGACGTTCAGCTGCCAGGAGCCTATCTTTCCGATCTCCTCCGCCTTGCGGAGAAGGGCCTCGCTCTTGCGCAGGGTCTCGTGCTGGGCCTTTCGTACGGTGACGTCGCGCGCATACAAGCAGCAGATCGGCAGGCGGGAAGAGGCGTGGCTAGCTGGCAAAACACGCACCGCGAACCAGTGCAATCCGTCGGCAAGCTGCGCCGAATATTCAACCTCGTCTTCGAAGCGGGTGATGCCGTGGGTGTGGCGCTTTCGGAAAGTTGTCTGTGGCTGCCGGTGATCGAACGCGGCGTCAACGTTCTCGGAGAACGCGCGCTCAGCCACGCAATGCTCGAGGCGGAACTCGACAGGCTGCTGGGCATCCGGTTAGTTGAAGAAAGACGCGTCTGGAAGGTCGCGGCGCGGCTCAGCGATGGGCGGCCCGATTCCGACCGCACGATACAACTGGTCACGCATCGTAACGGTGAGTGCGCGCTCGATTGACGCTTCCATGCGGAGGTGATCCACGAAAGTGCTGAGGGGAAGGCCTCAGGTCGCCAAGCCGAGCGCCGGCGCGCGCGACGCGAAGGATCGCCTGCCAATTCCGGCGAACGCGGTGCCGCAAAAGCGGCACGGGCCGCTGCGCGAGTACGTTGCGCTGCACGACCTGACCGCGTGCCTCCTCGAAGCGTACGATTGCGTGACGCGGCGCGCCCACGAAAAATACATCGAGCGGGGCAGCAGTCCTGGAAAAGAAATGGACGACTGGCTGGCCGCGCAGAAGGAACTCCTACCGTCTCTGCCAACGAACGTGAAGGAGAGCGGCGACTTCGTCTACGCGTTGGCGAGCGTGCCGGGCGCGACGGTGAGCGAAATTGCCGTCGGCGTCGAATCGCACTGGCTGGTGATTCTGGTTGGCTCTAACGCGATGGTGCACTCGGCCGCGCACTCGTTTTGCGTGCTGGAATTACCGGCGAAAGTCGATCCCGAACAATCGGTCGCGATTCTCACCGATGGAATGCTTGCGATCCGCATGAAGAAGCTGTCCGCAAAGGCATGAGGGGGCTAGGCCGCGGGGGAGCGGCGGGAAATTGCGAGCCAAAGGACAATGCCGGCGACGATGGAGAGAAGGCTTGCGGCTTGGGCGTTGGTGAGGCCGAAGAACGAGCGCGGGTTGATGCGAATGAACTCGACGAGAAAGCGCGCGACGCCGGTAAGTACGAGATAGGCGGCGAAAACCGAGCCGCGGCCTGCTGGCCGCGTTCCCAAAAGGCGCGCGCCGAGACGCCAGAGGATCCACGTAATCAAGCAAGCGACGATGAATTCATAGATCGGCGTCGGCTGCACGCGGCAGCTGGCCGGCCAGCCCCATTGCACGCAGGTCTGCGTGGTCGGGACGGTTCCATTCGGGAAGCTCATGCCCCAGGGCAGAGAAGTAGGCTTGCCGTAGTCGCCATCGCCGGATAGCAGGCAGCCAATGCGGCCGACCCCGTAGCCGAGGGCAGCGGCGGGCGAGCCCGCGTCGAGCATCTCGAGCAACGGAATCTTTTTCGCGCGCGCAAGCCAAACGAAAGCAGCAAATCCCGCGATCAATCCTCCAAACCATGCCAGGCCGTAGCGGCTTAGAAGCTCTCCCATGGGATCGGCGAAAAGCTGACGCGGCGATTCGAAGACGTGGTAGAGCTTCGCTCCCACAATTCCCACGAGGCAGGGAACTGCGATGAACATTTCCGCCAGCGGCGAATCTTTCGGCGCGAGGCCACGGCGGGCCATGTCCGCGCGCAGGACGTAATAGGCCGCGACCATAGCCGCAGCGACCATCAGCCCGAACGTCGGAATCGCAACCGGCCCGATATGGATGAAGGGATTCATGAAAGCTAACCCTTTTACTCTCACCGTTCGGCGGCGAACTGTCAATCCTTACTCAGAAAGTACGCAGGAACCGTGGCAGGTGTGGTCGCGGCACCGAGGTGGTGCGGAAGTTGTTCTTGAAACCGGGGAGGCGAAAAGCGCATCTTATCCGGAGAGTTAGATAGCAGCACTCGTCCTGGCTGCCCTGCTAACTGGGAGCGGAGGGTGCGAACATGATGCGCTCGATTTCACGCCCGTCTCACCTGATTCAGTTCTTTCTTGGAGCTGTCGCTGCGGTGGCACTGGTGTGTGTGCCACAGACTGCGTTCGCGCAACGTGGTGGCGGCGGGCATGGTGGCGGGGGTGGCGGCGGACATTTCGGAGGCGGAGGGCATTTCGGGGGTGGTGGTGGCGGCCACTTTGGTGGCGGAAGCTATGGCGGTTCGCATGAGTCCGCGTCGAGATCAGGAATGCGTTCGGGTGGGTCTCCATCCAGCGCTGCGGTGCGACCGGGTACGCCACCGATTAGTTTCGAGCATGGCACTCCGGCCGTAATTTCGCATGGCGCAGCACCGGCGAGCTTTGCGCGCCCGACCGGGCCAGCTTCGGGGCGTGCAGCGGGGATTGGCGAACCAGTGGCAATTCCGCAGCACGTGACGATTGGCTTTCCGCCTGCGAGGGGCTCGGACGGATTTGTGGTAACGGGTTCAGCGGCCGGCGGAGCCTCCGGATGGCGGCCGATTGCGCCGATTCATGGCGGCAACGGCGTGTTGAGTTTTTCAGGGCAAGGCCGCGAAGTCTGGCAGAACAGATCGAACGGCGCGAGAGTGCGCCAGGGCGGCTCAAGCTCTTTCCTGGAATCGAGGCCGATGGAATCGCAGCGGGTGCGTCCATTTCCTCCACGGCGATTTCATGGCGGTTTTTTTGGTCCGGGATATGGATACGGCTACGGGTACGGATTCGGGGGATTTTACCCTTGGGGCTTCGGCCTTGGACTGGGCTTTGATTGCGACCCGCTGTGGAACTTCGGCTGCGATGCCTATGGGTACCCGGGATACGGTTACTACGGGCCGTACGCGCCAGGGTTCTACCTCAACTCTTACTCGGGCGACGATGTAGCGGCGGCGCCAGATACGCCGCAGGATTATGGCGCGTACTCGGATCAGAATACGGCGCCGGATGAGTCTTCAGAGGCATCCGCGAACGGCACGACGGTGTTGTATCTGAACGACGGGACAAGCTTTACGGTCACCGATTACTGGGTGGCCGATTACAAGCTGCACTACATCACCGACGGCGCTCGCGAGAATGTGATCGATCTCGACCAGATCGACGTGCAGCGTACCGTTGATGAAAACGCGGCGCGAGGCGTGAATTTCACGCTGAGGCCCGCACCGGGTTCGGCGCAGAGGTAACTCCGCAGCGCCGCCGGCGACAACGCCCGCACCCAGCCCGTCGCCGGATCCGGAGACGGTCGATTGAGCGAAAATGGGGCGGTGAACGGACCAAAAAACGCGAAGATGCCTTGGACGAAATTCATATGCACAAAAAAGCACTTGCCAGATTGATAGATTTAGAGAATGCGCGTATAAATATTTTCATTATCCTCGAAGAGTGCGCGAACAAGCAGTAGAGCAGTAGCGACCCCGATCCAAACTTTCCGGCAGTAAAACAAAGCAATCCACTTAGGGCATTCGTGTGTCTCGGCAGAGTTCGGCGAGGTGATCTCCGCCGCATAAGTTTCCGCCTGGCGCAACAGCCTTGCGTCCGCGGGTAGGGGCGGGCTAGGCCCGCCCCTACGAAGAATGAGGCGACGCTTGGACAATCGGCGGCGCCTCGCGTGAGCACAAGCTGAGCTGGCGGGTCGCAAGAACCGCGGCCCGCCGCTACAACTGCAAGTGAAAGACCCCTTCGTCTAAGACGAATTCTCAAAGTTTTCTGGAGACATTCATGCCGAACTACAACGCACAGGTACCACCGTATTCGATTTTTCCGGGCGACGTTGCGCTCGCGTTCAACAGCGAGGCGCCCGGTGCGGGGCAGGCGAGCCAGCAGTTCGCGCTGCCGAGCTACGCGGGTATGCCCGACAACGGGCGCACGATTGTGTGGCAGACGATTTACGGCACGGCGCCATCGGCGATCAACGTCGTACTGCAATCCGCGATGCACGATGTCGCTGCGCAATACGCGACGATCGACACGTCGACGGCAACGGCAGGCGAATCGCGCACGGTGACGAATGTGCGCGCGAATTTCGTGCGCGCGAAGGTGTCGTCGATCACCGGCGGCGCGGGGGTGGTGGTGCAGATTTTGGGGTAGGCGCCCTATGACGCGCAAAGCAAACCGTGTAGTGCCGCGGATGGGGTAGCATAGCCTCAGGATGCTGAGAGGCTTTACGGCGTTGGTGTTGGCGAATTTGGCGAGCGCGATGATGGCGGCGGGCGGAGTGCCAGCGGCTGCCGTGTTGCAGGCGGCGCAGGCACCGCAGAAGCTGCAGGCCTCGGAAACATCGCAGGCGTCACGGGCAGCGAGCCAATCGTCGGGCCAAACTTCAGGCCAGACCTCGAGCTCGACGCAGGGTGGCCAATCGGCGACGACATCGCATGGCTGGCACTTCGTGAGCGTGACATTCGACTACGATTTCGCGAAAACGCCGGCTTGCTCGGCGACGGTGAAGACGGCGTGCGTGGAAGGGTTCGTCGCATACGACATTTCGGCGGGCGTGAAGCACCGGACGAAGCTCTTCAATATTCCGCTACCCTCGAAACCCGTGGGCTTGGTGCACGGAATCACAGGGAAAAGCCCGACGAAACTTGACTTCGAATCGGGAAAACACCTTATCTCGGTGAGTGCACGGGAGCCGGGCGGCAAAGAGTCCAAGCATCGTGCCTGCACTACGTGGATCGACATTCCGTAGCAATATCTGGCCGACTACAGCTCCCAATTACCTTTAGCGGACGATTTCGTGCGGCAAACGAACGCGCGTCATCGCCGTGCGCGTCGCACGGGCAAGCCCGTGCGGCAAACGGCGACGGGAAACCGTCGCACTCGATATGCCTTTCGCCGGGCGCTGACAGCAGGATCGGCATCGCTACATTGCATGGCACGTTGCATCAGCTTCGTTCAGTTGCAGCAACACACGGCAGCGTGGGCACAGTGCGTACGGCGCGCCCGCCCGGACGACGTGTTCTGCACAGTCCATCGAGACGCGATTAACGGCGTCATGATGGGCATCCTCCATCACACAGAGCCCTACCATGTCACCAAAGAACAAGTCGAAGAGGCGTGCCTCGAAGCGGGAGCGAGAGCGATCGCGTTCGAAAACGCCATCGCGACGCTCAACGTCCCGACGGGGAATGGGATCCGCCCGGGCCGCCGAAGGCCGCGCAAAATCCGAGCTCGAAAAGAGCAAAAGAGAGAAGCGAGACCCGACACAGACGCCAGACACTTCGGAGGAGAAGAAGCCGCAACGGCGACGACGGTTGAGGAAGCGCGTGCCGATCGGGGAAGCGCTGCGTAGGCGGGGGCTGGACGAGCACACGGTTGCGGAAAGATACGCGGACGTCGTGTCGAAGCTCGAGAAAGACCCGGGAGACATTGCCAGCGGCGACAAGTTGCTGGTCGAGATTTTGAAGGAGTGCTCCAGACAGATGGAGGCAACGCCGGCGGCAGGCGAAGGGTCGATTCAGGTGCAGTTGGTGCACAACGTCGAGCGGCCCGCGCGGCCGGTGGCATCGGAAAAGGCGGCGCCGGAAACCAAGAAGGAGCAATCTGCGGTCGACGGTGCGGTTGTGGCGCGCAGTTGAAGCACGCCCGGGCAAGCTCAGGCGGCAAGCGGCGGTGGCGAGCCACCGCACTCCACACGATTAGGCTGCTGACACGCGACCCTATGGTGACGATCGCATCGGGCGTCGAACGGTGGGCGGCGGAAGGCGCGGCGCGAGTGGATCTTGGCTACGCGCCATTTTCCAAGCAGCAGCAGTTTCATGCATCACCGGCTAAGTACCGGCTATTCGGAGGAGCGGCTGGCCCCGGGAAAACAAAAGCGCTGCTCATGGAGGCGATACTTCAGGCGCACGAACATCCGGGCGCGAACACGCTGCTTTTGCGGCGAACGTTCCCGGAACTCGAGCAGTCGCTGCTGCTTTATTTCCGGCGCGAAGTGCCGCGCGAGCTGTATCGCAGTTTCCACGAAGCGAAGCACGTGGTGACGTGGTGGAACGGTTCGACCACTCGCTTTGGCTACTGCCAGAGCGAAAGCGACGTCTATCAGTATCAGGGCGGGGAATTCCTTTTTATCGGCGTGGACGAGTTGACGATGTTCACGCTGCGGCAATGGCAATTTCTGACGAGCCGCAACCGGTGCCCGGCGCCGGGCGCTTTTCCATGCATGGCAGGCGCCACGAATCCGGGCAACATCGGGCACGCGTGGGTGAAGTCGCTGTGGATCGACAGGCAGGCGGCGCCGGGAATGGAACATCCCGAAGAGTACGACGCCGCGGATTACGAATTTATTCCCGCGCGCGTGTGCGACAACCCGATCTACGCACAGGACGAGAATTATCTGAAGACGCTGCGGGCGCTGCCATCGCATCTGCGGCGGGCGTTTCTGGATGGCGATTGGGATGATTCGCGGGGCAGTATTTCGACCGATTCGATTTCGCGCGGCATGTGACGCGGGCGGAAGGGATCGACTGGAAGCCGTGGTGGCGACGGTGGATATCGGTTGATTGGGGATTCGAGCACCCGGCGGCGGTGTACTGGCATGCGGCAGTGCCGGGCATCGAGGCGGGCGAGAGAGAGGCGAACCGGATCGTCACATATCGCGAATACGTGACGCATCGAACGCCGCCACGGGAGTTGGCGCGCGAGATTATCGCGCGCAGCATGTCGGTCGAGGGCGATCGGGAGAAGGTCGAGGCGGTTTATCTTTCGCCGGATGCGTTTGCACGGCGGACGGATGAGGCGTCGATTGCGGAACAGATGGGCGATGTGTTCGCGGCAGCCGGCCTGCCGCGTCCCGTGCCGGCGGACGACGACCGCGTCGGCGGCTGGATGCTGATGTACCAGATGCTCGATGCGGGCGAATGGGTCTTGACCGAGAATTGCATCGAGTTGATCCGTACGCTACCAAATCTGGTTCGCGATCCGGCGCGGATCGAAGACATCGAGAAAATGGACGGCGACGACCCGGCGGACGCAGCGCGATACGGATTGAAATCGAGATATGCCGTTCACCGCGGCGGCGAACGGCGGATGCCGCTTGCGGACCGGCTGGCGGCGCGTGCGCTGTCGGCCGATCCTACGATTCGGGCCATCCAGGCGCGCAAGGCGCAGATGGAGGAGACGCGGGGCGGTCGGCCCGTTCCGTTTCTACACCGCCGACGGTAGAAGTTACGGACAGAGACACCGGGCAAATCGGATCACGCCCACTCAAAACATTCCATGGCGCCCTAACTCGGTGTGCGCTGGACCCACAGAAGAGCTATGACCATTCGGGAAATGTGGCGGCGAATTACGCCGACGCGCTACAGGCGCGCGCTCGAAGACGAAGTCGCACGGCTGCGCGCAGAGAATCGGGCGCTGCTGAATTCGATTCTTGGAATTGCGGGCGTCCCGCCGATTCCGGCAGACATTCCAACAAGCTGCGCTGAACCTCCACGCATCACCCACCCCGCACCCCGGCCCGGCCTCGAAGCTCCCCCTTCGGGGCCGGGTACCTCAGCACGCGGGTCGATCGGGCGGCGATTGGGGGATGGTGGGGGCTCGTGTGACAGCGCCGCTGCGGCGACGATCCTGGCAGCAGATTAATCGGATGTTGGAGTTTGAATCAGCGAAGAAGGCAGTGGCTAGTGACGAGTGACTAGTGGCTAGAAAAGAGCGTGACTGCCACTGTGGCGGCTGATTCGTAGCGAGGGGCGAGGAGGGAATATGCCATTCATTCGAGGGCGGTACCACATCAATCCGACGATGGGCGAGGCGCTGGAGGCGGCGCGCGAGGCGGAGGCAGCCTTGCTCGCACTCGAGCAGCAGGCTCGGGCGCAGCGCGCAAGCGGCAGCGATTCCGACGGAGACGGCGAATCTGATGACGGCACCGAGTCGGCGGCACCCGCTGGGCCGGGCACGGGGCCTGTGCATCGTGTCGAGATCGAGGCAGCGGCAGTAGTGCCTTCCCATTCGGGGCGCGCTGCGCGAGGGTTTGTGGCACGGGTGCATCGCTCGGGGACGGCGCAAAGTGGCACTGGGAGCGCGACTCGCGGAGCGTTGACATCGGCGCCAGAGACGCATGTGTTCTCCGATCACCGCGACCTGGTGAATTTTCTCGGCGACGCGTTAGCTAAGGAGTAAGCGCGGGAGACAACGGGCACCCAGGAAAGCGGAACAAACCAAATGCCATCCCCTACAGATGACAGGACCACCGGGGGACTGTGTCTGCTTTCTGCGCTCCACACGGGGCGCGGCGTGTCCTACAATGGCGGCGAGGGAATGTGCTTGGGAGGCTGGCAAATTCCGCATCGGCCGCCGGGCTCGCTGCGTAGAGGGCGGCGACGCCGGGTGATCAACGCAGGCGGACGGAGCCCGTGGCCGCGGTATTTGGCGTGGGTAGTCGTCATCGTAGCGCTGGCGCTGATCGGGCGGCTCGCGGGGCAAGGATGGCGGTACTTTTCGCGCCGCGAGCAGCCTGCGGCGGTGGCGCAAGTGACTGCGCCGACGCCAGGCAGCAAAGGAGGCGTTTTCGCGCCGTGGGAGCGTGACATGCTGACCTCGATCGACGACGGGATCCAGGACGCAGAGGCGGGGAGAATGGCGGCCGCGGAAATAGATGTGGACCGGGCGGCGTCGATGGCGACGGCAATGCGTCTGGAATCGCGCGCTACGCAAGCAGATTTCTTTGGGGCGTCGCTCGGGGAGCTCGACCGCGCTCTCGCGGCTGGTTCCAGCGACGCGGACATGATGGACCACGTGACGCAGGCACGGATCGCGCTGGCGGAACTGCGGTCGTCACAAAACGGCGGCGCGGCGGAAACGCAAGCGGCGAACGACGAGGTCGCATCGATTGCAACGAACGCGACCGGTGCAAAGCGGGATGTGAATAAAGTTTCGATCGAAGCGCCGCGTGAATTGGCGGCCGATAGCGTGCTTGACCCTGCGACGCTCGGCGGCAAGTACCTCGATGCGACGTTCATGCCGGATACTTCGGAGATAGTGCTGCCGCCGGCGACGCGGGCGTTTGCCGATAACGTGCGCGTCGAGAATCTGACGATTGCGGGTGCCGCCCAGACGCTCGACGGAATCCACTGGCGCAACGTGACGTTTGTCGGCACGCATCTGCGATACGAGAGCGGTGAACTCGATTTGGAAAATATACATTTCGTGAATTGCCGATTCGGGTTTCCTTCGAACGATGGCGGGGCGCGGCTTGCGAATGCAATTGCGCTAGGGGAAACGTCCATCGCCATCGATCAGCCTGAGGTGCAGGCGACACAGCCGTGATTGGCCGCACGGGACGGCGAGGCCCTTCGGCGGGCTGAGGACAAGCAAGCCTCGCCTCAAAGGGGCGGCGAGCCGCCGCACTCCACTCAGTGCCGCCTGCCGGCGCGGATGGCGAGGATGATCACGAGTGCGCCTCCTGCCAAGGCAAATGGTGAAAACAAAGCGGCTGCCGGGAAATAGGGACTGAACTGCGAGCCTTCAAAGATCGTAGCCACGCCGGTAACGATCATCATCGCGCCCAGCAAGATCACAGCGAATTGCTGAAAGCGCGAGAGTCGCCTCGGTTGCTGTTGTTGTTCTTCTTCCGGCTCATCCATCAGGTCGTCAAGATAGCAGAAGGCGCACGCCACAAGCGAGAGACGAATGTCCACACAGACACGAATTCCGAATGCGAATCCGGCGATTGTGCCGGTGGAAGGGCCGGTTCCTGCCATCACAGCGAAGAGAGATCCTTCAGCCGACGAAAATCAAGGGCGTCGGCTGCAGGATGACGACGCTAACGGAGCGGCAACGGGGACTGGGGCGGCGCCGACGGACGCGAATCTGTACGGAGCGAATAACGAGCAACTGCCGGAGCGGATGCAGGAAGCGTTGCGGAGACTGGTTTTCCAGTTTTCGACGGAATCGGAGCTTTCGCGGCGCCAGGAGATCCGCCGGATCAAGCAGGCGCATCAATTCTGGCGCGGGCTTCAATATTTGTGGTGGGACGAGCGCGACCAGAACTGGCACTTGCCATTTGAACAGAAGATTCTGGACAACAGCTCCATCGAAGACTTGCCGCGGTACGAATTCGTCACGAACATTTACCAGGCGTTTGGGCTTTCGATCATTTCGGTGCTTTCGCAGGACGTGCCGCGCGTGCGATTTTTCCCGTCGTCGGCGCAGGCGGAAGAGGATGTGACTGCAGCGAAGGCTGCGACCGAAGTGGCGGCGCTCGTCGAGCGGAACAATCGCATCGGGAACCTGATCGTGGATGAGGCGTTTCACCTGTGGACCGGCGGGAAGGTTGGGGCATACGTGCGGTTTGTGGTGGACGGGCAGCGATTTGGATTCCATCCCGAGACGGAAATCGGGATGCGGGAAGTGAAGATCGGTAGCGACGTGTACGTGTGCCCGGAATGCGGCGATGAAATCAACGCCGACGCGGTTGCGGAAAGGGTCGCAGGTCACGGGTCACAGGTTACGGGGAAAAAGCAGCCGGACTCTGCCGCTATGCCCGCCGATACGGGCTCGGATATGTCGGCTGTGAAACCTGACTCATGTCCTCAATGCGGAGCGATGCTGACAGAGGAGGATTTTGTCGCGGCGGAAACCGTGACGGTGCCCGCGGCGCAGACGCGATTGCGTGTGGCCAATGGCGAAGAGGTGGTGACGATTACGGGCGGGCTTGAGCTGAAGACTCCGCCTTGGGCGAACGATATGCACGAGTATCCGTACCTCCAATGGAACATGGAGGTGCATCAGGCGCGGCTGCGCGCGGCATATCCCCACGCTGCGGACAAGATCGGGCCGCCGGTCGCGACGAGCATGCAGGAGTACGAGCGGCTGGCCCGGCTCGCGCAATCACAGGGCGGTCCGTTGACCGAGGGCGGCGACTTCAACATCAATCTGATTACGTTTCAACGGACGTGGCTGCGCCCGTGGGCTTTTTTTGCGCTTGATGACAAATCGCTGCGCGACGAACTGCTCCAACTCTTTCCCGATGGCGCCTACGTAGCGTTCGCGGGCGATGCTTACTGCGAATCGCGCGACGAAAACATGGATGACCATTGGCGCGTGCTGCACGCGCTACCCGGCGACGGATCGAGCGGGCGGCCGGCGCTCGGGGACGTCCTGATCAGCGTGCAGGAACGATTCAATACACTCTCGAATCTGCAGATCGAGACGTACGAGTACGGGATTCCACCGATCTACGCGGATAGCGAAGTGCTCGATTTCGATTCGTTGCAGAACCAAACGGCCGAGCCTGGCGCGCACTATCCAGCCCGCGCGAAACCGGGCCAATCGCTGGCGGCAGGATTTTTCCAGCCCGAGCCGGCGCAAGTGCCTCCGGACTTGGCGGAGCACGCAGCAAACCTGATGGGACCCATCGCGCAGTTTTTGACCGGAGCATTTCCCGCGCTTTTCGGCGGGGCCATGGCGAACAACGACACCGCAGCGGGCTACTCGATGGCGCGCGACCAGGCGATGGGGCGCATCGGGCCGTCTGGCGGCGAATGAAATTTTTCCACGCAGACGTGATGCTACTGGCGGTCGATTGCTTCCGGCAGAACCGGCCGAACGATGTGGAAGTAACGCTGCTCGGGGCGGGTGCGGCCTTCGAGTCGAAATGGATTCGGCTCGCGGATCTTAAGGGAAACCTCTTCAGCTATCCGGAAACAGACGAGCAGTATCCGACGCTGTGGGCTCAGCAGCGCGCAGTGATGATGCAACTACTCGCGAATCCCGATCCGCAGATTCAGGCCGTGCTGGCGCATCCGGAAAACATGGCGCTGATCAAGCGATTGATCGGGCTCGAGGAGTTCGTGATTCCGGACGAGGAATCGCGAACGAAGCAATACCGCGAAATCGCGCAGATGACAGGCGAAATGCCGGTGGTGCATCGGGACGACGCGACGGGTGTGGAATTACTACTGCCGAGCGTCGTGCCGGATGAATTCGCGGATAATCACGCGGTCGAGCTGGAGATCTACATGCGATGGTTTTCGTCGGACGCGGGGCAGGTGGCGAAGATCGAAGCACCGGCGGGATATGCGAACGTCCGCGCGCACGCGATGTTTCACCGGGAGTATATGCTCAAGCAGCAGCGCGAAGCGCAACAGCAAGCAGCGCCGCCGACACCAAGAGCTGTGAGATAGGACGCGGCGATTATCCAGACGTGGAGCGGGAGGTGCTCCCGACCGCGAGCGTGGACGCTTTTAGAGATTGCGGTCGACGTCGCCGGAGACGCGCGTGCCGTAATAGCTCTTCGCGGTCGGCGGCGGCGCGACGAGCCGAACGACGTGCGCGAGGCGATCCGGTTGAAACGGCTTCGCCATGCATACGACCGCGCCCATCTGATGGCTCGCGGAATAATCGGCGGGTTGGGCCGCGCGCGTGAGCAGAATCACGGGGACGCGCTGGAGACGTTCGCTGCGCTTGACGATGGCGCAGAGATCGTGGCCGGAAATCTCCTCGCATTCAACCTCGGCAATGAAAACGTCCGGGACATTCGCACGAAGAAAATCGAGCGCTTCTTTCGCGGTCTGGACGATGACCACGTTGTAGCCATCCTGGCTGAGGACGTGGCGCATCATGTCCGAGACGCGGACGTCGGATTCAACCGCGAGAACGACGGGCTGGCGCTGCTCCGTCGAGGGCTGGGCGGCCGCGGGCACGCGGTTGTGAGCGGCATAGCCGCGCTTCTTTTCGCCGACGGCGTCAGCCTTCGCCGTAACGAAATGGACGGCCACGGCGAACTTGCCGTCCTGCGGGGCAACGCGCACGATTTCGGCCGGCTGCGACTGGTTGAGCGCACCGGGGCCCGTTGAATACGGGAAAGTGACGTCGAGCATCTGGCCCTGGGCGTAGCCTGGGCGCGAGGCGATAAAGAGAAGGCCGTCGCGCGAGACATCCATTGTAGTGCAGACCTCCTCGAGGCCCGCGGGGGAATTCGTGAGCTGGACGCGAAGCTGAGCGCTAATTCTGGCGCGGCGGCGCCGGCGGCGCTCGATGCCATTGGCGCCTGAATTGGCCGATCCTGCGGATTTTGCGTTTGCGGAAACGACGGTCGTCAAACTCATTCACCACCTCAGGTATTCACGGGGAGACACGCCAGAGCTTCTACCCGGGCGCTGGGAGGATTCCCCGCTCTAGGCAGATTCGCAAAATGCAACGGCGTTGGGAATAGTACCTTGGTGCCAATCTGGATGCTGGTGGTTTGCGCATAAACATGCGATTGAACGGAGGGTTCTACCATGGCAGCTACGCAAACATCCGCGCAGGGCGCTTCACAGACGAGGTCGGCCGTGAAACATACGGGCGAATCTCGCGCAAATCCGGCACGGCGGGCGGCGACGGACGATGAAATTTTGGGGATTGGCCAAGAAGCCGAGGATGCGGGTGCAAGTTCGAGCGCGGGGTTGAAAGCGCCTGCGGGACGAGAAAGCGATGGCGAGCCGGACACGGCCGCGGGACAGGGAACGCGAGAAGAGGCCGCTGAACCGGAGAACCAGCGCACCGCTCTTGACTCGAATCCGGAATTGCGCCAGGCGTGGCGCGACGCGCAGGCGTACCGCGAGACGTTCGCGACGCCGGAGGAGGCGCGCGCGGCGACGGCTCTGCTGGCCGACCTCGATCATATGGATTCGCTATTCTTTTCCCAACGCCCTGAGGATCACGTCGCGCTGGCGCGTGCCGTTGCGAGCCTCGACCCGGCGGCTTTTGCTTCTCTTACAAAGGCGATGAACGGATTAGCCACAGAGGCACAGAGGCACGGAGAGAACCCGGCCGGGACAAAGGGAACGGAACAGGGAAGGGCTACCAACGAGAATGCGAATGCCGTCGCGTCGCCGTCGAGCACGGGCGACGGACTTGGGAGAAATGGTGCGACCGCCGCACAGGAAGAATTCTTCCATGCGACGAACGCGGCTGCGGTGCAAAGCGTGCTGGACGCGATTGAATCGCAGGTGGAGCGGCTGCTGCCGGAGAGCGCGTCGAAAAGCGCGCGGAATCGCGTGGTCGGCGAAATCTACCGCGAGTTGGACAATACGCTGCGGTCGAACCGACAGCTTGCGCAACAGATGCGAGAGGCGTTTCGCTCGGGTGCGCTTGACGCCGACCACCAGCGTGCGATCGTTTCGCTGATCTCGGGACGCGCGCGCCAAGCGCTGCCGGGTGTGGCGAAACGCGTGCTCAACGAGTGGACATCGACTGTCGTGGCGGCGAATCAGGATCGGCGGGCGCGGCAACGTGCAGCAGAGCGGCGCGTCGATATCGCGGGATCGAACGGGGCTGGGAACGATGGCCGGCGGCCGACGTCGCCGCGCGACGTCGACTACGCACGCATGTCCGACGCAGACATTTTGAATCTGTGACAGCCGCGACGGACAACAGCCTCCGAGCACCGAAGGCTGGGTAAGCACCTTCTCCACGCCCACGCCAATCAGTTTGCACATCGTTTTTCACGTCCGAGGAGGACATCCACGCACGACAAATCATTCGACGACTTCACGCTTCCTTAGCGTCGTCATTCCAAGGGGGACCCCAGTCCAATGGCACAAATGCAGAACGCCCAATCGGTTGCGCTGCAACTGGAAAAGGTGCGGGACAAACTTCCGCTGCTCTACGAGCGGGACGACATCCTGCTGACCATGATCCAGCAGCGCGGCGACGTGGAACGCGTCAGCTCGCGCAATATGCGGCTTCCGCTGCAAATCCGTCCGGGAGGCAAGGCCGGCCTCGCGAATATGGATGGCGGAGACCTGGGTCGCGGTTCGGGCACGATCTACGACGTGGCGCAGGTGACTCCGGTATTTTTCCGGCACGCTGTCGAGATCACGAAGCTCGTCGAATACGCATCGAACGCGCCGGAGAAGGCCATCGAGAACGCGGCGAAGCGCGAAGTGAAAAACGCGATGGTGCAATTCCGCTCGTTTCTCGACAAGGTGATGCAGACGAACGGCAACGGCGTGCTCGGCACGATCGGCTCGATCACCACGAGCGGGTTGCCATCGGGCGTCGCCGCCCAATTCACGATGGCGAAGCCGCCGGGCGCACAGCTTTTCTACTACAACCAGACGGTGCAGGTATACGACCCGACGCTCACGACCAACCGTGGGTCGGCGAACGTCCTGCTCGTCGATCCGTTCAATTCGCTGGTTCAGGTGGACGCGCTGCCAAGCGGGACGAGCGCCGATGACCTCGTCGTGCACGACGGGCTTACGGGAGCACAGCCCGTTTCGCTCTTCGGCGTCCTCTACCACCAGACGAACGCAACCACGGGTACATGGCTGAATCTGAACCGCGCCACATACCCGGTTGAGCTAGCAACGCCACGCGTGAACGGCAATAACTCCGCGATCACGCCGGGCGCTGTGCGGCTCGCGATCAACAAGGTGCGGAAATCTCTCGGCACGAACCAGGTGAGCAAGCTGATCGCTTACACATCGCTCGAGCAGGAGCACCAGTGGGAGCAGCTCGGCGTCACGATCTCGCAAATCATCAAGGAGGGAGCGGGCGGGCGCGCGAGCGATCTCGACCTGCTCTTCACGGGCGAGAAGTCGATGGCGGGCGTTCCGATCAAATCGAGCATCAATGCGAATCAGTCGCGCATCGATTTCCTCGATTTGTCGCACTGGGGACGCGCCGTGATGCAGGACATCGATTTCTACGATGTCGGCGGGCAGACGGTGTTTCCGATCTACGGCGCGAGCGGAGGTCTCGCTTCGGCGTATATCTTCTACTTCGTCACAGGGTTCCAGGTGTGGAATGAGTCGCCGCGCTCCGGCGCCTACATCGACAACCTGGCGATTCCGACGGGGTATTAGTCCTTGGATCGTAGCGGTTGCCTTAAGGAAGGCTGCCTTTCTGTTCGTGTCGGGCAATTCGCCGGCCTTGAAGGCCACCGCTACGAAACCATCTCAGACGTTGACTCTCGGCCACAGTGGCGGAGTTGGGAAACGGATAATCTCTCGAGGTTGACGCGTGTGGGCGGACAGGGCTACTATCGGCGATGAACAGGGAAGTCGACGGTGAACTTGGCATCGGGAGGTTACGATGAAAACGTCTCTTGCGGTGATGGTCCTGATGTTGGCGGCGATTCTAATCGCTCCGGCAGTATTGGCACAGGATGACTCCGCGGTTGTCGATTCTGCGGATCCGACACTTGTCGCCCAGGCAGCCGTTCCCGTGCAGACGATCGCGCCCGCCGACGTGCTGAAGATGATACAGGACAAGGCCGCTAAGTTTGCGGTTGTCGACACGCAACCGGTTGACGGCTACTCAGCGGGACACATTCCTGGCGCTATCAGCTATCCCTGGACGATGCAGATCAAGAATTTCCCGATCCCGCTGCCGCGCGATCGCGTTCTGATTTTCTACGGATCCTGCCCCAACGACACCAGCGATATGGTGAAGAAACTTGCGGAGTTCGGCTACTTCAACGTGAAGATCATGGATGGCGGCTGGTATAAGTGGCTCCAGCTGAAGTACCCCGCCGCCGGCACCGAGAACGCCTCCCCCGATCTCTCGCAGCTTACCGGTCCACAAGGCAAGAGCGATAAGGCAATTTCCCGTTAGATAAGAAAGGCGGCCTTCCGGCCGCCTTCTCAATGACGAAACATACCTGAGACGAGGGTCCGCGCGGAGTTAGTGCTCGATTTCGATCTTCGCGTAGGTAAGGCGCAGCTGCTCCATGGGCGCGTCGGTGCCTCCGTTGGTGCCGCCGCCACGAACCGAAATCACCGTCGCATCGGTCAATCTATATCGCGCCAAGACTTGATCGCCTTTCGTAAGGACAATATCGGCCACGGGAAATCGCTGATGGCTGGTCATCGCGACAAGCAATTCGAGCGAGGATCGGTCACGGTCCTTGACGAGAACAATCGGGCGGTGAACGGATTTCGACTCGCTTGCCGCCGAAACGCCCTTCGATTCCTGCGTGATGGCTGCTATTTCGGAAGCGGACGGCATGATTGCTTGGCGCAACGGGATCCAGCCGTAGTGGGCAGGGTCGGTAGATTCGCCCGCCATCTGGCGCCCGCTCGAACTGACCATACGCATGTAGCCTGCGTCTTGCGCACGCGCCGCGCCGCCGAGCGATAAATAAGCAGCCACGAGCGCGGCCGACGCCATCGCACGCAGCGCCACAAGAACTAATCCGCCGGGCCAGCTTAACGGGCTACTTCGACGCCAAAGTTGGTATCTCGAGCGAATGTGCATTTCGATCCTGCTCCCAATGGATTTTCTTCATTGTCCTACGGATTCCAGGCCAGACAACTTTCCCGTGATTCAAGTGACGCGAGAAACGCACGAGGCGCCGCCCTCGGCTCAACAGCGCCTGGCACTTGCAGGCGGCACGAACTGCTACGGCGAGGCGAATTTTCGAGTGGTGTGGGGCGGCTCGCGGCTCACATGGATCGGGGGCCGCTGGATCGATCGGGATGCGAACCGTAATGTCGTCCGCGAGACGATCGAACTGCGGCGTGTGCCGAAGTACATTCCGCACGATCGCTGGCACATCGAGCGTTGGATGCCGCCCGAGTTCTTCGGTTCGCCAGAAATGTGGTATGCGCGAACGGTGGAAGTCGAAGACGGAATTCGCATACCCGCGCTCGGCCCGTATCCATCCCGCGGAGAATACGAGCACTGCTTTACGCTCGAGTACGCAAACGGGCAATTCATGCCACTCGATGTGGCGGCGTGCGACTGGATCGCGCGGGCGATTGAGTGGTCGCGTCGTCAACCGCGGCAGGCGACACGACAGGCGCTCGCCGCACGGGAATCAAGGCGTGAACACGATTTCGATTGCGCCGCCGACGCAGTTCTTAAAGAAACATAGCTCGAGCGACAGGGCCGAGACGCCTCCATTTGAAAGGACACTTCCTTGCACACTGAAATGGCACCGACAGCGAATCTCGCGGGCAGTGACGTTCCACGGCCACTCTCGCATTTTGGCGGCGGACGACGCGACATCTTAATTGCGACGCAACCGAAAGGCGACACGGCCGCGACTGTGGCGATCGCGTCCATCTCTGACCAGGACTGGTACATCTCGCGCACGCACGGCGTGTATCACATTCCCGCGCGCGCGAAAGGCGAGGCTTACGCGCTGCTGCTGATTACGGCGCGCGGTGACGTGATCGATCTGGGAGACAATCGCCGCTTTCCTTTCACGATTACCGCGCGCGAAATATCCGACGATTTGTTGCAGGATTTGCAGGATCACGGCATTTTCGTTTGCGCGGGTCCACGGCCAACGAGCGAAGAACTCGCTGTCGCGACGGAGCGGCGCGACACGTACTACCACCGCCTCATCGGCGAGGGCGACACATTGTGGGCGCGTGGCCATTCGTTCAGGGAGATTTCAGACTTACACCGGCGCGCCGCGATGACGCTAGGCGTCGAACGGGAGTGGGCATATGTGCCGGTGCGCATGAGCGAATGCCCGGCGTGCGGAGAAAAAGTGAAGACGGGCGTCGCCATCTGCAAGCATTGTCACGCGATTCTCATGGGCATCGTTCCTTCCCTTCCCCTTCGTGTCGACTGCTATCGCGGACGATTGTAATTCTCCTCCCGCCCGTGGGCGACAAATGTAGGTCAGAGCCTCGGCCCTGATAGTTTGCCGCCATCACCGCCCTTTGCCGATGGGTTTGGCGCGGCCACGGGGGGGGCGCCGCTTCCACGTGCCGCCGCGTTCGAGGCAAGCACGCCCAAACCGTGCTGGGCGGCTTTTTCCGCATCGATCACAGCTGTAAATTTGACGGTGGGAGGCGCAAGCGATCAATCATGTACGCAGGGAACCGTGACGCTCCCTAGCGGCGCGTACGTCTTCGCCTTCACTGGCAACGCCAGGACGGCGAAGATCGCCTACAGCGGTACCGCGCCCCTCGCACTTTCTGGCGCGACTTCCAGTTCGACCAGTTCGAGCGGAGCGATGGCGTTCCCAATCTCGATTCCGTCCGCTGGCGCGACGTACAGCGGTTACGGCCTCCCGGCAATCATTTTGCACTGAGCACGATTCACGTCCGGTGCGCTTCGTAGTTTGTTGACACTGTTGTTCGCCAGATCGAATGGCACCGCGCGTGCATCTGGTTCGTTCCCCGATTAGTAACCGCTGATCCGCGCTAATCGTCGCTAATCGCTTGACATCGAGTTTCCCCCGGAGGATTACATGCCCGTCGTCCCTACCACCGCATATTCGCAGGCGGAAGACGCGCTGAATCTGGCGCGCGCGCTCGTCAACGACGCAGCGGGCGCCGTCTTCACGGACACGGTATTGATGCCGTTCCTCAACTCGGCGTATCGCGGGCTCCAGCGCGAACTCGCCGAATGCGGTGTGAGCGTGATTGCGGAGCAGCAAGATCTCGAACTCGATACCGACCCCGCCAGCGGCGTGACGCCTACCGAAATCAGCGACGTATCAAGCCCGCAGCTGCCCACGGACTGTCTGGCACCGCACATGCTCTGGGAGCGCGCGACGGCGAACACCACTGACGTCTTCGTGCCGATGGAGAAATTCACAAGCGGGGGCGGCATGCTCAACTTGCAGCCGAGCACCTATCTCCGGCTCTGGGAGTGGCGCGAGGACAAGATCAACCTGGTGGGAGCCACGCAATCAATTACGGTTCGCATCCGCTACGAGAAAATTCTGCCCCTACTCACGCTAGGCACAGATCCCGTCCAGATTCGCTCGGCCACAGACCCGCTTGCATTCGCGACGGCAGCCCTGGCGGCGCGGTCACGCGGCGCGCGTGCACTCGCGCAGGATCTGCTCGGAACAGCGCAGATGGCAACGGAGAACCTGATCGAGAGATACGTTCGGCCGGAACAACTGAAGGGGCGACGGCGGATGCCCTATAGCTACCACCGGCGTGTGATCTATCTCTGACGGGCCGTCACTCGACCACCACCGTAGGAATCAGGGAAACCCGCCTCCGCCGGTCGGCTGCGCAACTACATCAAGCATAATCTGCGGCATCGGGCGCGACGTATTCAGAGAGTTGCCGTTCGCGTCCAGGGCCTTGCCCGTCACCGTCATGCTCGTGGTTCCGACCGTTGTCGCGGGACCAATGATGTTGCCGTTGCCATGATGGCAACCCATGAGAACCGCCACGGCAAATCCTGCAATTGCGAGACTGAAGGGCAGGCGCTTACGCCCCGTCGACTCCTCTGTTGTTGCACTCAACCGACCAAGAAATAAAGCAAATGCTGCAAAGGTCGCCAGCCACAGTGGGGGAGGGAATCGTCTGCCGTCCAGCGGATCGCGCGAGCGCGGTTCGGGTGCGACCAGCGAGGTCGGTGGCGGGCCATACGAAGTGCATCCCGTGCTTTGCGGCGGCAAGGGCGCGACGCTCGTCGCGGACGACGTGACAAACGTAATCGTGAACGGAGTGGCCGTGCCCGGTGTGATCGCGGCCTGGCAAGGCGCGATGACGCACGATGTATTGCTTGGCATCGTCGATGCCTTCGGGCACATCAGCTGGACGGATTCGCCGTCCTGCCCGAAAACGCTATCCGGCATCACCTGCCCATTGAATACGGCCGTTCCACCCTGCGCAATTGTCAGCTCGATCTGCTGGCCGCTCGCGAGTTGCAAGCTGTAGTCATCGCCCGTGCCGGCGAGGCTTACCGTGGCCGCGTCCGCTGGATTCGAATCCGTCACGCTCAGTGCACTCGTCAACGAGCCGGTAGTCTGCGGTGTAAACGCGATGTTGATCTGGCACGTCTGGCCAGCGCCGAGGGAGGCGGTGCAACCGTTGCTCTCAACCCTGAAATTTCCAGGTGTGGTCGCCGGAATGAACCCAACGGTCACTCCCGTGACCACGCTCGCCGAAGTGTTCGTCAGAGTGAAAGCCGCCTGCTGCGATGTGCCGCCCGAAGGAGTGTTGCAGAACGTAAACGGATTGCTCACCTGCGGGCACGGGGCGGCAAATACGGACGGCGTTGTCAATGAGATGGCGCTCGTCGGATCACCGAGTTGAGGCAGTTCGATCAGCCGGGTCAGACCCTGCTCGGATACGAAGAGATCGCCCTTCGAATCGAAGGCGATGTCGCCCGGTGTGCTAAGACCGCTCGCTGCGACCGTCGTTTTGTTCGCGATCGCATCGACTCGCAGAATGCGACCTGCATTTGCGTCTGCGACGAAAAGATTTCCACGGCCATCCACTGCCAAGCCCGCGGGACAGATTGCCTGACTCCTTGGCGCCACAATTGTGCCATTCTCAATCGAAGGGCACGCGCTCGGCCCGGGCGCGTTCGAGGAGGTTGCCGCGGCGGTGGCCGCGAAACCCGCAACGCCGGTAATCGCGTGAGTACTGGTCGTGATCGCGAACACTCCGCCCGTTTCCGACGACGCGACGAAGACTTTCGTGCCATTGAGCGTTACAGCAATGCTCGTCGGCGAGACTACTTGCGCCAGAGTCTCGAGCCGGCCGGTCGCCGCGACAAGCACGTCGACCGCCCCTGCACCATGGTCCGCGATGTAGAGATTTCCCGCGCGGTCGGCGATAATTCCCATCGGATCCGCGAGAACGATGTTCTGTCGAGTTGCCCATCGTCCGGCGACGCTGCGAATGATTCCAGGTTCGCTGCTCGCTGGCCCGGCGACGCTGCGGATCGTGCTGTTCTGTGAATCGGCGATGAAAATCGCGCCGTCGGATGTGACTGCGATTCCACTGCGCTCGCTCAGCGAATCCGGGGCAAGATCGAGTTGCGCTACTGTCGCCGCGCCGCCGTCGCCGAGGGATCCAGCCAGCCCAACGCCGGCAATCGCAGTGAGCGCTGTTGCAGGCGCCGCTGAGGTCGTTTGTGGCGCTACCGCACTGCCAAGTGCAAAGACGCGATTTGGAGCTGCCGCGGTTGTGAGATCCGGCCCAGCATGCGGATCAAGAGCCAAGGCGCGAACTGCGACCCCCGTGGCGATGATGATCGCCTTCGCTGGCGGAGACTGCCCGGGACTCGCCGCCAACGCCAGCGTCGGCTCTCTGCGCGCCACGCCAAATACGACAAGAATAGCCGCCGCCAACGCACAGATGCCCAGCAGTCGCCGCACAAGTTCTCCCTCTTCTGGAATATATCGACGCTTTGGATTCACATGCAGGCGTTCGGGTTGCGTCGCAAGCCGCCCATCATACCAGCGACTAGTGATTAGTGACTAGTGATTGGTGAAGGTTTCGGAATGCCCTGCTCGAATCGCGACTTACAAGTCCGCTACTCACGAATCACGTTTTCCACCGGAGGAATACATGGCACTTACATTTTCGCTCGTCGACACCTGGGACGATGGTAAGCGCGTTCACGTGTCTGGCACCGTTACCGCGTCAGGCAATTACGCGACTAGCGGCGACACGCTCGACCTCTCGCAATTTCCGATCATTGCTGCGACACAAGCACCTATTCAAGGCACGGCTTGGATGGATGGCCTCTCCGGCTACGATTTCGTTTTCTATCCAGGCTCGACGATGAACAGCGGCAAGTTGAAAATCTTTCAACAGGGCGCGAGCGCCGGCGCTTTCCCGGAGCTTGCCTCGGGCGCGTATCCCTCCGCGATTACGTCGGACACGATCACCTTCTACGGCATCTTCAAGAAAATGCAGTAGCAAATACAGTGGCGAGTGCCCCCACCACGGAACCCGCCCAAGCGGTCAGCACAAGATTCCAGTTACTGTGTTCCTTCACCCGAGAAATCCATGAGCATCGAAACTTTCTCTCCGTTGCCCCTCAATGTCTTCGGCACGTGGGTGACCCTGCTCGACCCCTCCGACGTGCCTGCCGGCATGTCCCCGAACCTTTCTGACGTCGATTTCTTCCCCGGGGGAGTGCGCACACGACCTGGACTTGTCTCGCAATATGCCGCCCTCGCCGGTGCGCCGCAAATCAACAGCGTGAAGACGTACATTACCACGAACCTCGTGCAGCGCATGCTCCTGCTCGATTCGCTCGGCAACCTGTACGAGGAAATCACGCCCGGAGTCCTCTCGTTGATCGTAGCTGGTGCCGTAGGGCCCAATCTCTATCTAGCGTCGACCACCCACTTCGGCCGCGAGTACATGGCTTTTGGCGACGGCTCCGTCGGCCAAGACTTGCCGCGCCAGTACGACGATTCAAACTACGATCGCGTCAGTCAGGTCGGACCGGGGGAGGGACCAACGGTGCGGTGCCAGCGGTACCGAGCACCGCCGGAGAAGATTTGTCGTCGACGAGCCTGAATCCGGATGTGCCGACGGGCTGAGATACCACAATAGAGCGAGCGAAGAGGGGCCGGTCGGTAGGAGCAGACGTTGGGCGCGAGAAAACCGGGTTGCCGTGATGCAAGAGCAGGACCGTGGCCAAGGCCGATCAGCCCCGCCGGTTCCCTGGCCATTCTGCCCAAAATCTTCAAGAAACAGCAAAAATACGGATGTTGTGCCTCGCTGACAAATGTCCCCTTTTGCCCTTGATAGAAATGTCCCCTTAATAGGACCTCCGAAAGTTAGCATCGGAAGACGGCTGCAGGTGCACGCCGAAACTTTGGGACGCTGCGACTGGCTGGAAGGGCGGGGGCCGGAAGGCTGCTTGGGTATTTTCAGCTGGAGCCGTCGAGTCGGTGCTATGCGCCAGCGCGAAGCAATAGCCGAAGGCCGCAGTGGAGCGATCGCATGTGCTACCGACAACAGCAAAAATACGGATTGACAGGTTTAGCAGGCGGGGCGTACGGTTCCACCTGTGGTGCCGCGAATGAATATTATGTTACTATTGGCGGATTGACGATAGCTTTGAGGCTGGCGTGGGCGGCGGAGACAGTACGATCAATGTCTTCATCAGCATGGGCCGCCGAGACAAACAGGGCCTCGAACTGTGATGGCGGTAGAAACACGCCGCGGGAAAGCATCTCCCGGAAGAACGCGGCGAAACGGGCACTATCCGACCTCTTTGCTCCGGCGTAGTTGCAGACCGAATCTGCGGCGAAGAAAAGGGTGAGTAGTGATCCTGCAGCGTTAACGTGTCCCGGCACGCCGGAATCGGCCAGGGCCTCGCGAAGACCTACTGCGAGACGCCCGGCCTTGCGGGCAAGGCCATCATAGAAGCCGGGGCCATTCAACTTGCCGAGCGAGGCGAGGCCGGCCCGCATCGCCAGCGGGTTGCCTGAGAGGGTGCCCGCCTGGTAGACGGGACCGAGCGGGGCGATCATGTCCATGATCTCCCGGCGACCGCCGTAAGCCGCAACCGGCAGTCCCCCACCGATAATCTTCCCGAGGACGGTCAGATCGGGGCGAATGCCGAAGGCTGTCTGAGCGCCGCCGTAGGCGATGCGAAACCCGGTGATCACCTCGTCGAAGATGAGGAGCGCGCCATCGCGTTCTGTGATCCGGCGAAGGGATTCGAGGAATCCGGGCGCGGGCGGGACGACCCCCATGTTGGCAGCGACCGGTTCAACGATCACCGCGGCAATCTTGTGCGAATGCTGGGCGAAGATTTGTTCGACGGCAGCCGCATCATTATATGGCGCGTTGAGCGTGAGCGCAGCGAGCTCCGCCGGCACGCCCGGGCTGGCTGCTATGCCAAGGGTGGCGAGGCCCGAGCCCGCCTCCGACAGGAATCCATCCGCGTGGCCGTGATAGCCTCCCTCGAATTTGAGGATTAGGTCGCGCTTCGTGAAACCGCGAGCGAGGCGCACGGCCGACATGGCGGCTTCCGTCCCCGAGCTGACGAAGCGGATGCGCTCGATCGACGGCAAGGCGGCGGCAATGCGTTCGCCGAGCTCGATCTCGAGCGGCGAGGTCATGCCGTAGCTGGTGCCTCGAGCGGCCTGGTCGGCGACGGCGGCAACGACGTCAGGATCAGCGTGGCCGAGAATCAGCGCGCCCCAGGAGCAAACGTAGTCGATGTATTCGCGGCCATCCACATCGATGATGCGGGAGCCGCGGGCGCGCTCGACGATGAGCGGTTCCCCGCCGACGGCGCGAAACGCGCGGACGGGGCTATCGACGCCGCCGACGAGAATTTTCTGCGCGCGAGCGAAAAGATCGGATGATGTGGTCACAGTTCGAATCATATTATGGATGACGCGCAACAAAGACAAAAGCAAATTAGGGTGGTCGCTCAGTTTGCGGCTGAGTACGAGGCGCGGAAGCTGTTACGACCTCTAGTCTACGGACGCAGGCTGCTCCATGTGGGATCGAGATATTGCCAGCGTTGCCTGCCGCACCAACTCGTCCGCGTCCCGGGAACATAGAGCAATCCGTGACCACGCGTGCAGATCAGTTCAGTGCCATACCAGCCGAGAACAGTCTGCGCAGGACTGCCGATTTCAACGGGGTTGGAAAGAAAGTGGAGACAGACCGGGCAGCGCTGTCGCTGATCCGCCAGTGCCCAGCGGAGTGCGAGGATCCAACCGAGGAGAAGCCACGGTTGGACTGGTGTGGCTCGTGGCGGAGAGCGTCCTGCTGGAACAGCAGGCGCTGCGAGAGCCGCGCCAGACGATCGCGATGCTGGTGCTGCTTGGCGCCATCGCAATCGGAATCCGGTGGCGCACTATGGTGCTGGCGAGGTCGGGCGAACGAGGACTACAGTTCGAGGAGGAAGCAGCTCCCGCCATCTTGGAACTGGGCTTGTATCGCGACGGGGCGGTGCTCGGGGGTCGTTCATCCGCCCCCCCGACAACTCCATAGGGTCTCGCGTTTCCGTCGAGTCCATGATTAACGGTCCAGGGTCAGTTTTTCGGGTTGGATGGCTGGGGGCCGATTTGGTTAGGCATGGGCATCGGCATCACAACTATCGACCGAGTCCCGAAAGCGCGCCCGGCTTTCACTCGATCCGCGTAACCGTTTCCCGGCCTGACGTTTCCGTTCGGACGCGTCCCGGCTACTATCTCAGGTCTCCGTGACGAACCAGGAGTGCCCACGATTTCCCCCGATGATGGGTATGCTCGCGGGCCATCTGCGCGTCTAAACGGTCGAATATGCGAGAACTCACCGTGGATTTCAGAACTAGTCGTTTAGTGCCAGAGGGGTTGGCCAACCGTACCATTGTCTAAGGCTTGCCTCTGTTTAGTATTCGCTGCCATTAGGCTGACTGCAACTGAAGGACACAATGAGCTATCCACTCCACTTACTCGACCCATGTCTGAATTGACGCTGACCAAGCCGTCTCCCACCGGCGGTATCGACCGGCGCGGTGATTTCAACTTGCTCGAGCATATCGGCGATCTCTTTGACGTGACGCAAGATCTGTTATGCGTCATTGGGTTCGATCATCGAATCAGGTATTCAAATGGATCCTGGGAGAGCGTCCTCGGGTACACGCGCGAAGAGCTGATGGCGCAATCTCTCATGGAAAATGTCCACCCGGAAGATCTTGAGGCGACCATCGCGGATGTTCAGAAGGTGCGGGCTGGCATTCCCACGAGATCGTTTGAGAATCGCCTGCGCTGCAAAAACGGCTCGTACAAATGGTTCTCATGGTCCGTCACGTCATCATCCGCGCACGAATGCTTTTATGTTTCCGGCCGGGATATAACCGAAACCAAGCGTTCCGAGGAGCACATATTGCGGTTAGCGCAGGCTCTCGAGAACAGCACCGAAATGATCTGTATGGGCGACGGCCAGGGCCGCGCCGTGTTTGTCAATCAGTCGCTCCTGGATGCCACAGGGTATAAGAGAGAGGAAATTCTGGAAAAGCCCTTCTCCGAGACCCTGCTTTCGAGCGCCAGCCCGGCCACACTCGCCGAGCAAATCCGCCTTGCGATCATTCGGGATGGTAAGTGGAGTGGCGAGTGTTTACAGCGGTGCAAAGAAGGCCGGGATCTCCCAGTCTCTTTGAGCATCGGCCTGATCAAAGACAAGAATGGGCGCCCCACGGGGAGTTACGGCATATCGCACGACATTACCGAGCTGAAGCGGGCGGAACGGCAGCTCGCCGAGCGCACTGATTTCTTGAACTCGCTCATCAATAATTGCCCCGTGGGCATCGTTGCAATCGACGCCGATCATTTCGTGAAACAGTGCAATCCCACGTTTGAGAAGCTCTTCGCGTACAAGGAACAAGACATCCTCGGTCGCCCGCTATACGAATTACTTACGACTCCTGAGATTCGCGCTGAAGTAAACACAAACCGACTGAGGTTCAGGGAAGGCAAGACCACCCATACCGTAACGAGGCGCGCCCGCAGCGATGGAACCATGGTGGACGTCGAAGCGTACTCGGTGCCTCTCGGGAGTCCCGATGACGCGGCTGGCGCGGTCATACTCTACCAACACATTACCGAGCGAAAGCACATCGAGCAACAGTTGCGCCAGGCACAAAAGATGGAAGCCGTCGGGCAGTTGGCGGGCGGCATCTCCCACGACTTTAACAACCTGCTGATGGTGATCCTTGGATACGCAAGCGCTCTGGCCGACAAGCCAAACGTGGGAGACGACGTTCGAAAATACGCATCGCAAATCAGCAAAGCCGGCGATCGCGCCGCTGCGCTGACGCGCCGACTGCTCGCGTTCAGCCGCAAACAGGTGCTTGATCCGAAAGTGTTAAACATGAATTCTGTGGTTGAAGACGTCAAGAAGATGCTGGGACGCCTCATAAACGAGGACATCGCCCTGGTAACAGATTTGGATCCCGGGCTGGGCCACATAAAGGCGGATCAGAGTCAGATGGAGCAGGTAATTGTCAATCTGGCGGTGAATGCCCGTGATGCCATGCCAAAAGGAGGAACTCTCAAGATCAAAACGGAGAATGTGGAGGTCGGCGAGAGCTCTCGCCGCACCCACGATCCCATGCCCCCCGGCACGTACATCAAACTCACAGTTTCCGATACCGGAACTGGGATGGACGCCGCCACACAATCCCGTGCATTCGAACCGTTCTTCACCACGAAGGAGCAGGGCAAGGGGACGGGGCTTGGATTAGCGACCGTTTACGGCGTCGTGAACCAAAGCGGGGGCTTCATTTCGCTTACCAGCCAGTTTGGACAGGGCACAAGTTTTGAGATTGTCTTCCCGCGAGTCGGCGCGGCGAACGAAAAAGTCACGAGCGAGGCCGACCGAGGGCTTTCGACCGGAGGATCAGAGAGAATACTGCTTGTCGAAGACGACGAAGCGTTGCGCGAGCTGATTCTGGCCTGTCTCAGAGACGCAGGGTACAACGTAATTGAGGCGGCCAATGGCCTCGAAGGACTGCGGATGGCGCGCCGCGAAGGCGGCGCGATCGCTGCGAAATCTCACGCGCCATGTACGTGGAATCTTGACAAGCAAGGGATAGTCCTTGCCGTCGAGCTTCCCTTTCCATAAGAGGGGCTGACAATCGCGCGATATCCCAGATCTCCGCTCCGTGGCGCCGAATGGCTGTCACGAGGCCTCTACGACGGAACTTGAGAGCTTTGAACCGGCAGTTTTGCGCCTTCCCATCCCGCGATGCCGCCGGCAATCTCGCCGGCTGAATCAAATCCGCCGCGTTGCAACAAGCTCGCGGCGATGGACCACTGGCCGACCGCTACCTCGGCTGAGGAACGATTCGCAGGTAAGGCTTGGGGGCCTTCCAGCCGCCAGGATACTTTTGCTTTGCTTCTTCCTCTGGCACGGACGGGAGAATGATCACGTCGTCGCCCTGTTTCCAGTTCACCGGCGTGGCCACTTTGTGCTTGGCCGTGAGTTGCATCGAATCGACCACTCGCAGCACTTCGTCGAAGTTGCGGCCCGTGCTCATCGGGTAGCTGAGCATCAGCTTGATTTTCTTGTCGGGGCCGACGACGAAAACGGTGCGGACGGTGGCATTCGTGGCGGCGGTGCGGCCTTCCGAACTATTGCCGGAATCCGCCGGCAGCATGTCGTAGAGCTTGGCCACTTTGAGTTCAGGGTCGCCGATCATCGGGTATTTCACCTTGTGTCCCTGCGTCTCTTCGATGTCCGCGGCCCACTTAGTGTGACTGCTGACGGGGTCCACGCTCAGCCCGATGATCTTGCAATTCCGCTTCTCGAATTCCGGCTGGAGGCCGGCCATGTAACCGAGTTCCGTGGTGCACACCGGCGTAAAGTCCTTGGGATGCGAAAACAAAATGCCCCAGCCGTTGCCGAGCCATTCGTGGAAGTTGATCGTTCCCTGCGACGTTTCGGCCGTGAAATTGGGTGCTTCGTCGTTTATGCGCAACATGAACTGCCCTCCTCAAAGCGGCGCCCATTATACATAAACCATTCGATGCGAGCCGATCTATGGGGATGCAGCCCGTTCGCCAATTTGGGTTGCTTCAATGCACGACGTGCTCGAGTAGTTGCGGCAGGTCACGGGCCGGAAAAGAGATCCGTTCGACTGCGTCCCGCGCGCGCGATCCACGGGAAATTCAAAGACGCGGGACTTCGCTCCCTTCCTGCGTCAGGGCTAGCAGGATGACGATCCTCACCGGATCGTCAGCAGTGCTTGAGCCAGCGGGCGGCGTCCTTGGCGTGGTAGGTGAGGACGATGGACGCGCCGGCGCGCTGGATGCCGGTGAGGATTTCGAGGACAATGCGCTGCTCGTCGATCCAGCCTTTTTGCGCGGCGGCTTTCACCATCGAGAATTCGGCGCTCACGTTGTAGGCGGCGACGGGAACGTCGAAGCGCTCGCGCACGCGCTGGACGATATCGAGATACGGCAGCGCGGGCTTGACCATGATGATGTCCGCGCCCTCCTCGAGATCGAGCGCAACCTCGCGCAGCGCCTCGCGCGCGTTGGCCGGGTCCATCTGATAGCTGCGGCGGTCGCCGAACTGCGGCGCGGACTGCGCGGCTTCGCGAAACGGGCCGTAGAACGCGGAGCAATATTTCGCGGCGTACGAGAGGATCGCCACATCCTGAAAGCCGTTCGCGTCGAGCTTGCCGCGGATGGCGGCGACGCGGCCGTCCATCATGTCGGATGGCGCGACGATATCGGCGCCGGCGCGCGCGTGCGAAAGCGCGGCATTGGCCAGCAGCGCGATGCTCGGGTCATTCACCACTTCCCCGCCCTCGATCACGCCGCAATGGCCGTGGCTCGTGTATTCGCACAGGCAAACGTCGGTGATGACGAGCAGATCGAGCTTGGCCTTGCGGATCGCGTCGATCGAGCGCTGCACGGCGGCGTTCGGATCGGCGGCCTCGGAGCCGGTTTCGTCCTTGTGCTCGGGCAGACCGAAGAGAATCACGGCGGGAATGCCGAGATCGGCCACTTCCCTGCACTCCTCGACGATCTGATCCGGCGATTGCTGGTAGATGCCCGGCATCGAGCTGATTTCGGTGCGGATCTTGCTGCCCGGACACGCGAACATCGGATAGACGAAGCCCTCGGTCGAGAGGCGCGTCTCGCGAACGAAGCCGCGCAGCTTCTCGGAACGGCGCAAACGGCGCGGGCGATGGATTGGAAATGTCATGCCGGCCTCGCAGCCGGAGAATTTTGCTGATAATGCTTTGCGAGCGCCGCTGCCAGGCCGGCGGCTGAAGCCTCTTCCGCCTCGATAGCGACACGCGAGCCCGATTCGCGGATTGCACGGGCGGTTGTCGGACCGATGGCGGCGAATTGAACGCGCGTCGCGAGCCTTGCCATCTCGGCGGCGCCGATCGCCTCGCGGAAATTGTGGTACGCAGAAGGACTCGCAAAAACAATAGCGTCAGCTTCCTCGCCACGAATGCGGGCGAGAATCGCTGGATCGAGCGCGGCGGGCGCGCCGGTGCGATACGCGATTACTTCAGTAACGTCGGCGCCGATCTTGCGCAACGCGCTCGGCACGCGATCGTCGCCGCGGTCGCTACGGGGCAACAGCACGCGGCGGCCGGCGAGCGATTCGCGAAGCTCACCGACGAGCGATTCGCCCGTGCGGTTCTTGGCAACGTAATCCACGCGGAGTCCCTTTTCCTTTAGCGCCTCGCCGGTCGCCGGACCGACGGCTGCGATGAACCGATTCGATGATCCGACCACTTCACACTTTATGCCGAGTTGGGCGCAACGATCAAAAATATATCGCACGGCGTTCCTGCTGAGAAAAAGAATCGCGTCGAACCAGTCGAGGCGGCGAAGCTGTTCGTCGAGCTTCTGCCAATCCTCGGGCGGCGCGAACGCGACCGTGGGCAGGAGGATGATTTCGGCGCCCAGCGATTCGAGAGAGCGCGCGAGTTCGGCGGAATCCTTGGCGGCGCGCGTGAGAACGATGCGTTTGCCGGCGAGTGCGTGAGCCGTAGCCATAATCAAGATAAGACGCCGCCGCTGCAACCTATCGCCTCGCTCAGGATGAGCCCACGGAGCGGCCGGCGAGGCGGAGAATTTTGTCCGCGCCAGCCTCGATCAGAATTTGCGCGAGGCGAATGCCGATGGCCTCGGCCTCGGCGGGCGAGCCGCCTTCGTCGAAGCGCACAAATTCGGTGCCCTCCGCGGAGAAGACCGCAGCCTCGAGATGCAACTCACCCTTGCGCAGGCGTCCCCAGGCGCCCAGCGGGACCTGGCAGCCGCCTTGCAGCTCGCGCAGGAGGGCGCGCTCGGCGGTGACACAGGCGCGCGTCTCCTCATGATCGAGAGCCGCGACGAAACGCGACGTCTGCGCATCGTCCGCACGCGTCTCGATTCCGAGCGCGCCCTGTCCCACCGCCGGTAACATGAGATCCTCGTCGAAAATCTGCGTCACCTTCGCGCTCGCGCCGAGGCGCGTGACGCCCGCCATCGCGAGCACGATCGCGTCGAATTCCCCGCTCTCGAGCTTGCGAATGCGCGTATCGACATTGCCGCGCAAATCGGCCACGTCGAGATCGGGGCGATGATGGCGAAGCTGCGCCTGTCGCCGAAGGCTGCTCGTCCCGACGCGCGCGCCGCGCGGCAGCGCATCGAGCGCGAGGCCACCGCGCGAAATCAGGCAGTCGCGCGGATCTTCGCGGCGCGTGATGGCGGCAAACGCGAGGCCCGCGGGCGTTTCCGTGGGCACGTCCTTCATGCTGTGGACCGCGAGATCGACGGCGCCCGAAAGCAGCGCATCTTCAATTTCCTTGATGAAGATGCCCTTGCCGCCCTCGGCCCCGATGGCGTCGTTCACTTGCGCGACGGAGGCGGATTGCAGCCCGTCGCCCGAGGTGCGGATGCGGACGAGTTCCGTCTCGACGCCATGGAGCTTCGCGAGCGAATCGGCAATGTGATTGGCCTGCCAGAGTGCGAGCGAGCTGCCGCGCGTGCCGATTCGCAGGCGCGTCACTCGCGATCCTCGGGCTTGCGGCCGCCCGCGCCAGTGGCTTCGGGGGCAGCGCCATCGAGGCCGAAAAGATCGCGCACAGCTTCGATCGCGCTCAGCCGCCCACGCAGGCCGCGCCCGCTGCGCAAACGGTCCCCGGGCTCGCGCAAGAGTTGCTCGATCAACTCCTCGGTAATGGCGGCAAGGCGCTCGCGCTCCGCGGGCGATGCATCCTGCATTTCCGCGAGGCGCTCGCGCAGCAAAGCCTCGCGCTGCTCGTGAAAGCGGCCGCGCAGGTCGTCGACAATCGACGCCGCCTCCATACCCGCGCGCCAGCCTTCGAATTTCTCGACGTGCTCGGCGATGATCGCTTCGGCGCGCGGAATTTCGGCCTCGCGCGCGCGCTTGTTCTGCTCGACGATTTCGCCGAGGTCGTCGATATTGTAAAGATAGAGATTGTAGAGGCCCGTCGCGTCCGGCGCGACGTTGCGCGGAATGCCCAGATCGACGACGAAGATCGGCCGCCCGCCGCGCGCCGCGAGAGCGCGCTCGAGCATTTCGCGCGTCAGCACTACGCCGACATTGCCAACCGACGTGACGATAATATCCGGCGCCGCGAGCACGCTTTCGAGCGAGTCCCACGCCACCGCTTCCCCGCCCATCGTTGCGGCAAGCTCGGCGGCGCGATCGTACGAGCGGTTCGCCACGCGCAGCGAGCCAATGCCGCGGTTGCGTAGGTGTTCGACCACTTGCTCCGCCACAGCACCAGCCCCGACGACGAGCGCGGCGCGCCCTTTGAGATTGCCGAAAACGCGCTCCGCGAGTTTCACGCCCGCAAGCGCCACGGACATCGGCCGCGCGCCGACTTCGGTCTCCGACCGCACGCGCTTCCCTACTTCGAGCGCGCCCTGAAACGCGCGATTGAGCAGCGGCCCGGTCGATCCATTTTCGAGCGCCTTGCCGTAAGCGGTGCGAAGCTGTCCAAGGATTTCTGCCTCGCCGAGCAGCATCGAATCGAGCCCAGCGGCAACGCGGAAGAGATGGCGCAGCGCCTCCGGCCCAGTCCAGCGATAGGTGCGGCCATCGATCTCGGCGCGGGGAATTCCGTGAAACGACGTCAGGAAGTCTTCCAGCGTCTCGGTGATCGGCGCGGAAGCCGCATCGGCGACGCCATACAGTTCGCTGCGATTGCACGTCGAGAGGACGACCGCCTCCTCGAGAATCCCCTGCCGGCGCAGCTCGGCGGCGGCCTCCAGCGCCTGCTCCTGCGTGAATGCAACGCGCTCGCGCAGCTCGACCGGCGCGGTGCGATGGTTGCATCCGATCAGCACGATGTGGACACGTCCGCGAGCGCCGCTCTGGGAGCGGCCGGAAGTGCCGGTCTTCGCATTGGCAGGCGCGGCCATCAGTAGAAACGATGAAATCCCGTGAGATACAGATTCACAATCGTATAGCTGAAGAGCACGATCGCAAAATTCAGCGCGCAGATGCGAGCCGCGCGAGCGCCCCGCCACTTGACGCTGCGCGAGAGCCGCAAATAGGCGATATACACCGCTACGATCAAAATCGTGACGATCACTTTCGGATCGCCAAACGGATACGCGCCCGTCAGCCGATGCGCCCAGATCATGCCCGTGACGATTCCCACCGCCAGCGCCGCCAGCCCGATATAAACGCTGCTGCGCGACATCCGGTCGAGCACATCCAGCGACGGAAAGCGCCAGAATGCGGCGCTCGGATGCCGCGACCGCAAAACGCGATCCTGCACGAGATACACCAGACTCAGGACGAATGATAGCGCGAAGGCGGAATACGCCCATGTGTTCAGCGTCACATGAAATGCAAAAAGTGCGCCCCGCGCGGGCGGCACCACCAGGGGCGGCTTGGGGACCAGCGTCTCGAGCGCGGCCAGCCAGATCACCATAAATAGCGTCACGCATGCCCCTACCGAGCGCTGCCGGTGCAGCAGTTCGAGTCCAAGGTACGTGATGCCCAGTAGCCAGGCGAAAAGCGACATCGAGCCGTAAAGATCGTCGTAGGGGATCGTGTGCGTGCCCTGTGTGCGGTCGAGCAGCGCAAAATAATGGACAACGATCGCCGCCGCGAGCAGCAGCGTCGCCAGCCGCCCCAGCCACAGGTTCGGCGCATAGAGAATCCGCGCGTAGCCGACGAAGCTCGCGGCGTAAAGCGCAAGGCTCAGATAGGCCAGATGGATCGGCATCAGCATGGGCGCACTGGGGCGAAGCGATGGCAAACCCCAAGCGCGTTCAAACCGTGAATTATAGCGCCGAATCGGTTCCAAAAGGGCGCGAGCGGTGGCGGCCGTTCTCCGTGTCCTCTGTGCCTACTCTGTGCCCTCTGTGTTTGGGGAGGCGTCGATATGGCCAGACGGCAGCGTCCCGCCGGGAAGTGCTATCATCACTGTGCAGCCTACTAAGAACGAGATGCAGCCAAACGGCGAAAACAAACGAGATCTATTTCTGCGCGCGTGCCGGTTCGAGCCGACCGAACGCGTGCCGGTCTGGCTGATGCGCCAGGCGGGACGCTACTTGCCCGAATACCAAGCGGTGCGGGCGCACCATACGTTCCTCGAAATCTGCAAGACGCCGGAGCTGGCGGCGGAGGTGTCGCTGCAGCCCTACCGCGTGCTCGGCGTGGACGCGATCATCGTGTTCTCGGATATCTTGATCGTCGCCGAGGCAATGGGCTTGCCGCTCGACGTGCCAGATTCGGGGCCTGTGCTGCAAAATCCGGTGCGCGATCTGGCAGCGGTGCGGCGGCTGCGCGATTTCGATCCTGAGTGCGACACAAGGTTCGTCGGCGACGCGATCCGCGCGATCTGCCGCGAGGCTGGGCCAGACGTGTCCGTCATCGGGTTCGCGGCTGCGCCCTGGACGCTCGCGTGCTACATGATCGAAGGGCGCACGCGCGGCGACATCTCGCGCGCCAAGCAGATGCTGCGCGAAGAGCCGGAAACAGTGCGCGAGCTGCTCGCGCGTATCGCGACTGCAACGGTCGGCTACCTGAAATCGCAGATCGCGGCGGGCGCAGCGGTGGTCCAGCTGTTCGACACCTGGGCAGCCGAGCTCTCAGCAGAAGAATACGAGGCGTTCGAGCTGCCGGCCACGCAGCGAATTTTCGAAGCTCTCAGCGCGGAAGGCGTGCCGAAGATCATTTTCGCGAAAGGCTCGGCGCGCCATCTCGAGAATCTGGCGCAAACGGGCGCGGACGTGGTAAGCGTCGATTGGCACATGGATCTGGCCGAAGCGCGCCGAAGGCTGGGCCGGGGCGTAGCGCTGCAAGGCAACGTCGATCCGTCGATTTTGCTAGGCGACGAAGCAGGAGTGCGCCGCGCGGTGCGCGAGGCCATCGAGAAAACCGGCGGCGCCGGCCACATCCTGAATCTCGGCCACGGCATTTTGCCGACAACGCCAGTAGCGAATGCAAGAGCATTCGTAGAAGCGGGCCAAACAGCGTTGGTTAAGGTTTAAACGTAACGCCGGGTCCTTCAGCCCGGCTGTCTGATTTTTGCATTATGACGAACACAACCACAAAACCTGGCGCAAATCTCGAGATCGGCCAAATCTCCGACGCGATCCTCGAAAAATACAATCGCCCCGGCCCGCGCTACACCAGCTATCCAACCGCGCCGGTCTGGAAAGACGATTTCGGCCCCGCGGACCTCGAAGAGTTCTGCGCCCGCGCCGACGAGGCCTCCACGCCGCTCTCGCTCTACATGCACCTTCCCTTCTGCGAGAGCCTTTGCCTCTTCTGCGCGTGCAACGTCTCGATTCAAAAGGACAAGTCCGTCGCAATCCCCTACCTCGCCTCGCTAAAACGCGAAATCGATCACGTGGCGCGCATGGTCGCGCGCAAGCGCCCGGTAGTCCAATTCCACTGGGGCGGCGGGACGCCCACCTATCTTTCGCCCGCGCAACTCGAGGATCTTTTCGGCTACGCGCGCGAGCGCTTTTCATTCGGCGCGGATGCCGAGATCGGAGTCGAGATCGATCCGCGCGTCACCAGCCGCGCGCATCTCGAAACGCTGCGGCGCATGGGCTTCAACCGCCTCAGCATGGGCATTCAGGATTTTGAGCCCAAGGTGCAGCAGACGATCCACCGCGTCCAGCCGTATGAAATGACGCGCGACCTGATCGCGGCCGCGCGCGAGCTAGGATTCGAAAGCCTTAACGTCGACCTGATCTACGGCCTGCCCTATCAGACCGCCGAAACCTTCCAGGCGACGATCCAGCAGGTCCTCACGCTCGCGCCCGACCGCGTCGCGATGTTCAGCTACGCGCACGTGCCATGGCTTAAGAAGCAGCAGGGGTCGTTTGCCACGCATCTGCCCGAGGGCGCGGAGAAATTCCGCATCTTCCGCGCAGGCCTCGAGGGATTTCTGCGTGGCGGCTACATCTACATAGGCATGGATCATTTCGCGCGTCCCAGCGATGAGCTCGCCACCGCGCAGCAGAATCGCACTCTGCACCGCAATTTTCAGGGCTACACGACGAAAGCCGGCGCCGACCTGTACGGCATGGGCGTCAGCGCAATCAGCTCGATCGGCAACGCCTACGCGCAGAACCGCCGCGAAATCCCAGCATATCAATCGACGGTCGCCGAGCGCGGCCTGGCCACGATGCGCGGCTATCGCCTCTCGGCCGACGACCGCCTCCGCCGCGCCGTGATCGGCCGCCTGCTCTGCCACACCGTGATCCCCAAGCACGAAATCGAAACCGAGTTCGGCATATCCTTCGACGAATATTTCCAGCCGGAAATGCAGCGCCTCGAAGAACCGCGCGCCGAAGGCCTCGTCACGCTCGCGCCCGGCGAAATCCGCGTCACCCCGCTCGGCCGCATCTTCATCCGCAACGTCGCTATGGTCTTCGACCGCTACCTCCACGAACAGCAGATGGATCAAAAGCCGCTCTTCTCGAAAACGCTGTAACCCGTAGCGCCGTCCCGCCGGCTCCTTTTCCGGGGACGCGGTACACTAGCCGTATGAAAACCCTGACCGTACGATTGCCCGAGCCGCTCGTGGCGGACATTGAGGCGGAATCGCGCGAGCGCAAAATCTCGAAATCCGATGTCGTTCGCGAACGCCTTGAGCGCGGTCCTCGTCAGCGACGCCGAACTGCATCCCTCGCCGCCATCGCCGATCTCATCGGATCGGTGGATGGTTTGCCGGCCGATCTAGCGACCCGCAAGAAGGACCATTTGCGCGCCGCCGGTTACGGCCAAAAATATTGCCGCTAGCGCGCGCGGACTCGCCACGGCACCATGCGGCCGAGCATCCCGTCTCGCACGATCAGCGTGTGAAACAGAATCGCGCCAAAGTGGGCGACGAACGCGAGGAAGAAGAGATACGCCAGGATCGTATGCGTCTCCCGCAAGAAGGCGTACAGCATCACGCTGTGCGGAAGGATCGGGAAAAGGTGCAGCGACCCAAACAGCACGATCGGATAGCGCGCCGCGGACAACATGCCCCAGCCCACCAGGGGCTGCACGAACAACAGCGTGTACAGCAACATTTCCGACGCGTGCGCAGCTAGGCGCTCCTGTGGCGACATCGTCGGGGGGAATGCGGGCAGCGTGCTCGACAGCCGCGTCACGAGGCGGATCACAACCAAGATCAGAATCGCAATCCCCAGCGGGCGATGGATCGATACGAGCAGGTGGTAGTCGCCGAGCGATGCGACCATCGCAACGCCGATGCCCAGCATGGTCAGCACCATCGCGGCCATCAACCAGTGCAGCAACCGCATGAGACCCGTGAATTGCGTCCGTTCCGTCGTCATCTTGGCGCTCATTTCTTCACCTCCGCGGGCGTGATCGCGCTTGGCTCTTTCTTCTCGCCCGCCCGCCTCGTAAACGACTCCGAATAGATTGCCGATCGAGCGCTCAGCAAGGGATCGTCCGATGGCGCGATACCGTCCGGCAAAACCAACGGATCGAAATTAATATCGCGCGCTGAACTGGTTTCCTCGCTTTCCACGGAATCGAGCGTCAGCGTTCCCACGTCCACCTGCTCCCTTCCTTCCGGCCACGCGATGGTGGCGTCGTTGGTCGGATCGCCGGGCTGCCCCACTGTGACAATCAAGTGCCATTGCAGCGGATGCTGCCGGATGCTCGCAATCAGCCCGTCAAAAAGGAAGTTCTTGTCCTGGCCCGCTTCGGTCGCACTCCCAGCTTCAAACGGCTGCACCGGCACAAGCGTCCAGCGCACGGGGATCGTCGTGCCGTCCGCATTGGTGAAACGGAACGCATTGAGACCGTAGAAAGTACTGTTGTCGAAGCCAGACGACGGCGCATGGCTCGTGATGATTCCGAGCGCCCGCGCCGTTTCCGGATGGCTCGCGAGGAACGCGGCCCCTTTCGCCGGATTGGGCTGATGTGTCTTGGGGTCGGGTTGCGATGCGACCAGATTGTCGTAAAAGGCTTGCGGATCCTTGAACGGGAATACCGGGAAATTGATCAAGGCGGTCCGCCACTGTTCGCCGTCAGAAAGAGAAAACTGAAGCCCCAGCCCGCGGACGTCGCTCAGCGCGTCGCTGGCAGAGGGATCGCCGCCTCCTATGGAAAAGCGGCCGATCACCGGCACGCGGCCGCTCCGGAACACGACGGCCTTCGAGAGGCGCGTTCCCTGGCCATTGCCATCGAAAAATCCCCGGACGCAGACGCCTTTCGCGTGATTCCGGCGGAAACCCGAGTACGTGCCATCCACCCGCTGAAACTCGTCCACGAACCGCCCAGGCGTCAGTTTGTGCGGACTGAACCACCCGCCCAGATAAAGGAACGCTCCCACAACACCTAGAAGGAGAACGCCAATGCCCGCCAATCGGGCGAGCGTGCTTCCTCCGTGCGTGGCTTTGGGATCCTGGTTGGCCGCTGAGTGAGCCATTCCGCCCTCCTTTCCCTTTCGTCCCCCGGATACGGCTTCGATGTAAAAGCAAACGCAAAAGGTGCTGTTTTTCTGCGTCCCGCTGTCGGCGGCTGCCGCAGTCGGCGACCATTGCGGCTGCCCCTTCGCTGCGAACAACGAGACAGACTTTTCGGGCGCTTTGGTACAAAATCTCTCGCGTGACAAATTCTGCAAATAGCGTGTTCGGCAGAGGAGTTTCGGGGCTGGCCTGCGCTGTATTGATTGTGGTGGCTCTGGCAATCCCGAAAGCGGCCTTTGCGCAGACCGACGAGATCCAGGTCTACGACGCCGCGATCGAAGAGCCGGGTGTATTCAATCTGATGGTCCACACCAACTTCACGCCCATCGGCCGGACGACTCCGGTGTTCCCCGGCGCCATCGTTCCGAATGATTCGGTCAACGGCACCTCGGAATGGGCTTACGGCGTAACGCCCTGGTTTGAGCAGGGCCTGTATCTTCCCGTGTACAGCTTTTATTCGAAGGGCCGCGGCGCGACGATCAACGGCTTCAAAATTCGCGAACTATTCGTCCGGCCTCACGCTCGCGACCACACGTTTTTCTACGGCGTCAATTTTGAGTTCAGCGTCAATGCCCTCTACTGGGAGTCCAAACGTATCACCTCCGAGATCAGGCCCATCGTGGGGTTGCACCTGCATCAGGTCGATCTGATTTACAATCCGATTGTCGACACGGACTACACCGGCGGTTTCGGCAACCTCGAATTCGTTCCCGCGGGTCGAGTCGCTTATAACCTCGATGACAACTGGGCTATCGCCGCGGAGGAATATGACGATTTCGGCCCGCTCCGGAAGTTCCTTCCTCTGGATGACCAGTTTCATGAGATCTGGGCCGTGATGGATCACAACAGCAAGTTCGTGAATATCGAAGCTGGCGTCGGAGTCGGCCTGACCTCCGGGGCCGACAAATTGACGTTCAAGCTGATGCTGTCGCGCGACCTCAACCCTCGACATTGAACGGAGAACGAGGAAATCCCTGCCGATCCGGCGAATCGTCGATTCCTCGGAAACTGACCCAATCTTGTGAACAACGTCACAGACTTTTTGGCCGCTTTGGTGGACAATCTCTCGCGTGAGTAATCCCACAAATACCGTAGTTTTGATCGGGGGCGGCGTTTCGGGGCTGGCCTGCGCGTACCGGCTGAAGAAACTGGGCTTGCCGGTGACGCTGCTCGAGGCTGCACCGCGCGTGGGCGGGCTGGCCGAGACTGTCGAGCGAGCCGGCTTTCTTTTCGAGAGCGGGCCGCAGAGTTTTCAGGGCACCGAAACGCTGCTCGGTCTCTTCCACGATCTGGGGATCGAGGACGAGCTACTCAAGGCCGATCCCGGCGCGCCGCGCTATGTCCTGCGCCAGGGGAAGCTGCGCAAAATCCCCATGTCGCCGCAGGCGATACTCACCACTTCCCTGCTCAGCTACGGAACGCGCTGGAAGGTCGTGTCGGAGCCGTTCAAGCGCACGCGGCCGCCGAATGATGAAGAATCGGTGGCGGATTTTGTGCGGCGCAAATTCGGCCACGAGATCCTCGAATACCTCGTCTCGCCATTCGTTTCGGGCGTCTACGCGGGCGATCCCGAAAAGCTGAGCCTGCGCGCGGCCTTTCCCTCGCTCGAAGAGTGGGAACGCGAATACGGCAGCATCCTGCGCGGCGCGATCAAATCGCGATCGGCGGCATCGAGCGGCTCAACCACCGCGCGCAAGGGGCCGCCGCCGCTGTGCTCGTTCCGCCGCGGCCTGACAACGCTGATGCAAGCGCTCGGCGCGAATCTCGGCGAGAGCGCGCAGACGGGCGCATGCGCCAGCGCGATGAGTCGGTCGGGAAATCTCGGCGATGCAGGATACGAAGTCCGTCTGACGCGCGGCGGGCGCGAAGAAACGATTGTCGCGCAGGCCGTCGTGCTGGCGGCGCCGGCGTACGCCGCGTCGCACCTGATTGGTTCCGTTGCCCCGCACTTGGCGAGCATTCTTTCCGGAATCGAGTACGCGTCGCTCGCGGTGGTCGGTATGGGGTATTACAAGCGGCAGGCGAGCCCCGCCCTCGACGGCTTCGGCGTCCTGATCCCGCGAAGCGAAAAGCATCGCACGCTCGGCATCGTGTGGAATTCGTCGCTTTTCCCGGGGCGCGCGCCCGAGGGGCAAATGGCCGTCACCAGCTTCGTGGGCGGCGCAACCGATCCGGGAATCGTCGCGAAGGCCGACGACGAAATCGTGGCCATCGTCCAGGACGACCACGCGAAGATTCTCGGCATCACCGGCTCGCCGATCGCGGCGGCCGTGTGGAAACACGAGAAGGCGCTGCCGCAGTACAACCTAGGTCACGGCCACGCCGTCGAGGCGATTCGCGAGGCCGAGCGCACGGTCCCCGGCCTCTATTTCGCCGGCAACTACCTCGAAGGCCCCTCCATCGGCAAATGCGTCGAAGAAGCATTTCAGACCGCAGACGCGATCCGGGACTATTTCGCCGCCCGCTGAACGTGGCAGGTCAAAGCGCCTTCCTAGAACCGAACTCTGGGGAGTCGGCCAGACTTTCACTTGATTGCATAACAATGTCGGCTCCTCGACCCGAGTAGACTGTGGTTTGTCGACGACCACAGGCTCGGGAGAAAGGAGCCGAACATGATGATTATAGGCGTAGATTACCACCCGAGCTTTCAGCCGATTGCATTTTTTGTAGAAGAGACAGGTGAGTGCGGTGAACAGGAACTGAACCACAGTGATGGACAAGCAGAGAAATTCTATCGAGACCTGAAGCAGCGAGGAATCCGCGTGCGGGTAGGAATGGAGGCTACCGGCTATTCACGCTGGTTCGAGCGGCTACTGGCTGAATTAGGTTTCGAGCTGTGGATCGGCGATCCCGCGGAGATCAAGGCCAAGCGAGTGAAGAAGCAGAAGACCGACCGCAAGGATGCTCGACTCCTACGCCGACTGATGCTGGAAAATAACTTCCCGCAAATCTGGGTACCGAGCCCGGAGAATCGAGATCTGCGACAACTGCTGTGGCACCGGCATCGGTTGGTGCAGATGCGCACGCGAATCATGAATCAGCTGCAGGCGTTGGCCATGAACGAGGGCTATCGCTGGAAGAAAAAGCTGTTCAGCGAACAGGGGCGAGCGCAGTTAGAGAAGCTCGCGTTGGCTCCCTGGGCCAGTCGGCGCCGGCAAGAGTTGTTGGAGCTGCTGGACCGCATGAATCCGACGATTGAGGAGTTAACCGCAGCCGTCGAGCAGGAAGCCAGGAAGCGACCCGAGGTTCTGCGACTGATGACCCATCCCGGCGTGGGTCCGCTTACGGCACTCGCCTACGTGTTGATCATCGGAACTCCGACTCGGTTTCAACGTGGCAAGCAGATCGGCACGTACGTGGGGATGATTCCGAGTGAGGACTCCAGTGCTGGCAAGCAACGATTGGGGCACATCAGCAAGCAAGGCAATTCCTTGTTGCGCTTCTTGCTGGTGGAGGCGGCCCAAGCGGCGGCGCGTATCCATCCGGACTGGAGACGTCGGTACATTCACCTGGCGATGCGTCGGCACAAAAGCATTGCCAAGGTAGCGATGGGACGCAGGCTGGCGATTCGGTTGTACTGGATGTGGCGGAATGGTTGTGAGTATTCGCCGTCGTTAGAGTTCGGTTCGTACGCGGGACAGCTCGGTACCGGACATGGTGTGAAGTAGAACGCCGTGCACATGATTGGGCATCCCGCTCCCTGCAAAGGGAGTTTGAAGTAGTAATCATGGTCGAAGTTTTGATCGAAGAGATGTTTGGGTCGGACTGAAGCCGACCGATAGATTACAAGCGAGCCGTGGTCGTCGATGCAGGGCCAAAGAACAAAGACGAACGAAAACACTCTTCGAGAGTGAACGGAGAAGTGTGCTCAAAAAGAGTTTGACAGGGCCGACATTGTTAGAGATGTCCGG
>CAWJDM010000015.1:0-508063 GCA_963841605.1 uncultured Acidobacteriota bacterium
GAGTCGATGGCCCTCGCCAACCGCCGTAGCCTGTTCCTGACCGCGGAAACGGTAGACGACGATCAGCACTTTGTTGCCCGCGCCAGGAGCCGGGTCGCCGCCCAACGAGCGGTTGTTTACGTCCAGGGTCAGCCCGCCGTCGCGCACCATGCTCCGCAGTAGGTCTGTCACGTTGGCCATTTGTCGTTGCACACCGTAGAAACCGAAGAGGATCGAAAAATCATCGCGATCACCCCGTCCGCGGTCACCGCGGTCATCGCAATCGTGCTGATCCTGGCCACGGTCGCCGCGATCATCCCGATCGTCGCGCGGCGCGGCGAAAATGGTGACATCAATGGCGCTGCCCTCTTTATAATCGAATTCGTGTTCCTCGCCCTGTTGGTTTCTTGCGAAGATGCGGAGCCGCTTGTCCGCGCCGACAGCCGGGTCGCCGCCCATGGTCTGATTGTTGACCGCAACCCGGCCGTTCACTCCGCCGCGCGAAATGAGATCTCGCAGGATGTCGGAAACATCGTTGCTCTGGGAACGCGTTCCATAGTCGGCATGCTCGATCCGCCAGTCACCGTTCTGCGCGGCCACACGCGCTTGAAACCATAACCATCGGAACCCTACAAAAACCATCGCAATCAGAAACCCGAACACACGACTCGAAGTCTTCATCGACGGAGAGCCTCCCAGTGCCGGCGAGCGACGGCCAACCAAGCAACTTTACTCCGATCGCGGACGGCAAGAAACGACTGGCGCGCCGGCCGTGACCAAAGAGCCGACAACCGGATCGACGAAGGGATCAGAAGTTCGTGTGCCAACCAGGCTGCCGCGCTGAAGACCGCGGCGCTACATTTGAGCCTTAACAACGGCGAGGTTGTCGCGCGCCGCTAGTGAGTGGTTGCGGGGCGCGATAGTTGGACCGTGGAGTGGATTTCGAGATTTACGGTGTCGCTGACGCGAAGGATGAAGGTGCTGGGGTTTTTCAGTCCCCATTTGACGAAGGGGACGTTGAATTTTGTTGAGGCTTGAAGCTGGCCGCCCTGGCCGCCACCGGACGGTGCGACGGCGACGGGGTTCGTTCGTCGTGTGATCCTGACCGTGGAGGCGGGAGCGGCGGCAACCTGTAGCTGTGCTGGCTTTGCAGCAAGCATGTCGGCCACTGGTCCGGTCACCTAGAGCTGGAGACGTGGTCTGGGGGAATTTCGCGCTCTCAAGAATCTCGGTGTGCATCTTTTTGTCGCGCGGGCTGTTGTCGGTATTGCCGCTCGTGGCGTCGAGGATTATCACTCCGCCTACCTTCCCTGTTGCCGGGATCGAAATGAATCTGGCCGCTCTTCAGCTTGAACATGCCATGGACAGTGGGGAGCGTGGCGCCGAGAGTGAAATCGACTTGCGTCGTGGCGGGATCGAAATGGACGACGACCTCTTGTGCGCACAGAGTGGGCGCTAATACGAAAGCGCATGCGGCAAGTGCAACGACGTAAGAGCAGGATCTCAAGCGCGCGATCATGCGCACAGTACCCGCCAGCCGAGATCGAGAATTTCCGCAGCGCCCAGCGCGTCGGGAGCAGCTGAGCCACGGGTGGACCGAGGAATGAGGTTCCGAAAACACGGCCGGATGCGCGGCGAAGAGGCGCATCGCCTTGCGGCGAATCGGGGGGCTGGCGCTCATCAGAAGCAAGAGGCGCGTCATGCGGGCAGCATTTTGCATGATGCGGCGGTGCGCGGACTCGTAATACGCGAGGTCGCCGAGGCCCAGCGCTTCGCCGAGGGCCTGCGCTTGCTGAAACGCGAGGCTGAGTCCCTGACCGGCGATGCCATCGACTGTACCGGAGGCGTCACCGATGAGAGCGATGGTGGCGCGAGTCACTCCGCGGGCGCGGCCGAGCGAGGTGATGGCGCCCGCTTGCGCCGAGGCAGGTTGCGCGCCGCGCAGACGCTCCACAACGGCCGGGAATTCCCGAAGCGCGCCATCGATGCGCAGATGCAGATCACTCGCGAAGAGTGAGACACAGATTTCTCCGGCGCCTGTGGGAGTGATCACCATCTGGCAGCGTTTGCCCCAGTGGACTTCGACCAAATCGCTCCACGGCGCGACGGCGTAGTGACGACGGAAACCGAAGCGGGTGGGGCCGCGAAGACCTCGACCGAGTTTCGCAAAACGCCGGACGGCCGATTGCTGGCCGTCGGCGCCGATCAGCCAGGAGCAGCGAATCCATTCGCCGTTCACTTTCGCGCCGACACTATCGAATGCGGAAATGCGTGCGCCCCAAACAAACGACACGCCGGCCGCGGCGGCGCGCTCTACGAGCAATTTGTGCAAGATGGTGCGACGCATGCCAAACGCAGTTCCCCGAGGAAATCGTGCGGTCGCAGAGGAACGTTCATCCGAGAAACGAATTCCGGCGAACGGGGTCGGGAGATGTCGCCGCCGAGATCGACGCCGAGCTTGCGCAGCGCCGCCACTCCTTCGGGCAGCAAACCTTCTCCGCAAGCTTTATCGATTGAGGGTGTGCGGGAATCGACGAGCGTGACGCGGAGGCATTTCGCTCGCGCCGCGATGGCGGCCGCCAGCCCGGCCGGGCCGCCTCCGACGATCAACACATCCGTTTGGACTGCCTGATTCAGATAGCCCTACCATCGGAGGAGGAGCAATTCCGAGCAGAAGCCCGGACCCATTGCGGCCAAAATGCTTAGGGTGCCCGGCGCCGGGCGCCGATGCTTGTAAACATCCTCCAGAACTAAGAGCACGGAAGTGGATGAAATGTTGCCTACTTTTCGGAGGGATTCCCAGGAAGCGTCCAGGTCTTTCGCGGTGAGCCCGAGCGCGTCGGCGGTCGCTTCGAGGACTTTCGGGCCGCCGGTGTGCATTATCCATGTCTTAATGTCGCTGCGCTTCAATCCCTGCTCGCCGAGGAACGTGTCCACGTCTTCCCCGAGATGCTGCCGCACCGTATCCGGCACTTCGGCGGATAGAACGATCTTGAAACCCTCTCGGAAATATCCCAGCCCATCACGCGCTGGGTATCGGGATACAGGATCGATTTCGTGGCGAGGATCTCGGGGCCGCTGGATTTTCGGTCGGCGCCGGTGACGATAGCCGCCGCGGAGCCGTCGCCGAAGAGCACGGCGGAAATCAGATGCGCCATGGAAACGTCTTCGCGCTGGAGCGTGAGCGAACACAACTCGATGGACAGGAGGGCAGCAGCCTGGCCCGGGTACGCTCGAACGTAATCAGCAGCGCGCGAGATTCCGGCGGCGCCGGCCACGCAACCGAGGCCGAAAATTGGCACGCGCTTGATGTTGTAGGAGAGGCCCATGCGATTGACCAGGCGGGCGTCGAGAGATGGCGCCGCGATGCCGGTCACGGACGTAACGAAGATGGCGCCGAGCTCACCCGGGTCGAGGCCAGCGGCGGCCCAGGCGCGGCAGAGCGCCGTTTCGCCGATTTCCATGCCGGTTTCGATCCAGACGTCGTTGGCCTCGCCCCACGTCTGCATGCCTTCGTAAAAACTGATGGGACGCGCCAGAAAACGCCCTTTCACCTTCATGCTGTCGTCAAGTCGATCGAGGATGTCGGGATTCACCAAGCGGTCTCGATAGTAGCCCTTCAACGCCGCCACAATAACGTCCTGCTTGAAGTAAAGTTTTGGGAAAGCGCTCCCAACACCGGCGATTCTCATTAACATGGCTCCTGGATGAAGGCGAGGTGGGTCGGCGCTTCCGGCCGAGAGCCGGGCCGACTTCCACTTGGCCTCTTTGCGAGTTTCGCGCGGGCTGAAAAGCCGTAAGTCGCTCACACGAATAGACACACTCGTATAACATAGGACCTACACACGTGTCATCATGGCATTCCTTGATATTTCAGGAGTGTCCAGGATTGAACACTCTGGGGTACGTCAAAATCGCCTTTTAGGTGGCAGTTCTGCCAATTTTCCGACGTTGAGAAGGAGCGACAAGGAAAGAGAAACCCGGGTCTGAGGGGTGCAGACCCGGGGTCGGGGGGTCGAGAGGGACTATGGGCCGGAAGCTTGTTGCAGTAAAACTGCTGAGATCGATCTCTTTGGCTGCAAATTGCCGCTAGAACTCGGTAACTTTCCAGCGCCGGAGCATCGTGAACGCCCTGAAAATCAGCTGCATGCTTAGGACGATCATCGTGTCGCGGATTGCGGCCAGTTTTTCCTGGATCGACGATTCCTCAAGAACCGGCGAATGGGGAAGGCGCGCCAGCGGGCCGTCGTTTTGGGCGTTCCAGCCGGGCCCGGCAATCGCGCTCATGGCGCCTCCCGTTAGTTGACGACGTAAACCGGGTTGTCGTGCTCGACGGCAACCACCATGGACTTGAAAACGTCAACATCCCAGCTATCGGCAATGCGCAGGCGGATCGCGTCATCGGTTTCCGACAGCAGGCGGCCTCGCAAAGGCACGCGAAGCTCTCCCGCTGCAACTCGAAGGACTACAGGCTGCCCCATCCAGATTGCGTAACCGCCTTCCATGAGGTCCTCCCCTCAGAAGAAACTCGTATCTCGAACACCTGCATCTTCTTATAGGGGGGTGGGCGGGCCAATGGTACAGGGAGCCAAAACCGCTGGGAGCAAAGTACTAGGGGCAACCTGGGACCTTCAGGCTACGAGTTTTCTGCTATTGTGGGCCTGATTTTCATGACGGAATTCGCCCAAACCGTGTTCCGCAAAACGCTGGCGGGCATCGATATCGAGGCGGCGCTCGAGAGGAACCTCGACCGCGACGGGCTAACAATAAGGGCTGGCGGGGCAACCCTCGATCTCGGGGGATTCAGGACGATCCTGGCTATAGCTTTCGGCAAGGCTTCCGTTGCCATGGCGCGAGGGCTGGTGGGGATTCTCGCGCCCGAGTTCCCGGTCGAGGGGATCCTCGCTGCGCCGGCCACGCCACCTTCGCCGCTGCCGGGATGGCGGGTGTTCACGGGCGGGCATCCGATCCCGAATGCGGGGAGCTTTGCGGCCGGGCGCGCGATTCTCGATCGCCTGGCACGGTGCGATGAAAAGACGCTGGTTGTCTTCCTGATTTCCGGGGGCGGCTCGGCGCTGGTGGAGCAGCCGCTCGACCCTTCGATCAGTCTCGCGGATTTCCAGGCGCTGCACGCCGCGCTGGTGACCTGCGGCGCGCCAATCGAGGAGATCAATGTCGTGCGCAAGCACCTTTCCGCCACGAAGGGAGGGAGGCTGGCTGCGGCGGCCCCGCGGTCGATGAAACTGACTCTGGCAATCAGCGATGTGCCGCTTGGGGAGGAGTCTGCACTGGCGTCGGGACCGACGCTGCCCGATCCCAGCACGATCGTCGATGCCGAACGTGTGGCTCACACCTGCGGGCTATTGGGCCGGCTTCCCTCTTCCCTGCGGGCCATTTTCGAAAATCACGGGCTGCGCGAGACGCCGAAGGAGGGCGATCCGGCGTTCGCGCGCGCACACTTCGTGCGGCTGCTGAGCGTGCACGACCTGTTTCATGCGGCCCATCACGCGTGCGAGGCGGAGGGCTTCGTCTGCCTGTGCGACGATTCGACCGACGGCTGGCCCATCGAAAAGGCGGCGGACTATTTGCTCGCGCAACTCGCGACGCAGAAGAAGGCGAATCCGCATCGTCGCGTCGCGGTGCTGGCGGATGGCGAGCTGAGCAGCCCTGTGACGGGCGACGGAATCGGAGGGCGCAACGCCGCGTTCGTGCTCGCGTGCGTGCCGAAGATTGCGGGAAAGGACATCACAGTGCTGAGCGCGGGGACGGATGGAATCGACGGAAATAGTCCGGGTGCCGGGGCGGTCGCGGATGGAAAGACATTCGCGCGCGCGCGGCAGATGGGACTCGCTGTGGACGATTTCGCGCGACGGAGCGACGCTTACAACTTCTTCGAACGCCTTGGTGACACGATTGTCACGGGGCCCACCGGGAACAATCTGCGCGATCTGCGAATCTTGATGGCCTAAAATCTACCTGGCCAATTGTGCTTTCAGGACGGCGAGCGATTCTTCGATGTACGGTTCTTCGCCCTGCGTGAGCTGGCCGCTCTTCAACATATTTTCGAGAGGGGCGACTGCATTCTGATCGCCGCGCCTGCCCAAGGCGAAGATTGCCTCAAGGCGAATGTCGAAGCGCGGATCCTGGAGATACGATACGAGAGCTTCGGTGATCGATTTATCGCCCTTGTCGAGTCCCGCCATGGCGCCGATCGCCGCCTGGCGGCAGCGCAGCGGCTTTCCGGCGGCGGACCAATGGAGCAGGATCGGGACGCTGCGGGCGTCGCCAAGGAAGCCAAAAGCGTGAAGGCCCGCGCGGCGAAGAATGTCGTCCGGCGAGTCGGCGTCCACGGAAGCGGCGATGATGTCATACGCGTCGGGCGCTTTAACCGCGGCGAGGGCTTCAATCGCCGCTGCGCGGACCGTGTACGCGGGATCGTTGGATGCGGCTAGCGCCAAGCGAGACGCCACGCCCGGGTTTCCCTTGAAGGTTGCGAGGACGCCCGCTGCGACGTCGCGAACCCATGGCTCCTTCTCCCTGTTCAGTGACTGAAGGATTCGCGCCTCGGCATCGTCGCCGCCCGTCCTGCCGAGCGAGCGCAGGGCTTCCACGCGAACGCCCCAGAAGGGATCGTGTAATGCGGCGTCGCCGAGCGCCGCGACCGCCTGCGGATCGTCGCGGTCACCGCTGAGGGCGACGGCTGCTTCGGCGCGATCCGGGGCCGTCTCGCCATTCTTCAACTGATAGATCCACAGCGCCGTGCTTTTCCGGAAGTCCACCTTCTTGAAAATCTGGTCGCCCCGGTCGAAGACCACCATCAGAGGCGCGCTATCGGCGGGGAACGTGAAGTTTTGATCCGCATGGCTGACATCGATGGGATACGTCTTTCGTCCGCCGGCGGTAGCGATTTCGACTTGGATGGGAACATCGAATAGTTCGACGAGGCCGCCGACGTCCTGCGTCTGCTTCACATCCATGTCGACTTGGTGCATCGCCGGGTCGTACGTGTAGCTGGCCTCGAATTCGGGAGCGCCGGCGCGATAAATCCACTGATGGAAGAATCGATCGACGTTGATCGATGTGGTCTGCTCGATCGCTTTCTGCAGATCGGCGGTGACGACGTTTTGCCCGCGATTCGCCGCGAGATAGTTGTGCAGGCTGCGGAAGAAATCATCGTCGCCCAGCTTTTCGCGGAGCATGCGGAGGACCCAGCCGCTCTTGTTGTAGACGTTGCCTTCATATTCGGTCGAATCGTCGAAATGGCGATTCAGGATCGGCACGCGGAAGAAGCGCGGCTGGCGGAACCAGGCGTTCTGGTCGCGCCAGAATTCGTAGTCCGCGTCGTCGACGCTGTAATGCTGTTCCATCCAGTAGTGCTCGAAATAGGTGGCGAAGCCCTCGTTGAGCCAGAGGTTCGCCCAATCCTTGCAGGTGACGAGGTCGCCGAACCACTGGTGCGCGAGCTCGTGAGAATTCACATCGTCCGTGCCGATGCGTTCTTCCGATGTGAGCTTGGGATTGACGAGATTATCGACGGCGAGCGTGGTGGCGCTGGCGTTTTCCATGCCGCCCTCGACGAAATCATCGACGGAAGTCTGCGCGTACTGCGCCCACGGGTAAGGGACGCCGAACTTGGAGGAGAATAGGTCGAGCATTTCCTTGGTGCGCTCGAAGGTTGGGTCGATCGTCGCGCCATCGCCGCGCGGGACGACGTAACGGAGCGTGAGCCCGTGCCAGGTGTCGTCTTTCTCGACGAAATCGCCGGCGACCACCGAAATCAAGTATGTGGAGATGGGCTCGGATTCCTTCCAGTCCCAGGTTTTCATGCCGTCGGTTTCGTTTTTCACGCCAAGGAGGCGGCCGTTCGACACCGTGATCCAGCTGCTGGGGACCGTGAGAATCATCTCGGAGGTGGTGCGATCGTTCGGGTAATCGTAGAGCGGAATGTAGTATCGAGTGTCTTCGGCTTCGCCTTGGGTCCAAATCTCGCTCGGCTGCTGGGGATAATGGCGGTCTGGGAGAATGAAATAGAGGCCCTTCTTCGGCTGGCCTTGGTAGCGAATCGAGATTTCGTGACGGTCGCCGCGGTTGGCGGGACGATCGAGCGAGATTACGAGTCTTTTCGGATCGACCGCAAAATTGGCGGCTTTGCCGTCGACCTGAACGCTCTCGATCTTCAAATCGACCGAATCGAGCGAGAGCTGGGAAACGTCGTCGCGAAGCGCGGAGATGCTTTCCGTCACTTCTCCGTGAATCGCGCGCCGGTCGAGGTCAAACCACAGATGAGTGCGGATATCCTGCAGCGCGTAATTGCGGCTCGGCGCGTACGGCTCGTCCGCACGGCACGACTGCGCGACGATGGCCGCCAGCAAGAGCGCCGCGGTGCATAGGACCGCCGCGAGACACCGGCGGGCATGGAGTCCCTTCATCATTCGAATGTCCTCACAACGGAAAATTCTTCCCAAACAAACATTTCATTATATCCCGTGGCGCAGATTCTTCGCGCCCGATATGTGCCTCTGCCTAGCGCACCGTGCACGATGCGCGAACGAAATCGGAATCGCCTTGTACCGCGAAAGTGCAGCCCCTAAGATGCGCCATGACCATTTTCGGCTGGTTGGCTGCCATTGAGTTGGGTCGCAGCTATGGCGCTTAGGTTCTTCTTGTTTTCGCTTCCCCGCCCTTCCGGGCGGAGCTAGCTTGTGTCGCGCGTCCCGCGCTGACGTGATCGGTGGCCGGTTGTTGGCTGCTTATTGGAAAGGCCCCGCCCTCATAAACCGAGGATGGAGCACCCGGCTAGTGACAGCCGTGGTTGGGAACTTCAGGGGCTGAAGCCCTCATAATTCCGACGCTAATGTCGTGGCTCAAGCCACGACCCACAAAGATTCGCGATTACCGCGCGGGAGCAGGAAGAATTCGGCGGGTTACTCGGTGCAGTTTGGCTGCGGGCAGCTCTCGGACCCCTTGACGTAGAGAGCGATGGCCGTGCCGCCGACGACCGCGACCGGGATCACTACGCCCAGCACGTGCTTCCAGTTGACGCCCTCGCCGCCGACGCCCTGAACCTTGGCATCTTTGCCTCCGCCGCCGCCGGCATCGGAAGCCATCGTCCCGATATAGGTCTGGCCTTCCTCAATCGTCTTCGATACGCCGGCACCGTCGACAACCAGCAGCGTGCCCTGATAGGACGTGATCTCAATCTTTTCCTCGGTCGTTTTCGGAGAGGGCAGCAGCGAAATTTGGCCGAGCACATGCGAACCATCCGCGCCGCGAATTACGCCAAAGGGCGTTTCGACCGAGAGATTATCCGGCGCCGAAGTGGAGAAGCCGAGCGTGCCGCGATACATCTTGGCCTCGACCTGGCCCTGGTTTTTGCGAAGGACTGCTTCACTGTTTTCCAGCAGATAGACCTGGCTCGTCCCAACCGCGAGGCGCAGCGAGCCGCCAGGGATCGTTACAAGGTCGTCGTCGTAATAAACATCCGCGCCTGGTACGGCATCCGCGTTGGCGAGGCGAGCCGACTGCGCCATCACCACGGTTGCGAGCGGGAGCGAGCTTGCTCCCATCGAGGGCAGACCCACGAGGCTAGTTATAACGAGAGCTACCAGGCTGGATCGGACGCCAAGGACAATCGAACGCACGCTTTTTCCTCCCTCAGAGTACCGGAACGACCCCATACAACGCGAATGTACGCGTGGCCCCTTGCGGTGTCAATACCTTCGAGGCCCTAGGGATGGGGGCACTGGTCGCCGAAGGCACCCCCGGGGCGGCATTGTCTGTTATATTCGGGGGCCGAAAATATCGAGCAAACGGGGGCCCGGATGAACCGATTCGAACAAGCTGTGTATGACTGCATGATCCCTACCGCGAAGCTTCTCGCGCAGACGACGAAGCCGCTGCATCGGGCGATTCTCCTCAACTTCTGGCGGCACGTGCACCTGGAGGGCGCGGGAGAATACGGCAAGATCACGGCGCCCGACATGATGGTGGAAAATCCGGTGTACCGGGTGAGCTGGGGCGCGAATCCCGCCGTCATCGAAGGCAAAAAAGGCGTGGTCGGGTTTTACAACAGTGTCGGCGAGGCCGTGCTGTGGCATTCCGACGATCGGCTTGCAGTCGCGGACTGGGGCATTTGCGATGAGATCACCTTCCATCAACTCGCAGTTGGCTCGGACCTCAGGGCCATCGGCTACCAAGTGGAGCAAGCGGCTAAGCTGTATCACGTGTACAGCCGGCAGGCGTTCATCTGGCCGTACGACGAGCGGGCGCGCCTGATCGGCGAGCACCTCTACGAGGACAAGACCAGCCTCAAGATCCAGGAAGTCGACCGGTCGGAAGCCATCACGCCGGCGCGCGTGCGCGAGATTCACCGCGAGCAACTGAAGAAACTTGAAGCGGAGCGGGGGCCGAATTTCTGGGTGCTGGAGAAAGTTGAAGCTCTCGCCTGACAGGTGAGAAGTTTTCCATCGGCACCCTCATGCTTCCGCGCGACGCGAATGATCTCGGGCGTGCGACGATCCGAAAAATGGTGAAACTGAGGGTCGTCCATCCGCCCGGGGGCCAGCGCTACTAGCGGCCCGGAACTTCCGCATATTGGTGGAGCTTATCGAGCAAGCTCCTCGCGGATTGCTGGTCGTCCTTGGAACCTCCCCACGTCCAATAGAGCCCAACGTACGCATAGGTTTCCGGCAGACCGGCGACCGCATGTCCGTAGGAAAAGAGAACCTGAAAGCCGGGATTTCGAATGTAGTAGCATCCGCCGAAATCCACGAGCGTCGACGCTCGGATTTGTGGCGTCGCAATTCCTTCGGGGCCGTGGGAGAAAACCTCGCCGCCCAGCGTCCACTTTTTCCCGATGTCGCGCTGCAGCAGCCATCCACCATACGTAAAATTGTTGTAGCCGGTCTGCGGGACGATCTGCTCGCCCACACCGCCATACGTGGTCCACGGGCCGAAGCTCTTCTGCACCCAAACGGGCAGCTTCGCCCAAACTTTCCCGACGCCCAGCCCGAGGTTGGAATTCCCGCTCGGCACTTCGAGCATCGTGAATGTGCCAATCATGGGCCGGTGCTTGGTCTCCTTGAGGTAACGGTATTTCACGCCGATTTCGATATCGCCCAGGCCAAACTCGCTCGGTCCCGTGCCGGAGGGAGCATATTTTGCTTCGTTCGAAGGCACGATCGCGGCGAGCGGAACGACCAAGTGGAATTGCGTGTTCGGCAAAATGCCCCAGTTGAATTCCGCCGCCGGCCCGGCCGTGTCCATTTCCACGCCGGTGCCGTCCGCGTTGCCAAACACATAAAACTCGTAGTGATGAAAATCGACAGGCTCGGGATCGTCGTTTTGGAAGGGCGGGCCTGCGAAAATCGGCTTCGAACAAGCGAGGAACACCGAAGCGAGCAAAGCAGCTAGTATTTTCAGGCTCTTTTGGGTATAGCCGCTCGGCATTCGCATGGGATCGGATTATGCCAAGGCTCGGTGCGTTCGTAAACGCTCCGTCGCTGTGTTTGCGCAGGCAGAAACGTGGTGTGGGACTCGAGTTGCTGCATTTTTTCCGACGAGAACAGATTGAAGCCAATGAGAAGTCAAAAAAGAGGGGAGCAAAATTCGCTCCCCTCTTTTCGAGCTGAAACGGCTAGCGTTAGTAGTTGAACTGTGTCCAGATGACGATCCCGTTCGTGTCTCCTCCCGTCGGGAGTCCCGTCGTGGCTACTTGCGGATGCACCCAGTGGAAGTTTTCGTCTCCGAACGAGACGTCGAATTGCTTCGTCACAGAGTAAGTGATGCCGCCGACGGTGCGCTCCCAGTCGATCGGGTCAGCAGTTAGCCCGGCCCCTTTGTAGTCGAAATCGGTGTTCGGCTGGAAATACTGCCAGAGGCCAAATAGCGAAAACTTGGAGCTCCCTAGGCGTGCGTGGCCGAAGGCAGCAAAGCCCTGCTGGTGCGTGCTTCCGGTAAGAACCCCACCGGCGGCGCTATAGAACGCGTAGTAGGGGCTGCTTGATCCCGGCGCGTCACCCCCGAACAGGTTGCCTTGGCTGAACGCGTTGTGACCCCATTCGTACTCGAACGCGATCTGGTCTGCCTTGTTATGGGTCTGGTAGAACGCGATGGCAGCGAGCCGGTCCAGCGACGTTTGGGTTGCTGACGGGAGGGCCGTTTTGTAGCCGTAATCATTAAAGACGGTAAAGCCCAAGCCAGTGCGGTCGGAGGTGGTGCCGAACGGATACACGGTGCCGCGGACCATGAACTGCTTGTTTTCGTCCGTTTCGACCGCGTGGAAGCTGGCGGTGTTGAAGACGCCAAAATCGTAGTCCACGTATTCTTTTCCATTGAATTCGATCGGGCCGTGGAGCTTTGCGCCAACATAGGTGGAACTCAAACTCACGTAGTTCCACGGCGTGAGATACGTGTATCGGTATCCGCTGAGGCCCTCTTCCCAGTCGGTCAGAGGCTGCTGCGTCTGACCGAAGGTGAGTTTGTCGTTCTTGAATGCGCCACCGCCAAAAATCTTTTGGAAGTCAACGTATCCATATTTCAACCGGAACGAGTAGCTGCCATCGGCTTGACGGTAAATGTCAGGCGTGACGCGCAAAGTTACGTGCTCGTTCGGCGTGTACTGAAAGTTGACGTACGCGCGGTTGACCTCGAAGGTGTTGAATCCGTCGTTTCCCGTCCCCACCTGCTCGGTGGGCGTGTCCATAAACTGCGGAGCGAAGCCGGTGGAGTTGTAGTAGCTCCAGCCGCCGAAGAAGGTGACGCCGATCTTGAAGTCCTGCATGGCAATGGGACCGAGCTTATCTTTGTCGTCGGCTTTGCCGGCCGGAGCGGGAGACATCGCGGACGTGCTCAGCGAAGCCGTTGCTGCGCCCGCTGATGCCGGAGCCGCCATGGGAGCGCCCGCCGGAGAAGCCGAGAGGTTCTCGCGGGCGGTGCTCGAAGCCTTCAACTGATCTTCGAGCTGCTGCATTTTTTCCTGCTGGTCCTGAATCTGCTGGGCCTGCATCGCGATGGCATCGCGCAACTGCTGAAGCTCGGTTTCCATTTCTGCCGCCGCGGCCGGTTTGGCTGGAGATGCCGGCGCAGCAGCGGTTGCCGTGTTGGCAGCCGCGGGCGCGGGCTTTGCCGCCGAGTCGGCAGCCTTGGGAGTGGCCGGATCTGCGCCGTTGTTGGCCGCGCCGCCAGCCGCCATAACCGGCATGGCGAAAAGGCCCAGGGCAATCATTGATGCCACAAATGCTCGCATTCATTCCTCCTTAGAATATGAACTGCCAAAAGCGGGCTCCGACTGCGGAAGCTACACGCCCGCTCTGTTAGAATTTGAAATGGCTCTACCCCTACCCTCACCCTGATTGCGTGGGAGATTCCGCACGCGTTTCTTTGCTGACGCAAGGTAAGCGTGCCGGGTCAATCTAATGTGACTTCAATGTTAAAAGTATGTGACTTCCCAGGGCCGCAGCGTCCGAACGGGGCGCACCTCGAAGTGAGCGTTAGCTCCGGAAACCGGTGCGGAGACGTTCGAAATTCAAGTGGCGGGATGCCAACGGATTCCTGTATGGGCATCAACCGCTCTTCTCTGAACGTGCCTTTTCAGGTCGTCGATCGAGTCGGCGACGGGTAAAGCCAGTACGGACTCTGGGTATCGTTCCGTCGATTCTGATCGCTGTGCCACTCGCTTGACGCGCCCTTTCCCTGTTAGCCCGGGCATTGCCCTCGGCACGATTCACGTTGTTGGGGCGATTTTGCTCTCGCGAAGCTTCCCGAGCATTGACAGACCGTTGTCGAAAAGCATGTATTCGTCGTCGGGAAAATAGGCAATATGGGAAGAGAAGTGACTCCATGCACTTGGGGCGGACGGGCATCCGATGCCTGTGTGGCCTCGGATCAAAGAATAGCGCGAGGGGCCCGTTCAGAAAGCCGTGAGCGCCAACACTGGAAACTACTAAGACGCTCGCCCGCCGGCGTTAAGTCGGCGGTTTCGAGCACGCAGGACGAGCATCAGCAATCCGCAGCACAGCATCAGCAGGGTCCCCGGCTCGGGCGCCGAAACGGGCGAAGTCACGTCGAGTATGATAAGGCTCGGCAAGAACTTTCCAAAATGCGGGCGTTCGACCCCAATAGCTCGACCGGCCTGCTCGAAAGCGGCCGCGTCGAGATACTCAGCGGGGACCCACAGAAAGGCCTCGAATATCTGGCCCGCGCTCAGGCGTTAGCGATCGAATCGGGAAATGAAGAGCAAGAATCCGAGATTCTGCAGGCCACGGGCGGAGCGTATGCCGATTTGAGCAAGAACGACGACGCAATCCGCAATTATTAGGAGTCGCTTAAGATTAAGCAGAAGCTTGGGCTCAAAAAAGGAATCGCCGAAAGTCTGCAAGCGATCGCAACGTCGCAGGCCGCCCTTGGCCAGCCCGAGCAGGCTCTCGAGAACTACAATGCTGCTCTCGATCTGCGGCGCGAAATCGGCGACCGGGCAGGTACGGGCGATTTGCTTAACGACCTTGGCCAATTCTATAGCGACCGCGGGCAGTACGATCAGGCGTTGAAGCTTTTCAAGCAATCGCTGCAGGACGAGATCGATGCCGGGAATGAAAATAATCAAGGTTTGGTCTTAACCAATATCGGGAACCAGTATTCTTTCAAGGGCGATTACCAAAACGCTCGCACGTATTACGAACAAGCGTTGCAGGTTCGGGAGAAGTTGAAGGTTTCCGGAGACATCGCAGACACGCTTCACAATCTGGGCGACACGCTGTGCAGTTTGGCTCAGTACGATCAAGCCCTGAATTATTACGAGCGAGCCCTCGATCTCCGGCGGAGCGCAGGCGACAAACGCGGCGCGGCGATCGAATCGTCGTCGCTGGGGGCCCTTTTCTCTTATCAAGGGCGATACAGCGCGGCTCTCAGTTCGCAGGCGGACGCCCTCAAAACCATGCGCGACATTCAGGAGCACGGTTTCTGGCTTGCCGAGGTCCTCGGCTTCTACGGTGAAGCCCTTGCGCAGGTGGGCAGAAGCGACGACGCCGAGAAAAGCCTTCAGGAAGCCTTGTCCATTGCTCGAGAACAGAAGGACGGAGGTCAGCTCGCGGAATTGCTGGGTTTTGATGGAGACAACGCCTTCTACCAGGGTGACTACAAATCGGCGGCAGCTCTCTACCGTCAAGCTCTCGAACAGGCTTCACACACAAGGGATCCACAAATGGTCTTGACGTCGAAGATAAACGCGGCAAAGGTTGCCGTCAAAGAGGGCCACTTTGAAGCTGCTGCCGACTCCTTGCCTGCTCTTGCGCAAGAGGCCGACAATATGGGGCTGCAGTATGCCTCTACAGAGTGCTCGATTTACCTCGCCGAAGCGTTGATCGGCATGAAAAGCTACGCCATGGCGGAAAGCAAACTGCAGAATGCTTTGAACAATAGCGAGAGGCTGGGAATACAGGGCCTGCTGGCGCAAAGCCACTTCTTCCTCGGACGCACGCTCGAAGCGTCGGGCCATTCTGCGGAGGCCCCGGACCAATACAGGCAAGCTCGGCAAATCGCCGACGGCATTCAAAAAGAGGCGCACACCGACACCATTGTAAGGCGCAGCGATCTAAGTGCGATCTACGCCCATCCGGCTTCGTGAGCTTGCAGAATCCCTCCTTCGGGTAAAACTGAACCCCGTCCGTAGGTGAAACTGGATGTGTCGAGCTTGATGTACTTGTACGGCGTGAATTTGGACTGAGCCATAAGAATCTCCTAGTGCTCAATAACTGGAAAACTGACCAGTCGGAGATTTGTTAGGAGAAGATTTTAGGAGGCTCTAACCCACTGAATCTAAAGGAATGGCGGAGAGGGTGGGATTCGAACCCACGGTAGAGTTCCCCCTACACTCGCTTTCGAGGCGAGCTCTTTCGACCGCTCAGACACCTCTCCGCAGCATGGTCGGTCTTGTTAGATTAGCAAAGCCATTGGAGAGTCACAACGGAGAAGGGGCTTGTGTCGCGCCTACGGCGCTTGGGACAAGCATCGCAAGTCGCTACAAAACTCGGCACATGCGTTCCGCCAAAGTCAGCGGCGGGCGGCGAAAAAATCTCTTAGGACGGCGGCGGCTTCGTCGGCGCGGGTTCCGGGCGTGACTTCGACGCGGTGATTGAGCTGCGGGTGGTCGAGGATAGAGAAGCAGGAACGGATGGCGCCGGCCTTGGCATCATCCGCGCCGTAGATCAGGCGCGCGATGCGTGCCTGGATCATCGCGCCCGCGCACATGGCGCACGGCTCGATCGTGACGTAAAGTGACGCGCCCAGCAGGCGATAGTTGCCGATTGCCTTTGCCGCTTCGCGCAGAGCGATGATTTCGGCGTGCGCCGTGGGATCGCAATCGGCGATGGTGCGATTTCCGGCGCGGGCGACGATGCGGCCCTCGGCGACGACGACTGCGCCGACCGGGACTTCGCCCCGCTCGGCAGCGAGCCGCGCCTCGGCGAGCGCCGCTTCCATGAACGCAGCGTCTGCTGCCAATTCAGCCATGCCGAGCAAGAATACCACGCCGGAATCGCCGGCCGTCATTGCCCTGCACAGACAGGATTGTCTGTGCCAACTCGCAAAACTTTTCGGGTTCGGGCAAAATAATCGCCGATGCTGACCGACGCGCCTCCTCGCAAGAAAAATGGGACATTCCTCGAAAGCGATGGCATGCAGGCGATGCCGCTGCCCCCGGACGAGAGATTGCGGCGAATCGCGCGAGCCATTGAGAAGGCGATGAGCGATGGAATGTCGGGCGACGTGCGGCGGACGTGCGATGAGTTCGTTCAATGCGCGGGGGATTTTTACAAGGTGCCCCGGTGCGGGGTGAGCGTGCTGGCCGCGAGGCCGCTGCGGGTGCGCGAACATTCCGCGACCGAGCTGTTTGGAGATTATCATCCCGACTCGATGGCGATCCGCGTGTGGATGCGGACGGCGATTCGGAAGGACATCACTTCGTTTGGGACGTTCTTCAGCACGCTCTGCCACGAGTTTTGCCATCACCTCGATTTTCATCGATTCGCGTTTGGCGATTCGTGGCACACGCGCGGCTTTTATCAGCGGACGGCAGCGCTCTATCACCATTCGAGAGGGACGCCGCCCAAGCAATTGGTTTGGGCGCCGCTGCCGCGGAGACGCTGGCGGATCGATTGGCCGCGGACCAACAGGAGTTTGCCGGGCTAAAGAACCCGGCGCTACGTTTAGACCTTGAACTGCGCGAACTAAGCAGGCTTCTTCCGCGCTACAAGACGGCTTACGAAATAGAGGAGCGCGCCGGCGGCGACGACTGCAATCCCAATGACGAGCTGATTCGTGGCGCCGGCGAGTTCCCTGCTGTTACGGACGACCGCTGCAATCATCAGCGCGAGCGGCGGGACGCCGATGATGATTGTCCCGATGAGTCCTCCCGGCACGCGATACGGGCGCGTGAGGTGCGGTTCGCGGATACGCAGCGCGGCGAGCGCCCAGAATTCGAGCAGGATGCTCAGGCCGGTGAGCAGCACGTCGAGGAACAGGCTTCGCTCGAAGCCGAGCGGGTAGCACAGCGCCCAGAACCCGGCACAGGCCAGAATTGCGACCCACGGAGTGCGCGTTCGGACGCGCTGACGCGTGAAGATCTTCGGCAAGTAGCCGTCTTCGGCCATCACGGCGGGCAGGCGCGTGAACGACATCATCAGCGCGCCGAACGTGCCGATCGCGCCGATCACTCCCGCGGCGGCGATGGCGATGGCGAGCGTTTCGCCGCCTAGAATCTTTCCGATATCGACCCAGCCGCCTGTGGTCCAGCGGTTGGGATCGACGCCGGTGCGCGCCACCGCGGCGACAGGGATCAGATAGCCGGCGATGACGAGAATCACGGCGCCGAGCATCGCGCGCGAGTAGGTCTTCTGCGGCTCGGAGACTTCTCCCGCGATGGTCGAGAGATTGTCCCATCCCATGTAGTTCCACATGGCGATCAGGATGCCGCCAAGCAGATCGGCATGGCGCAGCGGAATGGCGCCAGCTCCAGCGCTCGCCGCGGCGTGTGCGCTGTGCAGCGCGAATATCACCAGCGCGACAAATGGCAGAAGCAGCGCGATGTTCAGAATAAACGAGCCTTCACCCACCGCGTCTGCGCCCAGAATATTCCACGCCGTGCACACCGCGATCATCAGGAAACCGAGCACCAAACCGCGATGGCCTGCGACCATGGCCGGCGAGAGTCGCCCGAGGTAATCGACGAAGAGATTCGGGTAGAGCGCCATTTCAAAGACACTTCCCGCGAGCGTGAGCCACGTCTCCTGATATCCCCAGAACGGGCCCATGCCGCGGCGCACCCAGATGTAGAAGCCGCCCTCCTCGGGGATCGAGGTGGCAAGCTCGCTGACCATCATGGCGACCGGCACGCTCCAGAGCAGCGGCGTGATTATCAGGATCAGCAGCGTGGCGGTGTAGCCCGTTTTCTGCACGATCTCTTCGAGGCCATAGGGGCCGCCGGCGACCATGAAATATGTCGCGGCGATCATCGGCAGGACCGTCATTTTGCGAACGGATGCGACGCGGGCGTTGCGATTTTCGTTGTTCAGTTAGGTCGTCCTTTGCGAACGCGAATTCGCGTTCCTGGCGCAGTGTAAAACAAAACTTTTCCGCGCGGCAGGTTATTCGTAGCGGTTTCGTTTGAGTGCGAGGTGGATTTGATCCCCGTACTCAACGCAGAGGACGCAGAGAAGCGCAGAGGCCGCGGAGAATGGTGCGGCGAGATAGCGTCCGGTTCCCTGTTGTTGGCGAAGGATTTCGGTATAAGATGGCGGTTTCAAACTTACAGACAAGGGCCCTATGGAACTACGAAAAGATCCTATTACGCGCAGTTGGGTTGCGATCGGACATCCCGAAAAGGAGGAAGCGCAGCCTCCGGAGTGCCCGCTGTGCCCCGAAAATCGCATCGAGACTCATGTTCTGTTGCGTTTGCCGCCGCACGGGCCGTGGCAGGTTCGGGCCTTCCCTCATCTTTGGCCGCTCTACCGCGTCGAGGGCGATCCTTCGCGCGCGGCCGACGGCATTTTCGACCGGATGGAGGCGATCGGCGCTCACGAAGTTATAGTCGAATCGCCCGATCACGCACGGCAACTCGCGCAGCTTTCGGACGAAGAGATTCAGCGCGTGCACGAGGCCTGGGCCATCCGCATTGCGGACCTCAAGCGCGACGCCCGCTTCAAGTACATTACCGCTTTCAAGAATCAGGGCCCTGCCGCAGGCGAGGAGTGGACGCACCCGCATTCGCAAGTTGTGGCGACCACTTTTGTGCCGAGGCGGATTTTGTACGAGCTGCGCGCCGCGCGCGACTGGTATCGCGATCGAGAGAGGTGCGTCTTCTGCGATATTCTACGGCAGGAGATCCGGCAGAAGGTGCGCGTGGTGGACAACGTCGGAGACTATTACGCGTTTTGTCCCTATGCCTCGCGCGTGCCGTTCGAGATGTGGATCATGCCGAAAACGCACAGTCACCTGTTCGAAGCGCTCTCGCCTGGCGAAAATCGCCGCCACCTCGCGACCCTGATGGGCCGTTTGCTGCGCCGCCTGCTGAATGTGACTGAAAATTTCCACATGGTGTTGCACACGGCCCCCAATACGCTGCAAACCAAAGGCGAGTTGAGCGATTACTGGCGGACGATTGCCGGAGACTATCACTGGCATATCGAGATTCTGCCGATCGTTCCGGCGCGGACGAAGTCGTACAGCATCAAGGAAGTCTATTTCAACGAAATCCATCCCGAACAGGCGGCGGAACAGTTACGCCAGTTCGACCCGGCCAAATAGTGCCTCGCCGCAAAGGAGAACGCGGGGGAATCATCTTCAAGTTCATGCTGCTGGTTTTCTTCGCCTGCTTCGTTTTCGTGATTTACCTGGCTCGGCATCCCCTGTTGCGGCTGGCGGGCGGATTCTGGATCGTCGACGACGGCCCCGCCTACTCCGACGCCATCGTGGTCCTCAGCGACGACAACTACGGCGGAGACCGCGCGGCAGAGGCGGCCAAACTATTCAAGGCTGGCTGGGCGCCGCGCGTGGTGGCGAGCGGGCGCCTCCTGCGTCCCTATGCTTCTATCTCCGAATTAATGGAGCACGACCTGAAGGACGGCGGAGTGCCGCAGGACGCCATCATTCGCTTCGACCACCACGCCGGCAATACCAAAGATGAAGCCGCGGCGCTTCGCCAGTTGATCCTGCAACACGGGTGGAAGCGGATTCTGCTGGTCACGTCGAATTATCATACACGCCGGGCGCGATACATCTGCGCGCGGACGTTTCCGGCGGGCACCGTCCTGCGAGTGGTGCCCGCACCCGACTCGGAATACGACCCAAATCACTGGTGGGAAACGCGGCGCGGGCTGGTGATCTTCACACACGAGCTGGTCGGAATGGTTGTTTCCCTCTGGGAAATGCGCCATCAGGATGTGCAAACCACGGACTCGGCGTTGCTTGTTGTCCATTCGGTCATGGGGCTCGCGCGATTCGGGGATTGACACGGTTTACAGCCGCATAATCGCTGTACTATAGTGCCCATACTGCATAGGACGCCTGCCACCCCAGCGCAGCGCCTGGCTAGTCTGGAGGATTCATGTGGCATAAGAATGATGGCAAGACGTCCCCGGAAACGCCCCAACCGCCAGTTGGGGGAGCCACGAAATCGCAGGTCGCGCCGGAACCGCCCGCAGCTTCTACTGTTGCGCCCGCTCCCGTTGCGTCGACACCGGCTTCGGCCCCAGCGCCTGCTCCCCGTGCCATTACGCCTGAGACACTCGTTACGGCTACGTCGGCGGCGGGTGGAGCGTCCCGGATACAGGGAGGTCTTAAAATTCATGGAGAAATCTCGGGAAACTCCGATCTATATATTGATGGCGAACTCCAGGGCAAACTCCGCCTCGGTGGCGCCCGCCTGACGATCGGACCCAACGCGAAGATTCAAGCGGACATTGAAGCCGGCGGAATTACCATCGAAGGATCGGTACAGGGGAACATTAAGGCTGGCGAGGGTGTGCACCTTGGCCCCGGCAGCCGTGTCCAAGGCAGCATCCTGACACCGCAGATCGGAATCGATGACGGCGCTCGTTTGCGGGGAAAGGTGGAAATGATCAAGGCAGGCTCGACGGCGAGCACCTCGACGACCGCCGCCCCGTCGGCAGCGCGGGCCACCGAAACCGAAGCTCCCCGGGCAATCGCCGCGAGCGCAAAAGCTGAGTAGGCCCGACATCGCCGGGTGAATCGGCACGACGAAATGGCGATACTTTAGAACAAAACGTAGAGGCGACGATGAACTGGATGGCCAAAGCCCGGCCCAGCAACCCCACGACCGCACCGGGGAATCCGGCCAAGGCTCCCGCGTCGGCAGCTGCCGCCGCGACGTCGAGAGCGGCGGCTAAACCGGGACCTGCTGCTTCCGTGGCCACGCGCGGTAACGTCCGCATTTCCAACGCCCTCAAGGAATTCCTCTGGCTGCTCAGCGATGTGCCGCGCGCGCGGATTCTCGATCTCGGCGCGGTATCGCAAGCGACCCTCACGTTTTTCATCGAGAAGGGCTATCGCGTGTCGACCGAAGACCTGCTGCACGAGTGGAAGGATTTTCTGACAACCGAGGAAGAACGGTTGCGTACGACCCCGGCCGGCGAAGAGGCCGAGCGGCACTCACTTCCCGCGCTGGCGGAAAGATTCATCGATACCGCGCTGAATTACCCCGAGAACAGCGTACACGGCGTGCTGATATGGGACCTGCTCGACTACTTCGATCCCGCGGTTGTGCCCGCCCTGATGAACCGGCTCTACAACATGCTCCATCCCGGCGGGACGGTGCTGGCGCTCTTTCACAGTCGTCCGGCGGAGCGCTTTCACCGCTATCGAATCCTGGATGGGCAGACGGTCGAGCTCCTGTCCGCCCCCACGCTCGCGGTCCACGCGCACGTTTTCCAGAACCGCGAGATTCTCGATCTCTTCGGGAAGTTCCGCTCGTCGAAAACGTTCGTCGGCCGCGATCAGGTCCGCGAAGCGCTCTTCATCAAGTAGCTCGATCTTTTCGAGGGCCGTGAGTACTAGACCTGCCATAGGCGTCCCCTCGCCAATCGCATCTTTTTCCGTCTTTCTTTTTTTTGCGCACAAGTTGTCGCAGTTTTAATGGCGCGACCATCTAAGGGGCAGTTGCCTGAGGGAGGGGACCATGCAGCGAGCCGAAAGCGCTCCGCTTCAGCAGTCGCAGGCTTCTATCTTTGCAAGTGACGATTCGCGGCGTCCGTCGTTCGTCAAGTATTTTGGCCTGCGCGAAAACCCTTTCCGCAGCACATCCGATCCTCGCTACCTGCTGCTCACCACACAAGCGCGGAACGCCCTGGACGGACTCATGAGAGGCATCAACGCGCGCGAGGGACTACTGGTCCTTACAGGCGAAGTGGGCGCAGGCAAGACGGTGCTGCTCAACAGCCTGCTGGACCTGTTGCGTCAACGCGGCATGCCGCGCGCTTTCATTTTCAATTCTCATCTTGAAGCCAACGAACTCTTCGAAATGGCCTTAGCTGACTTCGGCGTGCCTCCCGACCCGCGGACGCACGCGAATCCTTCGGTACGGCTCCAGCAATGGCTGACGAATTGTTACCGGGCGAATTCAAATCCCGTGCTGATCGTCGACGAGGCCCAAGGCCTGAAAATTGAGGTACTGGAAGCGATTCGCATGCTTCTGAATTTGGAAAGCGGAGACGAGAAGCTCCTGCAGGTTGTGCTTTCGGGCCAGCCGGAATTCGACACGAAAATCAATTCGCCCGAACTCCGCCAGTTGCGCCAGCGGATCGCCTTCCGCTACCGACTTAGCGCAATGACGGTCGAGGAAACTTGCCTTTACATCGAGCATCGCCTGCGGGTCGCCGGAAGCGCCGGCGATTGCGCTTTCGAGCCTGAGGCGCTGGCCGCGATTCACTACTACGCTCGCGGAACGCCGCGCGTAATCAACGCACTTTGCGAGCAGGCGTTGGTGAAGTCTTGCGCCGAGCGCACGCGGCCCGTTCAACCGAAAACGATCGAAGAAGTCGCGTTTCAGCTTCAAATCGGCGGAAGCAAACCTTTGAGTGCGCCTGTGGAGCTCGCTGACTCGCTGATGAAGGACGCCGTTGCCGCTCAATCGAAGCGCGCGCGTGCGCTGTTCGCAGTGGCCGCGTCAGCGAGCGTCGTGGCCGCGAGATCGCAATCGGAGCCACGGGCCAGCGCTCAGCCGCTGATGGCCCGGAAGGAGCCGCCGTCCGATCCGATTCCTTCACCCATCGAGACAGCCACAACCAAGAACTTTGCGCCAGCCCCGCGAACCCCGGTAGCGGTCAGCGCTCCCATGCCCGAGGAACCTGTCGCTGATTCTCGTATTTCTGCGCCTGCTCCGACGCTCGTCCCTAAGACCTCGATTGTGACCGCAGCGCCCACACCCGCTCCCGTGCATGCCGAGGCCAAAGCGCAGTTGCCATTGCTCGCTTACTTTTCGTCCATCCGAAGCGCCGCCTCCGATTGGTTTCACTGGCTGCGGCAGCCGATGAGATCGAGCCGCGGAACGACGCACGGTGAGACGCGCTGATCGCCTGAAATTTTCTGCTTGCGCGGCGCTCTACACGGGCGTATCACGGAGTTGCAGGAGCTAAGACACGGAGGAAAGGATGACTCCACCGGGCTTAGATTCTTGACACCGATCTGCACACCGCTTTTGCGGTGCGAACCGATGGCGCGGCTTTCAGCTCGCCACGGCACAGAAAAAGAACAAAACGGGGAGCTGCCAGGCTCCCCGTTTTGCATTTCCGGGGCCCGCTCCGCTCACAAATAGCGTTTGATTGTTTCGCTGTAGCGCGAATACAGATACGAGACGATCAGCAGCGCGACGCCGAGCGTGATGAAGGTCACGAAGCGATCCGAGCGCTGCTGCCTCCAAACGTCGAGCAGCAGAATTTTCGCCACGCAAAGCAGGAGGAGACCGAGGCCCGTCAGGCGGAAGCTGCGCTCCCCCACCATCAAGGCAAAGACGAATACTACGAACGCCTCGATGCCCCAGGACATCGTTACGCGGCCGCCGGAAACATCGTGCGCGATGAGAATCGTGAGCAGCGTGAGCGGCAGGAAGAAAAATATCTGCTCGGGGCGCTGGACGAAAAGCCTCCAGGGCCGATCGGCGATTCGCGAGCCGGGTGTCGCGTTGCGAGCACGCAACGGAAACGCGAATGCGAGCGCGCCGAAAAGCAGCGCGACTGCCACGAGCACATGGAGCGACCGCGCACCGAACCACGGCCAGATCGCCGCGTTGATCTCGGCGAGGTTGAAGAACAGCGCCCGGCAGAAGACGGCGCCAGCCAGTAGCAGGCTGTGATGCAAGAACACCTCGCGCCGGGCCGCCCAGGCGACTGCGATCGATGCCAGCGCGAGCGCCGCCCATCCCGCTGCGACCCAGCCTGAGTCCAAGGCGTAGAGAAGCGTTGTCGCAAGCGTCGCGGCTGCGGCATAGCTGAGGATGGAAGCGGCGAAGAGCTGCTTCTCGCGCACGAGAAAATCGCGTTCCTTGGAGAGATCGAGCCGCGCGTATGCGTAGTAGAAAATCGCGGCGATCGGGAGCGAGGTCACGAGCAGGTCGTGGCGCGAGGCGCCGAGATTCGCGTAATAGATTCGCAGAAACGCGAGCGCGAATGCGGCGTAGCCCTGCAGGCGGGCGTTGACGGACTTGCGCAGCATGCCGATTTCGAAAATCGCGAGGCCGAACATCGCCCATCCTGGAGCCACATGCAATGGGCTCAGTTCGTAGAGCAAGGCCAGGCCGACGAGCGCTGAGCCTGCCCAGTCGTACGCGATGGCGAGCACTTTCGACCACGCGAATTCCCCGCGCGCTGCCCAGCGCGCCGACGCGTAGAAGAGTGCCGCTGTGATGACGAGGGTCGCAAGACGCAGCGTGATGCGCGGGTACCAGCCGAATGGCTCTCCATCTGGCAGATTGACGAGCGCGATCTGAGCGAGGCTGCCGAGCGAAAGCAGGCAAGCCTGGACATGAAGTTCCGCGCGCTTCAAGCGGTCGCCCGCGATCAACAGGACCAGCGCGAAGGCCGCCCACACCACCGCGATCCACGGCGACGAAACTTCCTTGTATGCGAGGACCGCCGCGAGGATCGTGCCGGCAAAGGTGTGGACGGCGGAGAAAATGCGGGCGTACGGCGTGTCGCGCGGGCCGCTGAAATAGGCGCACACGTAGAGCAGGATCGTGACGATCGAGAAGGTGATGAAGCGCAGCGTGAAATGGTGGAACGTCTGCGTGGCGTCGATATTGATCAGCAGCATTCGCACGAATGCAGCGAGCGCAAGCAGGTGCGCCTGCACGCTGAAATCGCTGCGCCTTCGGATGAATCCGATTACTGCGAGCAGTACCGCAAACCCGGCCCACGCGACCGCCATCCCCGCCCAATGGCACTCGTAATATGTGATGGCGACCACGATTGCCGCGGCTGCCGTGGTGTAGATCTCGGAAACGATGCCCGCATAGCTCGCGCCGCGCGGCCCGGCCCAGCGCGCGCAAAGATAGAAAAGCGTGGCCACCAGCGAGAGGGTGACGAGCCTCTCGGTGAAATGCGTGCCAGCGAAAGGTGCGACCGCACTGGTATTCACGGTGAACGAAGCGACGAAAGCCGCCACGGCGAAGGCTTGCGCCTGATGCGAAAGATCGTCGAGGTCCAGCAAGCGGCCCAGCAGGCAGAAAGCGAACGCCGCCGCCGACCACGCGACCGCCATCCACACGTCGGGATAGGCCAGCCACAGGCTTGCGAACAGCATGATCCCCGCGAGGTAAGAAAGGGCGTGGAAGCAGAGTTGCTCGCTCGCGGATTCGATCACGGCCTTCCAGCGCCGCGGAATCCAGTGCGCGTCGGCGTAGAAAAGCAGCGCCGCGAATCCGAAGGTTGCCGCAAAACGATACTCGGGCCACGGATGTGCGATTCCAAGGCGCACATCGACGATTGGCCCGGCTTCCGCGACGAGCATGTAGCCCGAAGCGAGCAGCCCGCCGAGCAAGCCAAGAATGCGAAACACCTTTTCGCGCGTGAAGACACCCGCGAGCAGGAAGGCCTGCGCCTCCGCGAGCCAAATGATGGCGATGTCCATGCCGGAGAATTTGAATGGGATCGCGGCGACCAGCAGAACCGTCCCGATCGTCGACAGAATCACGAAGGCCGATTTGCGGCGGCGCGTCACGGGCAGTTGGCCGATCGCGAGCTCCGCGGCGCCGAGAAGCAGCAGCACGTAAAACGCGAGTTCCGGGTGCACCGACTGATACTTCATCAGCGCGAGCAGCAAGCTCGTATTCAGCAGCGCCGCGGCGGTGGAGACATGCTCCTGAGCCGCGCTTTGAATGCGGCGCGCGACGTAGGACCAGCGGTAAATCGCCCAGTACATACACAGCAGCGCAACACTCGGCACGAATTCCGCGAACATGTGCTTGTGAGCGCCCATCGGCTCGATCACGGTGCGCAGCCAAATGAAGTGATTCAGGTACGACGCAACGAGGCCGAAGACTTCGAGTTCAAACCAGTTGCGCCGGTGAACGATGGCGACCAATCCAATCGCGAGGATCGCTCCAGCGGCCAGGCAGTAAACCGTATTCTGGCTGATGGCGACCGTGGTGAACGCCAGCAGGAAGGCGAGGCCGGTGACAACCTGCGAGTTGTAGCGCAGCGTGTGGCCGACCATCGCCGCCGCCACGACGAACAGCAGCACGAGATCGACCCACTGCGTGTCGATCACCTGCGTGTACTTCACAAAGTACATCGCGTACGTGACGAAAAACGTGAGCGCCCAGCCGCCGCCGATCAGAGCGCGCGCAAAAATGCGGTAGCGGTCGGAGTGTTCGAGATAGATGCCGAGTGCCAGAATCGCGAGGCTGACGGCGTAGCCGAGAATCACTTTTTCCGGATTGGTTAAGGTGGGGAATTTGTAAGCGAGAAACAGCGCGATGCCAATCACCAGAACCGTGATGCCGATTTTGTTCAGCCAATTCTGGCCGACCTTCTCTTCGAACTCGGTTGCGCGGCGGCGAGCAAGTTCCGGCGATGCCGCGGGGGCGTGCATGCTCACCGACGGTGCGCGTGGGGTCGAAAGAGTCGCGGAGAGGGGCGGCGCGGGCCCATGCCGAGGCGCTGGCGGAACGGGCGGCTTCGGAGGCTCGTGCGGCGGCGCGGCGTGCGCCGGAGTGGCGGGTGACGCTGGAACCACCACTGACGCGGGCGGCTTGACTGCGCTCGGCGGCGGTGGCGCCATGGGCGGAATCGAGACCGGAGGCGGCGGCGGAACGGGAGCAATTGGTGCCGGTTTCGCAAACGCGCGGGCCGGTGCTGGCACCTCGACAGGGGAAGTTGCTGCCCATGGTTCCACGGGCACCGCAGGGCGAGTTTCCAGCGTCTGAACGCGAGCCGTTAGCTTCTTCAGCTCGGCTTCATAGCGGTTGAGCGCGGTGACCAAGCGCGCAAAGCGCTCGTCGTTCTTGCGCTCGGCCTGGCGCCGCAAAATCCACTCGACGACCAGCCATCCGCAGAGGACAACGATCCAAAACCACATAGTCCCTCAATGGAGAGGAAGCGTTGGGCCTGACTCGTATGGGTTATTTTATGCCTCGGACGGCTTGCGCGGGACTATTTGTGCGGGCCAAGCGGCGTCGGCGATAACTCTGTTTTGACGTGGCGAAGCCGGAATCGCGCCAGCGCGCAAATCATGCCTTCTTAGCGCGGACTCGCAGGGCGTGAATGGCCGGGGGCAGCAGAGAAAGGATGATCACGGCGGCGATGATGTAGTGAATCTTCGAGTCGACGTTGGGCACCGTGCGGCCGAGCGTGTATCCGACGAGCGTCATGCCCCAGACCCAGAGAAAGCCGCCGCAAATGTCGTAGGTCAGGTAGCGCCGGTAGCTCATCTTCGCTGCGCCCGCCACGGGAGGACAAAACGTCCGGATGATCGGGATGAACCGCGCGATCACGATCGCCCTGCCACCGTAGTGCTCGTAGAATTTGTGCGCTTCCTCGAGGTGGCGCTTCTTGAAGAACCGCGAATCCTCGCGGCGGAAGAGGGCGGCGCCAGCCCTCCAGCCGATGAAATAGCCGAGTTGATCTCCCGCGATCGCGCACAATGTGACGACCGAGAGCAGCCACGCGAGTTTCAGATGGCCCGCGCCCGCGAATATGCCCGCCGTGACGAGCAGCGAATCGCCCGGCAGGAAAAATCCGGCGAAGAGCCCTGTCTCGGCGAAAACAATCAGGCACACCGCGAACACGCCGCCCCACTCGATCATCCCTCGCACGTCGGATATGCGGGCAAGGAGGTGCTTCAGGAGTTCGATCATTCGCGTGTTGTCCTTATATGTTGACGCCGGATTGTGGGAGTCAAGGCTTGGCTTTCTCGAAGAACGCGGCGCCGGCGCGCGCCACGTCGAGATCCTGATCTTCGTTTCCGGCACTCACGCCGATCGCACCCACCACTTCCCCATCGGCCACGAGCGGCAGGCCGCCGCGGATGGGCGTTTGCTGATCGGGCCGTGCCGACGCCAAGCCCAGCGCCAGCGCCACATTTACATGGTCGCCCGCCATCGCCGGACCGGTGGGCGCACGGCGCATCGCCGCGGCCCGCGCCTTTACAAGCGAGATCGCGATGGACGAGGGCTTTGCTCCGTCCATGCGCGCAAAGGCCAAAAGGTGTCCCCCGTCGTCGACTACAGCGATATTCATCGAGACCTGCATTTCGGTTGCGTGGCGCTCGGCGGCGGCGAGAACGGCCCGCGCGCCTTCGAGCGTCAGCTTTGCGTGATTCCGTGTGATGAGAGCCAAATATTCCTCCGTGGGTTGCGGGTTGGGATTGAAACTACGAGCCGAGCACCTCGGGATTGAGGGCGTTCGGCGGGCGGCGGCCTTCGAACAGCGCGGCTGCGTTATTCGCAGCCAGCACCGCCATTTTCGTGCGCGTTTCGACCGATGCGCTGGCGATGTGTGGCGCGAGAATCACGTCACGGCGCGCGACGAGCGCCGGATGCACCTTGGGCTCGTGCTCGTAGACATCGAGCGCCGCGCCCGCGATTTTCTTTTGTTCGAGCGCCTCGATAAGCGCGGCTTCGTCGACCACCGGACCGCGCGCCGTGTTGATCAGGTATGCCGTCGGCTTCATCTTGCCGAAAGCATCCTTCGAGATCAGGTGCCGCGTCGCGGGCAATAGCGGAACGTGCAGCGAGATGAAATCCGATTCGCGGAGAAGCCGGTCGAAATCGACAAACTCAGCATGCAATTCCCTTTCGACGTCGGCCGCCACGCGGACCTGGTCGTGGTAGAGCACGCGCATCTGAAAACCGTGCGAGCGTCGCGCCACTCCACGGCCGATGCGCCCAAAGCCAACGATGCCGAGCGTCTTTCCCCAGACGTCACCGCCCAGAAGCTGATCGAGATCCCACCCGGGCCATGTGCCCGAGCGCGTCCAGGCGTCGCCTTCCACTAGGCGCCGGGCAATTCCCATGAGTAGCGTCCAGGCGAAGTCTGCCGTCGTGTCGTCGAGCACTCCGGGCGTGTTCGTTGCCACCACCTTGTGGCGCGTGCACGCGGGCACGTCGAGATGATCGAAACCCACTGAGACGGTGGATGCGACGCGTAGCTTGGGCGCCGTAGCAAGCAGCTCTTCGTCGACTTTTTCGGTGAGCAATACAACAAGCGCATCCTTCTCCGCCACGCGCGCCAGCAATTCTGCGCGTGGAATGCGCTCCGGACGTGTCCAGTATTCGACCTCGAAATGCCGATCGAGGATCGCGCGCGCCTCCGGAAACAGCGGCCGCGCCACAAGAGCTCTTGGCTTGCTCACGTACACACTCCGCCCGGCGATTTTGCCGGCCCAACAGGATACACCAGAGTGAGGGCTCGTTGACGCCCGCTCGCGCGAGCGACTATAGTGGCCGCAAGACAACTCATGGCGCCCGCAACGATCGATCCACGGCTCCTTCGTGACCTGCAACAGCTGCTCGGGCGCGATGCAGTCCTGCACAAGCCGGAGGATCTGCTGCTTTATGAATACGATGGGTCGGTTGAAGTGGCGCGGCCGGATTGCGTCGTTTTTCCGCGCACGGCCCGAGATGTGGTCGGCATCGTACGGCTCGCAAAGCAGCACAACACGCCTCTGGTCGGCCGCGGCGCTGGCACTGGGCTTTCGGGCGGCGCGATCGCGCGGCGGGGCGGCATCATCACGTCGTTCGCGCGGATGAATCGCATTCTCGAAGTGGATGCGGAAAACCAGCGCGCGCGCGTGCAGCCCGGCTTGGTAAATTCAGACTTGAGTCTCGCTGTCGAGCATCTTGGACTGCATTTCGCGCCCGATCCGTCGAGCCAGAAGGCGTGCACGATCGGCGGCAATGTCTCCGAAAATTCCGGCGGGCCGCACACGCTTGCTTATGGCGTGACGACGAATCATGTGCTGGCGCTCGAGGTCGTGTTGCCGAGCGGCGAGCTCGTTCATCTCGGCAGCGCCGCGCTCGATGCGCCCGGCTACGATCTCACAGGGCTTTTCGTTGGTTCCGAGGGGACTTTCGCGCTTATAACCGAAATTACCGTGAAACTTACGCGCTTGCCTGAAGCGACGAAGACGCTGCTCGCGATCTACGAATCCGTCGATGACGCGACGGAGACCGTGGTCGAGATTACCGCGCGCGGCATTACGCCGGCCGCGTGCGAGATGATGGATGGGTGGACGATTCGCGCGGTCGAGGACTACGTCCACGCGGGATTTCCGCTCGATTGCGCGGCCGTCCTGCTGATCGAGGTCGATGGGTTGCGCGAAGCCGCCGAATACGAAGCGGCCGAGGTCGCGGACGTCTGCCGCCTGCATCGCGCGCGCGAAGTTCGCGTGGCCCGCGATGCGCGCGAGCGCGATCTGCTGTGGAAGGGCCGCAAGAACGCGTTTGGCGCGGTCGGGCGTCTTTCGCCCACGTACTACACGCAGGACGGCGTGATCCCACGCACGAAATTGCCCGCCACGTTGCGTCGCGTGAGCGAGATCGGCGAAAAGTACGGCTTTTCGATCGGCAACATTTTCCACGCGGGCGACGGCAACCTGCACCCGATCATTCTTTTCGACGCGCGCGACAAGCGGCAGTTCGCGAATGCGGTCGCAGCATCCGACGAAATCATCCAGTTCTGCATCGAGGTGGGCGGATCGATTACCGGCGAGCACGGCGTCGGAATGGAGAAGGACCGGCTGATGCCGCTGCTCTTTAGCGAAATCGATCTCGATCTGATGCGGCGCGTGCGGGACATCTTCAATCCTGAGGGGCTGCTGAATCCCGCGAAAGTGCTGCCGACCGCGAAAGGCTGCGGCGAAATTCACGTGCGGCCGGCGGCGGCCGCCATGGCAGGCCCGGCCTCGGCATGACCGCCGCCAGTACAACCAATCTTGCGCGCATCGCCGACATTGCCGGGGCGCAGAATGTGATCGGCGACCCGGCTCGTCTAGCCCCATACGAAATCGGCGGCAAGATTCCATCGGCCGCTGTACGCCCGGAATCGGCGGAACATATTGGCGAGATTGTGAAGTTTGCGGCGGGCGAAAAACTAGCCATCGTCGCTTCCGGCGCACGCACCAAGCTCGGCATGGGCATGCCGCCGCGGCAATACGATCTCGCGCTGGATATGACGCGGCTCGATCGCATCGTCGCGTACGATCCCGGCGACATGACGCTCAGCGTCGAGCCTGGAATTCCGGTGCACCGCATCGAAAGCACGCTCGTCGAGCACCGCCAGTTCCTTCCGCTCCTCGTCCCGTTCATGGATCGCGCGACCGCGGGCGGAACGATCGCCTCGGGCGTCGATTCGCCGCTGCGGCAATTCTACGGCACGGCGCGCGACTACATTCTCGGGATCGAATTCGTCACCGGCGATGGCGCCCTGGCGAAAAGCGGGGGGCGCGTGGTGAAGAATGTTTCCGGCTACGATCTGCACAAGCTGATGATCGGCGCGATGGGCACGCTCGGAGTGCTCACGAAGATCAATTTGCGCACGTTTCCGTTGCCGGCCGCTACTCGTGGGTTCATGGTCGCGTTCGACGCCGCCGCCGGAGCAATCGCGCTGCGCCACGCCATCGCCCGCTCGCCTCTTCGACCTCTCGTGGTTGAAATCGTGAGCCAAGGCGCGGCCGAATTGACCGGCACGGCGCCGTCTTCAAATCCCGCATGGTCTCTCATTGCAAGCTTCGCAGGAACCGCCGAAATCCTCGAACGCTGCGCGCGCGATCTCCGCCAGCTGGCGGAACAAAGCGGCGCCGCAGCCGTTGAGCCGATTCGGGAGGAACGGCTCTTCGTTGCTTCGCGTCGCACCAGCCAGTTTGTGCCCGCAGCGCTTGCCTCGTCGCCGACGGCGACGATTCTCAAGCTCAGCGTGCTTCCGACGAACATGCGGGCGATTCTCGACGCGGCGGCGAAAGCCGCTGACGCAGCCGCCCTTGGGTCGGCCGCGCTCGCGCGCGGCGTGGGCATCATCTACTTTGCGCTATTGCCCGTCGAGCGGAACGAAGACACGCTGACCCGCGTAGCGCGCGCCACAAACGATATTTTCGCCCAGTGCGCCGCGCTCGACGGGAACGCGACGATTCCCTGGTGCCCGAACGAATGGAAGAGCGCGTTGCCGATTTGGGGACCGGAGCGCGGCGATCTCGGGCCAATGCGCGCGCTGAAAAAAGTTTTCGATCCGCATGGCGTCTTCTCGCCGGGGCGATTCATGGGAGGCATGTAGCGCGATGGCTTCCCAGCCCATCGGATTTTCCGGCACTGACAAGCCAGCCTACGCCGACTACTCGCGGTGCGTTCACTGCGGGCTGTGCCTGAATCACTGCCCTACGTACCGGCTGTGGCACGAGGAGGCGGATTCGCCGCGCGGGCGGATTCGACAGATGCAGCTGGTCGATGAGGGCCGCCTCGAGCTGGGCGAGAGCTTCGTCACGCACATTGACCGCTGCCTCGACTGCCGGGCGTGCGAGACGGCGTGCCCGTCGGGCGTGGAATACGGCAAGCTCGTGGAGCTGGCGCGCGCGCAGATCGCGCAGAACCATCGGCGCCCGTGGCCGTCGCGCGTGGCGCGCGATTTCGTTTACCGGCGGCTGCTTCCCTACCCGCGCCGCATTGCCGCTGCCGCGCGGCTGCTGCGAATCTATCAACGCTCGGGCCTGGCTGCGTTCGCGCGTGGCACTGGCACCCTGAAGTTGCTTGGCTTGGCCGATCGCGAGCGCCTTCTGCCCAAGATCGACCGCGACTTTTTCTTCAGTGAGCTTGGGCGGACGTTTCCGGCAGAGGGCGCGCGCCGCGCGCGTGTGGCGTTCTTCGCGGGTTGCGTAGCCCAGGTCACTTTCAGCGAGCTGAACCGCGCGACAATTCGCGTGCTGCAGGCGAATGGCTGCGAGGTGGTGGTCCCGGCGGGGCAGGTCTGCTGCGGGGCGCTTCCCGCGCACGCGGGCGTGCGTGACGTGGCACGCGATCTGGCGCGCGCAAATTTCCCGGCATTCGCCAGCGACGGTTTCGACGCGATTCTCACGAACGCCGCAGGCTGCGGCTCGACGCTGAAGGAGTACACGCATCTCTTCGCAGCGGACGATCCCGCGCACGCGCAGGCCGCGCGATTTACCGCGAAGGTGCGCGACGTGACGGAGTTTCTCGCGGAGCTTGGGCTCGCCGCGCCAATGCGCGAGGTGCCGCTGCGCGTCACCTATCAGGATTCGTGCCATCTCGCGCACGGACAGAAAATTCGCGAGGCTCCGCGCGAGCTGATTCGCGCTGTACCCGGCGTCGAATTCATCGAGATGCCGCTCGCAGAACAGTGCTGCGGCTCGGCGGGGGTCTACAATGTCACCGAGACGAAGACGTCGCTCGAATTGCTCGCGCTGAAGATGGAGTCGGTGGGCACGACGAAATCGCACGCGATTGTGACCGCGAATCCCGGCTGCATCCTGCAGCTTCGCGCAGGCGCCGCGATTCATCGCACCGGGCATGAAGTGCTGCACGTGGTTGAGCTGCTCGACCGCGCACTGGCTGCATCTTCCTAGAAACCGAATTTACTTTTCGCCGACGAGGTAGCGGCAGCCGCGCGGGCCCATGAGGGCCGAATGCACCGCGCCTGCAGGAACGTCGCAGCGGTCGCCTACGCGGTATGTTTGCGAGGCGCCGTCCATCGTGAGCGTCATTTCGCCGTTGAGGATGATGTGCGCGGTCAGGCCCGCGTGCGTGTGGTCCGGATAGAAGGCCTTGGGGCCGTCCTGCCAGACGAAGGTGTGCTCGAAGCCTTCCGCTTCGAGCTGCTTCTGAAGTTCGCGTTCGTTGATTTCAGTCATATCGCTAAAACTGGCTAACGACATGTGCAACGAGGACGAAACCAGCAATAGCCAGCGCCCAAACCACCACCCAAAAAATAATCAACCCAATGGGCTTCTTCGATTCGGAATCCATTCGAGGAGTCTAGCATGACGTTTTTCAACCAAACGAGGGGGGGGCTTGCGGGCGGAGCGTGGTAGGGGAGCCGCCCGCAAGTTGGTGCCATGAGAAAAACGAGTGCCCTCGCGTCCGCTACTGCTCCAGCCTGCCGCGCGTCCTGAACCGGACGTTGGGTCCGCCGAGCCTGACTTTGTAGTCGGGCGGCACCTGGAAGAGGCTCGCGTCCGGCTCGCTGCGCTGGATGTTCGTGAGCTGCGTGACGGTTTCGCCCATGCGCGGATCGTCGCGCCTGCTCAAGACCACCATCTGCAGGTCGGACGAATACCATCGCTCGCTCGTGATGACGATGGGCTTCTCGTTCCCGATCGCGCCCGCGGGAATCGTGCGCGTGTAGCGCGTGCCTTCGGCGAGCACGCCGTTGATCGTCTGCGCGCCAAGCGAAGTCGTCACCACGTCCTTTGCATCAGGCCTTGCGGCGCCTGAATCCGGAAACTGAAGTGCCTCCGGTGGCGGAGGTGGCCCTGGCATCGAGCCATCCACTTGCACCGAGGTGCCTTCACGGTCGAGCCGGCGTTTGCCCAATACGCGCACCTGTCGCGCGACTTTCCTATTGGGTTCCAGAATGTACTGCTTGCCAGCCACAACGTCATTGATCATAACCGCGTGCGGCGCAGACTTGCCCGAAGCTGCCCACGGCCCGATTCCCGGCAGGGTCAAATCGCGGCGCGTGCGGCCCTCGCTATCGCGCGCAAAGGTTCCGCTCGTGCTGCGCTTAATCTGATTGCCGTCCGCCAGCGTCTGCGTGGTTTGCGTCGAAAACGTCGCGCTGAACGGCGCTCCCGTCACGGTCTTGCCGCCGACGCCGCCTTCAAAGCCCACGACCGCGATCGCCTCGCCCGCCTCCATTCCCGGTCCCGGCGCTGTGCCAAACGCCATGAAGCCGATGTCGCCATCGGGAGGTGCGGGCGCCGGCGCCGTGTCTTGGGCGAACGCAAATCCCGGCGTCGCGATCGCCGCGATCGCAAGGATTCCGATCCATTTCCTGATCACGTTTGAGTTCATGTCTCGATGCCTCCGTCACTCTTTCAAAATCTAAAAGTCCTGGCCCGCTTCGTCCTGGGATAGCAGACGAATCGCCTGGGGCGTTCCGTCGTCGCTCACCAGCAAATCCGCCCACACGGTGGCCGGCGAGCCGGTCAGACTCACGGGCATCCCGAGCGACGCCAGCGCAGGACCCGAAAGCCGCACACGCACCACGGCGCCGCCTTCCACACCATCGGGATCATCCGCATACGGAAGCGCGATAAAGTCCGACGCATTTTCGGCGCCCTGTGCGTTTTGGCCTGCCGTCGCGGCAACCGGAACATTCGGCTGACTACTTGGTCCTGCGACTGGCCCCTTCACGCCCGGCTGAAAATGAAAGAGCGAAACGCCGGCGACCAGCAGGACTGCCGCCGCGATGCCGAGCGCGGCGACGTGCCGCCCGAGGCTCGGCCTTGCCGCGCCGGCCTTCGCATCGCGAAATTCGCGCAGCAGCGCGGATTCCAGCCACGCCGGCGCTTCCTGCTCGCCTTCCGTCGTCGCAATCGCGTGTAGCGCCTGATCGAGCGATTCGGTTTCGGTCAGCAATCGCGCGCAATGGGCGCAGGACTCCGCATGAGCCAGCGCGCGTTCGCGCAGAGCCACGCCATGCGTTCCCGGGCGATCGAGATCGTGGACGATTTCCTCGAACTCCACACACTGCATCGGATTCATTTCTTCCATTTCGCTCATATGCCCACCGCCGGAACGCGCCGCGCTGGGTGCGCGTCGCGCAGCTTCTCCAATAAAATTGCCCGGGCTCTGTGCAATCGCGAGCGCACCGTGCCCACCGGACAGCCGAGCGCCGACGCCGCTTCCTCGTAACTCATCTCCTCGAGGTCGCACAGGACCACAATCTCGCGGTAGTTTTCCGGCAGCGTGGTTACGGCTTGCCGCACGCGGCTGATGGTCTCGCGCGTCGCAAATTCGTCGCCGCCAGCACCGCCCGCGAAACCGTTTCCATTTGCATGCACGGCGTTGCGCGACGCGCCGCCACCAGTCCCGTTGCCGTTCGGCGAATACCCTCCGATTTCGTTGGCGTCGCCATCGAGCGCTACCAGCCTCCGCTCCTGCTCCCATCGCTTCCGGAGGAAATTCCGCGCGACGCCAAAGAGGAATCCGCCGAGTGTGCCGCGCGCCGGATCGAATCTTTTCGGGTCGCGAATCAACATCATGAAAACCTCTTGTGTCACGTCCTCGGCGATGGCCGCGTTGCCGCTCATATGCAGAGCAAACCGGTAGATGGACGGATGCTTCCGCCGATAGAGGAGGGTGAACGCGTCCTCGTCGCCGGCGATCATCCGGCCAAGCAGGCCGTCATCGGTCAACTCGGTGGCCTTGGTCATCTCAGGTCTTTTCGGCCGCCTGTCCGGCACCCGATAGGTATTCCCGGGCGCGGGCTCCTTGGTTCCAGAAATTAGGGTGCCCTCTCTATGCTTAACACACAAGCTAAGCTGCGGTTGCGGTCCAGCCTTGACCAACGCGTCCGGGTTCAATAACGTATGGCCCGGCCAAGAGGGCCCCATCACGCCCCAGCGGGTGGCCCGGCGATACGTATCGCGAGGAGGAACCAATGCTGGAGTTCGATCCCCACGTTCTCGATGAAAAACCGATCCCGCCACCCGAGGATTTCAGCAAGCGCGCCCACGTAAAATCGCTCGAAGAATACCGCAAGATGTTCGAATACGCCGAGCGCGATCCCGAGGGCTTCTGGGGCGAGCAGGCCAAGATGATCGACTGGTTCGAGCCCTACTCGCAGGTGCTCGAATGGAAGCTGCCGCATGCGAAATGGTTCGTCGGGGGCAAGCTCAACGTCTCCTACAACTGCCTTGACCGGCACGTAGAGAAGGACGCCAACAAGCCCGCCCTTTTTTGGGAAGCCGAAGACGGCGCCACACTGGAACTTACTTACGCCGAGCTGCTCGAGCGCGTCTGCCGCTTTGCGAACGCGCTGCTGAATCTCGGCGTGAAAGCAGGTGACTGCGTTGCGATCTATCTGCCGATGATTCCGGAGCTGCCGATCGCGATGCTCGCTTGCGCGCGGATCGGGGCGATCCATTCGGTGATCTTCGGCGGATTCAGCGCTACGGCGCTCGTCGATCGCATCGCCGACGCCAAGTCGAAAATTCTGATCACGGCCGACGGCGGCTACCGCCGCGGCAAGGTGATTCCGCTCAAGGAAACGGCCGACGCCGCTCTCAAGAATTGCCCCACCATCGAGAAGTCGATCGTCGTGAAGCGAACCGGCGAAGCAGTCGCATGGCAGGAGGACCGCGATCTCTGGTGGCACGATATCGAGGAAGCTGCCTCGAAGGACTGCCCCGCCGCACCATTCGATTCCGAGCACCCGCTCTACATCCTCTACACCAGCGGCACGACGGGCAAGCCCAAGGGCGTGCTGCACACCTCGGCCGGCTATCTGCTGCAAACGATGTGGTCGACCAAGCTCGTCTTCGATCTGCGCGACGACGACGTCTACTGGTGCACCGCCGACATCGGCTGGGTCACCGGACACAGCTACATCGTCTACGGCCCGCTCGCCAGCGGCGCGAGCGTCGTGATGTACGAAGGGGCGCCCGATCATCCGCGCAAGGATCGCTTCTGGGAGATCGTCGAGCGCTACAAGGTCACCATCTTTTATAGCTCGGCGACTGCCGTCCGCGCGTTCATGGCCTGGGGAACGGAATGGCTCGAGCGCCACAATATTTCGAGTCTCCGCTTGCTCGGCACAGTCGGTGAGCCCATCAATCCCGCGGCTTGGAAATGGTATTTCGAGGCTATCGGCAAGAATCGCTGCCCCATCGTCGATACTTGGTGGCAAACCGAAACCGGCGCGATGATGATCGCCCCGATTCCCGGCGCGACGCCGACCAAGCCCGGCTCAGCCACGCTGCCGCTACCCGGCGTAATCGCCAAAGTGGTGAACCTCAAGAACGAGCCGGTCGGCCCCGGCGAAACGGGCTATCTCGTCATCCAGAAGCCGTGGCCGTCGATGCTGCGCACCATCTACGGCGACGACGAGCGCTACTCGCGCGAATACTGGCAGCGGATTCCCGGCGTCTACTTTGCGGGCGATGCCGCGCAGTGCGACAAAGACGGCTACATCTGGGTGCTCGGCCGCGTCGATGACGTGATCAAGGTCGCGGGGCATCGGCTCAGCTCGATGGAGATCGAGAGCGCGCTGGTGAGCCACACCTCGGTGGCCGAAGCAGCGGTGGTGGCGCGTCCAGACGAGATCAAGGGCGAGGCCATCGTATGCTTCGTCACGCTGCGCTCCGGGCAATCTCCTTCCCCGGAATTGCGCTCGACGCTGATGGAACACGTATCGACGACGATCGGCACGATCGCGCGGCCCGCCGACGTGCGCTTCTGCGACGTGCTCCCGAAGACGCGCAGCGGCAAGATCATGCGCCGCCTGCTGCGCGAGCTCGCGCACAAGGGCGGAATCTCGGGTGATACGACGACCCTCGAGGATATGGCGGTGATCGAGCGCTTGGCCGCCGCGCAAGGAAAGGAAGACGAGTGATTGCTTGGCTCAGGCCACGGCTGGGCCACGCTGAATTTACGCGTTAAGCGTCGCGACTCCGGTTTCCGCTAGCGTCAACGGCAACAGGAATTCCTGCAATCGGCCGCTGTCGGCCGGCGTGAGGTTGTTCAGCTGAATTGCCATGCGATTCCCGGGGAGAATCCGCATCACGTACCCGGAACCAACGATCGGCTGCGCCTCCGACGACAAATGGAGGCTCAGATTCACCGCTGATCCGACGGGGAAATGACCTTCCGCACGGACCAGCATCCCATTCAGGCTGATGTCGATCGTTTCGGCCTCCAGCTTCCGCTGTGCGAAAGCCAGGTTCACGCGGGATTGCATGGCAACGCGGCGGAAGCGCCGCTTCTTGGGCGCAGCGGCGCCCGAAGTGGCTTGCACCAACTTGAGCAAGCGCGCCTCGTCGACCGGCTTGTACAGGAAGAAGCTCACGCCCGCCTCGAATCCGCCGGCAACCGCGGCCGTGCTTTGATCGTCGCTCATCAGGATGATGGGCGTGGCGCGGTTGAATCCCGATTCGCGGGCCACGCGCGCGAGCGCAAAGGCCTCGGGCAGCGAATGCAGATCGAGCACCAGCATCGAAAACCCTTCGTTGTTGAGCAAGAGCGGCGCGTCAGCGCTCTTGGTAAGCGTCACGGCGTCCATGTCGACCGACTTCAGGACAGCTTGAATCAGGTCGGAGACTGTCGGCCCTTCATCCACGACGGCGAGTGCGCGTTTCCCCATCACAATTCCCCTTTAGCGTATTCTAGTTCTCTTCTCCCTGCGGCTGTGCCTTAGAACTAAGGGACAGGTGACCAATCGACAGATAACTAGATGGCATCAGGCTCGCCCCGGAAAATCCGTGAACTGAGCCATTCCGGCACAGCCGACGATCAGGTTTTGGCAACGATTGCCTCCCGCTTCTCCCGTAGAATCAACGGCAAAAGGAACTCCTGCAGCCGCTCGCTATCCGCCATTGCGAGCCGTTGCAGATGAATTCCCATGCGGTTCCCCGGGAGCGTGCGCATCACCAAACCGAAGCCCACAATGGGTCTCCCGCCCGGAATCAGATGCAGCGTCACCTGTACCAACGACCCGGCCGGCACGCTCCCTTGTGCCTGCACCAGCATGCCGTCCAAACTCATGTCAATCGTCTCGCCGCGTATCTCCTCACGACCCGCTAAAAGCTCCACCTTCGACTGCAGCGCCACGCGGCGGAACCTGCGTCTCTCGTGTTCGATTGCGCCTCGCATCGCCCGCGCGAGGCTGAGCAGACGGGTTTTGTCGATCGGTTTGTAGAAAAAGAAACTTGCACCCGCCAGGAACCCTTCCGAAAACGCTTTCGTGCTCGGGTCGTCGCTTAGCAGGATGATGGGCGTCATCTGATTGACGCCCGAGCCTCGTGCCTGCCGGGTCAGCTCGATGCCATCCGGAAATGGCATGCGCAGATCGAAAAACAGCACCGCGAATTTTTCCTCGCGCAGCAGCTCTCTGGCCTCGTCCCCTGCTGCCAGCGCCAATACTTCCATCCCCGTCGATACGAGCACGCTATGGATCAGTTCGCAGGCGACCGGATCGTCGTCCACGGCCAGGCCACGCCTCCCCCGCTCCATGCACTCCTCCCAACCCGTCTATCGGCGGGTCGGGCAAACTTCTGTAGCCGTTTAGGGACGAAGGCCAGGCGAATCACGATGGCCGGGAATCCGGTTGGCACGGGGCTGCCGGGGGCATATACTGCGTCGGTTTGCGGCGGGCTGTCGGAGTACATCGCCGATCGCGGCGGTTCGCACGACAAACGACCAACCTTGGGGGGATCATTGGTGCGCTTCGCGCAAACGTTATTTTTTGCCTGCGCTGTTTTGTCCGTTGTGTCCGCAAATCCGGCTCAGGCCCAAGATTCTCGCGGCGCTGCGGACTGGCCGATGTACAGCCACGATCTGGCCTCGACACGCTATTCGCCGCTCACGCAGATCAACACCTCAAACGTCGCGCAACTCAAGGAGGCATGGTCGTATCTGCCGCGCGCCGGAGGGAACGGGCCGGCTGCGATCACCTTCAGCGAAGTGACGCCGATCGTCGTGAACGACGTGATGTATCTGGCCGCAGGCAATCGCGTCGTTGCGCTCGAGCCCGAAACCGGCAAGGAGATTTGGCACTTCCAGGTGCAATCGGGCCTGGTCCCGCAGCGCGGCGTGGCTTACTGGCCGGGCGACGCCGATGATCCGGCGCGGATCATCTTCACCAACGAGCACAAGCTCGTTGCGCTCGATGCCGCTACCGGCAAGCTCGATCCGAAATTTGGCGACAGCGGCGAAGTGACCATGGACGTACCTTTCGCCGAAGTTCCCACGATCTACAAGAACATCATCCTCGTCGGCGCCAACGTCTACGGCCCGGGCGAGACCAACATGCATCCCCAGGACACATACTGGGAAGGCGTCCCCGGCGATTCGCGTGCCTACGACGTTCGCACGGGCAAAAAGCTGTGGACCTTCCACACGATTCCCTGGCCCGGCGAAGCCGGCCACGACTCGTGGCCTGCAAACGGCTGGAAGGGCCGCGGCGGCAACAACGTCTGGACGATCACGATGTCCGTCGACGAAAAGCACGGCATCGTCTACATGCCGGTCGGCGGGCCTGCGGCGAATTATTATGGAGGCGACCGCCCTGGCAACGATCTTTTCTCAAACACGCTCGTGGCCGTGGACGCGAATACGGGAAAGCTGAAGTGGTATTTCCAGACGGTGCACCACGAGCTCTGGGATTTCGATCTGCCTCCCGAGCCTCTGCTGCTCGATCTCGACGTGAACGGCAAGAAAATTCCCGCCGTGGTCCAGACGGGCAAGAGCGGCTACATGTTTATCCTCAATCGCCTCACGGGCAAGCCCGTGTTCGGAGTTGAGGAACGCCCGGTGCCTCAGGGCAGTGTTCCCACCGAGGTCTACTCACCCACGCAGCCGTTTCCCGTGAAGCCGCCGCCGCTCGCGCGCGTCACGATCACCGAAAACGATATCGTCACGCCCGAAGACACGACGCCCGAGCATTCGAAGGCGTGCCACGAGCTTTGGGACAAAAGCAATTTCGACGCCCGCGGCCCGTTTACGCCCTGGGCCTTCCACGCGACTCCCAGCGACACGAAGACCACACTGATCTTCCCCGGAGCTACCGGCGGCACCAACTGGGGTGGCACTGCTTCCGATCTCAAGCTCGGTTACGTTTTCGTGAATATGCAAAATCAGGGCTCGACGGGCTGGATTGAGAAAAATGCGAAATACGACCCCGTGCATCCCGGCAAGGAAGTGGCCTATCAGCGCGGCGCCGGCGCGGGTAGCCAGTTCGGAATGTTCAGCGCGCCCGCCAAAGATGCGAACGGCAAAGTTCTCGGCAACTGGCCGTGCCAGAAACCGCCGTGGGAGACACTCGCCGCGGTGAATGTTAATACGGGCGAGATCGTCTGGCAGGTGCCGCTCGGCATCACCGAGCAATTGCCCCCGGGCAAGCAAGACGCTGGGCGTCCCGGCGCCTTTGCCGGTCCCATCGCGACGGCCGGCGGGCTCGTCTTCATCGGCGCGACCAGCGACGACCGCTTCCGCGCCTTCGATTCGAAGACGGGCAAGGAGCTGTGGGAGACCAAGCTGCCGTACCAGGCCAGCGCTGTCCCGATGACGTATGAAGGCAAGAACGGCAAACAATACGTGGCGATTGTCGCCGCAGGCGGCGGCTCGGGCGATCGGCAGGGGCTGATGGTGTTCGCCCTGCCCTAGCGCTGGCGTTTACAGAATGGAGGCGCACATGGACCGATCCGTTGTGGAGGCCTCGAAACGAGCTTCGCGCCGTAATTTTCTGAAGCTTACATCCGCCGGCGCGACGCTGGCCGCTTTCGGGGCGGGGTCCTTATTGGCCGCGCAAAACCAGCCAACCCTCGGGCTGATCCTTCCTCCGGCAAACCTGCCCGTCCCGCCGGAGGCCTACGAAATGTATCCGTCGGGGGTGCAGTTCCTCGCACTTGGCCTCGGTCTCGAGCGCATGACGCCCGAAGGATACGATCATGTGGTCGACCGAATCGTGCCTGCGGCGAAAAAGCTCGCTTCCAATGGCGCGAACGCCATCGACGTGATGGGTACTTCGCTCACGTTCTACAAAGGCGCTGCATTCAATCAACAGCTGCAGGAAAGCGTCACGAAGGCCACAGGGCTGCCGGCGACCACGATGAGCACCGCGATCATCGAGGGACTCAAAGCGGTTGGCGGGCATCGCCTCGCCGTCGCGACCGCCTACAACGACGTGGTGAACCGCCGCCTGCACACTTTTCTCGATGAATCGGGCTTCGAGATACTCGCCATCAAAGGAATGGGCATCGAGCGATTCGAGGATCGCCCGCCCGTCACACAGGCCGAGCTGATCAAATTCACCACGAGCGTCTGGAAGACCGCGCCGAAGGCCGACGCGATCCTGATCTCCTGCGGCGCGCTCAAGACGCTGGAGATTCTCGATCCGCTTGAAAAGCGCTGCGGCGTCCCAGTGGTTTCGAGCCTGCCGCACGCGCTGTGGGCCGGCGTGCGATTGCTCGGCCTCAACGGCCGCGCCCCCGGCTACGGTATCCTGCTCTCGAAAGACTAGCGGGTCGCCGCCGCTGGATCACACGCCCTGCACGAGGACCGCACGATACTTCGCGCCCTTGAATCGATGTTCGCGCGCCTCGCGATACGCCGGGCTGCCGTACCACTTCTTCGCGTCCTCGAATGTTGGAAACTCTACGATCACGACGCCTTCCACGTTCGCGCCCTCGAGCACTTCCTGCTTGCCGTATGCCGCGAGGATCTTGATCGGATGGCCCGCCCCGGAAGCGCGAGCCATCGGCGCGTAGGTCTCGAGCTCTTTCGGATCGGTCGTGCTGTCCCGCTGAAAAACGATATAGGATGGCATGGCTTCCTGCCAAGTTTCCGCCGTCTAAGATACACGAAGAGCGCTGGGCAATCTTGCGTGGCGTGCGCGAGCACAGACGGTGGCGACGCCGTGGAGCACGCCCGCCTACGCTCGAAGAAGCTTCGGCGGGGCAGGCCGGGGCAAGCCCCGGCGGCAAACAGCGGCGGTCCTTCGGCTTCGCTCAGGACAAGCGAGCCGCCGCACTCCACACGAGCGGAGCACTTGCTGGCAGCTTCGAGATTGGTGGAATTTCTCTGCAATAAGAGGGGACTGGAGCAGCCCCCTAGCGGGAGGTTAACCGGCGCAAATTGGTCGCGAAAAGGCAGGCTTTGGCCATTTCTGGCGGCGCGGGCGATGCGGCGTTCCGAGCTTCGCCGGGAAGCTATGCTTTCCTTGCCTCGGGCGGCGGTGTTAGCTTACGGCATGCCGAAATTGAGCGCGGGTTTGCTGATGTATCGCCGGCGGCGGGGCGCGCTTGAGGTGTTTCTCGCTCATCCGGGGGGCCCGTTCTGGAAGAACAAGGACGCGGGCGGATGGTCGATCCCGAAGGGAGAATACTCCGAGGGCGAAAGCGCGATTGACGCCGCGCGACGCGAATTTCGCGAAGAGACAGGATTCGAGCCGGGAACCGATTTCGTCGCTCTCGGCGAAATCCGCCAGCCGAGCGGCAAAATCATCAGCGTGTGGGCTTTCGAGGGCGATTGCGACCCCGCCGCGTTGCGCAGCAATACGTTTTCGATGGAATGGCCGCCGAAGTCCGGCCGCACCAGCGAATTTCCCGAAGTCGATCGCGCCGAGTGGTTTTCGCTCGACGCCGCCCGCGCCAAGCTGCTGAAAGGCCAACTCGGCTTCCTCGACCGCCTCGCCGCAAAGCTTCGCACCGCCTAGCGGATCGCTTACTTGGCGCTTGAATCCTCCGGGCGCATCATCTTGGCCGCCATCCGGGCGATGAAACGGCGCGGGGCGAGGCGTTCCGCCTCGACCATCAAATTATTTCGCGCGCCGGAGATGACGCAGGTCTTGCCCGCCGCGAGGCCCTCGAGGCCCACGCGCGCCACTTTGTCCGCAGTTTCGGCCACGCGGAAGGCGCGATCGGGCTGCTGCGCAACCTGCTGGAACTCGGTGGTGGTCGAACCGGGGCAGAGCGCGCAGACGCGGACGCCGAAGGGCCGGAGCTCCTCGGCGATGCCCTCGGCGAAGATCAGGTCGAAGGCTTTCGTCGCCGCGTACGCCGCGATGAACGGCACCGCCTGAAACGCCGCCGTCGAGGCTACGATCATCACGTCTCCGTGGCGACGCTGGACCATCGCAGGCGTGTACAGCCGCGTCAAATGGACGACTGCCGCGCAATTCACCTGGACCATTTCGAGCAATCGCGCCTCGTCGTCCTCGTGGATGTAGCCGAAGATCCCGAATCCGGCGTTGTTGATCAGGAGTTCGATCTCGATCCCCTTGCCGGTCGTGAACGCGAAAATCTCGCGGGGCGCCCCGGGCTGAACCAGATCGGCGGCGAACACCTCAGCCTTGATCCCAAGCTTCGCGGACAAGTCTGCCCCCAATTTCGAGAGCCGGTCGGTGCGCCGCGCCGTCAGGACGAGATTGGCTCCCCCCGCGGCGAGCTGTTCCGCGAGCGCCCAGCCGATTCCGGCGCTCGCTCCCGTCACCAGCGCCCATTTCCCTGCCCAACGACCGCGCGAACTTCCATTTGCATTGCCGGACACGAGCGCCTCCCCAAATAGGCCGCATATCGGCCGACCAGCGGCCAATCCACCAACGAAAAGATGAAACCATACTTGGAGATGCTTCGGAAGCGGGAAAAACGGTGGTTCAGAACAGAAAATAGTTGCGGAGCGCTAAGGCCGGGCTACGCCGCGCGGTTTGCGGGCGGAAAGACAGTGTTGCGGAATCGCTCACCTTGTAGCTTTACGTGGTTGAGCAGCCGTCGCGCCCAGACGAACTCGGCAGCGAGCACGCCGAGCGCGACAACAATCACGAGTGTACCGGGTGCCGGAGTAGCGATCATCACGATCCCGATGGCGAGCAGCGTAAAGCCGAAAACGATCCGGAAGATCCGCTTTGCCTGTTGGATTGTCCTGATCATCATCGCTGCTTCACTTTCGGCCCGTGATGTTGCTATCGGGTGCTATCGGCTGACCGTCGGTTGGTCTTTACTGCACACTCACCGTATCGAACTTTACCCGATACTGTTTGGATGCGCCATCTCAGCGGACGACGCAACTATTTCTATTAGCACGCCTGCTGCCAATACATCACCGGCTTGCGCTGCCCAGATATGCTGCTGAATAATGGACTTCGCCCTGCGGCGGTGCGCGAAAGATGTGAGTCGCATCCCAAATGTGGGAATTTTCTTCGCCCCAAGGATGAAAAAATGGAGTTTCTCAGCATTCGCATGCAGATTCCCGACGGCGCAAATCTCATCCTGGGTCATTCGCACTTCATCAAAACCGCGGAAGACCTGTATGAAGTCGTCGTAAACACTGTACCCGGCGCTAAATTCGCCGTCGCTTTCAACGAAGCCTCTGGCCCGTGCCTCGTCCGCGTCGAATCGAACGACGACGAACTCCGCCGCGCCGCCATCGCCAACGCCCAAGCCCTCGCCGCCGGACACGCCTTCGTGCTCTTGATCCGCCAGGCGTACCCGATCAATCTACTGAGCCGCATTCGCGATTCGTTCGAGGTCTGCTCGATCTTCTGCGCCACCGCCAATCCGGTCGAAGTAATCGTCGCCGGAACGGAACAGGGCCGCGGCGTCCTCGGCGTGATCGACGGCAGCTCGCCCAAGGGCGTCGAAACGCCGGAGGACGTGAAGGTGCGCCGCGAATTCCTGCGCAAGATTGGCTACAAGCTCTGAAGGCCAGTTTAGAGTTGAGAGTTCAGAGTTCAGAGTTGAGGAGGATCGAGCCTTGGGATTGGAGATTTGAGATTCCTGGCGGAGGTCAACCGTCCCTACGGGACTCGATGCTTTTCGGCGGGATTCCCGGCACTTCGCTGCGCTTCGTGCCGGGCTAAATTCAATCGCGCCTCCGCCGCTCGATGAGCGAGCCAAGTAGCGCCGGCGTCTCGCCGGCTCCTTTCCTTTGTGTCATTGGGGAAAAAGCGCCGGCCGGAGGCCAGCGCTACAAGGCGCGGCGCTGCTAATCCTTGAAGACCAAGCCGAACGAAATCTTGGGGCTGTACTGGTAGGTGCCATAGAGGAGCGTGCCGACCATGTCGGCTTCGAGGCGCAAGCTCACACGCAGGCGGCGCGGCGAAACGTCGATTCCGCCGCCCAACTCGTAGCCGAACCCATTTTCGCTGCCGTAGGCGGTCTGCGGGCTGAAATGCGCCTCGCCCGCCAGGCCGTGAATCCACGCTGCGCTCTCGCCCACCGGATGCCGGTATCTCAATCCGCCCATGCCGATAAAGAACTGCGAATTCTGCCCGGTGTACGTGCCACCGGTGATTGCCAACTCGCCGTCCACGGCAACCCTATCGCGGAAGTAGTAGGCGATCGAAAAATCGAGGCCGTTCGTGTTGTTCTCCACGCCGGGAATCACGTAGAAGCGGATAAAGGTGTAGCCAACGTAGACCTGCCATTTGTAGCTGGGAAAAACTCCAAACACTCCCACCGGAGGCGTGTCCGCTCCCGACCCGGCTGGAGGTGCGTCTTTCTGGAAGGCAGGCATCGGCGCTGCTGCGGGCGCCGCGGCCGATGCTATCGCAAACGACGGGATGGCCGGCACGCCGCCAAACTGAGCCACGAGCGGGTCCTGGGTTGTTGAGCCGGCCGTCGAGCTAAACGTCGCCGAGTTGAACGCTACCGGGTCGCTCGCCACGATCTGTGCCGAGGCGGCACACGACACCATTAGAATCGCGAAAACAGCTCCGCATACCACAGCAGCCTGTTTCATGGCCTGCTTCCCCCAGTATTCGCCCTGCCTCTACCCCTCGATTAGAACTGGCGGCGCAATTGACTGTCTACTTATTTGAGCGGCTTGGTCGCGGGGGAATTACTGGCCGGAGGCAGAGGGTGCCGCAATGGCCCTAAGGCAAGCGAACTCGAAGGCCAACATTCCGTTGACGCCTTCAAGAGGCAGCCCCTAAGATGAATTCGCGTCGATGGAGTCCGATCCCTTTCTCGGCCGGAGCGTATCTCACTACCGGATCGTCGCCCGGGTGGGCGGCGGCGGGATGGGGGTGGTATACCGCGCGGAAGACACCACGCTCGGCCGCGAAGTGGCCCTGAAGTTCCTGCCCGAGGATGTATACCGCGATCGACAGGCCCTCGAACGCTTTCTTCGCGAAGCGCGCGCAGCTGCCGCGCTAAACCATCCGAACGTTTGCACGGTATACGAAATCGGCGAACACGATGGCCGCCGTTTTATCGCCATGGAGCTGCTGCAAGGCCACACACTGAAGCATCGCCTGGCCGCCGGGCCGCTGCAAATGAGTGTCACGGTCGATCTCGCACTGCAGATCGCCGACGCGCTCGACGCCGCCCATTCGCGCGGCATCATTCATCGCGATATCAAGCCCGCGAACATTTTCATCACCGATCGCGGCCACGCCAAGCTGCTCGATTTCGGCCTCGCCAAGCAGGCCCGCCGCGGCGGGCAGGTGACGCACGAACGGGCGCCCGCATTCGCATCCGTCGGCGAAGGAACGACGGAGGACGATGAAACTCTTCTGACGAGCCCCGGCACCGCGGTCGGCACGGTCGCCTACATGTCTCCCGAGCAAGCGCTTGGGGAGGACGTCGACGCGCGCAGCGACCTTTTCAGCTTTGGTCTGGTGCTGTATGAGATGGCCACGGGCAAGCAGGCGTTCTCGGGGCCGACGTCCGCCGCCGTCTTCGATGCAATTTTGCACAAGGCGCCGACGTCTCCTGTGCGACTCAATCCCGACGTGTCGCCCGAGCTCGAGCGCATCCTGAATAAGGCGCTCGAAAAGGATCGCGCCCTGCGCTATCAGCACGCGTCGGATCTGCGCGCAGACCTGAAACGCCTTCAGCGCGATTCCGATTCCGGGCGATCAGTCGCGGCGACATTGACGGACGCGGGGCCCGCCGCGTTGTCGACAGCCACGCCAATGACCGCACCGACCGTCGCCTCAACAATGACGTCAACTGCGAACGCGCCGCCCCGCCCCGAGTCCGCCTCCGGCGAGCGAAGCGTTGCTGCGCCCGGGACCGAAGCGCAGGCGCCAAAAAGGCGCAAGCGCCAGCTCGTACTGACCGCGTCGGCGTTGGTGGTCGTAGCTCTCGCGGCAGCCGCCTATTTCCATTTTCGCCCTGCGCCCATGATGACCTCGAAAGACTCCATCGTGATCGCCGACTTCGCGAACACGACGGGCGATCCCGTCTTCGACGGCACTCTGCGCCAAGGCCTCTCCGCGCAGCTTTCGCAGACGCCCTTCCTCAACATTGTTTCCGACGATCAAATCATGCGCACCTTGCGCCTGATGGAAAAGCCGCCCGATACCCACCTCACGCCGGCCGTGGCACGCGAAGTCTGCCAGCGAGCGAACGCCACGACCGACATCGAAGGATCGATTGCCGCGCTGGGCACTCAGTACGTAATTGGCCTCAATGCCGTGAATTGCCAGACCGGCGCGCCCCTCGTGCAGGAGCAGGTAACCGCTGACGGAAAAGAGAAAGTGCTCGCCGCGCTGGGCGATGCCGCTTTCCAACTCCGCGCCAAGCTCGGCGAATCACACTCATCGATGATGGCATTCAACGCGCCGCTCGAGCAGGTCACCACATCGTCGCTCGAAGCTCTGCGAGCTTACAGCCTGGGCGGCCAGGCAGCCATGAAGGCCGACTTCCAGGGAGCAATTCCCTTTCTCCAGCGCGCTGTGGACATCGATCCGAACTTTGCTCTGGGTTACCTTGTTCTAGGCGCCGATTACAGCAATCTGGGCGACACCTCGTTGGCGGTGAAAAACATAAAACGGGCTTACGATTTGCGCGATCGGGTGAGCGATCGGGAAAAACTTGGAATCTCGGCAACCTACTTCCTGGAAGTTACCGGGGACCTGAACAAAGCCGCGCAAGCCCACGAGTTCTGGGCAAACAGCTACCCGCGCGACTCCCTCGCACACGAGGAATTGGGCGTCACCTATATGGAATTAGGCCGGTATGATCAGGCGATTCCCAGCCTTCTCGAAGCAATCAGGCTTGATCCGACGTCTCCAATTCCCTATGCGCTTCTCGCTTCTTCTTACGTTCTGGCCGGGCGTTTGGACGAAGCACGAGCGACAATGCAACAACTGCAAGCTCGCCATCTTGATTTTCCGTCGTCACCCACCCTGTTGTACGGCATCGCCTTCCTCCAGAATGACGCGGCGGGAATGGCTCAGGAAGCGGCGCAGGCGATGGGGAAACCCGGGGTCGAAGACAAATTGCTTGAGCTTGAATCCGACACGGCCGCCTACGCAGGCCATTTGTCGAATGCCCACGATTTGTCGCAGCACGCAATCGCATCCGCCAAGCAACAGGGCAGCAACGAAGTTGTGGCGGGTTACCAAGTCGAAGCGGCGCTTCGCGAGGCGCTATTTGGAAACTTCCCGGAGGCCCAGAAAGCCCTAAGGGATGCAGGGAACGTGACGACGGATCGGAACAATGAGGGAGAGGCCGCCGTTGTGTGGGCGCTTTCCGGAGACTTGGCGCAGGCTCAGAAGCTTGCCGACGATCTCGACAAGCGCTTCCCGGACGACACCTACATTCAGCTGGGCGCGCTCCCCGCAATCCGCGGCGAGATCGCGATTCGCCGCGGAAACCCACAAGAAGCGACCGAAAACCTGCGCGCGATTGCGTCGCACGAATTGCTCGCGGCGGGCAACATGCTGTCTGTCTACATCAGTGGAGAAGCCTATCTCGCGGCGCATCAGGGAACACAAGCCGCCGCGGAATTCCAGATGATCGTCGATCACGCCGGCTTTGTCGCGAACGAGCCGATCGGCGCGCTCGCGCATCTCGGCCTTGGCCGCGCCTACGCGCTCGAGGGCGACACCGCCAAGGCCCGCGCCGCCTACGACGATTTCTTCGCGCTGTGGAAGGACGCCGACCCCGGCGTTCCCATCCTCGCGCAAGCGAAAGCCGAATACGCGCAGCTGCAAACGCAGCTGCAATAACTCGCGCCAATCCAAATTGGACGGCATCCCTCGCCCGGCGCCGGGCTTTCTATTGACGGATTTATGCGGCTTTTGCTAGGATTTGCGTGCTGCTGACGAGGCAGCGCTTATCCAGAGTGGCTGAGGGGACAGGCCCTGCGAAGCCACAGCAACCTGGTGCAACTGCCAAGGTGCTAATTCCTGCCCAGTGGGGAGAGATAAGATCCTCAACTGATCCCGGACCTCGGGACCGATTGAAGATTCAACTCCCAAACTGAAGTCCAAGAGAGCGGCCATCCGCGTTGCGGACCGCGCGCTCACATACTATGGCGCACCGGCGCGTGCGCGGGCTTTGTCGCATCCGCACAGCCCGCCAGATGGCGCGGGGCGCGAAAAAGGGAGTGACGCTGATGAAGTTCTCGACGAAAGCAATCCACAAGGGCCAGCCGTCGGAGCCGGAAACGGGCGCGATCGTCGCACCGATTTTCCAGACCTCCACGTACGAGCAGGAGTCGCCCGGCCACGACAAAGGTTTTTCGTATTCGCGCACGAATAATCCCACGCGCCAACGGCTCGAAGGAATCCTCGCGGAACTCGAGAACGTGTCCTACTGCGCCGCGTTCTCCTCGGGCATCGCCGCGGAGAACGCCGTGCTGCAGGCGTACTTGCGGCCGGGCGATGAAGTGGTGATTCCAAACGACGTGTATGGCGGCACCTACCGGATTCTTAACCGCGTGTTTCAGCCGATTGGCGTGGTGGTCCGGCAAATCGATACGGGCGATCTCGCCGCCGTCGAAGCGGCGATCACGCCGAAGACGCGCTTCGTCTGGATCGAATCGCCCACTAACCCGAGGCTGCTGATCACCGATATCGCGGCCGTCGCCAAGCTCGCGCACGCGCGCAAGGCGCTGCTGGTGGTCGACAACACGTTTGCCACGCCCGTTTTTCAGCAGCCGTTTGAATTGGGCGCGGACATCGTGGTGCACAGCGTTACGAAATATTTGGCCGGGCATTCGGACACGGTCCAGGGCGCGGCCCTCGCAAAGGACGCGGCCGTTTTTGAGCCGATCAAATTTCTGCAGAACGCGACGGGCGCGGTACCTTCGCCTTTTGATTGTTGGCTCACCATGCGCGGACTGAAGACACTCAAGTTGCGGATGCAGCGCCACGAAGAAAACGCCATCGCTATCGCCAAAGCCCTGAGCGGCCAGCCGCTCGTTCGCCGCGTCTACTTCCCCGGCCTCCCCGATCATCCGGGCCACGAAATCGCGCGCAAGCAGATGACCGGCTTCGGCGGCATGGTTTCCTTCGAGCTCGATGGCTCGATGGACGAAGTGATCGCGTTCGCGTCGTCGCGCCGCTATTTCGCGCTGGCCGAAAGCCTCGGCGGCGTGAAGGCGCTGATCTGCCATCCCGCGACGATGACGCACGCGTCGATTCCCGCTGAGGCGCGCGCGCAGCTCGGCCTCTCGGATTCGCTGCTGCGTCTTTCGCCGGGCTGCGAGAATGCCGAGGATCTCGTCGAGGACCTGCTCGAAGGGCTCACCGCGATCGGGCGCGCCCGCGCGACGCGCAAGCCGGTTGGCGCCGCCGCCCGGTAGCCATGCGCCGGGGCGGGCGAAGGCAAAGCAAATTCAACCTGTTCCGGCGGGTGCAACAATGATGCTCCCGTCGGGCGATTAGAGGCGGCTTAGATGGCGCGAAAAATCGGCATTTGGATGATTTTGCCGCGATAGCCGCTGCCGCGTTCGTCGGAATCGCCTGCCGCGTACCGCTTTGTCACATATTCCCCGACGCTCCCCTGCCCGATGATTCTTAGTACGCCTGTTCCGGAAAAACATCGCCTTGCGCGCGGCGGGCAGCGCGATGATGCAGTTGGGGCAAACAATCTTTTTCCACGTTGCGAGTTGAAATGCAGAATGCTCCTACAAATCCGGGGCTCGAGCACGCGATGTACGACGTGGCAAAGCGCGACAACGAGCGGACGCGCGAGTCCGTTTACCGGGCGCTTCTTGCGAGTACGCTCATCTTCGAAGGCCAAATCGCGAGCGATGACAGCACACGATTTGCCTTCAAGACGGTTGAACATCCGCCCGGAAACGTCGTGCTGCCTGTTTTCACGGACGTCGACGCTCTCGTCTCCTGGGCGGGCTCGGAAGGCCAGTGGATCGCGTTGCGGGCACGCGACATTTTCCAGGCGATCGCGCCCACGAAGATTGCGGACGTGTACATCAATCCCTTTCGGAAGGGGCAAACCGTTAACAAACCGGGGGGCATTGTGAGGCGGCACGAATTTGTGGCGCTCGCCCAAGGCCTTTTGCCCGGAGCAGCGATTTCGGAAGACGTGACTCAGATGAAAGTCGCGCCCGCCCAGCAAATGACCGTCGAGAAGCCGAGCGGCGCTTTGCCCGAGGAGCTTTTGGCCACGATTGCGGGATACTTTGGACAGATTCCCGCGGTGCGCGGCGCTTACCTATTCCAAATGACAAATGGAGCGGTCAAGAGTGAGGTGATCGGCCTCGATTTTTCCGCCGAGCTTCCCGCGCCTTCGATCAACGCCGTGATGCATGGCGTGGGGATTCTGGTTCGCGGCCGGATTCCGCAGGGGGTGTCGCTCGATTTCATGCCGATCCGGCCCGGGGCCCTGCTCGATTCAGTGCGGAAGTGCGCAAAGGCTCTGATCGAAAAGAATCTGGGCTGAGCCATCCGGCCAAAACGCTCCTTGAAAATTCGGCGAACCAACGAGCCGAAATGGCTCGAATTCTGCGGATGCACGGGGCTTAGCTCCCGAGCCTCCACAAACCGGAACGCCGGAGGCGCAACGAAAACGCATTCGCGCGCATTTCGACGGGGCCGCTGCGATAGAATCGTCGGTTACATTTGCAGGCGGAGGCGGCGGTGCCGCGAAGAGTTCGGTGGGGAATTCTAGGGGCGGCGTCGATTGCCCTGCGCCGCGCGATTCCCGGGATGCAGAAGGGCGAGTGGTGCGAGATTGCCGCAATCGCCTCGCGCGACTTGGCGAAGGCGCGGCAAGCGGCTCAATCGCTTGGCGTTGCGAAAGCTTGCGGCTCGTACGACGAACTGCTCGCCGATCCCACCATCGAGGCGATTTACAATCCGCTGCCGAATAACCTTCACGTGTTGTGGACGGCGCGGGCGGCCGAGGCTGGGAAGCACGTCCTATGCGAGAAGCCGATCGGCGTGAACGCGGCGGATGCGGAAGCTTTGATCGCTGCGCGCGACCGCACCGGCGTGAAAATCGAAGAGGCGTTCATGGTGCGGACGCATCCGCGGTGGCTGCGCATTCGCGAGCTGATTCGCGGTGGACGCATCGGGAAGCTGCGCGCTGTCTCTGGCTCTTTCACCTACTCCAATCGCGAACCGAGGAATATCCGCAATTCGGTCGAGTTTGGCGGCGGAGCGCTGCTCGATATCGGGTGCTATCCGGTGACGCTCTCGCGTTTTGTGTTCGGCGAGGAGCCCGTGCGAGTGCTTGGATCGATCGAGCGCGATCCGGAGATGAAGACCGATCGGCTGACCTCGGCGATTCTCGAATTCCCTGCCGGCCAAGCCACGTTCACGTGCAGCACGCAACTGGCGTATCACCAGCGGATGACGCTTCTTGGGACGACCGGACGAATCGACATCGAAAGGCCGGTCAATCCGCCGAACGACAAGCCGAGCCGCATCCTGATCGACGACAATCCCAGCGATCCGACCGGCGCTGGCATTACGGCGGAAATGATTCCGACGTGCGATCAATTCACGATTCAGGGCAATCTGTTTTCACGGGCCATTCGCGAGGGCGGTGAAGTCGCGGTGCCGCTCGAGGATTCGCTGCGGAATATGCGCGCCATCGATGCGATTTTTCGTTCCGGGGAATTGGGGCGATGGGAGACACCGTGACCGAAGGGCGCAAGTGCATATTCGGCGCGGTCAGCGCAAAGCACTACATGCTGCGGGTGAGGCTGCGCACCCTTCCTGCGTCAGGGCGAGAGGAAGCGCGCTTCGCGCGCGATTGTTTTTGGCGGGGCTGGAAGCCCCGCCCTTCCACCGCATGGCCGCTATGCGACCTTGTCGCGGCGGAGCAAAGCTTCGAAGGGCGCTGCAAGCAGCGCCCCTACACCGAACCGACACAAGGCGCCGCTAGGGTTTGCGGGCGGTGATGACGCTGTAATCGAGGACGACGTCGCGATAGTCGAAATGCGCGAAGCCGGCCGCTGCGAGATACTCTTCGATTTCTCCGATCGAGTAGTAGCGGCCAGCTGTGCCTGCCATGAGGAAGACGGAATGGGCGGCGATGCGAAGGGGGCCCGTCTTCTCGCGATTGAGATGGCGATCGTGGACGACGATCATTCCGCCTGATGGCAGCGCCGCGAAGGATTTTGCGGCGAGCTGCTTTACGGTGGGTGCGTCCCAATCGTGGAACGCGTTCGACCAGAGGTGGACGTCGCAATCGCGCGGCAGCGGATCCTGGAACATGTCGCCTGCGGCAACGCCGACGCGATCGGAGTAGCCGCGTTTGGCGATCAGCTCGGCGGCGACTTGGTCGACGGGCGAGCGGTCGTAAACCGTGGCTTTCATGTGCGGATGCGCAGCCACGATGCAGCAGGCGTAAATTCCCGAGCTCCCGGCGATGTCGAGCACGTGGCGATGGTTTTTGAGATCGAGGCGCTGGGCCATGATCGGGCCGACGTAGACGCCACGCGCGTCCATTGCGCCAGTGAACTCCTGGGCGAAGGCGTCGTCCTGCATGGCTTCCGCCCAGGGCTTTCGCGCTTTCGCGCCCGACCAGCCGCCGGGCTTATCGGTGCGCAACGTTTCGAGCAGCGCCTGATAGACCGGGCGATCTTTGAAATACGCGAAATAGGGGCCGATGAACCACGGCGAATCGCTGACGAGAAATTCGCGAGCCATTTCCGTGGGCTGGAATATCCCGTCTTTCTTCTCGAGGTAACCCATCGCGCAAAAGAGAGTGAGCATGACGTCGACCGGGCGCGCCGCAAGACCGAGCGATGCGCGGATCGTGGCTTCGCCGGAGGGCGATTTCGCGAGCCAGGAAAAGAAATCGAGGCCGAGGATTGCGGCGGCGACGAGTTCCGGCGCGTACATTCCATCGCGTTGAATGTAAATGTCAGTCGGATCCGCTTTCGGCCTAAGCGAGAAATTTTGCATGACGAACATGATAAAGCATGGCGCGATCGGTTCCCTCAGTTTCTCGAGCTCGCGCCTCGAGGATTTCTGCAGAGCAGAACCGGCAACTTTTCTTCTGCCACTTGGGTAGCTTTTGCCGTGGCCACACGTGCGCGGGGCGAAGAGCCCACCCTCACAAACCGAGGATGGGGCACCCGAAACATCAAAGGCGAATTCAAATCGAGGGTGTGGGATCGCTCGCGCTCGTAGTATCTTTGAAAGCCGACGAGGGCCGCTACCGATGGACATTCGCCACGACTGGACGCGCGAGGAGATTCGCGGCATCTATCATCTGCCGCTTCCCGAGCTGATTTTTCGGGCGCAGACCGCGCACCGCGCGTTTCATAAGGCAGACGAAGTCCAGCTCTGCCGGCTGCTTTCGATCAAGACGGGCGGATGCCCCGAGGATTGCGCCTACTGCTCGCAGAGCGCGCACTACAAGACGGATGTGGCGCGCGAGGAGCTAATGAATCCGGTCGCGGTGCGCGAGGCCGCCGAACGCGCGAAGAGCGAAGGCGCGACGCGATTCTGCATGGGCGCGGCGTGGCGGCAGGTGACGGACGGCGAGCAGTTCGAGCGGGTGCTGGATATGGTGCGCGCGGTGGCGGCGCTCGATATGGAAGTGTGCTGCACGCTCGGCATGCTGACCGAGTCGCAGGCGCGGCAGCTGAAGAGCGCCGGGCTAACGGCGTACAACCACAATCTCGATACATCGCCAGAATTTTACGGCAACGTGATTACGACGCGCGTGTACGAGGACCGGCTGCGGACGATTGCCCACGTACGCAACGCCGGGATCACGGTGTGCTGCGGCGGGATTTTGGGCATGGGCGAGACGGACGAAGATCGCGTTGGGCTGCTGCACGAGCTTTCGCGGCTCGATCCGCATCCCGAAAGCGTCCCGATCAACATGCTGGTGCGGAATGAGGGCACGCCGCTCGCGGATGTGCAGGAACTCGATCCGCTGGTGATGGTGCGCGCGATCGCGACGGCGCGGATTCTGATGCCGGCATCGCGGGTGCGGCTGGCCGCCGGGCGGAGACAGATGTCGGCCGAGGCGATGACGCTCTGCTTTCTCGCGGGCGCAAATTCGATTTTCACGGGCGAGAAACTGCTGACGACGCCCAATCCTCTGCCCGACTCTGACCAGCAATTGCTCGAGAATCTTGGCATGAAGGCGATGCAGAGTGCCTGACGCGCGCCGGAGCGCGATGGAACGGCGGATCGCGCGCGAACTCGATTCGCTGCGAGATGAGGCGCAATTTCGTACGCTTGAGATATTGGACGGCGCCGCTGGAATGAATCTCTCCTCGAACGACTACCTCGGACTTTCGACCGATCCCCGGCTCAGGCAGGCGACGATCGAGGCGGTTGCGCGCGCGGAGCGAGTCGGATCGACAGGCTCGCGGCTGCTTTCGGGCAATTCGCGCGAGTGGGAAGAGATGGAGGGAGAGTTCGCGGCGTTTGCGGGGACTGAAGCGGCGGTTTATTTCGGCTCGGGGTACCTTGCCAATATCGGGCTGCTCAGTTCCCTGCTGCGGCCCGGCGACACTGTTTTTTCGGATGCGCGCAATCACGCGAGCTTGATCGACGGCATGCGGCTTTCGGGCGCGACGAAAATCATTTACCCGCATGGCAATCTGGGCTTTCTCGAAGGCGCGCTGCGCGAGGCTGCGCGAGGCGCTGGCGCGCGTGCGATCGTGAGCGAGACTGTTTTCAGCATGGAGGGCGATGTTGCGCCTCTGGCGGAGCTGGTGGCGCTGGCGCGCGAATACGATGCGGCGGTGATTGTCGACGAGGCGCACGCGACCGGAGCGTGGGGGCCCGAGGGACGAGGAATCGCGGCGGAGCTTGGGCTCGAACGCGAGATGCTGGCGATCGTTCACACCTGCGGGAAGGCGCTGGCGAGCGCGGGAGCGTTCGTGTGTGGCAGCGACGGGCTGCGAGAACATCTCATCAATCGGGCGCAGACATTTATTTTCAGCACGGCGATGCCGCCGTATATGGCGGGGCAGATTCGCGCGGCTCTTGTGCTGGCACGCGATGCGGAGGCGGAACGCGTCCATCTGCGCGCGATTGCGGCGGAACTGCGCGAAGGGCTCGCCGCTGCGGGATTGATGTACGGCACGAGTGCGACCCAGATTGTGCCGGTGATGCTCGGCACAAATGAGGCCGCGCTGCATGTAGCCAGCGACCTGCGGCGCGACGGATTCGCGGTGAAGGCGATCCGGCCGCCGACGGTTCCGGCCGGGACCGCGCGGATACGCATTTCTTTGACGAGCAAGGTCACGGTGGACGACATTCATCGGCTTGTCAGCGCGATCTGTGCTGCGCACAAATCTCTGGCGCAATCTGTTCCTCTTGGCGTGGTTCATGCCTAGAAGCAAAGGCCCCACCCTCACAAAACGAGGATGGGGCACCCGAAACGTCAAAGGCGGAGACACAGCCCGAGTTTCTTCAGGGGCTAAAGCCCAGTTTTGCCTAGGCTCAATGTCGGAGCTGAAGCTCCGACCCCCTAAAGAGCCAACGATCCGCGAAAGCTGCGATTCCCTGGAAAGCGTTTTGTGAGATGAGTGCGAGGCGATTTTTTGTTACGGGGACGGATACGGGCGTGGGCAAGACCGTGGTTTCGGCGCTGCTGTGCGCGGCGCTGGACGCGATCTACTGGAAACCGATACAGACTGGGACGCGCGAAGGGGCGGATCGTCCTACCGTGATGCGGCTTGCGGGATTGCCGCGCGCGAGGACGGCGGCCGAGGCTTATCGGTTTGCGCCGTCCGTTTCGCCGCATCTGGCGGCACGGCGCGCGGGAGTGCACATCGATCTGCGCAAAATCAAGCTGCCGCAGATTGGAGAGGGCGAGAACCTGATCGCCGAGGGCGCGGGCGGGGCGCTTGTTCCGATCAACGAGACGCAGCTGATGACTGATCTGATGCGGCATCTCGGGCTGCCCGTGCTGCTGGTGACGCGGACGACGCTTGGGACGATCAATCACACCCTGCTTTCGCTGGCGGCGCTGCGCGCGGCGCGGCTGGATGTCCGCGGCGTGATCATGGTGGGCAAAGCGAATCGCGATAATCGCGAGGCGATCGAGCGGTACGGAGGCGCGACGGTGGTTGGCGTGGTGCCGCGGCTCGCGCGGATCGATCGCGGCACGCTACTGCAAGTCTTCCGCGAGCATTTCGACGCGAAGGCGTTCGGCGCATGAGCACCGATCTGCAAATCTGGCATCCGTTCACGCAGGAGGCGCTCGATCCGGCACCGCTGCGGATTACGAAAGCCGAGGGCGTCTATCTCTATACGGATGATGGGCGGCGGCTGATCGACGGGATTTCTTCGTGGTGGGTGAACATTCACGGGCACGGGCACCCGGCGATTGTCGCGGCGATTGCGAAGCAGGCGGCGCAAATCGATCACGTGCTGCTCGCTGGATTCACGCACGACGCCGCAGAGGAGCTGCGCGCTTGCCTGCGGAAGATTCTCCCCGCGAATCTTTCGCACATCTTTTTTTCGGACGATGGCTCGACGGCGGTGGAAGTGGCGCTGAAGATGGCGGTGCAGTACTGGCAGAACGTGGGGCGGCCGGAGAAGAGGGCGATTGTGGCGCTCGATCACGCGTATCACGGCGACACGGTGGGCGCGATGTCGGTGGGCGCGGCGTCTTCATTCACCGACCCGTTTCGGGAGCTGCTGTTTCCCGTGCATCGCGTGCATTCCGCTTACTGCTACCGATGCCCTGTGGGGAAAACGCGCGCGACGTGCTCGATCGACTGCGTCGGTCAATTGCGGACGCTGCTCGAAGAAAAGGGCGGCGAGATTGCGGCGGTGATCGTCGAGCCGCTGCTGCAGGGCGCGGGCGGAATGATCGTCCATCCGGTGGAATTTCTGCAGCGCGTGCGGCGGCTGTGCACGGAACATGATGTGCTGCTGATCGCGGATGAAGTTCTCACGGGATTCGGGCGGTGCGGCACGATGTTCGCGTGCGAACTCGCGGACGTCGAGCCCGACATCATGTGCCTTTCGAAGGGAATTACTGGCGGCGTGCTGCCGATGGGCGCGACGGTTTGCACGCCGGAGATTCACGAAGCCTTCGTGAGCGAGGATCGCACGCGGACTTTTTATCACGGGCATTCTTACACGGGGAATCCGATTGCGGCCGCGGCGGCGGTGGCGAGCTGCGGGATTTTCGAACGCGAGCCTGTGTTCGAGCGGATCGGGACGATCATCGAGATTCACCACGAGCGGCTGATGGCGATCAAGGACCATCCGGCGGTGGGAGATGTGCGCGCGATCGGGACGATGGCGGCGATCGAGCTGCGCGCGGACGATCCCGGGTACGCTTCGAAGCTGCGGCCGAAGCTGTATAAATTCTTTCTCGATGCGGGCGTGCTGCTGCGGCCGCTCGGGAATATTGTTTACATCCTGCCGCCTTATGTGATTAGTTCCGATGAATTGAATTTCGTGCACGACCGAATTGCGGAGGCGCTGGAGCTGTGCCGAGGGTGGGCGTGATGACACGTGACGAGGGGAATCGTGATGAGTCCTGCGCATAGCGCGGCGCCGCTGATCGTGGGGATTGGCGGGACGATGCGAGAGGTGTCGTCGACCGATCGCGCGCTGCGCGTGGCATTGGGCGCAGCGAAGGAAGCGGGAGCGCGCACCGAAATTTTCAGCGGGCCGGCGCTGGCGCGGCTGCCGCACTACTCACCCGACGGGCGCGAACGCAGCGACGAGCAGCGGCATCTGGTCGACATAGTGCGGCAGGCGGACGGGTTGATTGTGGCGAGCCCTGGATATCATGGCGGCGTGTCGGGGCTAGTAAAAAATGCGCTCGACCTGCTGGAGGATTTGCGCGACGACGAGCGGCAGTATCTGGATGGGCGTGCGGTCGGGTGCATCGTGACGGCGGCGGGATGGCAGGCGTCGGTGACGACGCTTGAGGCGTTGCGCGCGATCGTTCATGCGCTGCGCGGGTGGCCGACGCCGTTTGGCGCGACGCTGAATACGTCCGAGCCGATTTTTGACGCGGCGGGCGCGTGCAAGGACCAGAAGATTCACGACGCGCTCAGCGTTGTGGGGCGCCAAGTGGTGGAATTCGCGCGCGTGCATGGGCGCTCGGTGTGAATCGGGCCGTCCGCCGCGCCAAAACCACTGTAGATGGCAGGCCGTGCAACCGGACTTATCAGCCACCGTCAAACTTACTTGAATGGGCACGGAGAAAAAGTGCCTGACTACGACTTTCCAATTCTGCCCTCCACCAAAGTTGGGGCGTTGCTCGACCGATACCCCGAGCTAGAGGACATCCTGATCGAGCTCGCGCCCCCCTTCAAGAAGCTAAAAAACCCTCTGCTGCGAAAGGGAGTTGCCAGGGTCGCTTCTCTGAACCACGCGGCGGCTGTGGGCGGCCTGCCGGTCACAGAGCTGGTCAACAAGCTCCGAGCCGCCGTTGGACAAGAGGTCATCGCTTCCGAGGACGCTGGTGGGTCGACCGCTTACTTCTCTAGTCAGCCCGAATGGTTCGCCGCTGCGAGGATTGTGACGTCAATCGACGAGAGACTCGCTGATCCAAACGTAATGCCGATTGTTGCCGTCCTCCAACAAGCGATCCACCTGCAAGCAGGGGAGATGCTCGAACTAATCACAACCTTCCTTCCCGCTCCGGGAATCGAGATCATGAAGAGGAAGGGCCTGCGAGTTTGGTCGATACAACAGGGGCCGGAATTGGTCCGGACTTACATTTCAAAACCTTGCGACTAGTCCGGCGTGGGTCGGGATTTAGGAAAAGGGAGCGGAGATGGTCATGAAGTTCAGGATGACATGCGCAACTCTGGAAGCAACGCTGCTCCTGGTTGGAGTAGGTTTCGGAAGGAATGTGCGAGCGCGGCCAGTTGCGACTCCGTCTAGGCAAGTTGGCGCAACGGAATCGGGTGCGGGCGATATCACGGGCAAAGTGAATTTTAGCGGGAAGCCACCGCAACTCCACGCACTTCTGATGGACGCTGATCCAGTCTGCGCATCGGAGCAATCGGGGAAGGTGTTGCCCGAAGACGGGCGGGTGAACGCGAACAATACGCTACCAAATGCCTTCGTATACATCTCAAAGGGTAGCGGCAATCTCAACATGCCCGCACCCACGAAGATGGTGACCATCACGCAAAAGGGATGCCGCTACGAGCCGCATGTATTGGGAATCGAGGTTGGGCAGCCGCTCCGGGTAGTAACGGAGGACCCTACGGCACACAACATTCACATCTCGCCGAGAAACGGCCGTCACTTGAACGTGAGCCAAAAGCCGGGCTCGGATCCGGTCACGACGAAGTTTTCGAGTCCCCAAGTGATGATTTCAGTGAACTGCAACCTTCATCCATGGATGCAGGCGTACATCGGAGTCGTGACCAATCCGTATTTCGCCGTGACTGGAGACGACGGCGTTTTCGCGATACGAGGAGTCCCGTCGGGTGACTACACGCTGGCTGTATGGACGGCAACCTTCGGAACCCAGGAGCGCCAAGTAAGCGTTCGCGCGGGAGAGACTGCAATTGTTGATTTCATTTATGTGGCCAAATAAGGGGCGTTTCGGATCTCGAATCCACCGCAAACGAGCAACCAAGGCGAAATACAGGCTTCAGCGCAGAAGCCGTCCCACAATGGCGCCTGCGCTGAACAAAAAGGCCAGCCTCCAGCAACGACTACATGTTTGCGGACGTCACTTCGCCTGAATGCTCCTCACGTATTCGACTAAATTGTGGATCCGCAGGTTTGTCAGTCCGGCGGTCTGGGGACTCATAGATCTGAAAACAGGCCCCCAAACTGGCATGGTTTGTGAGCCGTGCGCCGGCGTAGTGTGGGTCGCGGTTGGTCCCTCCCGCAATGCTTCGGCAACCTCCGCCTCAGGGAATACGCCGTTGTTCTTGGCAGCGAGTTGAGTCAGGTCAGGAGGCGGAACCCTCATGGCCGGTCCTGCGGGTCCGTCGCCTTTGCCCGATTTGCCGTGACACGGACTGCAGTAGGTCTGAAACATTTCTTTCCCCGACACGACCGAGTTCGTTTGGACAGGAACGCGTTTCACAGTCGGTTTATCCTGCGCCGCAGCCAGCATCGGAAAAACCAACACCACCATGGCCGCCGCCATTCTTGCCTTGTGCATAGCTTGTTCTCCTTAGCTTACATTCCGACAATCGTCTATTTTTCGATTCGGTTGTGGAATCTAGCCTTTCCAGCAAAAGTGCCCCACCTCCGTGTATATTTTCATGAGCAACTTGTCAAGCGCTCCATCACATTCCTTTGCTGGAACACGCAAACTAAAACTGGTTGGACGTCCCTATGCGTCGCATCGCAAACGGAGGGCTGGCGCGGGTCCGGCCAAAATTCTTGAGCACCAGAACAGCGCGAGCATGGGATTAAGAGGGTGGGCAATTTCGATGCCAGGCGTATCAGTGACAAGCGCCGAGTCAAGAAGGACATCGGCCCTATCCGCGACTTCAAGGGGCAGTTCCGCAATCTCCGCGCTCTTCTTGGCAGCGTTTGCGCTAGTCCTGGCAACGCCCACGGATTCTTGTAATAATCTACTTTGCTGGGATCGCCTTTGGCTCGGCGTGGTCGCTGCCGTTTCGGTTCCGAATTTCGAAGCATTCGGCTGGACGCAATGAACATTCCCACTTATCGTCTCGCGCTTCTCGGTGCTTTTGCCTCTTTCCTCGCGCTCACGGGCTGTGGAAGCAAAGTCAAAAACGAGGCTGCCGCGCCTCTTGCGCCTCCCGTCGACCCGGCAACCGCTGCGTCCATCACAGGCAGGGTTACTTTCGATGGCACGCCTCCGGTCCTTCACCCGATCGACATGAGCGCCAACCCGGCGTGCATGAAAGCAAACCCGAAACCGGTGATACCGACAACGGTGGTCAGGGGCGCGAACGGTGGACTCGCCGACGTTGTCGTCTACGTGAAATCCGGCCTTGGGCATTATCGCTACGTCGCGCCGCAAACTCCCGTAATCCTCGATCAAAAGAATTGCATGTACGAGCCCCACGTTCTCGCGCTGATGGTCAACCAGCCGTTCGAGGTCACGAACGGTGATCCGACCATCCACAACGTGCTTGTGATGGCTCGCAATAATGACCGATGGGGTTCGTCGGAGCCCGTCGGCTCAGCTCCAATTAAATCCACATTCGAACTGCCCGAATTCGCGATGCCGATCCTGTGCGATATTCATCCTTGGATGCGCGCCTACGCATTTGTCTTCGATCAGCCATATTTCGCCGTCACTTCCAAGGACGGGGATTTCGCGCTCAAGAATCTTCCGCCGGGCACCTACACCATCGAAGCCTGGCACGAACAGAACAAAACCCTGGATCAGACCGTCACACTCGCGCCGAAAGAGTCAAAATCCATCTCCTTTACCTTTCGGGCGAACGCGCAGTCGTAGGCGTCATTTCGGAAGCTACTTCGGGGAAGAGCGATCGTCATCCTGGAATCTGGGGAACCACGAGGTGCAAAAGCTTCAACGAAGCACCCGAGGCCGGCTGGATCGTCGCGGTTTCTGAGGGACCCAGATACACGCCCGCGCCCTTCCGCACGTCATAATCCTTGTTGTCGAGGCGGATGCTTCCTGTCCCCTCCATCAGGTAGATAAGCTGGTGCTTGTTGGAGGGTTCGGCCTTGAATTTCTCTCCGGGATTCAGCCAACGCAGCGCCGCAACTACATTCTTGGCGCCGCACAGGCTGCGGTTCAAGATCTCCGTGACTTCGCCCTCTGGCGTTTTTTCCCGCGGGAGCTTGTTGGTGCCGATAAAGGTCAGCATAAACTCTCCTTCGAGCAACCGAATTACGTCTGAACCCAGACTCCACCTTCCACGCGGTTCCAGCGAAGGTCGTCGGGTGTGCCGTCCAGAATTGTGGTGACAAAACGGTTCGGCGCCTGAAATTCGAAATAGAACAGAGGCGTTTTGGAGGCTCGCAGGCGATGCTTCTCCTCGGCGGGAATGAAAACCAGGTCGCCCGGGCTCACGTCGCGGGTTCCTTCCTCCGATTCCACGGTGCCCTGTCCTTCCATAATGAAATAAAAGTGCTCGCAATTTTTGTGCAGATGATAGGGCGAGGAAGCGCCCTTGTCATAGTGCATGACGCCCGCGAGCATGTCGTCGATCTTGGTCAGCTCCTTGTTGACGAAGAACGTCCGCTCGCGACCCGGCACCACCGAGACCAGTCTCGGCAGTTCGTCTTGATGAAATATGTATGCCATCCCGTCCCCTCCTAAACCAGCGCAGGCTCAGTGCGGCCGATAGGCGACGCGTGCAACTTCTGCGTAGGGCACCGACGCAACGGTCGCGCGGATTTCAGCTTGCACGTGGCGCTCGACCGTCGGCTTTGACGATCCGCGGCCTTCTTCGCCCCAGACGATCGTGACTTCAGTGCCCACCTCGCTCTGCCGGTTATCAACAACAGCCAGCGAAAGCATAACGCGTTCATTGTAGGTGTAGCCAGTGTAAGTCGACACGCCGACGGTTTTGCCGTCTTTCAACACTTTATCGAAGGGAAGAGTGGAGTAGTTCGCCAAAGGAAGGTCGATATATTTTGCGATATCGCCCGCCTCGAATAGGGAGCCGGAGGCACGTTTGAGGTCCTCTCGGTTCCAGACGAGCGTTACCTTCTTCCGCCGCTGGTTGTCCGCCATTTTTTCAAGGGGTTGCCTCCCAACGAAATCATGGTCGAATTTGATGAAAGGCCCGTAGCCAAGATCGTAGGGAGTCAGATAATAGTCGGCGATGTCGTCGGAATAAAGGCTGCCTCCAAGTGACGCGGTGGCTTCATAGCTCGTCGATTTGAGCCACTGCCGATATCCTTTCATCTCTTCGCCCTTGTAAATCGCCGGTAGAGGAGACGGAATCCACCCCGATTCGAGGCAGGTGGTGGGGTAAGCGCGAGAGCCTACTTGCCGAATCCCGAATTCCTTACCGCCTTCGACAATGGCGTTTCGGACCTCGTCCCCGTACTCCCAGGGTCCGAAAAGTTCCCATCCGGGTTGTCCCACCATTCCGTGACGCAGTGCGCGAACGTCCCAGCCCGCGATGTTGAATAGCCCTATGTTAAAGAAGCGGATATCCGGCGTGGGTTTTCCCGTGACCTTCTCCATCACCCGGAGAGCATTGGGGCCTTGAATCTGGTATCGGAAAGTTTTTCGTTTGCCTTGATTGACAGCGGACCTCTCATCTCTCTCCGCGGATGCTTTATACCGGCCAGTCTCTAAATTATATTGGACCCAATTGTGAGCGGGCGGACGCCCAACGAGGTTGAATCTATTTTCATCCAGATAAAAAAGAATGGCATCGCCAATCACATAGCCATCACGGTTACAGGCAACAAATTGCTTGGCCTGATTGACTTTGAAGTTTTTAAAGCTATTGATAGCTAAATCGGAGAATAATTTCAGAGCGTCAGGACCCTCTACATAAAGATCCGTCATGTGGTGGGATTGATCGAAAAGAGCGCACGTTTCCTTCCATGCGCGCTGTTCATCCCTCCAGTTCGAAAACTCGGACCGCACCACGGGAAAGGCATACGGTCCTATCTGCGAATTACGCAATAGTTTGACCGGATTCCCGACCGTTTGTAACAGTTCCTCCAAACTTCGATTAGTCATCGCTGCCAGTGACTCCTTTTATTGCCGTAGGCATTTGGTAGAACAAACTTTCAGGCTATCGGCCCGCAGAGTATATTCTAAAATCCAACTTCGGCACCAAGAACGCATTTGCAGAATTGCGATTGCCGCTGCGCGATTCGTTCCAGTCCGCTGTTCCATCTCCTTGTCACATTCCTTGGACGTGCCGAACGGCCAGGAGCGCCTGCCGCTCCGCACCGTTTGGATCATTGACGACTTCGCACTCGTTGTTGAGGATCATGGTTGCGCGCTGTTTGGTATCGAACGCCGGCCAGTTTGGCAAACCCTCGTGGCTTGGCTTTCCGGTGCGCGCAAAAGCAACCCAGGCGCCGCTGAGCTTGTCCTCGAGAGAATATCGTTCCTGACCCGAGCCGGTCATGGCCGTCGCCAAATCAACATTGTCGAAGACAAACGGGATTTCGAGCGTGTGGAAGGTCCTCAGTTTTCCGTCCCTCACCGGCGATCTCCAGGTGAAATAATACATGTAGACAGAAGCCATTCCTTGGTCCGCTTTGCGCTCGGCCTCGGTTAACACGCCCGCCCGAAAGGTGGCATCCGATGCAAGGATGAGATAGAGATCCGTATTGCTGATGTTCGGACGACCCTTTCGATATACATCAATCAACCGATCCGCTGCGGCGTTATCAACGCCGCGCAGTACTTGCCTGATATGCGCATGCAGGGCATCGTCGTCCATCGGATCCAGCGGCGTGCCACGCATGAAGGTGACCTCGGTTTCTACCGAGCCGATCAAGAGCGGAACGGTGGCTGATATTTCTGGTGCGTCCGGATCGAACGGGTTTCTCGGTAGCGAATGACCATCCACTACGGGCGCCAAACGGAGACCAGCCCCGCCCATCGCGCCTCCGCCGTCCATTGCCGCGACGAGCTTCTCCACCGGAAGCTTCTGGAGCTCATCAACCTGATCGGGCTTAAGTCCCAGCTTCGCGAGATATCCCTCAGCCGATTTCGTTGCCTCATCTTTGGGTACGCCCCTGATTGCGGAGGCACTTTCCACAATGCCTCGGTGAAATAGACCTTTGGCCGATGGCATCGCCATCAGCGTGCTGACTTTTCCGCCGCCGCCGGACTGGCCGAAGATTGTCACGTTGCGTGGATCACCGCCAAACTCCGCAATGTTGTCCCGCACCCATTCCAGCGCAGCGACGATGTCCAACATTCCAACATTGCTCGAGTCCTCATACTTCTCCCCGCCCAGTTCGGCAAGATAGAGGTAACCGAACACGTTGAGGCGATGGTTCAACGTGACGACTACGACATCGTGCTGGCACGCCAGGTTCGCTCCATCATAAATTATGAAGGCGCCGGATCCTTGGGAGTACCCACCGCCGTGCAGCCACACCATGACCGGTCTATCACCTGCGCCTAGCCCCGCGGTCCACACGTTCAAGCACAGGCAGTCCTCGCCGGCAGGCTCCCTGCGGTCCACGGCGGCCACCTCCGGAATCAAAGTCGAGGGCCCCTGCGGCGACCTAGGGCCGAAATGCACGGCGTCGCGGACGTCCGTCCAGGAATCCGGTTTGGAAGGTGGCATAAAACGGCCAGAGCCTGCGGTTGACGCGCCGTAGGGAATACCAAAAAATGCGTCAACTTTATCCCGCTTTATACCTCGTACCCGTCCCGCGGTGGTGCGAACGACGGCGCTCGGCGATGAGCACCCAAGGTCCTGTGCCGATGATTGCTGGAAGGCTCCCCCGATAAAAAGACCCGCCGTCGCCGCCGTGCCATAGCCAAGAAAAGACCTTCGATTCATCGCGTCACCTCCTCATTGGCAATTCGACATGTCCGCGGCGCCGACAGCAATATATCGCTTCGTTCGGCTCCACTCTTCGAGCCCCGCGACGCGGAATAATACCACTAAGGAGGTTTCGCCATGGGCGGTTTCTAGAGCGGTAGACGGTGCGATGACACCGCGGCGACTATACAGCGACACTTCGGCTGGGTTCTCCGTATCAGGCATGACGGGCCACGCAAACGGCTCATAAGCTTCCGCACTTGAACTTTTCGCTTGACATTGCTGACGCAAGGGGATAAAGCTCCGCCCGACTACGTTTCTAGGCGTGGTGTTCTAGGGTGCGGCACGTGTAGGTGGGGGCGGGGTGGGTGGCCGTTAAATCGTCATTGATCACTGCGCGTTGCCTTAACGTCACCTGGTTCCCGTGTCGTAGCGTTGGGACCGCTAGGGCTTACAAACTGTTACCGTGAGGGGGGGGAACATGGAAACGTCTTCATTGGATTCTTCGTCGAGGTGTATCCGTGCCATGAAGGTGTTTCAAGCGGTAGGTCTTGTCGTGCTGGGAGTGTTGCTCTTCTGTCTCCCGGCTTTTCCGCAGCTCAATCTCGGAAGCATTACCGGGACCGTTACGGACCCAAGCGGCGCAGTCATTGTGGGCGCGAAGGTAACCGTCACCGATGTCCAGCGGGGTGTGGCACGCACTTTGACGACGGATACGGCCGGTCAGTATTCGGCTCCCAGCCTTACTCCTGGCGACTACTCGGTGAGCGCGACATTCACGGGGTTCCAAACTCTGAACCGCACGGGCATCACGGTGGGAGTTGGCCAAGCGGTCCGCGCAGACCTAGTCATGGAGGTGGGCACGGCAGCTCAGACGGTGACGGTGACTGAAGCGGTGCCGATCATCAACGTCAGCAACGAGGTGCTATCCAGCACGGTTGAGGACACCCAACTCTCGCAATTGCCAATTAACGGGCACCTCTACACGAAAGTACTGGACTTCCAGCCCGGCGTCCACGGAAACCCGGGCGGGAATACGCCGAACTACGAAACCAACGGCGCTGGCGGCCAAGGCAACTATTACTTGCTTGACGGCGTGGAAAACACGAACATGTTCGTGAATTCCGGCCCTCTGATTGGCGCCGCCAGTAGCACGGATGAGCTCACGATCTTGCCGCAGGATGCCGTCCAGGAAGTAAACGTAATGACGAACCCACCGGCGGAATACGGCTGGTTCCAGGGCGCGGTGGTCAATGTGGGTCTGAAATCGGGGACCAATACTCCTCACGGGACTGCATATCTGTTTGCCCGCAACAACAACCTTGATGCGTACGATCCATACCTTGCCGGCGCGCCAAAGCAGACCGATGATTTTAAGCAGTTCGGAGGGTCCTTTGGCGGTCCCATCAAGAAGAACAAGCTGTTCTATTTCGCCGCTTTCGACGGAATGCGCTACACGGTTGGAAGCGGGACAACCGTGGGAAGTCTGCCGACCACAGCGTTCGTGAATAACAACTTGGACAGCATACCGTACGCCATCGATAATTTGATCAGCCAGGACGTCACGCCGAGTCAATTGAGCCTGAACTTGGCCGATTGCACCGTGACTGGCGGGGTAGCAACTTGCGGGAATAAGGGAGTTTTCAGGTACAACGGAACCTCAACCACGAATGTCGGCTTTCCAGCGCAGTTCGTGGGACATTCAAACAACGTGATCGGGCGCATCGACTTCCATCCAAATCAAACGAACTCGATCAATGGTGAATATTTCTTTGGTCAAGCCGTCACTCTAACGCCCAACGCCGGCGAACCTACGTTCTGGGACAACCGGAACATCAGCCGTACGCAAATGTTGCGCGCCGTGTGGATCAATACACCGAATTCGAGCTGGGTGAATGACGTTCGGTTCGGATACAACCGCTACAACCTGGGAGATGGCAACGCGGATTGCGGGGCGAACGCAGGACAGCCGGACTACGCGGCGCTTGGTTTCATATCTGGTACGAACCCTCCGGCGCCGCTGTGCGGATTTCCGGTCGTAAACTTCAGTACCTCGGGCTATCCGAGCCTAGGCGCAGCGTTTTTCCTTGCCGACCAGCAGGTGTTTCAGACTACATACACCATATACGACAACGTTGCCTTCACGCATGGCAGCCACAACATGAAATTTGGTTTCGAGTTTCATCACACCTATTTCCACGGGTTGGGTGCACCGGGCAACATCGCCGGAACGCTCAACTACTTTGGCGGCATTTCGTGCGCTACGTGCACGGATTTGCAGGACTTCCTCGCAGGGAATATCAGCAACGGCCAACTTTTGGTCAATCCCCAGCAAGAGGACACCTCGGTCGGCTTCAACCGAGAGGCTCTGTACTTTGAAGATAATTTCCGGATAAACTCCAGGCTGACCATGGACTTAGGGCTGCGCTACGAGTTGGAGCCGGCCATGTTGGTGGACAATAACAACGCCGGCAATTTCGATCCGTTTTCACCGACGGGCATGGTGCAGCAAAACGGAATTCCGCTTTATAAGGCGGACCACCACGATTTCGCTCCACGCGCCGGCATCGCTTGGGACATCACCGGGAAGAGCACGACGGTCCTGCGGGCCGGTATGGGCATTAGTTATGACACGCCGCAAATCGACGACTTGCTTGCTTATGGTTTCGGGGCAGGTCTTAACTCCATCCCCACCGGGTTTAACCTCTATAACGATAGCGGACTGGTATTTCCGGCCTCGACGAACCCGCAGGCCGTCCGCAATGGGCAAGTTACCATTCCCGGAAATGGTCTAAACTGGGTCGTCGGCAGCCCAGTATTTCCCGCCACCCTCAGCAGTGATTTGACGTGCGGCACCGGCAATCTCACGCTTTCAAACGGCATCGTGCCCTCGCCATGCACGATTAAGGCGAGAGGCACCGTCGTTCGACTTCCAAACGGGCAGCTCTCGATGAACACGTCGAACTCTCGTTCGCCGATGTACACGTGGACGCTGGGCATCGAGCACGCGTTCGGGTCAACCACGTCGCTGACGGTAAATTACGTGGGCACCCACGCGTACGACTTGGCCAGCGAGATCAACATTAATCAGCCGACACCGGGAACCTCGGACCCCGCAGCGATTCAGTTGCGGCAGCCGTATTACAGCCAGTTCCCTTGGTTCCAGGGAATCTTTGTATATGGGCCGGGCGGATATTCGAACTACAACGCCTTGCAAGCGACGTTCGTCCAGCGCAATTTCCACGGGTTGACGATGAATCTTGCCTATACGTTCTCGAGGGACTTGGGCACCCCTCCGGGCGGCAACGATCCGTACATATTGAATAGCAACTGCATATCTTGCGACTACGGGCTTCACACGCCGACCCAGGATTTGGGCATCACGCTGGTTTACGATATACCTGCAATTAACGCGCCGGCGCAGTTGCTGAAGGGCTGGCAGCTATCGAGCTTAATCAACGTGCAGAGCGGACAGCCCTTCTACGGCACCACTCTCGGCTCTGACTTGGCCGGCGTGAACGACAACCGAGGTCTCTTCGGCGGTATTTCCGAACCGTGGTCACTCTACGGAAGCGGGCGCAATTTCAATAACCTTGGAAAACTCCCCAATCCCAATGGTCCGCCCTTTATTGATTGCTACGGACCCGCATGTGGATCGGCTTTCCCGGCGGCTTGCACAACTGCCGCTACCGCAGAGCCGGTGAATTCATCGGTGGGCACGACCGGGTTAGATTCCCTGAACGCCGCCGGCTTTTGCTATATGTCTCCCAACGGCAAGTCAGTGATTATTCCCCCCGCTCAAGGAACCTTCGGCAACATGAGGCCCGGGTCTCTTATCGGGGCGGGGTTTCACGAATGGGACCTGTCCGTGCGCAAGAACTTCAAGGTCACCGAGCGAGTTGGCTTGGAGTTCAGCGTTTCGGCGTTCAACGTCCTCAATAACCACATGTACTCCGGGGGATTTTTAGGTGGCGTCGTGAACATCCCGTTCTTTTTCGGGCAATCTCACGGGCAGCCGAACGATAGCAACCTACTCAACGGTACCGGCGGCGCTCGGCTCATGTCATTGGGCTTGAAAGCAACGTTCTGAGCCGTTCCGAAGGGGGACCCTCTCGACAATTAGAGGGCACGATTTAATACGGCTAGGCAAGGGCCGAGTTTAGGCCGAGCCTAGCCGTACTTTTTTCCAGCGGCTGAAATTGAGGCCGGGCGAGAAAACGAAAATTGCACTGGGTAAGGGCCAGATGAAACGAGTTTGGGGAGTCTTGGCTTCTTCGGCATTGTTTCTCTCCTTGGCAGCACGGACGGCTAATCAGCAAGGCGCCAAACAAGCCTCTACCGCGGCACGCGAATCGGCGCAGCTATTTACAGAGACCAACTCTCGTCAAAGGTTCGCCTACCAATCTCCGCTTCTTTGACGTGAGCTGGAACGACAACTCCAAACAAAGATACTACCTAGCCGACCGTACGAACGATGCCATTGACCTGATTGATTCCGCTACAGACACGTTCCTCGGCTTCATCGCCAAGGGCCATTACACAGGCAGCCGACCTTGTCCGAACAACCCCAAAGATATGCGCCTCTGTGCTGGGCCCAATGGAGTGGTGACGGACGATCTCGGCCACGTATGGGCTGGAGACGGTGACGCAGACATCATCGAAGCGGACGAGAAGCCGGGTACTGCCGTCATTCGGTCGATCCCGACCGGCGGCAAGGGCCGAATTGATGAATTGGCTTTCGATCCTATAGATCGGATCCTGTTGGCCGAGAACGATGGCGATTCGCCGGCGTATATCACGTTCGTATCCGTCACCGATGGCTCCGTGTTGGGACGATACGTCTATCCCAGGAGTCAGGATGGTATGGAACAACCGGCATGGGTTCGCGAGACCGACATGTTTTACCAGAACGTCCCCGGAACGAAGAATCGTCTCGATGTCTTCGATCCCCACCACCTCCCCAATCCGGTCAAGAGCTTCCCGGTGGACTGCACGGGCGGATTGCTTGGCCTTACTCTTAGCGGCCTGACGGTGGGTCCAAACGGGCGCCTGATGACCGTGTGCGGCAGCGTGGGCGGCGTGACGGTCGATCCTAGGACGGGCAAGGTCGGAAAGCCCATTCCCGAAGGCGCCGACGCGGACGAGGTCTGGTATGACCCCGGATCTGACAACTACTACTTCTCCCGAAATTCCAACGTGGCCGTGGTGAATGCCGCCACCGAGAAGTTTGTTACGTACATTCCCCTGGGGAGCCATTCGGTCGCCGCAAATTCAAGGAACAGACACGTTTTCGTCCCCGTTGCAGGCAAGGGCATTTTTGTGGTTGCGCCAAGGGAATGAAGCGAAGAAAACAGGCTCAACTTTGCGCCAGCGCGCACTGCGCGCACCTCCGACACCGCGCTTCAATTTCACTTACCAACCGGATTAACAGGGGGCGCGGTTGAGGTTCCTCCGTTATTAGTACTTGAGGGCGGCTCTAGGAAGTTGTCGTAGTTTACGCCGGGCGTTGGGGGCGCCACTGCGCCGGGATGCGTTGTAAAGCCAATGATCCGGCCCATGAAGATGATGCCGATCCATAAGGCCAGCGACAGGACAGCCACGGCCTTGCCCGCACGGGGCGCTGATGGAGCCTTATCCCAGTCGTGGATCGTCCGGCCCGAGGTCAGCTCAAAAACGGCCATGTTCACACCGGCGAGCACGAGCAACACCATTTTTGTCCTGAAAAAGGGATTGTGATAGTAGATTTGCGCGTTTGTGGTGAACATCGTGAGGCCGGTGGCCACCGTCACGATAAAGGCGGCCCACGTCCACTTCAAAATTTCTGACGACATCCGCAGGAAGGATCGCTGGGTCGAAGCAAGCCCCAATAACCGAAGGTCGATGATCGCAATCGTGCCGACAACGAGAGTAAAACTGATGACGTGAATCGATTCGATTATCGGAAACATCCAGATCGAATCGCGAATGGTAGTGGCGAATCGAGTCGCCTCGACACTCTTGAGAAAAGCGTCAATTGGCATTGGGTCCCGGTTCCAAGACTGATTAGTACCCTACCTTCGCCGGCGACCAAGAGCCCCAGATATGGTCGTAAGCGATTAGGCGCCCCAGCACAATAATGCATAGAAAAATCACGAACGTCACGACCGCCAGCGACTTAATGGATCTGCGGTTGACAAGTGTTTCCCACCGTTGCTCGTGGTTCGGAAGCGTGATTAGAAAAATACCGGCAAGCAGCGTACCCGCGGCTACGAAGACCATTTTCGTCCAGAACGAGAAGTTCACCAGTTCACGCACGGGCTCCGCGAGTATCATCACAAGGCCCGTTGCGAGTTGGAGGAACAGTGCGCCTATCAACCACGGACCGAACCGGTCTGTCGTTTGGCGCAGGGTTTGATCCGTGCCCGCCCATCCCAGAATGCGGAGAAGGATCATGAATACGGATCCCATTATGATTGCAATGCCTATAATGTGGATGGATTGAACGCCCGGGATAACCCAACTCTCGTGGACTCGCAGGGTGTGGCTCGGGGATGTCTTGCTCAGCCAGTCAGCAAATCGATTCACTTCAGTCTTCCTTGGTTCGTGTTTACAGGACTATGTGCTTTGGCCGGGGACCTTTCGGCGGCGCGACAGCTGCTGCGCCGCCACCCCATCCATCCACACGTCGTTAGTAGTTTCCGCCGATAGTCTTCATGCCACTTACAGTATCGCAGGTCTTACCTGGAGCCGGAGGCGTCCTCCAAGGACATTGGTAGATGGGGCCAACCCGGGATCCAAAATTACCGCCGGTTCGAAGCGGATTCATGTGGACCGTAAATATCGTTCCGGCCTTGAAGGAGTCGCCGGTGATCCCTTCTCGCGCCACAGCCGCGGCACCGGCCATTTCCACGCCCCAATCAACGAGCTGGCCGTTCTTGTCCTTCTCAAGTTTTCCGTCCGGTCCGATCAAATAAAAGTGCAACTCGGCGTGGTTCGCCTGAGCGATCAACTGGTGGGCTACGCCGGTTAGGACCAGCACTTTGGTTTGATCGTACATGGCGAAGGAGTGATGCGCGAACGTTGGGCGGGAGTAGACAACCACCGAGACAAATGCAAGGCACACCGCAATCACCCAACTTCTGGTCAACGAATTATTCATCTTCAGTGCTCTCCGTTCTGTTGGCGACCCCAAGCCATCGAACATGCCTGCACGACCGCTCAAGTCGTTATTTCTTACCGCCATTCAACAAATCGAGTATGCTCTGGGGCACAGAGTTTTGGTCTGGCGTATCTTTCCAGCCCTTTTCGAAATACTTTTCCCAGTCCTGCGCCCACGGCCGGCCGTAATAGTCCACGTAGTCAGGGTCCGCCGCGGTCAGCTGAGTTGCCCTGCCATTTATGTCCTTGATATTGCTCAGGCACTCGATGTAAGTGAATCGCATATTCGGAGAGTCCAGCTTCGCTGTCCGGCGATAACGATAGGTGGCATGCAGCGGTTGTACGAACGCTTCGGGATCATAAAACACGGTATCCTGATCGAGTTCGACGAACTCGCCCTTGGCGTCGTATACGGGCTTCCAGATTTCCACTGTCTCCAACTTGCCGCTAGTTTCAAACATGCAGTGCGACAGGTTCCAGGCCTGAATATCTGACGTCCAGGTAACCAGAGTGGTTCCATCCCAGAATCCCACTGTCTCGCCGTACCACTGCGGCACCTTTTGCACAGGCTGCCTTCCAATCCAAACTTGCCGCAGGAAGTTATCCGCGATGCCAGAGAGGAATTGGACATTCCAAGGGGTCATCGTGAGCTCAAAATTTCCCGCTTGCGAAGCCTGGGACCACCAGCGTATGAATCCCTCGGGCCAGCAGAAAGAGGCCTCCCACTGGGGCGCATTGCTGACCGCTTCGTGGTAGATGCCTTGCACCATGCGTGCTTGATATTCCGGCGTGAGCAGCGACAAGACCGTGGGAACCTGGGTCACCGTCCCCCAAACCCACTCCGCCTGAGTATCCGCCTGCATGTCCCGCGTATACCATCCGTCCCAATCCGGGATCGTTGCTTTGGTGTAGACGGTGGGACCGCCCTTCGCCTTCGCTGCCGCCAGCAAGGCATCGTACTGCTCCTCGGCTGTTTTATAGGGCAGGTGGCTTACAAGCGAGTCTCGGGATTCATCCCACTTGCAGTCGCCCCAAGCGGCCGATTCGGGTGGCTTGCCGGAATCAGTGAAGAAGCGACGCGAGGTCCAGATGTCAGTCAACTGACGAGGCGTATTGCAGCGATAATAGCGCGGGTCCAGCCAGTCCTTTTTATCCAGGTAAAAGTTCTTCGACGTAAACAGGTCGACCGGCAGAGGCTTCATTCCCTCCTGCGGGGTCTTGTACGTCGGGGTGCAGATGCTCATGGGGCCGATCACGTTCGTATATTCACCATGCGGTCCAGTAAAGAAGCCGCGCGGCAAGTTGAATTGGCCCCGGCCCGCCCGGCCCTGCGTTTGCGCGGCGCAGCGCTGCTCGGGTGTTCCTTCGTACGCTGCGGGGTTCTGTAGCACCTGCACCCCTGGCTGCCTAGCTTGCTGGTTCTGTGCTGCTGCGATCGGACACGTCCAAGCGATTCCAATGAGGACCACGAAGGCAAAGGAAATTACAAACGGTCTACTACGCATGTGTTATAGCTCCCCCCAACGATAGTTTAAGCTCAACTCACATCGCGCGGGATCAGCTGCCTACGCCTGGCGAGGACTTGAACGCGTCTCCCCCCGGAGCCCACCCTAAGTACAACGTACGCCTTGAGATTGCACCCGCCCGATTTACTCTCACTGGGAAGCAATGTCAACAGGAAATAGCAAAGTGCCAGCGCGCGAAATGAGGCGGTGTGATAAGGTTGCGACGGAATTCGTGTTCGAACTGAGCAAAAGTCTATATGTGAAACGGAAATCAGCGGCAGGAGCCGAAAGACCATGAAGCCATACTATTGGGTTGTGGCGGCGAGCCTGATATTTCTCGGAGCGGGGTGTCGGAAAGCGCCGCCGAAGCTTTTGAGGCCCGCTACGATCAAGGACATCATGGACTCAATGGTCGATCCCAGCGGCGACTTCGTCTTCAGCTCGGTCGAAGTGGTTTCGGATGAGCACGGTGTGCGCAAGATCGCGCCGCAGGACGAAACATTCACCGAAGACACCGCGGGCGTGAGTCCGGCTTACAACGCGGACAATTGGCAAGCGGTGCGCCTGCGCCTGATCGTGCTGCTCGAAGCGCCAAATCTCTTGGTGATGCCCGGCCGCAAAGTGGCGCCGCCCGACGTCAAATCCCAGAATCCCGATATCGAGCTTCAGCCAGCGCAAATTCAAAAGCTGATTGATGGCGACCGCCCGGCCTTCATCCGCCGCGCGTGGGGACTCCAAAACGCCGCCGCCGTGGCCATGAAGGCGGTCGATGAGAAAAACACGGATGCCCTATTTCAAGCGGAGGACGGCATCGACAAAGCCTGCGAGGATTGCCATCTACACTACTGGTACCCGAACGACAAAAGAGCCCAGTCACTGTTTAAGTAGGATGGCGTGGACTAAAGCGGCGCCTGCCGAACGGCTGACGATCAATCCAGATCAGCGTTATTTGGCGCGGTCCTTCAGGCCCTGCGCGATCACCTGTAGCCTGTAAACGGCCGCAGCCGTGTGCTGCGGGCCTTGACGAATCGGCTGGCCGTTGTTGTCGTCCGCGCCGCTGCCGACCACGTAGAGTGTCTTCTTGTGCGGACCTGCGAAGGCGACACTGATGATGCCGCGCGGCGTAGGAATCACACCGAGATACTTTCCGGCTTTATCAAAGACTTGAACGCCGGCGCTTGAACTCACGTACAGCCGTCCGTTTGAATCAACTGCCATGCCGTCCCCGTAGTTGCCCGCCGGGAGCACCGCAAAATTGCGGCGGTTGGCGAGCCTGCCAGGCCCCTCCACGTCGAACGCGACGATCTGCCCTCCATTCGTGACGTAAAGAATCTTGTCGTTCGGGCTGAAAGCGATCCCGTTCGTGCGGATGTTACCCGCCATCACAGTGACGCCCTTTTGGCTGGCGTAATATAAGCAGCTTGACGTGAAGTACGCGCCACCATGGCTGTCAGCGGCGAGATCGTTTGGCCGCTCCGTTAACGTCGTGCCGTCGGCCCACTTGTCTGCTATCGTCGTGCGTTCTGGCGCCAGGATCGTGGTGGCATTCACGATCGACTCTTTGTCGGGCTTGGTCGATCCAGGTCTCTCTGTTCGATGTGCGCCGTAGAGGCGTCCCTGCCGATCCATGGATAGCGCCCCCACGCCTTTGGCATCTGCGACGGCCACGGATGTTTGGCCGTCTACGTCGATCTTGAGGACCGTGTCGTAGTCTTCCTGCGCCACCAGCACGCTTCCGTCCTTGTCGGCGATGATGCCGTCAGCGCTGTTGCCGCCCTCCTGCCAGACCTTCGTCCACTTCCCTCCCGCGGCGACGACGCCCGGAATGGCAGTTATGGCCAGGTTGCGCGGGACCGGCTGCGCCGCTGGTCCGGGGCCCGGTCTCGCGGGTCCTCGTCCGCGCGCGGTAAAGAGCTGGGCTGCCTCCTCTGGCGTCGGGATGCACGCCGCATCTTCCGTGGCGGGTGCCTGCCCAAGCGCCCGGCCCGAAAGGAATGACGTCGCGAAAAGCCACAATAAAATCGCGAATACGATCTTCGATCTCATTTCGCCTCCGAGGACGCAGATGCTACACCAGGACGATGCGGGGAAGTTACTAAATTGCTTGATTCACAGCTCTTTCGCGCCAGCCGCGCACGCGCCGCCTGGATTTTACGGAGGTGAGCAGAGCACGAGAGCGCATTTTCTTGCTTTTCGAGATCACCGCGCCACTTGACCGAACTCCCGTCCTGAGCCTAGAATCCGGCGTCACGCACGGAAGCGGGTGGCACTTCCACCGCGAGCTCAGTAGTCCTGTGGGTCGATGAGGTCCTGAGAGTTCATGGCAAAGAAAAGGAATATCCCTGAAACTCCGCATGCCGATGACGGATCGGCATTTCTCCAGATGTACCGGCAGATGGTTGCAATTCGATTTTTTGAAGAACAGGTAAACGATCTCTACACACGCGCTTTAATGCCGGGTCTCGCCCACCTGTATATCGGAGAGGAAGCGATTGCAGTGGGTGTCTGTTCGGCTCTGCGCTCCGATGACTACATCACAAGCACTCATCGCGGCCACGGTCACTGCCTGGCGAAGGGAGCTTCACCCGATCGAATGTTTGCTGAACTCTTGGGGAAAGCAGCAGGCTACTGCCGGGGGAAGGGCGGATCGATGCACATCGCGGATCCGGAAACTGGCAACCTCGGCGCGAATGCGATCGTCGCTGGCAGCGCGGGTATCGCCACCGGCGCGGCGTTCTCCGCCAAAAGGCTTGGCAATGGGCGCGTCTCTGTCTGTTTCTTCGGCGAGGGTGCGCTGGGCCAGGGTGTACTCTATGAAGCGATGAATCTTGCGAAGCTCTGGAAACTGCCCGTGATTTACGTTTGCGAAAACAACACCTACAACGAATACACGCATTTCTCGGAGACAACAGCCGGAGATGTTCTGGCGAGGCCAAAGGCTTTTGGAATTCATGCCGAAAGCGTTGATGGGCAGGACGTGCGAGCCGTGTATTCCACGGCGAAAAATGTTGTGGACCGTGCGCGGAAGGGCGACGGGCCCGCCTTTCTTCTCTGCAATACGTACCGATACCGAGGCCATCATGTGGGCGATGTGAACCGCGAATATTACAGGAGCAAACAGGAAGAGCAGAAGTGGATGTCTGAACGAGATCCAATCAAGATGCTAAGCGAGTGGCTGCTCGCGGAAAATCTTGCCAGCCCTGCTCTTTTGGAAAGCATCGGGACGGAAACGAAATCGCTTATCGATGAGGCGGTTAAGTTCGCGATAGCGGCGCCGTATCCCGATCCGAGCGAGGTCCAGCAAGATGTCTACGCGTGAAATGAAAAGCGTGCTGCAAGAAACATCCGCCGCCCAGCGGGAACTGACGCTGGCTGAGGCAGTTCGAGAAGCGCTTGCCGAGGAGATGCGCCGTGATCCGCGTGTGTTGATCATGGGCGAGGATGTCGCCGAGGCCGGTACCGTCTTCAAAGTTCTCTCGGGTCTGTCGGCGGAATTCGGCACGGACCGCGTGATCGACACACCCATTTCCGAGGCGGGGTTCACCGGCTTGGCTATCGGCGCTGCGATGACGGGCCTTCGGCCCGTGGTCGATATAATGTTCGGTGACTTCATTGCGTTGGTTATGGACCAGATGGCGAATCAGGCCGCCAAGGTCCATTACATGTCGGGTGGCAAGTGGAAAGTTCCGATGGTGATGCGTACAACTCTGGGCGCGACGCGGCGCTCTGCCGCGCAGCACTCGCAATCGCTTCACGCATGGTTCAGCCATATTCCCGGGCTGAAGGTCGTCTTACCTTCGACGCCGTACGACGCCAAGGGCCTGTTGAAATCCGCGATTCGCGACGACAATCCCGTGATCTTTTTCGAAGACAAAATGATGTACAAGCTGAAGGGCGCGGTGCCCGCCGAGGACTACACAATCCCGCTCGGTGTTGCAGATATAAAAAGATCCGGAGATGACATTACAGTGGTGGCGACCAGCAGCATGGTGCAAGTGGGGCTTGGCGCGGCCAAAATGCTCGAGGAAATCGGCATCGGCGCCGAAGTGATTGACCCGCGTACGACTTGGCCGCTGGATGAAGAGACTTTGGTCGAATCCGTAAAAAAGACCTCGCGCGCCATTGTAGTTGATGAGGGTTACGCGCGGTATGGAGTGACGGCGGAGATAGCCTCCGTCATTGCCACCGGTGCTTTTCACTATCTGGACCAGCCGGTCAAACGCATCGGCGCGATGCATGTTCCGATTCCGTTTTCTCCGCCGCTCGAGGATGCAACCGTGCCAACCGAGCAGATGGTATTCGATGCGGCCCGCGCAATGTGCGGCAGGACCTGAGCGCATTCGGGCTGGACCCGGAACAGGAGAACTGAGATGGCGCTACCAACTTACGGAACGATGGCGGTTGATTGGGAGCAGCGGATTGACTTCGACCGTCTGCGCCGAGAGCGCCTTGGCCGCATCAAGAATCTACTCGAAAAATCAGAGGTGGGCGCGCTCCTGTGCTTCGACATGAACAATGTGCGCTACATCACTTCCACGCACATTGGCACGTGGGCCCAAGACAAGAATAGCCGCTTCGCTCTGCTCGCTCGCGGCGCCGAACCGATCGTTTGGGATTTCGGTTCGGCTGCCAAGCACCATCAGTTACATTGTCCGTGGCTCGGTGAACGCTCGCGCGCCGGAATAGCCCTGCTCCGAGGCGCAATGTCTCCTGAAATGGGGCGAGCCGAGGACGTCGCCAAGAAAATCAAAGTTGAACTCCAAAAACTCGGGCTTGAAAGGGAACCTCTCGGCGTAGATATCATCGAACCGCCGATTCTTTTCGCCCTTCAGAAGGAAGGAATCCGCATCGTCGACGGCCAGCAAATGCTGTCCGACGCCCGCGTCATCAAAACGCAGGACGAAATCGCGCTCCTCAACCATTCGGCGATGATGGTCGATGCTGCGTACGACGAACTCTACCGCGCCATGAGGCCGGGAATGCGCGAAAACGAGGCGGTAGGCTTGGTGAGCAAAGTCCTCTATGATCTAGGCTCGGAATACGTCGAAGCAGTTAACGCGATTTCAGGCGAGCGCTGCAATCCCCACCCGCACGTCTTCTCCGACCGCGTGCTCCGCCCGGGCGATCCTGTCTACTACGACATTCTGCATTCCTACATGGGTTATCGCACCTGCTACTACAGAACGTTCAGCATAGGCTCCGCCTCGCGCGCAATGGTGGATGCCTACAAGCAGTGCCGGGAGTACGTGGACGCCTCCATCGAGCTCATCCGTCCGGGGCGCACCACCGCACAAGTGGCCTCCGTTTGGCCGAAGGCTCAGGAATTCGGATTCCCGAACGAAGAGTCTTGCTTTGGGCTTCAATTCGGTCACGGTATCGGCCTCGCTATCTGGGAGAAACCGGTGATCAGCCGCCTGGTTTCGCTGGACCAGCATTATGAACTCAAGCCTGGGATGGTCTTCGCGCTCGAAACGTTCTGGCCGTCTTCGGACGGTTGGAGCGCCGCGCGAATCGAAGAGGAAATCGTCGTCACGGAAACAGGTCACGAAGTGATCACGCGATTCCCGGCCGAGGAATTGCTCGTCGCGGGCCAGCGCTATTACACGGTCAACGGACCGCTGCCGACCACGCGCGAAACGGAAACATCGCCGAGCCTGCACGTCCGCGAAATGGTTGAAGCCGGGGCCAAATCGGAAGGGTCCGCTAGTTGATTGATTGCCGCGAAGCCTTCTTCCTTGGCGTCCTTTCGAGGGCGCCTGTTCCTTTGCGCCTGGTCGATGACTCATTTTCAGAAACGGCGAATCCAACATGCCCATCAGCGTCGTAATGCCCGCACTCGAAATGGCGCAGGAGACCGGGACACTCGTCTCCTGGCGGAAGAAGGAAGGCGACACCGTCACCAAGGGCGAAATCCTGATTGAAATCGAAACGGACAAAGCTGTCGTGGAAGTGGAAGCGCTGGCCGACGGCGTTCTCGCAGGAGTGACAGCGCAGCCCGGCGACGTTATTCCGGTCGGCCGCACGATCGCGTGGATTCTCGGAACCGGCGAGTCCGTTCCGGCTGATGAACCGGTCAGCAGTGCGGTTCTCGGTGGCGCGCGTCGTTCAACATCACCAATCCCTCACGCGAGCCAAAAACCCGCGGAAAGTCCCGCGGACGCCAAGCGAGTCCGAATCTCCCCAAAGGCCCGCCGGATTGCGCAGGAGCGAGGTGTGGACCTTGAAGACGTGCACGGCTCGGGCGCCGATGGAGAAATTCTAGTTGCGGATATTCTGGCTGTTGCTGAATCCTCCGCGCCCACGGCCAGAGCGACTTCATCGGGAGCTGCGGTAACCCCGGCCGCCACAGACGCCCCAACAGGGACCCGGCCTCTGAGCTCGATCGCACGCCTGATGGCGGAGAGAACAACTCAGAGTTGGACCACCGTGCCGCATTTTTTCCTTACTCGTGAGGTCGATGCAAGCGCCTTGAACGAGACGAGGGCGAAATTGTCACATGCTATTGAGGAAACACGCGGGGTGCGCCCGACTCACACCGACTTGTTGATTTCTTTTGTGGCGCGCGCACTCGAGGGGCATCCACGCCTTAATGCCAGTTGGACTGGACAAGGAGTTCGATTGAACGAAGAGGTAAACATCGGCGTTGCCATGGCCGTTGAAGATGGAGTTGTTACCGGCGTGATTCGCGACGCAAATAAAATCGATCTAGGCGAAATCGCCCTTCAGCGGCGAGAGCTTGCCGAGCGCGCCCGCGCTGGCCGCCTTCGGCCCAGCGACGTCAGCAGCGCCACGTTTACAATAAGCAACCTCGGCATGTACCACGTCAACGCGTTCACGGCGATCATCGTCCCGCCACAAGCTGCTATTCTCGCCGTCGGCGAAATCGCCGATCGGGTGGTTGCGGTTGAAGGGAAACCCATCGTGCGTCCTATGATCACACTCACGCTCTCATGCGATCATCGAGTCGTCGATGGACGCCGGGCCGCCGAGTTCATGCAGACACTCACCGCCAGCATACACTGATTTCAACCGCACGCTTTCTAAGTGCGCAGATTGCTGACTCCAGTCATCCTCTTGTGGTGCATCTCGGCTTGCGGTAGTAAAGTACACGCTTGCCGATCGGCGGCGGCATCGCAATGACAAGAACTACTGGGCAATCGACACAGAAAACCGCGCATTTGCTCCGCATCATGGTACGGCGCAGGGTCCTCCGTTTGTGTGGGCTGACGGCGACGGCAACAATCCTCGCCAGCCTTGCCATATATTCGGAAGCGCAAGCCCAGAGATTTTTCGAAAAGGATTCCACTCCCAGCTTTACCGCGAGTCAGGCGGAGCTTGGGAAAGCGGCCTATGCCAACAGCTGTTCGATGTGCCACGGCGCCAATCTGGACGGCGGCGAGTTTGGTCCGGCGCTCGAGGGAGCGTCGTTCCAGAAGAACTGGAGAGCCCAATCGCCGGCTGCACTCTTTTCTTACATGTTTCAGAAGATGCCGCCTTCCGATCCGGGAGCGCTGAACCAGCAAACCTATGCCGACCTGGAAGCCTATATCCTTAGGGCCAACGGGGTCGAATCGGGCGCAACGGAACTTACTGCCGCGGAACTAGGGGGCTCGGGTGCGCAGCGAGCACCTGCAGTTCAAGGGGCGTCGAACGGAGACATTCCTCGGATTTCAGCCAATCGTGACGCCATATACGCGGCCGTGATGGCGCGCCGCGCGGCCGAACTCGAAAAGGTCACGCCGGTGACGGACGAGATGCTTCAGCATCCACCGAACGGAGATTGGCTGACATGGCGACGCACGTACAGTAGTTTAGGCTACAGTCCTCTCGTTCAAATCAAGAAGTCAAACGTAAACAACCTGCGTTTGTCGTGGAGCCGCGGGCTGCCCCTTAGCGCCGACGAGATTACGCCGCTCGTGCACGATGGCGTCATCTTCATTGAAAGCGCCAACGCGGTACAAGCATTGGACGGTGTGACGGGCGATCTGCTGTGGCAATACTTGCGGCCGCTGCCCGATCCACTACTGAACGGAAGAGATTCCGTGATGAGAGGCCTCGCGATCTATCAGGACAAACTCTACGCCCCTACTGCGGATGGGCACATTATTGCGTTGGACGTGAAGAGCGGCAAGCTTATCTGGGACCATCAAGTCATCGTGCCCCAAACGGGAGCCTATACGCGCTCCAACCATGATTTCCGGCTGGACGGTGCTCCCATTGTCGTCAAGGGCAAGGTCATCATGGGCGTGAGCCTGGGCATTACCGATACGGGCGGCGGCTGCTTCATTCTGGCTTTGGACGCCCAGACCGGCGACGAAGTTTGGCGATTCCAGACCATCGCACGCCCCGGCCAGCCCGGTGGTGACAGCTGGAATGGCGCACCCGTGGACCAGCGTTTCGGCGCGTCGGTGTGGACGTCGGGCAGTTACGACCCTGCATTGAATTTGATTTATTTCGGAACCGGCAACACCTATGACGTCGGGACATTGCTGCAGCAGCACCGTCAGAAGGGCGAGTCGAATGACGGCCTCTACACCGACTCCACCGTGGCGCTCGATCCCGATACCGGCAAGCTAGTCTGGTATTACCAGCACATGAACCGCGACGTGTGGGATCTCGACTGGGCGTTCGAGCAATTGTTGATTGCGCTCCCCGTAAACGGCAAACCGACCAATCTTGTCGTCACCGGCGGCAAGATCGCCGTGTTCGATGCTGTGAACCGGGCCAACGGCCAGTACGAGTTCTCGAAAGACCTTGGGCTGCAGAATCTGATCCGTGCGATTGACCCGAAAACGGGAAAGAAGATCATCGATCCTGCGCTGGAACCAATCGCTAATAAATCCGTTTTCATCTGCCCAAATGCGAACGGCGCGAGAAACTGGCCCGCCACCTCCTATGATCCCAACACCCATATTCTCTATGCGCCGTTGGCCGAATCCTGCATGGACTATACCTGGGTGCCGCGCGATGCGGCGCAGACCGCGGCGGGCGGCCTCGATATTCACTTCACTTTGCGCACACGGCCGAATACCGACGGCAAGATGGGGCGCATCGAAGCTGTAAATCTCGAAACAAAAAAGGTGGTATGGATGGATCGTCAGCGCGCGCCGATAGCCGGTGCGATGCTGGCAACAGCGGGCGGCCTTGTATTCAGCGGCGCGCAAAACCGGCAGTTCACAGCCTATGACGCGGCAACGGGCAGACCGTTATGGCACGTTGGACTAAACGCGGCGCCGAGTTCTTCTCCGGTCACCTACAGCGTCGATGGTACGCAATACATCGCCGTCGTTTCCGGTGGCGGCGGGCCGCTCGATGCGGGTGGAACGAGCCTGGCACCGGAGCTTGAAAATCCGGCAGGTGGGACAACGCTCTGGATATTTAGACTACTGGACGCAACCAAGGCGGCGCGGAAATAGTTCGTTGTTATTGGGAAACGTTGGCTTCGCGCGGGACGGGTTTGCCCCACAGCTCGAAGGAGGAAACCGCAATCCATCCGCCACCGGGAGGAGGCGGCATCTTTTCGACGGGCATGCCCTCGACGCGCACGCCGCTTCCCGGAAGTATATCGAAGTAGCCGACTTCGTCCACTTTGCTCAGGTCTGGATTATTCACCCACGTCTCGCCGAGAGTAACACCCCTTTGCGGATCGAGCTTAAGCCACCGCACCTCGCTAAACGAGATTTCATACTCATGCCAGTCAGCGGTGGAACCCTCCGCCTGATCGCCAATGAGCAACGTGCCGTCCGCCAATTGAATCAAGGGCCGCACGCGATGAAAACCGGAAACGATGGTTGTGAATTTAATGTTCGCCCTTCCCCTGAGATCGAAATAAGTGTTCCGGTCGCGCAGGGTGAGGCCGCAGGGCCTGTCGCACAATCCATTAAAAGTACGAGGAGCGTATGGGCCCTTGCCGACGGCGACAAGAATGTCCTTGCCGTCTCCATAAAGGCGGAGATCAACATTTGGAGTTGCGACCGTGTCTTGGCTCAGAGGCAACCGAGTATCGTTTTCCAGTGTCATGCGAAACAGGAGCTCAGGTGGAGGAGGCGGCGCCGCGCGCCGCGCGGGCGCTGGCGCGGCAGCGCCCACTTGTTGCGCATAATTCCAACCGGCCCCGAATGACAGTGCCAATAGCACGATCGCTGCAATGCCGATAGTCTTTCTCATCTTCTTCGTACCTCCTACTAACAACGCCGCCACGCCTTGCCGGCGGACGTGGGGGACCCCGCCACGCGGCGGTATGCCTGCGGCGGACCGTGCGCGCTCACGCCGCGCAGTATACACATTTTCCAGGCTGAACTGTTTTCACATGATCGAGCATCTCGAACAGTCGGAAGTCGACGATCTTGTCCAAGGGCCGCTTTGTGCACAAATTCGTTGTGTCGCAAAGCAGGAAGGGCGTATCGTGCCCGAGTTGGATCGGATAGATCAAGGAGATGAGCCTTGGCCAGACGTCGCATGTCTCCAGTCGTTCTCGGGAGTATTCTTGCATTGCTCGCGCCATTAGCGCCGGTTTACGCGCGGTCATGCGAAGACATCTCCTCACTGAAACTGCCGAACGCGACGATCGTTTCAGTTGTGGCAGTGCCTGCGGGAGAATTTCCACTGCCCGCTGGGCTCGGCGCAAATATGCAGGGTCTTCCGCAACCCTCGGGTCGAGGGGCCGGACCGATGGAATTGCCCGCCTTCTGCCGTGTTCAGGTCACGGTTTCGCCCGCGATTAAGATGGAAGTGTGGATGCCTGCCTCGAACTGGAACGGCAATTTCGAAGGTGTAGGCAACGGAGGGAAGGCCGGCTCTATCAGCTTCCCTGCAATGGCCACCGCTCTGAAAGCCGGTTATGCAACGGCTAGCACTGATACGGGGCACCAGGGCAATGGCGCTCAGACGAACTGGGCTTTCCATCATCCTGAGCTCATCGCGGATTTCGCATACCTCGCGATCCACGACATGACTGTGACCGCCAAGAAAGTGATTGCGGCGTACTATGGCAGTGGCGCGGCGCATTCTTACTTCAATGGCTGCTCCACCGGCGGCCGGCAGGCTCTCATGGAAGCGCAGCGCTATCCGGACGATTACAACGGGATTTTATCTGGCGATCCGGTCATCGACTACACGCATCTTCAGGCGGCAGCGCCATTTTGGGTCGCGCTGCGAGCGCGGAAGGACCCAGGTAGCTATATTCCCCCCAGTAAGCTACCGGCCATCAATGCGGCTTCCCTCGCCGCCTGCGACGCCATCGATGGCGTTCAAGACGGCGTGATCGAAGATCCGCTGAAATGCGATTTTAGGAAGGACCCGTCGGCGCTCTTGTGCAAAGACGCCGATTCCGATGCATGCCTTACTGCAAAACAATTGCAAACGCTCGCGTACATTTACGCCGGGTACCCCGACGCGCGCGGCCAAGTGGTCTACCCCGGCTCGATGCCGGGACACGAGACGGGCTGGATTTTCATCGCCGGAGATGATCCGTCCAAGCCGTTTACGGACGAGTCAGCCGTGGGTGCAGTCGGCTTTTTCAAGTACTTCGTGTTCGATAACCCCAATTGGGATTTTATGACCTGGGACTACGAGAGGGATCTGCCCATCGCCGACAAGAAACTAGCCTCCGAAATCAACGCGACCAATCCCGACCTCAAGCCTTTCCGCGCCCATGGGGGGAAGCTGCTCTTGTATCACGGATGGACCGATCCCTCGGTCTCCCCGCTTGAAACGATTCATTACTACACGAGCATGGTCGCGGCCGTTACCGGCAAGAAGGCGGATCCCCCTGGCCACGAGACGCCGGCTTTCCTCGATAGCATCAATCGGACCGGAGATTTCGCGCGCCTTTTCATGGTGCCGGGAATGGATCATTGTGGCGGCGGTCCGGGTCCGAATATGTTTGACGCGTTCGGCCCTCTTGTAAATTGGGTTGAGCATCAGCAAGCCCCAAGCAAGATCATCGCTTCCCGCATAACGAACGGAGTCGTGAGCCGCACGCGGCCTCTGTGCCCTTATCCGGCGACGGCCCAATATACGGGGCACGGCAGCACGGATGATGCGGCCAATTTTGTGTGCAGGCTGCCCGGCAATTGACTCTCAGCCCCGTGCTATACAAGAGTCGATTGCACGATTGATGTGGCGGCGAACGGGACGGCGGAGTGTACGAGAATTCGGGAGAAAGCAGATCAAAACCCTTGCCGCAAGCATATTTTGAGGGATCGAGACAACACCGTGCGGACTACAAACGATCGTGATTAGCGACGAGCGAACGGCGACCATCAGCGAAATAATGGATGAACGGCCCCTGGGCCGTTTTCAACTCTTCACGATCGGGCTTTGTGGCTTGGTCGTCATTTTCGACGGCTTTGCCACGCAATCCATCGGAATTCTGGCACCGTCTATTTCTCAGACGCTCGGCGTCCCGCTCAAATCGTTCGGCACAATCCTCAGTGCCGCCTTGCTCGGATTGATGATCGCCTCGTTGGCAATGGGGCCGGTAGCCGACCGCTGGGGCCGGAAATGGGCGATCGTGCTCTCGGTCCTCACGTTCGCGGTATTCATGGTTCTTAGCGCTGGCGCGACTTCCTTCAATCAGTTGTTGGTCTACCGCTTCCTGACGGGTCTAGGCCTCGGAGGCGCGATCCCCAACGCCATCGCTCTTGGGTGCGAGTACGCTCCGAAGCGCCTCGTTGCTACGATCGTGGGTAGTGTCATCGCGGGAATGCCTCTTGGCCAGGTGATCGCTGGACAGGTTAGTTCGGTACTTTTGCCTACCCACTGGGGTTGGCGATCCGTTTTCTACTTCGGCGGAATTCTGCCCCTGGTAGTGGCGCTCATTTTGGTCATATGGCTGCCGGAATCGGTACGGTTTCTCTCCTTTCGTGGCGCGGACAAGAAGAAAATCTCCCGTATCCTGCGTCGTATTTCACCCGAACTGGCTAACGTGTCGATTCGCCAGGACCCCTCGCAGGGCCATGAGAGCGAGGGTATTTCGGTAAAGCATTTATTTACAGAAGGGCGCGCGGTAACGACTATCCTCCTGTGGATACCTTTCTTCATGAATCTGCTGATCCTTTACTTCGTCGTCAGTTGGCTGCCCGCGCTCTTGCGAGAAGTTAATATGCCCATCTCGGCGGGAGTGGCCGCCGCCACCATTTTCGGCGTCGGCAGCGTGATTGGGTGCTTCGTGGAAGGTCCTTTGATGACTCGGCTGGGCGCCTACGTGATCCTGCTGGTGGAATTCGGCCTGTGTATCCTTCTGGTCGGCTTGCTTTCCTTGGTGGCCACTTCATTCTTACTGGTGATGGTGGTTACCTTCATCTTGGGTTTGAGCGTCACGAGCGCGCAAGCCGGCCTCAATGCACTAGCTGCGAATTTCTATCCAACTTCCATACGGTCCACGGGTGTCGGCTGGGCCTTGGGAATCGGCCGCATCGGCTCAGTGGTGGGCCCAGTGCTAGGCGGGATCATGTTGAAGATGGGATGGACGCCGCAGCAAATTCTTCTTTCCATCGCGGTGCCGGCCTTCTGCGCGGGGCTTGCGATCATCCTCAGCAATCGCTTGGTCGGCAGTGCAAACGCGTATCAAGCCGCACCTGTGGATTCGACGATCGCCGGCCATTGATCCCCTTCTTTCCGCGCAATTCGAGAAATACTTCTCGGCTGCGGCCGCCAGCGTGATCCGGCCACTCGTTGGTGGCACAGTCGGCAGTCGGCGCCGAATCCGTTCCCCCCCGACGCCTGATCTCCTCTTGATTAACTGAATCTAAAGGAATGGCGGAGAGGGTGGGATTCGAACCCACGGTTGAGTTTCCCCAACACACGCTTTCCAAGCGTGCTCCTTAAACCGCTCGGACACCTCTCCGCACGATGAGGCTTCAGAAGGCTAACAAATTGGGGGCGGAGCGGCAAACGGCGGGATCGGGTGTGCGCGGCGAAGGGATCAAATCGAGAGCTTGTCTGCTACACTTTCTGGGCTACTCCGGGGTAGTGCAATTGGTAGCACGCCAGCCTTTGGAGCTGGTTATCCTGGTTCGAGTCCAGGCCCCGGAGCCATTCTTTACGTTTCTGCGAACTTGGGCAGCCCCCCTAACCCGAATATTTCCAAGTCTAGCGTAAGTGCGTTAATCCGGCATTAGCGGGTCGCGGTGAGCCCTCTTATTGATTTCCGGCCGTTGAGGACCGCAACCTGCCGCGGCGAAGGGCCCGCTCTTTGAGCATCGCGAAAAGAATTGGCACGAGAATCATCACGGCAATCGTCGAAGAAACCATTCCGCCGACGATTGGCGCGGCGATTGGTTTCATCACGTCGGAACCGACGCCCGTCTCCCACAAAATCGGGCCGAGGCTCGCGATCACGGCGAAGACCGTCATCAACTTGGGACGCAGACGCCGGACGGCACCCTCGATCGTCGCCTCTTCGACGTCTTCGTGTGCGAGCGGCGCGCCCAAGGCGAGGCGATTGTCGAGCGCTTCGTGCAGGTACACGACCATTACGACCGCCGTTTCCACCGCAATTCCGAACAGCGCAATGTAACCGACTGCCACCGCTACGCTGAACTCATAGCCGAGCAGCCGTTGGAGAATCAGGCCGCCCGTGAGCGCGAAAAAGACTGGGAAAAACAGGATGGCAGCTTCGGCGGCGGAATCGAAAACCATGTAGAGCAGCAAAAAGATCGTGAAAAACACGATGGGTAGAATCAGTGCAAGGCGCTTCTTCGCACGCAACTCGAATTCATATTCGCCGGACCACGTGTACGTATACCCCGCCGGAAGCATAAGCTTTGCCTTCAGCAGCCGGTCGGCGCTCTGGACGAAGCCCCCGTAATTCGCGGTGTTCAGATCGATGAAGACGTACCCCGTGAGCTGGCCCTCCTCGTCACGAATCATGGCTGCCCCGCGAGAAAAGTAAACTTTCGCGACCTCGCTGAGGGGGATTTGCGCCCCGGTGGGTGTAGCGATCACGACTTGGCGGAGACGGTCCAAGTCGTCCCGGAAGTCGCGATTGTAACGGACGTTGATTGGGAAACGCTCGCGCCCTTCGATGTTTTCGGCGACGTCCTGACCGCCGATTCCCGACTCAACGGCACGCTGCACATCCGCTACCGTGAGGCCGTAGCGCGCCGCCACCGCCCGGTCTGTCTCGACGTTTATGTAGAACCCCTGGGCCACGCGCTCGGCGAAAACCGAGCGCACTTGCGGCATCGATGAAAGAACCTGATTCACCTGGGTGCCGATCCGCTCGATGCCTTCGAGGTTCGGTCCCTGGATTTTCATCCCGACTGGCGTCTTGATGCCGGTCAGTTCCATATCCAGACGGTTTTCGACCGGCATGGTCCAGGTATTGGAGATTCCTGGAAATTGCAGCTTCGCGTCCATCTGATCGACTAGCTTTCCGTAGGTCATTCCGGCCGGCCACAGGTTCTTCGGCTTGAGCATGATTGTGGTGTCGTACATCGAAAGGGGCGCGTTGTCGGTGGCGCTGCCGGAGCGCCCGACGGTGCCGAAGACGGTCGCGACCTCGGGAAACGAGCGAATAATTCGGTCCTGTTCCTGAAGGAGAGCCGTTGCCTGCGTGATCGAAATACCTGGCAAAGCGGTCGGCATGTAGAGGGCCGAGCCTTCGAAAAGCGGCGGCATAAACTGACTGCCAATCCGCCGCGCCAAAGGCACGGTCAGAATCAGAACGACGAGAGCCAAGATGAGAGCCGTTTTGCGAAAACGAAGGCCCAGACGCAAGACCGGAAGATAGATTGCCTGCGTAGGAGCCGAAAACGGATTCTTCGATTCCGGCCTCAGTCGCCCGCGGATGAACAGCGGCATCAGCACCGGTACAAGTGTGACGGCCAACAAGGAGGAGAATCCGATGGCCAGTGTCTTGGTCCACGCAAGGGGCCGAAACATGCGGCCTTCCTGCGCTTCGAGAAGAAAGACGGGAAGGAACGACACCACAATGATGATCAGGGAAATGAACAGCGCGGGCCCAACCTGCTTGGCCGCCCGCAGAAGGATACGGCGGCGTTCGCGTTCGGTGAGCAGCGGCGCCTGGGACGCGCTGGCCGGAAGCGTAGCGGTCGCGCTTGGTGGGTCGGCTTCGGTGGCTCCCTCCGCCGGAGGCGTTCCCGCTGGCAGGCCGCTGGCCGCGGACTCTTCCTGTCGTTCGGAGAGATGTCGATAGCCGTTTTCGACCATCACAATACTGGCATCGACGAGCACTCCTATTGCGAGCGCCAAGCCTCCGAGAGACATAATGTTGCTCGACACGTGGAGGTAATACATGGGAATGAATGACGCCACGATCGCGATGGGGATCGTGAGAATGGGAATGAGCGCGGAACGAAAATGAAAAAGAAACATGATCGTCACGAGGCTGACGATAATGGCTTCTTCGAGCAGATCGCGCTGGAGCGTGCGGATAGAATCGTCAATCAGGCCGGAGCGGTCGTAACCGGAGCGGATTTCGATTCCCGGCGGAAGGGACGGCGCAATTTCGGCGAGCTTTTTCTTGACTCCGTTGATTACGTTGAGCGCGTTCAAGCCGTAGCGCATTACGACAATCCCGCCGACCGTTTCCCCCTCACCATTCCAGTCCGCCGCGCCGCGGCGAATGTCGGGGCCGAAGGTCACCGTGCCGAGATCGCGGACCAGGACCGGAGTCCCGTTCTTCGTTGCCACCGGCACATTCTCCAGGTCATCCAGCGACTTGAGATATCCCAGCCCTCGAACCATGTATTCCGCGCCGCCGAATTCCAGCAGCCGTCCGCCGACCTCATTCGTGCTCTCCCGCACGCGCTCGACGACTGTCTGCAGCGGGATGTTGTAGGCGCGGAGTTTGTCCGGGTCCAAATTCACCTGGTATTGGCGGACGAACCCGCCGATCGTGGCGACTTCGGCCACGCCGGAAACGGACTCGAGTTGATACCGCAGATACCAGTCCTGCAACGTGCGCAAGTCGGCGAGACTGTACTTGTGCGTCCGGTCTACCAAAACGTATTCATAGACCCAGCCGGCGCCGGTGGCATCGGGGCCGATGACGGGATGAACGTCGGCCGGAAGCTCACCCTGAATCTCTTGTAAATATTCCAACACGCGCGAGCGCGCCCAGTAGAGGTCCGTTCCGTCTTCAAAGACGACATACACGTAGGAGTCGCCAAACATAGTTTCTGCGCGCACGTCCCTAACGTGCGGCGCCGCCAGAAGCGTCGTAACGATCGGATATGTGATCTGGTCTTCAATAAGGTTAGGTGGCTGCCCCATCCACGGCGTATGAATGATCACCTGCACGTCGGAAATGTCCGGCAGGGCGTCCAGCGGGATGCCGCGCATAGCCCAGATACCCGCCAGAACGAGCATCAACGTTGCCGCGAACACCAGGAAGCGGTTGCGTTCGCACCAATCCATCCATCGGGAGATCACGTTACATTCCTCCTGTGGCATTCACGTTGAGTTGCTTGGTGACAATGGTCTGTCCGTTTTTCCCTGCTACGATTGTCACTTGCCACGTTCCACCGCTTTCAAGCTGCCCCGATCCTTCGTAGACGCCGCTTCCCTTGTCGCTGAGAGTGACAATGGTCCGCAGCGCTGCCATTCCCATCGCAGGCATCGCGGGCATGAAGAACGTAACCACGACCTTCGCTCCGGAAACGGGAGCTCCCTTTGCATCCGTCAGCTTTACTCTAAAAATGTTGCTTCCCTTCCGCGGCGGGCTTGGGTCCGAGCTCAGGTCGGCATTCCCCTGGGGAATATTCATCGTAGCCGCCGCACCGGCGCCGGGTGGCGGAGGAGCGAACGCTCCTAGTGCCGCCTGGAGCTGACTTTCGGAGTCGATCAGGAAGTTGGCCGATGTGGCGATGCGCTCGCCCGCCTTCAAACCCTTCGTGACGATGTACTCATCGCCAGCTTGCTGGCCGAGCTGCACTTCCCGCGGATCGAGGTAACCGTCGCCGCGGTCCACGAAGACGATTTCTCGCGTACCCGTCTGCAGCACGCCGCTTGCTGGAATCGACAATTGCTCGCCCAGCGGTATGTGCAAGGCAACATTTACGAACATTCCCGGAGTGAGTGCGAGACTGGGGTTCGAGAAGATCAAACGCACTCGCGCCGTCCGCGTGGACATGTCCACCTCTGGATAGACAAAATCGACCGTTCCGCGAAACGTTCTTCCGGGATAAGAATCTACTGTCAGTGAAGCGGACTCTCCCACTCGTATGCGTCCGAGATCGTCCTGGAAGACCTGAGCGAAGACCCAGACCGTCGAGAGGTTGGCAATCGTGTAGAGCCGCGTGTCGGGCTGCACCGTCAGGTTCGGCAGAGCGTTCCTTTCGGTGATGAAACCCGACGCGGGCGAATCGATCTCCAAGTCGTTCTGGACCTGGCCGGAAGATTCAAGCCGCGCGATCTCGCGTGGCGGAAGATTCCACTGCCTCAGGCGGTCCGTGGAGGCCGAAACCAGCGAGGAGGCTCCGCTGGCGACTCCCGGCACGGTGCTCTGAGATAGGCTTTGCGCATTCTGCTTGGCGATAAGGTACTCGCGCTCCGCGGCTACCAGTTCCGGGCTATAGATCGTGAACAGGGGCTGGCCTTTGTTCACGTACTTATAGGTCGCATCGGCAAAAACCTTCTCGATGTAGCCCGAGAAGCGCGTTTGAACGTAGGACAGTCGCGTCTCATCGATTGCCACATTTCCGGTGACTCGGATGTCATCCTCGAGGGGCTTCCGCTCCACCACACCGAACTTCACGCCGATGGATTGGAGTCGCTCGGGCGAAAACTGCAAGGGCGCAAGAGGAGTGTCCGGGGAAGGCGCGGGAACCTCGGCGGTACTTTCGGCCGCCGCGGGCATCGTGCCGCGCACAGTTTCGGCACTCTGCCCGGTGCGCGCACTCCGCGCATAGAGCCAAGCGCCAACCAGCATCGCCGCGAGCAGGAGGTTCGCCGCGACCGCCAGGTAAAACCCTGTTCGATAGTTCTTCATGGTCGTTTTCCTCCACTGCGTCTTAGCGCAGAGACAACCCGGTCACCTCTTCGATTTGGGCCAGCGCCGTCTCCCTCGCTGCGGAGCTTTGCCAGTACTCCTCGTCCAAATGCAGAACGTCGAGAAAGGAAGTCAGCAGGGCCTGAAAGTCCTGCCGGTTGTTTTGGTAGGCAGCCAGGCCCGCTTCGAATTCAGCGCGCGCCTGGGGCAGCAGTCCTTCGCTGTAAATCTTGAGTAGTTCGGCGGTCTTCTGCGCTGTGTCGTATTCCGTTCGAAGTTCATAGGCGACCTGTTGGTACTGCGCGTCGGCTTCGCTGCGAGAGCGGCTCAGGTCTGCCTCGGCCTCAGCCAATTCGGGACGCTGTTTCCGGCTTCGATATATCGGCACGCGCACGCCAAATGTGAGCATGTAATAGGCGCGGTATTGTGAGGGGTCGGTGCGCTGCCACATGTACTGCACGCTGAAGTCCGGGTAGAAATCCTTGTGGGCAAGATCGACTTGCAGTTTTTCTTTCTCAACCATCTTCTGCGCGCCCGCAAGCTCCGGGTTTTGTGCCTTCGCGGCAGCCAGGAGGTCGTCATACGTGTACTCAAGCGGTGTTTCGGGGAGTCCAGCAGGCTCGATATCGGGTGAAGATTGCGACCGGCTGAGAAGCTCTTTGATCTGCGCTTGCGCTTTCGCGACTTCCAGGTGGCGCGTGGTGATTTCCCGCAGCAGTTTGGTTTGCTCAAGCTGCGCTTGGAGCACGTCCTGTTGACTGCCCATCCCGGATCGGTAGCGTGCGTCGGCGGATTGTTCCACCTGTTGAAGCAGCTGGCCGTCGCTCTCAAGGATTCGCAGCGTTTCGGACAGATAAGCAAGCTGGAAGTACGCGGATTTGACTCCGGCAAGGACGGCGCGCCGCACGGATTCGTACTGCTGTTGCGCGACAGCCGCATCCTGCGTTGCGATTTCACCTTTTAGTCGCAGCTTACCGGGGTAGGGCAAGTCTTGCGAGACGCCGAGGCCAAAGTAAGCGAAGTCGCTGTTCGTGTATCCCGCAAACGGCCGGGGGCTCCCGACGCTGAACTGCTGAACCTGGAATTGCGGATCGGGCAGAGCCGAAACCTGGGACGGGACCTGCTGCTCCGAACGCCAGCTCTGCCGCGCTGCTTGAATTTCCGGATTGTTTCGCTCGGCCTCAGTGAGAAGATCCGCAAGCTTCGCAGGCGGATCAGATGAGGGCACCCCTTGAGCCCGCGTGAACGTAGCTACCGACAAGAATGCAAGACTCGTTAAAACCACTGCTGAACGGAACTTCATGCGCTGTCCTTTCGGGCCGCGTCGATAAAAACGGTCCCTGACTTCCTTACAGCTGCGCTATTCGGCTACACGAAGAGACACGTGTGCGTATTTCCGTATGATTTGGGAAGTCTCAGATCAAGAATGTGCAGAGAAGAGGTTGTAGCGAGGGAGGCGAGGTGTCCTGGACGAGCGGTGCCGGACGCGCGCTCTGAATGCCGGGACTGGTAGCCGGCGAGCCGGCAGCGGGGCCGGAGAGCAGCGGAATTGTCGAATCTGATTCTTGATATTGCGTCGCCGGGAGGGGAGCTTTGAGGAGACAGCATGGCCTGTTGCATGCGGCAACGAATTCCGCGCCGCCCTCATCGACGTGCGACATCCCGGGTGCGGCGTGGCCAGCACAGCACGGACAATTGCCCGCTTTCGAGCACAGGACGGCAGACGACAACTCCGAGGCTGCACCCAGCCCTGCGACGCTCAACACCAAGGCGAAAATGATTAGATGTCGTAGCACGGAACCAGCCTAACATAAATTGGGCAGCGGGCGATCTTCCCGCGCGTATACCCACTCCTCCAAGCCAGTTAACATGATATACCGGTCGCTCGGATGTGACCTAGGTCACACGTCGGGATGTTGATCCTGATGAAGGCGTTAACCCGGACAAAGGCATAGCCTCTTATTTCTGGGATATCGATCCTCGTGGAAGCCGTTCTGCTCGTGCACCTGCTTTGGTGTGCATGGGTGGCGCTGGGCTGGACGGTGACGCGCGGGCGGCGTGTGTTGCGGACGCTGCATATCGCATCGCTGATCTACGCGATCGTGATCGAGTCGGTGCCGTGGCCACCGTGCCCGCTGACGCTGGCGGAGAACTGGCTCGAGGCGCGCGCGGGGATTGAGTCCGCGCGCGGGCCGTTCTTGGTGCGCGTGTTGGATGCGACCGTGTATCCGAACGTGCCAGTGTGGCTCGTGGTGGGCGGCGCGGTGATTGTTTGCGCGGCGATCCTCGGAATCTATCTGCGGCGATATTTGCGCCGGACCACGGATGGCCAATGGTGAGGCGTGGCGCCGCTCGCAACTCATCGTAATTATCGCGCCGCGAGCGGCCGCCTGCGAGCTATTGCGGATTCGGGCCCTGGGTCACCTGCACGAGATCATCCGGGCGAATCCACTTGGCGAATGCGGCCTTCACCTGCTCGGGCGTAAGCGCGACGTAGCGCCGCGCTGCGATGACAGGTTCATCGAGCGGGAGGCCAATCGTCGCCCGGCGAATCCAGCCGCCGGCGATGCTTTCGACGCTCCCTTCCGAGAGGGGCACCTGGCGCAGCAGCGTGGCTTTGGCCTGGCGCAGCTCGTCGTCGGTGACGAGCGTCGACTGGATGGCTTTCAGGTCGCGCACGACGATCGCGCGCGCTTTCGAGACGTTCTGCGGATCGCAGGCGTAATCGACGCTGTAGATGCCGCGCGTCTTCCCAATGTTGAACGACGAGGCGACGAAGTAGACGAGCCCCGCATTTTCGCGTAGGTCGCGATAAAACCACGTCGAATAGAAACCGCCGCCGAGGACGTGATTGCCCAGCTCGAGCGCGTAGTAGTCGGGATTGAACCGATTCAGCCCGAGCGTCTCGCCCAAATCCACATTCACCTGCACGCGGCTCTTATCCGGAACGGCTGTGACATGCGGCTCATTCGGCGGGACCGTCGGCAGATCTGTCGGCGGCGGCGGGCCGGACGCTTTCCATCCGCCGAAATATTTTTCGACTTCGGCGCGCGCGCTTTCCGGCGTGACGTTGCCGATCACGACGATAGTGGTGAGATCGGGACGGAAGGCGCGATCGTAGTAGGCCTTTACGTCGGGAAGGGCGAGGCCCATCACCGTTTTCGGCGTCGCTTGCCGCAGGGACGGATCGGTGGGAGGAAACAGACTCGCGTCGAAGGCGCGGCGAGTGAGGTAATCAGGGCTTTGCAGCTGCCCGGCGACGGCTTGCGCAGTTTCCTGCTGGACGACCTTGAAGGCCGGCTCGGGCAGCGCGGGATTCAGCTCGTTGTCGGCGAGCAGTTGCATTCCCACATCGAAGTGATCGGGCAGCACGCCGAGCGAAAAGTCCGTGCCGGCGGATTCGTTCGCGCCGATATCGTCGAGCGCTTTTTGGTAGGCGATGCGGTCGAGCTTCTGCGTGCCGTAGGAGAAAAGCCCATCGAGGACGCCGCTGACGCCTTCCTTCCCTTCGGCCGCTTCGAGATCGGCGTTATTTTTGATGTGGCCGGTGACGGTGACCGAGTTGCTGATCGTCTCCTGCTGCACGATCAGCTTCAGGCCATTCGGCAAAGTGCTCACCGTCGGATTCGTGGTGAGCTTCGGGATATCGAGGCGCACCAGCGCCGCCGACGCCCATTCGGGCAGCGCGACGGGGCCGGTGGGACTGCCGGCGAGCGATTCGGCGCTGCCAAACGATTTCGAAGAGATGGGCTTGCCGGAAGGCTGCGGCGTAAGAACGGCAGTGATCGCGACATCCGGATTCAAATATTTCCTCATCACGTCGTTCACTTGATCGACGGTCACTTTCGAGATCGCCTCGATGTCCTCTTCGGGAGACTGCCGGCCTTCGACGGCCACGGCATTCGACCATTCCATCGCGAGGCCTTCGATCGAGTTCTTCTGGAACTCCTCGTCGGCAACTTCGTGGCGCTTGGAAGCGTCCACGAGATCGGCAGGCACGCCATTCTTCAGATCGTCCGCGATAATCTGCGAAATCTCCTTGGTGAGTGCGTCGCCATCGCCACCTTGCGGAAACGCGCCGATCGCATACGCCAACCCTGCCTTGGGCATCACATCCAGCTGGAAGCCCGCATACAAGGCCTTGCCTTCCGGCACGAGCGAATACAGCGTCCCGCGCTGGCTGCTGAGGACGTCGCTCAGGATATTGAGCGCGGCAAAGTCGGGGCTATCCGACCCAGGCACGCGGAAGGAAGTGACCGCGAGGCCGTACGGCAAATCGGTATCGAGCTTGAGCGTGGCGGCCTTGACGGCGCCAAGCTGCACTTCGGGACGCGGCGGAATCTTCTTTGAAGGAATATCGCCGAAGAGCGACTTGATTTCGTCGAGAGCCTTTCTCGAATCGACATTGCCCGCGACGATCAGGACGGCGTTGTTGGGCGCGTACCATTTGTCGTAAAACTCGTGGAGCATCGCGCCCGTGGTCTTATCGAACGACGGCCGGGTCCCGAGTGCGTCGTGATCGTAAACCGTGCCGTGAAACATCGCGTCGAGCAGCTTGGTGTAGAAGACGTAGGTGGGATTCGAGAGGTCCTGCGCCACCTCTTGCTCGATCGCGCCGCGCTCTTTATCCCAGAGCGCGTCCGTATCGAGCGTGCCCTTCATGCGCAGCGCTTCGATGTGCAGCGCGACGTCGAGATCCTCGCTCGGCACGGTGAAAAAATACTGGGTGACGGTTTGCTGCGTGTCCGCGTTGAAATCGCCGCCCATCGCCGCTGCGATCGCGGCCAACTGGTCGGCCGAGAGATTCGGATTGCCGCGAAACATCATGTGCTCTTGCGCGTGCGCCGTGCCGGGGAATCCGGCGGGCGCTTCGTCGGAGCCGACCATGTAGTTCATGACGGTGGTTGCCACGGGCGCCAGCGGATCGGGGACGATGATGACGCGCAGGCCGTTGGGCAGCGTCACGCGCACGACGTCAGCTGCCTGTGGCGGGCGCGCCTGGATTCCGGGGCAAACGATGCATAGCGCCAAGGCCACCACCGCAAGAGCTGCCAATCTCGCAAATCGATTCCGTCGCAAGCGTCCGTTCATGGTCTATTTTTCTCCGGCGTGCAGATGGGCATTCCTTAGATTTGACTCCCCCAGCGCCCTTTTGGCTCTCGCGATTCCCGCTAATTATCCGGCGCGGAATAGCGAGGCGCGCGGTGGGACACAACAATCCTCGCGCAAAACGGGCAACTTTCCAAGTTGAAGGGTGGATTTATCGGGCGATCGAAAAGGGCGGCTTGCGCGTCAAGGGATGCGCCTTCAGCGGCGGGCGCTGGGCGGTCGTGATCTCCGAGGCGCGCCGAAGCAGGCTTTCAAATTCGCGATCGCGAATGGATACTTCGAGGACTCGGCCTTTGCGTTTCATCGCCATTGGCTAATCCCTGGCCCAGTTACACGACAATACTATTGCCGCGGAGATTATTCCCGAGCCTGTAGCGTGTCAAGAGCTTTTTTGCCGCGCGCTCGAGCGAGCCGAGGCAAAGCGAACTTCTCCGAGGATGAGGCTAACCGAACCAGAGTGCTTCGGATTCGGGCTGAGGCGGCAAATTCCAGCAGGGATGGTATCCTCTGACGCTTTACTCGGCGAACATTTCTAGTTGCGGAGGGGACATGCTGCTGAAAGGGAAAAACGCAATCGTCACCGGCGGAGGGCGCGGCATTGGGCGCGCGATCGCGCGGAAGTTGGCGGGCGAGGGCGCGGCGGTGGTCGTTGCATCGCGGAGCGGCAAGGAGATCGACGGCGTCGCCGCGGAGATTCAGCAGGCCGGCGGGCGTGCCAAGGCTGTCACCGCCGACGTATCCAAACAGGCGGAGTGCGAGAAGATCGTGCGCGCGGCGCGCGAGGCATTCGGCATGATCGATATCCTCGTCAACAACGCGGGCATTCTCGGGCCTGTGGCTCCGGCCGAAGCGACTACGCCGCAGCAATGGGACGAAGTGATCGCCATTGACCTCACGAGCGCCTTTCTGATGTCGCGGCTGGTGCTTCCGGAGATGTACGAGCGCGGTTCAGGAGCGATACTGAATATTTCGAGCGTGGCAGCCAAAGCGGCGTATCCGATGAACAGTGCCTATGCAGCCGCGAAAGCGGGCTTGCTGGGGCTTACGCGGACGCTCGCGGCGGAGGGAGCGCGGAAGGGCGTCCGCGTGAACGCAATCTTGCCCGGGCCAACGGGCGACACAAATATGTGGAAGGATCTGGCAGGACAGCTCGGCCCCATGAGCGCGCATGTGACCGATGGGATTTTGCAGGGTCGGCTGCAGACGACCGAGGAGATCGCCGCAGCCGCCCTATTCCTTGTTTCCGATCAGGCCAGCGCGATTACTGGGCAGACTCTGAACGTGGATGGCGGAGTGGCCTTTTACTGATTTCCTCTTCGAGCGCCAGGTATCCGCGCTTGGCCGTACCGGCGATGGCACGCAGGCCGACTTCGGTCCACGCAAGCCCCCGCTCGCCAATGGACCCGAGCATGTAAGCGATTCCCACCACCGCGAGAATCACGAGAAAGAACAGCACGAAAAGGAGTTCAGCGGCGAGCAGCGCGCGCACGAAATAGAGTTGCAGAATGAAAAACGCAGCGGCAATGGACAAGATTCCCTTGCGCACTTTGGCTTTCCCAATCAGGTCCTTTGCGAATCCCCCCACCCGGTCTAGTACCGTGTTCATCGACTTTCAATTCCCTCCACTTGGCTTTGATGCAAAGGGGGCACCAAAGGAGTCGGGAGTAACCTGTTGCAATGAAACGAGCTACGAAAATCTCAGAGTGAAACAATGGAAATCTGGTTCCGAAAGAGGGAAATGCCAGAGGAAGATTGTATAAAAACGGAATCAGAATGGCACAGCGCCAGTTCGTGTCTACACGAAATAGTGGATGCGGTCAGCGTCCGTCGAAGGGGTAGCGATCCTGCGCGAGGACGGCATCGGCCAAGCGGCGGCGAATCGCAATCGCGTCGATTGGCGCGTGCTTGGCGAGGCGGCGCAGGGCTGCGAGCTGCGTGGTGAGCGTGTCGCCATCGGCGATCGCAGCGAGAGCGGTGCGCGCTTCCTTCTCGATGCGATCCATCGCGTCATAGGTGAACGCGGTGGTCGCCTCGCCCATCAGCGCGGCCGACTGTCCTTTCGCGGCAGCTGTTTTTTGGGCGCGCCGCAGCGAGGATTCGATCGCGTAGACGTCCATTACAATGTTGGCCAGGGCGCCCACGATTTCCTGCTCGTCGGCCAGCTGATCGCGGAATTTCTGTACGGCTGCTCCCGCAGCCAGGAGGAAGATTTTCTTGGCCTGCGCGAGGGACTTTTCTTCCTCGGCGAAGGGGCCACTTGGCGTTTCTTCGAATGAAGGCCCGGAAAGAAGCTCTTCGCCCAATTTCATGGCTGCCGGAATCAGCGGCAGGACGCCCGACATCGCGCGCTTCATAAGCATCTGGATGATGACGAGCCGGTTGATTTCGTTGGTGCCCTCGAAGATGCGGTTGATGCGGCTGTCGCGGTACATGCGCGCGACGGGATAGTCTTCATGGAAGCCGTAGCCGCCGAAAATCTGCACCGCTTCATCGACGCAATAGTCGAGCGTTTCGCTGCCGACGACCTTGCTGATCGAACTTTCGATCGCGTACTCCTCGAGAGCCTGCATCGCCTGTTGCACTTTGTCGGTGCCGGCGCTGGCGACCGCCGCCTCGATCGTTCCCGCCGAGCGGTAGATCATCGACTCGAGGGCGTAGGTGCGAATGGCCATCTCGCCGAGCTTGGCCTTGATCAGGCCGAACTCGGCAATCGACTTTCCGAAGGCGGTGCGTTCTTTCGCGTATTTCGAGGCGATCGCCAATACGTTCTTGGCTCCCCCCGCGCAGCTGGCGCCGAGCGAAAAGCGGCCCGCGTTGAGCGTATTGAAGGCGACGATGTGGCCGCGGCCGATGTCGTGCAGCAGGTTTTCCTTGGGAATGGCGGCGTTCTCGAAAAACAGAGGAACGGTCGAGCTGCCTCGGATTCCCATCTTGTTTTCTTCAGCGCCCACGGAAAAGCCGGGCGTCCCGCGCTCGACGATGAAGGATGAGAACTTGTCTCCGTCGACTTTCGCGAATACGACATAGATGTCCGAAAACCCGCCGCTGGTGATCCACATTTTCTGGCCGGTGAGGAGCCAGCTCTTGCCGTCCGGCGAAAGCACGGCGCGCGTGCGCGCGGCGAGCGCGTCCGATCCCGCTTGCGGCTCGGAGAGCGCATAGCAGGAGAGCAATTCGCCGGCGGCGATTTTGGGCAGGTATTTCTTTTTTTGCGCCTCGGTGCCGAAATAGATGATGGGAATGCTTCCGATTCCGGTGTGCGCGCCGAATGAGACCATGAACGAGGGATAGGCGCTGAGTTTCTCGGAAACGATGGTCATCGAGATTTTGTCGAGGGCCGCGCCGCCGTATTCCTCTGGAATGCCCGCGCCAAGCAGGCCCACCTCGCCCGCCTTGCGGATCAACTCCGGCATCAGGCCTTCCTTGTGCTTCTCGAGCTCGGGGATGTGCGGGATCACTTCCTTGGCGAGGAATTCCTCGATCGTGCGGCCGAGGAGGCGCTGATCGTCGGTGAGATCGGCGGGCGTGAAGACGTCTTCCGGGCTGGTCGATGAAACCAGAAATGCGCCGCCTCGAGCCAATGCTTGCGAAACCGGTGTCGTCGCCATGTTATTCCCTCGCTTGTGACAAGACTGCGTGCAAAGATTCTCGCGCCGATACAGGCGGAACGCAATGGGCCGGTGGTGTGCGGGATGTGGAATGGTATATTCTGCGCGCTAGCATAAGTGGCGAAACGCAACACAGTCGCGCTGCGAACCGACCTCAGCGTCGAGGAGTGTCTTCGCCGGCTTAGCGAAGCGAGCGACGTTGGCGAACGGACGATCTTTTCCTTTTCGGGATACAAGGGATCAAAACCGGTGCTTTCGAAGTTCAATGGAAACAAATTCAAACTCTGGAAGCGCCGCTACTACAACAATAGCTTCGCGCCGTTTTTCTTTGGAAATCTCTCGCGGAAAGAGCGAGGCACGCGCGTTGAAGGACGTTTCGGCATGGATCCTTATGTGAAAGGATTCATGATCGTCTGGCTCAGCCTAGCGATCGTGATGAGTCTACCGATCTTGTTTTCGACGCTTGCCCACCCGATTCACGGTGACGATTGGGCCGGCGTCCTGATCCCGGTCGGCATGGTGTGCTTCGGGATCCTGTTGCCCAAGTTCGGACAGCTCATCGGAAAAGGCGAGGAAAGGTATCTTCGCGAATTGCTCGAAACAACCCTTGCGGCGAGAATCGATGAGAGCGGTCTCGCGCTTTCGACACCCGTCATCGAGAACAAGCCGCTTTAGGAACAGCTAGGCGGCGCGCTCGAAGATTCCGGCGGCGCCCATGCCACCGCCGATGCACATGGTGACCATGCCGTAGTGGGAGTTGCGGCGCTCCATCTCGCGCAAGATTGTGGCGAGAAGCTTTGCGCCCGTGCAGCCGAGCGGATGGCCGAGCGCGATGGCGCCGCCATTGACGTTGACGCGCGCGGGATCGAGGCCGACCGTCCTGATGACCGCAAGCGACTGCGCCGCGAAGGCTTCGTTGAGCTCGATCACGTCGATCTGATCGAGCGTGAGGCCCGCGATCTTAAGGGCTTTCGGAATCGCGTAGACCGGGCCGATGCCCATGATCTCGGGCGGGCAGCCCGCCGTGGCGAAAGCGACGAAACGAGCGAGCGGCTTCAGGCCGAGCGTGCGTGCGCGCTCGGCGCTCATCACGACCGAGGCAGCGCCCGCGTCGCTCGTTTGCGAGCTGTTCCCTGCTGTGACGACGCCGCGCGCGTGGAAGACGGGCCGGAGCTTTGCCAGCGCTTCGAGCGAGGTATCGGCGCGGGGGCCTTCGTCGGTATCGAAGACGATTTTGTGAGCTTTCGCCTTCGCACCGTTACCCGAGCCGTTTGCGCCGCCTTCGATCGACGTGTAGTTCACCTCGACCGGCACGATTTCGTCCTTGAACCTGCCCGCGGCGATTGCAGCCAGCGCCTTCTGGTGGCTCGCGTAGGAAAACGCGTCGGCCTCCTCGCGCGTGATGCCGTATTTTTTCGCGACGTTTTCGGCGGTGAGGCCCATGTTGAGATAAGTGTCCGGGTAGTTGTCCATCAGCCAGGGATTGGGCGCGATTTTGTGGCCGCCCATCGGGATCATGCTCATCGATTCGGCGCCGCCGGCGATGGCGACGTCTCCCTGGCCCGCCATGATTCGCTCCGCAGCGAGGGCGATCGTCTGGAGGCCGGAGGAGCAGAAGCGATTCACGGTCATGGCCGACGAGCTGACCGGCAGGCCCGCGCGCAACGATGCAATCCGCGCGAAATTCATCCCCGCCTCACCCTCGGGCATCGCGCAGCCGATGATGACGTCTTCGACTTCGGCGGGATCGAGGGCCTTCACGCGCGCCAGTGCTTCTTTGATGGTCAGCGCGGCCAGATCGTCCGGACGCGTCGCGCGCAACGTGCCCTTTGGCGCCTTTCCTACTGCGGTCCTCACCGAGCTAACGATAACGGCTTCTCGCATAGTTCACCTCGTTTCGCTGCGCACCTAGCGCCGAAACCACACCATTGGATGACAGCAGAGGGAAAAAAGCAACCGCGCGGCAACTAGCGACGTATAACGAAAGGGAGGGATCAGCGGTGGAACTGGATCGTCACCAACATTTCGATCGAGATCGGGCGGCCGTCCAGCTTCGACGGCACGTATTTCCTGTCGCGCAGCGCATTCACCGCCGCGTCGCGCAGCAGGATCGGTCCGGTGATTGCTTTTGCCTCGGTCACTTTGCCTGATTTGTCGATTACGATTCGCACCACGACATCGCCCGAGATGCCGGCCTGGCGTGCAATTTCAGGGTAGACGACCGGGGGCGCCGAAATCAGCTGCGGCGGCTTGACGTCGCCCCCGACGCGTACCGGCGCTTCGGACGTGGGCGCTTGCTGCTGCGGCGGTGGCGGGAGATTGGCCGGCAAAGAGTCCGTCGAAGGAAGCGCGACGCCCTGGCCGCCGGCGAGCGCTCCTGCATCGATCGATGGAGCAGTCCCGCCTCCCGAGGCGCCCGTGTGCACTGCCGTGGTGGGATGCGCATTTAGCGCGCCGAACATGTCGGGCACGGCGGGCGCGGTCTTCTGCTTTGCCGATTGAGAAACCTTTGTTTGAAATGGTGATTGAGCCGGCTTATTGGGTGCAGCCTCGCTCACCTCGCTGCGTTCTGGTTCGCGCGAGTGGACCGACGGCGACGGAGTTGCCAGTGAAGTGCTGGTCGGCTCGGCCGCGCTCGGCGCGGGAGTCGCAGGCGCTTGCTCGATGGGCGCTGGGCTCGCCGCCGTCGAGTCCGAATCCGGATTCGCCGGAAGAGGAGCTTGCGACTGCGTGGGGGCTGTTGCCGCGATGGGCTGAGTGGCCGGCTGAGAGTGGAGGAAATAAAAGCCCCCGCCTCCGGCTGCCGCCAGCAATAAACCCACGCAGGCCGCGATGAGCGTCCAGTTCTTGCCTTCCTTTTGATTCTTGTCCGCCGTGGTTCCGAGCGGCGTGTATTCGAGGCCCGCGCCAAAGGCCGGGCGTGCCGGCGCATGATCCCCGCCAGCCGCAGCGCTCGCGGCAAAACGGCCGAACGTCGAAGGCTCGTGCGCGGCCAGAGCTTCATTCGCCCCGGAAGTTTCCGCCTCGCGATAGGTTTCTGTTTGGTGCGGCACGGCGTCTTTCACTTGCTCGGCGATCGGGAACGGTACAAGGGGCGCTGCGCCCGCATCTCCCCGCAGTTCCTCGAGCGAAAACGATACCGAACCTGATGGGCTCGCTGACGCGGGCGTTTGGACGGCAGTGCTAATCGCAGACGCGACTGTAGCCGCGGGGCCTTCGATCGCGGCGGCCGCTGGCGGAGCGGCCTTCCGTTCGTTGGCTTCGACCTTCGGAATTTCAGGCTTGGGGATTTCGGTCTTTGGCACAGGCGTCGCAATCGGAGCTGCTACGGGCGCCGGAGTAACGCGCGCCGGGGCGCTCGAGGCGGCCGCTGCTGGCAAAGCCACTTTCGGGGTCGGTTCGGGCCCATCCGACTGAAAGCGAACGCCCCAGTATCCCGGTTGAGGATGCGAGAACTCGACTTCGACGTAGCAGTGCAGGTTGGGATTCGTGCGCGTTTTGACGACGCGGCAAATTGCGTCCTGGCGCGTCTTCAGATTCGTGAGGACGATCGCTTGACCTACGCTGACCTGCGTGTTCATTTTGAGCACGCCGCCAAGCGGGAAAACGATCATGGTGCTGGTCTCTTCTTCGAATGGCTCCGTGTGAGAAGTAGTTCCGCGGACGACTTCGACGACGCGCGATCCATGCACCTTCACAGGCACGTCCAGCGAAACGGCGTCGGACCGCAACTGGCTGGAGTCCGGCTTCGGGCGGCTTCCCTCCTGGGAAGCTGGGACTTGACCAACCTCCAGCGTTTCTTTCAGTGGAGTCATAATGAATGATGAGTAGTACGAACGGCCCAGCGCCTTCCCCTCAAATGCATCGATTTTCCCCGGGGCTATTTTGATTCTCGAAGCGAGGGCGTGGAGCAGCAATAGTACTTTGGTACTCGGGTGTGGGCGCTTTTGACAACGCGGAATTTTCGCGCGAAATTTCTAGAACTGTCGTGCGACGATGCCGCTCGCTACGCGCTGCCCGTCGATTTCGATTGCGAGGGCTGCGGTCTTGTCCAACACGTAGTAGGCGAGCGAGTAGGAGGCGGGTTTCGCGTCGAGAGCGAGCGTCCCGCGGCCGTTCAAATCGGGCGCCACAATCGCGCTGCTGCTCTCGATGGGCGTCCCCGAGGTCAACGTGCCCTTGTCGTCGACATCGATACTTCCCAGGGGGGCGAGCGTGCCGTTCGGTACGGCGATCTGGCCGATCACGTCTTCTTCGTCGAAAGCGCTGGTGTTCGCGTTACTTTTCAAATTGAACGCGAAACTTCCCTGCGGAATGCCCGTGCTGGTCTGCGGATAGGCCGTGCCATTGGCTTGCAGGTCCGTATCGAGCTCGATCATTTCGACCGTTCCGCTCGACGTGGCGTAGCCGGCGAAATAGCGTGTGGTTGATCCGATGGTCGTCGTGAACAGAATGCGGCCGAGGCTGGTGTCGACGGTGTAAGAAGAAGTGGTGAGTGTGACGTCGTTGCCCAACCCCCCGTCGATCACGCCTGTGCTAATGCTGCCGCTTCCATTCGTCTTGAAAACGCCGCCAAGGGCGTATGCCTTCGTGCCGCTCGGGTTCGATCCGCTCAGCGTGAACGCATAGTTCCCGTTCAGAATCTTGGTCGAGAACGCTCCGTCCGTGTTGGGCGCGCTGAAGAGATCGCCTGCAAGCTGCGCTATGGTATTCGCGTCGGTCTCGACCAGTTTCAGGTGTGTGCTGTCGACGATGTAGAAGGCGAACGTCAACGTTACCTTGTCGAAGGCGGCGAGCCCGGCGGTTGCACCGTAAATCAACTGCAGCGTGCCTCGGCCATTCGTGGCGAGAGTTGATGGATTGGCCGTATCGTTGCCAAAGAGCCCGTGCAGCGACGTATCGGCCGTAGCCTCCGTCGTCGTGCCTGCGTCATTGATGTCGTCCTTGCACTGATTCAGCACGATTATGCCGCCGCTTGCGTGGAGCATGCCCGTGATCTCCAGCGGCTTGCTACTCTTGTCGAGGCCCAAAAGATTGAACGCGTAATTCTGATTGAACGAGCTGAGCGCAAACTTCGTCTTGTCCTGCACGTCTGCTTCGCCGCTGCCTGTGGCTGTCTTGTCGAATCGGATCAGCAGCGCGCGCGGCGACGCCTGCCCTTGCGTGCTCGCAACGAGCGTGAGATTCCAGGTCGCCGAACCACCCGCCGCCGCATCGGTCAAGGTAGCGGTCGCGGTGCCATCCGGGTTCACGGAATAGCTTCCGCTCACGGGCGATGCCGTCACGGGCGCTTGCGCAGTGCTGTTGTAATCCTCGATGCCGGTGATGGACGCCGTCGAAGAATCCGCCGTGAAGCTGCCCGCCACCATCAACGGTCCTTTGCTGTCCTCTCCGGAATACGAGAATGCATACTGGCCGCCGAGCGATGCGTTCGAGAAAACCACGACCACCGTTGCCGTCGCCGAATTGCCGCCGCTCAGAGCTGTGACGGTGGTCGAGCCGCCCGGAGGAGGCGTGAGCGGCGCCGTGAAATTGCCGTTGGGATCAATGAGACCGTGGATCGAATCGCCGCCGGTAATTCCAGCAACCTGCCAGGTCGGCGTCACCGGATTTCCGCTCGCGGTGGCCGAGAATTTGAACGGCGCTCCCGCCGCCACCACGACGGCAGCGGGGGTGATCGCAACTCCGCCTGCGGGCGCCGCGACGATTGTGACGAGTGCCGTGCCCGAGGTGCTCGAGCCCTTCGCGGTGATCGTCACGGTGGCGGGCGATGGGATCATCGTCGGCGCGGTGTACAAACCGCTCGCGCTGTCGATCGTGCCGCCGCCCGACGACACGCTCCACGTAAATGCGGCGGTCGGGTCGCTCGCGAGGAATGCGCTGAACTGCGCCTCTCCACTGACGGGCACGCTCACCGTTCCGGGAAATATCATGATCGGGCCAGTGGCGCTGGGCGTCGGCGTGGGCGGAACGGGAGTGGTGCTGGTGCTCCCACCGCCGCAGCCCGCCAGAAAGAGCAGCCCCGCCGCAACCGCCGCGGGCACAAGCCACCCGATATGACTCCGCATCCTCATCTCAATTCGCCCCTGTTTTTTGCTCTTATTTGAAGAACCCGCGAGTTGCGCGCGCCCGGATTTCCGCACGCTCCTAAGACTCTGCCGCACCCAAAAACGTTGCATCGAGGAGTCCTGCCATTCGGCTCCCGATCCGGTGCCTCTAATTCCGCAGCGGCTTCCCTGTCTTCAGGGTGTGCGCGATGCGCTCCTGCGTCTTGCGCTCGCCGCAAAGGCTGACGAAAGCCTCGCGCTCGAGATCGAGCACATATTGCTCCGGCACGGCTTGCGCCGCCGTGATGCCGCCTCCCGCCATGACGTGAGCGAGTTTGCGCGCAACGACGCCATCGTACTCGGTGGCAAATTCGCCGCGGACCAGCATGTGAATCGCGAGCCTCGCCGCCGCGAAAAATTCTTCGCCGAGCACGCGAATCTCGGCAGGAGCCGGCGGATGATAGCCCGCGCGGACCATCGCCAGGGCCGTTTCTTTTGCGTCGGCCACCTGGCGATCGCGATTCATCGCGATCAGATCGGACGGGCGCAGGTAGCCGAGCGTGCGCGCTTCTTCCGCGCTGGTGGAAACTTTCGCCATAGCGATGTTTTCGAAAAGCGGGCGCAGCGCGTGCATCAGATCGAGATTGTCGCCGCCCGAGGCGTGTTCGTTGGCGCGGATGAGCATTTCCTTTGTTCCGCCGCCGCCCGGGATCAGGCCAACGCCCACCTCGACGAGGCCGATGTACGCCTCCGCAGCGGCGTGAATCCGCGCGGCGTGCAGGTTGATTTCGCAGCCGCCGCCCAGCGCGAGCCCCTGCGGCGCGGACACGACCGGACGCGGCGCATATTTCAGCGCCATATTCGCGCGCTGGAATTGGCGGACGGCGAGGTGGATGTCGTCCCACTCGCCCTCCTGCGCGGTCATCAGCAGCAGCATCAGGTTTGCGCCCGCGGAGAAATTCGGCGCCTGATTGGCGATCACCATCGCCTCGAATTCGGTTTCGAGGCGCGCGACTCCCGCCGTTAGCATGGCGAAGATATCGCCGCCGATCGCATTCATCTTGGCGTGAAATTCGCAGCAGAGGACGCCATCGCCGAGATCGATCAGGCTCGCGCCCGAATTTTCCTGCACGACCTTCGTGCGCTCCTTGAGCGATTTCAGAATGAGGATTCCGGGCGGCTCTGCGAGCGGCTTGAGCGTCCCCGAGGCGAAATCGAAATAGCTCGTGCGGCCTTTCTCCGTTTGATAGAAGGATTTCGCGGGCGACGCGAGAACCTTTGCGACCAGCGGCGGCAACTGCTTCCCTTCGCGCTCGAGCGCCTTGGCCATCCGCTCGACGCCGATCGCATCCCACACCTCGAATGGGCCGAATTCCCACGCGAATCCCCAGCGCATGGCTCGGTCCACGTCGACGACGCTGTTGGCAATTTCGGGAATGCGGCGCGCGGCGTAGAGGCACGTCTCGCTCAGGCAATTCCAGAGGAAGCGGCTGGCTTTGTCGCCGCCCTTGCCTTCAAGCGCCGGCGCGGTGAGCATGCGAATCCGCTCGCGCGTGTCTTCGATCGCTTTCCCCGCTTCGATCGAGCCGAGCTTGCCCTTCTCGCGCGCGCGATACTCCATCTTTTTCCAGTCGAGCGTGAGAATCTCGGAGTCGCCGCCTTTTTTGACGCGCTGGTAGAAGCCGCTGCCCGTTTTCTCGCCGAGCCAGCCCTTGGCGATCAGCGCTTCGAGGAGCGGCGGAACGCGATACATCTCGCGCGACTCGTCGTCCGGGACGCTCTCGTAGATATTTTTCACCACATGCGCGAGGACATCGAGGCCGACGATGTCCGCCGTGCGGAAAGTCGCCGAATTGGGCCAGCCGATCGCGGGCCCCGTGCAGGCGTCGACTTCCTCGATCGTCATGTCGAGCGCCTGCATTTCCGAAAACGCCTTCAAAATCGAAAACGTGCCGATGCGATTGGCGATGAAGTTCGGCGTGTCTTTCGCCACGACCACGCCCTTGCCGAGCGTGACGTCGCAGATTTCGTCGAGCGCGCCGACCACTTCCGGCAGCGTCTTCGGCCCCGGAATCAGCTCGACCAATTTCATGTAGCGCGGCGGATTGAAAAAATGCGTGCCCGCGAAATGCTTCTGGAAATCCTCGGACCGCCCTTCGACGATCAGATTAATCGGCAAGCCGGAGGTGTTGGTGGTGACGAGCGTGCCGGGCTTGCGCACGGTTTCCACGCGCTCGAAGAGCTTGCGTTTGATTTCGAGATTCTCGGCGACCGCCTCGATGATCCAGTCCGCCTCGCCGCACCACGCCATGTTGTCTTCGAGATTTCCCGGCGTGACTAGGCGCGCGGTTTCCGGCGCGAAGAATGCGGCGGGCTTCGACTTCTTCGCCGCTTCGAGCCCGCTCAGCACGATCCGGTTGCGCACCGCCGGATGATCGAGCCCGAGCCCTTTGCGCTTTTCTTCGGCGTTCAATTCCCGCGGGACGATATCGAGCAGATAGACGGGAATCCCTGCGTTCGCGAGGTGCGCCGCGATTCGTGCGCCCATCGTTCCGGCGCCGAGCACCACCGCCTTTTCGATTGGGCGTCTCATAGAACCGCCTTTCGCCGCACGCGCATCTTCGCCATTTTCGCCGTTTCCGCCATTCCTCGCTGGGGCACATGGTTGCAAAAGCGCCAACGACGGTCAACCGGAATCCCCTGGGGCTCGTCAACTTTGCTAAAATTGTATTCGGTGGGGTGGGGGCAACGTCACATGGCGCAGGGGTCGAAATGGCTGACGAGGGCCGTCCAAGGCCTTAGGTCATTCGCTTACGCGGGCGACGAAGGCCGCCCGAAGATAGGCGTCGCGCTCGGCGGCGGATTCGCGCGCGGGATCGCCCATATCGGCGTCCTGCGCGTCCTCGAAGAAAACGAAATTCCCATCGACTATATTGCAGGCACCAGCGTGGGCGCCTTGATTGCCGCCACGTATGCCAGCGGCACGCCGCTCGAAACGATGGAGCTTCACGGCAGCGAGACCACCTTCCGCGATTTCGGCCGGTGGACGCTCTCCCGCATGGGCATGGCTTCCAACGAACGGCTCGAAGACTTCCTGCACAAATTCACCACCGTCAACGATTTCAGCGAGCTGAAGAAGCCGCTGAGTATCGTCGCCACGGACATCATTGCCGGTGAATCCGTTTATTTCACCGAGGGCCCCATCGGCCCGGCCTTGCGCGCGTCGTGCGCCTATCCCGGGCTGTTTCTGCCCGTCGAATATCGCGGGCGGATTCTTGTGGATGGATTCCTGACGGAAGCAGTGCCTTCGCCGGCGGCGCGAAGAATGGGCGCGGACGTCGTGATCGGGGTTCATCTCGAGCCGGGACTGATCGGCGGCCGGCCGCGCAACACGATCGAGGTGATCAGCCGGTCCTTCTCGATCATCCAGATTGGCGCGATTCAGCCGTGGCGCGCCGCCACCGATATTCTGATCGAGCCCAACGTTCATCACGTGCTGTGGGACGAATTCGCGAAGACGCCGGAGCTGGTCGCGGCGGGAGAAGCCGCCACGCGCGAGGCGCTGCCACAAATCAGGGCTGCACTGGCTCGCCAGACCGCGCCTTACACCGGCCCCGAGCGGCGCGCCACACGCCGTTTCTGATCGCCGTAGCGCCGGTTTACCCTGAGCAAGGTCGAAGGGCGTCCCGCCGGCTCTGTAGAAAGCCTGAGCCCCGAAGGCTAACCATCCTGCCGCTGCGCCGTCAAAGCTACCAAGAGGGGCTGGACTCGCGGCGGTGACCGCTGCAACGCCCCAATCATCGCAACCGGGTCCAGCTCCTCGGCATCGCGTGAGTTCCAACCTCAACGCGCCTGGCCTTTGAAGTTTCGGGTGCCCCTCGATAAGAACGAAGGCGTTGTCAAGCAACACGTATCCTGCACAGTGCTGTGAAGCACCGCGTGGTTGCCAGAGAGAGGTGGAAGACCGAAGCTCTCAAGCAAGTCTCGCGGTGAATCAGGTCTCGGCGGATCGTTCCGCCATCCATCGATACGGCCTGAACCTCGGCCATGATTCTCAATGCGAACCCCGACGAATGAATCGGGGCGAGAGCGCCCAATCAATCCTTCGGTCTATCCGCCGTGGCGGACGACCAGGGGCACCCGCGAGCTGCTCTCGACACGAACGACCTCCGGATACTTCGTGTTCGTTCGTAGCATCCAGTAGAGTCGAATCGCCAACTTCCTCGCCGCCGCCACTTTCGCCACTCCCTTGGGTTTCCTGTGGCAGCGGTGCGAATCTTCCTCATCTGCGGATCGCAGCGAACCACCGTCTGCGCCGCCTCGATCAGCAGCATTCTCATAAACCGGTTCCCCTGCTTGCTGATCGATCCCAGCCGCTGTTTCCCGCCCGAACTGTACTCCCGCGGAATCAGCCCCAGGTAACTCGCCACCTGTTTCCCTCGCTGAAAACGGGAAACATCTCCCATCGTCAGTACGAAAGCCAGCGACGTGATCGGCCCCACACCCGGCTGCGTCATCAGCAGCCGTGCTTTTTCATTCTTCTCCGCCACTTCCTTCACGGCTCGATCGAGCACGCCGATCGGTTCGTCCAACATCGCTCGTACCTGAAACAGGTCTTCTCGCCGCCGGCTGGCCCATGGGCGCAGCGGCAACTCGCGCAGCACCCGCTCGCCCGCTTTGCTCCACAGCTTCTGCTTCTTCGTCACTCCTTGATTCATCGCCAGGTGCTGCAGCTCGTTCTTCACCTGCGCCCGAATCCGCACCAGCTTGTGACGGTGAATCAACAGCTGCCGCAGATCTTTTTCCTCACTCGAAGGAACCCAGATCCGCGGAAACCGTTTTTCCAACAGCAGCTTCAAAATCAGCGCCGCGTCCCGCCGGTCGTGTTTCTGCTGCCGTGGATCGCTGGCCCGAATCTTCGCCGCGTCTCCGATCCACACCTCATGTCCCGCCGACGTCGCCATCTCCACAAACCACTGGCAGTTCCCCGTCGACTCCATCCCAATCAGCGCAGGCGCCGAAAGACCGCGATAAAACTTCTCCGCCTCGCCCGACGCGTGTTCCAGCCTCCTTTCTTCCGTCTCTCCCGTCTCCGTGTCCAGCCAACAAATTTGCTGCCAGCTCGGATGGTAATCACACCCTATAATCATCATCGAAGGCTCCTTCTTGCTCAGAGTGCTTCGGTCTTCCAACCAGAAGCTTACTCCGACTACCGAACGGAGCCTTCGTTCCTATCCAATCAATCCTCGTTTTTATGAGGGTGGGTCTTCGCATCGAGGCTCTGGAGCACAGGGCGTGAAATAATCATTCTGCTAGGCGTATCACCACCGTGACCGGCTGTCCGTTGCCTTTGCCGCGCTTGGTGAACCACTCGCTCATCGCCGCCGCGAGCCGCTCCGGATCCACTCTCAATCCGGCTTCGAGCCGCCCTTCACCCGTCGATAGCGTGTCGTCGAATTCGCCCGAACCCGTAAAATTGCGCATGCAGAAGCTGTCGAGCCAATCGAGCGGCACCGGCCGCCGCTCGCCGCCTATCTCCATCTCGACGTGTAATTTCCGCGCGTACATCGCGGCGGGAGTATAGCATCCGTCACCCGCGCGGGGCTTTGAGACTGAACGCAACGCCAAAACACGGCCCTGTTACAATACATTCGCATGAGAGCGAATTCGACCCAGCTTTCGGCTTCCACTTTTGATCGTGGCTGCGATCATCCTATGGTTAGCAAACGACGTCACCCGTGCAGGTGCGAGGCAAGGAACCTCCCATCCGCTCCAGGGTCAAGAGTGGCCGGGGCAGATTGAAGAACCCCTGCGCGTTCGGGTCCCTCCAGAAGTGCAAGCTGCAAAGCTTATTCATCGAGTTCATCCGGTTTATCCGCAAGAGGCCGCTGCAGAGAAGATCACTGGAGCGATTGTATTGCACGCGATCATTTCGACCGACGGTTCGATTGCGCGTCTCGACTTCGTGTCAGGACCAAAGGTCTTCGAGAAGACTGCAAAAGAGGCTATCAGGTCTTGGCGTTATCAGCCGACTTTCGTGAAGGGTAAGGCCGTTGAGGTCGATACGACGATTCGAATGATTTTCGTTTTGGGCCCAAACGAGAAAGCCTGGTGGTGGTTCGATGATTGCCCCGACGGGCGATCGGTAGGAATCGACGTCCTTCTCGACGGCAAGTCCATCTATCACGCGGAACTTCGCATTTGTCAGATGTACCGCAACGACGCGGATAGCAAGCCAACGCAGAAAACAATAGTGTTCAACATGTCTGGAGGTCACACGTTTCAGAATACATACCACACCAAGCAGACCGAGAAAATCGAAGGCATCATTTGGCAAGCAGGAGCTGACCCGAATGATCTTTTGCTTGGGTTATCCTTTTCAACCAAGGGTCAAGTCTTGCTTAACGCCATCCACATCATGGACCCTTCCAAGGCCACGACATCGAACATCGATACAGGCATGGTGGTGAAAACCTACCCGGTCGATCAGCCGCAAGCCCCTGACTAGCGCGGCAACCGGAAACTGACCCGTCACCTCCGTCCCCGTTCACTTGCAATTCCCGAAATCGTGGCCTAAAATTTGTTCTTACATTTACGATTGGTTTGTATTTGCTTTCATAACGCGTAGGCCCGTAAGTACAGGCGGCTTCCCCGCGCACAAGCCCAGGAGGCATGGTGTCCACACCGCTGGAAAAATGGGTGGGAGAGTCAGCAAGCTTAACGAAGCCCTCAAAGATCGTATGGTGCGATGGAACGGAGACGGAAAACGAGCGCTTAACGGATGAAATGCTCCGCGACAAAACGTACACGTTCCTGAATCAGAAGACTTTCCCCCGCTGTTACCTGCACCGCAGCAATCCTAACGACGTCGCCCGCACCGAAAATCTCACTTTTATCTGCACGCAGCGCAAGGAAGACGCCGGCCCCACGAACAACTGGATGGCCCCGGCCGACGCCAAGGCCAAGGTGCGCCCGCTCTTCGATGGCGCGATGAAGGGCCGGACGATGTACGTGGTGCCCTACATCATGGGCCCGGCGACGTCGCCTTACAGCAAGATCGGCGTCGAGATTACGGACAGCGCCTACGTGGTGGCCAACATGCGCATTATGTCGCGCATGGGCAAAGTGGCGCTCGACCGGCTCGGCTCATCGGATGATTTCGTCCCCGGGCTGCATTCGCTGGCCGATCTCAACCCCGACCGGCGCTTCATCATGCACTTCCCCGAGGAAAAGCTGATCTGGAGCATTGGCTCGGGCTACGGCGGCAACGCGCTGCTCGGAAAGAAGTGCTTCGCCCTGCGCATCGCCAGCTGGATGGCGCGCGAACAGGGCTGGATGGCCGAGCACATGCTGATCCTCGGCCTCGAAGATCCGTCGGGCAAAGTGACGTACATGGCCGCCGCGTTTCCTTCGGCTTGCGGCAAGACCAATCTCGCCATGATGGTTTCGGCGCTCGAAAATCAGGGCTATCGCGTCTGGACCGTCGGCGACGACATCGCCTGGATGCACGTCGGCTCCGACGGCACGCTGCGCGCGATAAATCCTGAAGCAGGATTTTTCGGCGTGGCGCCCGGCACCAACTCCAAGACCAACCCCAACGTGATGACGGCGGCTCATCACGACACGATTTACACCAACGTCGCTATGACCAGCGACCGCGAACCCTGGTGGGAAGGCATCGACGGCACGAACGCGACGCCGGACGGCATCATCGACTGGAAGGGCAAACCCTGGACGCCCTCGAGTGGTCCCGCCGCGCATCCCAACTCCCGCTACACGGTCCCCGCTTCGCAATCGCCCTCTCTCGATAAACATTGGGAAGATCCCGAAGGCGTGCCGATTTCGGCAATCATCTTCGGCGGGCGCCGCACGCGTCTTGCGCCGCTCGTCTACGAATCGCGCGATTGGCAGCATGGAGTATTCGTCGGCGCGACGATGGCATCGGAGACGACCGCCGCTGCGACCGGCAAAGTCGGCGTCACGCGGCGCGACCCGATGGCCATGCTTCCCTTCTGCGGCTACAACATGGCCGATTATTTCGGGCACTGGCTCGAGATGGGGCCGAAGCTGAAAAAGCCGCCCAAGATCTTCCACGTGAACTGGTTCCGTCGCGACGCCGACAACAAATTCCTCTGGCCCGGCTACGGCGAAAACGTGCGCGTCCTGAAGTGGATGCTCGACCGCATCGAAGGCCGTGCCGGCGCTACCGAGACGCCGATCGGCTGCGTGCCAACACCGTCGTCGCTCACGCTCGATGGCCTTTCGATTTCCCGCGGCACGCTCGAAGAGCTTCTCGCCGTGAATCCGAGCGATTGGACCGACGAAGAGCACAGCATCGACAAGTTCTTCGCGAAATTCGGCGACACCCTGCCCGAGCCCATCCGCAAGGAACAGAAGGCGCTCGCCGACCGCCTCTTGGCCGTGAGTTCGCGCTAGGCGTAGGCCGCAGCCATTTCCCGGCTCCGGTGTTGCGTTTCGGCCAGGCCCGCGGCCCTGAACCTAACCTGAACTAGAGGCCAGCTAGTTTCCCGCACCGCAATCTGTCAATGTCATTACGACGACGGATGTCGTCCGCCCTCTCGACGAGGGCCGAACGCTCTTTGAAAACTTGGCAGATCGGCGAAGCATGAGGTAGTTCCCTTGCTCCTTGCTTCTCTCCTCGCCACGCTTTTCTAATCGACATTTGGCGATTAGAAACGCTCGTAACCTGCTGCAAACAAACAACGCGAGCCACTTCTAATCGACACGGTAAGGAATGTCTGCACGGCGCATTTCGTGGGCAGAAATTTGGCGCTCCGCTTTGGCTTTTCTGCACTAAGATGGCGGCATGAAAACTAACGCCGCCGTTCCTCTGTTTCGTGGTTTCCTAATCGCGCTTGCGATCGCCATCCCGCTGGCGTTGATCGGATCGAGCGTTTCGTCGCAATCATCGAAGCTTGTGATCGCACCCGACCTCGCGCAGCGCCTCGCGAAATTCAAGAAAGTGCACATGCCGTTCGATTCGTCCAAGCTGACGGATCGCGAAAAGAAAATGGTCAATAAGCTGGTCGACGCATCCGGCCTGCTCGACTGCATCTACTGGCGGCAGAGCGATCCCGACGGACTCAAGCTCTATCTCTCGCTCACGCATACCACCAACCCGCAGTTCCAGATGCTGGCCGAGTATCTGAAAATCAACGGCGGGCGCTTCGACCTGATTGACGACAACAAGCCTTTCGTCGGCACTGAGCCGATGCCGCCGGGCCGCGGATTCTTTCCGTGGGGTATGACGCCGGACGAATTCAATTCGTATGTGACGGCACATCCGGACCAAAAGGCGGCGCTTTACAGTCCGTATACGATGGTCCGGCGCAAGGGCGATTTGCTCGAGGCGGTTCCCTACCACGTAGCTTTCGCCCAATTCCTGAAGCCGATGGCGCAAGACCTGCGCGCAGCGGCCGATCTCAGCGACGATCCCGCGTTCGCTAACTTCTTGCGGCTGCGCGCCGATGCTCTGCTCACCGACAACTACTACAAGAGCGATATCGCGTGGCTCGATCTCAAGGATCCGAAATTCGACGTGATCTTCGCGCCGTACGAGGTCTACCTCGACGGACTGCTCGGCGTGAAAACTTCCTACGGCGCGTCCGTGATGATCCGCAACGACGCCGAAAGCAAAAAAGTGGAAGTCTTCCAGAAATACGTCCCCGAGCTGCAGGAATCGCTGGCGCTGCCGGCGGCCGACCTCCCTTCGAAGCACGGCAAGCAATCGCCGATGGAGGTGGTCGACGGCGTGTATCGCGCGGGCGATCTGCTGCACGGATACCAGGCCGTCGCCGATAATCTGCCCAACGATCCGCGCATTCACGAGGAAAAAGGCTCGAAGAAGATGTTCTGGCAGAATTTCATGGACGCGCGCGTGAACTACATCATCCTGCCGCTTGCGAAGCAGCTCATGCGTCCGGATCAGGCGAAAATGGCCAGCACCGAAGGCCTGATGGATTTCGTGATCCTCCACGAAGTGTCGCACGGCCTCGGCCCATCCTTCGCGCATACGGCCGCCGGCAAGGTCGGCGTGGGCGAAGCAATCGGCCCGCAGTATTCCTCGCTCGAGGAATCCAAGGCCGATGTGACGAGCATGCACAACGTGAAATGGCTGGTCGACCACGGCGTGATTCCAAAATCGAAGCTCGACGGAATTTACGCGTCGTATCTGGCGGAGACGTTTCGCACGATCCGATTCGGCATCGCCGAGGCGCACGGCCAGGGCTCGATGATGCAGCTCAGCTATCTCACCGAGCAGGGCGCGATTCGCCGCGATCCCACAACCGGCCGCTATGAAGTGGACTTCGCGAAATTCCCCGCAGCGATCGAGTCGCTCGACAAGGAACTCCTCGAGCAGGAAGCCACTGGCGACCGCGCGCGCGCCGAAGCCTGGTTCAAGAAGTACGCCGTGATGCCTCCGGAACTCACCGCGGCGCTGGCAAAATGCTCGAATGTCCCGGTGGACGTCGATCCGGAATTTGATTTTCATCCGCAACTGCGGTAAGAAGGAAGAGCCGCGGTCCCACCCCGGCGTTTCAGGAAACCGTAACCCGCCGGAGACAGCTTCATTCTCCGGCCCTACCTTGCAAAGGAGACAACCATGGCTAAGAACGTAAGTGCAATTCCGCGCGGCTACCACACTGTGACTCCGTATCTCTCGGTCCACAACGCGGCTCAGGCGCTCGACTTCTACAAGCGCGCTTTCGGCGCGGAGGAAGTGATGCGCATGAACGGTCCGCAGGGAACGGTCTCGCACGCGGAAATCAAGATCGGTGACTCGATCGTGATGATCGCCGAAGAGGCGTCGAGCAGCGGCCTTCGGTCGCCGCAGTCGCTCGGTGGCTCGACGGTCAGCATCTTCCTCTATCTCAACGACGTCGATACGGCGTTCAAGCAGGCCATCTCGGCAGGGGCGAAGGAGCAGGAGCCTCTCCGCAACATGTTCTGGGGCGACCGCTACGGCCGGCTCACCGATCCCTTCGGCCACTCCTGGTCGCTCGCGACGCACATCGAGGATGTGGCGCCGGAAGAAATGCAGAAGCGCGCTCAGGAGGCGATGAAGACCACGCAACGCGCCCACGCAGCCGGCTCCTAAACGCGCTCGAACGGTCGCGACTTCCCCCGGCCCGCGTTTCCTGTTCCGCTCAACTCGTCTTCGTTCTTGTTCTTGTTCCGCTGGCTACTACAGGATGGTTTGAATCTCCGAGTCGATGGAAACGTGGGTCTGCGGGAATCCGTTGATCTGGTAGTTCGCGCCCGCCGAGCACTGGAAGTGGAGGAAGCGGCTGATGTGGTAATCCTCGTCGAGGGCGCCGAAGGCGGCTTCGATCTCCTTGGCCGAAAGCCCGAGGGCCGAGAGAGCGACCGGCCTTCCGTAGCCGCCCGCGACGGCGAGATATTTCTGTACGATTTGGCTCAGTTCCAATTTTGCACTGCGGTCAGATTGTGTCATAGCCTTCAAAACCCATTCAAATCGAGGCGTTTGCGAGCCGCCCTTGCGTTTCCTGGATAACGCCCCTATACTAACTTCCAGTTGAGCGTTTGTCGAACGAACCAGTGGGCGCGAGCCCACTTTTTTGTTGGCCGCTGGACGGGCCGGACGCACGCATCCCCTTGGGGATAAACGCCGTCCATAGAATAGTAAGTATGGACTTGGACAAGATTCGTGAGGCGGCGGAGCGCGTGGCTGGCTCGCTGGGCCTCGAAATATTCGACGTGGAGTGGAAAGTAGGCAAGCAGCGGTTGCTGCGGGTCTACATCGACCGGCCGCCGGGTCCGGCCAACCCGGAGAATTTGGGAATCAGCCACAAGGATTGCGAACGCGTCAGCGAGCAACTGAGCGTAATCCTCGATGTCGAGGATCTCGTGCCGGGACCGGCCTACGTGCTCGAGGTGAGTTCGCCGGGGCTCGATCGAAAGCTGATCAAGCCGGCGGACTACGAGCGTTTTGCCGGGCGCCTGGCGCGCATCTGGCTCAACGAGCCGGTGGAGAATCAGAACTATTTCGAAGGCCGCCTCGCGAGCTACGCGGACGGCGTCGTGAAGTTGAAGGTGAAAGAGCGCGAGATCGCCGTGCCGTACGCCGGCATCCGCAAAGCGAATTTGGTGGTGGAACTCTAAGGGTGAGGGGGCGGGGAGAAACGAAATGGCGAGTCTGCTGTTCCAGACAATCGAGCAGATCAGCCGGGAAAAGCACATCGAGCCCGAGATCATCGTCGCGGCGATCGAAGACGCGATGGTCGTGGCGGCGCGGAAATACTACCGCACCGAAGAGGATATCCGCTCGAAGTTCAATCCCGAAACCGGCGCCGTGGACGTGTTTTCCGTCCACACGGTGGTCGACGAAGTCGCCGACCCCACACGCGAAATTTCGCTCGCCGAAGCTCGCAAACAAAGCCCCAGCATCGAGGTGGGCGGAGAGATCACCCACACGAAGCCGACCGATGTGCTCGGCAGGATCGCGGCGCAAACGGCCAAGCAGGTCATCCTGCAGAAGGTGCGCGAGGCCGAGCGCGACACCATCTACAATGAATTTCACACACGCGTCGGCGAACTTTTGAACAGCGTCGTGAAACGCATGGAAGGACCGGACATCATCGTCGATCTCGGCCGCACCGAAGCGCGCCTGCCGAAGCGGGAGCAATCGCGCCTCGAGGCGTACAACGTGGGAGACAGGCTGCGCGTTACGATTCGTGCAGTGGAACGCGCCGCCAAGGGACCGCAGGTGATCGTGTCTCGCGCCGATCCCGCCCTGGTGCAGCGCCTTTTCGAAATGGAAGTGCCCGAAATCTACGACGGTACCGTGCAGATTCGCGCCGTGGCGCGCGAAGCGGGCGAGCGGACGAAGATTGCGGTCGAAAGCCGCGACAAGGACGTCGATCCAGTAGGTGCGTGCGTGGGCATGAAGGGCATGCGCGTGCAGTCCATCATCCGCGAACTTCGCGGCGAGAAGATCGACATCATTCCCTTCAACGAGGAAACGGTGGCGTTCGCGCAAAAGGCGCTAAGCCCGGCGAAAGTGACGCGCGTGCAGATCATCGACCCGGAAGAAAAGCGCCTTGAGGTGATCGTCGAGGATACGCAGCTTTCGCTCGCGATCGGCAAGAAGGGGCAGAATGTTCGCCTCGCCAGCAAGCTGATCGGCTGGAACGTCGACATCAAGAGCGAGGAGGAGAAGCGGCGCGAGATCGAAGCGCAGATGGCCGCCCTCACGGCGCCCGGCACCGCGCTGACCGAGCTTGCCGGCGTCGGACCGAAGACGATCGAGAAGCTCGAGGCCGCGGGCATCACGTCGATCGAAAAATTGGCGGACATGACGCCCGAGCAGCTCGTCGAGATCCCCGGCATCGGCGAAAAAATGGTCGAGAAGATTCACCAGTCGGTCGCCGCCTATTTCGAGGCGCTCGAAGCGCAGGCGACTGAGGCACCCGCTGAGGCTACGGCCGAAGAGCTGCCGGCAGAATCGCAAGCCGAGGCGAGCGCTGAGGCCGTGGTCGAGGAACTTCCCGCCGAAGCACAGGCTGAATCGAATGCCGAGGCGGCGGAAGTGCCGGCGGATGCGGATGCCGGCGATGAGTCCGCGGCGGAATTCACAGAGACCTTGGAACGCGAAGAATCCGTGACCGAGAAATCGCACGTCCCAGTCGCAACCGACGAGTCGCAAGCGGAACGCCTCGAACAAGAGCAGCGTCCCAAGGATGAAGAAAACGAGGAGCAGCGATAAACTAAGGCCGAATGTCAGACGCTAATCAAATCCGAATCAACGAACTCGCGCGGGAACTCGAGATCAAAGCCAAGGTGCTGATCGACTACCTGCCCGAGGTCGGGGTGACCGAAAAGAAGACGCACTCGAGCTCGATCGACGTCGAGCACGCCGTGCTCGTGCGCAAGCATTTTCAGGATATCGCCGCTGCCGAAGCTGCCGCTGAAGCCGCAAAGACTGCCGCGAAAAAGCCCGCGCGCGCGGCAGCGCCGACTGCGCCGCCGAGACCCGCCGCGGCTACGTCAACGCTTTCTCCGGTATCTGCGACTCCCGCTGCTGCGCCGAGACCAGTGGCCGCCGCGCCCGCCGCCGGAACGGCGACTGCCCCGCCGGCTGCTCCCGGCGCTGTTCGCCCGGGTGCTGTTCCGCCGCCCCGTCCTGGCGCGCCATCCGCGTCGGCTGCGCCTCCTGCTGCTGCAAGACCTGCTGCAGTTCCGCCAGCTGCTGGCCAGAGACCGGGTGTGCCACTGCGTCCAGCGGCTCCCGGTGCGACTCCGAGTGGTGCACCTCACGCGGCTCCCGGACAGCCCGGCGCTACTGCCGCCCAGCGCCCTGCAGCCGCGGCTCCGTCAGCGCCTGTGGGGACAACGCCCGGCGCGCCGAGGCCTGCGGGCCCTCCGCCAACCGGCCAAAGATTTCCGTCGCCGCGTCCACCGACGCAACCCGGCCAAGGCTATCAAGGGCAAAGACCGGGCGCGCCGCAAGGCATGCGCCCCGCGGCAGCTCCGGGTGGAGCGCCTCGTCCCGGCGGTGCGCCGCGACCGGGCGGTCCTCCGCGTCCCGGTGGTGGTCCTGCAGGAAGATTTCCGCAACGCCCCGGTGGTGGTGGGCGGCCAAACCAGGCCCCGATTGGCAGCCAGCGACCCGGCGCCACAGGCGGAGTCCCGAAAGCCGAGCCGGGCAAGCCGCTATACGCGCGCAAACCGCCCGCGCCGCGCGGGCGTCCGCTCATCGAAAAGCGTTTTGCTGAAGGCGAACGCCGCCTGCATCCGGTGCGCACACGCGCGGGCGCGGGGCCGGGCCGCACCGTTGTGGAACCTGTCGCGCCGGTGCAACGCGAGCCGCGCGAAGTGACGGTCACGGAAGGCATCACGGTGCGCGAGCTTGCCGAGAAGCTCGACATCCGCGCCAAAGATTTGCTGAAGACGCTGCTCGATCGGGGAGTTTTCGCCAGCATCAACCAAGCGCTCGACGTCCCGACCGCGACGAACCTTGCCGAGGCTTTCAACGGCATCGTGCAGGTGGTCACGTTCGAAGAACAGGTCGTTCAGGAAGAGAAGATCAAGGAAGAGCGCAGCGGGAATCTGCAGCCGCGCGCGCCTGTGGTCACCGTGATGGGCCATGTCGATCACGGCAAGACGAGCCTGCTCGACGCGATCCGCGAAACTGAAGTCGCGGCGGGCGAGGCGGGCGGCATCACGCAGCATATCGGCGCGTATGAAGCGCACGTCGGCGACCGCCGCATCGTTTTCGTCGATACGCCGGGCCACGAAGCATTCACGCGGATGCGCGCGCGCGGCGCCAAGGTGACGGACATCGTCGTGCTCGTCGTCGGCGCGGATGACGGCGTCATGCCCCAGACCGAAGAGGCGATCGCGCACGCGCGCGCGGCCAAGGTTCCGATCGTCGTGGCGATCAACAAAATCGATAAGCCCGACGCGCAGCCCGAGCGCGTGAAGCGCCAGCTCGCCGATCGCGGCCTCATGCCCGAAGACTGGGGCGGCGAGACGGTGATGGTGGACGTCTCGGCAAAGACGAAGCAGAATTTGCCGCGCCTGCTCGAAATGATTCTGCTCGTCGGCGACCTGCGCGAATTGAAGGCCGATCCCGACGCGCCCGCGAGCGGCACCGTGATCGAATCGCGCGTCGACCGCGGCCGCGGCCCTGTCGCGACAGTGCTCGTGCAAAACGGCACGCTGCACATCGGCGATGTGTTCATCGTGGGCGCCGTCTACGGCAAAGTGCGCGCGATGTTTGACGATCGCAGCCAGCCGATCAAGCAAGCCGGCCCGTCGACGCCGGTCGAAGTGCTTGGACTGCAAGGCGTACCCGAAGCGGGCGATCAGTTTCAGGTGGCGGACGAAGCGAAGGCGCGCCATATCGTCGAATACCGGCAGTCGAAGCAGCGCGAGGCATCGCTTGCAAAGACAGCTTCCGGGCGCCTCACGCTCGATCAGCTGCACGAACAGCTTCGCGCCGGCGAAATGAAAGAACTACCGGTCGTGGTGAAGGCGGACGTGCAGGGCTCGGCCGAAGTGCTCACCGAAATGCTGCCGAAGCTCTCGAACGATCAGGTGACGCTCAAGGTGATCCAGTCGGGCGTCGGCGCGATCAACGAAAGCGACGTGATCCTCGCATCTGCCTCGAATGCCATCATCATCGGGTTCAACGTGCGGCCCGAGCGCAAGGCTTCCGATCTCGCCCAGCGCGAAGGCGTCGACATCCGGATGTATTCGATCATCTACGAGCTGCTCGACGAGGTGCGCAAGGCCGTGGCCGGCCTGCTCGCGCCGGTGATCAAGGAAACCTATCTGGGCCGCGCCGAAGTGCGCGACACGTTCCGCGTGAAGGGCGCGGGCGTGATCGCCGGCTGCTCCGTGCAGGATGGAATCATCAAGCGCGATGCAGATGTCCGCGTGGTGCGCGACGGCGCCGTGGCCTATACCGGGCGCGTGATCTCGCTGCGGCGCTTCAAGGACGACGTCAACGAAGTCCGCGCCGGATTCGAGTGCGGCATCGGCATTTCGAATTTCAACGACGTGAAGGTGGGCGACATCCTCGAGTGCTTCAAAATGGAAAAGTCGCAGCCGATGGAAACTGTGGGGGCCGGCGATCGCGGTGGCGGCGCGCGCGAAGGCGCCGAAGCTCGCCGCAACTAGCCTTCGCCCGGTTCGGATTTTTCGGTGCCCTCTGTGCTGGAACTTGCGGGGTGTTATGCCGATCGGCCTCCTCACCCTGGAAATTCACATCCCCGACGCGCGGTCGCTCAAAGACAAGCGGCAGGTGCTTCGCAGCCTGAAGGACCGATTGCGCGCCCACTACAACGTCGCCGTGGCGGAGCTCGAGCATCAGGAGCTTTGGCAGCGCTCCCGCGTGGGCGTGGTAAGCATTTCCGGCGATTCTCAGTATCTTGAGGAATCGCTCCAGGCGATCGCCGCCGAATCCGAACGCATTCTCGGGCGCGATCTGGTTTCGCAGGAGATTGATTACTTCGAGGGAAGCGAATGACGGTCGCCGGTTTTCGCAACGAAAGAATCGCCGAGGAGATCAACCACGAAGTCAGCCTGATGCTGGCCGGTGAACTCAAGGACCCGCGCCTGGCCGTGCCGCTGACTGTTACCGAAGTGCGCGTGGCGCCCGGCCTCCGCACCGTGCGCGTTTTCGTTCAGGTCGATGGAACCGAAGCGGAGCGCGCCGAAGTATTCGCGGGATTGAAGGCAGCCGCCGGGTTCGTCCGCCACGAACTCGTCGAGCGGCTGCGTCTGCGCCGCGCGCCCGAAATACTTTTCGTCGCCGACCAGTCCGAGCAGTATGGCAGCCACATCGACGACCTTCTGCGCAAGACGCAGCACCCGGAGAAATCCTAGGTGCGCGGCATCGCATTCGGCCAATTGCTTTTGCTCGTTAACCTCTAAGGACAACGCCCTTCATGCCCCGCACGCCGCAGCCGCAGCTCGACGGAATTCTCGTGGTCGACAAGCCGAGCGGAAAGACTTCGCACGACATCGTCGAGACGGTCCGCCGGCTGATCGGATTCCGCCAGATCGGCCACTTCGGCACGCTCGATCCGCTCGCCACGGGCGTGCTCGTGCTTGCGCTGGGCCGCGCCACGCGTCTCGCGCGCTTTTATTCCGGACGCCGCAAGCGCTATAGCTGCGCGATTCGCTTCGGATTTGCGACGGACACCTACGACGCCGACGGCGAGCCGCTTTCGGAAGATTCCGCGCCCGCGCTCGACGCCGAAAAGCTTGAGGCGCTGGCGGCGCAGTTCGTGGGGAAGATCCAGCAGACGCCACCGGCGTTCTCGGCGAAAAAGATCCACGGACGCCCGGCGCACGAGCTTGCGCGCAAGCACAAGCCCGTGAATCTCGAACCTGTCGAGGTGGAAGTCTTCGAATTTCGCCTCACCGGCGTCGAAGGATCGGTCGCGCGTTTCGTCGTTGAATGTGGCGCGGGCACTTACATCCGCTCGCTGGCGCACGACATGGGGCAACTCCACGGCGCCGGCGCGCACCTCGCCGAAATCGCTCGCACCGCCGTGGGAGAATTCACGTCCGATCACGCTGTCTCGCTCGAAGATCTCGCCGCGGACGCAAAATCCGGAAAGATCGCCTCGCGCGTGATTCCTCTCGAGAGCCTGCTGCCCGATCTGCCCCGCGCGACCGTCCTGCCGATCGTCGAAAAGCGCGTGCGCCACGGCGCGAAGTTCAATCTGCCGCTCGCGCAGATTCAGCCGGGACAGACGACCGTCGCGCAGGGTTCGCCCGCCCAGCTCGATTCGGGCGACTGGAAGCCCTCGCGCCTCCGCGTCTTCAATCAGCAGGGACAGCTCATCGCTATTGCCGAGCCTGTGGTTCCGCGCACGTATCAACCCCTCGTCGTCCTCGAAGCCACACCCTAGCTGCGACGACGCGAGGGCTGAGGCGTCGCGCTACTTGCTAGGCCGACGGTGCGAAGTGTGGTGGCTGCTATGCGACCTGCCGTGGCTGCGCCCGCTGTGAGTGGACGCCGTCGAGTGCCGAGTATGCTGTGAGTGCCGCCGTGTGTGCTGGGCCGGAGCAGCGCCGGTGAAGAGCAGTAGGGCGACCGCGAGTGCGACGATGAGGCGCTTCATGGGAAGTCTCCAAGGCGCTGAACGTAGCGCGCGAAAGGGCACACGGCAAGAGAATGAACGTACGCAACGCCTGAGGACGAAAGTCTTCAGGGATGAAGTGACATTTGTGCAGTTGCCCAGCTACCGGTCTGGCGGCCCGTTGGGTTGGAGGCCTTGTCCCGGTTGTGGTTGCGGTGGCTGCCCCGGCGGCTGCTGCTCTGGCCTCCCTTGCGGGGGTTCCGGCGTCGGCTCGATCGGCGTCTCCTCCGGTGACGTCGGCCGGGGCTGCGGAATCCTTTCCTCTCTCGGCGGGATGCCAACGGGCGCGCCGAACCCTTCGCCGCCCGCCCCGGCTTCGCCCGCCAACGATCCTTGCCCGGCGTAGATCACGCGATCCTTATGCGGCGCGAGCCGTACCAGACGCGGCGTAACGAGAATCAGCAGCTCGCTCGTCTCGTTTTGCGCCTGATGGTTCCCCGCGAGGTATCCGACGCCTGGAAGCTCTGCCACACCCGGCGTACCGGCAATGGCGTTGGTAAGATCTGACTGCAAGAAGCCGGCAAGCATCGCCGTCTCGTTCTGCTTGAGCCGCAATGTCTGCTCCACCGTTTCGTTGCTGATCACGGGGATCGCATTGAAGGCCGTTCCGGTCAAACTGCTGATGTCGAGGGCGAGCTTCAGCGTCACGTCGTTGGGATGAATGCGCGGCGTCGCCTCCACTTTCAGTCCCACGTCGAGGTACTCGACGCCGGGATAGGGCGTGCCCGCCGTGCCGAGCCCGCTGCCGAGCAGGCTCGCCGTATTCAAGACCACGGTGGCGTTGGCCGATCCGTTGTTCGCCGTTGCGATGTCCGGCCGGCTATCCCCGTTGAAATCGGCCTCCGCCAGCGACGCCGGCGCCGTGCCCACCGGCAGCTCAACGTTGGCGGCAAATTCGCCACCGCCGAGATTCAGGATCACGGAAATTGCATTGTCCGTTTGGTCGGACACAACCAGGTCGGCCATCCCATCGAGATTGTAATCGGCCACGGCAATCGACGTCGGCCCGTTCCCCGCTGCGAAATCCCGCCTTGTACCGGCCGCGAACGTTCCCGTAGCCACGTTCTCACTGTTGATCTGATTGTAGTAGATGCTAACCGCGTTTCCGGTGTTCGCGCTGGTCGGCGCACCGTTGTTCGCCACCGCGATGTCCAGCGCGCCATTTCCGTTGAAATCGCCAAACGCCACGTAGATCGGATCGTTCCCCGTCGGGTAGTCCGTTCGCGGCTGGAACGTTCCATCGCCGTTACCGAGAAACACCGAGAACGTGTTGTTGCCCTGGTCCGCCACCACCAGGTCGATGTGGCCGTCGCTATTCAGATCCGCCGCCGCAAGCGACGACGGCGCGAATCCCACCGGGAGCTTTATCAGCGTGGGCGCCTTGAACGTGCCGTCGCCAATGCCCTGAAAGATCGAAATCGTGTTGTCGGCCTGATTGGCCACCGCGAGATCGACGCCGTTGGGCGCGGTAACATCGTGAAAATTCGCCGAGATGACCGCGACCGGCGCGTTGCCCGTCGCGATGTCCGTCTTGGGCTGAAACGTGCCGTCGCCATTCCCCAGCAGGATCGAAACCGTGTTCGCTCCCTTGTTGGCTACGGCCAGATCGAGGAAATCGTCGCGATTCATGGCCGTCGACCCATTGTTGAACTGGCCCGTCGCGATCGCCACCGGATCGGTCCCTGTCGGATACGTCACCTGCGTCGCGAACGTGCCATCGCCATTGCCGAGCAGCACCGACACCGTGTTGTCTGCCGAATTCGCCACGATCAAATCGTAAACGTCATTCTCGCGCAGGCTCACCGTCGCGATGAACGACGGCGCGTTCCCCGCCGGGTAATTCAGGATCGGGTTCTTCACCGCGCTGCTATTGACCCCTTGCCCCGAAACGAAGCTCGATGAGTACGTCGAAAGCGAAACGGGAATCCGCTGCCCGACGAAAAACGTCGCCTTCTGTCCGTCCTCCGCGCGCAGCAAAATTCGCCGCCCGCTCTTCACCAGCGACAGCATCTGCGAAAAATTGGCGCTGGCCCCGGGAAGCGTCGCGAACTCGGTCGTCAATCCTCCGCCAAACGCGATCAGCCCCGGAATCGTGGTCGATCCAAACACCTGCTGGAGCACGTCGAGCAGGCCCTGCTGCGAGGCCTCCGCTTCTTGAATCTGCGCGCTGCTCACGCTGAACGTTTGCGCCGTCTCAGGCGGCGTGATGCCCAACTGTCGCGCGAGGTTCTGGTTCACCTCGAGGACCTCTATTTCCAGAACCAGCTCGCCGGTCGGTTGTTCGAGGTTGTCGATCAGGTCTGTCGCTACGGCCATCGCCTGCGGCGACGCACGCAGCGTCAGGGTCCGGCTGTTCACGTCCAGATCCGAGCGCGGAATGCCCGCCATCTCGCGGACCAGCCGCGTCATCTCCATCATGTCGTCGGGGGTCGCGGAAGCGGGCAGCAGAATCGTTCGCACCACCGACACATCGAAGTCCTTGCGTTTCTGCGGCGTATTTTCCGCCACGAAAAACAGGCGCCGGCCCAGCGGTCGCCAGAACGTTCCCGTCATGTCGCCCAGCAGCCGCACGGCGGTCGGAAAATCCACATTGCTGACCTGAAAATGCACCTGGTGCGTCACCAAATCTCCGTCGAACGCCACTTCCACGCCGAATTGCCTTCCAACCTCCTGATAGGCGCCTTGCGTATCGCCGCGATAGTCGAAGTTGTGGGTTCCCGGCTGGTAGTTGAGCTGCACGGGGCCTGCAATCTCGGGCTCCGTTACCGCGCGAGATTGGCTCGGCTCCTGCGCGATCAGCTCCGCCAGCCTTTCCCGCAGCACGCGGTTCGTCGGATCGAGGTAAGTTGCCGACAGCAATTCCTTGCGCGCTTCGTCGAGCCTTCCTGAAACTGCGTCGCGCTCCGCGGCGTCTGCCCTTTCCTGCACCAGGCGGCTCTTCGCCAATTCGCGGTGAATGAAATAGTCGCGGTTCTTCGGCGCGTAGTTCACGGCGTCCGAATACGCGGTGTAGGCTGCGTCCAAATCCTCGTTCCGCTCGGCGCGCACGCCCCGCTCGTAAGCCTCTTTCGCTTTCTTCGCGTCAGACTTCGCTTGCGGCATCGCCTTGCTTTGGGTTTCCGCTGCGTCTGGGGATGCTGCCGCTGCAGGATTCGGCGCCTGCGAAGATTGCGCGAAGGGATCAGGACTCCATGGCCGCCCAAGGAATAGAATGATCGCGAGCGATGCAGCAAGCGCTGCGGCGCGGACGCGAAGTATTGGTCGATTCCTGTCAGCCATCGACTCCCTCAGCCACGATTCCTATCGGCCATGCGAGTGTCAGATGCACATTCTACAGTTTATGTCCCGGCGCCACGTGAATTCGCCCTCAGAAATGGGCGGAATGGCAACGGTTTGAGGCTGCCACGCAAAGCTGCGAGGTGTTGAATTTTCTTGTTTTTAGGCGTGGCGAGCGCTACACTCGGCTTGCTAGTTGTAACTAGGTAACAACTGGCGCATCCCATGATCTCTGCTCTCTTAGTCGCTCTTCGCGAAGGCGTCGAAGCCGCCCTCATCGTCGGCATTGTCCTCGTGTATCTAAATCGCACGGGCCGACGCGCCCTGCGCCCCTATGTCTGGGCCGGCGTGGCGCTTGCCTGCGCGGCCAGCATCGCTGCCGCCATTTTGCTCCAACACTGGGCGATTAGCGAGGACGGCTTCGAGGGCGTTCTGATGCTGGTCGCGGCGGCGCTCGTGGTCACCATGATCGTCTGGATGAACCGCATCGCTCGCACCCTCCGCAAGGAAATCGAGCAGCGCATCGAAACGTATGCGCAAAAATCGTCGCGCGCCGCCGGCTGGGCGATTGGCGCATTTGTGTTCTTCATGGTGGTGCGCGAGGGCGCCGAGCTCGTCCTGATTCTGCGCGCCGTCGAGCTATCGAGCGCGGGCGTCCAGACCTGGATCGGCACGGGAATCGGAATAGCGATTGCCGTCGCCGTGGGGTTCTTCTTCTTCGAGGGGACGCTGCGCATTCCCCTGCACCGCTTCTTCGCGGCCACGAGCATCATCCTGATGGTCGTCGCGTTTCAGCTTGCGCTTACCGGCATCCACGAGCTGAGCGAAGCGGAGTGGATCTGGTCGAGCAAGGCGGAAATGGCCACGGTGGGCCCAATCGTCCGCAACGAGGTTTTCTTCTTCGCCGTAATTCTGGGCGTGGCCGCGCTTCTGGTGGTCCGCGAATATTTCACCGCGCGCCGCCCCGCCGCTGATCCCAGCGTGAATCCCGCCGAGCGCCGCATGCGCGAGTGGGAATTCCGCCGCCAGCGCCGCTGGAGCTTTGCGGCGGCAATCCTGTGCGTGATGGTGATCGTGTCGCTCGCCGCGGAATTCGCCTACGCCCACGCGATGAACGCGCCGTCGCCCGCCAAGGAACTGATCGCCGAAAATGGCGAGGTGCGCATCTCGCTCTCCGATCTCACGGATCAGAGCGTGCATTTTTACGACGCAGACGCGAACGGAACCGAAATTCGCTTCATGGTAATTCATCAGACCGACGGAAACTATTCCGTGGCGCTCGACGCTTGCCAGATTTGCGGTTGGGCCGGCTATAAGCAAGAGGGGCAGAATGTGATCTGCCGCAATTGCGGCGCCACGATCTATATTCCCTCGATCGGCGACAAGGGCGGCTGCAATCCGATTCCCGTGAAATCGGAAGTGTCGAATGGCGAAGTGATCGTCGATCTCGCGGCCTTGACGTCTTCGGCCTCGCAGGTGCACAAATCCTAAAATGTTTGCGAGACTCGTAGGCGAATCGTTCGTGCGCAATCCGCGCCGCAAGCTGCTGACCGCTGCCGCGCTGGTGCTCGGCATGGCCGTGGCTACGGCTACGCTTACGGTCGCGCTCGAAGTCGGCGACCGCATGGCGCGCGAATTCCGCAGCCTCGGCGCGAATCTGCTCGTCACGCCAAAATCGGATACGCTGCCGCTCGAAATCGGTGGCGTCGATTATCGCCCCGTCGACGAGGGCGCCTACCTCAACGAACGCGATCTCGGCAAGCTCAAAACCATCTTCTGGCGCCACAATATTCTCGGTTTTACACCATTCCTCGACGTGCCGGAAGTTTTCTCGAGTTCTCGCGGCAACGCAGAACATGTAACTGTAATTGGCGCTTGGTACGAGCACGAAGTTCCTGTGCCGGACGGCACCAAATTCAAAACCGGCCTCAGTGTCACACATCCCTGGTGGACAATCGAAGGTCGTTGGTTCCGAGATGGCGCACCGGAGTGTGTTATTGGCAAAACGCTGGCGCAGAAATATCCGGGCGGCATCTCGATCGGCCAGACGATCGCTCTGCAGATGGAGGACAGACAGGCACGGCAGTACGGGGTAGTTAGACTGTTGCCATTCGTCGTCACGGGCATCGTTTCGACGGGCGGAACGGAAGACGACGCTATGCTCGTTCCGCTGCCCTTCGCCCAAGAGATCTCTTATCATCCCGGGCAATTCCGGCAGCTTTTCGTCAGCGCGCTGACGAAGCCGGCCGATGCGCTTGCCGCGCGCGATCCGAAATCGCTCACTCCGACCGAATACGACCGCTGGTTCTGTTCGCCGTACATTTCGTCGATCAGCTACCAGATCGAGCAGGTGCTGCCCGGCACGGATGTGCACGCGATCCGCAAGGTCGCCGATTCCGAGGGCCGCATCCTGACGCGCATCAGCACACTGCTGTGGATCGTCACGCTCGCGGCGCTGATCGCGGCCGCGCTGGCGGTCGGTGCGACATCCGCTGCCACGGTGATCGAGCGGCGCGGCGAAATCGGCATCATGAAGGCCATCGGCGCGACGAACGCGCTCGTCAATTCCATTTTCCTTACCGAGCAACTGATGCTCGCTATCGCGGGCGGCGCAGTCGGCTTCGTCCTGGGAGCTCTGCTCGCGCGCGTGCTCGGCTCGAGTGTCTTCGGCTCGCCTGCCCCACCGCGCCTCGTGCTGCTTCCCGTCGTCCTCGGACTTGCCGCGCTCGTCGCGCTCATCGGCAGCCTGATTCCCTTGCGACGCGCGGCGCATTTCGATCCAGCGCCGATCCTGAGGGGCGAATAGTGTTCGGCCGCATCGTCTGGAAAATGCTGCGCGGCGGCAAAGGACGGATTTTCGTCGCGCTCCTCGCCGTCACCAGCGGCGCAGCCGTAATCTCCGCGCTCTTGAATGTCCAATTCGACATGCAGCGCAAGCTCTCCGAGGAATTTCGCACCCTCGGCGCGAATATCGTCATCGCGCCGCAATCGGGCGCGCAAACCGCGGGCCTCGGCAACTCCGCTGATACCGGCGCGGGCGCAGCTGCCGCGCCTGTACTGCTGAACGAAAACGTGATCGAATCCGAACTCGACGCCAATCGCACGGCAGATGTCGTCGCCTCCGCGCCATTTCTTTTTGTCGTCGCGCATGCCAACGAAACGCCGGTGGTCGTCGCCGGCACGTCGCTAGATCAGCTTCCGCAGCTGAATCCCACATGGAAACTTGAAGGTGCATGGATCGCGTCGCGCGATGACCAATCGCAGTGTCTGATCGGCCGCAACGTCGCCCAGCAATTTCAGCTTGCACCCGGCTCGCAGCTCACGCTCGCTTACATGGGCCGCACTGCGCAGCTTCGCGTGGAGGGCATCATCGATTCCGGCGCGGCCGAAGACGACCAAGTTTTCGTCAAGCTACCGGTCGCGCAGACGCTGGCCGGCACGCCCGGTGGCATCGGCTTGTGGCAACTGAGCGTCAGCGGGACGTCCGCCGGCATCGGCGCGTACGCTGCGCGGCTCGCGGCAGCCCTTCCGACAGCGAGCGTTCGTCCCATCCGCGAGGTCACCGAAGCCGAGGGTAATCTGCTGCATCGGACGCGGCTGCTGATTGCTTCGATGGTCGCGCTGATTCTGGTACTGACTGCGTTATGCGTCCTCGCGACGATGGCGGCGCTCGCGATGGAGCGACGCGAGGATGTCGGGCTGATGAAGGCGCTTGGTGGGTCGATCGCGCGCATCGTAAGCCTGTTTCTCGCTGAGGTGAGCGTGCTGGGCGCGGCCGGCGGATTGATTGGCTGCGTGATTGGCATCGTGCTTGCCCAGTGGATGGGCCAGCGCGTCTTCGATACGTCGATCACGCCGCGCTGGGAGATTTTTCCGCTGACGATTGCGATGATGATCGTCGTGGCGCTCGCAGGCGCGCTGCCGTTACGCCTGCTCGGCAAAGTGAAGCCCGCGGTCATTCTGCGAGGTGAATAAGAACGTGGCGCCGGTCGTCCAAATCGAGAATCTGCGGAAGGAGTTCGGCAACGTCCGCGCGCTCGACGGAGTATCTTTCAGCGTCGAGTCCGGCGAATGGATCGCCATCATGGGGCCGTCCGGCTCGGGCAAGACCACGCTGATCAATATTCTGGGCGGTCTCGACACGCCCACCTCCGGGCGCGCGATCGTCGACGGCACTGACGTCTCGCGCCTCGATGAAGCCGGGCTGACCCGGCTGCGCGCTGAGAAGATCGGTTTCGTCTTCCAGCAATTTCATCTCGTCCCGTATCTCACGGCGCTCGAAAACGTGATGCTGGCGCAATATTTTCACAGCACGACGGACGAAACGGAGGCGCGCGCGGCGCTGGCGCGCGTTGGCCTCGCCGACCGCGTCACGCATCTGCCTTCACAGCTTTCGGGCGGCGAGCAGCAGCGCGTCGCCGTGGCCCGCGCGCTGATCAATCATCCGAAATTAATTCTCGCGGACGAGCCCACCGGCAATCTCGACGAAGCCAACGAAGAAATCGTTCTGCGGCTGATGCGCGAACTTCACGCGGAGGGCCACACAATCATCATGGTGACGCACGCGGCCTCGATCGGCCAGATGGCCGACCGCCGCATCGACCTCGCGCACGGCCACCTCGCGCAGATCACCCAAATTTCCGAGGCGGAGGAAGCCGATTTCGATCACCTGCTCGAACAGGTCTGGATTTTCGACGAAGAGGGAGTGACGCCCGAGCTCACGCGCATCCGCGAAGGCGGCGTGAAAGACACGCCCGCGCTAATCGCGCGGCTCAAAACGCTCGGCCTCCTCGAAATGCGGAATAGCGAAGTCGCGCTAACGTCGACGGGGCAGAATCGCGCGCGCGATATCGTCCGGCGGCGGCGCCTCGCCGAGCGGCTCCTCACCGACACATTCTCGGTCGCCGATTCCGAGGCCGATTCACACGCCTGCAAATTCGAGCACATCATCAGCCCCGAACTCGATCAGCGCATCTGCACCTTCCTCGGCCATCCGAAGACGTGCCCGCACGGCAATCCGATCCCGCCCGGCGCCTGCTGCCCGACACGCTAGCGAGACAGGACACACCTAAACATTACGCAGAGGACGCGGAGGACCCGCAGAGAACGCGGAGACTTCGAAGACCGAATCACGAACCGGCGAGGAATTTATACTGCGCGGCATGCAGTGGGATGACCGAACCACAGATCCTCGGATTCTCCGCGCTCTCTGCTCTTCTCTGTGTCCTCTGCGTAATGTTTAGGCTTGAAGTTGAGATTTTGATGCACGTTTACGCGCCGGTGAGGAATTTGTATTGCGCGGCATTCAGTGGGACGACCGAGAGGCGGCCCTGGCGGACCAGTGGCGAATCAGCGAATAATTTCTGGGCTTTGACTTCGGCGAGCGTAACCGGCCTGGCGATCGCCTTCCCTGCCTTAATTTCCACAACGGGACCCTTTGGATTCGCGGCGTCCACCGAAACGACTGTCGCCGTGCCCACCGCGGTTTTGCGGTCGCCCGTTTCGTAGATGACAAGCTTTACGCCGGGCGTCATTTCGCGCAGATTTCTCAGCGCGACCGGATTCGATACGCCGTCCCATTCGGTCTGGCCATCGCGCTTCAAATCTTCAAACGAGTATTCGGAAGGTTCCGTTTTCAGCAGGTAGTAATCCGCCACGACGAATTCGCCTCCGCGCGCTGCTCGCCTACCACTTCCCGATCGACAGTCTCATCACCAGCGCGACAAGCCCAACCCCCGCGCACATGCCGACGATCGGCATTATCCCCCACCAAATATCCTCAATGATTGCGCGAACATCGATTTTCTTATCCATGCGCACTCTCCCATGCACGAAACATTTGTAGTATCCGCCCGCCCGGCCGCGCGCGCAACTGCCGTCCCATCGGCAAATGCTTGCACGAACGCGCGCACCAAGACTTCGCGTTCAGAGTTGGTTTCGTTTCCTCGCTTGCCTCTATTGGCTCGATTCTTTCTTGTGCAAGCTGGTGCAGATGTCGATCGCGTTTGTCGGGTCAACCGCGCCGTTGCCTTCCTGTATATGCTGGATCTTGCCCTGCTTGTCGACGACAAACGTGGTGCGGTTGGCAAACTGGAATTGGTCGTTCAGGATGCCGTATTCTTTCGAGACTTGCCGCGTCATGTCGCTCAGAAGCGGAAATTTGACCCCGATTTTTTCGGCGAATGCTTCGTTGGAAGGAGGAGCATCGATACTGATTCCCAGGACCTCGGTGTCCTTCAGATCGATCTTGCCCGAGTCGATACCAGACTGGTATCCCTGAAGTTCTTTCGTTCAACCACCGGTGAAGGCAAGAACGTAGAACGCCAATATGACGTTCTTCTTGCCGCGGAAATCGCTCAGCTTCACCGTCTCTCCCTTGTCGCTGCGCAGCGTGAAATCGGGCGCCACGTCGCCGACCTTCAGGAACGTGTGAGCGATCTGGGGCATGGGTGGTTGCTGCGCCTGGGCGGCAGGCAGAGTGAAAAGCCCGGTAAGGAGTAGAACCAAAAGGAGGGGTAGGATTCGTCTTGTCATCTGTCGTCCTCTCTCTCGTTTCATTTCGCGAAGCGCTAACGATCTGAAGTATACACGACCCAAAGTGAAGCGCATCCCGCCAGTGGGCTCTCGATTAGAACCCCCTCTTAGGCAATCCACCACTACGCGCTGCGTGGTTCGTAGCCCGGCACCGCCAGGGTTATGGCTTCCGCGCTGCCTTTTCGGATTTCCGATGCGCCTCTTGCGACCACTCGAAGGCCTTCTTGGCGTGCTCCAGCGCCTGTTTCGAAAGCTCGTGCCCGGTTAGGTGATCTTCCTTCCCGTGGTGCGCGGCGGCAGCGCGGTGCGCGTGCGCGGCGAGTTCGTGAAATTCGGCAGCTCTCTGGTGCGAGTCATTTGGCATGTGCGTCTCCCGTTAAATGTTATATCGCAGACGTTTGAGAACCGTCACATCTTTCCATCTGGCACTCCAAGTCACCGTCCGAGGCTGGGGAGTTTGCGGCTCAATGCAAGCCTTCTAGAAGTTGGCAAAATATTGGGGACCTTCCGCCCTAAAGGCGTATCATCGCAGCGAAAAGCCGCGGGAGGCGACCGTGAAACTGGCGATGGCGATCACTCTTCTTTTGATCGGACCTGGGCCCTCCCTGGCGCAGAACGCAGACCTCCATTGGGGGGCCCCTCCGGACACGGCCAGGGAGACACGCGTGGTGATGGAAGAAATGTTTGTGCAGGCGAAAGATCCAGGCCTCCGGATTTACGTCCGCAACAAGCATCTTGCGAACGCAAGCCGCTTTACACCCGAAAGGACATTGCTCTTCGTGCACGGCGCTACCTACCCGGCAGAGACCTCCTTCGACCTGCCGCTCGGCGGCTTCTCTTGGATGGATTACATCGCGCAGCGCGGCTACGACGTGTATCTGGTGGACGTGCGCGGCTACGGCCGCTCCACGCGGCCGCCCGAAATGAACGCGCCTCCCGCACAAAACCCGCCGGTCGCGGATACCGAAGCCGCGGTCCGGGATATCAGCGCCGTTGTGGATTACATCCTCGCGCGCCGCGGCCTCCAAAAGCTCGATCTGATGGGCTGGTCCTGGGGCACATCAACGATGGCGACATATACGGCCGCGAATCCCGGCAAGGTCGAGAGACTCGTCTTGTACGCACCTCTCTGGCTCCGTGAGACGCCGTCGCTCATCCAGATGAACGGGCCCGTGAGCGCCTACCGTACCGTTCTTCGCGACGCGGCCCTTAATCGCTGGATGACCGGAGTCCCCGAGAACAAGAAGGCCGACCTCATTCCTGCTGGGTGGTTCGACCAATGGTGGGACGCGACCTTGGCGACAGATCCAGTAGGGTCGAAGGAAAACCCGCCGGTCCTGCGAGCGCCGGCGGGCGTTATCGCGGACGCAGAGAAGTATTGGTCCGCCGGAAAGCCAACCTACGATCCCGCGAAGATCACCGTTCCGGTGTTGCTCATTCAGGCGGAGTGGGATCACGATCTACCACCCTATATGGCGCGGGCTCTGTTTCCGCTACTGATAAACGCGCCGGAGAAACGGTACGTCATGATTGGAGAGGGAACGCATACGGTCATGATGGAAAAAAATCGCATGCAACTCTTCCGCGAAGTCCAGACCTTCCTCGACGAAGGCGCCGCCAATGATTGAACCGCGGTGTATACTCGGCCAAGGCTGAATCGCGCGACACACGCGCGCGCCTCAGCCCATTCGACCATGCCACGGGCCCACCTCATCCTGATTTTCGCTGCAGCGCTTGCGATTCCTTTGCTTGGCGTCGCGCAGGAAAATGACCAGAGCAAGCAGATGCCCGACGCATCCTCGGCTGCGGAGAACGCCGCGCCCGCCGCACCCAAGAGCTGCGATGCGCGCTCGGTGATGCTCAATTTCCCGATCTACCGCGAAGGCGAACTTGTCCGCGAAGCGCCGGTCTGGCGGCTCGGCGACAACACGCCCTATTTCTTTGCCGCCGGCATGACCATCGATGCGGATGGCTCGCCCAACGCCTACAATCCCGAAAACACCGGCCTCGACGATCTCGCGAACGCGGGCCAGCCCGGCCATTGGGACGGCGTGTTGCAGGACCGCGACGGCAACCCGCTGGTGCAGGGACCGGATGATCCGTTCCCCGGCTACTACATTTCGTGCACGTCGCTTGCGGACCGCACGAAGCCGCCGCGCGATCCCGCTCGATTCGTGGATGCCTCGAAAATCCCTTACGTAGTGCTGCCGCGCGAAGTCGCTTTCGACTCTGGGACGCGGCTCGGGGATTTCGCGGTCGCGATGAACATGCGCACCGGCGCGTGGTCGTATGCAATCTTCGCGGATGTCGGGACGTTTGGCGAAGGCTCGATCGCGCTCGCCGATAATCTCGGCATCCGGTCCGATGCGCGGCGAGGCGGCACGTGGGGCGGCGTTTTTTATCTGGTCTTCCCGGGATCGGGTAACGGCCAGCCGCGATCGGTCGATGAAATCAGCGAAGCCGCCGGCAAAGCCTTTCAGGATTGGGGCGGCGCCGAACGCCTCAATTCCTGCGCCGCGAGCTCGAGGCCCACGATGTGGCCCTGGTACCGCTGATTCGCAGCTGCCTATGCCTACTCGGACCAGCCGGCGCGTACTACTCGGATCAGCCGCGGAGCGGCGATTGTACTTAGCCCGGCACGCAGCGCAGCGGAGTGCCGGGTTATCGCGCGCGCGAAAGTCCAGCCCCGGAGGGGCGATTGAACGCAGCCGCCTCGTCCTTAGGCGGGCGTTCCTCTCTTCTCGCACACGCCATGGCACTCGAGCACCGCGCTAAATCCGCAAAGGTAGCCTGCAAAACAGCATTGCCGTAATCTGCAATCTGATCTGAAATCCTAATCTGAAATTAGGACACGCCCGACTCTGCTAAACTGAGGCTGATAAAATATGCCGCTGCCAATTGATTCGCGCAAGAGGCCTTCGGACGTGAAGGTGCATGTGAGCACGGGCGAGGGTGTCGAGGTAACGTGGTCCGACGGGCACACCAGCCGCTACGATTTTCCCTACCTCCGCGACCATTGCCCCTGCGCCACCTGCAATGACGAGCGGCTGAAGAAAGAGGAAAACCCCGCCAAGGCCGCCGCCAGCGAGGTCTTCCCGATGTTCAAGCCGAAAGCGAAGGCCAAGGCTGCGACGGCCGTCGGTAACTACGCGATTCAAATAGAGTTTACGGACGGCCACGCTACCGGCATCTACAGCTTCGATCACCTGCGGGAAATCTGTCCCTGCGAGGCCTGCGCAAGAGAGTTTCGGCCCGCATCAAAGGAGAAAACGGCCCAGCCCTAGCGCGGAAGCAAATTCAAAAATCCGATACGCCTCATTCGCAAAAGATATGAGCCGCTACTCTTCCCTTTTGGATTGTGCCCACGTATAGTTGCTCCCCGCGCCTTACAAAATCCTTATGTCATCTAGTCCCACGGGATCTTCGTTCTCGCAAAGTGTTCGCCCGGTCGCCAAAGTTCTCGTGGCGACGACGGCGATGCTGGCCTTTATTTCGTTTTGGCGCGCGGCCGCCATCGTCCTCAACGACCTCGGCTCGTCCGCATTCTACGCGGGCGCCATTGCGGAACACTTCATTGGGAAGACCGCCCCCTGGTTCGTCCTCGCCATCATGCTGTTCGCCTTCGCAGTCCAGCAGCTCTATTACGAGAGCTGCGGGATGTTCGTGCGCGGCGGCGTGTACCGCGTGGTCAAAGAAGGAATGGGCTCGACGCTCGCCAAGTTTTCCGTGTCGGCGCTGATGTTCGACTACGTCCTGACAGGACCGATCAGCGGCGTGTCCGCGGGCCTGTACCTCGTCGGGCTTCTGAACGAGCTATTTCATTACACCCATATCCAAATCGTTCTTCCGGTCAATGCGTCGGCGGCGGTGTTTGCGGTGCTCGTGACGCTCTATTTCTGGTGGGAAAACATCAAAGGCATTCCCGAATCGAGCGAGAAAGCGCTGCGCATCATGTACGTCACCACCGTGATGGTGATCATGATGATCGTTTGGTGCGCCTACACGCTGATGGTGCGGGGCGTGCATCTTCCGCCGCTGCCGCATCTGAGAAATCTCGTTTACGCCAATGATTCTCTCGGCTGGCTGAAGCACACTTCGCTTCCTTACACCGTCGGGTTCATCGGCGTCCTCATCGGACTCGGCCACTCCGTCCTGGCCATGAGCGGTGAGGAAACCATGGCGCAGGTGTATCGCGAAATCGAGCACCCCAAGCTCCCCAACCTGAAAAAAGCGGGCATGGTGATCTTCCTGTACAGCTTGATTTTCACGGCCGGTGTCGCCTTTTTCGCGGTGATGATCATTCCCGATTCCGTTCGCGGCAACTTTTCCGACAACCCGATCAGCGGCCTTGCAATGAACCTGGTTGGGCCCTTGCAGCTTCGATTGGCATTCCGAATCTTCGTAGTCGTGGTGGGTGTTCTGATGCTGGCCGGAGCGGTGAACACAGCTATCGTCGGCTCGAACGGGGTCTTGAACCGAGTTTCCGAGGATGGAATCCTTCCCGACTGGTTTCGCAGCCCGCACCGCCGGTTCGGCACGTCCTACCGCATCCTGAACCTGGTCGTGGGGCTGCAAATCCTCACGATCGTCCTGAGCCGCGGCAACATCTTCCTGCTGGGCGAGGCCTACGCATTCGGCGTGATGTGGAGTTTTGCCATGAAGGGGCTGGCGGTTCTCGTCCTGCGATTCAAGCAGCCGGGCGAGCGGGAGTTCAAGGTACCCCTCAATCTGAAAATCGGCAGCGTCGAGATTCCCTTCGGAGTAGCGCTGATTACGCTCTCCCTGTTTGCCCTGTGCTTCATCAATCTCTTTACGAAGCAGGTTGCGACCATCTCGGGAGCCGCCTTCACGATCATCTTCTTCGCGGTTTTCGAAATTTCCGAGAAGATGACGAAGAGCAAGTCCAAATCCCACGCCGAACTCGACAAATTCAATCTTTCTCAGGCCGGCGACCTGACACCGGAAAACGTCGGCGTAAAGCCGGGCAACATCCTCGTCCCCATCAGCACCTACTACGCGCTATATCCGCTCGAGGCTGCGCTACACCGCGCCAAGAAGAGAGAGGCGGAAATCGTCGTGCTCCACGTGCGCATGCTCCGCCGCGCTGCTTCCGGCGAATACGATCTCGCACCCGACCAGCTTTTCACGAGCATCGAACAGATGCTCTTCACCAAGGTGCTTGCGATGGCCGAAAAGGAGGGCAAGCCGGTCCGCCTTGCGGTTGCCGCCGCCAACGATCTCTGGGAAGGCATCCTCCGCACCGCCTGCAACCTCAATTCCAGCACGATCGTCGCAGGCAGCTCGTCGAACACCGCTGTCACCGAACAGGCGCGGGAAATCGGCTTGGCTTGGGAACGCATGCCCGAGCCGCGCCCGCACGTCTCGCTCGAGATTTTCACGCCCGTGGGTAACGAACAAGTGTTCTACCTCGGGCCGCACGCGCCTCGGCTTACGCCGAAGGAGGTCGACCTGCTGCATAAGGTCTGGCTCGATTTTGCCGATCATCTTCCCGGCGAGGAAATCCATCACCACGATATCGTTCATTTCGCGCTCACCGAACTCGAACGCGAAATCGCCCAGGGAAACGGCGAGGAAACCCTGCGCCGCCTCCGCGACCATCTCCACGAAATCGAGACCCGCCGCCAGACCCCCTAGTCCGAATCAGAAAACTCCTGGGCGTGTAGTACCCTTTTGCTGCAGAACGACGACTTCGGGGCGCGTTACTACTCCTGGCGGGTCGGGCGCTGGCTCTCGGCCGATTGGTCCGCCGTGCCCGCGCCGGTGCCCTACGCGAACCTGACGAATCCGCAGACGCTGAACCTCTACGCCATGGTCAGCGACAATCCGGAAACATTCGCCGATCTCGATGGTCACGGGACGGATCCAGTTCCCCCGCAGCCACCACAGCCAAAACCGCCGCCGCCGCCGCCCCCGCCGCCGGCGCAAAATACGAGCTCAGGCCAGCCAGCACCTACTAATCCAGACGGAACGCCGAAGCCTCCCACGAACGACGTTCCGAAGTTACCAGACGGTAAGTCGCCAGGTTGGAAACCCGGCGACCCGCTGGTACCGAACGAATGGGAGCAGAAGGATCCAGGTAAGGGGAACCGAGACAAGTGGGGTCCCAAGTATCCGATTCCAGGAGGGTCACAACCCGGAGTAAGCTGGGACCCAAAGGAGCATTGGGACTACGATGATGGCAACAAGAACAGGACGCGCTGGCTGCCCGGCGGAGGTGGTCAAGTCGATCACGAGAACAACCCGACGTTGATGGACAGAATGCGATCGATCACGCCAGGGCCGATACTGAAATTGGGAACGGCAGGAGTGGTCACATACATCATCATCGACGAAGGATCGCGGCTCTACCCGCCGCGAAACCTTGTGCCGGTACCGTAGGAGGTGACCAGTGAAATTTTTCACGACAGAAGAAGCGAAGAGTTGGTGCGAGGCGCGTGGGTTGAAAGTTACCGCTGATCGGTATCTTCACTACGACCCGGAAAGTTCATCCTGCTTCACGATCGGGCTGGAAGAAAAGCCTTCGAGCCTGATCGGCTTGGCTGACCGTCTCATTCCTACGTGGGAAGACGTTCCCTTTGAAGGGGCACTTCTGTGGATCAGGGAGCGAGGTATCTGGGGAGATCACTCTGAGAAAACCGGGGCTGTCATGATCGAGCAGATGAGACTCGCGACGGGAGAAAGAGCCTCTTTGGAAGAGCGCCCTGGGCATCTCTTTGGACATGACGAAGTGTATGAGGCACACGCCTACTTCCTGATGCCAGTGTTATTTGGGTGGGATGCTTTCCTCATACCTGAAAGCGGCGACTACTTCGCTTTTGTAAGTCACGATGGCGTTGCGGAGGTGGTGGGCCGAACAGCAGAGAAATCTGAGGAACTGCGCCAACGCGTACGGGACTGGAATCCCAAGGAGGACAAAAGTTGGTATCCTAAAATCGCCAACCGGTAAGTCCGCGATCCGACCGCCGAGCAGAGTAGCCTAGTACGCCTTCAATCTTGGAAACCGGGGAAACCGGGGACAGACGGGACGTTTTCTGATATTTTGTCTGGCGGGTGGCGCATCCTCCGCTCCGGTTTTGACACCGCCTAACTTCATCCGTACATAAACACATCACACCCGAGTTCCTGGAAGCCCCGCCTGACACGGTGCCGCACTCTTCGGTTCTCAGAAGGGTGCGTCTTTCTTTTCCTCGTTTTTAGGCTTTGCAGGTAGCCCTGCCCATACCGATGGTATAATTGAGCTTTGCTCCGGCGCTGAATCGCGACGGCGCTTCTGTGTATCCAATCGCTCAGGAGAATTCAGTGTACAAGGTCATCATCATCGGTAGCGGGTGTGCGGGGTTGACGGCGGCGATCTACGCGGGACGCGCGGATTTGAACCCGCTCGTGCTCGACGGCTACGAGCCGGGCGGCCAATTGGCTCTCACGACGGAAGTGGAGAACTTCCCCGGATTCCCCGAGGGAATTCTCGGCCCCGAACTCATCGAGCGCACGCGCAAGCAGGCCGAGCGTTTCGGCACGACGTTTCGCTCCGGCACCGTCACCAAAGTGGACCTGAGCAAGCGTCCCTTCAAGGTCGAAGTCGGCAAGGAAGTTTACGAATCCGAAGCTTTGATCGTCGCGGCCGGCGCTTCCGCCCGCATGCTCGGCATCGAGTCCGAAAAGCATCTGCTCGGCTACGGCGTCTCTACGTGCGCCACGTGCGACGGCGCGTTTTTCCGCAATCGCGAAATCGTGGTCGTGGGCGGCGGCGATACCGCGATGGAAGAGGCCACGTTCCTCACCAAGTTTGCCAGCAAGGTGACGCTCGTTCACCGGCGCAACGAATTCCGCGCATCCAAAATCATGCTCGATCGCGCCCACGCCAATCCGAAGATCGTTTTTATGACGCCCTACGTTGTCGAGCAGGTCCACAACGTCGCGAATAAAGCGGTCGACAAAGTCGAGCTCCGCAACATGGAAACCAAGGAACTGAAAACCATTCCCACCGAAGGCGTTTTCGTCGCCATCGGCCACGACCCGAATACCAAGGTCTTCAAGGGCCAGCTCGAAATGGACGAGAACGGCTACCTGATTACGCGCGATGGCCCGAAGACCAACGTCGCGGGCGTATTCGCCGCAGGTGACGTCCAGGACCATCACTACCGCCAGGCGATCACCGCTGCGGGCTCCGGCTGCATGGCGGCGATCGAAGCCGAGCGCTTCCTCGAAAACGGCCACGCCTGACCGTCGTCCGTAGCCCGCAGGATGGGCGCAGGACGATTGAGGCCCTCCTCGTAGGGGCGGGTTTCAAACCCGCCCTTTTTCATTTCAGCGATCGGTTGTGGCAAAAAGCGGCTTTTTTCGATCACGTAAGCCGCCTTTAAGCCCCCGCTAAGGGGATGCTTGATCCCCCACTTGTTGCAGGTTCGTTTCGCTTTTTCTTCATTCGCCCAATCGGCACAGGAGGCGGGATCGGTTGAGATCGGCCCCCGTTTCGGACTACACTTTCTTGCGGTCGCCCGGCCTGCTCGCTGCCTAAACTCATAGACCAGAGGTGAAAACATGCGAAAACAGACCATCGTCCGCGCGCTCGCGCCGTTCGTGCTGCTGGCCTTATTCGGCTGCAGTCATTCGAATGGGACCTCGTCCGATAATTCCAGTTCCAACTCGCCGTCCTCCGATAACAGCGCCCCGCCTCCCGCACCCGCGCCAGCGCCCATCGTGATCCCGGCGGGCAAGGTCTTGACGGTCACCGTCGACCAGGACATCAGCACGAAAACGAATACCAGCGGCGACGCCTTCGCTGCTTCGCTGGCCGAGCCGGTCACCGTGGATGGACAAAACATTATCCCGACGGGGACGCACGCAACAGGCACGATCGTTCAGGCAAAAGCAGCCGGCCATTTGAAGGGCGGCTCTCTTTTGGAACTGACGCTCGACTCCATCAGTTTCAACGGACAGAAATATTCCGTGGAGACTTCCGAATTTGAAGAGGCCGGCAAGGGTCGCGGCAAGAGATCGCTAATCGGAGGAGGTGGCGGAGCGGCCTTCGGCGCCATCGTCGGCGCATTGGCCGGCGGCGGCAAAGGCGCTGCGATCGGCGCGCTCGCCGGCGGCGGAGCCGGCACCGCAGGCGCTGCGTACACCGGGAAGCGCGACATCACCATCCCGGCCGAAACCCGCCTTCACTTTAGACTGAAGGATTCGCTGACGATTAATCCGTAGCGCTTCCTCTGAGAAAAGCCCCACCCTTGAAAAACTAAAAGGGGCGGGGCTTTTCCTTGTGTCCTTGTGTCCTTGTGTCCTTGCGTCCTTGCCTTCACCCGATTGATTCGCCGGGCTTGAGGGCGTGAATCTCGAGGCCCGCGACGGTTTGCGTCAGCTCCTTCAATTTTTCCGGATTCCCGGTGAGCACCGGGAACGTGCCGAAGTGCATCGGGATCACGTGCTTCACGCCCAGCAGACGAATCGCCAGCGCGGCTTCGCGCGGGCCCATCGTGAAATGATCGCCGATCGGCAGCATCGCCACTTCCGGGGCGTAGAGCTCGCCGATAATTTTCATGTCGCCGAAGACCGCCGTGTCGCCCGAATGGTAGACCGTCAGCCCGCCGGGCAGCCGGATCACGTAGCCACACGCCTCGCCGCCGTAAATGATTTTGTCGCCGTCCTGAATGCCGCACGAGTGCAGCGCGTTGACCATCGTCACTTCGATCTCGCCGACTTTTTGCGTGCCGCCCTTATTCATGGCGCTGGTCTGCGTCACGCCCTTCGATTCGAGCCACGCGCACGTCTCGTAAATTCCCACCACCTGCGGCTTGAACTCCTTGGCCAGCGAAACCGCATCGGCGATGTGGTCGAAATGCCCGTGCGTGATCAGCAGCGTATCGAGCCGGTCTAATTTTTTCAGCGCATCAGGGCAGGCTGGATTCGATTGGATCCAGGGATCGACAACGATGACTTTTCCGGAAGGAGTGGTAATGCGGAAGGCCGAGTGGCCGAGCCACGTAAAACGATTTCCTTGCGACTGAAACATCCGTCCCCCAAGGCAGCTCGGATTGGCGGCGAGCTGCTAATTTCCCGCGGACGGACTTCCTTTCCCGCGATTTTCCGCGTCGGTCGAGACCATGATCAGGCGGATCGCCTGCACGAAAGCGTCGCGCGTTTTCTGCCCCACAAAATACCGCGCCAGATGGCCGTCGCGCGCATAGAAGTCTGTCTGCGGCATCGTACCACGCCAGTCGGGATTCACGCCCTGGTAGAACAGATCGACGTCGATTCCATTCTTCTGGCGATAGTTGGGAAACCCGGGGTGAGTCTCGTCGAGAAACTTGCGGGCGAGCGGCAGATCGGCATCCTCGTCGAGGCTCACGCCCACCGTAACCAGCCCCTGCGGCTCATATTCCTTCGCGAGCGCTGCGATCATCGGAAATTCGTCCCGGCACGGGGCGCACCACGTCGCCCAGAACGTCACGACCAGCGGCTTCCCGCGATACCCTGCGACCATATTCTTGTAACCGGCGAGATCGATCACCGGCATGTTTCCAGAACCCTCGTTCGATTCGGCGGGTTTAACCGAAACGGTCTGCGGCCGGGCGACGCCGAGCGTCGCAGCAAGAATCAACCCAAGTGCCCCTAATCCCAGCAAAGTACGCAACGCCATGCGCATAGCTTCTCCTCGATGCTTTCCATCTTTCGCTTCAATTTTATCGGGTTCGCAGCCGCATGGGGCACCGGCGCGCCTATCCGCTATTGCCTGTTTCGCACCTCGGGGGCGGCTGTGTCTGGCAGCGTCTGGATTTGGATAGCGCCCGGGCAATCCGACTGCACCGAACGCCCTTCAAATCGAGCAGGCCTCGGCCGGCGCTCGATTGCTGCAAGCTTCGTCAAGAAGTCCGTGATTGCATGAGGGCCCGTGCCTTCGTTATAGGCGATGCCCTTTTCCGTGCCATCGCTGAAGTCTACCTTCACCCACTGTACAGGCTCGTCCGCGCAACCAGGACACTGTTTGAGCGGCTCGTCGATGGCGGCGAGCAGTGCGGGATCAATCAAAGCTTGCACGTCGCGCCAATCCTTTTTCGAGATTTGTGCGACGGACTTTTGCTCGGGACATCTATCCAGGTCGCCGGGCGATTTGCTAATGTTCACAACCGACTTGGAATCGATTGAGGTCTCGCTGTCGCACCAGCCGACGCACATTCCGGCGTAGCCTCCCGAGCGAACCCGAACGACTTCGCTCTTTCGTGAGCGACTCGCCTCAGGCCCGGGCCGGGACTGCCCGAACGAGCTACCCCCCGCCAGACCAAGGGTACATGCAAGCGCTAAGAGCCATGTTGGTTTTCTCATGTACCTAGAACGCTGGAGGCTGGCTTTCTTGCAGGCCCCGGGGGCGGCCGCCGAGGCCCCGGTTCGTCTTTGTCGGAGGCGGCCAAGACGCCTTGTACCACCCCGAATTTGATGGTATAAAAATTCTTCGGGCATCGAAGGCTGGATGCCTCGTGTAATATAGCGTCTCGCGACGTAAGCCCCTTTTAGGAGAATGATTCATGGCGTATGTCATTGCCGAACCCTGCATCGGAACCAAGGACTCCGCGTGTGTCGACGTTTGCCCGGTGGACTGCATCCATCCACGCAAGGACGAGCCCGAATTTGCGGACGCGAAACAGCTCTTCATCAACCCCGATGAGTGCATCGACTGCGGGGCTTGCGTCCCGGTCTGCCCGGTGACCGCGATTTTCGCGCTGGAAGATCTGCCGGAAAAATGGTCGAGCTACACGCAGATCAACGCCGACTACTATAAGAAGGTCTGACGCTCAGGCTCGCGGCGCGAATCGGCGCGGCGGATATGGCCGAATAACAATTGTGCGCGGTGGATCACTCATCCGCCGCGTTTCCTTTTTCTGCGCGTACTCTTCGTGGAGTGAATCTTCGGCACGTCCTGCGGTCCGCGGTCCATGTCGGCCTGCTGCAATTTTCGCCAGGCCTCGACTTCGTCTCGCAATTTCGCGATGGCTATTCCGCGAAAATCATCGGGACATCCCGCCAGCTTCGCGATTCCCGCCGCCAGCAGCGATTGCCTCCCGCGCGCGTTTCCTCGCCCGTGGTGATGGAATGCCGCCGCGACCTGAATCATTCCCTGCAGAAACGTCTTCTCCGGTTCCGGCGCAGCGAGCCATAATTCTTCCCACACCTCATGAGCCTCGAAGAACCGCATGGCATTGAAATCCGCCACACCGCGCTCAAACTTCTCGTCGTCGCTCGTTGTCATTTAATGCTCCGAAGCGTCTGATTCCTAGCCTTGCTGCGAAGCCAATGTGGTATCCAGATATCGAGCAATTTTCTCAACATTTCAATGAACTGGCTGCTTAAGAAATTGGGCTATCGCGAACGCGAGTACCGCGGCGCTGATTTTCACGTCCGAATCGAACCGATTCACCGCGAAACTGTATATGTTAACTACGCGCGCGATGGAAAGAAGGTCAGCCTGGACGGAGAGAGAATCGACCGAAAACGGGAAGGCATTTCCGTATATATTCCTCAGGAAGTTGATCCGGCGCGAGTCTCCCAGATTTCCCCCGATCTCGAAATTGCCCTTCAGGCAATGGATTACAGCTACATAATCGCGCGGATGCTCGCAACCGAGGTCGTCCCAGAGCCCGAGCGGCAGGCGGCGATCGTCGAACTGAACGCGATGGGATACGAAATAGAGGCCTCGCCTGACCGAGAATGGTTTCGGCAGAAGCGAATCGAAGGCTCGCCGCGCCAAGACATTGAAACGCTGCGAAATCAGACCGCGAGAATGCTGTCGTTGATTCAAGCCATTCACGGAACACGGAGACGTTTTGAAATCTTGGCCAGATCGAAAGACTTTTCCGTCTAATTTTTCACGCAAAGGGATCGGCGGCTGACGCCGCTAATGCAAATTCAAATCGAACTCCCGGATGTAAAGCTCGGAGTGGTCGAAGCGGACGATGTTCACTTCGCACTCGTCGACGAATCGCTCGCGGCGCTCATGGGCCAAATCTGCGAGCGCAAACGTCGCGAGTTCACCGTCGAAAGCATCGCCGAAGCCGAACCCACACGCGCGGTCCGCGCCATGTTTCGCGCCTGGGGCGTCGACCCATCGAAGTATCGCCCATCGTCCGAGGCTTTGCTCCGCCGCGTGGTCCAAGGCAAAGGACTCTACCGCCTTTCGAATCTCGTCGACATCGGCAATCTCGGATCGATCGAAACGGGCTGGCCCTACGGCTGCTACGACCGCTCGCGCATCGCACCGCCGATCGTGCTGCGTCATGGCGCGCCCGGCGAAGCTTACGAAGGCATTGGCAAACGCATGTGGCACCTCGCAGGGCGCCCGGTTCTCGCGGACCGGCAGGGCCCTTTCGGCAGCCCGATCAGCGACTCGACGCGCAGCATGATCGCCGAATCGGCGCGCGATTTCCTTGTGGTGATTTACGCACCGTCGGGCGCGCCCGACACCTCTGTGGAATCGGCGATGGCGTGCGTCGCCGAGCGCTGCTCGCAGTTCGCCGGCGCGAGCGCCTCGCGCTTGGTGATTTGCCGCCGGGAATAGCGTTCCTGGGAAGGGACTGCTGGGATTTCAGGAGGTGGAGCGATTCGCACGCTCCGGCGCTTGGCTTTAGAACCGACTGCGGAGCGAGTGGAATCCGCTGGTGAGCACAGTTCGCGGAGACAGTGATGGGCGCCGCTCCGACGCCACCTCGACCTGCGTTTGGGTTCTGGCGGTTTGGAGCAATTGCCACGTCTCCCTGAATTCAGGGAGCGTTTCGCGGCGGCGCGCGGGGCTCTTCAGGATCTCGTTGACGTTGGCGAGAATCACGTGATACGCGAGCGTGGGATCTGAACCGTCGGCAAGGATGTTGGTCGGCGTCAGGCCCACACGAGCAACACGGCTATCGTCTTCCCGCACATTCATCCATAGCTCGCCACGGTCGTCCAGAAACGGCTCGCCCTTCGAATTGATTTTCTCGAAGACATGCCCGAGCGCGTCTCGCCCGCTGAGTCTGCCGTCTTGAACGGCCTCGTCGACGATCGCATCAAACTGCGCCTGAAAATCCTTCCATTGCTCCTCGGTTCCGACCACATCCGCGCCTTCCCTCGCTTCTCGGGCCTTCAGCTCGTCCGCGATTTCCGGCTCGTCGTCGTCCTTGGCGAGTTTGAGTTGATTGCCGAGCTCCGTCTCGCGAATCGTGGCGTGTTGATCGAACTCGCGCTGCACATTGAATCTTCCCGTGAGCAGGTACGAGCCCGTAACGATCGCCAGTTCATGTGGCGCGAAGACAGCCATCGGCACGAGCAGTTTCTTCGAGTGATACAGCTGCTCGGTCCCGCTGCGGCATTCGCTGCTGCGCTTGATGGTCCCGGGAAGTTGCGCGAAATGAACGACACGGTATTGCACGGCGGGATGATGGTGCGCCCAGTGAGCGAAAGAACGGGCGACGGCTTTCGGGCTGGTCATGCCGAAATCGTTGATTGGGTCGCGGTGCGTGGCGTGCGGGAAGTAGGTGTCGATGATGTGCTTGGCGAAGTCCGCGCAGTTGTGCGTCATACCGTTGAAGTGGTTTACATTCGGCAGCGAATTGAATTCGCCGATGAGCTTCTGGTCCTGCTCGACCGTCGTCGAGGCGATGAGAATGTAGAAGGTCCGCTCGGATTCGGCGCCAACCATCTCGCGCCACTCGGCTTTTCCGCTCGTCCGGCAGGTCTCGCTCTGGCAATAGTCGGCGAGGACTTTCTCGCGATATGTCTCCTCGAGCGCGCTCTTGATTTTGGGCGATGAAAAGAGCGGCCGGTCCGCCGGATCCTCAACGCCGTAGACGTATACGTTCAGCGGCACAATATTCCATTCGAAGGGCTGATCTTCGCCCAGCGTCGTGTAGTTGCTGATGACCGATCCCTGTTCGCCGGGCTTGCAAAGGCGCAGCTTCACCGGAGACTCCGGGCAGATCCGCGAAAGATATACGGCGGTGTGTCCCGAGCCTGTAATGCGCGCCACGCTCGTATCGAGCGAATCGTTGAGAATCACGCCGACGTCGGCGCGTGCCCGCGTGCTCGCCAGCAGCGTCACAAGCAGAGCAACGAAGATGGAGTATCGGCCCCGCATAGATATGCCTCTCCCGTTCCAAAACCAGCCTCGTTGTTTCTCCCTGTTAGATGCAAATTATTGGGGTGGTGTGACGCTGGGGAGGTCGCCCTTGTGTTATCTACCATCCTACGAATAAGATACGGGGCGGGTAGTAGCGCGGACGCAGGCGTAGGGAACTTTTTACCCGGCTTTTGCGTTCCATGGATTGAGGCCGGAAGATAGTGCAGCGAGCGAGGCTAAGAACGATTGGAGCCCGACGCCCAACTGATTCAGTCGTGTCTCCGGGGCGAAGGGCCGGCCTGGGAGGAACTTGTGCGGCGCCACACACGGCGGGTCTATAACCTGTGCTACCGGTTCACGGGCAACGGGGCCGCAGCCGAAGATTTGAGCCAGGAGGTTTTCCTCCGCGTGTACAAAACGCTCGGCAGCTATCAGCCGGTCTACGGCGCCTTTCCGACGTGGCTCACAAGCGTCACGCGAAACCTCCTGGTCGATCATTACCGGCGAACGCGACGCGATCGGATCACGGATTCGATCGATGACGCCATGCCGCAGGTCGAGGAAAAGCATTCGCCGGTTCGCTCGCCCGACAAGGTGCTGCAAGCGACCGAGCTGAGCGAGCAGTTGCAGCGAGGGCTCGCTCGACTGTCGCCCGAGCTGCGCGAGGCTGTGATCTTGCGGGATTTGCAGGAGCTCGATTACAGCGAAATTCGCACGGTCCTGCAGGTGCCCGAGGGAACGGTGAAATCCAGAATCAACCGCGGCCGCATCGAGCTGGCGCGCGTTCTTCAAGAAATGGGAGTGCGTCCGGCGTAGGCCGGATGGATGGCGATGAACTGGAACTGCACAACAACGGAAGAGCGGCTCACCGATTATCTCGATGGCGTGCTTACGCCGGAGGAAGCGGCGGCATTCTCCGCGCACACAGCGGGCTGCGCTGCGTGCGCCGGGATGGTGGCCGAGGTGGGCGCGCTGGTGAGCCAGATGCAGCGAATCGAGCCGCTCGAAGTCCCCGTACACCTGCCCGTGAGGATTCTCGACGCCACGCTCGGCCCGCGAAAGCAGGCACTGGATTGGCGCAGCTGGTTTGACTGGCTCGGCGTGATCTGGCAACCGCGCTTCGGAATGGGAGCGGCCACCGTTGCGGCATCGTTTGCCGTGCTGTTCCATGCGTTTGCGCCAGTGGGGAAAAAGGTCACGCTCGCCGACTTGAATCCGGTTGCGGTCGTTCACACGGCCAACCGGCAGGCGCATCTCACGTACGCGCGCGGCGTGAAGTTCGTCAACGACCTGCGCGTCGTCTACGAGATTGAATCGCGCCTCGGGCCGCAACCTGCGCGAATTGCCCCGGTGAGCGAGCCCGAAGCACCGCAGCCTTCGCGCCCTTCGCCCTCTCCAAATGACCCGCACGAGAAATCGCAAGCAGTGCCACACACAAATCGCCGGGAAACTTCCGGCGACGGTTTGCTGGCGTTCGCCGAGGCGAATCGCTGGCCCGACGACAGCACAACGAGGAGTCGCCCATGAAATGCGCCGTACATACAGAAGTGGATGCCACCGGCTTTTGCCGTAACTGCGGCAAGGCGCTGTGCCCTGCATGCACGCGCGACGTGCGCGGCGCGCTCTATTGCGAGCCGTGTCTCGCGAATATCGTGGCTCCGCCGCCGGCAGCCGTCCCGTCGGCGCATACCGGGCCGAATCCTGGCGTGGCGCTGGCATTGGGCTTCATTCCGGGGCTCGGCGCCGTCTACAACGGCGAATACATCAAGGCGCTGATCCATGTGTTCGTCTTCGCCGGGCTGATCGCGGCGCAGAGCAGCGATGTCTCGGCTGGCTACCATGCGTTCCTCGGGATCGCCTTGGGCTGCTTCTATTTCTACATGCCGATCGACGCATACCATGTCGCCAAGGCGCGACTCACGGGTGCGCCGCTTCCCGCGTCTTTCGGTGATACGACAGGGGCCTCTGCGGGAGACCGCAAGCCAGTTGGCGCCATCATCCTGATCGCTCTGGGAGCTTTCTTCCTGCTGGCGAATCTCGGGCTGCTCGAATGGGATTGGTTCAGCAAAGCGTGGCCGTTGGGGCTGATTGCGCTGGGCGTTTGGCTGCTCGCAGATCGATTCAAGAGAAGCGCTTAGGAGAATCGGATGACCGACCAAATGAGAGTTCGCTGTTCGTGCGCCCGCTGCCGCATGCACGGACTGATGGGGCCGGTCATCATCATCACGATCGGCGTGATTTTCCTGCTAAGCGAATATACGCGATACGGCATCGGGCATCTCTGGCCCCTGATTCTGATCATCGTGGGCGTCTTCCGCCTTGCCGAGTCGATGGTTTCCAATGAGGGCCACACGGGATCGTGAGAGACGCGTGAGCAACGGCCGACCATATCGAAGTTCGCTTTTCGCAGGCCTCCTGCTGATCCTGCTCGGCGTGATTTTCCTTTTCGACCGGATGCATCCGGGCTTCGAAATCGGACGCTTGATTCGTCTCTACTGGCCGGTTCTTCTCATCCTGTGGGGCGTGGCCAAGCTTCTCGACCAACTTTCCACGCGCGGCGCCGGGCAACCTCGCCCGAGCCTTCTTTCGGGAGGCGAAGCGGCCCTGCTCGTCCTGCTGGCGATCGTGCTGAGCAGTTTCGTGTTTCGCGACTGGCTTCGCGACCACTTTCCCAGCATCAATATCGACCTGCCGGCTTTCCATGACACTTTCTCGCAACCTATTCCCGCCGCGTCGCAAACGCTCGCTGCCGGGGCTCGCGTCGCGATCGCCACCGGCCGCGGCGACGTCACCGTGCATGCGAGCGATGGAGACACCCTCGTCGTCAACGCAACCAAGTCAGGACCCGGCGCGAGCGAATCCTCCGCGCAGGAGCACATGAAACAGATCGCGATTACCATCGATCCGCAGGGCAATGGCGTGCTCATTCACCCGGTCAACATGGACACGGCACCCGGCGGCGTGAGCGTCGATATCGACGTTCGCCTGCCGAAATCCTCGTCGCTCGCCATCGATGCCGCCCACGGAGACGTGCAGGTTTCCGGAGTCTCGGGCAGCATCGACGTGCGCTCCGGAAATGGCGACACCGGAATTCACAGTGCGGGCTCAGACGTCAGCGTGGAATCCGAAAACGGCGACATCCGCATCGACGGAGTCGGCGGCAACCTCAGATTGAGCGGGCGCGGCGACGATGTCGACATCAAGAATGTTGCCGGCAATGCAGCTATCGACGGGGCGTTCAGCGGCGATATCGATCTGCGCAACGTCGCCAAAACCACGCACTGCGCGACGCAGTTCTCCGATCTCACGCTCGGCCAGCTTACCGGCCGGATGCAGATGGATTCCGGCGACATTTCTGTTTCCGGCGTGGGCGGCGACGCGCGGATCAACACGCGCAATAAAGATATCGCAGCGGATCACATCGCGGGGCAGCTCAATATCGTCGATTCGCATAGCGACATCGACGTGAAATACGGCGCACCGCCGCGCGCCAATATCAACATCGCAGACGAGTCCGGCGACATCGACCTGGCGCTGCCTTCGGATTCCAGTTTCTTCTTGTCGGCGATTTCCCGCTCGGGCGAGGTCAACTCCGATTTCGGCGGCTCCGCGCTGAAACCAGTGAACGACGAAGACATGCAGCAGCTCACCGGCCAATTCGGCAGCGGCGGCCCCAAGATTTCGATTGCCAATACCTACGGCACAATCCAGCTCAGCAAATCCAATTAGGCTCGGCGACTGTCATCCCGAGTGTAGTCCCGCGCGGTTTTGCCTTTCCCGCGATTTGTGCGGGCGCGGGACGCCGCGAGGGATTTGTTCCTGTTGGTGGCAATGTGTAGCAAATGGAGCAGCCCGTGTCCGTCTACGCCTTCGCCGCCCCGCGCAGCTTGTCCAGCGTCGCGAAAAATTCCGGAAACGAAACCGCGGCGCACTCCGCGTCGCGAATGGTCGTGTCCCCTTCCGCGCCCAGCGCCGCCACCGCGAGCGCCATGGCGATGCGATGGTCGCCTTGCGGATCGACTTTTGCGCCGCGCAGCTTGCCAGCCGCCCGCCCCTCGACGCGCATCCCATCTTGGAATTCCTCGACGCGCGCGCCCATCGCCCGCAGTCCCTCGGCCATCGTCGCGATGCGGTCGCTCTCTTTCACGCGCAGCTCCTGCGCGTTGTGAATCTCGATTCCCTTCTCGGTGAAGGGGCCGAGCGCCGCCAGCATGGGCAGCTCGTCGATCATTTCCGCCACCTGCGCGCCGGAGATTTCGCCGCCCTTGAGCGGCGCGTGCCGGACGGAGACGTCGCCCACCAATTCGCCGTGGCGCATCTGGACCGACGCCACATGCACCAGCGCGCCAATCGAGATCAGGAAATCGAGCACGCGCGCGCGCGTGGGATTCAGTCCGACGTTATGCAGCATCAGCGACGATTCCGGCAGCACCATCGCCGCCGAAATCAGAAATACCGCCGCGGAAAGGTCGCCGGGCACCACGAGCTGCTGCGCCATGAGCTTCGGCTGCGGATGAATGCAGATCGCGTTTTTCGTGCCGTCGATTGTCGCGCCGAATTCGCGCAGCGCGACTTCCGTGTGGTCGCGCGTCGAAACCGATTCGCGCACGGTCGTTGGCCCGTCGGCGTAAAGCCCCGCCAGCAGCACGGCCGATTTCACCTGCGCGCTCGAAGTCGGAGGCGTGTAGTCGATCGCGCGCAGCGCCCCGCCGCGAATCTCAAGCGGCGCACGGTCGCCTTCCTTGCTGCGAATTTCCGCGCCCATTTGCCGCAGCGGCTCGATCACGCGCCGCATCGGCCTCCGCCGCAGCGATTCGTCGCCTGTCAGCGTCGACGTAAACGGCTGCCCCGCCAGCGGGCCCGCCATCATTCGCATCGTCGAACCCGAATTTTCCGCGTCGAGCGGCTTGCGCGGCTCTTTCCATCCGCCGAGCCCCGCGCCCTTGATGCGCACCGTGCGATCGTTCTTTTCGATCTCGACGCCGAGCCGCCGCAGACATTCGAGCGTGCTCTGGCAATCCGCAGCCGAAGCGTAGTTCCCGATCTCGCTGCGACCCTCCGCCAGCGCCGCAATGATCGCGTAGCGGTGCGAGACCGATTTGTCTCCCGGCAGCTCGACGACCCCGTCGATGATCCCGCCCGGCGAAATCACTCGTTTGCTCATGCGCGCGATTTTAGCATGGCCGTTCCGGCGCCCCAGGCGCTTCCCGCTCAGGATCTGATTCAATCGCCCCTCCGGGGCTGCACTTTCACGCGCGCGTTACCCGGCACTCCGCTGCGCTGCGTGCCGGGCTCACTACAATCGCCGCTCCGCGGCTGATCCGCATAAGATCCACAGTCCCGGGGGGACGGTTGATATTTCGGACTCGCCAGGGGGATACGATGTGAGTAGGCTCTCCCACGCCTCGGATTTCATTGACGAAACGCGCGATTCCTGCTAGAAACGTTGGTTCTGCTGGGGGAATGTTTCGCACTACGGCTTCCGCTCGGGAAGTCGATTGTCCCGGAGGAAAGAGCTGTACTTGACGAGCAGTGTTACCCTTGCGGGTGTGGACGTGGACCGTGTCACTCCAGTGCGCAACGACACTCGCCCGGGACGATTATCCCGATAGCTCTCTATGAAAAACTCTGATGGAGGATTACTGATGCGCAGCGGAATTGTGGGCGCCCGATCGGCCGGGGCGCGAGTGGCAGACGCGTGCGTGCTCCGTTTCGGCAGGATCCTTGCGGCTCTCACCGCTGTGGCGTTCGCTCTGATGGGCACCGCGACGCTGGCAGGCGCCGCGCAGGAGTCCGCCGGCGGCGAAGCCAACCTCAAGCTGCCCGATCTTTCGACGGTGAATTTCCTCAGCGCCGAGATCGACGGCCATCGTCTGCTGCTCTGGGGCATTCTCTTCTGCTTCTTCGGCCTCGCCTTCGGCCTCACGATCTACATGCGCCTGAAGAATTTGCCGGTACACCGTGCGATGCGCGAGATGTCCGAGCTGATCTACGAAACTTGCAAGACCTACCTGATTACTCAGGGCAAATTTCTCTTCCTCCTCTGGATTTTCATCGCCGCCGTCATCATGCTCTATTTTGGCGTGCTGCTGCACTACGAACTCATCCGCGTGGCGATGATCCTATTCTTCAGCGTCGTCGGAATTCTCGGCAGCTACGGCGTCGCGTGGTTTGGCATCCGCGTGAATACCTTCGCCAATTCGCGCACCGCCTTCGCCGGACTTGCCGGCAAACCCTACCCGATCTATCAAATCCCGCTGCGCGCCGGAATGAGCATCGGCATGATGCTGATCAGCGTCGAGCTCTTCATGATGCTGGTCATCCTGCTTTTCGTCCCGGGCTCGTACGCAGGGCCGTGTTTCATTGGCTTCGCCATCGGCGAATCGCTGGGCGCGGCGGCGCTGCGCATCGCGGGCGGCATTTTCACCAAGATCGCCGATATCGGCTCGGACCTGATGAAGATCGTCTTCAAGATCAAGGAAGACGACGCGCGCAACCCCGGCGTGATCGCCGACTGCACCGGCGACAACGCGGGCGATTCGGTCGGCCCGAGCGCCGATGGATTCGAGACCTACGGCGTCACCGGCGTCGCGCTCATCACCTTCATCCTGCTCGGCGTGACGAAGCCCACCGTGCAAGTTCAGCTGCTCGTCTGGATTTTCGTGATGCGCGTTGCCATGCTCGTAGCCAGCGCCGCGGCCTACTTCATCAACGGCGCCATTTCCGGCGCGCGGTTCCGCGATTCCGACGAAATGAATTTCGAAACGCCGCTGACGTCGCTTGTATGGATCACGTCGGTCGTCTCGATCGGCCTCACCTACCTCATCTCGTACTACATCATTCCCGACCTCGACGGCGACACCACCCAATGGTGGAAGCTCGCCACAATCATTTCCTGCGGCACGCTCGCTGGCGCGATCATTCCCGAACTCGTGAAAGTTTTCACGTCCACGGAATCGCGGCACGTGAAGGAAGTGGTTGCCTCGGCGCAGGAGGGTGGCGCGTCGCTCGGGATTCTCTCCGGTTTCGTGGCCGGCAATTTCTCGGCCTACTACCTCGGGTTGACGATGGTCATCCTGATGAGCATCGGCTATCTCGTCAGCCTCGGCGGCCTCTCCAACTTGATGAATGCCGCGCCCGTCTTCGCGTTCGGCCTCGTGGCCTTCGGATTCCTCGGCATGGGCCCGGTGACGATTGCCGTCGATTCCTACGGCCCCGTGACGGACAACGCGCAGTCGATCTACGAGCTTTCGCTGATCGAAAATGTTTCTCCGGCGGAGCTCAAGAGGGAATTCAATATGGACGTGAACTTCGAGCGCGCCAAGTACTTGCTCGAGGCGAACGACGGCGCGGGCAACACGTTCAAAGCCAGCGCCAAGCCGGTGCTGATCGGCACCGCCGTCGTCGGCGCGACCACCATGATTTTCTCGATCATTATGGCGCTCACCAATGGCCTGACGAGCAACGTGGACAAGCTTTCGCTGCTGCACGCGCCCTTCGTTCTCGGCTTGATTAGCGGTGGCGCAATCATTTTCTGGTTCACCGGCGCGTCCACGCAGGCCGTCACGACGGGAGCCTACCGCGCCGTCGAATTCATCAAGGCGAATATCAAGCTGGAAGGTGTGGAAAAAGCGTCTGTAGAGGACAGTAAGAAGGTCGTCGAAATCTGCACGCGCTACGCGCAGCGCGGCATGATCAACATTTTCATCGCCGTGTTCTTCACCGCGCTCTCCTTCGCGTTCGTCGAGCCGTTCTTCTTCATCGGCTACCTGATCTCGATCGCCATCTTCGGCCTCTACGAAGCGATCTTCATGGCCAACGCCGGCGGCGCCTGGGACAACGCCAAGAAAATCGTCGAGGTCGAGCTGAAGCAGAAAGGCACGCCGTTGCACGACGCAACCGTCATCGGCGATACGGTCGGAGATCCTTTCAAGGACACGTCATCGGTGGCGCTGAACCCGGTGATCAAGTTCACCACGCTATTCGGCTTGCTCGCCGTGGAGCTGGCTGTCCAGCTGACGAACTCTCAGGGGAATTCGACTCTGACGCACATTCTCGCGGCCGTCTTCTTCTTCGTGGCGTTCTTCTTCGTTTACCGGTCGTTCTTCGGTATGCGCATCAAGAACTAGTGCGCTAGCCGGGTGGAAGGGCGAGCCTTGTAAGGCTCAGCCTTCGGCCATCGAGCCCGCTTCCGATCGAAATCGAGCGTCAGAACCAGTTCACCGGCCCCCTGCCGGTGTGTCGATTAGAATGGTGCGCCATCCTGTATTTTCATTGGCTTACGACGATTTCTAATCGCCGCAGTGTCGATTAGAAATTCCGGTTCACGGTGGGGAGATTTTGCAAAAGCCTATCCGAATGTAAAGTTTTTTGAGCCGTGGTGCCCGAGTTTTCAAAGAGCGTCCGGCTTCCGTCGAGGAATCGAGCGACACGCATTGCACACATCATGCTGACAGAGTACGGCGGAAGTATCACCTGTCCTTGGGTACAGATTTGGGCCGCGGGAGACGCACCCTAGGGACGCACGCCGACGGGATCGTACTGCGGCGCCACCGCCTCAACCCATAAGCTATCGGCAAGACGGACGAGCGCCGGCAAAGCATCCGCCATCCTCCGCCCGGAGTGTGACGCGAGGACGACCAGCTTTCCGGCCGGCGACAGCAAATCCAAATCCGAAAGCTGCGGATCCTGGCTGAAGAAGCCGTCCGCGCGCAGCCGTAAATCTTGCAGGCCCGCCTTTTCGATCGCCCGTCGAATCCCGCCGCGCGTCCAATAACGCATTTCGAAAGTTCCGGGCGCCGCATCGCGAAAGCCGCGCCTGGCTTGCCGCGCAATGCTGTACAGGCCGTAGGCATTCGGCAGTTGCACGAGGCAGACGCCGGCGGGCTTCAGCACGCGCGCCGCTTCCCCGAAAAAGCGCATCGCTTTCGCTCTGTCAATGTGCTGCAGCACGCTGTACGAAAACACCACATCCACCGACCGGGAGCGAAACGGCAACGCTTCCATATCGCCACATACCTGCGCAGTTTCCGCGCCCAGCTGGCGAGACACCCGCTTCGCAGCCGCCAGCGCATCGATGTGCACATCCAAGCCGACCGGAAAGAATCCCGCGCGCGCCGCGGCGACACTCCAGCGCCCCCAGCTGCAGCCAACATCCACCGCAATCTTGCCGACCGCGACCGCTCCCGCTAGCGGCCACTCCGGAATGGGATACCGTTTCAACCTACCCCGCGCGCCCCGATACAAATTCCCGTTCGTATTCACCACCCAATCGTTTACAAACGCGTCGATGGCACCCTCTTGGCCGGCCACCTGCGGGCTCGGCGACATGTTCTTGGGCACAGCTTCGCGCCGCACGGCATCCGTGAAGATAGGGATCCCGCCCTCGATGGGAAAGATATGCCCGCGCTCGCAAATCAGCGTTTCGCCTTGCGCTCGAAGACTGCCGCGATCCAAGGGACAAGCGAGGATCGCCGTGAGTTGTTCGCGGATCAAATCGATTCTCGGATTCTTGCTCTCGCATTTCATTCTACGTGATCTTGCGATTCCCGTGCGGCCTTCCTCCGCGACGGAGCCTTGTTCTGCTTATCCCTCTGCGATACGATTCGCCCATGCCTGCCTCCGCTGAAGTCCGCGAATTCCTGGAGCGCGCGAAAGCCAGCGGCGTCTCCGATGAGGCGGTGGTCGGCGTCCTGACAGCTCGAGGCTGGCCGGAGAAGGAAGTCTACCAGGCGCTCGCGGCCTATTACGAAAAGCTCACGGGAATCGAAATCCCCAGCCGCCGCGGCGCAGGCACGCCCGCCAAGGACGCCTTCTTCTACCTGCTGATTTTTTCCGGTCTTGCCACCTGGACCATCGCTTCCGGTTCGCTCGCTTTCACCTTGATCGACCGGTGGCTCGCCGACACACTCTTTTCGCAGGGCTACGCGCAAGCCTATGACGTCTCCGGCGCAACGTGGAGCATCGCGTCCATCATCGTCGCTTTCCCGATCTATCTTCTTTTGTCGCGAGCGGTCGTCCGTGACGTGAGGAGCCATCCCGAAAAGCTGAACTCGCCGGTCCGCAAATGGCTCACGTACATGGCGCTGGTGATCGCCGCTGGCGTTTTCATCGGCGATTTGATTACGGCTCTCACCTATCTTCTCCAGGGAGAAATCACCACTCGATTCCTGTCAAAGGCCCTCGTCGTCGTGGTGCTCTCCGGCGGCGTGTTCTTCTACTATTTCGGCGGGCTAAGGGAATCGGATTCCTCCGGAGCGCGCGGCAGATTCACCCGGGACGCGTGGATGGCCATCGTGAGCACCGTGTGTGTGGCGCTCTTGGCGGCGCTCGGATTTGGATTCACCGGCGCGCCGAAAAGGCTGCGCACCGAGCGGGCGGATGCGAGGCGCTTGCAGGACTTGTTCACGCTGAGCCAGCAGATCAACCTCCGGTGGGGCGGAAACGGGCACAAGCTGCCGGAACATCTGGACGAACTTCGAAATGTCGCCCTGGCTGATCCGGTCACGCGCGCAGGTTATGAATATCTTCCCGGTGAAGGCAGCGAATACCAGCTATGCGCCACTTTTTCGGCGGCCAGCCGGCGGGACGAAGCGCAAAACGCGAAGGAATGGGCGCACCCTGCGGGGCACCATTGCTTTTCGTTGGACGCGGCCCAGCCGCCGCCAAGTCCTCCGTACGTCTACATGCCATCCGATTTTTAACGCGCGACCGCGCAGACGTGCGAGCCGACTACGCCTTCACCAGTCCGAGGAACTGCTGCGGATCGTTTTCGAATCCCGGGAAAACCGACTTCAGGTCGCGGTCGCCCATGTGTTTCGTCATGATCTCGCTGAGCACACTGCGGTAATCCGTCGTGACGGCCAGATCGCGGTCCTGGTATAGCTGCCCATCGTTCATGCCGGGCCAGCGCGTGTAGACTTTTCCGCCCTTCACGTGGCCACCCATCACGAACATGCAATTCGCGTGGCCGTGGTCGGTGCCGCGGTTGCCGTTTTCGTGCGCAGTGCGCCCGAATTCGGACATGCTGACGAACACCACATCGCCCATGCGGTCGCCCATGTCCTGATGGAACGCCGCGATTCCCTGCCCCAGATCGCGCAGCAGATTCGAAAGCTGGCCCTGCACGCCGCCTTCGTTCACGTGATGATCCCAGCCGCCGCTATCGAGAAACGCTACCTCGAGCCCCACGTCCGCCTTGAACAGCTCGGCGATTTCCATCAGGCTCTTGCCGAAGCGGCTCGCAGGATACTGCGCGCCGTTTTCCGGCTGATACGCATCCCGGTTGATTTTCTTGAGCTGGTCGATCGCCTCGAACGTCTCCTGGCCCACGCCGCGGAGCGCTTGATCCACCGTCTGCGCGTACATCGCTTCGAAGCCGCCCTCTACCGTTTGCTGGGGGCCGTACATCTTGAACTGTTTCAGGTCCGGAATCGCCACCGCGGGCGCGCTGCCTTGGAGCGTGCGCGGCAGATACGGCCCGAAAGCGACCGCGCGGAATGGCGACGCGCTCTCCTCCGGCATCGACTGCATGGCGCGATTCAGCCATCCATCGTCAGTGGCTTTCACGCCGGGCGTGCCCGATTCCATGAAATCCTGCGCGTCGAAATGCGAGCGCGTCGGGTCAGGTGAGCCGACGGCTTGCACGATCGCGAGCTGGCCACTCTGAAAGAGCGGATACAGCAGTTGAAGGCTCGGGTGCAGGCCAAAAAAACCGTCGAGATCGAGCGCCGCATCCAGGCTGCCGCTTTGCGGCTGCGGAATTGCGATCGTCGGGCGCAGGCGGTAGTAATTCGGTTCGGCAAACGGCACCACCACGTTCAGCCCATCCATCGCGCCGCGCTGAAACAAGACGACCATCTTCTTCTTGTTCGGCGACACGCTCTCCGCCACCGCCCGCTGCAAGAACGACGGCAACGACGCCATGCCGAGCATCGCGATCCCGCCGCCCTTCAAGAAATATCGCCGAGAAATATTCATGGCCGTTCTCCGTTACCGCAATCCCTGCCCTACCGCCGCTGAAACTCGGGCGTCCCGAGGACCAATCCCGAAAGCAGCCCTTCATTCACTTGCTTGACGGGATCGTCCAGCCGCGCCTGCAAAATCTGCGGATCGTTCAATCGAGCTTCGAGCGTCTGCATCGTCGTCGGCGCCACCTGCCCGTCGAGGAAAAGATCGGTCGCGCGCGACAGCGCCATCTCCGGATCCTTCGACGCGTCCTCGCCAAACATGTCCGGCAAATCGACGTTCGCGCCCGCCATATGATTCGTCGCAAATGCCAGCGCGAAATTCAGCCGGTTGAGCAGCGCGCCGGTATTCACCCACGTCGAGGCTTTGTCCGAGTATCCGGTTGGCGGCTGGCACTGAAACAGCGGCTCGCCCATCCGCCCGACCCACATCGCCAGCGGCAGCGACACGCTTACGTCCGCATCCAGCGCGCGCGCCGTGCTCGCCACGAGCTCGAACGGCGTCTTCACCTTCGCGCGATACGTTTCCTTCGACCAGAATTCCGGCGAATAGATCATCGCCTTCAGCACGCTGCGAATGTCGCCGCCGCTCGATTCGTAGCTTTTCGCCATCCGGTCCACAAGCGCCGGTGGCGGCGTGTCCGACACGAAATGCCGCGCCAGCTCGGTCGAAATGAATTTCGCCGTGTGCGGATCGTTCGCCAGCATCGCCAGCGCCTCTTCGCCATCCTTCTCGCCGCCGTCGTTGAACGTGTGGCCCATGACGACTTTCTTGCCCTCGGCGTGAAATGCCGGCCGGAAGATGAATTCGGGATCACGCCGCGGCTCCTTCACGGTCCAGCCGGTGAGGCACTGGGCCATTTCGATCACGTCTTGCTGCGTGTAGCCCGCATCGACGCCCACCGTGTGCAATTCCATCACTTCGCGCCCGTAATTTTCGTTCAGCCCGCGATCCTGCAGTTGCTGCAAACGCTTCCCGCCCTGCCCGCCTTGCGCCCCACTCGCGTCCGCACCAGGCCGCTGAAGGCCGAATCGGCCGAAGCCGCCGCCGAACATGCCTTGATACCTCGCGCGCCGCTCCGCCATTTCTTGCTGGCGCTCCTTGAATGCCGTCGGATCAACGCTCAACCAGTTATCGAGGAAGAACAGCATCGCCGGGCTTTTCGCCGTCGCGGTGAGCAAATCCTGGAATTTGTCCATTGTGTGCGGCCGGATCGTATCGCGCACGTACGACGTCAGCATCCAGCGGTCCGCGCCCTTCCCTGCAAAGACGTTGAAGTGGTTGAACCAGAAATCTTCCATCACCGCTTCCAGCTGCCGGTTGCTGTAGACTGCGCGGTCGACCTTCGCCATCGAAAGCTCAGCAATGATTCGGCCCGGACCCTGAATCTTCGCCAGCGCTTCCTGCGCTTTGTCGACGTTCTCGTTGCCGGTGTCCGCCACGTCCGACATCGCATCGCGCCGCTTCTCCTGCATTTGCTGCTTGTATTCTTCCTTGGTCTCGCCTCCCTTCTTGGCGGCCTGCGCCGGCGGCGGAAATTCTTCCAGCAGTTGCTGCGACAACATCTTCAGCGTCGGATATTTTTCGAGGCGCTCGTCGAGCGACGAATCATCGATGGAATCGGGATCGAGCTGCTGGTCGATCCACTTATCGAGCCCCATCTGTTCCACGCGCGCCACGTCGCCCGGCCGCGGCCCATATCCCAGCCGGTTCAGCGCGTGCAGCGTGGCCTCGTCTTCGGTGAGCTGCGTGATCGGCAGCTTGCCTTTGAATTTCTTGCTGAGTTTGAGCGAGTGGCTCGAATCATCGCCTGATTTCGTGTCGTTCTTGCCGGCGCTCGCCGGAGAAGCAATCGCGAGAACACCCGCCAGCATCGCTGCAAGCGTCGCCAGCAGAAAAGCGCTTCCCGCCGCATCGAGGCGGCGAGCGCCGCGCGATTTTGGATGGTCCGTTTTGCAGCGCTTGGAACCCGAAGCACGCGCGGTCCATTGGGCAGGTCGTCGCATTTCCATTCAGTTTAAACCCTGTAGAACGCCAAAAGTTGCGCTGGTATCCCGCTAGTTATCAGGATGTTCCGAGGAACTCAGTCGCCTGAGGAAATGACAAGCTCAGTGCGTCATCGCGTAGACGACGTAATTGATCCCGATGCGAAAACCGAGATCTGAGTAGCGCTCGGGGTACACGGGGCGGTTCGACCATTCCCATGAATCGCCGATATCCGAATTGAATGAAATGGCGACCATGATGCGGCCTTTATCGTCGCGGATTGCAAACCAGTGCGCGCCCTTCCCATCATCGGGCCCCTGCGGATAGTCCGGCACTTTGTAGCCAAGCCTCAGATGCGCGGAGCCGGGAATCTGGTAACGATCGTCGAGATCGTAAAGAGTGTGGAAGATCGGATCGCTGCTCGGGATCTCGGCGATCGGGCGGTCCGGAAAAACCATTCGGATGCGCTGCAAGAACATCTGCCATTCGTAAGCGCCGTGAAAATCGTCCGCCATGAAGAAGCCGCCGCGCAGCAAATAATCGCGCAGCACATCCGCCTGATGCTGCGTGATTCCCCACTCGCCCACCTGGACGGCGTAAAGCCACGGCCAGTTGTAAACCTCATCGCCGTCGTCGAGATTCACGTCTTCTTCCACCGACCGCGCGTCGATGCGCGTGAGCCTGCGCACGGCTGCGGCAAAAGCGCGATCGGCCGCCGGAGCGTCCTGCGTCCAGAGCGACATGCCCAGCCGCCAGTCACCATCGAAACGCCCGCGATACCCGTCGTTCGGACCCGGCGGATACATCAGGCGCGCGAAGGCCCATTCGCCGGGCCGCTGCCAGTCCGGCGGCACGGGTATCGATTCGCCATACTCGACGGTCGGGTATTGCTTGAATGCGCGCTGGGCACAAAGCACGCCGACGAGGACAAGACCACAAAAGAATGGCAGGAGAATTTTAGGAAGGCGTCGGTGAGAAGCTTTCATGCTTACAGCTCGGCCGGCTGGCTGAAAAACGCGGAGTTTGCGCGCCGCCCGTGAACCCATCGCGCGCTGCCCGCGGCGCGAAACGCATCCAGGGTCCAGAAATCCTGCGCCTCATCGTGCCGCAGGACGTAATAATTGCCGTCGGTAGCGAGCACGCGAAAATAAGTCGCATCGGGTGAATACCATCGCCCATCGAACTCCTGCACGTCGAACGCGCGCCCGCGAAGGACAAACCGCAGCGGCCGTTCCTCCGCCCGATACCCCGAGTAGCACTCGACGTGAATGTCGCTCATCGCGCGCTCCTTTGCGCGAACCCAACGCGCCGCGATGCGTCGCGCTAGTGAAACGTCAGCGTCTTCGCTCGACCCGGCGCCGCTGCGGCTCGCGCTTCCGCCAGCTCCTCGCGCGTCTCCGCATTATACGCGGCGCCGAAGAGCACGATCATCGCCGTCAGAAACATCCACAGCAGCAGACCAATCGCCGCCGCCAATCCGCGATACATCGCGTCGTAGGGCATCTTCCGCACGTACCATCCGAAAATGAAGTTTGCCGCCCACCATAGAATCGTAGCAACCAGCGCACCTGGCAACAACTCCAGCGTCCCCGTGTGCCCCGGGCGCCCGAGGCGATAGAGCACCACCAGCACTCCCATCGCCAGCACGAGGACAACGATCCCGGACAGTGTTATTTCGAGTTCCCGGGTCATGTAGACCGACCGCGTCCTTACCATCAACCACGCGCGAGTCTGCTTGCCAAACACCGTCAGAATCACCACCGCCAGCATCGGCACGATCGTAAGGCACAGCATCACCAGCGCCAGCGCCTGCCGCCGCCAGTAGCCCGCCCGCAGCAGATCTCCCTCGATCACGCGGAAGCCTTCGATGTACCCGATCATCACCTGCGTTCCCGTGATCATCGTGCCGCCCATCCCCAGCACCATCCAACTCCAGGTATGGACCGTCTTGCGCACGAAGTAGGCCGAAACGACGCCCGCGCTGCCCGGCGGCAGGATCAAAGCCAGATGCTCGGGAATCTCCTGCAGCGCATCGTGGAATAGCCGCGTCTCTCCCAGCAGCCCGAGTGTGAAAAGCAGGAGCGGGAAAAAAGCCAGGAACATATTGAACGCGATGGCCTGGCTCAGCGTCACGCAATCCGGAAAAATCCGCCCAAGCGCCCCCACGAGCTTCCTCAGTGTGGCTTCCATTGGCTCGAAATTATACGGGAACTCCGGGGATTCGCGTCCCTTTTCCCGCGCGTATTGAGCGCCCTTGCCGCGACTGAGGGCAGCCTGTAAACTTCGATTCAAGCCGAATCCAAACGCCAAGGAGTTTTCGCGTGACGACACAGCCAAAAGCAGCCGCCAGCCGCAGCGAAGAGGCCGTGCGCAAGCACAAGGAATATCTCTGGCCCGCGGTTGCCAACTATTACCAGCACCCGCTCGTCGCCGACCACGCCTCGATGCAATATCTCTGGGACGTCGAGGGCAACAAATACCTCGACTTTTTCGGCGGCATCGTCACGGTCGGCGTCGGCCACTGCAATCCCAAGGTCACGTCGAAGATTAAGGCGCAGGTCGACAAGCTCCAGCACACTTCGACGCTTTTCCCCAACGAAGCCATCGTCGCGCTCGCAGAAAAGCTTGCCGAGATCACGCCCGGCAAGTTGCAGAAGAGTTTCTTCACCAGCTCGGGCACCGAAGCGAATGAAGCCGCAATCCTGCTCGCGCGCATGGCCAGCCCAAGCTACGATATTGTCGCGCTGCGCCACGCCTATTCTGGCTCATCGGCCCTGGCGAAGAGCGTCACGGCCCACGCTGCCTATCGCAAGTCCGGAGTGATCAGCGTCGGCGTCGCGCATGCCGTCAGCCCGTATTGCTACCGCTGCCCACTGCATCTGAAATATCCCGAGTGCGGCGTCGCGTGCGCCAACGACGTCGAAGACTTGATTCAGACCGGCACCAGCGGCTCGATTGCCGCCTTCATCGCGGAGCCGATTCAGGGCGTCGGCGGATTCATCACGCCGCCGCCCGAATATTTCAAGATCGTCTACCGCATCGTGAAAAATTACGGCGGCCTTTTCATCTCCGACGAAGTGCAGACCGGCTTCGGCCGCACCGGCAAGAAATGGTTCGGAATCGAGCAGTGGGAAGTGACGCCCGACATCATCACCTGCGCGAAGAGCATGGGCAACGGCGTGCCGGTCGGCGCGACGATCACCACCTCCGAGCTGGCGGGCAAATTTCAGGGCCTCACGATTTCAACCTTCGGCGGCAATCCCGTCACGTCCGTTGCCGCCCGCGCCGTGATCGAGGTGATCGAGGAAGAAAACCTGCGGGATAATACGCACTTGGTGGGAGGCTACCTCCGCCAGCAGCTCGAGGCGCTCCAGGCGAAATATCCCCTGATCGGCGACGTCCGCGGCATGGGCATGATGCAGGCGCTCGAACTTGTCCGCGATCGCGCGACAAAAGAGCCCGCACCCGCGGAGACCAACCAGCTCCTCGAACGCGCGCGCGCCAATGGCCTGCTGATCGGCAAAGGCGGCCTGCACGGCAACGTGATCCGCCTCGCGCCTCCGATGAACATCTCGAAGGCCGACGTCGACGAAGGCATCCGCCTCCTCGACAAATCCCTCGGCGAAATCAAATCGTAAACGATCGGCTCTTTAGCCGAGCGTCTTGGCGTTGAAGCTGGCGAGATCATCGTCTTCTACCGTGAAGCTGATCTCGATGGGCTGGCAGCATACCTCGCAGTCTTCGACGTAGGTTTGGCCCCCGGCGGACACATCCAGCACCATCGAAATCTCTTCGCCGCAATATGGGCAGGTGAAGTGGTGTTCCATGGCGCGACAGCGCATCGCGCGATCCGCGCGGGTCAGTTCGAGGTAAGTTCGAAAAGCAGTTCGCGCTAGCGCAAGGCGCGTTGCAATTTTTTCGTGGTCTTCTGCAGCTGCTTCTTGAGCGCCTCCACTTGCTTCGAAATGGCCGCAAGCTCCTTTTTCGCCACCGCTCCTGCTTTCACCACCTTATGCGCCGTGCGGTCCGCCTTCCCCACCACGGAGCCGATTTTCACCGCCGCCTGCGTGAGCCTGCTCTTCTTCGCCATTCGCTTCCTCCCTTAATTTCCAACCTGCGCGCAGTGTACCACCGCCGCATTCATCGCCCAACGAAATCAATCTTGCGCCGCGGCAATCTGTGGAGCTGACTCGCTCCAAACGGGCGGCTCGGCAAGATGCAGCCTCGCGATGCGATAGATCAGGTAAAGCGCAGCCGCGAGGCAAACAACAACGGCGACGATCGATGCTTCGGGCCCAAACTCCCCTCCCGTCAGAATCCGCGGACCGCTCAGCGAACCACGAATCACGCCAGAAGCCATCGGGTTTCCGGAAAGCGTCATGCCGAAAATCGAACCCTCGGTGAAATTCCAGGCGAAGTGCAAACCGATCGGCAGCCACAATCGAGTCGTCGCCGCGTATGCCGCGCCCAACAGCACTCCCGCTTCCAGCGCAATCGCCACCGCGCTCCCGGCCGTCGCTCCGTGATTCGCCAGGTGGGCGAATCCGAAAAACGCCGCCGTCAGCGCCAACGCGCCCCAGGTTCCCAGCAGCTTGGCGATCAGGCGAAAGAGCAATCCGCGAAAAAGAATTTCTTCGATGATGCCGCCAAGCAGTGCGGGGACAAACCCACCCCCGAGATGGTCGAGGCCGCCCCACCCGGCCGGATGGTAAGCGCCGCAAGCCCAAAGAATCGCCATCGTCAGCGAGAACAGCCCCAGCCCACCGAGCATTCCGATCCCAAGTTCGGGCAGCGCGTAAGGAAGGGCCAATTCCGCCGGCGTCCGCCGCTCGATCCACCTGCACGCTGCGAGATAAGTCCCGAGGCAGGCGACGACGGCCACCGGCGCAAGTCCCGCCCGAAAGTGTTTTTGAAGCCACAGCTCGGCGCCGACAATCACGGAGGCGACGATCAGGAGATTGATCAGGATCAGCCCGGCTTCCTTCCACGTCTTCCGCAAGGTGGCTCCCCGCCATGGATGTGAAGTTGTCGACTTGCTGAATGGATATACGACGAGAGCCTTACAAAAGTTCCGCAAGAAAGGAAGCATGATTTCGCAGCCAGGGCGAGTGCCCGTTTCATTCAAATTTCCCCCGACTGATGTATTCTGCTACCAAGTGAAACCGCAGATCAGAAACGGGCGCAGCCTGGGAATCCAGCTCCTGGCCGCCGTCGGCGTGTGCCTGGCCGCCAGCTTGTTTTCGGCGGGAATTGCGGGCGCGGCCGGCGACTCCGACCGCATTCACTGGAAGCAGGTCGACGAATCCGAGGTCAAGCTCGATGGCAAGCCGCCCCTCGCCGCGAATGTCTACCAGCCGGACAAGAAGAGCAAGAAGAAGGATTTCGTTCTGATCCTGCTGGGGCACCGCTATCTGATGCTCGACACAAAATCCAGGCTTGTCTACCTGGTATTTCTCACCGATATCACCAAGCAAGGCGCCGACATCGAGACGGGCGATCTCGCCCAGCCGTCGCGCATTATCCCCAGCACCGATTGGACGTCGCACGACGTCGGCCCCGCCCAACTCATCAAACTAACTCTTGAGGATTACGATCGCGTCCTCGAAATCGAGCTGCCGCATCCGGTCGATCTCCGCGGCCTCTACACCTTCTGATTGCTGTTTCTGCGATTGCGCTTGAAAGGGCTAATTCGAGGAACGCTGTTCTGCTGAAATCACTTTCGCCGGCGCATTCTCCGGCCGCAGGCTGCGGTAGACCATCCAGCCCGTCGTCGCCAGCATCCCGATCCAGCCCAATACGCGCACGGCCATGGCGATCTGCGTGTCGTGCTGCAGGAGGCCAAGCTTGCCGAAAAGATAGTTCCAGTCGTGGATCACGTAATCGGCGTCGCCCACCGTGAGGAGCGGAAGCTGTTGCGCCCGCGCATCGGCCATGTACGTCGCCACCGGAAGAAACTGCTGGAAGAAGAAAAAGAGGCAGAAGGCAGCGCCCTGCACCTGCCGCTCAAAAATGAAATACGTCGCGAGCATCAGCGGAACGCCAAGCTGCAGGATCGTCCCTCCGGCGATTGCGAGAAATTCGCCACAAAAGCGGAACAACAGGTGCCCGCCCTCGTGAATCGGTATGAAGACGAGATTGATCATCAGAAAAGGACCGCTGCCACGCGCCTGCTGTATCAGGAAAACGACGTAAAAAACGGCCGCCACAATCAAAATTGGGCGCGCTACGGGCTTCCAATCCTCCTCAAGCGTTTCGAGGAAGGGCAGCCGTTCCGTCCATGTTTCAGGCAGGCGCATGCGGATGTTGGCTCCGAACTCGCGAATTCAGTCTAGCATCCGAAAATCCGCGCAGAGCCGCGCGCTTCGAGTGATGCATCGTGGAATACAACTGCGGAACCTAGGGGTGGGAAACGCCGGAAACCCAGGGAATGCCGAGAACACCGTCCTTCACTTGTATGTCGACCATATCACCCCGGTTGAAGCTGTCGAAATCCTCGCGCGACACGGCGATGCGCTCGAAGCGGTGCCCCTCCCGCCACGAGGTAACGATCAGCCGGCGGCTCGCGACCGGCCCCGGCATCGAAAATTTGCTGACGATCTGTTCCCGCACGATCTGCGGCGTCCCGTGATCCAAAGCGCCGTTCGCGAGTAGCATCACCGAGAGAACCCACGGCACCGGAATCAGCCCGTAGTAAATGCGCTTGAGCGCTTCGACTTCCCCGTGCTTCAACGCGCGCCGCTCGACCCAGATCGCCAGGCCCAGCGTCAAAAAGAAAAGCACGCCGATAAAAATAAGGATTCCGTCGAGTTCCAGCGAGGGATAGCGTTCGCTCGCCACCACGAATGCCAGCGACCCCAGCACGAAGATCGCCGTGCGGTTCAGCAGCCGCTTCCGCAGAGAAAACTCCGCCGCCGACGGGCTGAGCCCGCAGGCATCGCAGACTTCCGCTGCGCGCTCGGCGCCGCAATTCAGGCAGCGCGTCATTGGATGGGGCGGACGCTCGATGGTTGCTGATCGAGGCATACCATGTTCTCGGTCCGGCCGTTTGTAAGCAGCTCGCAGTCAATTTCCTGCGCGCTGCGGACGGCCTGGTCGTGGTTTGCGCCGGCGGCCGTGGCGCAGTGCGTCGCGCCTTTGAAGTTCATGCAAACTTCATAACGCGTGCGCGTCTCCTGATACGACGAGTAGACCATCACGCCCACGAATACGACAACCGCCACCGCGATGATCCAACTAATATGTTTCGATTTTTTCGCCATTCATCCTCAGACAGGCCCTCAGACACGTTTGACACCGCTAATGGCCAAGTGGTTCCCCGCTGGTCCGCCGCTTGATCTCGTCCGCAATCTGTTTTCTACGATGCGGCGTAAGCCCTTCGAGCGCCGAAATATCCTTCAAATCCCGCAGCGTGAGATCGCGAAGAAATCCAAGCACGCTTGGCGCAGGCGTGTGTACGTTGCGGACCAGCGCCGCGCGGACATTGTACTGCCGCGACCATTTGGCGTCTTGCGCAATCGCCAACACCACGCGCGGGGGCACGCCCGCCTTCGCCAGCACCTTCAGGATCTGGCTCTCGGTGAGAAATGGATTCGCGAGCGCCAGCTTCACGGCCTGCGCGTGCCCCTCGGCAAGCAGCGCTCCCACGACGCGCGACGGCCCGCGGCGCGCCAGCGTCAGCTTTTGCCCTACGGGAATATGCGGCACCCGCGCAATGATGATTTCTTCGGCCACGCGCTTGATGTCCGCCGGCGTCGACGGCAACAGGCTCACTCGCACGAGATCGAAGAGAAAGAGTTGCCGTACGACGGCCAGCGCGATGCGCTTGGGAGTACGTGGATGCCGCGCCAGTCCCAGCCGGACGCTTTCGCTCGCCGCCCACCTCCCCTCGGCGCCGATCGCTCCCAGCACGTTTGCCGGCAGATCGAGCCGCTCGAGCAGCCGGATCACATGCGTTTCGTCGAGTTTGGGATTTTCGAGCAGTGCGAGCAGGACGTCCTCGCCCGCTTCGTGGATCAGGGACTTGAGTTCGTCACCGGAAGCTGTGCGCGCAAATTCGGTCCGCGTTTCCGTATCAGGCGGCATTGCCTTTCGCCTGCACCAGATGGACGGCCATGCGCGCGGCGGCCTCCGCGGGAGAAATCTCGACCGGCACAAGGCGCACGCGGCCGAGCGAACGGTTCAATTCCGCATCAATCGCGGCGTCGAAATGTTTCGAGCGTCCGTACACTCCGCCCACTTTCGCGACGGGAATTTCGCGGCTGCGCCATCCAAGTTGATCGACCACACTGGCGGCGAGCGCCGCGAGCGAAACCGCCGCAGCGGACAAAATCTCGCGCGAGACTACATCGCCACGCTCGGCAAACTGGGCCACCAGCGGAAACGTCTTCGGAAACACGTCGTCCGGATTCTTCGAGACCCGATCGAGCAGCGAGTTCCAATCTTGTGCCTCATGGAATTTGAAAATGCGCTTCGAGAGCGCCGTCTCCGGGCCGCGCGCCTCTTCCGCTTCGACCGCCGCTTTGAACGCGCGTCGGCCGATGTCGAATGCGCTTCCCTCGTCGCTAAACCACGGACCGCGCCCGCCCGCCCGCGCCGTCTTGCCATTCTCGCCCCGCCCGAGGGCAACGGAGCCGGTTCCGGCAAGGAGAATGATTCCGTCGGCTGAGCCAAATGCCGCCTCGAGCGCGATCTCGAGGTCGGTCGTCACGCGAACTTCCGCGTTCGGGTAGGCCTGCGCGAAAAAGGCGGCGGCCTGGCGCACCACTCCCGAGCGGCCCGCGCCGCCCAGCCCCGCGCAGATTCCGCGGATGTGGCCTGCGCTGATTTTTTGCCGCCTCAAAACCACGTCGGCCGCCTCGCTGATCGCAAACCATGCCCTCATATAGCCTGCGCGAAGAGGATTCGACGGCCCGCCCACGGATCGCCCCAGCACGCGCCCATCCGCATCGGCCAGAACGCACTCCGTTTTCGTGCCGCCACCATCGAACCCGAGGAAGTACGTAGCATCCGACGCAGCAACGTTGTATGGCATCAATCTTTCTCCCTGGCGAAAGCAAACGTCACGTGGCAGGCCTTACTCGCGGCAGATATCCCCGACAGTGAATTCTACACGCCTGAGCGCCTTCCCGAAACCCGTTTCATTAAATACCTGTATGCCACTAAGAATGTGGGACTTCCATCGTGCGAAGCCGGAAAAAGGTGCCGTGGTTAAGGTTGGAATGTAGCACCGCCGTGGTCCTGCCGGCCCTGAGCGAAGTCGAAGGGCGGCCTTAAGCGCGGCATCTTGGGTTTGCGACCCACGAACCTGCAGCGCGCTAATGGCTGGGTGTGGCAGGCAGGGCGGGCGGCGCGACAACATACTCGTCGCCGGTGCGATCGAGGACCATTTCCCGCTGATGTTTCAGCATCGCGAGCTGATTCGTAACCTGCGTGAATTCCTGCTTCTGCGCGTCCGTCATCTGCGCGCCGAACTGATTCAACTGATCGAGCCGCGCCTGCAATTGTGGAATCACGCGGTCCATGAAGACGGGATAGATCGAGGGAGCTTTGGCCCGGCCGCCTCGAAGCGCCAGCCGGTTGTTTTCCTCCCAGATCGGCATGATCCCGACATCGCTCAATTCCACGCGGGTTCCAGCGGGGCCGTAATCCTTCTTCACCACGGCGAATTTCCCGATAATCGATTCGCGCGGCTCGGCCGTCTTGTCCGGCATCAAGTCTTGCACGTAGGTCGCGGACTGATTCGACAGAAAATTGCCGAGCGAGTAGAAAATCACCGTTTTCCGCTGATCCTGCGTCACGTAGGTCTCGATAGGCTGGAGCACATGCGGATGACTGGCAACCACGGCGCTTGCGCCCGCCTCGAGAAATTTGTGCGCTTCATCCACGTCCTCGGGCCGCGGCATCGGCGCATATTCAATCCCCCAGTGAATTGAGATCAGCAGCAGATCGCACTGCGCGCGCCCCGCCTTGATCGCGGCGAGCACGCCGGCCTCGTCGCGTCCCGGCGCGCCCATCGATTCACCCGGATACGGGAAAAACGCCACGTGCGGCTGGCTATCTTTGCTGGGGTTGCGATTGCCGTTGAGCCAGCGCGTCATCCCGAGCCAGCCGATGCGAATGCCGTTCTTTTCGAGAATTAACGGCTGCCACGCCGCGTCGGCGGTCGCGCCGGAACCCACAAACAGGAGCCCTTCCTCGCGCAGATGTTCGAGCGTTTCATCGAATCCCGCCCAGCCCTGGTCCATCACGTGGTTATTCGCAAACGAGACGACGTTGATTCCGTTGAATTTCAGCGAGTCGATCAGAGCGACCGGCGCATTGAACTGAAACGCCTTCGTGCCAAGAGAGTGCTTCGGAGCAACCGGCGTCTCGAGATTCACGAAGCCAAAGTCAGCATCGCGAAACGCATCCGAGACATTCGCAAAGAGCGCATCCCATCCGTCGTGATTGTCCGATGTGGCCGCAGCCTTCGCGGCTTCCACGACAGGTTCGTGCGGAATCACATCGCCCGCCACAGCAAACGTCACCCGGCTGATATCCTGCGGATACGTCGCCGGGGCTTTCGTCTGCGCGTGCCCTCTCGCGGCGAAAATCGCCGCAGCGAGCAGCGCAACTAGCGAACAGACAAGCGCGCCAACGCGAATTGCATTACTTCGGCGAACTGTGGATGCAACCGTCATATCGCTGTATTTCGCGCGCCTTTAGTCGAGTATACCTTGGACGACTTTTTGCAAGCCGGGGCGTTGCGCGCCGATTTCCATGACGTCCGTAAGCGCCTCTCCGCAATGCCCTTCGGCGCCAAATTTCGCGAGAGCGGCGGCCCACGAGCGCGTAAATTCGTTGTGGAATGCCCGAAAGCTGTGTGCTAGCATTATTAAGTTAAGAAGAGGCTAAAGAGAGCAGAGTAGGGGTACGACGTTTCAGCCAGAGGTGAACAGTTGATCGAAGCCAAAATTGGTGTAATCGAGCAGTTCCGGACTCACACGAAAGATACGGGCTCCCCGGAAGTGCAGATTGCCCTATTAAGCGAGCGGATCAACTACCTGACGACCCACCTCCAGTCCCATGCCAAGGATCATGCATCACGGCGCGGCTTAATTATGATGGTTAATAAGCGCCGCCGGTTGCTGGACTACCTGAATCGCCGCGACCCGGATCGGTATCGCGAGATTGTTGAAAGACTCAGTTTGCGCAAGTAGTGCGGATTTCCTTAGCGGCCGCTCCGGTCGCATTCCCCTCCACGGCAGCACGAAGCAGAGTTGTCGGCCGTCTTGCGGACCATTGGAACCGCCATGCGCGAGCCCGTCTGCCCAATAATCCCACTGCCTTGCCCCTCGCCTCTTCGAGATGCTTTTCCGAGACACTCTCTCGTATCCGATGACGTTCCCGGTGACCCGGGACAGAAGGAAGTGACAGGATGTTCGAACAAGTAAGTTTGGATCTGGGCGGCCGCAAGCTGACCCTCGAAACGGGCAAGATGGCCCGCCAGGCGCACGGCGCCGTCGTGGCGCGCTATGGCGACACAGTCGTGCTCTCCACAGCGTGCATGGACAACAAGGCCACCGAAAAAGATTTTCTCCCGCTCACGGTCGACTACCGCGAGTACACCTATTCCGCCGGCAAGATTCCCGGCGGCTTCTTCAAGCGAGAAGGCCGCCCCTCCGAGCGCGAAATCCTCACGTCGCGCCTGATCGATCGTCCGCTGCGCCCACTGTTTCCCGAGGGCTGGTCGACCGAAACGCAAGTCGTCGCCATGGTGCTCTCCGCGGATAGCGAAAACGATCCCGACGTCATCGGCGTCACCGCCGCCTCGGCCGCGCTCTACATCTCGAAACTTCCGTTCACCAACCCCATCGCCTGCGTACGCGTCGGCCTGCTCGATGGCAAGCTCGTGGTGAATCCCACGGTTGCCGAGCAAAAGACGAGCCTGCTGAATATCGTGATCGCCGGCTCCGCGGAAGCCATCGTCATGGTGGAATCGGGCGCGCTCGAAGTCTCGGAAGACACTGTCGCCGACGCGCTCGAATTCGGCCACGCCGCCATCAAGCAGATCGTCGCGGCGATCAAGGATCTCGGCGCGCGCGTCAACGAAAAGAAAGTCACCGTCACGCCGCCCGCGTTCGACGAAGCCCTCTACAAGGAAATTACGCAAAAGTATGGCGAACGCCTCCGCGATGCGCTCGACACCGCCAAGCATCCGAAGCTCGAAAGCTACGGCCTCGTCGACACGATCAAGGCTGAAATCATGGCCGCGATCCCCGAGGATGACGAAGACAAGAAAAAGCTCGCCTATCGCGCCTTCGAACGCCTCCGCGAGCACATCTTCCGCGATGATATGCTGAATCGCCGCCGCCGTCCCGATGCCCGCTCTTTCGACCAGATTCGCCAGATCACCTGCGAAGTCGGCGTGCTGCCGCGCGTGCACGGTTCGGCTCTATTTACCCGCGGCGAGACGCAAGCGCTCGTCACCACAACGCTCGGCACCAAGGAAGATAAGCAGCGCCTCGACCTCCTCTTCGAGGACGAATCCTTCAAGCGCTTCATGCTGCACTATAATTTCCCGCCGTTTTCGGTCGGCGAAGTGAAATTCCTGCGCGGTCCCGGGCGTCGCGAAATCGGCCATGGCGCTCTCGCAGAACGCGCGCTCGCCAATCTGATTCCGGCGGAAGCCGATTTCCCGTACGCCATGCGCGTCGTTTCCGACATTCTGGAATCGAACGGCTCCTCGTCGATGGCGACCGTCTGCGGCGGGTCGCTCGCTCTGATGGACGCGGGCGTGCCGCTCAAGTCTCCTTGCGCGGGCATCGCGATGGGTCTCGTCGTCGAAGGCGATAAGTATGCGATCCTCACCGATATCGCCGGCGCCGAAGATCACTACGGCGACATGGACTTCAAAGTCGCCGGCACGCGCCAGGGCATCACCGCGCTCCAGATGGATATCAAGGTCGGCGGCGTCAGCATCCCGATGATGCGCGAGGCGCTGGAACAGGCCCGCAAAGCGCGCTTCCAGATTCTCGATATTATGGATCCGACGATCTCGTCCGCCCGCACCGAAATTTCCGAGTACGCGCCGCACCTCCACATGCTCAGCATTCCCACGGACAAGATTCGCGACCTGATCGGCCCCGGCGGAAAGAAAATCCGTTCGATCATCGAGGCCACGGGCGTGAAAATCGACGTGATGGACGACGGCAAGGTCCACGTCTTCGCCAACAACGGCCCCGCAGCCGAGGCCGCGTTGAAGATGATTCGCGACGTCACCGCCACCGCCGAAATGGGCAAGACCTATCTCGGCACGGTCGTGCGCATCGCCGAATTCGGCGCCTTCGTCGAAATCTTCCCCGGCACCGACGGCCTTCTCCACATCAGCGAAATCGCTGAGGCGCGCATCCGCGCCGTTCGCGACGAGCTGAAGGAAGGCGATCAGGTATTGGTGAAAGTCCTCGCAATCGAAGGCAACAAAATCCGCCTCAGCCGCAAAGCCGTCCTGCGCGACCAGCGCGACAAGCAAGCCAAAGGCGAAGCCGCCGGCTAGCTCGCTCGCGGCGTCGCGTTCGTCGTGGCAACTTCGCGGTGATCGCGTTAGCTGACCGGTCGAGATGGTTTTGTAGAGGCGGGTCGCCGGTCTTGTGACCCGGCATAAAGCTTAGCCAGTGAGGATGGGGAGGCGAAATCATCGCCTCCCCTTTTCTTTTCCAATCCCGCCGATCAAGCGGTTTTCACACTGACCGGAGCGAAGGGCTCCAACAAAAGGGGTGGAAGGGCGGGGTTTCAACCCCGCCAAAAGAAATTCGCGCCAAGCGCGTTCCTTTGCGTAGCCTCACCCGCAGCATAACTCGAACTGTAAGGGCTGTGCTGTCGCGGTCGCCCAGCAGTTTCATTCCGGCGAGGAAATCCGCTCGATGCTGGCGCCCACGCCGCGCAGCTTCTCTTCGATGCGCTCGTAGCCGCGGTCGATGTGGTAAACGCGGTCGATCATCGTCGTGTTCTGCGCGACCAGCGCCGCTAACACCAACCCCGCGCTCGCGCGTAAATCGGAAGCCGTCACGGGCGCGCCGGTCAGCGGCGTGGGCCCGGTCACGATCGCCCAATTTCCGTCGATCGTGATGTTCGCGCCCATGCGCATCATCTCGCTCGCGTGGAGGAACCGATTCTCGAAAATGGTTTCGCGGACGCGCGACACGCCCTGCGCCTGCGTCGCGAGCGCCATGAACTGCGCCTGCATATCCGTCGGGAACCCGGGGAACTCCGTCGTCTCGATGTCGGCCGCGACCAGCTTCTTCGCGGCGCGCACCCGCATGGTGCCGTTGCCCTCGCACTTGATTTCGACGCCGCACTCGCGCAGCTTCTCAATCACCGCGCCAAGATGCGCCGGCTCGCAATGCGTCAGCAGCAATTCGCCGCCCGTAATCGCGCCCGCCACGAGAAACGTCCCCGTCTCGATGCGGTCGGGAATCACGGTATGGGTCGCGCCGTGCAGCTTTTCGACGCCTTGCACGCGAATCGTCGGAGTGCCCGCGCCTTCGATCTTCGCTCCCATCTTGTTCAGCAGTTCCGCGAGGTCGGGAATTTCAGGCTCGAGCGCCGCATTCTCGAGGATCGTTTCGCCTTCGGCCAACACCGCAGCCGAGAGAATGTTTTCCGTGCCGGTCACCGTAATTTTCGGAAAGCGAAAGGTCGTGCCCTTTAGCCGCGCGGCCCGCGCCTCCACGTAGCCGTGATCCACCGCAATCTTCGCGCCCAGTCTTTCGAGCGCCTGGATGTGCAGATCGATGGGGCGCGCCCCGATCGCGCAGCCGCCCGGCAGCGACACGCGCGCGTAGCCAAACCGCGCAACGAGCGGACCCAGCGTCAGCACCGACGCGCGCATCGTCTTCACCAGCTCGTACGGCGCCTCGGCGTGCGAAATCGTCTCCGCGCGAAACGTGAATTCGCTCGGCGGAATATCCGGGCTCGATACGACGCAGCGCATGTGCGCCAGCAGCTTCGCCATCGTGATGATGTCGCGCACGTGCGGAATATTTTTGAGGTGCACCGGCTCAGCCGTCAGCAGCGCCGCCGCCATCTCCGGCAAAGCGGCATTCTTCGCGCCACTGATCCGCACCGTGCCTTCGAGTCGCTTGCCGCCGTGAATTTCCAGTCGATCCATGTCTCGTCCCTAGCCTCGTTGGTCTCTTTCGATATTCTTCTTCGGCAGCTTCCTTGCGGCAGCGAGCGCCTGCCGCACATTTCCGCTCGTTGCCGCGAGCAGCTTGCGCGCGTTCCCAGCGTCCACGCCGGTTTTCAGCATCACCAGCGCCGCCGCCAGGTCGTTGCCCGCCTGCCGCACAGCGTGTTCGGCGGTGGACGCGCTCACGCCTGCCGCCTCCTGCAAAATCCTCACGCCGCGCCGGCGTAACTTCTGATTTGTCAGCGCCACGTGAACCATCCAGTTCTCGTAGACCCTGCCAAGCCGCACCATCGCAGCAGTAGAAAGCAGGTTCAGGACCAGCTTCTGCGCCGTCCCAGCCTTCAGCCGCGTCGAACCAGAAATCGCCTCGGGGCCGGTATCGGGCGCGATGCCGATCCGCGCCGCGCGTGCCAACGGCGACCGCGGATTCGCCGTCACGCCCACGGTCACTGCGCCGCGTCTCTTTGCGAAGGCCAGCGCGCCGAGCACGTACGGCGTCGTCCCGCTCGCCGCCAGCCCTACCACCACATCCTTTGATGTCAGATCAGCCCGCCGCAGATCGCGCGCCCCGCCGGCCGCCGAATCTTCCGCGCCCTCGGACGCGTGCCGCAGCGCCCCAGCGCCCCCGGCGACGATCGCCTGCACCATTCGCGGCGGCGTCCCAAATGTCGGCGGGCATTCCGCCGCGTCGAGAACGGCCAGCCGCCCGCTCGTTCCCGCGCCGATGTAAAAAAGCCTGCCGCCCGATCCCAGCGCTTTCACGATCGCGTCCACGGCTCGCGCAATCTTCGGCAATTCGCGCCGCACAGCCAAAGCTACGCGCGCGTCCTCGCGGTTCAGGGCGCGCAGGATTCCGAGCGTTGATTTCCGATCGAGGCCGCGCGAACGCGGATTCCGCTGCTCTGTCCTAACCGGTTTCAAAAGCTCCTCACGCCCCAATCACGCTACGAAGATTATAGCGGGGCGCGAACGCACTCTTCTGCTGGGGATAGGATTTGGATGCCGATTTGTGCGCGAGGAGTTATCGTGCCACATTCACCCGGTTGTGACTGCTTGCCTCACACGCTGTGCGGATCAGCCGCGGAGCGGCGATTGATTCAGACACCATGCGCCCGGTTGGCAAAAGAACGTCATTCGCCTTCGCGATTCCGTTTGCCCTTAGCTCGCTCCCAGCGCCTCGAGAACGGCGTCGTGCAGCACCGGGCGCACCTGCTTGATCTGCTCATTCGCGCGCGTCGGATGAACGCGATTCGTCAGCAGAATCACGAACGCCTTTCGCTCGGGATCGATCCACAGCGACGTGCCGGTAAATCCGAGGTGGCCGTAGCTCGCTGCAGAAAAATGGCCGCCCGAAGATGACGGCTGCATCGGCACGTCCCAGCCAAGCGCGCGCGCCGAATCGCCGATCTGCTGCCGCATGGTGAATTGTTCGATCGTCGCGCGCGTCAGCAGCCGCCGGTGCGCGTAGATTCCGCCATTCAGCAGCATCTGCGCGAAGATCGCGATGTCGCTCGCGGTCGAGAAGAGTCCCGCGTGTCCCGCGACGCCGCCCATTGCCCACGCGTTTTCGTCGCCCACTTCGCCATGCAACAGCCGTTTGCGATAGGCCGTATCATTTTGCGTTGGCGCAATCCTGGCGCGAAGGCTTCGCGCCGGATTGAACATCGACGAATTCATCCCAAGCGGCGCGAAAATATTCTTCCGCGCGAATTCGTCCAGCGATTCGCCGGTGAGCTGCTCGATGATTTCGCCCAGCAAGATGAATCCGAGGTCGGAGTACTCGATTTGCCCTTCCGGCTGGCGCACCAACGGCTCAGCCAGTACACCCGCGAGAATCCCGCCTTTGCCCTTCGCGTCCTTGAAAAACTCGCGGTGCGCGGGCAGCCCGGAATCGTGCAGCAAGAGCGTCTGCACCGTAACGCGCGCGCGCCACGCCGCATCCGGATCGCCCACGCTCGCCACCGCAAATTCCGGCAAATATCGCGCGACTGGTGCATCGAGATCGAGCCGCCCCTGCTCGAAGAGCATCATCGCCGCGGTCGTCGTCACGATCGGCTTCGTCAACGACGCCACGTCGTAAATCGTCTCCGCCGCCACGCGCTGCGCTTTCGCGCCATACGTCAGCGCCCCAAATGGATGGACTGCGACCTGATCACCGAGCCCCACCGCCAGCACGCCGCCTGGAAAAGCACCGTCCACCAGCGCGCGATCGAGAACCGCGTACGCAGGCTTAAGCCGGTCGGACGTCGATGTGGGCGCGCGCTCAATCGTCATCGGATTTGCATCGACGTGCAGCCCATCACCGCGCCGGACCGTGCCCGGAACCGTCACGGGAATTCGACCCGAGATCACCACTTGCCCGACCAGCGCCCGCACGACCGCGCGCTGCGAGACGCCGTTCGTCGAAAACGTCGCCAGCCACGTTTTCGCGTTGGAAAAGCGCTCGATCAAATACGGGCTGCCGAATGACGCGACCGCGACCGGCTTGCCGGTTGCAAGCAGTTGGTTCACAAACGCGCGTTGATCCTCGGGAAAGCCGACATTGCCCTTGCGGTCTGCCACGCGAACGAAAAGCGCCGCAATCGCCACGTCATACGTCTCCGGCCGAGGCAGCTTGAGCTCGGCGACGCTCCTGAACCGCGTGTCTGCGCGCAGCACCACAAGCGACTCGACGCGCGCGCGAATCTCCGGCTCGATTGTTTCGCCGGGACACGCGTCCGGATCAGCCGAAAGCGCCACCAGCAAGACCCGTAGCGGCCGCGTGGCATCCAGCGGCAGCATTCGAGCAGAATCGCGCAGAAGCGTCACGCCCTGGTCGGCCATCTCTTGCGCCTGCGCCTCAAACTCCGGCCGCGCGAAACTTTCGTTGAGCTCCGCAACATCGACCAGCTTCGCGTGATCGAGCCCGAGCCGCGCCTTGGCGCCGAGAATGCGCCGCACGGATTCATCGATTCGCGCGGCGGAAATCCGCCCGCTCGCCACCGCATCCTCGAGCGCGGCGATCGCGGCGTCGGGAACCGGCGGCATCAATAGCACATCCGCGCCAGCCTCCACCGCGCGCACCGCCGCTTCGCCCGGCGCGAAGAGCGATGCGACTCCGCCCATCTCCATCGCATCGGTCACGATCAGCCCGCCGAACTTCATCTCGCGGCGGAGCAAGCCGCTCAGAATTTTGTGCGACACCGTCGCTGGTGCGTTGGGATCCAAATCGAACGCGGGTACCGCGAGATGCCCCGGCATGATCGCGCTCACGCCCGCGTGAATCGCCGCGCGAAAGGGCACAAGCTCGTTTTCTTCGAGTTCTTTGCGGCTGCCTGGCACGCTTGCCAGAGCCAGATGTGAATCAACGCTCACATTTCCATGGCCGGGAAAATGCTTGGCGGTTGCGAGCGCGCCGTTTTCCTCCACGCCGCGCACGAACTCCTCGACGTACCGCGCCACTTCCTGCGCGCTCTCGCCGAACGACCGGACGTTGATGATCGGGTTATCCGGATTATTGTTGATGTCCGCATCGGGCGCGAAGATCCAGTGGACGCCCGCGGCGCGCGCCTCCATCGCCGTCAACTTGCCCGCCACGTAGGCGAAATGCGGTTGGCCGGTCGCGGCAATCGCCATGGCGGACGGAAACGCCGTGCCTTCTTCGAGCCGCATGCGCGTCCCCGACTCGAAGTCCCCGCCGATCAGCAGAGGAAGCTTCGCGCGCCGCTGCAGCTCATTCGCGATCTCAGCGGTTGGGTAAACCTGGCTTCGCCTGATCCCCAGCGGTCCGCGCGCGGTAGCCAGGATCAGCCCGCCCACGCGATTTTTTTCGACCTGGCGAATTACCTCGCCATATTCCGCGCTTTCGGCCGATGCGAAGCCGCCGAAAAACGGAACCATCAGCATCTGCCCCAATTTCTCGCGCAGCGTCATTTTCTTCAGCGTTTTCTCGACCGACTGCGCGCGGGATGCACGCGCGCTTTTCGGCCTGCGAGATTTTCGGCGGGCGGCTTTGGAGGATTTCATGGTCAAGAATGGCGGAAAGCGGCGCCGTAAAGCCGCTTAAACCGCGTTAGACGGTCAGTTTTGGCGCGTTTTTGCGGGTCGCTTTTCACGGATGTCTCGATTTTTGTATAGCATACGCTCCCGAGGGGCACAATTAGTGCTCACGCGCATGTTTCGTTCCCGGCGCGCTGCGGCCTTCACCTTGGCGGGAGTGATAAACTGGCGCGGATCCGGAGCTTTTCGCGGCAGAAATTTCCGCGAGTTTCAGGCGGTTGGTTTAGAAGTGGTCATGCTGGATCGTGCAGTGGCGTGACGCGGCGAGCGTTGAAACGTGGGCCGCGGAAAGTGTTACGACTTGCCACTGCGGATCAGCGAGAGGAATTCGTCGCGCGTCTGCTTATTTTCGCGGAAGACGCCGAGCATGGCGCTGGTCATCGCCGCGGAATTCTGCTTTTCGACGCCGCGCATCACCATGCAGAGATGCCGCGCCTCGACGATCACCCCCACTCCCTGCGGGCTCAACTGGTCTTCGAGCGTCTGCGCGATCTGGCTGGTGAGCCGTTCCTGAATCTGCAAGCGGCGCGCGTACATGTTCACGAGCCGCGCGATCTTGCTCAACCCGACGACTTTCTTATTCGGGATGTACGCGACGTGGCACTTGCCGAAAAATGGCAGCAGATGGTGTTCGCAGAGGCTGTAGACCTCGATGTCCTTCACGACCACCATCTCGTCGTAGGTGACGCTGAACATCGCGCCGTTCAGGATTTTCGCGGGATCCTGGCGATAGCCGCTGGTGAGGAACCGTAGCGCCTTTTCGAAGCGCTCGGGCGTCCGCCGCAATCCTTCGCGGTTCGGGTCTTCGCCGAGTTGCACGATCATCTGGCGCACCAGATCGGCGATGTTTCCCGATGCCCCCGTCTCCGGAATCGAGATCTCCGGCGTTTCTTCCACTGCGATCTTGCTGTTGGTTGTCTTGGACATGAGCACTCCGCTCCTGATATCGCGCAACCGGCGCTGGAAAGCTAGCCGGCAAATTCAAAGCTGTTGTTGCTGGTTTCCTCGATCCGCACGCGCTCGAGCCGCGCCGCCGGAAACCGCTTCAGCCGCCGGTAGATTTCGCGGCACACGTTCTCGGTGGTCGGCACCTGCGCGCTGAATTGAGGAACCTCCTCGTTCAGGTATTTCTGATCGAATGCCTCGATCACCTCGCGCTCGACGAACGGATCGAGTTCGAGAAGATTCGCGATCATGCCGGTCGCCGGATCAACCGGGCCGCCAACCGTGACTTCGACGATGTAGTTATGCCCGTGGCCGTAGGGGTTGCTGCACTTGCCGTAGAGGCGCAGATTTTCTTCCTCACTAAATTTGGCGCTATGCAATCGATGCGAAGCCGAAAAACGATAGCGGCGGGTGAGCGAAAGTTTGAGAGGAGCCGTCACGCGCGGCCCCCCGCGAAACCCACGTCCCCGTTCGATTCCGCCGCGCATTCCGCAAAGAGGTCGGGCGATTCGTAGAGCCGCACGCGATCAAGCTTTCCCTGCTTGATCCGCGGCTCGAGCAGATTCCAGATCACCGCGGCGATGTTTTCGCACGTCGGAATCTTGCCCGCGAGCTCCGGCACTTCGTGATTCAGGTGGCGATGATCCATCCGATCGACGATCTCGCGCTGCAAAATATCCTTCAGCTCCTTCAGGTCGAGCACCATGCCCGTCGCCGGATCGGGCTCCCCCGCGACGGTAACTTCGAGCACGTAATTATGCCCGTGTCCATGCAGGTTGCTGCACTTGCCGAAGACGCGTTTGTTCTCCTCCGCCGAAAAAGCGGGATTGTAATAGAAGTGCGCCGCGGAAAATTCGACTTTGCGCGTCACTCGGATCATAGACTTTTGGCCGGGTATTCCCTGCCCTTCCAAACCACCGCGCCCCGCGTATTCTTCCACCACGAAGCGATAAGCGTGGCGGCGTACAAGCAGGCTCCGGGGATGTAGTATTGGACGAGGGAAACCGGGAAAAGATTCCGATACAGGGCGACAGCATAGCGGAGATGCGCGCCTGCGAGCGCTCCAAGCAAAATCGCCGGCAAAAACCACGCCGACACGTGCTCCGTGCGGAAAAGAATGGCCCAGACCAGAATGAGAGCGAGCATCTCCGACAACGGAAAAGCCTCAAGCTCGAGCAGCACCGATCGCGGGCGGCCGCCCATGAGCGGGTAGAGGTTCTTCGTCCATCCCTGCCACATCGAGGCGAACGACCCGTACATTCGCGTGCGCACAATGCCGATCGGCGCGGTGAAGTAGATTCGATAGCCCTCGCGCTTGACGAGCCTCGCCAGCGCCACATCTTCGACAATTTCGCCGGCGACCGCCGCGTGCCCGCCGACAGATTCGTAAGCATCGCGAAGAACCATGAGAAATTGGCCGTTGGCCGCGGCATCCGGGCGGCGCGGATCGTTCACGCGCGCGAACGAAAATCGCGCCGCCAACCTGCAATACACGAACGGAATCAGCGCCCGCTCCCAAAATGTCCCGAGTTCCTGCTCGGGCGAATACGAGACGAGAACCGCGTCGTGATCGACCGCATCGGCGAGCGCGCGGCGCGTCGACCCGGGCAGGTGAAATGTATCCGCATCGGTAAAAAGTAGCCAATCGCCTGTCGCGGCGGCTGCCCCGAGCGACGCGGCGTGATTCTTGCCGACCCAGCCTCGCGGGAGATCATCGGTCGCCAGCACGCGCAGCTTTGTGATTCGAGCAGCCAATGCCGCGAGAATTTCGCCGGTGCGATCGGTGGAGTGGTCGTTGACGACGATCACCTCGCCGATTTCCGGCTGCGCGGCCACCGATTCGACGGTGCGCGCGATCGAAGCCTCTTCGTTTCGAGCAGGGATGATGGCGGAAACCAAGGCTGTTTGTTCCTGGCTGGGCGAATTGCGTAACTGCCCGCTGTCGGTTTGGCTATGCTCCTGCTATATTCATGTCATTATAGGTTCTTGGACGGGGGATTGAAACGGAAACTGAAAACAGGCGTCGTTCTCGCCTTCATTGCTTTTCTGATCTTTCTCTTTGCGCGTCCTGATTACCGCCAAGGCGAACCCAGCCTCCACGGACGCACCGCGGAGGATTTCCAATTCACATTGAACGGCAAGCCCACGAAGCTCTCGGACTTGCGCGGCCAGGTCGTTATCGTCGATTTCTGGGCCTCATGGTGCCCGCCGTGCGTGGATGAGGCGCCGTCGCTCAACGCGCTGCAGCAACGGATCGCACCGCGCGGCGGCACGGTGCTCGGCGTGAGCATGGACGACGATGAAAGCGCCTACGAGAATTTTCTCCAGATGTACCACGTCACTTTCCCAACTTTTCGCGATCCTTCGAAGAAAATCGAGACGGGCTACGGCACGTCGATGATTCCGGAAGCCTACGTGATCGATCGCAACGGCAAAATCGACCGAAAAGTGGTTGGAGCGCAAGACTGGACCAATCCGGAAATGATGGCGTACATGGATTCGGTGCTGAACGAGAAGTAGCGCCGGCCGTTGGCCCTGCTTGTCGGCGCTACTCGTAGCGAAGCGCTTCGACGGGATCGAGCCGCGCGGCTCGCATCGCGGGAACAAGCCCGCTCAGCACGCCGACGACAACCAGCACGCCGACCGAAGCCACGAGAATTTCCCAAGACACGTGCATGTGGATGTCCACCGCGCCCGATGTGTCCTCGTAGGCCGGGCCGAGAAACGGCAGCGTGCCAATGAGCTCGCCGATGACCACGGAAAGCACGACGCCGATCAGGCCGCCGGCCATCGTCAGGGCGAGCGCCTCGGCAAGGAACTGCCAGCGAATGTGACGCCTGCGTGCGCCGAGCGCGCGGCGAAGGCCGATCTCGCGCACGCGTTCATTCACGGTGACGAGCATAATATTCATCACGCCGACGCCGCCGATGCCCAGCGTGAGCAGCCCGATAAACAGCAGCAGAATTTCCAGGCCGTATGTGATTCCCACGTAGATCGGACGAAACGCCGCCATGCTGATCATGCGCACCGCGCGCTTGTCCGTGGGCGAAAAGTGCTGGCGCTCAGCGAGAATCGCGAGCACCTGCTGCTGCGCGAGCGCTTCCATTTCCGGGCTCACGGGCGTGACGACGAGCACGCTCGCCGATTTCGTGTCCCACAAATCGCCCGCGGTCGAATAAGGGATCCAAACCGATTGGTCATCATTCTGGAAATAGCTGCTGTCTTGAAATTTCCTGTCCATCGTGCCGATCACGGTGAAAGGTGCGCCATCGATCCGCACCGTCTGGCCGATGGCGGGCATTCCGGCAAACAGTTTCTTCTCGATCATGGCGCCGAGAAAAATCACGCGCCGCCGGTTCACTTCGTCGTCCGCGTTGAGCCAACGTCCCTGGCTCGCCACTTCGTTGCGCATGTAGCCGTATTCAACGCAGACGCCACGGACGGCTGTGGTGGCGAATCGCTCCTCGTGCGAAAGGCCGAGAAATTTCACCGTCTCGGGGCAGACCTGCTTCACGGCGGTCGCGCCGGCGCGAATATCGTCGACGTCCTCCTGCTCGAGCTGCACCGTTTTGCCGGCGCGTTCGCCGCCCGCCTGCTCGCTGGTGGTGCCAGGCCAGCAAACGATCACGTTTTTCCCAAAAGCCTGAAACGTGTGCATCAACACGTGCCGGAAGCTCGTCCCATAAGCGAGCAGCATCGTGACCGCGACGATTCCCCACACGATTCCGGCCATCGTGAGGCAGGTGCGCACCGGCTGCCTGCGCAGCGACGTCCACGCCTGCCTGAGAATTTCTTCGAACACGCGCTAGCCTCCCGCCTCGTACCGCAGCGCCTCAATCGGGTCGACCGCCGCGGCGCGGCTCGCTGGGTAGAGCGCCGAGCCCACGGCAATCGCCGCGAGCAGCGCAAACGACACAACTCCCGATTGCCACGTCGGGAGCAAGCCCGCGAAAACTTGCGGCATCGGTAGCAGATCGACGAGCGCGCACAATCCGTAGGCAATGCCCATGCCGACGCCGCCGCTCAAGAACGCGATGATCAGCGTCTCGATGAAAAATTGGCTGATGATGGCGCGGCGCGTGGCCCCGAGCGCCTTGCGCACGCCGATTTCGCGTGTGCGCTCGCGCACGGCCACAAGCATCACGTTCATCACGCCGAGGCCGCCGAGGCATAGCGTGATGATGCCGACAGAGCCCATGAAATATTCCATGCCGTTCGCGATCAGCGCGTTCGCCTCGGAATTCTTGATCGTGTCCCAGACGAACGCCGCCTCTTCGTCCTTCGGGTTGAAATGGTGGATCGTGCCGAGGGCCGCAAGCGCCTCACGCTTGCAATCCATGTGCTCGGCGAGCGATTGCGGCACCACGATTATGTGGTCGATCGTGTGTTCCGGCGCCGGCGGCTTATTCGGGAAGTCGCGGACGATCGTGCTGTAGGGAATGAAGATTTTGCGGATATCCTCGCCGTCGTAATCGGAATTTTGATTTTTCGCGCGCATCACGCCGATCACCGTGAACGGAATGTCCTGCAGCCAGATCGTTTCGCCGATCGCCTCGCGATTGCCGTAGAGCTGCTTCTTCGCATCGCTTCCGAGGAATGCAACTCGGTTGGCGTTCGCTTGATCCTCGTCGTTATAGAAACGACCCTCGGCGACGTCGATGCTGCGCTCCTCCGCGAACGGCGGGAGCGAGCCGACCACGAGCAGCTTGGCGCTGTTGTAGCGGCTGCGCAGCGGGACTTCGTTGCCGATTTCCGGCAGGACGTAGCGACAGGCGGGCGATTCGGCGAGCACGCTGACGTAATCGTCGTCATTCCAATGAATGTCGCGCCCGGCGCGCATTCCGCCCGCCTGCATGCTGGTGCGGCCGGCGAAGAAAATCATGATGTCCTTGCCAAAGGACTCGCTATTGCGCTTCAGACCGACGCGCAGACCTTGCGTGGCGGCAACCATCAGCGTGATCGACACGATGCCCCAGGCGATGCCAAACATCGTGAGGAATGTGCGGAGCTTATGCGCCCAGAGCGTTTCGAGCGTGTCTTTGAGGAGGTCGCTGAAGCTCATTGCACTTTTCCGGTGATTCGCGCCTGCGCGCGCATTACTGCAGGACGACTTGCTGGCCCTGGCTCAGGCCCGAGAGCACCTCGGCCTTTACGCCGTTCGAGATGCCAAGCTTCACCGGGACGCGGCGGCGCCCCGTATCGGATTTCGAATCGGCGAGATCCACGGACGTGCTTTTGTCCTTGTCGAAAATCACTGCACCTTCGGGAATCAGCAGGACGTTCTTCTTTTCTTCGAGGATGATTTCGGCGTTGGCGCTCATATTGGCGCGCAGCTCGCCGGTGGCGTTCACGATGGAAACGCGCACCTCGAAGGTGGTGACGTTGTCTTTTTCCACGCCGAGCGGCGCGATCTTGGTGACGCGGCCCTGGAACGCTTTGTCCTTGAATGACTCGACGGAGATGCGCGCCGGCTGGCCCAGATACACCTTGCCGATGTCGGATTCATCGACCTGGCCTTTCACATACACTTCGCTCTCGTCGCCGAGGGTCATCACAAGCGTGGCCTGCGAGCCGAGAACGAGAATCGAGCTCACCGCGTCGCCGATCTCGACGTTGCGCGAAAGCACTTCGCCGTCGATTGGGCTGGTGATGGTGGCGTATTGCAGGTTTTCGTTCGCGTTGTCGAGCGCCGCTTTGGCCTGCGCGATTTGCGCTTCCGCTTCCGCCACGTCGGCCTTGCTCACCTGCACGTTGCGCTGCGCGGACATCTCGTGATTCAGCGCCAGCTGATAATTTTTCTGCGCATCCTGCATCGCATTGAGCGCAATCAGGCCCTGCTTGTAGGAATCTTCGGCGCGCTGCATGTCGCTCTTGAGAAAGGGAACATCTGGGCCTTCGGCGTCCACGATATTCTTCTGATACGAGGCCTCCGCAGCCTGCTTGGCAGCTTCAGCCGCCTCGAGATTGGCGCGCGATTCACCGACCGCAGCCTGAAGCTGTTCTTTGTCGAGTTCCGCGAGCACCTGGCCGGCCTTCACGCGGTCTCCCGCATCGACGAAAAGCTTTTCGACGATGCCGCTGGCCTTCGATTTCACTTCCACCTGGGTGAGCGGCTCGATCTTGCCCGTGGCGACCACCGAGCGTGCGATATCGCCGCGCTCGACGGTGGCCAGTTTGTCGGGATCGATTGCGTGGTTGGGGCGAAGCGCCGCGGAGACAATCACCACGATCAGCACCAGCGCCGCTGCCCCGCCGCCGAGGAAGATCCATCGTTTCCGCCGCTTGCGGCCGTTCTTTCCGTTGCCGTTCAATGCCACAGCCACCCTCCGTCTGCTGCCGATTTCGACGTGCTGAAATCAGATACGTGAGCTTCGCGGAGAAAGTTCCCTTGGACCGGGATATGATGGCGGAGCATCACTTACAATTGGAGCGATTGGAGCGATGGAAAGAGACCCTGTCTGCGGAATGATGGTCGAGCCGGAACGGGCCAAGGCGACGGCGGTCCATGCCGGGAGGACCTACTATTTCTGCTGCACGGGCTGCGCGAGCAAATTCAATGCTGATCCGCAGAAGTACCTGGCTGGCAAGCCAGTTAGCCTTGCTCCGTTGATTCAACTTGGTAGCAAGCCCGCGCCAACACCAACGAGAGCAGGGGCTTACGTCTGCCCGATGGATCCGGAAGTGCGCCAGGACCATCCCGGCGCATGCCCGAAATGCGGCATGGCGCTCGAGCCCGAAATCCCTGCGGCGCCCGCGACGCGGGTCGAATACACCTGCCCGATGCATCCCGAAATCGTGCGCCCCGGACCGGGCGCGTGCCCAATCTGCGGCATGGCGCTCGAGCCGCGCACGGTAACCGTGGAAGAAGAGGAGAATCCGGAGCTTGTCTCGATGACGCGGCGATTCTGGATCAGCGCGGCGCTGGCGCTGCCTGTGCTCGCGCTCGGAATGTCCAGCTTCCAGGTGACGTGGGGAATGAACGGCGTGCACGTCGGATCGCGCCGCCCGATCGAATGGGCTGAACTCGTGCTGGCGACGCCGGCTGTGCTTTGGTGCGGCTGGCCGCTCTTCGCGCGCGGATGGGCGTCGCTCGTAAATCGCAGCCTGAACATGTTCACGCTGATCGCGCTCGGCACTGGGACGGCCTACGTCTACAGCGTGATTGCGGTGCTTGCGCCTTCGATATTTCCCGCATCGTTTCGCAGCAGCAGCGGCGAAGTGCCGGTGTATTTTGAGGCTGCGGCCACGATCACGGCGCTCGTTCTCCTGGGCCAGGTGCTGGAGCTGCGCGCGCGCAGCCGCACGTCCGCCGCGATTCGCTCCCTGCTGAAGCTATCGCCGAAGACCGCGCGCCTCGTTCGCGCGGACGGCACCGAAATCAATGTGCCGGTCGAGCACATCGCGCCCGGCGACACCCTGCGCGTGCGGCCCGGCGAGCGCGTGCCCGTCGACGGCGTGGTGACGGACGGATCGAGCGCGATCGACGAATCGCTCGTCACCGGCGAGCCGATCCCGGTCGAGAAAACCGCCGGCAGCCGCGTCACCGGCGGCACCGTGAACGGTACAGGCAGCTTCGTGATGCGCGCCGAGCGCGTGGGCAGCGAGACGGTGCTCGCGCAGATCGTGCGCATGGTGAGCGCGGCGCAGCGAAGCCGCGCGCCCGTGCAGCAGCTCGCCGATCGCGTCGCGTCATATTTCGTTCCGGCAGTGGTGCTCGCGGCGGCGATCGCGTTTGTCGCGTGGGCTGCGTTCGGCCCGCCGCCGCGCATGGCGCACGCGCTGCTGAATGCCGTCGCCGTGCTGATCATCGCGTGCCCGTGCGCGCTGGGGTTGGCCACGCCGATGTCGATCATGGTGGGCACGGGACGTGGCGCGCTGGCCGGCGTCCTCGTGAAGAATGCCGAGGCGCTCGAGATCATGGAGAAGGTGGATACGCTCGTGGTCGACAAGACGGGCACGCTGACGGAAGGACGCCCGCGCATCACCGCTGTGATGGCAGCGCCCGGCAGCGATGAGGCTCAGGTGTTTCGCGTCGCGGCGACGCTCGAACGCGCGAGCGAGCATCCGCTCGCCGCGGCGATTCTCGCCGCGGCGAAGGAACGCGACATCGCGACCGGCGACATCAAAGATTTTCGTTCGCGCACCGGGAAGGGCGTCACTGGAATGATGGACGGGCGCGGCGCGGCGCTCGGAAATCGCGCGCTGCTCGCGGAGCTGTCGATTCCGCTCGGCGATTTGGACGAGCGCGCGAAATCGCTCGAATCCGAGGGCGCGACGGTTGTGTTCGTTGCGTTCGGCGGCAAGATCGCCGGCGCAATCGCCGTGGCTGATCCGGTAAAGGCAACCACGCCCGAGGCCATCGCGCAACTGCATCGCGAGCACATCCGCATCGTCATGCTCACGGGCGATAGCCGCGCCACGGCCGAGGCAGTCGCGCGCAAGCTCGGAATCGATCAGGTGCAGGCGGGCGTCCTGCCGGAGCAAAAGGGCGACGCAGTGAAGAAACTGCAAGCCGAGGGGCGCATCGTGGCAATGGCCGGTGATGGCGTCAACGACGCTCCCGCTCTCGCGCAAGCAAATGTCGGCATCGCCATGGGCACCGGGACAGATGTCGCGATGGAAAGCGCCGGAATCACGCTGCTCTCGGGCGATCTGCGCGGCATCGTCCGCGCGCGAGCGCTGAGCCGCGCGACCATGCGCAACATCCGCCAGAATCTCTTCTTCGCCTTCGCCTACAACTCGATCGGCATCCCCGTCGCGGCCGGCGTCCTCTACCCGTTCTTCGGCCTGCTGCTCAGCCCCATCATCGCCAGCGCGGCGATGACGTTCAGCTCGGTCTCGGTGATCACCAACGCTCTGCGCCTCCGCCACGCCAAGCTATAATCAGCCGCAACACGGCGGCCGCGTCAATCAGGTGTTGAACAAAAAGAGCGGCACCTCCAACAAGGCGTTTCCGTTATCATTTGCTATCTGACGGAATCGACAATGGAACTAATCCCAAGGACTGTACTTCTCTTTGTCGCGACCCTTGCGGCCGTACTGGTGTTCACCCCGTATGAGGCTTTCTTCGAAGGCCTGATAGCGCTCGCTATCGTCTCCGCGGCCGTGGTTGGGTTCCTGATGCCTCCGCGCAGGGAGGTGTTCTACGTACGGACTAGCGTTCGACTCATCGCTCCGGATCGAAGCCAAGCCATTGAGAAAGACCTGCTCGCGGTGAGAGTTGAACTTGCTAGACTATGGCTGCTGTTTGTGCCTACGTTTCTGGCAGTGGCTTTTCTTGTGTTCTTCGCAGCCGGTGGCCCCACGAAATTCAGTTTGCTGAATTGGGTCTTCACGTCGCGGGAGGCGTATCTGGCGTTTTTCGTCGGTCAGTATCCGCCTCTGTTGGTTTTTCTCTTGCTCTGGGAATGGATCGCCGAGCGAAGAGTAATGCGGGATGCCGAGGCGTGCAGCGCGAGATCGTTTTCCATCCACCCCGTACGAGCTGGGCGCTTTGGGCGAGTTTCTTACCTGTTTATGGGAGAACACGGAGAATACTACGGTGGGGAATGCCCGTACTTTGAGCTGATCCACTCCCGACAACTGGCGTCGATTGTTTTTCACAATGTTCGAACGCCGGAATTGAACAGGATTGCGATGGGATTTTTGTTCCATCGTCTGACTGTCTTGGGACGCGGCGTTACCGAGTTAGACAAGCAAACAGCCGCGGCTCAAGCGATTTTGGCCGAGACGGCGTCGCGCGCCTGATGTGGGAAGGCGGGGCCGATGCTATAATGCGCGCATGACATTCATGACTGTGACTTACGAGCTGCAAAACGCGCTCAAGCCGGACCAGTACCGCGCGCTCGGCCAGTTCGCGAATACCTACGGGCTGCAGAAATTCCGCTTCGACGAAGGGACCAACCACCTGCATTTCGATTACGACGCTTCGCGCCTGCGGGAGACGGTCGTCGAGCATGTGCTGCGCGAGGCGAGGATTCCGGTTCTAAGGCGCGTAGCGTAAGCCTGTAGCGAGCTCTTTCATCATGTAAGGGTTTAAAGGAGCGTTTTTTCTTGCCACTGTACGAATACAAGTGCGTGAAGTGCGGTCATCGGTTCGAGAGGATTGAAAAGCTCTCGGCGCCGACCACTCAGAAGTGCCCCAAATGCGGCAAAAAGGCGGAGCGCCAGCTATCGTCGCCCGCAATCCAATTCAAGGGTTCGGGCTGGTATGTCACGGACTATGGCGGGAAGAAGGGCGCGCCATCGAGTGAGAGTTCGGGCGACGGTTCGTCCGCGAAGACCGCGACAGCCTCGGATTCGAAATCGTCCGATTCAAAGTCGTCCGAATCGAAAGAGTCAAAGGAATCGAAGCCGGCGGCCTCCGACAATTCCAATAAAGGCGCTTCAAAAAGAAAAAAGTAGCCGGACGCGAGCTTACAGCTTTAATCCCCGCAGGTACTCGCGAAAGGCTTTCCCCAGGTTCGGATCCTTGAGCCCGAATTCGACGTTCGCCTGCAGGAAGCCCAGCTTGTCGCCCGCGTCGTACGTCTTCCCTTCGTAGATGTAAGCCATCATTTTGCCGGCGTGGGCGAGCTGGCGGAGCGCGTCGGTGAGCTGAATCTCGCCGCCCGCGCCCGGCTTCGTTTTCAGAAGATATTCGAACGTTTCTGCTGGGAGGACGTAGCGGCCGCTCACGGCGAGATTCGACGGCGCCTTCTCGGCGCTCGGCTTCTCAACGAGATCCGTCACGAGCAGCAGCCGGTCTCCCCAGCGCGAATCCTTCGCGGGCTTGGCATCGACGATGCCGTACATGTGAACTTTCTCGCGCGGCACTTCCTCGACGTCAATCACGCCCGCGCCCGTTGCCTCATACACGTCAATCAGCGATCGCGTGGCGGCGACAGGGCCGCCGGCCATAATCACGTCCGGCAGCAGGACGGCAAACGGCTCGTCGCCCACAATGCTCGCCGCGCACAGCACGGCGTGGCCCAGCCCCAGCGCCTCGCGCTGGCGCGTGTAGCTGAAGTGCGCTTCGCCGTGCAGCTCGCGGACCAGCTTCGCCTGATCGGACTTCCCGCGCTGCACGAGAAGATTGTCGAGCTCGGGCGCCAGATCGAAATGATCTTCGATCGCGATCTTGTTGCGGCCCGTTACGAAAATAATGTGGTCGATTCCGGATGCCAGGCATTCCTCGACCGCATACTGAATCAGCGGCTTGTCGACAATCGGCAGCATTTCCTTTGGGATTGCCTTCGTTGCGGGCAGAAACCGCGTCCCAAGCCCCGCGACGGGCATCACAGCCTTGCGCACTTTCTTGATTTTCTCGGTCATTGTGATTGCGAGCGCGGATTGCCTGGGAGTTGCAACGATTGGGCTGGGGCCCAGCCGCGCGAGAGGTCCCTCCGTGCCTATGCTACCATAGCGATTTTGAGGCACCCCGGAGATTGACGCTGTGAGCGAGAGCGAATATCTGATCCTCGGCATCGAATCGTCCTGCGACGAGACGGCGGCAGCCATCGTCGCAGGCGGACGGCGCATTCTTTCGAGCGTGGTCGCGTCGCAGGTCGATATCCACCGGAAATATGGCGGCGTGGTGCCGGAACTCGCCTCGCGCGAGCATCTGCGGCAGATCGTGCCAGTGGTGCGCGAGGCAATCGGGCAGGCGGGCGTCGAGTTGCGCGATGTGGACGCAATTGCCGTCACGCGCGGCCCGGGGCTGATCGGCGCGCTGCTGGTCGGCATCACCTACGGCAAAGTTCTGGCGATGGCGCTCGGCAAGCCGCTCGTGGGAGTGAATCACCTCGAAGGCCACGTGCACGCAGTGCTGCTCGAAGCGCACGTCGCTGACCGCGAAATCGAGCTGCCGGCTGTGTGCCTGATCGTTTCGGGGGGTCACACGATTCTCTATCACGTGAAATCCGAGCCAGTGAATGGCGGCGCGAAGTTTTCCTACGCGAAGATCGGCGGCACGCGCGATGACGCCGCGGGCGAGGCCTACGACAAAGTCGCGCGCATGCTCGCGCTGGGCTATCCCGGCGGCCCCGCGATCGACAAGCTCGCCGGGCACGGCAATCCGCGCGCGATCCGCTTCGCTGATCCCAAGATCAAAGGCAATCCGTACGATTTCAGCTTCAGCGGGATCAAGACGGCGGTGCTCTATCACCTGCGCCGCAATCCGCAGCTCCAGCCGGAAATCGAAGCGCGCCAGCAGTCGCTCGCGCGCGGCGAGCGCAGCGCGGATGCCTTGCGCGCCCTTTCGTCGCCGGCGACGCTTGATCTGATCGCGAGCTTCCAGCACGCGGTCGTCGCGAATCTCGTCGACCGGACGCTCGCGGCGGCCGAGCAGCACGGCGTGCGCACGGTGCTCGTCTCCGGTGGCGTCGCGGCCAACAGCGAGCTGCGGCGCAGTTTCGAAACCGAATCCGCGCGCCGCGGCATCGCCGCCTATTTTCCCAGCCGCGCGCTTTCGACCGACAACGCCGCCATGATCGCTGCCGCCGGCCACGCGCGATTCGTCGCGGGTGACCTCGCGGATGTGACGCTCGAAGCCGAAGCTAGCCTTCCGCTCGCGTAGTGTCTCGAATCAGGGATTCTATGAAAAAGTCGAAGTCGCTTCAGGGGGCTAAAGCCCACTGAGTTTGCGCGACTTACGCCGGGGCTGAAGAGTCTGTGTGGCAACTCTTCGGCTCCGGCTACGGACGGCGATTTTCGGGCATGTCTTGTGTGCCCCGAAAATCGCGGGGCTGTAACGGGGTTTGGTTGCCCTAAGCGGGACGCCGCATGTGCGGGTTCACTCGCCACAGCCGTGTCAGATTCAACGCCGTGGCCGCGAAGGTGAACTCGATCGCCACTTTCGCCAGCCCGCGCATCCGAAACCGCCGCATCCCTCGCTGCTCCTTCAGCACTCCCCAGATCGGCTCGACCGTTTCTCTCCGCCGCCGATACGCTCGCCGTCCCTCCGGGGAACGCAATTTCTTGCGCATGCGTTGATGCGCCGGATCGCAGGCGCGCTGTTTCAATCTCCCCCCGCGATTCAACACCCGCGCCAGATTCGCGTCCGGCACGTACGCTTCGATCTTCCGCTCCTCCATTGCGTGCAAATTGTCGTTCGAGAAAAATCCCGAGTCCCCGCTCACTTCCGCCGCGCGTTCGCCGCAACGTCGTTCCACCTCGTCCACCAGCGGCACCAATAGATCATTGTCCGTCGCCGCCTGACTCACCTGCTGTGCCACGATCAAGTGATCCTCGCTCACCCCAATCGTCGCCGTGTAGCCCAGCGTGAATCCCTTGCGCTCCCGCAGAAAGCGGCTGTCCGCATCCGTCCGCGACAACTTCTTCATCCCCGACTTCTTCAGTCGCTCGATCCGTCCCGGTATCTCGCGCAGCCGCTCTTCCAGCTTCCCGATCTCTTCTCTCGCCAACTCCTTCCCCCGCTCCTTCGTTCGGCGCTTCTCCGTCGCACTGCTGCTGCCAGCGACGTATCCGCCTGCGAACCTTCGCTCGTTCCGCCCGCAGCTTCTCGATCGTCTCCGCCGAGTCGGCCGCTGCATTCGCCGCGATCCGCGTCGAGTCAATCGCCACGTGGCCCAGCTTGCCCATCCCCACCGACCGCGCCAATTCCACCACCTGCGTGAACACGTCGTTCATCGCCCGTCTGTGCCTTCTCCGGAAATCGTTCAACGCCCAGTAATCCGGCTGCGCTCCTCCCGCCAAATACCGGAATGCCAAATCTTCCCGGATCCTCTCTTCCAACCGCCGCGAACTCGTCATCCCCAGCGCGTAGGCGTACAGCCACACATTCAACTGCATCGCCGGATGATAGGCCCGCTGCCCCTCCTCGCCATAGGCCGCCGCGAATTCGGACAAATCCAGCTTCTCCACCGCTCGATGCACGAAAAAACACAGATGGTTTTCCCCCAGCACGTCCTTCACGCTCGGCGGCAACAGATACGCCTGCTCCGGGTTGTACTCGTAAAAATTCGGCATCGCGCAGCCTCCTGCGCGCCAGTATAACCCCTCTGTCCAGCCCCTGGTTGCCACACAGACTCTGAAGCCCCGGCCTCCTGAAAAACTGTGCTGCGAATTTCTGACTCGGGACACGAGCTCCGCCCATCACGATCGCAACTTGAGCATCATGCGGCGCCTAATGTATTGTGTCCGCACGAACCAGAGGCCGCCACAATGACCGAACCTCAAACCATGAGCGGGAAGACATGCATCGTCACCGGCGCAAATAGCGGCATCGGCAAGGAAACCGCGCTCGGCTTGGCCCGCATGGGCGCGCACGTCGTGCTCGTCTGCCGGAACGCCGAGAAGGGCCGCGCGGCGCTGGCCGACATCCAACGCGAGTCGGGATCGTCGAAGCTCGATCTCCTGATCGCGGATATGTCGTCGATGGCTGCGGTGCGCGCGCTCACGGCGCAAATTCTCGAAAAATATCCGCGCGTCGATGTGCTGATCAACAACGCCGGCACGGCCATCAGCAAGCGCAGGCTTTCCGTCGATGGCATCGAAATGACCATCGCCGGAAACCATCTCGGAGCGTTTCTTCTAACGCTGCTCCTGCTCGATCGCCTGAAGGCAAGCGCGCCTTCGCGGATCGTCAACGTTTCATCGGAGGCGCAGCGCCGCGCGCGTCTCGATATGGACGATATCCAATTCGAGCGCCGCAAGTACTCCAGCCTTGGGGCTTACGGGCAGTCGAAAGTGCTGATGAACGCGTGCACGTTCGAACTGGCTCGCAGGCTGAAGGGGACGGGCGTGACCGCGAATTGCCTTCATCCGGGCGTGGTTGCGACGAATATCTGGCATTCGGGCGAGGCCGATCAGCCGCTGTTCTTCAAGATTCTTGTCGGGATCTTCAAGCCGCTCATGATCGATTCGAAGAAAGGCGCGCAGGTGTCGCTCTATCTCGCCGCTTCCCCGGATGTCGCCGAAGTCACTGGCACGTATTTTGTGAAATCGAAGCCTGCTGACTACAATCCCATCGAGCGCGATCCGAAAGTGTCCGCGGAAATCTGGCAGTGGAGCGAGAAGATGACCGGCGAGCGGCTGGCGTGATGCGGAGACTAAGCCAGCGGGGGCTCGTAGATATAGGCGAGGCCGTCGGCCGTGACGGCGTAGGCTTTCGAGCCATCGATCGACCAGCGCAGATCGACGACTCCCTCGGCCGGGCATTCATCGAACACCGCGAGCCGGTCGAGATCGATCAGAAATAGCCGCCCCTTCGCCGAATTCTTGAGCAACGAGCTGAAGCAGAGGCACAGCGGGCGATGCGGATGGCACGCGCACAGTTCCGCCCCGAGCGGGAGCGGCTCGGGTTCCATAATGTCTGCCAGCAGGCGATAGGCCTGCCCTGCCGAACAGAAAATCACCTGCTTGCCGTCATAAGCCCAGGCCACGTCGGTAGCACGTCCTTGCGCCTGAAACACGTGCTGTCGGCGCAGCGTCGGCACCTCGAGAAGGGCGATCGAGTCGTCCGCCCACTCGCCTTCGACGCGCAGGATCGTCGCAAGCGTTCCTTCGTCGGGGCTGAAGGCACATCGGGCAAAGCCAGCGAACGTCCCTACGTCACCCGATTCCGCGTCGGCCGCTTTTGTTCCCAAGAGATCGTCGAGCTTCGCCAGTCCCGCCAGCTCGTTGGCCGGCTTTCCCGCAAAAGGCAAGCCGAAACGCGGTTCGGCAGCCTCCTCCCACAAACGCAAGCTCGATTCCCTGCCGCCAAGCGTCCCCGCCGCAAGATATTTCCCGCTGGCGGACCATGCGAGCGATTCCGGAAGATTCGAGAATTTGCCGAACGAGCCGAGAAACGCCTTCGCCTGCAAATCGAAGACTTGCAGCTCCGCAGGCCAGGCGCCCCAGGCAGCCACGAGGTGCCGCGCCGTCGGCGAATAAGCGAACGCGGCTGCCAAACCTGCCTCGCCGGCCGGATGATCCGGCGGAACGGCCAGCGTTGAAATTGGAACGCTCAGCTCGATATCGAAGATGCAGACGCATTCCGCGCCATGTGGCGCGACCAGCGCCACACCGCACACCTGGCCCGACGTAGAAATGGCGAGGCTGGCGCTGCGCGCGCTGAAAATTTTCTTGATCAACCAGTTGGAATCGCGCGCGAGGTCGCGCAAGCCGCGCGCCACGATTGCGGACGATCGCAGCGCCAGCCCTTGCGCCGGCGTGGCGATAATTTGGTGCGTCCCGGCTTTTGCTCGGATTTCCATCAGCGGCGTGCGCGCGAAGGTGGCGCCTCGAGGCGTTCTTTTGCGAGCGCGATCTGTTCTTCGACTTTTTCCGTCATTTCCACGAAAACGTCGCGGCCGTTTTTTTCGGCCTCTTCCACGCGCGATTTCAATTGGTAGAGGTCCGAGCGGACGAGCTCATGCATCTCGGCCTCGATTTCGGCCAGCCGGCCGCGCGCCTGGCTGACGCGGCGGATCGCGCGAACGAGCTCCGCGCCGGTGCCGTCGCCCTCCACCACCTCGGGGCTGCAATCATATTCGGCCAGAATCTTGGCGAGGCGCGCCTCGTCGCCCTTCTCGTAAGCCTGATTCGCTTCCGCCATCAATTGCTGGCGCTTGGCGCGGTCCTTGCGATCGGACGTGAGGTCGGGATGGATGCGCTTGGCCACGTCGCGATAGAGGCGCTTCATTTCGGGCGACGTCTTGAAGGCGCGCGGCTCCTTGGCGGCTTCATCGCCGACGGCGCCTTTGGTCTCGCTGGCGATCGCGCGGGCCATCTTCGCCGCTTGCTGCGCGCGTTCGTTGTCGGGCTGCTCGCGCGCCACGCGCTCGGCGAGCTTGGCCTTCCACTCATCGAGCTCGGCATAGCGCGAGCCAACGAAGTGCAGGTAGCGCCGCTCGAACGCTCCAAGCTCGGCGCGCAGGCTCGCGGCGCGCAGCTCCCGGTCGGCCAGTTCGGCTTCGATCGCCTCTTGCTCGGCGCGTTTGCGCGCGAGTTCTCGCTCCTCGGGTTTTATGGGAGGCTTAGGGGCAGTCTTCGCAGACGAATCCGCACGCGGCTTTTCCGGGGGAACGTCCACCGATTTCGCCATAGTATTCGCCTCTAAGAGCAGCCTACAGCAAGGCTCGACGGCCGTGGCTCCCAAGCCCGCTGCCGCGCCTTACACCTCTCTCAAATTGTAGCCGCGGACGCCGGGCGGCTTGAGGCTTTGGAAAGCCGAGTTTCCAGAATCCGAAATATGCTGCCAACGGACACTTGCCCGCCGTGCTTGGGCGCCTCGAATAAGCCAATTTGGCCCCGCCGAGCGCCGGCAATAGTCCGTTTTTTCGCTGATTCCCAGCCGCTGGAAACCTTACAATTTGTCAGTTTGGTTCGGGACGCCCGAGAGGAGCGATCATGCAGGAAACCGCACAGCAGTACATCCAGCGCATGTTGGGCTACGTTGGCAGCCAGGAGCCGGTCAAACTGCAAGCGGCAGCGCCGAAGAAGATCGAGCGCCTGTTGAAAGGCGCGGCGAGCGCGAAATTGCGGAAGCGCCCCGCGCCAGGCAAATGGTCCGTCGCCGAAATCCTGGCGCACCTCGCGGATACCGAACTCGTCGTCGGCTACCGCATCCGCACGATCCTCGGCGCTCCGGGCACGCCGATTCCGGCATTCGATCAGGATGCCTGGGCCGCGGCGATGCGCTACGAGAAGCGCGACCCGCGCAAGTCGTTCGAGCGTTTTTGCGCGCTGCGCGAGAACAATCTGGCGCTGCTCAAGACGCTCACGCCCGAACAGTGGGAGCAGCACGGAATGCACGCCGAGCGCGGCAAGGAGACCGTCGCGCACATCGCCCGTATGATGGCGGGCCACGACATCAATCACCTCGGCCAGATGGAGCGAATTCTCGCGCCGAAGAAAAAGTAGCTCCGCCGAGGGCGCTACCAGATGCGGCAGCGCATCGCCGGCGGCCGGACCATCGCCGACTTCTCGGTGCAGCCCCAGGCTTTCGCGAATGCCGGCACATTCGCCACCGTACCGTCCGTTCGGAAGAAATTCAGCGGATGCGGATCGGTTTTCGCGCGCAGGCGTTCGGATTCCGGACGGTAGTTCACCGCCCAGTTCTGCGAATAGCCAAGGAAGAACCGCTGCTCGGCTGTGAAGCCGTCGATCTTAGGCGGCGTGGGCTGTCCCTCGAGCGTTTTTTCGAATGCCGCGTGTGCGATCACCAGGCCGCCCAGATCGGCGATGGCCTCGCCTTCCTCGAGTTTTCCGTTTTCGTGCAGCCCCGGCTCGACCTCGAAGGCGTCGAATTCCTTGACGATGCAATCCCCACGCTCGTGGAAATTCTTCAGGTCGTCGGGCGTCCACCAGTTCTTCAAATTGCCGTCGGCGTCGAATTGGGCGCCCTGATCGTCGAAGCCATGCGTCATCTCATGGCCGATGATCGAGCCGATGCTGCCGTAATTGATCGCGTCGTCGGCCTTCGCATCGAAATAGGGCGGCTGGAGAATGCCGGCCGGAAACACGATTTCATTGTGCAGGGGGTTGTAGTAGGCGTTCACGGTCGGCGGAGACATGCCCCATTCGGTGCGATCGACCGGCTTGCCGATTTTCGCGAGGTCGCGCGCGAATTCGAATTCGTCGCCCGCCATCGCATTTTCGACATAGGGCACGGATCCGACGTGATACGCCGAGTAGTCGCGCCACTTGTCCGGATAGCCGATCTTCAGCGTCATGGCGTCGAGCTTGTGCAAGGCCTGCTGGCGTGTAGGCGCGCTCATCCAGTCGAGCGTCGAAAGATCATCGCGAAGCGCCGCGATAAGGTTATGGACGAGATCGAGCGCGCGCGCCTTCGCTTCGGGCGGGAAATACCGCTTGACGTAATATTGCCCGAGCGCTTCGCCCAGCTCGCCGTCGGTCTGCTGCACGCAGCGCTGCCAGCGCGGCAGAAGCTGTTTGGCTCCGGTCAGCTGCCGCCCGTAGAAATCGAAATTCTCGTCGACGAATTTCTTCGGCAGCGCCGGCACGGCATCGTGAATCAACTGCCACCGAAGATAGATTTTCCACTGATCGAGCGGCACGGAAACCAACGCCGCATCGACCGCCTTGAAAAAGTCGGTCTGCTCGATGTCGGCGGATGAAACATCCGGTGCGCCCACTTGCTTGAAATAACCGGCCCAGGAAAGGTGCGGCGTCAGGTCGGCGAGCTGCACCAGCGTCAGCTTGTGATAATTGGCCTCGGGATTGCGCAGATCCTCGCGCTTCGTCGAAGCCTTGGCCAGCGTGGTTTCGATGTCCATCACGGCCTTGGCTTCATTGGCGGCCGTGGCATCGTCGTCTCCCATCAGCTTGAACATGTTGGTGACGTGCTGGATGTACCCGGCGCGAAGCTGCTTCGAATGATCGTCTTCATCGAGGTAATACTGGCGGTCCGGAAGCCCGAGGCCGCCCTGGCCCGCCCCGGCAATCACCTGCGTGCTGTCTTTGAAGTCCTGTATGGATCCGAAGCCGAAAACAGCGTTCACGCCCACGCGTTGCAAGCGCGCAATCTCCGCCTGCAGTCCCGGCACGTCCTTGATCTGCGCGATCTCCTGAAATATGGGATCGAGCGGCTTGATCCCTGTCGCTTCGATCGCGCTTTCATCCATGCAAGTCGCGTAGTAATCGCCGATTTTCTGCCAGTTCGATCCCGGCGTTGCGGATTTATCCTTGGCTGCTTCTTCGAGGATTCCGTGAAGCTCTTCTTCGTTCCGATCCATCAGCTTGCTGTACGTCGCCCACGTGGAGCGATCCGCCGGGACAGGATTGTTCTTCATCCAGCCGCCATCGGCGAATTTGTAAAAGTCGTCGCAGGGCGAAACAGAGCGATCGAGATTCGCCAGATCGAAGCCGTGGTCCGAATGGTCCGTGGCGGCCGCGCCCAAGCCGCCCGGCGCGTCGGTGGAGTCAAACGCGGCGCACCGGCTTGCCGACATAGATGGCGAAAGCGCCGTAGACGCGGTGCGCTGCGAGCCTGAGGACTGCGCGGAGAGAGTGAACGGGAACGCGAAAAGGGACAGGGCTAGGACCGCGAGAGCACATCGTCGGATCATGAAAGAAGTCCTCGCCGGACGATTCGGAGACGCGTGTCTCCCCCGGCAGAATTGGATTGCGATTGGAAAGCCGCCCCTGGGCGGGAATCGCCGCCCGCCACCAATCGCGCAAGCATTCTGCTTGCGACGCATGCGAGGTGTCAACCGCCGCACGGACACGCGCGGGAATTGGCGGCGTGCCGCAACATTCCGCCTAGAGTAGACTACGCAGGCTGCTCGGGGGCACACGTTGCTTGATCCACGCGAGGAATACGCAAGACGCCTCGAAATCCATGTCGCGACCGTAGCGCGAAGGGAACGCCAGCACATCCGGCTCGGCAATTCGAAGCTGCTGGTGGTGGCCGCCGCCGTCGGTCTTTTGTGGTTCATTTTCGCAAGCCACGTATCCGCCTACTGGCTAATCCTGCCGGCGGGAATCTACGCGGCCCTCGCCATTCTGCACGAACAGGTGATCCGCGCCCGCGATCACGCGGAAACCGCAGCCGCTTTTTATCGCCTGGGCTTCGCGCGGATGGACGATCTCTGGAGCGGCAAAGGCGCCACCGGCGATCGCTTTCGCGACCCGAAGCACGTCTACGCGGACGATCTCGATCTTTTCGGGCGCGGCTGCCTCTTCGAGCTTCTTTCGATAGCGAGAATGCCGATGGGCGAAAATCGGCTGGCCAACTGGCTGATGTCGCCTTCGCCAGTTCAAGGGATCGTCGAGCGCCAAGGTCTGGTCGCCGAGCTGCGCCCCAAGCTGGACCTGCGCGAGGATTTGGCGGTCACGGGTAAAGACGTGGCCGCGCGCCTGAATCCGGAGTCGCTGATAAAGTGGGCGGAAGAGAAATCAACGCTCGGCGGGCCGGCCGTGCGCATCGTCGCCGCAGCCATGGCGACCGCCGGCGCGGCGAGCCTCCTCTACTATATCTACACGGCGAATTACTGGCCCATTCTCGGTGTCGTAATCGTCGAAGCAATCCTGTTTGGCAGACTGCGCAAGCGCGCCGCAGCGCTCATTTCGGAAGTGAACTGCAACGCGGAGGGCGTTGAGTTTTTTTCGAGGATTCTACAGCGTGTCGAGCGGGAATCCTTTGCGTCACATCGTTTGCAGCACCTTCTCGGTGAGCTGAAGCAGGGCCCCGAGCCGGCGTCGCGCGCCACCAGGCGATTCGCACGCATCGTCTACTGGATCGATGGGCACGGAAGTCTCATCGCCAAGATCCTCGATATTTTCATGCTCTATACGATTCAGACAGCGCTGGCAGCCGAGGCGTGGAGAAAACGGCATGGCGCCCGGATGCGGATCTGGATCGATGCCATCGCCGAAATCGAAGCGCTGCTCTCGCTGGCGACGTATTCGTTCGAGCATCCCGCTGATTCTTTCCCGGAGTTTGCGGACGCGACAGGCTCCCTGCCCTGCTTTCTCGGCGAAGATCTCGGGCATCCGCTGATTCCCACGGCTCAGTGCGTCGCGAATAGCGTGCGGCTGGACGCGAACACGCGCGTGCTGCTGGTGAGCGGCTCGAATATGTCCGGGAAAAGCACGCTGCTGCGGACGGTTGGCATCAATGTGGTGCTAGCAATGGCTGGCGCGCCGATTCGGGGGAAATCGCTGCGTCTCGCGCCGCTCTCGCTCGGGACGCGCCTGCGCAGCGCCGATTCGCTGCAGGAGGGACGCTCGACGTTCTACACGGAGGTGCTGCGCATCCGGCAGGTGCTCGATCTCACGCGCGGAGCCACGCCGGTATTATTCCTCTTCGACGAATTGCTCGATGGCACGAACTCGCACGATCGCCAGATCGGGGCCGATGGCCTGGTCCGCGCGTTTCTCGAACGCGGCGCCATCGGGATCGTGACCACGCACGACTTGGCGCTGACGGAAATGGCCGAATCGGTCGGGACGAGCGTCCGGAACGTGCACTTCGAGGATCGTGTGGAGAATGGCCAGATGCGTTTCGACTACAAGCTGCGCGACGGCGTGGTCGCCAAGAGCAACGCGCTCGAACTGATGCGCCTCGCCGGCCTCGACGTGTGAATTTGGCCGCGCGCAACGCTCAGCGATCGATCAGTCATCGATCTGAGCGCGCTGCAATTTGTCCGAATAGTCGATGTAGAGCGTCTTCCACTCGGAGTAGAAATCGAGCGCCGTCAGCCCCGCTTCGCGATGGCCATTGCCGGTGTTTTTCGTGCCGCCGAAGGGCAAATGCGTTTCCGCGCCGATGGTGGGCGCATTGACGTAGACGATTCCGGTCTCGAGATCGCGCTGCGCGCGGAACGCCTGATTCACGTTACGCGTGTAGATCGCCGCCGAAAGGCCGTAGTTCACGCCGTTCGCAATCGCCAGCCCCTCGCCGAAAGTCTCGAAGGGGATCACGCAGACGACAGGGCCAAAGATTTCCTCCTGGCAAACGCGCATCTGCGGATCGCAATCGACGAACACGGTCGGCTCGTGGAACCAGCCTTTCGCGAGCGCGCCGCTTTCCAGGCGATGGCCGCCCGCCGCGAGCTTCGCGCCTTCGTCCTTGCCGATCTCGACGTATTTCATCACCGTATTGAGCTGCTGCTCGTTGACGCACGGGCCCATCTGCGTCGAAGGATCGAGGCCGTCGCCGACCTTCAGCGCTTTCGCGCGCGCCACGAATCGCTCGACGAACTCGCGGTAAACCTTCTTCTGCACGGCGACGCGGCTCGCCGCGGTGCAGCGCTGCCCCGTGGTGCCGAAGCCGCCCCAGATCGCGCCTTCGACGGCGAGATCGAGGTTCGCGTCGTCCATCACGATGATGATGTTCTTGCCGCCCATTTCGAGGTGGCACTTCTTGAAGGTTGGCGCGCATGCCTCGCTCACGATGCGCCCCACTTCGGTCGAGCCCGTGAAGCTAACCAGATTCACCTTCGGATGATTCACGACTGGCGCGCCCGCATCGGGCCCATCACCAAATACGACGTTCAGCACACCGGGCGGCAGCCCGGCCTCTTCCAGCACTTGCGTGAGGTTATAGGTCGAAAGCGGCGTATCTTCCGCGGGCTTCAGAACGATCGTATTGCCGCAAACAAGCGCCGGCATAGACTTCCATGACGGAATCGCCATCGGAAAATTCCACGGTGTGACGAGCCCGGCTACGCCGATGGGCGCGCGCACGGACATCGCGAATTTGTTCGGCAGCTCCGACGGCGTCGTCTGGCCAAACTGGCGCCGCCCCTCGCCCGCCATCAGGTACGTCATGTCGATGGCTTCCTGCACGTCGCCGCGCGTTTCGTCGAGCACTTTGCCCATTTCGCGCGTCATGTCGCGCGCGAAGTCTTCCTTGCGCTTGACCAAAATCTCGGCCGCGCGGAAGAGAATCTCGGCGCGGTGCGGCGCGGGCGTAAGACGCCACTTGTCGTAGGCGGATTGGGCGGCGGTGACGGCCAGCGCAACGTCTTCCTCGTTTGACGCGGGAAACATTCCAACCAGCTCGTCGCGATTCGCCGGATTGCGGTCTTCGAGCGCCTTGCCGCTGCGGGATTCAACCCACTCGCCGTTGATGAAGTTCTTGAACACGCGTGGGGCAAATGCTGTCGCCATGGAGTTGCTCCTGTGAATCTCTAGCTTAGCGCCGAACCACGCCAGCGCCAAGCCGCGCGGAGGATTCAGTTCAGAGTTTAGAGTTTAAGGCTGGACGGCGCCTGTGTTCTGGCTCGCCTGCGCACTTTCGCCGCGGAACGGCAACTTGAATTTGCGGGCGATCTCGGGCCAGAACTCGCGGAGCACGTCGTAACCAATCCCCTGCCCGATGCTGTAGCCGACATTTTCCGCGGTCGGTGCGAAACCGCGGCGGTTGTCGGGGTGATAGACGTTGCTCAGCGAGATCGCGCTCGTCGTCGCGAACCACAGGGAGTAGTTGGGCATCTCCGATCCGTCTACGTTGTACGCGACGACCGAATGTTTCACAGCATGGAAGAACCGCTTGTGGACGGGGCCGGCCCCTAGACGGTAGTAGCGCGGGTCTTCCGAAAATATTACGGGGTACGCGAAATCGCCGAAGAAGTACGACTGCGCCTGGTCGATCAAGTTGAAGCCAACTCGCTTGCCGTAACCCCCGGCCTCCTGCCCGTAGGAAGGATCGTCGTTTTCGGCCTGGCTGATCCCCGAATTGAATGCGGCGCCCAGGAATGTGATCGGGTCGATCGTATCGTTGACGAACAGCAGGAATTTGCCTTTCACATCGAGCGTACAAAATGTCGTGCCCGGCTTGTATCGCGCCGGACCTGTGCTTACCTCTTTGCGCTCCAGTTTTCGGCCAAACGCGCCGACGACCTTCGCGAAGGGGCCCTCGTAGTCCTGCCAGCCAACCAACGGAGGCGGCTGAAGGCACGTGGTAAGACCTTGCGGGGTTTGCTTCTCTACCGGCACAGCACCCGGCACCGGGGGTGGCGCCTGTGGAGGAAACGGTGGCTCCTGCGCGCGCGCCGCGCCGCCAAAGGAGAGCGCGGTTAGCAAAACGATTCCCGCCCACGCGCAACGGGCCGCGCGGATCATAGGAATGATCTGTTTCCTGTGCGTACCGGTCTCTCCCAAGGCCGCGGCGGCGGTGTCGCTTTGCGTGTCCCTGTCTTTTCCAGTCGAATATAGCGAATGGCGGGCAGGTTGAACGGCATTGTATCAGCCTCGGGGACATGGCGGTCAACACGGATCGCCAGGTAGGCTCTACGAATTGAGGCTAATGCTGCTGCTGGGGCTTTGGATCGGAGCCGGAGCCGGTGTCTGAGGCGCTCGGGGCATGCGCCGCGCCGCCAGCCGCCGGGGTGGAGGACTGCGCCGGGAGTTCGGCCGAAACGGCTGCGGGCTTGCTGGTCGTGCTAGCCGGCTGCGGGGATGTCGAGGTCGATGGCGCCGCGCAGCACTTTGGCAGTGCGGGCTTGGGCGCCGAAACGCCGGCGATACTGGAGCCGAGGCCCAGCTTTTGCAGCGTAGGGGCGTCGAGGTTGCCTGTGGAATCGAGGCCGCTGGCCGACTGGAACTTTCGCGTCGCCGCGATCGTGTTCGAATCCCACTTGCCGGTGGGGTCGCCCTGATAGTAGCCGCCGCGGGCAAGTGCGGACTGAATCTGGGTGATGCGGTCAGGCGTAGGCCCCTTCGGCAAGCGCATGCGTCTCGAGTAATGTCTCCGATGATGGCGTGTGTGCTTCGATCGCGAGGCAGAGGAAGGCGACGAACTCTTCTGCTGTCCGTGCGCGGGCACGGCCGCTAGGGCCAGCGCAAATGCCACCGACACGGCGATCGAGCATCGCTTGATAAAAGTCATCATCAGAATTTGGACGCTGGTTCCGAGAAAATTGCCGCCCCGGCTGCCGGTTCACGCCCCCAAGTTCATTATCGCCCATTCGAGGCTCGACTCAAGCCGGGCGCGCAAACGGCGAACCTATCAGGTAATGCACCCAATGCGAGGGACAAGAAAGAAAAAAGGGGCGCTCAAGGCGCCCCTCCAAGAAGTCAGAAACGTGTTTCGCCTATTGCTGAGAAGGCACCGCGCCGGCCAGGAACAGCGTCAGCACGGTGTCCTGGCGCCGGGCGATCTTGAAGAGGACGTCGTCGCCGGGCTTGAGCTTGGCCATCTGCGCCTTGTAGTCCGCGAGCGAAGTGATAGCCACGTGGTTGACCTCGACGATCACGTCGCCCCGCGTGAAGCCGACATCCTCGGCAAAGCTGGCCGGCTCGACTTCGGTCACCACCGCTCCGACGAGCTTGCCCATACCAATCTTGTGCGCGAGGTCCGCCGTGAGATCTTCGACGTGCAGCCCAAACTTATCTGCTTGGTCGCCCTGATCGGGTGCCTGATCCGCATCCTGAGCCGTTTGCGGGAAGAGCTGGGAACGGTCGGCGACAGTAAGCGTGACGTCGCTCGCCTGCTTGTTGCGGACGTAACTGAGTTTCACGGAATGGCCGATCGGCGTCTGCGCGATCGGATTCACGAGATCGGTGCCGGTGTGGACCGGCTGGCCGTTGACCTGAGTAATGACGTCACCCGCCTTTAGGCCAACCTTGTCCGCGGGGCTGCCCGGCTGGACCGCTTCGATCACGATTCCGTACGGCGCGCCGAGTTCCTTCATCAGGATCGGGTTGTCGCTGTTCTCTTCCTGGAAAGTAACGCCGATCGAACCGCGAATCACTTTCCCGCTCGTGATCAGCTGGTTGTAAACGTTGATCGCCGTATTCGATGGCAGCGCGAAGCCAACGCCTTCAAATCCGCGGCCGCCCGTGTAGATCGCCGTGTTGATGCCGATCACTTCCCCGGCCATGTTGACCAGCGGCCCGCCGGAATTGCCAGGATTGATCGCGGCATCCGTCTGGATGAATCTCTGGAACTGCTTGCCGATGCTGGTGCGGTCCTTGGCGCTGATGATCCCGGCGGTGACCGTGGAATTCAGGCCGAACGGGCTGCCGAACGCGAGCACCCAATCGCCTACCTGCACGCCGTCCGAATTGCCAAGCTTGGCGACCGGCAGCTCATGGCCCGCGTCGATCTTGATCACCGCGAGATCGGTGTCCTTATCGACGCCAACCACGCGCGCGTTGTAGTGGCTCGGATCGCCATCGAGGCTCACCTGAATTTTGGTGGCGTCGTCGATCACGTGGTCGTTCGTGAGAATAAAACCCTTCTTATCGACGATCACACCTGAACCCAGGCTGCGTTCGGCGTCCGGAGCGTTGTCCGGCGAATCGAAGAAGCGGTCGAAGAAATCTTGGAATGGGTCGCTGCCATCGTCGCCGCCGCCGTGCGGTCCCTTGCCGCCGGCCTTCGGCTTTTCAATCACCTGCGTGGTCGAGATGTTGACGACCGCAGGTCCCAGATTTTTCGAGATGCTGGCGAACGCGCCCGAAAGGCTGATCGGGTCGGGCACGACGAGCATGGCCGCGCCATTCGGAGCTTGCGGGCGGTTAGCGAGCGTGTGGCCGGGAACCACGGTTCCAATCAAAATGCCGATGCCCAGGGTGACAACTACGAGGATGGTCGCAAATAGTTTACGGCGCCGAGCCCAGCTCCACAGCTCTTGAAAATGAGTCCCCATCCTCGTACTCCTTTTTCCTGACCCTGAAGCGATGTGTGATTATAGCACTGCTGGCGCGAACCCTGCCGCCTTGCCTGCTTGGCGTTGCGAGTTAGGCACACCCGTTTCGATGCGTGGGTCCACAAATGGGCTTCCCCAACGAGGCCCAGAAAGTTCCCCGGCACGATGGGATTTGCTAAAGCAGGAACGCGCAGGTAGAGTGTTGCGAGTTTTGGGCGGCTTACAGGTAAGGCGGGCTTCAAATTCACCGGGGGGTGGGCGCGCAGATGGAGTTTGGCGTGATCGACCATGTCGACCGGCAAGACCGGCCGATTCACGAGACGTACGACAGCCGGCTGAAGCTCCTCGAGCTCTACGACAAGGCCGGCTTCAGCACCTATCACATCACCGAACATCACTTCACGCCGCTCGGCCTCGCGCCTTCGCCGCTGATTTTCCTCGCGGCGGCATCGCGCATCACGCAGCGCATCCGGTTCGCGCCTCTCGTCCTGATCGCCACGCTCTACAACCCGCTGCGCCTGGCCGCGGAAATCTGCATGCTCGACCACCTCACCCACGGGCGCTTCGAGATCGGCACGGGCCGCGGCGTTTCCCCGATCGAGCTGGGCTTTTACAACGTGACCGAAGCCGAGGCGCCCGCGGTTTACGGCGAGGCGGTCGCGGTGATGATGGCGGCGCTCACGCGGGATGTGGTCGATTATCACGGCAAGTATTTCAACTTCACGAACGTCCCGATCGAGATGAAGCCGCTGCAGCAGCCGCATCCCCCGTTGTGGTATGCGACGAACAGCCCCGAAAGCGCGGCGCGCGCGGCCAAGCAGAACATGAGTATCGTCACGCTGATTGCAGCATCGGGCGCTCGCCAGGTGGTCGACGCATACATGCAGGCGTGGAGCGCTGCGTATGGCACGGGCTGCAGCCACCCTCGCGCGAAGTTGCCGAAGGTGGGCATCACGCGTTTGCTCTTCGTGGGAGAAACCGATCAGCAGGCAAAAGAGCGCGGAATGTTCGGCTATCGCGGCTTTTACGACAAGCTTGGCTACCTGTGGCGGAAGTTCGACGTCCACCATCCCGCGCTGGATGAGGTGGCGCACGCGAGCGCGGATACCATCATCACCGGGACGCCCGCAACGGTGCGCGCGGCAATCGAGGAACAGCTCGAAGTATCCGGCGCCAACTATTTCGTCCCGCGCTTCGCCTATGGCGATCTCACGCACGAAGAAAGCGTCCGCTCGCTCGAACTATTCACAAGCGAAGTGATGCCGCACTTCTGCAAATAGCAGGGTGCTGCAAGGTTACGGAGCGGGATCGCCCGCGTGAAATTCGACTAATTTAGATGCAGATCCGTGTCGGCGATCGACCCGTGGTGATGACATCCGTACGTCACCATGCCCACCCCAGGGACGAAATCAAACTCGTCATCGTCTACAAGCTCGAGGTATTCGACGCGATATGCCACCCGCTTCCCGGGTCGAACCCCCTTTACTCCAGTCAACGACACGGAGTGCGCCGGCCCCGTGACCCAACAATATTTACCGTCATCTCTGCGCATTCCGTCGTCATCGCAGAACTTTTTTCCTTGCGCGAGGGGCAATTGCAGGAACCAGTCGTCTACGTCAAGAATCTGCGACCAATCATATTGGGGGTTGTCTATCTCGCGGAAAGCTGATTTCGCTTCATCGTCTTCAATCAGATAAAACTTCGCATCGGGCGTCCGGATCAAAATCGACAGCGCGGGTTTGACGTGCCCGTCCGACCAATCCAAGTCACCAGGGAGCCCTTTCACGACAGCGATAGTCAACCCGTCGCGGTGAATGACGCTTGTGACCGAGGTTTTCCACGTCACCTGAGTCACGCCCGACTTTCCGAACCACCACCGAACGAGACCCTGATAGACCCAATATGTTCCTGGCGTCAGCGGGAAATCTTGGTCCGTCTTGCCTTGGCCCCGCGCGGATGTGGCGCAGAGCACCAAAGCGAGCGCAACAAGCGAAACGGTGCGTTTCATCGACATCTTAGTTTTTCCGTGCGGCCATCCACAGCGAGTCACTCGTCGGCAGACAATCCGCCAGCGGGCGTGCCAACGGCTCAAAGCCGGTCGCGCGCAAGATCTTCGCGAGCGTCCGCGTCGTGAAATAGTTGCAATGCGCGGGAACGTGATAGCCGCACCAGTTCATCCCGCGAATGTGGCGATTCCAGCTCGCATAGTTCGGCGTTTTCAGGATGGTCAAGCCGCCCGGTTTCAGCACGCGATGCGCGGCGCGCAATCCGGCCAGCGGATGCCATTCATGCTCGATGTAGCCGAACTGCGTCACAATATCGAAAGCTCCCGCCGGCAAATCGCGCTCGGCCACCTCGGTCACCGGCCCTTCGAAAATCGTTTCGCGCGAAGTTCGCTGCCGCGCCATTTCGGCGCCCTGCGGGCTCAGCTCGATTCCCGTCACATCGAAATGCGCCGACGCCAGCGCGAGGAACCGCCCATCGCCGCATCCGAAATCAACAAGCTTCCCCGAGCGCGCCCATCGCAGCGTCTGCGCCAAGAGCCGCGCGGTCGGCTCAGGGCGCAGCCAGCGCGTGCAGCGCGAAAGGAAAAGCATCACCGGCTGCTTTTCCCGCCGCTGCGCCAATTCCTTCGTGTGCTCCTCGACCCAATCGTGATTCTTGGCCTGCTCGTCGTACGCCAGCTCGCTGCCGAGAAACACCATCGCGCACCGCGCACACTGCACGATCTCCCATCCGTCGCGGCGCGCCTGCACGCTGCGCTCGAGCCCGCCGCACAAGGGGCACAGCCGCACGCGCGTGCCGCTTGCCGCCGCGTTCGTCGCCTGGATCGTTGCGTTCACGTTTGCAAACTCGCGGAAATTCTAGCACGTGCCGCCGCAACGCACGTCTCTGCGCCTCGCGTATCGAGCCACTTGCCAACCTGCAGAGACTGCTTGCGCCGCTTCGCTTCTCTTGGCATAACTCTACAAGGCGTCCAAGCGCCGCCGACAGGAGAACATTCGTGGCTGACATCGCACTCTTTGGCGCAACGGGAATGATCGGGCAGCGAATCCTCAACGAAGCGCTTTCGCGCGGCCACAAAGTGACGGCCATCGTGCGCGACATCACCAAGGCGCCGCAGCCGCGGCCCAACCTCGCGATCAAGCCCGGCGACATCCTCAAGCCCGAGGCCGTCGCTCTGTCCATCGCGGGAAATTCCGTCGTCGTCTCCGCTTATGGACCGCGTGGCGGCGATCCAAAAGAAGCTTGGACCGCCGTGCGTTCGTTGATGGAAGGGGTCTCAGCCGCGAAGGAAACGACAGGCAAGCCGATCCGGTTCATCGTCGTTGGCGGCGCCGCGAGTCTCGAAGTGGCGCCCGGAGTCGCGCTGCTCGACACGCCGAATTTCCCCGCGGCCTGGAAACCGGTCGCGTCCGCGTACCGCGAAGTGCTCGGCATTCTCCGAAAGGAAGCCACCGCCGCCGGGCTCGATTGGACCTACTTCAGCCCCGCCGCCTTCATTCAGCCCGGCCAACGCACCGGGAAATTCCGCCTCGGCGGGGACCAGCTCGTCGTCGACGCGAAAGGCGAGAGCCGCATCTCTGCCGAGGACTACGCCGTCGCCATGGTCGACGAAATCGAAAAGCCTCAATTCATCGGCAAGCGCTTCACCGCCGCCTACTGACAGAGTGCGCCCCGTGGCGATAAGGGCGTCACAAGGGTGGTCTCGAAATAGATTCTTAAGAATCGCGCTGCCCCTGCTCACCTGAGTGTCAGGAGAAGAGTCCAGCGAAGTGCTTGGCGAAACTCCGAGCGCCGAAGGCGCGATTGTAGCCAGCACAGCATGAAGCGAAGCGTAATGCCGGGAACGCGCAGGCACGGAATCCGCAGTCCCACAGGGACGGTTGACTTCGGCCCGCCCCTCACTCGACGCAGCTCACCACTTCGGAATGCCGCAGCTGAAGTTGGCAGCGTCGTACGGATCGCCGCTTCCCTTGTAAATGGCCGCTTGCGGATACGGGCACGCTAGGTGCGTGCGATCGACCTCATCGCCGAGCTTGTGCTTGTTGAGGATTTCGTCGGGAGCCTTCCCCGTCTCGCGCCATTTCTCGATCACATCGAGCGCATCGAACGTGCCGTTATCCCCCATGCCGAAGCCGGGGCACATCCCCATTCCCGGCACCATGAAGAGGCGTACGAAATCGTACGTCCCCTTCTTGCCGCCCATGCTTTTCAGGATGCTGTCGTAGTAATCGATCATGCCGCGCGGAGGAATGATCGCCTCGTCCCACGATTCGTAGATCAGCAGCTTGCCGCCGTGCTTCTTGAACGCCTCGAGATTGGGATCGTACGAATTCAGGAGCGCGCCAACCTTTTGGTCCGCCAGCCGCGTATCGCGGTCCACGTCGAACGTCCGGAAATCCCAGTCAGGATTGCCGAAGACGATGCTCTTGAAGAATCCGGTGCTGATGCTGAGCGGCGCGGGGCCGGCCATCATCAATCCCCAGCCCAGCTCGCTGCCCGGATCGAAGCTGGGATACATCTGCGTGCCGTCCGCGAATTTCGGCCCGGCGTAAATCAACTTCGCCGTTTGCACCTGCGGCTCCGTCAGGCACGATGCCAAATCCGATTTGCCCGGGCAGCGAATCGTCTCCGGATCGAAATGGCAGCGCGTGGGATCTTCGATGAAGCCGTCGCGCACGCCGTCGAGCGAATCGCACGCATCGAGCGCCGCACGATGGATCACCGGATACTTGCTCGGCGGGATGTAGCCCGGAGCTTTCACGCCGTCCTTCAGCGAGAGCCATGTCATGTATTCCGACACCGCCTGCAGATGCGTGATGTAGTACGCCGGATCGCCCGCGGCAATTGCGTCGTAATCGTCGGGAAACTTCTGCGCCTCGGTGAGCGCCTGATTGCCGCCTTCATGGCAACTGCTGAAGAACGACAGCTTCGCCGGCTTGCCGTAATACGCGAGAATCAGTTGCTTCGCCGCGAGAGCCGTCTCGTGCATCGCGCGGTATCCCCAATCCGCCACTTTCTCGGGATGGCCGATCGCCCATTTGTCCGGCGCTTCGCTCGTTGCGCCCACGTCCTGGTGGCCCGTGTCGGTCGAGGCGGCCGCCGAACCGCGATTGACCTCGCGCGTCAACCCCGCATAGCTGATCTCTCCGATGAAACCGGGATTCCCGATACCGATGTACTTCCCGTCCCAATCCTTGGCGGCTGGCAACCACACTTCGAACCCGATGTGCGAGTCGCTGGTAGGCGTCGAGAATCCGGCCACGCGGCAGAACGGAGCGGAAACCTTTAGCCCAGCAGGCGTGCCAAATCTTCCGCCCGTGCTCGGCACTTCGAAATCCGGCGGCGTGCTGATTGCCGTCGCCATCGTGATCGTCACATGCGGAATCGGCGCCGACATCAGACTTTCGCACGACCGCTGCGCCGACGCGGACGCCGAAACCACCAGCAACACGCAGAGCGCGCTCAAACACAAAAACAGCGGTGAACGAACCTTCATGCGATCCCCCCGTTTTGTCCCAGATGCCCGGGCGCGCCCGATTCCCCAATCTTCAGGCAGCGCCGCCGTTTCAACCGCTCGCCATTGCCCGCTGTCGCGAGCCTCATTTGCCCTTTTCGATCGGATAGCCTTTGGCCGCCCAGTCCGTGCCGAAATTCGTCGGCAGCAGCAGGACCCGCAAGCGCGCGAAGCCCGCATCGTGCAGCGCCGTGAACGCCGGCCGCAGATTCGGGCAGCGCACCAGCGGGCAGCAGCCGCAGTAGAGAACGACATTCGAAGATTTCGGCAGGCTCTGCGCCCACGCCTTCAAATCCGCCAGCCCTTCGGGCTTCGCCGCGGGTCCGTGGTACGAAGCGCCGGGGACATGCCCGCCGTCGTACAGGAATTTGAATCCGACGCACGCCACGATCGGCCGCTTCGCGGGATCCGGATCCGTCAGTTCCTTTTCAAGATCAGCTGGCGTGACAGTCTCCGACACGGTCCACGGGTCGGCCTGCGCCTGCGGCTTGGAGGATGTGCTCTGAGCCCGAGCCGGCGCAGCGTGAACGACTGCGTGCTGGATCGCGTTCACGTGAAGCGCGATAAACCCCATAACGAAAATGACCGCGACCAATCCGGACGCCTGCAAAACTCTTCGCTGCCAACGATTTTCAATGTGCATGAATTTCATCTCCTCTTCGCCGGATCAGGCGATGCTTTCCCGCAGCGGTATTTTATGGCCTGTCTGCGCCTCGTGTCTGAACTTAATCATGATTGCTTGCCGCAACCTCTCGGCGTGCCTGCGTTCAATGTTGGCCTTGGGGAAAAGCTCGTCGGCGCGCGCCGCGTCCTCTTCGGTTCCCCCTCGCAGGGCAAGCCACGCCGTGCGAAATTCTTCATCCGCGGAAAACCAAGCATCCATCCACGCCTCACGCAGCTCCAGCGTGATCTTCCGGCACTCCTCACAATCGGCAGGCGGCGCCATTCGAAACGCATTATGCCGGAAACCGGGACGCGCGGCGCAAGAACTCTGCTAGAATTCGCCGCGCCGCGATTTGGCGGCGCGCCCGCGAAATTGTTACAATGTAATCGGAAGGTTGATCCAGCAAAATATGGCTGCTCGCACACTCTACGAAAAGATCTGGGATGCGCATGTCGTCCACGAAGAACCCGGTCAGCCCTCGCTGATCTACATCGACCGCCATCTGATCCACGAAGGCACTTCCCCGCAGGCGTTTTCGGGGCTGAAGGCTGCCGGCCGCAAAGTCCGCCAGCCCGAGCTGACCTTCGCCGTGATGGACCACTCGGTCTCGACGAAGAATCGCGCGCTGCCTCTCGTCGATCCCGACGCGATCGCGCAATTCGAGGCGCTCGCGCGCAATTGCCAGGAGCACGGCATCAATCTTTTCGACATGCAGAGCCGCAATCAGGGCATCGTCCACGTGATCGGCCCGGAGCTTGGAATCACGCAGCCCGGCAACACGATCGTCTGCGGCGATAGCCACACCTCGACGCACGGCGCAATGGGCGCGCTCGCTTTCGGCATCGGCACGAGCGAAGTGGAGCACGTGCTCGCCACGCAGTGCCTCTCGCAGTACAAATCGAAAACGATGAAAATCGACGTCGAGGGCAAGCGCCCGCGCGGCGTCACTGCGAAGGACATCATCCTTGCCATCATCGGCAAAATCGGAATCGCTGGCGGCACTGGCCACGTCGCCGAATATACCGGCGAAGCGGTGCGCGGCCTTTCCATGGAAGGCCGCATGACGATGTGCAACATGACCATCGAAGGCGGCGCGCGCGCCGGCATGGTCGCGCCGGACGATGCGACGTTCGCGTATCTCGAAGGCAAGCCGTTCGTTCCGCGCGGCAAGGATTTTCAGGAAGCGGTCGCGTACTGGAAATCGCTCGCCACCGATCCCGGCGCGAAATACGACGCCACGGTTATGCTGAAGGCCGAAGAACTCGCGCCGATGGTCACCTGGGGCACGAATCCCGGGATGGTCACGCAGGTGACGAGCCGCGTTCCCGATCCTTCATCCTTCGCCGATCCCGTCGATCGCAAAGCCGCCGAGAGCGCGCTCACTTACATGGATCTCAAGCCAGGCACGCCGATCGAAAATATTCCCGTCGACCGCGTGTTCATCGGCTCCTGCACGAATTCGCGCATCGAGGATCTGCGCGCCGCTGCAAAGGTAGTCGCCGGAAAGCACGTGGCCAAATCGCTCAAGCAGGCACTGGCGGTGCCCGGCTCGCGCGTCGTGAAAGTGCAGGCGGAAAAAGAAGGCCTCGACAAGATTTTCCGCGATGCCGGATTTGAATGGCGCGACGCGGGCTGCAGCATGTGCATCGCGATGAATGACGATGTCCTGCCGAGCGGCGAACGCTCCGCCAGCACCTCGAATCGCAATTTCGAAGGACGCCAGGGCAAAGGCAGCCGCACGCATTTGGTCAGCCCGATGATGGCCGCTGCCGCCGCAATCGAAGGCCATTTCGTCGACATTCGCAAGTGGAAGGGCCTGGACGGAGCTGAATAACGATGAAACCTTTCACAAAACTCACGGGGCTCGTTGCGCCGATCGATCGCGTAAATGTCGATACGGACCAGATGGTGCCGAAGCAATTTCTGAAGTTGCTGACGCGCGAAGGCTACGGCCGGGTACTTTTTTACGACTGGCGCTATTTGCCAGGCGAAAAGCCGAATCCGGATTTCGTTCTGAATCGGCCGCGCTACAACGGCGCGAGCGTTTTCATCGCGCGCGCGAATTTCGGCTGCGGCTCGAGCCGCGAGCATGCGCCGTGGGCGATCCTCGATTACGGCGTGCGCGCGATTCTAGCGCCGAGCTACGCCGACATTTTTTATAACAACTGTTTCAAGAATGGGATTCTGCCGGTCACGCTGAGCGACGAGCAGATGGACGAGCTTTTCAAGCGCACCGAGCAGAACGAAGGTTACAGCGTGACGGTCGATCTCGAGCAGCAAGTCGTCACCGACGACAAGGGCCTGCGCTACTCGTTCACGGTCGATCCATTCCGCCGCGAGTGCCTGCTGAAAGGCCTCGACGACATCGGCCTCACCCTCGTCCACGAGCCCGCAATCACCGCGTACGAGAAAAAATCCCTACGGATTCCCGTGATGCACGAAGCTCTGGACGTGAAATTCCACCACAATTAGCGGCCAGGCACCTGCACCATTTGTGTGCAAATCCGACGTGCAAATCTGCTCCGACGGGAGCATCAATGATGCTCTCGTCGGAGGCTTAAAAGCCCCTGGCGGACACAAATTGGCAGAAAAAGGAGCGCTTTGCGCCGTTAGCCTCCCGATGCTACGTCCCTGACGTGCGTGGCGATGAACCAGCGGTTGCCGAAGGGGTCCGTCACTCCGGCGCTGCGGTCGCCGTAGGGCTGATCCGCGGGCGGCTGAATCGAAGTCGCCCCTGCGGCGAGCGCTCGCCCGTAAAGCGCGTCGGTATCTGGCACGTACAAGTGCAGCGTGCTGGGTTGCGGCTGGTACGGCCCGTGTCCGCCGGCCAGCGCAACGATCGAATCGCCGATGCGAACCTGCGCGTGCGGAATTCCGCCTCCAGGCATTTCCGCGCGGTAGACCTCTTCTCCGCCAAACGCCTTTTGGAGGAATTCGATGAGCTGCACCGGCTCCGTCGCATACAGATGCGGAGTCACGCTGCCGAAGGCTCCGAAAATGGCGTTGCCGGGGGTCGGATTGAAAATGTGCCATCGGTTGCCGGAAGCGTCGACCACCGTGCCGCCGCGCGAGCCGTAATCGTGATCGCCGACCCGATCGAATACCATCGCGCCCGCCTCGACGGCGCGAGCGTAGACCGCGTCCGGATCGCTCACGCGAAGCAGCAGCGTGCAGGGCGTTGCCGGAAACTGCGGGTTCGCGTCGGCGAGCTCGATCATCGAGTCGCCAATCTTTACCTCGGCGTGCATGATGATGTCTTCGGCGCCCGGACGCTTCGCGCGGAAATACTCTTCCGCGCCAAACGCCTGCTTCACGAAGTCGATCCATTGTGCCGCATTCGGGATGATCAGGTACGGCGTGACCGTGTGGAATCCTTCTCGAACGAACTTTACGGCTGTGCTGGCCATCTTTGCTCTCCTTTCCAAATCGGATTTCAGGCGCGCTTTGAAATCGGGGCGCGGAAGATCCTTCAAATCGCGGATGACTTCGATCAAGGGCGCGAAGCTCTTGTCGAACGGACGCGCGGCGTCCGACCGCAAAAGAGACGCATCGGGCGGGCCGAGAAGCGTCGAGACAATCTTGTCGAGTTGTTCGCTTTGGGTGTTGTTAGCCATTTTTGCTCACCGGCTTTTTTGCTTTTGCGCTTGCGCGCGTCTTCTTTTCGATGCTCGCGCGCAGATTCTGAATGGCGCGAAACTGCAGCTGCTTCACGGCGCCACCCGTGCGGCTGATTTCGCGCGCGATTTCGGCGATGCTTTTGCCCTCGGCGAAACGCATTTCGATCACGCGACGCTGGTCGCCGGGCAGCGTAGCCACCAGGCGGAAGAGGCGCGCGCGGCTCTCGATTTCTTCCGGATTCGCGCGAGCGGAATCGTCCGGGGGATCATCCGCGAGCGCGGTTCCCTGCTCTTTCGCCGAGCGCTGCCAGCGATCGGCAATCGCGTTGGAGGCGATGCGGTAGAGCCAACTCGCGAAGGGTGCGCCGCGATATTCGAATTTGCCGATGTTCGCCAGCGCGTCGCGAAAGACCTCGGAGGTGACGTCCTCAGCGTCGTCGCGATTGCGCAGACGCCGGGCGACGAACGCGTAGACGCGCTCGAAGTGTTCCTCATACAGCTCCGTGAAGCGCGCGGGGTCTTTCTGCGCGGCCGCGATCAGGAGCCGCTCGTCGTAGGCGTCCTTCTTCGGTGGCATCGGTCCGTCTTCTCTAACATAAACCGCGCGGGAGCGGAAAGGTTACGCCGCAAAATGCGACGCCGAAGTTTCCGCCGTTCCGGCGCCGAGATTCCTCGTCCTTCGCCACACCGCCTGATTTCCGCGCAGGCTGAGGAGAAAGGGCGCGGAAATCAGGCTGCTCAGTCCTCGGAATGACAGGGTTGGTTGCTGATTGGTGGTTGCTAGTCGATGGCGCGGGCGATGGGCTCGGGGGATTCGGCGACGGTGGGGGCGGGGCCCTTCAGTTCGGCGAGGAGGATGCCGGCGAGGATCAGGGCCGCACCGGCCAGCGTGCGCGCGCCGAAATGCTCGGTGGCGAGCAGCCATGAGGTGATCGCGGCGAATACCGGCTCGAGGCTCACGAGGATCGCCGTGTGCGACGGCGAGGTGTGCTGCTGCGCCCATGTTTGCAGCGAAAAGCCGATGACTGTTGAGCCGATGGACGTGACGAGGACCGCGACGATCACCGTAGTGCTCCAAACCAGGCGAGGCTTTTCCCATCCGGCAAACATTGCGAGCGGGAGGACGAACGTCGAAAGCATGGCGGTCGTCGCGACTTGCAGGAACGCGAGCGCGCCGACCGAGTGGTCGCCAACGTAGCGGCCGATGAAAATAATGTGCAGCGCGAACATCACCGCGCAGCCGAAGACGATTGGGTCGCCGCGGTTTAAGCCGCCCAAGCCCGAGGGTGGAACCGTCAGGAAATATAGTCCCGCAAGGGCCGCCGCCGCGCCTGCCCATACCCAGGCGGTGATGCGGCGGCGTCCGAACGCGGCGAGCAGCAACGGCACGAGCACCACGCTCATGCCGGTGATGAACGCGGCCTTCGCCGGCGTGGTGTATTTCAGTCCGGCGGTTTGAAACATGTATCCGCCGAACATGCATAGGCCGATCTGCGCCCCGGCCCACACCGTTTTCATGTTCAGCCGGCGCACTGACCGCCAGAAGATGATCGCCATCAGGGCGGCGGAAAGCGCGAAGCGCACGGCGATGTACACGACGACGGAGATATCGGCGAGCGCGTCCTTGACGAGGACGAACGTGGCGCCCCAGATGAGCGTGCAGAGGCCGAGGGCGAGGTCGGCGCGGACGCGCTTGCTCAGCATCGGCATGGGATTTCGCGGCGCGGGTGGATTTCGCGCATGGGGCAGAGTCTACGCGGGGAGGCTGACTACCGCAAGAAAGTGGCTGGCGGTAGCCGGTCAGTTTGCGGGTGACGCCTCCACGAGTGAGGCGCGGGCAAACCTGGAAAAGTTACTTCGCCGGCAGGATTTACATCTAACCGAGGGTAGGCAAACCACAAGCCCCAGCCGGGAGGATACCGTGCTCTCGGACCATGCCATCACGATCGCAGGCAGAAGCTTTCCCATCACGAGTCACGACATGTTTATGGCGGGCGTATTGCTCGCGATTGGGCTCTTGCTCTGGATCAGTATTTACTTCAGCCGAAAACGAATCGTCGTTCTGAAGATGTCGAGCGGAACCGACCAGATTACAATCGAGCTGTCCCGGATAGCCGACGCACTCGATCGGATCGCCAACCGGCGCCCGGATCGCGCGATTGCTTCGGCTTCGGCGACCCGAGATTCCCGCACGCAACCGACGCAACCGCCCCAGCCGCCGCAACCGCCGCCCCAAACGGAGTCAAAAAGAATCGCATATTCCATGTTTGGGCGCTAAAAGAGACGCTGGGGTCAGCCCCGGATTCAGCCGTCGGGAGGATGGTCCGGCGAAGTGCCTGCTTGCGGGTGTGCTTTCGAGGAACGGTCATCTCCGAACGTCTCAAGAGATGATTACTTTAACAGGACAGAGATCGCGTGCGCCTGCGCGGGCATCTTGGGCGACGTGTATTCTCGGGGAGGCTGATCAGAGGCTGCTGTGTCCAAGGATTTCGTCATTCAGTTGCGGTGCCCTTACGGCGACAACGACCGCAAGCTCTTGCTGCGCGGTCGCGATGAATCGTTGGCGCAGATTCTCGACGCGCCGTGGGATTTCGATTGTCCGTTGCACGGCGCCCAGCGGGAATTTCCTCTATCGGGCTCTGAAATCGCGCCGCACGGCGCCTCGCCTTCGCGCGCCCGTTCGGCCGCACCGGGTGGCGAGCCGCCGTCCATTCCTTCTCAAGCCAAGCCGCGTTCCAGTCCGCGCATCTCGATTCGTATCCCCGTAATGGCCTACGGATGGTCGCATGACGAGATTTCTTTCCACGAAGACACAACGACACTGCTGGTAAACGCAAGCGGCGGGCTGATCACCCTCAAGGCAAAAGTCAACGTCGGCGATACGATCTTCGTGGTGAATCAATCCACGCGCGCGGAGCAGGAGTGCCGCGTCGCGCACGTCGGCCAGGAGTTCGAGGGAAAGTTGCGCGTGGGCTTCGCCTTCAAGCTCCAGTCGCCGAGCTTTTGGAAAATCGACCGGCGCGAGGTGCGCGTCTCAAAGCCGATGCGTGTCTGGGTGTACGGCAAGGATCGATCCGGCCGCAAATTTTCGCAGAGTGCCGCGGCGCTCGACATCAGCAAGGGCGGCGCGAAACTCGACGGAGTCGGCTACCTCACTTGGCCGGGCGAAGTGATCGAGGTGAAGCGCGGCTGGAAGAAAGCGCGGTACCGCGTAATTTGGGTCGGCGAAGCCGGGCCGCAATCTGAACAAGCCGGCATCCAACTTCTCGATACCGGCAAAAACATCTGGGGCATCCAATTCTGAAGGGCGGCCGTTGCGTGGTAGTGTCGTTTGGCCAAATCGCGCGCTCTCTGCATCGCTGGGTAGTGTCCTAATTTCAGATTGGGACAGCCCCATTTTTTGCAGACTACCTTTGCGGATGTAGCACGCTGCTTGGGTGCCATGGCGTGTTCGGGGCTCGGGGCCTCCCTGCCAATATCTCGTTTCGGCTCTGAGCGGCGAATTGTTGCGTCCCGGTCGGGAGACTTGTACGATGCTCGGTTCAGTGATCACTCGGGTACGCACATGGCGGCAACCATGAAATCGAAACGTTTTCTGCTGGCGGCGGGTTGTCTCGCGATTGCGTTTGCCGTTGGGGCGGCGCGGCCGCAGTCTCAGCCGATGGTCATCACTTTGGCCGGGCAGTCGATGATCCGGTCGGACATCCGCGCAACGGCGCCTGCCGCCGTGCCGGTGATCCAATCCCTTCTCAATGGGGACGTTAAATTCACGAATTTCGAAGCCGCCGTCGGTGAAAAAGGAGAGACGGTGCACGAGGGCGGAGGATTTCTTGCTCCGCCCGAAGCGCTCGATGCGCTGACGACGCTCGGCTTTAACCTGCTGTCACTCTCCAACAATCATGCGTTCGACCTCAAGCTCACGGGCCTTGAGAATACCCTCCGCGAGGTGAAGAAACGAAAAATCGCACATGCCGGGACAGGCCAAAACATCGCCGACGCGGCGGCGCCAGGTTACCTGCGCACTTCCAAAGGCACGGTAGCCCTGGTGGCGCTGGCCTCGGGGATGATTCAGCCGGGAGGAAACGCCACGCCGGACCGGCCGGGCGTGGATGAGCTGCGCATCCAAATGGGCGCTAAGCCCAATGAGGCGATGTCCGAGCTTCCTGCGGGCGCGGAGAACGCGCCGAACGCGGAGGACGCGCAACGCATTCTACAAAGCATACGCGCGGCCCGGCAGCATGCCGACATCGTCATCGTCTACCAGCACAATCACGTTTTCTCGAACAAGCCGTTCATCACGATGTTTGAGGAAGAGTTGCCGGAGCGTCTCGCCCCCAATGATTGGGTGAGAAGATGGACGCACCAGGAAGTGGATGCGGGCGCGGACGTCGTCGTAATGCACGGTGCTCCGTTACTGCACGGCGTGGAGATCTATCACGGGAAGCCCATTTTTTACGACCTGGGCAATTTCATATACAACCTGCCGCCCGAGTTGACGCAGATCGACGAACCCATCGTGTGGGAGAGCGTGGTGGCCCACCTCCAATTCCAAGGAAGAGAGCTTCAGGCGATCACCTTGCAGCCGATCGTGCTGAACGACGTCGGCCAAGGCGTGCCCGACCCTCACCACCGATATACGAATAACCGGTTCCTTGATACGCGTGGATTGCCGTCGCCCGCGACCGGCCTGAAGGCGAGCTACATCCTGCAGCGCATGGCGGACTTGTCCAAGCCATTCGGGACGGAGATCGAGATGAAAGGCGACACAGGCGAAATTAAGCTGAAAGGCGGGAATTAGATGTCGAACCCGTATGGACCGGTCGTCCGGCAACGCGACTGATCGTCCACTGACGCAATGTCCCTACCGTTTAACTCGTTCACGACGGCTTTATGAACTTCGGGTCAACATAGAGCGTGTGAATTGAGTCATCTTGAGCCATAAACTCCAATTCCGCCCTTCCGTCTCGGTCATATCCCATAAGCATTATGGGTCTGCCAATCCTCTTTGATACCGCGCGTTGCTCTTCCTCCGGAAGGTCATCTATGAATCCCGGCGGCAGCGCCTTGAGTATGACTTTCTCGCCGGGCTTCGGTCTCTTTTTCTTCTTTTTCCTCTGCTTAGTCATTGGCAGTCCTCGGTGACGTAACTCGCTGATGCCTCACCTTCTGCTTCGATCATGCCGCGCTTAAGACCGCCCTTCGGCTTCGCTCGGGACAAGCGGCGCTACATTCAAACCTTCAACGCGCGAGGCCGGCGAGGGCGATGGCGGCGAGGTAGAGGCGCTTGAGGCCGAGATCGCGGCCGGCGGGGTCGTACCACTCTTCGAGGGAGTGCGAGCCGCCGCCCCTGCCGCCGCCCCCGACGGCGATCGCGGGAATGCCGAGCGAGAGCGGGATATTCGCGTCGGTCGAGCTGCGCTCGAGGCGCGAGCGGTTGCCGAGGTAGCTGTCCACCGCGCGCATCGTCGCGAGCAGCGGAGAATCTTTCGGCAGCGCGCCGGCGGGGCGCGTGCCGAGCGAGCGAAATTCGACGTGCAGGGCGGATTGATCGAGCTGCGTGTAGCCGTCGCCTGCGTCAGGCGAATGCGAGGACCTTAGCTCTTCGTTCACGCCCGCCACGATTGCATCGCGAAGCGCCTTGTCGAGGCGGGCGAGCTCGGTCTCGTCCTCGGAGCGCAGATCGACTTTCACCCACGCGCGCGCAGGAATCGAATTCACCGACGTGCCGCCCTCGATCACGCCAAAATTGAAAGAGCTGCGCGGATTATCGGGGACGCGTATCGCCGAAAATTTCACGATGCCGCGCGAGAGCGCCGTGATCGGGTTGGGCTCGCCGAAATCGGACCAACTGTGGCCGCCGGGGCCGGTGACGGTGACTTCGAAGCGGCGCGAAGCGATTCCCTGCGTGGTGATGTAATCGGTCGACGGACCGTCGACGGCGATCACGTCCGCAAGGCGCGAGCCGTATTCGTCCATCAGCGCGCGAACGCCGCGCAGATTGCCTTCGCCTTCTTCGCCAACGTCTCCCGCGAGCACGATCGTCCTTTTGGTGCGCACGCCCGAGACGGAAAGCGCGCGCGCCAAGCCTGCAAGAGCGGCGAGCCCCGCGGCGTTGTCCGAAATTCCCGGGCCGACGAGGCGATTGCCGTCGCGCTTTACGGAAACGTCCGTGCCAGCGGGAAAAACCGTATCGAGATGCGCGACGAAGAGCACGACGCCCGACTCCGTTCCCGCGCTTTCGCCGATTACGTTGCCGGTGTCATCGGTGCGGACCTTCAGGCCGGCTGCCGCGAAAATCGCCGCCAGAGCTTTGCCGCGATCGGCTTCGCCGAATTCAGGCGCCGGGATTTCCGACAGGCGAATCTGCTGCTCGGTGACCCACGACGAATTTTTCGCGATCCAGTCGAGCCCCTTCGCGCAGCGCGCGTCCTCGGCAAGCTTCGAGACGGAGTCGTCGGTGGCGCGGGCTGAAAGAGTGGCCATCCAAATCAAGATACAGCAGATGAACGCGAGTTTCACTGGTTTTGCGGCAGCTGCTAGCGCCAGTCGTCGAGGATGTAAACGCCGGCGTGGTTGTAGCCCGACGATGCGTCGCCGGTCTCCATCGCGACGCCCTGCGAATCGCCGCGGAATCCGTGCGCGATCAGCGCCTGATAGGCCTCGCGCCGCGCGACGTTGACGCCCGCCATGATCTTGTGCGCCCAGGCGCAGCGCGCAAAAGCCTCGACGGCATCGAGCAAGCGCTTGAGATTCTCCGTCGCATGCGGCCCGGGGCGCACTGCCGCAAATTTCACGTAGCAAAGCCCCGTGCCGGCTTCGCTGCGCGGCCCCGTGTGGCAGACGGCGAAGGCGGCGAGCGACGCGCCATCCCACACCAGAATCGTATTGCCGAGCTTCTGCTCGGCGACGGCGCGAATCTCGCGCGAGACGTCGAGGCCTTCGAAATTCGCGTTGGTCACTTCGCGGCAGGCAGCGAGCAGAGCCGGCCGCTCGGAAATCTCCACGTCGTTGAAACGCGAAGTGTCCGCCGGCATGTGGGGCGGCACATCGCCCGCTGGCTTGACGACGTTGGCGACAAGATCGCGCGGCCAGAAACCAAATTTCCGGTACAGCGCCATGTGCTTCGGGCTATGCGCGAAGGTGTAGAGGCCCGCGTGACGGACTTGCCACCCGCGCAATATTTCCATCGTGGGACCGAGGAGCTGCTGCGCGATGCCGCGCCCCCAGTATTCCGGCGCAACCGTGAGTGGACCGAAGAATCCGAAGCTGCCCCAGTTCGTCGCGAAGCACGAACCGACGAGCTTGCCATCGAGCACGGCCGCGAGAACCGCCGAGGGATCGGCTTTCCACCGCGTGAACGCGTAGTTCGCGTCGCCCATGAAGGCGGAGGGATCGGGCATGCCGAGAAAAGTGCCGAAGGCGACCCGGACCATCTGGTCGGCCTGGGCCAGCTCGCTTTCAGCGAGCGGCCGGACCACGACTTCGGCGTGCGGCTGGGTTTGCGGTGTTGCCATGCCCCTATTTAATCTTCGAAAGCGTCCGCTGGCAAGCGGCGAAAAGAAAAATGCGAGAATCGATCCCCGCGCGCCGCGTTTTGTGGTAAAACGTCGTCTCGATGAAGCTTCTTCGCACAGCGAGGATTGCGGGTTTGCTGTTTTTGCTGCTTGGGCCGACGACGGTGTTGTGCCGCGCGGCATTCGCGCAAATCGATCCCAGCGGAGACTGGGGCGTCACCTTCTTCGAAGATCAGCGCGACCGCCTGGCGGGCGCCGACATGGGCGACTACCTCGGCATGCCGCTCAACGCCGCCGGGCTTTTCCGCGCTGAAAGCTGGAGCGCCGCCGTCGTCGAAATTCCCGAGAACCAGTGCCGCGCGCACGGCTCGGACTACGGCTGGCGCGGCCCTTCGGCGTTGCGCATCTGGAAGGAAGTCGACCAAGCTTCGCAGAAGACGATCGCGTATCACATCCGCCTCTCCGCCTACAACGCCGAGCAAACCATCTGGATGGACGGCCGCCCCCAGCCTCCCCCTGACGCGCGCCACACGTGGCAGGGCTTTTCGACCGGGCACTGGGAGGGCGACCAGCTCGTCATCTACACCACGCACCTCAAGGAAAACTGGCTCGGGCTCAATGGCTTGCCGCGCAGCGACGAGGCAACCGCGAGCGTCCACATCCTGCGCCACGGCGACGTGCTCACCGTCGCGGTGATCACCTACGATCCCGTGTACCTCTCCGAGCCGTTGATGCGCACCATCGACTTCACCTACGCGCCGCAGCAGCAGATGAATCCGTGGCCGTGCGAGTCCGTCGACGAAGTGGACCGCCCCGAAGGCCAGGTGCCGAGCTACCTGATGGCGCAGAATCCTTACATCGACGAGTTTGCCGCGCGCTACGGAATTCCGCCTGAAGCCACCCGCGGCGGCGCGGAAACGATGTACCCGGAATACATGAAGAAGCTGAAGACGATGAAGCTGCTGCCCCGCCCGAAGCCTCCGCAGCAAGAACAGCCGAGCCCGCCGAACAAGTAATCGTAGCGCCGGCGTCTCGCCGGCCCTTCGCCATACTTCACATCGCAATGATCGACGGTTAGTGGCGCGCGGAGGATGCCGCGAGCGCGAGGATTTCCTCTTCCGTGAGGACGCGGCTCGATTGCTTCGCGGCGGCGAGAATGCGGTCCACGGCTTCATCGCCCGCGGGAATGCCGCGCTTCGCGAGCCAGTAGACGACATTCGACCGCCCGCTCATCGGGCCAACCTCGATCACCTGCTCGAGTCCGAAAAGATGCGCGGGGACGCCGCTGTAAATCGTGTCGGCAAGCGTGGGATCGTCCTTTTTGTGCGCCTTGGCGATGGCGGCTGCGTGGACGCCCGTCGCAGTGCGGAACGCGTCGCGCCCAACGATCGGATAATTCGGCGGGATCACGGTGCCGGTGGCGCGCGCGATCGTCTCCGAATATTCTTTCAGCCGCGACAAATCTCGATCGATCAGCCCGAGCAGCCGCAGATTGACGAGCATCGCCTCCATCGCCGTGTTGCCGACGCGCTCGCCAAGCGCCAGCGCGCAGGCGTGTACCTGATCCGCGCCCGCTGCGATGGCTGCGAGCGAATTCGCGACGGCGAGGCCGCGGTCGTTGTGCCCGTGCCAATCGACGCGAATCTTTTCGCCAGACGGCTTCACGATTTCCTCGATCGCGAATTTCACAAGGTTGTAGGCGCCGCGCGGCGTCGCGTGGCCGACCGTATCGCACAGCACGATCGCGCGCGCGCCGGCACGAATCGCCGTCGAATAGAGCGCGATCACCGTCGACGGATCGGTGCGAATCGTGTCCTCGGTCACGTACATCACCGGCAGGCCCGCATTCACGGCGAAGCGCACAGATTCTTCCGTGGTGCGCTGCAGGTGATCGACGGTCCAGTCTTCGACCAATCGCCGGATCGGGCTCGAGCCCAAAAACATCGCCGCTTCGATCGGCTGGCCCACGCGCTCGCAGATGTCGATCATCGACTGAATGTCGGCCTTGTGCGTGCGCCCGCTGATATTCGGGCGAAGTTTCATCCGCGAGCCGATGATCTCGCGCGCCAGCCTTTCCGTGTCGGCAAACGCGCGCGGGCCGGCGCCCGGCAAGCCGATGTTGACGAGATCGATCCCGAGCGCGTCCATCAAATGCAGGATTTCGATTTTTTCGCCGATTGAGGGATCGCGCACCGACGGGTTCTGCAGGCCATCGCGTAGCGTTTCGTCGCAGAGCATCACGCGCTGCCCGCGAGGAATTTCGGGCTCGGCGTGCGCGTTCCAGTCGTAGATGAGTTCGTCGGTCACTTGGTCGTCGATCATTCAGCCGATCGAGCGGAGCGAGAAATCAAATCCGGTCGCGGCGGAAGACCACACGGCGGCTGCCTCCGAGCGCCGCCATGCGCCGCCGCCAACTCGGCGCGAACAGCGCCTCGACGAACTGGTCGGCGGCCGCGGCCAATTCCGCGCTGTAGCCGTACCACCAGCTCTTCGCGATGCGCGGCAGGCGGTCGATATCGATGTATTTTACGTGAACCATTTCGAGAAAGCCAAAACGCGAGTGCGTGCGTCCCCAACCGCTTGCTCCGCGGCCGCCGTGCGGCGCTTCGGAGATGCCGTAGTAGCTCGCCACATCGTTGATCATCACCGAGCCCGCGCGCAATTGCGATGCGATCTTTCGCGCGGCCTGCGCGTCGCGTGTCCACACGCTCGCGCTGAGCGAAAACGGCGAATCGTTCGCCATCGCGACGGCTTCCGCCGCCGACGCGACCGGCCGGATCGCGAGCACGGGGCCGAATGTTTCTTCGCCCATCAGCTCCATCGAATGATCGACGCCGGTGACGACCGCCGGCTCGAAGAAATTCGCGCCTAGCTCGGAGCGCCGCTGGCCACCCGTAAGAATCTTTGCGCCGCGCGCGACCGCATCCTGCAATTGCCGCTCGACGCGCTCAAGCTGCCGCGCGCGAATCATCGGGCCGATTTCGGCGTCGGGATTGGAGGGCGGGCCGAGGCGCAGCTTCTTCGTCTTCGCCACGCACAGCCCCGTGAACTGCGCGGCGACCGGCTGCTCCAGGTACACGCGCTCGACCGAAAGGCACGCCTGCCCGCAATTCATGAAGCTGCCCCATACGGCCGCGCTCGACGCGATCTCGAGATCGGCGTCCGCGAGAACGATCATTGCGTCCTTGCCGCCCAATTCGAGCACGGATGGAATCAGTTTCGCCGCGCACGCCTCGGCAATCTTGCGGCCCGTCTCGACGCTGCCGGTGAAAAACACTTTGTCCGGCACCGCCTCGATCAGCGCGCTGCCGATTTCGCCTCCGCCCTGCACGATCTGCACGAGATTTGCCGGAATCTTGGCACGCGCGGCGATTTCGCCGATCAGCGCGCCTGTTGCCGGAGTGAGTTCGCTTGGCTTCAGGACGATGGCGTTGCCCGCGGCCAGCGCGGGAATCACTTGCGCCATCGGAATCGCGAAGGGATAGTTCCACGGCGAGATGATCGCGACGACGCCGAGTGGCTCGTATTCAAGCCAGCCGGATTTTGCCTTCACGGCGATGTTGTGGTGCGGGACGCGCGCCGGGCGCAGCCATTGCGGCGCGCGGCGCGCGAGAAAATCCGCCGTGTCGAGCGCGAGAATGATTTCGGCGAAGACAGCCTCGACGCGCGGCTTGCCTGTCTCGCGCGAGATTACGTCGGCGATTTCGTCGCGGCTGTCGAAGATCGTATCGCGCAGCCGCCGCAGCGCAGCGGCGCGCTCGCGGATCGGCTGCGTCGCCCATTCGCGCTGCGCGCCTCGCGCCCGCTCGAAAATCGCGGGCATCGCGGCAGGATCGGTCGATTCGAATCGCGCAATTGTCTCGCCGGTCGATGGATCGATCGAATCCACGTGCGCGGCGCCGGGAGCGCTGGCGTCGGCGAATTTCGTGCGGGCGGTTCCCATCGGCGTGCCGTGATTCTACCTGAAATTCCCGGGTGCGTGCGCCGGGGACGGACTCGAAAGGCGCAGACGGGAAGGCTCACCGCTGAGACGCAGAGAACGCAGAGCAAACCAACAGCAACCGAGCGGCAGGCGACGAGAGCCAAACACAGAGGGCACGGAGAAAATCAAGAGGACACGGAGGGATCCAGCGTTCGCCGCGCCACGATCTTCAGCGCGGTAGCCTTTCGGTTTTCTCTGCGACCTCTGCGCCTCTGCGGTAGTCTTTTCTCGAGGCGAGCGAATCGGTTGGGTCGGGATGCTCGAGCGAGACGAGATACAAACCTTCGGGCGGCATCGTCGGGCCGGACTGCGAGCGGTCGCACAGCTCGAGCAGCCGCGGAATATCTTCCGGCGTGAGCCTTCCCTTCCCGACTTCGATCAGCGTGCCCATGATTTTGCGAACCATGTAGCGCAGAAACGATTGGCCGCGCACGACGTAGGCGATTTCCTCGCGCTCGGGTTCGCGCACGATTTCCGAGGAATAGATCACGCGGACCATGTTGCGGTCGCGATCGTCTTCCTCGGAGCCCGCCGACGCCGCGAACGACGTGAAATCGTGCTCTCCTTCGAATTGCCGCGCGGCGGCGGCCATCGCGTCCTCATCGAGCGGCCACGGATAATGCAGCGCGCGGCGGTGTTCGAATGGCGGCAGGACGCGCCCTCGATAGATCCTGTATCGGTAGGTTTTCCCCTGCGCCAGCCAGCGCGCGTGGAATTCGGGGCCGGTTTCCTCCGCATCGACGATGCGGATCGCCGGAGGCAGCAGCGCGTTGAGCGCGCGCTGAATTTCTGTCGCCGAAAGCGGCGATTGCGTGCGGAAATGCGCCACCTGCCCCAGCGCGTGAACTCCCGCATCGGTGCGGCTCGCGCCGTGCACCACAATTTTTTCCTGCGTGATTTTGCGCGCGGCGTCGTTGAGCGCGCCCTGAATCGTCGGGACGCCCGGCTGCGTCTGCCAGCCGTGAAAATCGGCGCCGTCGTACGCGATCGTGAGTTTGATGTTGCGCATGCCCGTCGGCGCAATTATCGCACGGCAGCACCAGTTGTGTTCCCTCTCCGACTGTCGAAGCGCGGCCCCGCAGGGGGCCGCGAAAAGGGTGGAAGCGTGGGCCTTTTTACCCTGAGCGAAGTCGAAGGGCAGGCCCTCGAAAGAGTCGCCAAATATAAGAGGGCTTCAGTCCCGTGTTTCTATACCTCTGGCTCCGCGCTTTGTGACGCAAGATGGGGCGGGAAGAAAACCAAACCAAAAAAAGGAAGGGCGCTCGCTTGGGATCGAGCGCCCCCAAAGGCCGCGTTCCGGTGGTCCGGCCTAGGCGTGACCGGACCTGGGGTCATCCATCCTAGCTTCCCTCTCAGAGGCAGGTGGGAACGACCCGTTCCATCCCGTGAATTGGGCCCCTTCCTCCCCATTCACGCGACGGGCGGATCGTTGAAACGCGACCCACCCTGTCTCTCATGCACGTCTCCTGCCCATTCCGTCAGCAGAACCGTCCCGCCGCGCCCCTTTCATTTTCAACAGCTTATGCACACTCTTTCCACAGCGGCACGGCCCGAACCGGCTTCGCCGAATCAATTCGGGAAGCGCGCCCTTGACTAAATCCCGAAACGGCACGCCGCCACGACGCTTCCCCTCGCCAACTCACGCACGCCTCATCGCCTCATTGTGCCCCGACCCACTCTGCCGCATAATGTGATCTGACCATGCAGAAATCGCTTATGGCCGTGATCGGCTCGCTGGTGGCGCTTGCCATCGTGCTGGTGGTGATTGGCTCCACGCGCCAGCGCCGCGCCGAAGCCGCGAACCATTCCCCGGTAGCGGCGCATGCCACGCTGAAGACCGTGAAATCGCAGCCCGCCAATGCCACCAAAGCCGCGCCTCAGGATGCGTCCGATGATTCGGCGGACGATTCCGCCGACGGTGATTCTCCCAAAGCAATTCGCCTCGTGCGCGATCCTTTACCCGCGCCGCCATTTCTGCTGACCGACCTCGACGGCCAGCCAATCTCCACCGCCGCGTACCACGGCAAAGTGGTCCTCATCAATTTCTGGGCGACGTGGTGCCCGCCGTGCCGCGAAGAGATTCCCGAGATGATCGCGCTGGCGAATAAGTACAAGGACAAACTGCAAATCATCGGCGTCTCGATGGACGACGATCCCCCCGAGGAAGTGCTCGATTTCGCGCGCGCCCAAAAGATGAACTACCCCATCGTGATGGGCAGCGACAAACTCTCGCAGGAATACGGCGGTGTCGACGCGCTGCCGACCACGTTCGTCCTCGACACGAACGGCCGCGTGGTGCAAAAACACATGGGGCTATATTCGCCGGAAGTCTACGACGGCGAAATCCACGCGCTGCTCGGCATGCACGTCGACGTGCCGGTGGAAACATTCGTGGACACGGGCCAGATCTTCCTGAAGAACGTGGCGCGCGCCACGTCGCTTCCCGGCGTCGATTTTTCCGGCCTTTCGCCCGGCCTGAAAAAAATCGCGCTCAAGCGCCTTAATTCCGAGATGTGCACGTGCGGCTGCAAAATGACGGTCGCGCAATGCCGCATGACCGATCCCGACTGCGCCACCAGCAAGGCCCTTGCAGCGAAAATCGTCCGCGAAGTCAAAGCCGCGGCCAATCCGCTTGGCCCTTCCGCGCAAAATCGGTAGCCCGCTACGCGATATTTCGAACGCCCGCCAAGCTGATTCTCATCGGCCCCGGTTTCAGACATGCCTCCGCGCCCGGCGCCTTTTCCGTCATTTGGCGCAGGCGCGCGCGCAGCCGCAGCAGCGGCGCCGAATGAATCTGCGAGACGCGCGATTCGCCGATGCCGAGCGTCGCGCCGATCTGCTTCATGGTGAGCTCCTGGAAATGATAGAGCGCGAGCACATCGCGCTCCCGCGCCGCCAGTTCGCCGAGCGCCTTGCGGAGCAGCTTCGACATTTCCGAGCGCAGCGCCTGGTGAAACGGATCCTCTTCCGCATCGGCGGGCGGGTCGATCGCGTCTTCGCCGCTGGGATCGCTGATTTCCGAATGCAGACTCCTCAGGTCAAGTCCGCGCACGTCGCCCAGAATCCGCTGCAGCCGCGCGAGGCTAATGCCCATGTCCTCGGCGATTTCGGATTCGCTCGGATCGCGCCCCAGCCGCGCGCGGCACACGAATTTCGCCTGCTCGACGCGCTTCGCCTGCCTCCGCAGCGTGCGCGGGCTCCAATCGACCTCCCGTAGGCTATCGAGAATCGCGCCGCGTATCCGGAATTCCGCGTAATGCTTCAGCAAAACATTTTTGCGCGGATCGTACTTCCGCACCGCGTCCATCAGCCCGAGAATCCCGGTGTGCACCAAATCCTCGACCGGCACCTGCGGCGGCAGCCGGTCGTGAATGCGCCGCGCGATGTGATGCACCTGCGCCAGATGCTCAAGCAGAAGTTGCTCGCGCTGCGGCTCGCTTGCCGCATTTTCCGCGCGCGGCGGTTCCACGCACAGCGGTTCCGCGCGCGGCGGCTCCGCGCTCCGCGCTTCGCCTCCGATTTCCTTCATCACCACCGCTGTGGCCACGCTCGCTCCTCCGTTATTGCGTCTGCTGTGTTTGGCCCGAACCGCTGAAATCGACCGGTCATCCGCGCAGTTCGTATCCGACGCCGCGAATCGTGCGAATCAGCTTGCGTTCCCAGTCCGCGTCGACTTTGTTCCGCACGTAGTTGATGTACACGTCGACGATGTTCGTCATCGTGTCGAACGAGAGGTGCCACACGTTTTCGACGATCTGCATCCGCGTCACCGCGCGCCCCGCGTTGCACATCAGGAATTCGAGCAGCGCGAATTCCTTTCGCGTGAGGTCGATCGCGCGCCCGCCGCGCACCACGGTGCGCTCGATGCGATTCAGTTCGAGGTTATCGACCGCCAGGACCGCGATCGCGTAACCCTCGCCCGGAATCGTGCGTTCGACAGGCGCGTCGTGCGATGGATCGGTTCCAGCGACAACGCTGCGCATGAGTGCTCCAGTCGAAGGAGGCCGAGAAAGCAACTGCGAGAGGAATACGAAGGGGGAATACGACTCTAATGAAGCATTAAAAATGTGTCAAAGGAAATGGAGATGCTGCGCGAAAATGTTTCTAAAACAGCATGCTCCAAAGTGAAACGCGGGCGTTGTGTTCAGTCCGGGACATGACGGCGCGTCTGTTCACTTTTGTACAGCATTCGCGCGAACTGTTTTCGCCTTCGGTTGCGCGCTCGCTATGGATGCGTCATTTTTTCCGGCCGGACAAGCTCGTCGAATTCTTTTTCGGTGAGGTAACCAAGCTTCAGCGCGGCCTCGCGCAGGCTCAGCTTTTCGTGGTGCGCTTTCTTCGCGATTTCGGCAGCCTTGTCGTAACCGATTTTCGGCGCGAGCGCGGTGACCAGCATCAGCGAGCTATTCACAAAGTATGCGATCCGATCGAGGTCGAGTTCCATGCCCGCCACGCAGTGCTCGCGGAACGACCGGCAGGTATCCGCCAGCAGCCGCACCGAATGCAGAAAATTGTAGATAATCACGGGCTTGTAGACGTTGAGCTCGAAATTTCCCTGCGAGCCCGCAAAGCCGATCGCCGCGTCGTTGCCCATCACCTGCACGGCAACCATCGTCATCGCCTCCGACTGGGTCGGATTCACCTTGCCCGGCATGATCGACGAGCCCGGCTCGTTTTCCGGCAGCACCAGCTCGCCGAATCCGGCGCGCGGGCCGGAGGCGAGCCAGCGCACGTCGTTCGCGATTTTCATCAGCGATGCCGCCAGCGTCTTCAGCGCGCCGCTCGCAAACACCAGCTCGTCGTGCGCCGAAAGCGCTGCGAATTTATTCGGGTGCGATCTGAACGGCAGCCCCGTCAGCTCCGCGATTTTTCTCGCGGCGCGCTCCGCGAATTCGGGATGCGCGTTGAGTCCCGTGCCGACGGCCGTGCCACCGATCGCGAGATCGTAGAGTCCCCAGAGGCCTTCGCCGAGCCGCCCCGCGTCGCGCCTCAGCAGGCTCACCCAGCCGGACATTTCCTGGCCCACGGTGAGCGGCGTCGCATCCATCAAATGCGTGCGCCCGATTTTCACCACGCTCGCGAATTCGCGCGCCTTGGCATCGAGCGCGTCGCCCAATTTCTCGACGGACGGAATCAGCTCCTGCGCCACCTGCGTGGCCGCCGCGATGTGCATCGCCGTCGGAAACGTGTCGTTCGACGATTGCGACATGTTTACATCATCATTGGGATGAATCGGCTTTTTGCTGCCCATCACGCCGCCTGCAATCTCGATCGCGCGATTCGAGATCACTTCGTTGGCGTTCATGTTGGTCTGCGTGCCACTGCCCGTCTGCCAGATGCGCAGCGGAAAATGGCTGTTGAGTTTCCCGGCGACCACTTCGTCCGCCGCCTGCACGATCAGCTTCGCCTTTTCCGGCGAAAGCTTTCCGAGATCGAGATTGACGAGCGCCGCCGCCTTTTTCAGTATCCCGAACGCGCGAATCAGCTCGGGCGGCATCGTGTCCGTGCCAATATCGAAATGGATCAGCGAACGCGCCGTCTGCGCGCCCCAATAGCGGTCAGCCGGCACCTCGATCGTGCCCATGCTGTCCGATTCGATGCGCATCTTCGTTGTTACTGCAGGCGACGCTTTACCGTCCACGCGCTCTCCCCTCCCCGTGTCGTATATATCCAAGGATACTGCGGATTTTGTCCCGCGCGCGAGAAAACCGCTAGGCGCGTCTTGCTACCAGAGGCGAATCAGAGCCCAAAGGTCGAAGAATTCATGAGCGAAAATGATCGGCAGTGCGCGGCGCCAGCGAACGTTCCCTGGATATTTGAGAAATTTAGAACCTTCGATGCAAAGCAAGGCGCGGCCAGAATCAGCGGGTCAATAGCAGAGGCCCTCACAAGCAGGGGCCGGCCCGCCTGAAAGGCGGCCGCTACGAAGGCAAAGGCGTTCGACAAACCGCAGCAAGTCTGTGATAGATTCTCGCCCAGGTTCTGCCGTCCGCGTGGCCGATAGCCTTCGAACGGCCTCGGAGTCGCGATTCGCAACGGTTTCGTAGCGGCCGCCTTTCAGGCGGGCCGATTGGGCTCCCAATGCAATTCCTGCACAAGAACATCCGCCTCCACGCGGCGAAATACATAGGTATGCAGTGGTATTTCGTTACCCTGTGTTGCGCCACGCGTCGGCGCGTTTTCGCAAGCCCGAAGTGGGCGTCGCGGATCGTCGACGAACTACGCGAAGAGGCAATCGCATATTGTTTTGCCGTCTACGCCTACTGCGTGATGCCCGACCATCTGCACGTTCTCGTGAAGGGTCTCGATGCCACGAGTGATTTGCTTGCCTTCGTGAAGAACCTGAAACAGAAGACCGACCATGAATTTCGCGTCAGATTTCACCGCGATCTATGGCAAAAGAAATTCTACGATCGCATCCTTCGAAAGAACGATTCCGTCGACCGAGTCGCCGGTTACATCTGGATGAATCCTGTTCGGAAGGGGATATGTGCCGATCCGCGGGAATATCCGTATTCAGGATCGTTTGCCGTCAATTGGAAGACGGACTTGGCGCCCATCGAGGCATGGGTGCCGCCGTGGAAAGAAAAGGCGCCCGCCTGAAAGGCGGCCGCTATGAAACCAACCTCTGCCCGCGCCAGAATCGAGGAAAAATTACCGGGACTAGTACCATCGCCGAGCGAGTGCTCGCTTGCGGCGCAGCTGTATTGCGCTGCATCGACGGGAGTTACGGGCGCGGCGAAACTCGGCGGCGAGGCATCCGCCGTGCTATGGCTGTGATTGAGTCGCCGGGACGCGAGGTGCGCTTCATGCGTGCGGCGCGAAGGCGGCTCTGATTCACACGAGACCAGGGGCTGCACACAGGAGACGGACGATGATGGACGATGAACGGGATACCAGCGAGACCGGGACCGGCCATAAGGGGATTACGGAAATCAGTTCGGGGCCGCGCACCAGTGGGTGGTTGATCGCGGCGGTGGTGGTGCTACTCGTAGGGCTGTGCGTGGCCGTGGCGCATAGCTACACGCAAGCCAAAGTGTCTGACCAGAACGCATCGAAGGAAGCGCAGATGGGCGCGACAATCGACCAGTTGCAGGGCCAGCTCGATTCCATGAATGCGAAGCTGACCTCGCTCAGCGCTCGGCCCGTCGTGAAGCCCGAAGCCACGCCGGCCGAGCAAGCCGCGCATCGCGCCGCGAATCGCGCCGCTGCTCGCCGCCGGACTGTGGCGGAAAACAAGCGCTACAAGCAACTCCAATCCCAGCTTGCGGACCAGCAACAGCAACTGAAGTCCACGCAGGATCAGCTCGCGCAGGATCGCTCGGACCTCGAGGGAAACATCAGCTCGACGCGCGATCAGCTCAACGGCTCGATCGCCAAGACGCACGACGAGCTTGTCGCGCTCGAACAGAAGGGCGAGCGCAACTATTTCGAATTTGACCTGACGAAATCGAAACAGTTCGCGCACGAAGGCCCGGTCTTGATCTCGCTGCGTAAGGCCGACACCAAGCACAAGAGCTACAACCTGGCGATGATCGTCGACGACAACCAGATGAACAAGAAAAACGTGAATCTCTACGAGCCCATCTGGATCGACGGCGGCGATTCGCAAGAACTACAGGTGATAGTCAACAAGATCTCAAAGAACCACGTTCACGGCTACGTCAGCGCGCCGAAATACAATCAATCGGCCCAGGCGGTCACTCCAGCGCCAGCCGCTGCCGCGGGATCAACAAGCTCAGGTTCTGGCTCAAGCGACAACTCCTCCAGCACGACACAGCAACCTACGCAGTAGCTTCCCTCTCCGGCAGGGTGAACACGCCACCCTGCCGGAGTTCCTCTTTTTTCGCGGATCGCCTAAGCGTCCTCGGGAAGATTCCACGCGCTTGCCAGCGCCAGAATGCTGCCGAAGAGCACAAGAACGAAAATTGCACGTCGCCTGTTTTTGTCCATATCGCCCTCACTTTAACTCGACGATGAAGCGGGCAAGGTGGTTGCCAGCGAATTGACTGGAGCCAAAGAAGTTAGAGTTGGGCGCGCGATGGGAGCAGGCAAATTGTCCGGCCAGCGGGGAAATATTACCCGCCTTGCGACCAGCGGAGGTTAATCCCCAGCGCCGGCTTGCCCTGACGCAGGAAGAGAGGTGCGACACATCTAGCAGTCGGGCTCTGCGCCACTTCGAAGAATTTAGCGCGACCTCGGCCCGCACTTGTCAAAAGGCCGCCAAAATCGGCTTTTTCCGTCCATTTAGAGCCCGGTAACCTCCCGACGGCAGCAATGTTGTTGCTCCCGCGGGAGCAGAAAAAACCGGCTCGATCGAGCAGGAAAAACCCGCACAGCAGGACCGCCGCGCGCGCACAACCGGCAAGCCACCGCTACGAAGGGTCAATCGAAGCTTTTGAGGGCGGTCGTTTCGTCCGAATAGTCCTCGAAGATGGTGCAGAGGTTGGTGATTTCGAGCAGGCGCTGCACCTGCTTGCTGAGCTGCATCATTTTGAGTTCGCCACCTTTGCCGCGCACCATGGCGAACGCACGGGCCAGCGCGCCGATGCCCGAACTATCGAGCTGCGTGACGTTGCTGAGGTTCAAAAGGATGTTCTTACGGCCGCTGCGAAGCAGGTCCAGAAATGTCTCGTGGAGGGCACCCGCTTCGTTGTAGGTGACCACGCCGTTGATGTCAACGACAGTGACCCTACCAGCCTTTCGCACAGAAACGCTGAACCGCGTATTCAATGTTCCGCCTTGGGCTTGGGCCGTCGGAGGTGAAAGTACGTTCAATCTATGAAACCACAGGACACACGGGAACGGCAACCCTTGGGATGAACCCAAGGCGCCAACGGCGACAGATTCAGTCCGCGGAGGCCGGCATCGCGGATTCGTACGCTTCGATCGTGGGCAGGAGGTCGGTCGAGATCAGGGACTTAGTGATGTAGCCCCACGCGCCGACGCTGGCCGCAACGCGGGCCAGATCGATCGACTGGTGGAGGGTCAGGATGATGATGCCGGCTCCCGGAGCCTTTTCGTGAAGCACGGGCGCAGCGTCGAGGCCGTCGAGATGAGGCATCGAGATATCGAGAAGGACGAGATCGGGTTTGAGGCTGGCGGCTTGTTCGATGGCTTCGTTACCATCGCCTGCTTCCCCGCAAACGGTCCAGCCGCGGTGGCCTTCGACTAAAATGCGGACTCCTGATCTTACAAGCGGGTTGTCGTCTGCAATCAAAATTCGGAGTGACATCCGTTTCTCCCAGGTGCGGGCATGGGCACAACTATTGTGATGTTGCGAGGCTGAAGGCGGAATCGGGCAGTCGCTGTATTTCTCCTTACTCTCAGGGCACAAGGCGTAGGCCGGTTCGCATGGCGTTCGCGCGAAGAGAAGGGAAAGAGGAAACCTCGCCCGAGGATTTGCGCGGGGCTGTGATCGAGCTCAGCGGCTGTACGAGCCAGACTGCGGCGAAGGAACGGACTTCGCGCACTGGGCGAGGCCGTCTTGAATGGCAGCGTCGAGATCGGAATGCGGCGCAGGCGAATCGGCCGCGGTCTGGAAGAGCTTTGCGGCGCGGGAGGGCTCGTTGAGGTTGGTCAGGCGGATGCGAGCCGCGGCAACGAGAGCGGAAACACCCGCGCGCTCCCTGGGATTGTTTTGAGCGAGGCGCTCGTATTCGGTCGCGGCACCTTCCCAATCGTGCTTGTCTTCGAGATAGCGGCAGAGCGCGAGCCAGACGCCGCGCGGAATCTTCTCGCCTCCGAGGCCGGTGAACTGGACATAATCATCCCACGCGGATTCGAGTTCTCCGGCGGCAGCATGAAGGCGACAGAGCATTTCGAGTGATTCTTTCTGCCCCGGCGCGTCCTGCCTGCGCTGCTGCGCCTTGAGCAGCATTTCCCAACCTTCAACCGAATCCGGTTTTTCGGCGACGAGCTGGCGCAGTGAAACAATCGCACCCGCGGGATTATTTTCGGCGAGCGATTCGGTGGCGCGAACGATGCGCGCATCGGCGGTCCACGAGACTTTCGCTTCGATGGCGCGATCGAGCGAATGCTCGATTCCCGTGTATTTGAGAAGCAAAGCGCCCAACGCTCCGAAAGCGAAGCCCCCGATGTGCGCCCAGTGAGCCACGCCTCCCTCGGAGCGCGCCGCGGCAAAAACAGCGCCCCAGAAGACTTCGATCAGGAGCCACAACGGAAGAATGATGTAGGCGGGCACGTAGAACTTGATGGGCTTGATGAACAAGATCCACGCGAGACGAATGCGCGTCTTCGGGAAACGGGCGAGAAATGCGCCCATGAGCCCCGCGATGGCTCCGGAAGCGCCGAGGACCGGCACGAGGCTCCCAGGAAATACGATTCCGTGAATGGCGAAACCGAGCGCGCCACAAATGAGATAAAAGATCGGATAGGCGACGCGGCCCCACACATCTTCGAGGACGACTCCAGCGAGCCACAAGAACCACATGTTGAAAATGATGTGCAGCCAGCCACCGTGGAGAAAGCTGGCGGTGAGGTAGCTCCGCAAAGTCGGATGGAATGGATGGAACGCGTAGTTCCAAATGATGGAACCATCGCGCGCCTGCTGGAGTTCCGAGGAAAGGCGAGCCATTTCAGCATCCGCTTCGGCTTGTGTCCACTGCTTCGCCAGAAGCTCCGCATCCCAAGAGTCGACGGCCTGGGTGCGATCGGGCGAGGCCATTTGCTTATAGATGTCCGCGTGCTGAAGCTTATAGTCGCCAACCATCTGCTCCACATCCGGCGACATCTGGGTATCGGGGTAGCGGGCGCTCAAGAGGAGAATGTCGAGTTCGTCGTGGCCGATCTGCTGCAGCTCCCGTTCCATGGTGCCGTTGGTGCAGAGGAAGACGACGACGTTGATGGCAATGATTGCGATCGTCACCCAGGGCCAACGGCGGCCGCGCTGATTTTCGTGGGCCAGCGGGATGATCATGGACGCACTCCATACGGGAAAAGTCAGCCGGGATACTTGCGTCTATTCTTGGCTAGAACAGGGCCCGCGTCCACGCGGAAGGCGGCTGTCTGCGCTGAAGCGCCAATAATGACTTGCGCATCCGGCCGGAGGCAGCCTAGTTTCTACCGCGATCTTTCCATAAGCGGTGAGGCAGCAGGTATGTAAAGCCGGCGAACGCTTCCCATTGCGTGGATGTGGAGGTGAGGCCGCGATCGAAGCCGGCATCGAAGACGAGGTCTGGACGGGCGGTGTAGCCAACCGCCCAAAGACTGCCTATCGCGTGCCCCCGCAGGAAAGGTTGCGTGAAGTGCCATATCTCCCCCGAGACCGAGAACTTCCCGGTGAAATCACGCGAGATCGAAAGAGTTTGGCCGAACTGCGCCCGGCGCACCGAGCCATCGACCAATTCGTTGAAGAGAACGTTCGCGTCGTAGCGAAAGCCTTTGACATCGGCGCTGGCGAGAAGAATGAGTGAATTGAAAGGCGTTCCGAAATCGAGATCAGGGGCATCGCCGGAGTACACGCGATGGAAGTAGCTGACTGCGAAAGTCGGCTTTGCACCTTCGCCGGGAAAAAGCACGCCTTGCACTCCCAGGAGCACGTCGCCCGTGGCATTGGTGGGCACGCTGTCGACGGCGGAGCGCGCCACAGGCTGGTCGGATGCGAGGAATTGCAGGCGCGGCGCGACGGTAAGTTTCGTCGTTTCGACCAGGCCGTACTGCCACGAGAACTCGGGCGAATCCGTCGCACCGAGCATGCCTGTCTCGAATTGAAGGTAGCCGACCGGGGTCAGGTCGCTGGAGTAGAAACCGTCGGGCGGGATTCGCCGTGGGCTCATCGGTCGATTGAGCCAGAACGCCCTGCGTGAAAGCGCCGGAAAGCACCACAAATAGGCAGATCGAAACGCATTTCATGGATCCATCCACTTACTAATCGGAGCATAATATAGATGACATAGAGAAGGCGGTATGGTAGTGTGTCGGGCATGGAAAGACGAGATGCTCGGTCACTGCCGGGAGAAGCCCAAGAAGACCTTCGCCGGCGAGTTGTCGAGGCCGTTCAAAAGGGTCTTTCGCAAACCGAGGCCGCTGGGGTGTTCGGGGTAGCACGGGGCACGGTGAGCCGCTGGATGGGGCTGGTGGAACGTGCAGGGCGTCGGGCACTGAAAGCACAGCGCCGCGGACGGCCTCCGGTTTCGCGATTGGCACCACATCAAGCAGCCACGACGGTGCGTCACATTCTCAGTGGTTGCCCGGACCAGTTGAGCTTGCCCTTTGCGCTGTGGACCAGGGAAGCGGTGCAACAGTTGCTCTCGCGAAAATTCGATCTACAGGTTTCGGTGTGGACGGTGGGGCGCTATTTGCGAGCCTGGGGGCTGACTCCGCAGAAGCCGGTGCGACGAGCGTACGAGCAAAATCCTGTGGCCGTGCGGAAATGGCTGGCGGAAGAATACCCATCGATTCGCGAACAGGCGCGACGGTTTAAGGCCCAAATTCATTGGCTGGACGAGATGGGACTGCGTTCGGATCACCAAGCGGGACGCAGCTACGGACGCCGCGGACAGACGCCGGTCGTGTTCGGCACCGGCCAGCGTTTTCGCTGCAACATGATCTCTGCAATTACCAATCGCGGGCGATTGGCCTTCATGATTTTCCGTCAGCGTTTCACGGCGCGGGTGTTTCTGAATTTTCTCCGCCGCCTGCTGCGCTTGACACGGAAGACCAGGAGGAAGGTGTTTCTGATTGTGGATGGCCATCCGGTACACAAGTCGCGACCGGTGAGCCGTTGGCTGGCCAAGCACGCTGAGCAGATTCGGATATTCTGCTTGCCGTCGTACAGTCCGGAACTGAATCCCGATGAATTGCTGAACCAGGATGTGAAGACCAATGCCCTGGGCCGTGTCCGTCCCGTAAACGTGCAGGAAATGATGGACAACGTTCGCTCTTACCTTCGGATCACACAGGCCAGACCCAAGTTGGTGAAGAACTACTTTCGCGAACGCCATGTCCAATACGCTGCCCGTTGAAAAGTGTCACCAATTTAGTGCTCGGAGCAATAACACGAGCCGCCATGTGACTCAAGCGTAGCCGAAAACGGTCACAGGCGGCCGACATTGTGTGCAGCTCATCGCCGAAAGTGGGCGACCCGAACCGAATGTCGAGAAAGCGCATTTTGCAAGGGGGCGTGGGGACAGCTGTACTGCTATTGCACTTTCGAACAGGGTTCGGAAGGGATTTCGGCAGGGTATCCTAGAGGCGGTTAAACTTTGATTTGGGCGGCGGTCAAGCAGCGCGTGTTTCGCAGGGGCGACAAGCCGGGCGAGGCTTTCCCTCGGGGCAAGGGGACTCACAGTGAAGCGGTGGTTCCGGTTTTCATTAAAGTCTGAAGAAGCGGGCGGCCAGGTGGCTACGAAGGTCGAGGAGGCGGCTGCTCCCGAAGCGGAGGCGCCTCTGATTCCAGCGGCCGATCTGCCACCGGCTGGAGACATGCTGTCTCAGTTGTTTCCCGACACATCGAGTGAAGCGCCCGAGCCCGCGGCAGCAGCACAGCCCCCGGAAGCAACTCCCGCCAGCGAGGCATCCTCCGTTGCGAAAACACTGGACGAGCTTTTCCCCAATGCGCGCGAGTTCCGTCCCGGTGCGATGGACATCGAAGAAAAGCCTGCATGGGAAAACGCCGCGTCGGCCTCGGGGAGCGGCCCGGGATCGCAGGAGCACGTGATTTCGTCGTCCGAGCTTCCGTCCGCATCGCACATCCTGGCGGAACTGTTTCCGGCCGAACAAATCTCGCTCCAAGATAGCCACGCCGACGATACGAACCGTATCCCGGCGCCACTTGAAACTCCCAAGGCCGCTGAAAACGCGGCTGCCGAGGAGAAGCCGGCGCAAGAACCGGCAGCAATCGCGGCCCCGGCCCTCCCTGCGGCGCCTGAACCGCAAAGCGCCGAAGCCCACACGGAAGCAAATCAAGCCGGCGCAAATCCTGAGGCGCCGGAAAAACCTGCTGCGAATTCAGAGAACTCGCGACCCGCGGCTGCGCAGAATTCCCCCGCGCCTTATCGCGACTGGGCGTTCGAGGAGAAGCTCGCGAGCCACAAGGAATGGGTGGATTCGCACGGCAGGACCGGCAACAAGGCCGATTTTGCCGGAGCGGACCTCGAAGGCACCGAACTGATCGGCGTCAATTTCCGGTTCGCGGATTTTCACGACGCGAACCTGAAGGCGGCGGACCTGCTGCTCGCGGACCTGCGCGACGCGTGCCTGGTGCGCGCCGATTTGCAGGACGCCTGCCTGGTGGGCGCAAATCTCGAAGGCGCGAACCTGGAAGACGCGTCGCTCGAAACCGCCATGGGCCTGTTACCAAGGCAGATCGCGGGCGCGAACCTGCGCGACGCTTCCCTGCCCCTGTCCTTCCTGGAATTTCCGGCGGCGGCGGCGCTTGAGAAGGCTTCTCGAAGCGCGTCGCTGTACTTCGGCGCGATGATGACTGCGAGCGCAATCTGCTGGCTCGTCCTGTGGAAGACGAAGGACGTGCAGCTGGTGGCCGACTCCTCGCTTGTTCCCTTCTGGCATGCGCCTGCCGCCGCGTCCACATTGCCCACCGCCGAGTCTTACCTGGTTTTGCCGGTGGCGCTATTTATTTTGTATCTCATCTTTCAATTTCATCTGCAAAAGGTGTGGGACGCCGTTCTGGAATTACCGGCAGTTTTTCCCGATGGCCGGGAGCTGGCGGACCAGGAGTCGGGCATCGTGCTGGCGCTCTTGCGGGCGCATTTCCGCTGGATCGACCAGGACGGTTCCTCGACGCGCGTCGTCGAAAAGGGCGTTTCGACCGTGCTCGCCTATTGGACTGTGCCGGCGACCCTGCTGCTCTTCTGGGCCCGCTACCTGACGCGACAGGAAGTACGCGGCACGATTTTGCACATGCTGCTGGTGGTGATCGCCACCGGCGTGGCTCTCTACGTCACCATGAAGACGGGACGTCCGCCGGAACGATGGGCGCTCGAGCGGAAATGGACCGACCGGCTGTGGGCAAAAGTGCGGAAGATCAACCCCACGACGGTGGCGGGCGCGCTCGGCGCCGTGCTGCTCTTCCTTTCCGTCGGGACCATCGCCGGAGTTCCTCACGGTCACCACCGCGCACCTCAATACGGCCCCTCGAACATCCGCCGATGGGCAACGACCGCTTTCTGGTACGTGGGCTTCGACCCATACGCCGATCTGACGGAAGCGTCGATCTCGACAAGACCAAGGAACTGGAATGGCAGCGATGCACAAGTTCCTTTGGTGGTCGGGCCGCGGTTGAACGGGTTGAGGTTGCGCTACGCGCAGGCCTACGGTGCGTTTTTTGTGAACGCTCACTTGTGGCAGGCGAACTTGCAAGGCGCGTATCTTTCCGAGGCGGACATGCGAGGCGCTGATCTCGGGCAGAGCGACTTGCGGTATGCCCTGATGGACCATACCCAGATGAAGGGCGCGAATCTCGACCGCGCGGTTCTCGACGGCGCCGACATGCGCCGCACCGATTTGGAAAATGCGAATCTGTCGCATGCCTGGCTTCTCGGAACGATTTTGACCGACGCCGATCTGAAGGGCGCCTCGCTCTACGGCGCGCGGTTATCTACCGCCACGCTCACGCGAGCAAACTTCGAGAAGGCGGACTTCCGCGAGGCCTACCTTGACCAAGCGCAGATGGAGCGCGCGGACCTTCGCGGGGCCTATTTGTGGTCGGCACGGCTTCCTGGCGCCGATCTGAAGGGCGCGCAGCTTGGAGACGCGATTCTGATCGATGCGTACCTGCCCGGAGCCGATCTGCGCTGGGCGCAGTTTTCGGGAACGGTGCTGAGCGGAGCAAATCTAAGCGACGCGAACCTGGACGGCGCGGATATGCGCGGAGCAGGAGGGCTGGACGCGAATCAGGTGTGCTCTGCGAAAAGTCACAATGGCACGCTGCTCGACGACTCGCTTGCGACGCAGGTCGCAGCGCAGTGCGGAGGGGGCGCGATTAACTCGCCGGGAGTATCGCTGGCGATGCCGGCAGCGCCAGCAGCGTCGACCTCACGAAAGACCGGCAACTGAGCTTGCGCCGTAGAAGCTGTACCAGGGACTGGCGGCTTTCAGGCGCGCATTGACGTTGTTGATGTTCTTCACGCCCTGATCGTTCAGCCAGTCCTCCAGCGCTTTCACTCCCTGCTTCGCGTAGACCGGGATCGCATCTTTCCACGTAGCGCGGCCGCAGAGGACGCCCGAGAATTTCACGCCGGATTCTGCGGCGAGCTCGAGAGTTTCGTTGAACACGTCGTTGCTGACGCCAGCCGAAAGATAGATGAACGGCTTCTTTGCGGCGGTGGCGGCGCGGCGGAAATGCTCCTTGGCCTGATCGCGAGTATAGGCGGCATCGCCCTTGCAGGCTTTCGTGCCGGCGACGAACGCCATGTTGACGGGAACCTCGACTTTCAGAATATCCACGCCGTACTGCGGCTTCGAGAACTCCGCCATGCTTCCCGCCACGATTTCGGGCTTCTTGCGCGCGAAGCCGATGCCCTTTTCGTCGCCGCCCTCTTCGTAGCCAACAAATTCGAGGAAAAACGGGGCATCCACCGCCTGGCATTCCGCGCCGATCCGCTCGATCCAGGCGTGCTTGATTTCGTTGATGGCGGGCGGATCGAACGGCGTGTAATACAGAAGAATCTTTACGCAGTCAGCGCCCGCGGCCACCAGCCGGCGGGCAGACCAGATGTCGAGCAAGTCGGGCAGGCGGCCGGGCTTCGTGTTGTCGTAGCCGCTGTTTTCGTAGGCGAGCAGCAGGCCGGCGTTTTTCGAGCGCGCGGCGGCGGCCGGAAGGCCATATTCGGGGTCGAGCAGGATGGCGCTGGCGTGCGGCGTGAGGACGCGCGTGACCGCGGTCTTGAACTCCTCGAGCATCTTCGACGTCACTTCGCTCTTGTCCACGCCTTTTTCCTTGGCGATGGCGCTCTTGAGCGAGCCGCGCTGGTCCATGGCCGCCGCGGCGATCACACCCTGTGCGTTGGAAACGGCTTCGAGTCCCTTTTTCTTTCCCGGCGTAATTTTCATCGTGAGCGCCTCCGAACCACAAGAATCGATGTGAAGAATGGGCTAGTCTACCACGCGAAATGAGGACGCTACAAAAACAAGACGTGGTGCTGGTAGACGCAGGATCGGGCGCTTTCCGAGCCGGCCACGGAGGCAAGGGCGGCGAGATCGTCGAGAAACGCGGGGCCATTGGCCGCGATAAAAGGAAGTGCGGAGAGAGTGCGTTCCTGCAGCTCGCCATTCGGGTAGAGCGCGTCGAGCAGAATGCGCTCGTGGCGGTCGAGAACGCCCGACCGGAAATTTTCCGCGCGCGCCACCTTTGCCTTGAGCTGGCTGAACTGGTAGATCATCTTGCGCTCGGCCACTTCCAGCGCGTCGAGCAGCGTGGAATCAAGCCGGCCGAGCGGCTCGCGATAGGATTGCAGCAGCGCGCTGATCTCCGCCTCGCTTTTGTCGAAGCGGGCGACGAGCGCGTCCGGCAGCGCCTTTTGTTCCATTTGCGCGCGGACGTGCTGCGAGCCGTGGAGAAAATCGCGCATCTCGAGGCCGTACTGCGCGAGGAAGCGGGCGATGGGCTGCTCGACGATCGTGAAGCTGGCGCGAGTCAGGATGGCAGGCATGCGGCCGAGGATTTTCGCGTATACCACTTGCGACTGCGCGAGGTAGGCCACTTCCGCCGGGCCGCCGATATACGCGGCGGTCGGCAGCAGCGAATCCTGCACGATCGGGCGCAACAAAGCGTTGGGCGTGATGAGTTCGGGCTGCGATTCGATGGTTGCTGCGATCTGTTCTCGCGAAAGCTCCGTCTCGCCCGCGAAGAATTTGCCGTTGCGGCTTCGGAGCGGCTCGCGGCGGCCGTCGATATTGTGGAAGAGCAGCGTTGTCTCGCGCGTGACTTTCACCTGGGCGTGGAGGCCGTCGCTTTCGAGTTCCTTCGAGCGCGCGAGCAGCGATTCGTTGAGCGGGCCTGCGTCGTCGAGCGCGCGCAGGAAGACCGGCGCCACGATGCGATGGAGGCGGACGTCGAGCGGGTCGATAAAGATGATTCCGCGGCCCGCGAGCAGGCGCGCCATCAGCTTTCCGAAAGCCGAGCCGAATGTTTCACTCGGCGCATACGATTCGTGCAGCGCGCGCGAAACGTCCTCTGCGCCGGGGCCCTGCAGCGTCTGCGCCGCTGCGCCCACGAGCGCCTGGATGGCTTCGCCGAGCACGACTTCACCCACGCGCTTGCCGGCGTCTTCGCCGCGAGCGGGCAACTCGTAGCGCGCGAGGCCGCTGCGCGTTACCCAGGTCGAGTGATTCACCTCGGCAAGGTCGTGATCTTCGGTGGCGAGCCAGAAAATGGGCACGGCGTCGATGCCGCGACGCGTCGTCTCTTCCGCTACGCGCACCGCGGAGATCGCTTTGTAGAAGGTGTACGCTGGGCCGGAGAAAAGTCCCACCTGCTGGCCCGTGACGATCGCGACTGCGCCGGCAGCAAGGCGATCGAGATTTCGCGCGGTGCTCGGATCGATTTCGTTGCCCGCCGCGAAGCGCGCATTTTGCTCGCGCAGAACTGCGATTACGGCCTTTCGAACGTCCGGGTCGAGGCGGACTTCGCGCGCGGCAGCGTCAATTCCGGCAGCGGTCGGAGGGTGCGCGTAATATTCGGAGACTTGGCTGAAATCTTCTACAAAAGAGGAAAAGAGCTTCGTGGTGTGCGGTACTTCGCGGAAAGAGATGCAGTGGGATTCCGTCTGCAAACTCATGATACGCTCGGCCTCGGACACCGGCAACGACAGCGCGTTGCCGCCGCGATAGATGGCCGAATTGGAATGAGAATCCCCACCGTCGTGATTGGATGAGACGCAACCCGCAAAGATTCGGATTCCAGCGATTGTGCGAGCAGACCTGGATCAGAGCAAGCCATTTGTTTCCAGGGTATTTTAGGGCAAAGCCGCGGATTTGCGGCGGTGCAGATCCTGCAGGGCGGCGATTTCAGGTTCATGCCCCGCCATGGCGCGAATGCCGCGCGCGGCGGCGCTGGCCGCCGAGAGAGTCGTAATGCACGGAACGTTGTAACGCACAGCGGCGCGGCGAATCGATTTTTCGTCATAAAAGGATTCGCGGCCGAGCGGCGTATTGATGATGAGATTCACTTTGCCCGTTTTCACGAGGTCGACGATGTTCGGGCGGCCTTCATTCACCTTGTAGACGCCGTGCACTTCGATGCCCGCGCGTTTCAGGGCCGCGGCCGTGCCGCGCGTGGCGATGATTGTCAACCCGGCCGCGATCAAATCTTTCACAAGGCCGGCTACGTGGCTTTTGTCGTGGTCGTTCACGCTGATGAAGACCGTGCCTGAAAGCGGCAGGCGCTGGCCCGCGGCGAGTTGCGCCTTCGCGAAAGCCATGCCGAACGTGGACGCGATGCCCATCACCTCGCCCGTCGAGCGCATCTCGGGGCCGAGGATCGTGTCGACACCGCGGAACTTGTTGAACGGAAACACGGGCGACTTCACGGCGAAGAAATCGTAGAGGGCGAGTTCCTTCACGCCGTTCATTTCGACGATCGGGAGATGCATTTCTTTGAGCTTGCGGCCGGTCATCAGGCGCGCGGCCACTTTTGCGAGCGGCACGCCCGTGGCCTTGCTGACGTACGGCACGGTGCGCGAAGCGCGCGGATTCACTTCGAGGACGTAGACCGTATCGCGTTGAATCGCGTATTGGACGTTCATGAGCCCCACGACATGGAGCGCGCGAGCCAGACGCGTGGTGTAATCGCGAATATGTTCCAGCACCGCGGGCTTGAGCGATACCGACGGCAACACGCACGATGAATCGCCGGAATGGATGCCGGCTTCCTCGATGTGCTCCATGATGCCGGCGATCACGACATCGTCGCCATCGGCCAGTGCATCGACGTCCACTTCGGTGGCGTCTTCGAGGAATTGGTCGATCAGGATCGGGCGCTTGGGATCGGATGCTGTGCCGATCAGTACGGCTTGATTGACGTAGTCCTCGACAGTTTTCAGATCGTAGGCGATCACCATCGCGCGCCCGCCGAGGACGTAACTCGGGCGCACGAGAACGGGCAGGCCAATTTCGCCAGCGGCGGCGACGGCTTCCTGCGGCGCGAGGGCCGTGGCGGCACGTGGCTGCGGAATATTCATTTCGGCGAGCAATGCGCCAAAGCGACGACGATCCTCGGCGAGGTCGATCGATTCGGGATCGGTGCCGATAATTTTCGCGCCGTAGCGCTTGAGGTCGAGCGCGAGATTCAGCGGCGTCTGCCCGCCGAACTGCACGATCACGCCCTGCGGCTTTTCCTTGTCGAGCACTTCGAGGACGTCTTCGAGCGTGAGCGGCTCGAAGTAGAGGCGATCGGACGTGTCGTAATCCGTCGAGACGGTTTCAGGATTGCAGTTCACCATAATCGTCTCGTAACCGTCTTCCTTGAGCGCGAGCGCGGCGTGGCAGCAGCAGTAATCGAACTCGATGCCCTGCCCGATACGGCTTGGCCCGCTGCCGAGAATCACGACCTTGGGACGATCGACCGGCTCGGACTCGTCTTCTTCCTCGTAGCTCGAATAGAGATACGGCGTGAATGATTCGAATTCGGCGGCGCAGGTGTCAACACGCTTGAAAACGGGGCGAACGCCCAATTCGCGGCGCCGCGAGCGGACCGACGCGGATTTCACGTTCCAGAGCTTGGCGATTTCCTCGTCGCTCGCGCCCGAGCGCTTCGATTCCATCAGCAATTCGCGCGAGCACTTCGAAAGCGTGGTGGCGGCGACCTGTTTGTCCACAGCGAGCATTTCCTCGAGCTGGCGGATGAACCACGGATCGATTCGCGTGAGCTCGCAGACTTCTTTGCAGCTCATGCCGCGCTCGAGAGCTTCGAAGAGCCAGTGGAGGCGGTCTGGGCCGGGGACGTGGAGCCTCTCGCGCAAAAGCGCCGTATTGACTTCGGCGGGCGGGCGCCACGCGGAACTCGGTTCGAGCGCGCGAATGCCCTTGCAGAGCGCTTCCTGGAATGTGCGGCCGATGGCCATCACTTCGCCGACCGATTTCATCTGCGTGGTGAGCGTAGTATCGGTGCCGGGAAATTTCTCGAACTGCCATTTCGGGATTTTCGCGACCACGTAGTCGATCGTCGGCTCGAAGCACGAAGGCGTCTTGCGCGTGATGTCGTTGGGGATTTCGTCGAGCGTCATGCCGACGGCGAGTTTTGCCGCGATCTTGGCGATCGGGAATCCGGTGGCTTTGCTCGCGAGCGCGGAGCTGCGCGAGACACGCGGATTCATTTCGATCACAGTCATGCGGCCGGTCTCGGGATCGACCGCGAACTGGATGTTCGAGCCGCCCGTCTCGACGCCGACTTCGCGGATGATCGCGGCGGCTGCGTCACGCATGCGCTGATATTCCTTGTCGGTAAGCGTCTGCGCGGGCGCGACGGTGATCGAATCGCCCGTGTGGATGCCCATCGGGTCGACATTTTCAATCGAGCAGATCACGACGAAGTTGTCGCGAAAGTCGCGCATTACCTCGAGCTCGAATTCCTTCCAGCCGATCACGGATTCCTCGATCAGCGCCTGGTGGACGGGGCTCGCGTCGAGAGCGCGAGCGATGGCGTCCGCAAATTCTTCATGGTTGTAGGCGATCGAGCCGCCGGTGCCACCGAGCGTGAATGACGGGCGGATCACGACCGGGTAGCCGAGCTTGTCCGCGAGATCGATCGCTTCGGGAATGTTGGTGACGACCGCCGAAGCGGGAACTTCGAGGCCAATCTTGCGGCAGACATCTTTGAAGAGCAGTCGGTCCTCGGCGACTTTGATCGCCTTCAGCGACGCGCCGATCAATTTGACGCCGTACTTATCGAGAATGCCGCTTTCGGCGAGCTCGACGGCGAGATTCAGTCCAGTTTGGCCGCCGACGGTCGGCAGCAGCGCGTCCGGGCGCTCGGCCGCGATGATGGCTTCGAGATATTCCTTCGAGAGAGGCTCGATATAGGTGCGGTCCGCGATTTCCGGGTCCGTCATGATCGTCGCCGGATTCGAATTGACGAGGATCACGTCGTAGCCCTCGGAGCGCAGCGCCTTGCAGGCTTGCGTGCCGGAGTAGTCGAACTCGCACGCCTGCCCGATGATGATCGGGCCCGAGCCGATGATCAGGATTTTCTTGATGTCAGTTCGTTTCGGCATTAGTAAGTGTTGACCACATTTGTCTTAGCAGCTGGCAAGGTCAAGGGTGACAGTGAGGGGCACCGATGAACCCTGCGACGAATCGTTTGCGGCAATTCTAAAGCCCACAATCTTTCTGCGGAATCCTGGCTCTCGAAAAATGGCGAAATACAGGCCATCCGCCAAGTCCAACGAGAATTTGCCGTCGCTCCCAGTGGTTACCCGACCCTGGGCGGCAATCAGCTCACCATCGGCGTTCATTTTCCAAACTTCGACGGTGGCACCAGAGACTGACGCACCTGACGGATCGTATACGATCCCAGAAAACATCCGGAGCACTGTGCTTGGCACGACTCTCGCTTTGAGGTTCATAGACATCTTCCGAAGTGACGCGTCGGACTGCATGTTCATCGAGTACGCTATGGGAGTCACTCGGCCATCCATTGGTACGATGATGTCCAAATCGTAGGGTGTGGCCCTCCACGTCGACGCTTCGATGTGGTAGGTGCCAGCAGCCAGTTCCGGGGGAACCGCGACCCCCTTGTCGTCGGTAACGAGTGTGTACAATGCCTCAGAGTGCGCCCCCACGAACAAGAAGACACTCACCTGGACGTCTTTTGCGGGTTTGCCGTCCACTAAAGCCACGACCCGGATGTTCGCCGAGGACAGCTGAGGCCCAGAAACAACGACGCACTCACCGTAAGCCACGCGGGCAGCTCCTGAAAGCACTAATGCGAGAATCGCCAAGGTTCTCAAGCTTTTGCCTTCTCCATCAGCGCGACAAAATCATCGAAGAGGTAGCGGGCGTCGTGCGGGCCGGGCGACGCTTCCGGATGATACTGGACGCTGAATAGCGGGAGCGAGCGGTGGCGCAAGCCCTCGTTCGTATGGTCGTTCAGATTCAGATGCGTGATTTCGACGTCGCTCGACGGCAGCGAATCCGGGTCGACGCAAAAGCCGTGATTTTGGGCCGTGATTTCGACCTTGCCTGTGCGGAGATTTTTCACCGGATGATTCGAGCCGTGATGACCGAACTTCAGCTTGAAGGTTTTCCCGCCGAGCGCGAGACCGCAGAGCTGGTGGCCGAGGCAGATGCCGAAAATCGGAACGCGGCCGAGAAGCTTGCGAATATTTTCAATGGCGTAGCCGACCGGCTCAGGATCGCCGGGGCCATTCGAGAGAAAGATGCCGTCGGGCTTGAGCGCTAGCACGTCTTTCGCAGAGGTTCGCGCCGGCACGACGGTGACATCACAATTATGATCGACGAGCAGCCGGAGGATATTCTGCTTGATGCCGAAGTCATAGGCGACCACGCGATGGCGCGCGGCCTCAGGGGCTGAAGCCCCATTTCCTTTCGAGGCTGCAGCGGCGGGGTTGAAACCGCGCCCTTCCGCGGATTTCGCACCCGCCACAGCGCTGGTGGTTCTCGCGACGGCCGCGGATGCAGCCGCAGCGGCGGCCAGAGGTGCAGCGAGATCGATCGAGCCTTTCGTCCAACGATATTTCTCGGCCGTGGTGACGCGGCCAGCAAGCTCCTGGCCCGCCATCGTGGGCAGCGCGCGAGCCTCGGCGATCAGCTGGTCGGCGGGCGCACCATCGGTGGAAACGACGCCGCGGAGCGCGCCCACATTGCGCAGGTGCCGCACGAGCGCGCGCGTGTCTAGATCCCAAATCACCGGAACGCCGTAGCGCTCGAGATATTGCTGCGCGGTTTCGCTCGCACGCCAGTTCGACGCGAGCGGCGAAAATTCGCGCACGATCAGCGCCTCGATGTACGGCTTCGCGGACTCTTCGTCGTCGAGATTCGTGCCGACGTTTCCGATGTGCGGATACGTGAGGCACACGATCTGCCCGGAGTAGCTTGGATCGGTGAATACTTCCTGGTAGCCGGTAAGGCTGGTGTTAAAAACGACTTCGCCGCCACGACGGGTTTGAGCGCCCGCCGCGCGGCCGTTAAAGACTCTTCCGTCCTCGAGCGCGAGCGTCGCGCGTCCTGCGAGGGCCTCGGTCAGTGTGTTGTCCTCCAGAAGATGTCATTTCGATGCCGCGCTGACTGTCGAAGGCGTCGTCAGCGATCCAAAGTGATCGACCGGCCAGTACGCGAACACGGCCTTGCCGTAGATGAAAGACCGCGGAACCGGCCCGAAAACGCGCGAATCATTTGAGCTATCGCGATGGTCGCCCATCACGAAATAATCGCCCGGCGGAATCTTGCGCGGCCCGTAATTCGAGCTGTCGATATATCCGGCCGGCACGTATTGATCCGCCAACTCGTCGCCATTGATGTAGAGATGGCCGTCGCGAATCTCGATCGTCTCGCCGGGCAAGCCGACCACGCGCTTGATGAACGATTTCGACCGGTCGAGAGGATACCAGAAGACGACCACATCGCCACGCTCGATCGGCTCGAAACGGTAGACAAACTTGTTGATGAAGATTCGCTCCTGATCGCTCAGAAGTGGATTCATGCTGGTGCCTTCCACCTTGACCGGCTGATACAAAAAGATCATCACGACGATCGCCAGGCCGAGCGCCACCGCGAGGTCGCGCGTCCAGCTGCGCAGCTCGCGCCGCAAAGGAGGAGCAGACGCTTCTTCAGGCGAATCCGGAGGACCGGTATGGGATGAATCCTGCATGCTCTGCTAACTTATTTATATCACGGCGCGGAAGCCGAGCAAAGCGGGTCGATCGACCTCGACCTGAAATCGGAAACGTTTCTTCTACGCTTCGATAATCTGATTGCGGACCGCGTAGCGAACGAGATCGGTCACCGTGTGCAATTGCAGCTTGCGCATGATATTCGCGCGATGGGTTTCGGCGGTCTTCACACTGATACCGAGCGACGAAGCGACTTCCTTGCTGCTCTTGCCCTCCGCGAGCAACTGCACGATTTCGCGCTCGCGCGAGGTGAGCCGGTCGCGAACCGATTCGGGCAGATCGTTGCCCGGGCGCGCGCCATTGAAATTGCTGAGGATCACTTCGGTGGCCCGCGGCGTGAAGAACGGCTTGTGGTTCGCGAGCGTTTCGACGGCGATCACCAGATCGCGGTCGGAATCCGATTTCACGATGTAGCCGCGCACGCCGGCTTCGAGAATGTCGCGAATCAATTGGTCGGAATAATGCACTGATAGGATGAGAACTTCGGTGTTGGGCGCCGATTTCCGAATCCGGCGCGCCGCCTCAATGCCGTTCAGGTCGGGCATGCTGATATCGAGAATCGCGACGTCCGGCTTGAGTTCCTCGGCCTTGGTGACCGCTTCGCGTCCCGTATGGGCCTCGCCGACAACTTCCCACCCCGCATGCGATTGCAACAGCGCCTTGATCCCGCGACGCATGAGATCGTGATCGTCAACGATGAGAATCCGCACCGTCTTCATGATCATCCCTCCAACACTTCGAATCCGGTGGAAGCCGAGGGAATGGGATGTGGCTCCCGCACAGAGACTCTATCCTCGAGCGGACTAGAAACTCAATTATACACGATCGAGAAGACAGTCAAGGACACGCGGAAAACGTCTCGCCACAATCTCGGCGTGGCCGTGACTCCCATTGCGGGGTCCGCGGCACCGCACAATGCCTTCTCAACCGCTGCAACTCATCGATTTAAGAACGAAGGTCAAGACATGGCTGGGATTCTCGCGGGCCGAAGAAAGTCCGCCTACATGCGGTCCGCCAGACATTCGCGCAGTTTCCGCCGCGCCCGCAGGAAACGCGCTTTCACGGCCGCTTCAGACAAATTCAAAATCCTGGCCGTCTCTTTCGTCTGCCGCTCTTCGAGCCCGAGAAGCCACACGACGGCCCGTGACGTCCCCCGCAGGCCGTCGATCGCTTCCCATAGCAGCTTTTGCTTCTCCTGTTTCACGTAAAGCATTTCGGGGCGCGCATCGTCCTTCGCCCGAATCATTTCCATGGGGTCGGCGCCATCCTCGGAAACACTGGTGCCATACGAAAGATGCGCATTCTCCGCGCGCTGCTTGCGCAGCTTCCCGAGCGCCTCGTTGATCGTGATCCGCAAGAGCCAAGTCGAGAATCTCGATTTCGAATGAAACTGGTCGATGTGGGCGTAGGCCTTCAGCAGGGCCTGTTGAATCGCATCTTCGGCGTCTTCCCGGTTTCCGGTAATTCGCAGCGCCACGCGGTACGCCTTCGACATTTGAGGCTGGACCAATTGCTCAAACGCGTCTGCGTCCCCGTCCCGCGCTTGATCGACGAGGATGGATTCCTCGGCATAAATCAAGGGACTGCTGTCGCAAGCCATAGGGGCTTCGAGCGTGCTCAGGTCATTCATCATGTGTTTGGCTCCCTTCCGAGTTTTCTCAAGTCGGACCCGATCATCTGCGCTTACCCACTGCCAGAATCGACAGCCGCCAAAGTACCCGAGGGCCCCTTGCGGGTCTATCCGAGGCATGCTGTAGCTTTCGGGGGTGGTTCGCTGTATGCCATTGCGGCTCTGGAACTTGCAGGCTCAGGCTGTGACTCCCTGAATATACCCAGGACCGTGTATGGCTCCCAGGCCGGCAGCGGTTTATACCTTGGAGAGCTAAAAATGCCGACGTGCGCTGCTCGGAGGTTTTGCGCGCCGGTGAACCCAGCGCTTTAGGAACGCCAAACTCGCGACAATCTACCGAGGGAGGAAAATATGAAATCTCTATTGCATGCCTTCATCGTGACTTTGCTCGTATTGGCCGTGGCGGTCCCCCAGCTCGCTGCCGAATCCGACAAACAAAAGCAGGAAGATCGGCTGCAAAATGCCGGCCAGGTGATGAACGAGGTTCTCAACATGCCCGACGACATTCCGCAAGACCTGCTCGACAAGGCCAAGTGCGTCATCGTCGTTCCGTCCGTACTGAAGGCCGCGTTCGTCTTCGGCGCAAGTTACGGCCGGGGCGCGATGGTGTGCCGCTCGGGATCTGATTTCACGGGTCCGTGGGGTGCGCCGACCATGATGGCGATCGAAGGAGGCAGCTTCGGTCTTCAAATCGGCGGCCAGGCGACGGATTTCGTTTTCCTGGTCATGAACAAGCGGGGCGTTCGCAGCCTCCTGCATAGCAAGGTCAAGCTAGGTGGCGACATTTCCGCCGCCGCCGGCCCCGTGGGGCGCGCCGCCGAAGCCGATACGGACGCCTACATGCGCGCCGAACTCCTAACCTATTCCCGCTCTCGCGGCATATTCGCGGGGGTTTCGCTGGAAGGCTCGACGCTTCGGCCCGACCGCGAAGCCAACGACGCGCTCTACGGACAGAGGATCAGGGCGCACGAAATCGTTGCGGGAGAAGTTGGAACTCCACCTGCGGCAGAACACCTAGTCTCGCTGCTCGACCGAGCTTCTCCTCGCGCAGCGGCCTGAACCGTGTGACACCGGGGAGGGCAAGCCCTCCCCAGTGTCTGCTATTCCTCTGAAGGATTTCCGGCCGCCTTGACGGGAGTGAAACCCCGCGCCCGGTGGTCTTCCTCTTTCGGAGTTTCTGGAACCGGCAGCACCACCATCACCGTAGTGCCGGCGTCGTTCGACTTGATTCTTAGCTTTCCGCCCAGCTGGCGCGCGCGCTCTCGCATGCCGCGAATTCCCACGCCTACCTGGCCTCCCGATCCGCTGAGCGATGCCAGCAATTCGCGCGGAATTCCCTTCCCGTTGTCGCTGATTTCCAGGCTCACGGTACCGGCCTGGCGCCTTCCGCGGACCGTCGCGAGCGTCCCGCCGGAATGCCGGTACATGTTCGTGAGGCTTTCCTGCACGATTCGGAAAAGCGCGGTTTCGAGGCTCTGCGGCACTCTTTCTTCGCCGAGCGCCAGATCGAGATCGACCTTGATCTTGCTTCTCTGCGTGAATCCATCCGCGAACCACTCGAGAGCGGACTTCAAGCCGGAGAAGTCAAGCGTCGGCGGGTAGAGCAGATAGGAGAGCGTCCGCGTCTGATCGGAAGCTTCTTGCGCCAAGGCCATCGCCTCGCGCACGATGTCGGACGCGGCAGGATCCTTGCCTGCGATCCGTTCGTTGACTGCCGAAAGATGAATCGCCAGCGCAGCAAGACTCTGCCCCGTGGTATCGTGAAGCTCCCGGGCGATCCGCCGGCGCTCTTCGTCCTGCAGTTGCAGAATGCGAGCTGAGAGGTTGCGCAGCGACTCTTCCGCCTCGCGGCGCGCAGTGATGTCCCGGTTGACTTCCAGGATCCGGCTCGGCAGTCCGCGCTCGTCCCATTGCACCGCTTGCCGGCTCTCCACTACGAGGACGCGATTGTCCTTCGTGCGGTGTACGAGCTCACCTTCCCAGACCCCGGTCTCCAATAGCGTCCTGTACAGATCGTCAAACGACTCCGGAAACTCGGTATGGAAGAACTCGTGGATGACGTGACCTTGGGCCTCAGCGGCGGTCCAGCCATACATTCTCTCGGAGCCGCGGTTCCAATAGGAAATCACGTTGTTCGCGTCGCGGACAATGATGGCGTCGTGCAGCAGCTCGAGGAGATCGTTCAGATTCTGCGGGTCGCCATCCTTGATGATTGGCGCACGCGAGCGTTTCGGTGTTGGACTCGACGAACCCATGGCATGCCCCGGACTACAACAGCCTTCCTAGCGAACAAGTCTACCTTACGATGCGCTCAATGGTCCAAGATCTCCGCACTTTTTGGGCCTGACCGCCGAAAATCTTCCCAAAGCCGTAAAAAACTACACAATGACGGTTCATGTCACCCCGTAATCCCATGCAATACCTATCAGTTAGCGCAGTCAATTCTTGGCAGCAAACTTGCTGCAAGACAAGCGCCGAAGAATATGCATCGAACTCTTGCGGGGGAGCGCTATCATGACCGTCACCTACGATATTTTTCGGAAACTACCTGCCGGGGAGCCAGTCTGGGTCGAGGCCGTCCAAGGCCTCGAAGACGCAAAATCGCGCCTGCACGAGCTTGTTACCGTCCGTCCCGGCGACTACTACATATACGATCTCGGCCACGAGCGTATTGTCGCCATGGTCTCCTCTTAACCCGCTGCGGTGTCGATCAGGCGTGCGGTTCTCCGACCATTGGGTATAAGATGCTGTGCCAGCCGGGCCCGTAGCTCAGCTGGTTAGAGCAGCGGACTCATAATCCGTTGGTCCTAGGTTCGAATCCTAGCGGGCCCACCAGCCTTCACTCGCGTCAGCGAGAAAGCCCGCCGCGGCGGGCGAAGGCGGGCGTTACATTCGAGAGCTTCGGCTCGGCGGGCCCAAGCCACTCACTCAGAATCGCAGGTCCCGGCACGGATGCCATTCTGGGCTTGCGGTCAATTTGGCTTCAGGCCGTAGACATCGAGTTCGCCCGACACACTCGTAGAGCCGTACGCGCCGCCGGTATTATTGCCACGAGTTCCCACGTAAACCTTGCCGTTCGCGATGGTGGGCACGGTGAACTTGACGGCGTTTCCGGCAGCATCCTCACTGACCATCGTGCTGTTCCACAGGTCCGAAGAGAGCGTCGTGGCATCGTAAGCATGCAGGACAGTTGGTCCGCAACCTGGGGACTGCGGTGTGCAGTAGTTCGCGTTGTTCAAAGCCCACCCGATTCCGTTGCTTGAGCCTGCCGACGAGACGGACGGCGTAGCTCCTGGAAAGCCGTAGCTCGTCGAAGATTGAGACACCACGGAAGTAGTGAACATGTTTGTGGAGCTGTCGAAGGAGTAGGAAACGAGATGGCCACCCACTCCCGCGATGTAATAGGTGTTGTTCCAGAATGCGCCTGTAGCAAAGATCCCAGCGCCGAGGCTGAAATGCTGCCTGGCGTTAGAATCTCCCAGTCCGCCCATGCCGTCGCCATTCAAGAGGTAAAGAGTGCCATCCTTGCCGCCGCCGATCACGAGATGTTTCAACGTGCCCGAAGTCAGATTCAGAACCACAGCAGACCCACCCGACCCAAAGTCCTGGTCATCGGCATCGTCGGTAGCCTGATCGGAAGGGGTGAAAAACGAAGAGACGGTCAGGCTACTCGACAACTGGAGGAAGGAATCACCGTAATCGTCGCCGCTGCTCGTCACGTCGAATTGAGCGTTGCCCGTAATTAGGTAGAGATTGCCATTTGCATCGGCCGAAGGTGCGCCGCCGCCCATCCAAATGCCGCCGTAATGCACGTTGGGAGACACGTTTAAGACATTTGTAACGGCCAAGGTTGAGGCGTTGAAACCCACCACCCAGCCGTAATAGGGCGCAGTGTCCTCGTGGGAAGACCAAGCAACATACACGACCCCATTGACCAGAGCGAGGCCCGGGCGCTGATTCTGCTGCCTTGCATCGAAACTGACTGTCGAACCACCATCGCCGATGCCGGGAAAGGTAATTGAAGATGTGATGTTCGCGGGGCCGCTGAATTTTTCAGTGCCCGTGGTGATGTCGATGGCGTGGAGACGCTGGTAGAAGGATGTGCCAACCGAATTCATGGACTTCGAAACCACATACAGAGTGTTGGTAGACGCGTTGATGACAGGAGTGCCAGTCACGCCAACTTCCGGCGTGATATCACCGCTACCGCCACCGACTAAGAATCCCGAGGGGCCGGAGGGAACCGTCGTTTCTCCGGCGTTCGCACCGTGATTGGTGTCGATCAGGCTGACCTTCCAAAGCTGGACGCAAGGGCTGGAATCGGCGTCGAACGCATATAGACTGTCATGCTGGGTAGCGATGAAGACGACGTTGTGCGTAGCACCGTTGATGCTCAAGTTGGAGACCCACAGAGGCTGCGCGTAAACGGCGCCATCGACAGTGCACGAAAACAGTTTGCCGAAGGTTGACGTATTTACATTCGAGGTTGTCAGCGCGTGTTCCTGGGAGTTGACGCCGTCGCGGGCCAAGTCGTTATGGTAGCTGTAAACACCCTGAAGGTCGGTGACGCCGACGGTCGCGGCCGCTGACTTGGTAACGTCAGCCACGCTGGTCGCCGTGATTGTATAAACGCCCGCGGTTGCCGCACTGAAAGAGGCCACAGTTGTCGTCTGGCCGCCGAGTGTACCGCCCGCACTGACGGACCAAGTTACCCCTGCAGCGCCCACATCATTTGTCACCGTGGCAGTCAGTTGAATCTGCTGGGTCACGGTGGCTCCGCCGCGTTTGGGGCTAAGGCTGACGCTGATCGGGCCGGACGAGGTGACCGCGAACATCACTCCGTTGCTCGCCACCCCTCCCACCGTCACCACCACGCTTCCCGTCGTCGCCCCCGTCGGCACCGGCACCACGACGCTCGTCGCGCTCCAGCTCGTCGGCGTCCCCGCCGTCCCATTGAACCTCACCGTGCTCGTCCCTTGCGTCGCTCCGAAGTTCGTCCCCGTGATCGTCACCGGCGTCCCCACCGGCCCCGACGTCACGCTCAAGCTCGTAATGCTTGGCGCGGGCACCGTCACCGTGAATGTCACTCCGTTGCTCGCCACCCCTCCCACCTTCACCACCACGCTTCCCGTCGTCGCCCCGCTCGGCACCGGCACCACGATGCTCGTCGCACTCCAGCTACTCGGCACGCCCGCCGTCCCGTTGAACTTCACCGTGCTGTCCCCTGCGTCGCTCCGAAATTCGTCCCCGCGATCGTCACCGGCGTCCCTACCGGCCCCGACGCCACGCTGAGGCCGCCGATATCCGGTGCGGGCGGATCCGGATTTGCGCCAGGACCGTTGCCCGCACAGCTTTGCATCATGATTGCAGCGCCGAGAAGGAAAACCGCAATGAGCAGATCGGGGAGAGCAAGTCTATCGCGAGATGTCATCGCCTAAAGGGCTCCGAGGACCGAACAAAGTGATAGAGGTCGCCTTGAATCTAGAACTCAAATTGGAGCCGACATTATAGCGGCAAGAGTCGGCCCAAAATCCACCAATATTTCTTGTGGTTTGCGTCCGATCCACGGAGGCGAGCCCGCCTCGACCAGCTCGAACTGCAGATACGTCACGCCGATGATCGCCAACGGCAAGGTCTACGTCGGCACGCAGGGCGCCGGGCACCGTCGTCGTCTTCGGCCTCCTCGGCCGACAGCGCTTTTCTCCGTGGCCTCATGGCCCTCGTGGTCGCGATTGCCGTCGTTCTCCCTTGCGCAGGCATCATCGCGAGTGACTTCGCGCCGCGCGCAGGTTATTCTTTCTTGTGCCTCTCCACCAGGCGGTCTTCCTCTTCTTCGCGGCATTTCTGGCTGGCACCATTAACTCCGTCGCGGGGGGCGGCAGCTTCATTTCCTTCCCGGCGCTGCTCTTTACCGGCATCCCGCCGATCGCCGCCAACGCCACCAACACCGTCGCCGTCTGGCCCGGGACTCTCGCCAGCACGGTCGCCTATCGCAACGCGTTCACGCCCGACGCGCGCCGCCTCCTTCTGCCGCTGATCGGCCTCGGCATTCTTGGCGGCGTACTGGGCGCGCACGTCCTGCTGCACACGCCGCAGGCCACGTTCGTCCGCTTGATCCCATGGTTGCTCCTTGGCGCAACCCTGCTCTTTCTTTTCAGCGGACGCATCACCTCCTGGGTCCGCAAGCGCACCGGCAGCCATCCCGCAGCCGCTCCCGGCGATTCGCCAGTTGCCCAGCCAATTCGCGCCAAGATTCCTGCTTGGCTGATCGTTCTCGGCCTGCTCTTCGAACTCGGCATCGCGATGTACATCGGCTACTTCGGCGCCGGCGCCGGCATTCTCTTTCTTTCGCTGCTCGCGATCCTCGGCCTCGAAAATATTCACGCGATGAACGGCATGAAAACGCTGCTGGTCAGCATCGTCAACGGCGTCGCAATCGTTACCTTCATCATTGCCCGCGTGATCGTTTGGCCGCAGGCCATCGTGATGATTTTCGGCGCGGCCACGGGAGGCTACGCCGGCGCGCATTTCGCCCAAAAGGTGAACCCCGAATACATCCGCCGCTTCATCATTGTGGTCGGCTTCGCCATGTCCATCTACTTCTTCATCCGCCACTGATGGACAACGGTCTCGGCGCGTCTCCGAACTCCCACGATCGGACATCAGGCGCCATTTGGTCACCGTTGTAGGGGCGCTGCTTGCGGCGCCCTCTTCGCCGAGGCGGTCGAGGTAAACTCGCTTGACGCCCCCACAACTCCCGCTTGCAATCCAATAGTCACATTGCTAGAATCGAAACCGTACTGGATTAGTGCTATATGTTCTGGTAAGGAGCTAAGAGATGGTAAGGCTTGGCAAACTAACGGATTACGGGCTGGTCCTGATGACCATTTTCGCCCGTGGCGATGGCCTCCCCCTGCGCACCGCGCGCGACCTGGCCGTCGAATCCCGCCTGCCTCTTTCGACCGTCAGCAAGCTCCTGAAGCAGCTTCTGCAGAGCGGCCTGCTCACATCCCATCGCGGCATCAAGGGCGGCTACATTCTCGCGAGGGAGCCGAGCGAAATCTCCGTGATCGAGATCATTTCCGCGATCGAAGGACCGATGGCTCTCACCGAGTGCAGCACGGACGTGACCGGCCTCTGCAATCTTGAATCCTACTGCCCCATCAAGAGCAACCAGCAGATCATCAACCAAGCGGTGCGAGGCGTTCTCGATAAAATTACCCTGTCCGATCTTGTCCACCCCATGCATCTCACCAGCATCAAGGACACGCGGGGTAGGATCGTGCCGACGATCGCGTCCGCCTCCGGGAGAATTCAATGAGTTCGAATACCGACGCCATCCGCGAACTGGCGCAGCAGGAATACAAATGGGGGTTCGTCACCGACATCGGCGAGGATCGCGCGCCCAAGGGCCTCAACGAAGGCATCATTCGCTTCATCTCGGCCAAAAAGAACGAGCCCGAGTTCATGCTCGAGTGGCGGCTGAAAGCCTATCGCCATTGGGAATCGCTCGAAAAGGCCGATGCCGAGCCGAAGTGGGCCAACATCCACTATCCCGCGATCAATTATCAGGACATCTCGTACTATTCGGCGCCGAAACAGAAGCCGAACCTGAAGAGCCTTGACGAGCTCGACCCGGAAATCCTGCGCACCTATGAAAAGCTGGGCATTCCGCTGGCCGAGCAGAAACTGCTCGCGAATGTCGCGGTCGACGCGGTGTTCGATAGCGTCTCGGTCGGCACCACGTTCAAAGCCAAGCTCGCCGAAGCGGGCGTGATTTTCTGCTCATTCTCCGAGGCGGTGAAGGAACATCCCGATCTCGTGAAGAAGTATCTCGGCACGGTGGTTCCCTACACCGATAATTTCTTCGCGGCGCTCAACGCCGCTGTCTTCAGCGACGGCTCGTTTGTCTACGTCCCCAAGGGCGTGAAGTGCCCCATGGAGCTTTCCACCTACTTCCGCATCAACGCGGCCGAAACCGGGCAGTTCGAACGCACGCTAATCGTCGCCGACGAGCGCGCCTCGGTCAGCTATCTCGAAGGCTGCACGGCCCCGATCCGCGATGAGAATCAGCTGCACGCCGCCGTGGTCGAGCTGATCGCTCTCGACGACGCGCAGATCAAATATTCCACCGTCCAGAACTGGTATCCTGGCGACAAGAACGGCAAGGGCGGAATCTACAACTTCGTCACCAAGCGCGGCGCGTGTCGCGGCAAGAACTCCAAGATTTCCTGGACGCAGGTCGAAACCGGCTCCGCCATCACCTGGAAATATCCGAGCTGTATCCTGCAGGGCGAAAACTCCGTCGGCGAATTCTATTCGGTCGCGCTCACCAACAATTACCAGCAGGCCGACACCGGCACGAAGATGATCCACATCGGCAAGAACACGCGCAGCACGATCGTCTCGAAGGGCATCTCTGCCGGCCACGGGCAGAATACCTATCGCGGCCAGGTGAAGATTATGAAGGACGCGACGGGCGCGCGAAACTATACGCAATGCGATTCCCTGCTGATCGGAGATAAGTGCGGCGCGCACACGTTCCCCTACATTGAGGTAAAGAATTCGACGGCGCAAATGGAGCACGAGGCTTCTACGTCGAAAATCGGCGAGGATCAATTGTTTTATATTCGCCAGCGCGGGCTGAAGGCCGAGGACGCGGTGTCGATGATCGTCAACGGCTTCTGCAAGCGCGTGTTCCGCGAGCTGCCCATGGAATTCGCGGTCGAGGCGCAGAAGTTGCTGAGCGTGAGCCTCGAAGGCAGTGTCGGATGACGGCAAAATGGCGCATTTCTAATCGACATTTGCCGATTAGAAATCGACGTAAGTGATTGAAAACACAGAAGGGGTGCTCGGTCTAATCGACACGGTCGTGGCAGCACCGAATTGACGAGAAAATTGGCGAAAATAGGGATTCAGACGAGGAAAAGATGAGCTTGCTCGAAATCAAAAACCTGCGGGCCAGGGTCGACGGCAACGAAATCCTGAAGGGCGTCAACCTCACCCTGAACGCCGGCGAAGTGCACTCGATCATGGGGCCGAACGGCTCCGGCAAGAGCACGCTCGCGCAAGTGCTAGCTCGCCGCGAAACCTACGAGATCACTGGCGGCGAAGTGCTGCTCAATGGCAAAGACCTGCTCGCGATGAAGCCCGAGGAGGCGGCGTGCGAGGGGCTCTTTCTCGCGTTCCAGTATCCCGTCGAGATTCCGGGCGTCAGCAACGCCTACTTCCTCCGCTCGGCGCTGAATGCGATCCGCAAATACCGGAGACAAGAAGAAATGGACGCGATGGATTTCCTCCCCAAGCTTCGCGAAAAGATGAAGCTGCTCGAAATGGACGAAAAGTTCCTGAACCGCTCGGTGAACGAATCCTTCTCGGGCGGCGAGAAGAAGCGCAACGAGATCTTGCAAATGGAGATTCTGGAGCCTTCTATCGCGATCCTCGATGAAACCGACTCCGGCCTCGACATCGACGCGCTCCGGATCGTGGCCAAGGGCGTCAACGCGATGCGCAGCCCCGACCGCGCGATGCTCGTCGTGACGCACTACCAGCGACTGCTCGATTACATCGTACCGGACAAGGTGCACGTCCTCGTGGACGGCCGCATCGTCCGCTCCGGCGGCCCCGAACTCGCTCTCCAGCTCGAAGACCAGGGCTACGCCACAATCGAATCCGCGGCAGGTGCCGCATGATCTGTGCGCGATCCATAACCGTTGCTGCCAATGGCGCCGTTGCTATGTCGAGCGCAAAAGACAAATCGCTGTCATTCCGAGCGGAGTCCCGCGTCTTGGTCTTTCGCGCGGTTTATGCGCGCGCGGGACGCAGCGAGGAATCTGCTTTCCCTCGGGCTTCGATGGCGAAGGATGGGGACTGAAAAAGTGGCGACGGCAACTCAAGCTCTTCAACACTACCTCGAAGGCTTCACCAGCCTCGAAAAGTCGGCGTCGAGCCATCAGCATCCCTGGCTGCGCAAGCTGCGCGAAGACGGCTTCGCGCGCTTCGGCGAAACCGGCTTTCCGACGGTCCGCGACGAAGACTGGCGCTTCACGAATCTCTCCGCGATCGCGCAGACCCCGTTCCGCCTGGTTCGCGAAGTTCGCAACCTGCCATCGCAGAGCGACATCGCTCCCTATCGCGTCGCTGGCGCCGCCTGTCAGCTCGTTTTCGTCGAGGGCCATTTCGCGCCAGAACTCTCGTCATTTGGCCGCTTGCCCGATCGCGTCACAATCACGAATCTCGCGGCTGAAATCGAGCGTCGCCCTGCCGTGGTTGAACAGCATTTGGGCCGTTACCTGAATATCCAGCGCGATGCCTTCTCCGCGCTCAACACGGCTTTCATCGAAGATGGCGCGTACGTGCACATTCCCAAGAGCGTCGTGCTGGAAGGCCCGATCCATCTGCTCTTCATCTCTCTGGCGCACGACGCGCCATCGGTGAGCCATCCGCGCAATCTGATCGTCGCCGAGGAAAACAGCCAGGCCACGATTGTCGAGGACTACATTTCGGTGGGCGGCGCCGGCGAAAAGGCGCTCTGCAACACTGCCACCGAGCTTGTCGCCGGCGATCACAGCGTGATTTCGCACTACATGATCGAGCGCGAGCACGGTCAGGCATTCAACGTCTCGACTCTGCGCATCCAGCAAGGACGCGCGGCGGACGTTTCGTCGCACTCCGTGCTGATCGGTGGCGCGCTCGTTCGCAACAACGTTCATCCGGTGCTGGCCGGCGAAGGCAGCGAGTGCCTGATCAACGGGCTCTTCATCGGCAACGGCCGGCAGCATCTTGATAACTACATGCTCGTCGAGCACGCCAGCCCGCACTGCGGCAGCCGCCAGTTCTACAACGGCATTCTCGACGGCCACGCCCACGGCGTCTTCCACGGCCGCATCATCGTTCACAAGGACGCGCAGAAGACCGACGCCAAGCAGACCAACCGCAACCTGCTGCTTTCCGATACCGCTCAAATCGACACGAAGCCGCAGCTCGAAATCTACGCCGACGACGTGAAGTGTACGCACGGCGCCACCATAGGCCAAATCGAGGAAAACGCGCTCTTCTATCTGCGCTCTCGCGGGATCGACGAAACCTCCGCGCGCCGCCTGCTGCTCATGGCGTTTGCCGGCGAATGCTTCAGCCGCATGAAAGAAGGCCCCGCTCGCAAGCACGTCGAGAGTCTCGTTCGTCAGGATCTAAGACGGATCGTCCATTCCTCTCAACCCGAGGAGCGAGTCGCATGAGCATCGCCGCCAAGCCCGCATCCGGTGTTTTCGACGTCGAGCGCGTCCGCGCCGATTTCCCGATCCTGGCGCAGAAGGTTCACGGCAAGCCGCTGGTCTATTTCGACAACGCTGCCACGTCGCAGAAGCCGCGCGCCGTGATCGACGCGATTTCCGGGTATTACGAGGGCACCAACGCGAATATTCACCGCGCCGTCCACCATCTTTCCGAACAGGCGACCGAGGAATACGAGGCGGCGCGCGCGACCGTGCAGAAATTCATCAACGCCGCGAGCCCGACCGAAATCATCTTCGTGCGCGGCACCACCGAGGGCATCAATCTCGTCGCGCAAACCTACGGCCGCGCGCAGATTCATGCGGGCGACGAAGTGATCGTCACCGACATGGAACACCATTCGGATATCGTGCCCTGGCAGCTTCTCTGCGAAGACCGCGGCGCGAAGCTGCGCGTGGTTCCCATCAACGACCGGGGCGAGCTGATCCTCGAGGAATACGCGAAGCTGCTCGGCCCGAAAACGAAGCTCGTCTGCGTGACGCACGTTTCAAACGCCCTCGGCACGATCAATCCGGTTCGCAAGATCGTTGATATGGCCCACAGCCATGGCATTCCCGTGCTGGTGGATGGCGCGCAGGCCGTGCCGCATCTGAAAGTCGACGTCCAGGCGCTCGATTGCGATTTCTATTCCTTTTCGGGGCACAAGGTCTACGGCCCGACCGGCATTGGCGTGCTCTATGGCAAGAAGGCGCTGCTCGAAGCGATGCCGCCATATCAGGGCGGCGGCGACATGATCCTTTCCGTCACTTTCGAGAAGACGACTTACAATCGCCTGCCCTACAAGTTTGAAGCGGGCACGCCCGATATCGCGGGCGTGATCGGACTCGGCGCGGCGCTCGAATACGTCGGCGGACTCGGCATCGAAAACATCGGCGCGTACGAGCACGAACTGCTCAACTACGCCACCGCCGCGGTTTCGTCGATTCCGGGCCTGAAAATCATTGGCACCGCCAGGGAAAAGGCCGGCGTGCTTTCGTTCACGCTCGAAAATATTCACCCGCACGATATCGGAACGATTCTCGACCGGGAAGGAATCGCGATTCGCACAGGGCATCACTGTTCGCAGCCCGTGATGAAGCGATTCGGCGTCGATTCCACCGCACGCGCATCGTTTGCCATGTACAACACGAAGCAAGAAGTCGACGCGCTGGTCCGCGGCATCGAAAAGGTGAAGGAGGTTTTCGCCTGATGTCCGACTTGCGCGATCTCTATCAGGATGTGATTCTCGATCACAGCAAGGCGCCGCGCAACTATCGCGAGCAGCCTGCCGCGAATCACAAGGCCGAGGGCTTCAATCCGCTCTGCGGCGATCACTTCACGATTTTCATCACGCTCGATGGCGATAAGATTCAGGACATCAGTTTTCAGGGCTCCGGCTGCGCGATTTCGAAAGCTTCGGCATCGATGATGACGCAAACGCTGAAGGGCAAAACGAAAGCAGAAGCGGAAGAGCTTTTCACTCGTTTCCACAACCTCGTTACCGGCCACGCCGAAAACAGCGCGAATGCCAAAGGCGAACTGGGCAAGCTCGAAGTCTTCTCCGGCGTATCCGAGTTTCCCGTGCGCGTGAAGTGCGCCACGCTCGCATGGCACACGCTCAACGCCGCGCTCGAGGGCAAGCGGGAACCAATCACGACGGAGTAGCGGTGACATCCATGACCTACGGCCAATCCATCACGCTGAGCCGCGAGTGCGACGCGCTTGAAATTCCGAGCGGCGAGCCCATGAAACTGCCCGCCGGAATCGGCGTGCGCGTGATGCAGTTTGCCGGCAGCAGTTACACGATCACCAGCGATCACGGCATGTTCCGCATCGACGTGAAAGACGCGGATGCGCTCGGGCTCACCCCGCCGAACGGTTCGCAAGCCGCGGCGCAGGATACGCGGCCCTTCAGCGAAGAACTCGTCTGGGAGCAGCTGAAGACGGTCTACGATCCGGAGATTCCGGTCAACATCGCCGACCTCGGACTGATCTACGTCTGCACCGCGCTCCCCGTGCAGGGCGGCGGCCATCGCATCGACATCAAAATGTCGATGACGGCGCCGGGCTGCGGGATGGGCGACGTCCTCAAGGCTGATGTGGAAAACAAGCTTTCGCGCCTGCCCGACGTGAAGGAAGTGCAGGTCGAAATCGTTTTCGACCCACCCTGGGGCCCGGATCGCATGTCCGAAGCCGCCCGTCTCCAGCTCGGCTTCGACCTCTAGACGATTTTGGGGTTTTCAATTTACTTTCGGTGCGGCTTCGACTGAGGATGGTACGGTCGAGCGGGAGCGCTTTGCGATCATCGTCCGCGAGCCGCTCCATACGAGCTGCAGCCCCGCGAAAATGGCGATTACGGCGATGACGACCTTCAGCTTTCGCTTGGGCACTCGGCGCGCGAAGATGCAGCCGATCACCACGCCCGGAATTCCGCCGGCAAGCAGTTGCGTCAGGACGTGACCGTTGATCGCGCCGAACTTCCACTGGAATGCGCTGCCGATCACGGCGAGGACGAGCCCGAAAAGCAGATCCGTGCCGACCACTTCCGGCGGCGACATCTCGGAATAGTTCAGGAGCAGCACGGTGCCGAGCGCGCCCGCGCCAGCGGAAGAGAATCCGGACTCGATACCGATAGGAAGCGCGAGCCACGGCAGCCAGCCCGAATTCTTCCGCGCGAAGCTCTGGTTCTGCACCCAGGGGAGAAACGTCACGCTGGACGACATGGTAAGCAAAAGGCCGAGCAGGATCACGACGACCGGCATGTTCGACGGGCCGCTTAATGTGCGCAGCAGATACGTGCCGATCAGCAGGCCGGGAACCGCGCCCTGGATCAGCAGCCACAGATAGCGCCAGTGAATGTGCTTCCCGCCAAGATAAAATGGCGAGGCGATCAAACGCATCACTCCGGCGTACACGAACGCCGTTCCGACGGAAGCCGAGGCGGGCAAGCCGACGATCAGGACGAGCGCCGGGACGGTGAAGCTGCCGCCGCCGATGCCGGTGAGGCCGATCGCGAGCGCGATCAGAAATCCGATGAGCGCGTTCATTCGTCAGCTCGCTTGGATTCGGTGTGGATGCCGCATTCGAGCTTTCGCCCGCCCCAGCGGCCCGACCGCGCGTCAGCGCCCGCGGCGGGAATCGCAGTGCATGGCTCGCAGCCAATGCTCGGATAGCCGAAATCGTATAGCGGAAGATGCTCGATGGCGTGCTCGCCGGTGTAATTCCACACCTGATCCCAGGTCCACGCCGCGAGCGGGCTCACTTTGAGCAGCATTTTGCCGCTCGGCAGCTCATGATGCTCGACGACCTTCAAATTCTTGCGCGTGGGCGATTGCTCGCGGCGCAGTCCTGTGAACCAAACATCGTAATTCTCGAGCGCCGAAAATAGCGGCTCGACTTTGCGAAGCTGGCAGCAGCGGCCCGGATCGGTTTGATTCAGGATTCCGAATTGCGCTTCCTGCCCGGCGACGGATTGCTTCGCGGCAAGATTCTGCAAGTTCAGATCCCAAGCTTTCGTCATGCGGTCTCGATAGGCGTAGGTTTCTGAGAAGTGGTAGCCCGTGTCGAGAAAGAGCACCGGAATTTTCGGCAGGCGCTTGCGCAGCAGATGGACGACGATCATGTCTTCCGCCTGAAAGCTGCATGTAATGCACGGCGAGCCTGTATTTTCGGCGAGCAGGCGATCGATCAATGCATCGACTGAAAGCGACTCAAGCTCCGTGGCAGACAGTGTCACGCTCATGATTTCTTTTTCTCCGCATCGGATTCCGCGTCGCGCCACTTGCGCAGAACTTTCATGATGCGCTCGACCGCTTCTTCATCGGTATCGTCGGTGATGCGAACCGCAAAGAAGGATTCCGGGCCGTAGATCGCGCGGACAACGTTTTTTGGATTTGTGCCATCGTCGAGCGGCGCGAAGATCGTGATGTTGCCCGAAAGGCGGAAGGCTTTCGCGACCGTGACGAGCTCATGCGCGAGAAAATCGTTCGGACCGGCCATCTGCACGTGCCAGCCTTCGTCGAACATCTGGCGCTCGACCATCTCGGCGACGTGAGGACGTCCCTGGACCCAGACGGCCGCCGCCGGATGACCGAAGCGGAAGACGCGCTCTTCCTTCGTGCTGCGCTTGCGTTCAGTGGCATGGCTGTGGGAACCATTGCCGGCGATGGCGTTCTCGATAATTCCGGCGCCAACGGTGGCATTGGTGAGCGGATCGATCACGATGAAGCTGCCGGTGGAGCGATTCTTCTTATAGGGATCGAAGAACAGCGGCAGCGTGGTTTTCACGTCAACTGCCGCGATTTCGTTCAGATCGAGCTTCGTTGCGGGCACGTGCTCGAGCGTGTTCACGTCGACCCGATAGCGAATGTGATTGATCCGGCCGCGAACTGTTCTCGTGGTGTGCTTGATGACGTAAATCTTGTGCGGATCCAGCGGCTCGGCATGCATCCAGACGAGCGTCGCGTGAAACGCGGTGCCCGCGGAGGGCGCATCGGTCTCGGCAACGAGCATGTTGCCGCGGCTGAGATCGATTTCGTCCTCGAGCGTGATCGTGACGGAATCGCCCGGGCGCGCGGCTTCGATTTCGTCTTCGAACGCCACGATCGATTTCACGCGCGTCTTCACGAGCGAAGGCAGCGCCATCACGCTGGTCCCTTCGCGCAACTCGCCTGACACAAGTTGTCCGGCAAAGCCGCGGAAACTTGCGTCCGGCCGGATCACGTATTGCACGGGAAAACGCAGCGGGCCGGAGGCTGCGTCGCCGCCGAGTTCGAGCGTTTCGAGATATTCGAGCAGCGCCGGACCTTCGAACCAGGGCATGCGCTTGCTGCGCCGCACCACGTTGTCGCCCTCGAGCGCGCTGACGGGTACCGCGTAGAGATTGCTGATACCAAGCTGACGCGCGAACTCGCGAAATTCCGCGGCGATGCGATCGAAGACATCCTGCGAGAAACCGACTAGATCCATTTTGTTGACGGCGGCGATGATATGTTGGACGCCCAGCAGGCTCGCGATGAAAGCATGGCGGCGCGACTGCCGCAGGACGCCCTTAGTGGGGTCGATCAGCACGATCGCCGCATCCGCCGTGGACGCGCCGGTGGCCATGTTGCGCGTGTACTGCTCGTGGCCCGGAGTATCAGCGATGATGAATTTACGGCGCGGAGTGGTGAAGTAGCGATAGGCGACGTCGATCGTGATTCCCTGCTCTCGTTCGGCGCGCAAGCCGTCGGTGAGCAGCGAAAAATCGATCGGGCCGGTCGAGCGGTTCACCTTGCTCTTCTGCACCGAGGCGAGCTGATCTTCGAGCACCGACTGGCTATCGTAGAGCAGCCGGCCGATGAGCGTGGATTTGCCGTCGTCGACGCTGCCCGCCGTGGTGAAACGGAGGAGGCCCGCGTTCGAAAGCGGCGAGACGCCCGTTGTTGCCGTCGTCGTTTCGGGAGAAGGCTCAGCAGGGGCGGCCGGCATCAGAAATATCCCTCGCGTTTTTTGATCTCCATCGAGCCTTCCTCGTCGTGGTCGATCACGCGATTTTCGCGTTCGGACCGGCGGAACGAAAGCATCTCCTCGATGATCTTGGGCACAGTGTCGGCCTCGGAGCGGATGGCGCCCGTGCACGGCACACAGCCGAGCGACCGCATGCGGCACTTGATCATCTGTGTTCTTTCGTCCGGCAGCGGGCGGACGCCATTTTGGGGCAGAAGAATCGAATTGCCGCGAATCACGGCTTCGCGTTCCTTCGCGAAATAAAGCGGAACGATAGGAATATTCTCCGACTGGATGTAGAGCCAGACGTCAAGCTCGGTCCAATTCGAGAGCGGAAAAATGCGGATGCTTTCTCCCTTGTGATGCCGCCCGTTGTAGAGGTTCCAGAGCTCGGGGCGCTGATTTTTCGGATCCCACTGGCCGAGCGAATCGCGAAACGAATAGACGCGTTCCTTGGCGCGCGATTTTTCTTCGTCGCGGCGCGCGCCGCCGAAGGCCGCATCGAAGCCACCCTCGGCGAGCGCGTCGAGCAGCGAGCGTGTTTTCAGCAGGCCGCAGCATTTTTGCGTTCCGAGATCGTAGGGATTCGCGCCCTCGTCGAGGGCTTTCTGATTCTTGTGCACGATCAGTTCCGCGCCGACGTGCTTCGCGTACCAGTCGCGAAACTCGATCATCTCGGGGAATTTGTAGCTCGTGTCGACGTGCAACAGCGGAAACGGAATTTTGCCCGGATAGAACGCCTTCTGCGCGAGGCGCAGCATCACCGAGGAGTCTTTGCCGATGGAGTAGAGCATCACCGGGTGCGCGAATTCGGCCGCGGCTTCGCGAAGGATGAAGACGCTCTCGGCCTCGAGCCTCTTCAGATGGCCGGACAGACTGCCAGCTTCCGCCCTTGGCGGGGCACCGTTCAGGTCGAGTTTGATCTCTTGTGAAGACATAAAAAAACCCGCTCCTCGATTCATTCGAGGGCGGGTGGGATTCCAGTCGAGTTTTGGTAGAACTTAGCTCGTGAACCCAGGTGCCCCCGGCGGCGTACACACGTCCGGACAACAACAGCTGCACGCCGGACAAGCGCCGAGTGGCATCAGGTTCATCCTAACCAGACTATCGGAAGTGCCGCACGGTGTCAATTTTCATTGGGGGTACGTGTCGATGGCTCGAGAACGGATTAGAAGGCTTTGACATAACGGAGAGAGCCATATTAAATCGGAGTATGAAGACGCTGAATGCACGCGCGGCTATCCTTGCCTTGGCTTGCCTCTCCCTGTGGGCAGGAGGCGGTTTTTCGGCTGCTTCCACGCCGCAGTCGCAACGCGCCGATCTTACCGTCTCGGCTGCGATCAGCCTGAAAGATGCGCTCGACGCGATCAAGCAGGCGTACGCGTCGCAAGCGCCCGGCGTTTCGCTCGCGATGAACTACGGCGCGTCGGGGACGCTCCAGTTGCAGATCGAGCAGGGCGCGCCGGTCGACGTCTACATTTCGGCGGCGCCCAAGCAGATGGATGAGCTCGCATCGAAGGGCATACTGTTCGAGGGAACGCGCAGGGACCTACTGCGAAACGGGATCGTTTTGATCGTGCCGAAGGGATCGACGCTCGGGATCTCAAGTTTCCCGGATCTGCTGAAGCCGGATGTGAAAAGAGTCGCGCTCGGCGAGCCCGTGACTGTGCCGGCCGGAAAGTATGCGCAAGAAGTCCTCACGCACCTCGGAATCTACGATCAGGTGAACGCAAAAGCAGTGCTCGCGAAGGACGTGCGGCAGGTGCTTACTTACGTCGAGACGGGAGACGTCGACGCGGGCATCGTCTACACCACCGACGCGCTTTCGTCGAGCAAAGTGAAGATCGTCGCGAAGGCGCCCGCCGATTCGCATGAACCAGTGATTTATCCGGTTGCCGTGATCAAAACGACGAAGGACCCAGCTGCCGCGAAAGCCCTTGAAGATTTTCTGTCGGGCCCGCAGGGGCGCGCCATTTTCGAGAAATGCGGCTTCTCCCTCGCGAGTCCCTGACATTCCCACGAAGAGTCACTTCACAGCATGCCCGCTCCATACCCAGACGGAAGAAGCGAGGCGTCGAACGCTTCAGCAGTGGGCGGCGTGAGCTGCTTTCGGGGCGTCCGGGCCGCGCTTCCGCGGCGCGAACTGCGCTGCTTCGGTCGAACCATTGAGAGCGGTGGTGGACGAGGTGCCGCCGGTGATCACCTGCTGCACAGTGTCGAAGTATCCGGTGCCGACGAACTGCTGGTGCGCGACGGCATCGTAGCCGTGTTCGTGCTCGCTCTGGAACTCCGCATCCTGCAGGCGGCAATACGCTTTCATGCCTTCATGCTTGTAGCCTCGGGCAAGCTCGAACATGGAATGATTCAGTGCGTGGAAGCCGGCCAGCGTGATGAACTGGAACTTGTAGCCCATTGCGGCGATATCGCGCTGGAAGCTTGCGATCGTGGCGTCGTCCAGATTCTTGCGCCAGTTGAAGGATGGCGAGCAGTTGTACGCCAGCAATTTCCCTGGGAATTTCGCCTGGACGCCGTCGGCAAATTCGCGCGCTTCGTGAATATCGGGCTTCGACGTTTCGCACCAGATCATGTCCGCGTAAGGCGCGTAAGAAATTGCGCGCGCGATGGCAGCCTTCGTTCCACTACGAACGCCGAAGAATCCCTCGGAAGTGCGTTCGCCGGTGATAAAGGCATGATCTTGCGGGTCCACGTCGCTCGTGAGAAGAGACGCGCTTTCGGCGTCCGTGCGCGCGATGATGACGGTTGGAACGCCCATCACGTCCGCGGCAAGGCGCGCGGCCACGAGTTTGTGAATCGCTTCGGACGTCGGAACCAATACCTTGCCACCGAGGTGGCCGCACTTCTTCGCCGATGACAGCTGATCCTCGAAGTGAACGCCGGAAGCGCCCGCCTCGATCATCGCTTTCATCAACTCAAACGCATTCAGGTTGCCGCCGAATCCGGCTTCCGCGTCGGCGACGAGCGGCGCGAGCCAATGCGCAACTTTGCTGTCGGCGTTGTCCGCGTGATGTCCATTGGCGTGATTGATCTGATCGGCACGCAGAAGCGCCCGATTGATGCGGCGCACCAAGTGCGGGACGCTATTGGCGGGATAGAGGCTCTGGTCGGGATAGGTTTCGCCCGCTTCGTTTGCATCGGCCGCCACCTGCCAACCGCTGACATAGATCGCCCGCAAGCCGGCGCTGATCTGCTGCACGGCCTGATTGCCTGTCATGGCGCCGAGCGCCGCAACGAACGGCTCCGAATGGAGGAGACTCCAGAGACGCTCCGAGCCGACGTGCGCCAGCGTGTGCTCGATATGGATCGAGCCGCGCAGCCGCTCCACGTCCGCTGGGCTGTAGGGACGCGTAATCCCCTGCCAGCGCGGATTGGTCCGCCAGTCCATCTCCAGATTCACCTGCTTGCCGTTGTTGCTGGACATCCTGTTGCCTCCATAGACCCAGTTCATCGCCGCGCACAAACACGGCGCGAGTCGACTCATGCATCGAATGACTGCCCTCTCAGCTGGGACGAAGACGGAGTGGCCCCGTTTGCTGCAAACTGCATGCGCGCGTCGCCACCGCGCCGATCCGGCGGTGGGAATTTCCAAGGCGCATTGTCGCGGGAGCGGGCTAATTAAGTCAAAGTGATTGTAGTTATCGTAGCGATAAGTCTGTGTTATCATGCGCGGCAGTTGCAGGGCTTAGGCAGCAACGGTTTAGGGGGAAGGGCGATGGAAATCGACCAAGTGGAGACTTTTCTGGCAGTGGTGATGTACGGGGGCTTCCATCGAGCGGCTGAGGCGCTGCACGTGAGCCAACCCGCCGTCAGTGGCCGGATACGAGCGCTTGAGGAATCGCTAGGCGCTACCCTGTTCACGCGCGGCCGGGCCAATCCCACGCTTTCGCCCGCGGGAAAAGCGCTGCGTCCCCACGCGGAGCAATTGCTGCGGACGGTGGCTTCGGCGCGGCAGGCGGTGCACGAGCTACAGCCGCAGACGGGCGGCGCGTTGCGAATCGCGGCGTCGCTTTCGGTCTGCACGTATCTGATGCCGGATGTGATGCAGGACTACAAGAACGAGAGCCCGAAAGTGATGGTTCACCTGCGCTCGGGCAATTCGATGCAGGTGCTGAAAATGGTGCTGGAGGGCGAAGCGGAAATCGGCGTGGCGCGCTCGCTGAATCATCCTGAAGTCGAAACAATGACGCTGCGGAACGATCCGCTGATTCTCGTTGGGCATCCGGCGCACCCGCTGGCGGGCAAGCGCGAGGTCCGGCTCGAGGAAGTGGAATCGTGGCCGCTGATCTTCTACGATCGCGGCTCGAGCGACTGGACTTTGAGCCAGGGGCTTTTCCGCCGCGCGGGACTGCTGCCGAATGTGGCGCTGGAAGTCGAAACGATCGAAGCGGCCAAGCGCATGGTCGAACGGAAACTCGGCTTCGGCTTTCTGCCGCAGATCGCGCTCTCGCAGGAACTGCGGCAGGGCAAGCTGATTTCGATCGAGATCGTGGATGCGGAGCCGCTGAGTCGCAATCTCGATGTGATTCGCCCGCTGAACCGGCCGCTTGCGAAAGAGGCGCAGGATTTCCTTCGTTTCCTGCGCGCGGCGGCGGTGACCACGGCGCCGGAAACGAAGCCGGCCGCTGCCCAGCGAAGCGCCGGCAAGAAATAGCGCCGATGAAATCGCGCACGACAGCCGAACGAAGCGCTAGAATCGCGCGTCTCTCAAGGAGGCATTTGCATGTACTACCAGCCCGGTAAGACGCAGCACGGTTTGCGCTACGATCCGTTCAAATCGTGCGTGATTCCGAGGCCGATCGGATGGATCTCGACCGTTAGCCGCGATGGCGCGCACAATCTCGCGCCGTACAGCCAGTTTCAGATGCTGGCGTTCGATCCGCCGTACGTGATGTTCTCCGCCGGGCAGAACAGCCACGGGCGGCGTAAAGATACGGTTGTGAACGCCGAAGAGACGGGCGAATTCGTCTGGAACATGGCAACGTGGGAGCTGCGCGAGGCTGTGAATAAATCCGCCGAAGAAGTTCCGCCGGATGTCGACGAATTCGATCTTTCCGGCGTAACGAAGGCGCCTTCGCATGCGGTCAAGCCGTGCCGCGTGGCCGAGTCTCCCGTGCATTTTGAATGCGTCTACCACGAAACCGTGCGTTTGCCTGGGAACAGCAAGCTCTCGACATCCGACGTTGTGTTCGGCCGCGTGATCGGGATTCACATCAACGATGAGGTGATCACTCCCGAAGGTCGTATCGACGTCCTCAAAATCCGGCCGATCGCGCGGCTCGGTTATTACGGCTACACGAGCGTAGAGTCGATCTTCGAAATGATCATCCCAGGCAATAACAAAGTCGTGCTCGCGGGAATGGATGGCTCGGCGCGAGACTGAGAATCACCGGCGCCAGAATTCGCTTGCAGGAAAACCGATGGCGAAATTCGAAAGACACATCTTCATCTGCACGAATCAGCGGCCTGAAGGACATCTGCGCGGCTGCTGCAGCCCATCCGGCGAAGGTGAACTCCATCGCCTGTTCAAGGTGAAGCTCGCGCAGCGCGGGATCAAGGGCACGGTGCGAGCGAATAAATCGGGATGCCTCGATCAGTGCGAGATCGGCCCCACCGTTGTCGTCTATCCCGAGGCCGTGTGGTACGGCCACGTCACGCCGGAGGATGTGGACGAGATCATCGACTCGCACATTATCGGCGGGCGACCCGTCGAGCGGCTCATCATCCCCGATTCCCTGCTGAACAACACTCGAAAGAACGGCGCGTCTTCCGAATGAGGGCCTAGCAGTCTTCTGAATCCGGTGGAATTGGCCCACCGATTGGAACGCACGCGGGTCTCACATTGCCGTCACATCACTCCGTGACATAGGTCACAGGCCTCAACCGATATTCGCCCTACAAATGTTTTATGAATAGAGGCGGAGAAAGTAATTCACCACTCTTTCAGAGGCAAGTTATGGGAGAGCAAAAAGGCCGGCGACCCTCCGGCACAAGCTCGCAGGGCCTCTCCTCGTTTCCGAATCAGATGAGCAGCTATCCTGTCCTTTCGGATTCTTATCTCGAACGTCTTTTGGGAAACCTGATAATTAACAGCCGCACCTCCCGTACGAAGGGATTTGTTCTGTTCTCGGAGGACGAAAAAGCTCTCGGCGCGTACGTAGTCTGGGAAGGTAGGGTCAAACTCTCGATTGGTTCTGACAACGGCAAGTCGCTGATTCTCACATTGGCAGGCCGCGGAGCGGTTCTCGGCCTTCCAGAGACAATCCTTGGACTACCCTACGCTGCCACGGCAGAGGTAGTGGAAGCCACAAAGGCGAGCTTCCTCTGTCGCGACCATCTACTAAGACGTCTGCGCGATACGGAAGCCGCTTACACAGCTGCGGAAAATCTAAGCGCGATCTGCTATTCCCTCACGGCCGAGCTCAAGGCGATCCACCTAACTCAATCCGCGGAGCAAAAAATGGCCCGCTTCCTTTTGGGGCTGTCTCCTACATGGAAGAATTCCAGCGGCCAAATGGAGGTGACGCTCACAGCGAACCAGGAGGAGATTGGCCAGATGATCGGAGTCTGTCGGGAAACGGTGGCAAGAATCATCTCACGTTTCAAAAGGCAACGAATACTTGAACTGGGAGCTTCGACACTGGTGATTCGTGACAGACCGGCGCTCGAAGAGCTCGCAGGGTAGTAGGAAGAGGGATGGCAAAGTGAAACACCTGGCTTTGATCCACGGTGAAACACGGATCGATCGGATCAGATCCGTGGATAAGTTGTGGTTGTTGATCGAGATATATTTTCGTCGCTGTGACGCTGGTCACTGCGAAGGCTCGGTGCCAGTTGTATAAAATCGGGGCATAAAATGCATCGCACTACACGAGTTCATCGAAACGAATTGAGGGGAGTCCAATGAAGCATTGGAAGACTTTCCGTTGGGCGGCGATTGCCGCGCTTAGTTTGGTTTGCCTGCCGCTGGGTTCCGCAAAGGCACATGATGAAAACACTCCGAAGGCGTCTCCTGCAGCGGCGCCGGATTCGAAAGACTCCACCGGGGCTCAATATGTGGGCGCGGAGGTCTGCAAGACCTGCCACCAGGACATTTACAACGGCTGGGAGAAGAGCCCGCACTGGCGACAAACATACAAAGAAGGTGGCCTCGCGAAGCACGGCTGCGAGGATTGCCACGGTCCGGGGTCGGAACACGTCGCGGGCGGTGGAGACAAAACCAAAATTTTCGTGTTCACGGAACATTCTGCGAAAGAAATCAATGCGCGCTGCCTCACCTGCCATGCTTCCGACCCAACTCATCTCGATAGCGCGAATTCGTTCCACCGGGAGAACGAAGTAAGCTGCATCGATTGCCACTCACCGCACCACGCGACAACGAAAGAAAACTTGCTGGTCAAGGCGCAGCCGGAGCTCTGCTATTCCTGCCATCTCCAGCAGAAGTCCCAGTTTAATATGCCGTTTCATCACCGCGTGAATGAGGGCCTGATCCAATGCACCGACTGCCATCAACAGCACGGATCGGGTGGAGTTTGGGAGTCCGACCATCTGGTGCGGCAAGTCAGCACCTCAAACAGCGGGGATGCTGTCTGTTTCAAATGCCATAAGGACAAGCAGGGGCCTTTTGTGTTCCCACACTGTTCCGTGAAGCTGGAGGGGTGCGCGACCTGCCATATCCCGCACGGTGGGGCAAATACCCACATGCTGAAGTACAGCAACGTCAACCTGCTCTGCCTGTCATGCCACAGCGCAGCCCACTTCGGACCGATCCAGGCAGCAGGCAACAACGGCCAGCCAACTGGTTTTGCGGTGATGAATGGTCCGGTTCCGAACAACGCCGTCTATATACAGGCGTGCACAATGTGCCACACGCAAATCCACGGATCCAACTTTAGCGACATATATTTCCGATAGGGTGCATATGACGAATCTCTGCCAATGCGGGGCATAGCAAGGCAAATCATGGACTCCCTGGCAGAAATCACAAGTCTTAATCGGCGGGGTGAAAAATCATGAGAGATCGGTTCGGTATCAGAGCGCTCGGTTTGGCGGTAGCGGCTGTAGCCCTTTTCCTCTCGCCTACTGCTCAAGCCCAGGATAGCTCCGACGAAACCAAGGGAGTGGACTCTGGTAACTATAACGTTCAGCAGTCGGCTGAGATCGGCTATCGGGTAAACTGGATCAACGGAAACCAGGATACGTACGACACGTTTGTGGATCTGAATCAAGGCCCGCGTTTGCTCGATTACACCCTGAACATGAGGTCCCTCAACCACCAGGGGCTCCTCTTCGACAACCTTAACTTCAGCAACTTCGGCTATGGTGGCGATCCGAACGACGTCACGCGCCTGCGGATCGAAAAGGACAAGTGGTACGACTTTTCGTACGTCTTCCGCCGCGACAAGTATTTCTGGGATTACAACCTGTTGGCGAATCCATTCAACCCGGTCCCGATCGCCCCGGCGGGCGCCCCTGCCTCGTTTGCGATCACCAATCCCTCGTTTGGCTATACTCAGTCGCCGCATGCACTCAATCTCGTGCATCGCATGCAGGATTTCGATTTGACGCTGTTGCCGCTATCGCGCGTCCGCTTCCGGCTCGGATATTCGCGCAATGTAGAGGAAGGGCCCGGGCTCACTACGGAAGACGCCACCGTCGAAATCCCGATGGTGGAGAATTTCGAAGAGACGACGAACGCTTATCGTATGGGCGTGGATTTCAAAGTCCTGCCGCGGACCACCGTTTCCTACGATCAGTTCCTCGAATGGAACAAGTACGATACCGTCGACTCGCTCGCCAACACGCCATTTCTAGTCCAAAGCAGTCAATTCCCCGGCACACTGCCCGTGAATCTGGGGGTAAATTGGTACTATGCGCCTACTGGCACTGCTGCCGGTACGACTGGTGTTGGCGGTACGGGCGCCTATAGCGCATTGGCCGTTCCTTGCGCGACGCCGTTCGCGGCTACCGGTTATGTAAACAACGCAACCGGGAGCAACGCAGTCACCACAGGCGGTCTCACATCGGCAACTGCGGGTTGCAAGATGGTCCAGTCGTATACGCGGGCTTCACCCTTGCGGAATTTCATGCCCACGGAGCGGGTGAGCTTTCAGTCCACAGATATCCCAAAGCTTGAGATGTCAGGTTCGGCCAGCTACAGCAACAGCGCCAATAGAATCGCGAACCTCTACGACTCGATAAACGAATGGACGGCCTCCGCCACAAGTGAGGTTCGCGACTCCATCGTTTCAGGTCCGTCAAACGCCAACGAAATCTTTGTGCACGCGGATTGGTCTGGCATTTACTCGCTAACCCAAAAACTTCGGCTCCTCGATAACGTTCATTATGACCAATGGCAAAATCCTGGAATAAACCCCCAGACGACCACGAGTCTATTCGCCATGCAAGGCTCGGTCGCCGGCCAGACAGGCATACTGCTGCCAATAGCGCAATTTGCGCTGCCGGGGGTTCCTGCCGGGCCGAGTACGCCGACATTCGCCAGTATCTGCCCAGGCCCAAGCTACAGCGCGCCGACTTGCCCGCAGCACCAGAGCTATGGTGCGACCGGTAACGTCAGTGCTACCTCGAGTGCGGCCGCTGACGCTGCAACAACGTTGACGGAGAATTACCTGGGACAAAAACGGCTATCGAACACCATCCAACTCGAGGTCGATCTGACAAACCGCATCACCGGTCGGATCGGTTATATGTACGAGGATAACCGGATCAGCCAGTACTTCGCCAGTCAAGCGCTGAACGACATCTATTACCCCGGCGGGGCCGGCGGCACGATGGCAAACGACTTTTATGCCGCCCGCGGAAATTGCCCATACACGGGGGGGACGACCACTTTTAATCCCCGTGCTGGTGGCACGTGTACCCAAAATGCGGACGGCTCCGTTACCTGGGCTGCCTCTGCTGCTACGATAAGTTCGGCTATTAATGTGCCTCGCCAGGTCTTCCCGATCAACGAGCACGTAGGTATCTTCGGCCTGACACTGCGGCCGATGGATACGCTGCGAGTCGATAGCGATTTCCAATTCGGATATACCGACTACTCCTACACGCGAACTTGGCCGCGGCAAATCCAGAGCTACAAGGTTCACGCGAATTATCGGCCGCGGACGTGGGCGACCATCGACGCTGCGGTCGATATTCATGAGAACCGCGACAACGTCTATCAAGTCAACAACCTCGAGCACGGCCGGACGTACAGCATTGCCCTGATGCTGGCGAATCCGGATTCCAAGCTTGCCTTCAACATCGGATATAATTACACCGATCTCCAGTTGCAGGCCTATATTTGCTTCAACGACGGTTTCGGGTCGATGACGAACGTTGGAACTGGAATCGGGCTGCCAATGTTTCCATCGACGGGATCGGGATCATGCGCCCTCGGCAATACCACGCCGGATAACCTTCAGGGTGGAACGGAGTTCTACTCCAGTAAGCAGCATTACGCCTACAGCGACGTGATGTACAAACCGATGAAGCGAGTCACAATAAGCCTCGGATATTCCGCGACATTTGTTGGCGGCACCTCGGGGGTGATCAATCCAGTGGTGGGGCCCGGGGTCCTGTCCTTGGATCCGCTGGAACCTGGCGGTACCCTGGCATTCAATTACCAGAGGCCTTTCGCTTTGATCCAGATCAACGTTTACAAGGGCCTGAGCTACAAGACGCAATGGAACTATTACGGATACAACTCCAAGGGGCCGATAAATACCAGCATCCCCATCACCGGCGGGACTTACTCGCTCGAGCCGATCGGGGCGCCGGATTTCAACGGTAGTACAGCGACCTTCTCGGTTCGCTATGCCTTCTGATGTATCATCGAGGACGTAACAAAGGAGCTTCGTGGCGTGGAGTTCCTGCGAGGGAGGCGCCTAAACGAATGAGTCGAGATGCCTGTGCGCGCATGAGTGGTTCACGGAGCCGAAGATACCTCTGGGGATTGCCTCTGGCTGTCTCGCTGCTTGCATTCTCGTTGCCGGTATGGGCCCAGGGCGAAGGCGCTGCGCTCTTCAAATCAAAATGCGCCGGCTGCCACAGTCCGGACGGCAGCGGGAGCGGTCCGGCGGGCAAAGCGATGCACCTGCGTAACCTCGGTTCAGCAGAGGTGCAGAAGCAAAGCGATGCGGAACTTACGGCAATTACTACTAACGGCAAGGGCTCGATGCCAGCGTATAAGGGCAAGTTGACGGACGAGCAGATCAAGCAGGTCGTTTCTTTTATTCGCAGCCTCGCCAAGAAAGGCTGAGGAACATTCCGCTTCCGATGAACTTGAGTGATTGCATCCCGCTGTCGAATCCTCTTTTTCGGCCTCGAGATAATTCCTGGTCTCGACTAATTCGGCGGCGCGAACTATATTCGTAGCCACTTCTGAGGAGGAATATCATCATGAATTGCTCTCGTAGTCGAATGCATTGGACGGTGTTCCTGTTGGCTCTCTTTTTGACTGGCCTTTCCGCGCCCGTGTGGGCGCAGGGCGAAGGCGCCACTCTGTTCAAGTCGAAGTGCGCCGCCTGTCATGGCGCCGACGGCACCGGCAACACGCCCGTCGCCAAAGCGATGCACATTCCCGATCTCACCTCGGCCGCCGTGCAGAAGCAAACCGACGCGGAACTCACCACCGCCATTACCAACGGCAAGGGGAGCATGCCCGCCTACAAGGACAAACTCTCCGCCGATCAGATCAAAGGAACCGTCGGCTTCATCCGGGAGCTGGCCAAGAAGAAATAAGACGTCGGCCGCCACATCGCGCCGCCTTCTAGCGTTCCGCTGTCCCGCTTCCGGGAGGTTTCATGTTTGGGCCAACGGGAATTCTCATCGCGCTGACTGTCCCGGCGCTGTTGGCGATTCCCTTGTTCCTCCGCGCTGCTGCTGCCGCCTTCGACCTCTGCGGTTCTCCTGGGCGAGTCGTTTGGAGTAGCACGCACTTGACGCTGCCGCAGGCCTCCTCCTGCGCAAATGCGGAACGCTGCATTTCCGTCGCCCCTTTCGCCACAGAGGAACGACCTTGACGCTTCTCGATCGTCTCGTTTCCTGGCTTCGTCCCGCCGCGTACCTCGGTCGAAACTGGCTTTCGCTGATCGGCGCCGTACTGACCACAACCTCAGCCATCACCATGATTGTCTTCTGGCTTTTCGAAATCGTGGTGGGCGGCGGCGCGGTAACGTATCCCTACGCCGGAATCATACTTTTCCTGATCCTTCCCGGCCTGTTCGTCCTTGGTCTGCTGTTGATGCCGCTCGGGGGATTGATGCGGCGGCGAGAGCTGCGAGCGAGCGGCGAGCTTCCCGAAGTTTACCCGCGAATTGACCTGAACGATTCGATGCTGCGTAAAGCTGTGACCTTGATCGGGTACGCCACGTTCGCCAACATCGTGATCTTCACGATTGCCTCGTATCGAGGCGTGCAGTACATGGATTCCGTGCGCTTCTGTGGCACTACGTGCCACACGGTCATGCAACCTGAGTACACCGCGTATCTCGATTCGCCGCATTCGCGAGTCGCCTGCGTCGATTGCCATATCGGAGCCGGTGCTTCCTGGTTCGTCCGATCCAAGGTCTCCGGGGCCAAGCAGGTTTTCGCGGTGGCTTTTCATGACTACCCGCGCCCGATTCCGTCGCCCGTTGAGCAGCTGCGGCCGGCGCGGGCGACTTGCGAACAGTGCCACTGGCCCCAGCGCTTTATCGGCAACCCCATTTTGATCATCAATCACTACGCCGACGACAAGGACAATACGCCCTCCACAACCGTGTTGCTCATGAAGGTGGGCGGAGAACACGGGCAAGGAGAGGACGGAATCCACGGCCACCATTTGAACCCCGGGGTTCGGATCACGTACATCGCGACCGATCAGAAGCGGCAAGTGATTCCGCAGGTCACATATACCGATCCTACGGGTAAGAGCGTTGTCTTCAATTCAACGGATACGAAAGCGACGCCGGAAGAACTGGCGCGCGGCGAGCACCGCACCATGGACTGCATGGACTGCCACAACCGGCCGACACACACATTCGAATTGCCCGATCGCGCGCTCGACGAGGCCATATCGCGGCAGCAAATCAGCGCCAGTCTGCCATTCATCAAGAAGCAGGCGCTCGCGGCGTTGAAAGCGGACTACCCTGATCGTGATACGGCGAAAGAGCGCATCGCCCAAACGCTGCGTAATTTTTACACCACGAACTATCCGCAGCTGGTTGCGTCGCAAAGCGCGCAGCTTGACTCGTCCATTGCTGGCGTGCAGGCCATCTATTTGCGCAACATCTTCCCAAAAATGGACGTGACTTGGGGCACCTATCTCAACAATCTCGGACACACGGATTGGCCGGGATGCTTCCGCTGCCATGACGGCAGTCACGTTTCCGCGGACGGCCAGACGATTCCCAATGATTGCGACACTTGCCATCACCTTCTGGCGGTCAGCGAGCAAAACCCGAAGATCTTATCGGAGTTGGGACTGAAATAGCTCAAGGCTTGGCGGGCGAGCCTTTTGCCTGCCTCGCGGAATGCTCAGTAGACTGGAGCGAACATGCGTTGGCCACTAGCGGCCGTGCTCATTCTCGCTTTCGCCGTCCCCATTGTTTCCGCGCAGGGCAACTCCGAGTGCCTGGCCTGCCATGGCCAGCACGACCTGCAAGACCAAGCCGGCCATAGCGTTTATGTCGACGGCGCGGTGCAAAAGGCCAGCATTCACGGGACTCTGCCATGCACGGGCTGCCACACCGACATCAAGGGCTATCCCCATCCGGAACATCCCGCCGCCGTCCACTGCGGCACCTGCCACGCGGATGAAGCCAAGGATGTCACCGAAAGCGTCCACGCGAACGTCAGCGCGAACACCTGCCTGGGATGCCATGGCGACGCGCACTCCATTGTGCCGATAAACGACCCTCAATCCCCTGTTTTCACGCTCAACATACCGAAGACTTGCGGATCGTGTCACGGTAATCCTGACATGGCCAAGAAGTTTGGCTTTCCCAACGTTTATGCCATGTACATGGACTCGATTCATGGCTTCGCACTGACCAAGGATGGGTTGCTCGTGGCTGCGTCCTGCGCGAGCTGCCATGGAACACACAAAATATTGAGCCACACCAATCCCGAGAGCCGAACTTACCGAGCGAATATTCCGGCGACTTGCGGCTCGTGCCACAACGGCCCCGAAAGGGCGTATTTCGCAGGCATCCATGGCCAGCAACTGAAAGCCGGAAATCCAAAAGTTCCCGTCTGCTCGGACTGCCATACGGCGCACCAGATCGCCCAAGTGCAAACCGTCTCCTGGCAGATGGAACGGTCAGCAACTTGCGGGAACTGCCATCAGAAGCAATACGCGACCTACCTCGACACGTTCCACGCCCAAGTCTCGGCTTTGGGATACACCGAAAGCGCCCATTGCTGGAATTGCCATCGCGAGCACGACATCCTCCCAGCTTCGGACCCGCAGTCCACGATCGCACCCGGCAATCTGGTGGCTACTTGCGGCCAGTGCCACTCGGGAGCGACGGCGAGTTTTGTCAGCTACCGCCCGCACGCCGACTCACGTGACTTCAAATCTTTTCCGGCGCTCTACATTTCGGCGCTATTCATGAATTTGCTGCTGCTTAGCATCTTCAGCTTCTTTGGAGTGCACACACTTCTATGGTTTATCCGCTCATATTTCGATCGCCGCAAGGCGGGCGCTCGTGCAGAGAGCGGTGATTAGCGCGAGGCAATGATGAACGAGAACAACCCTAGCAATCGCTACTACACACGGTTCTCGCTCGGCCAGCGGTACCTCCACGGCGTCATTATGAGCACCTTCGTCGGCCTGGCCTGTACGGGAATGGTTCTTCGCTTCAGCCACACAACCTGGGCCCCGGCGGTCGCGCATGCGGTCGGTGGATTCGCCGCCATTCTCTTTTTCCACAAATTCTGCGCCGTGCTCTTGACCGTGGCATTCCTGATTCACGTGGGAGATGTCGTCGTCTACCGGGGAATTATCAAGCGAGACATGAGCGTTTTCTGGGGACCGAACTCGATGATCCCTCAGCTCAAGGACCTCAAAGATCTCATCGGCCACTTCCGCTGGTTCTTGTGGCTTGGACCGCGCCCGAAGTTTGACCGGTTCGCCTACTGGGAGAAATTCGACTACTGGGGCGTCTTTTGGGGCATGGCGGTGATTGGATTCTCGGGATACGCCATGTGGTTCGCCCCGTTCTTCGCGAAGTTCTTCCCGGGCTCGTGGCTCAACATCGCACTCCTGATCCACGGAGAGGAAGCGCTGCTTGCCGCGTGGTTCATCTTCGCCATCCACTTCTTCAACACGCATCTCAGGCCGGGAAGCTTTCCGATGGATTTGGTGATTTTTACCGGGCGAGAGACGGAAAACGAGCTGAAGGAAAAACATCCCGAAGAATATCAGCGGATGTTGGCGAAAGGCCAATTGCAGGCGGCGCAAACAGATGCGCCGCCGCAGTGGCTCACGATTCTGGGCAGGCTGATTGGCGTCGTGGTCATTTCGAGTGGTTTTGTGCTGCTCGTGCTTACTCTGGTTGCGTTCTTCAGGAGACAATGACCGCGGGCTTCACTCGGCCGTCGTCGATTGAGAGGCTCGGCGAGACGCTCGCTCCTCGAGTTATGCCTTTTTGTGAAACTTCCGCGGACACGCGGCCCAGCGATGGCTGTCCGCAGGCGATGGGCTATTTCCCTTGCAGCGACGCCAGGTAATCGCAGAGGTTCTTGATGCGCCGTTGGACAACTCTTTCGTTCTGATTGTCCCACGAGCGGAAGATCGGCCCCCACGTCGGCATATCCGATGAACCGTGGGCCGCGACGCCCGGCCCAAATTCAAGGATGCTCGCCACGTAGTCGTATGGGAATTTGCCTAGATGGCGCTTTGCGAGCGTCGTCAGATCCGGCGGCGGCGTCTTCAGCAAAGCCGCCAGCGGACCATGCCCCTTCGCATCCGCGCCGTGGCAAACGGCGCAATACTGTTTGTACATCTGCTCGCCCGACGGCATATAGGTCGGCGGAAGCTGTGTTTGGTCGACGCTCAACCCGGCGCCGGCAACGCACGCGATCGACAATAACGCAGTGATTAAAATGAACGGTCGAATCGCCATAAATCCTCCACGGCCCATCGGCATACTACTTCGCCTGCAGCGACTGGATGTAATTCGCGAGCCGCGTAATTCTCAACTTCACCTGGGCTTCGCTCAATCGCTTGATCTTGAACTCGTCTCCCCACACAGGCATTTCGGCAGGCCCATGCGCCGGCATCACGACGCCATTTCGCAGCACGCTCGATACGTAGGCGTCGGGGAATTTGCCGCCGTGCCGCTGCGCCAGAGTCGTCAAGTCGGGCGGCGATCTGAATGGATAAGGCGCGGGCCCGGTCCCCTTCAAGTCGTTTCCGTGGCACACGGCGCAGTGCTTTGCGTATAACTCCGCGCCCGAGGGAGTATCTTGGGCCGCGACCTCCTGGATCGATTCCAGATATTTCACAAGATTCTCCAGCCTGACGTTCCCGCGGTCTACGTCGGCTTCAATCTGATGAAAGATTGGACCCCAGATTGGCATTTCGCGGGAGCCATGCGCTGTGACAACTTTGTCGCCCATGATCACTTCGCGCACGTATGCCGCTGGAAACTGTCCTCGATGATTCCTCGCAAGCAGGGTTAGATCGGGCACTTTGGCTTTCAGCGCCGGTGCTGCTGGCCCCGCTCCTTTGCCAGTCACGCCATGGCACGAAGCACAATAGGCGCGGAACAGATCCGGCCCCCCGACGGAGCGGATTAGCGGAATTGACTCCTGTTCCCCCTTCGGCGCGGTCTGAGTCTGCCTCCCGGCTGCAGTGAGAATAACGCTGGCCAACGCAATTCCCAGCCCAAGATGCAGGGTCTTCTTCATTTTGTCGTCCACCGTCTTCACTGTAGTTGCCCTTCCTTCAGCGATTGTGGTGGCGCTGTCCGTATTTCAACTATCTTCTACGTGGAACGCGCTTGTGCCGCTGTGATCCTTGTCACGTCGCATAGTGACCTTAGCCAACGGAGCAGCCACCGATACGTGAGCCACGTCACGGTCGCAGCTCCGAAAAGCTCGGATGATCTCAGCAAGAGGCTGCTTCTATGAAACGCATCGCGATCGTGAGCAGCGGCGGCGACGCTCCCGGGATCAACGCCGCAATTCGAGCGGCCGTGCGAACTGCCATCGACAAGGGATGGGAGACTTTCGGCGTTCGCCACGGATATCGCGGCCTTGCAAACGGCGAGTTTCTCTCGTTAGGGCTTCGAGACGTCGGCGGAATCATTCAGCATGGCGGGACCATCCTGGGCAGCAAGCGATACCCTGAATTCAAAGCCGACGAGGCGCAACTGCACGCCATTCGATTCTTGCGTCAGCGTGAGATTGACGCGCTCATCGTAATTGGCGGCGATGGCTCGCAAGCCGGCGCTCATGCCCTGTCGCAGAAAGGCTTTCCGGTCGTGGGAATCGCCTCAACAATCGACAACGATCTGTGCGGCTCCGAAATCACCATAGGCGTCGATACGGCGCTCAACGTGGCCTTGGAAGCAATCGATCGCATCAAAGTGACGGCTTCCTCTCACGAGCGCGCCTTTCTTGTCGAGGTGATGGGACGCAATTGCGGCTACCTCGCGCTCATTTCCGGGATTGCCGGCGGGGCCGAGTGCGTCGTTCTTCCCGAAGCTCCGGTCGATCCGGAGACGGTCGCGCAGGATTTGCGTGCCGCCTATGAACGCGGAAAAGCGCACGCCATCGTCGTCGTTGCCGAGGGAGCCTGCTACAACGCGGAGGGCCTCACGCGCTATTTCCAGGAGCATCGCGAACGCCTTGGCTTCGAGCTGCGCGTAGTGAAATTAGGCCACGTCCAGCGCGGCGGCACGCCAGGCGTCTTCGACCGCCTGCTCGCCACCCGCATGGGCGCCGCCGCCACCGACTGCATCGCCCGCGACGAATTCGGCGTCGTGGTGGGTCTCATCGAGGGCGCGATGGCCACAACGCCTTTGGGCGAAATCGCCGGCAAACGAAAGACCCTCGATCCAAATCTACTGAATTTGGCGCGAATCCTTGCACGATAGTCGTTGGTAGGGGCGGTGGGGATCGGACTAAAAGCGATGCTGAAAAGCCGTAAGTTCTTGATTCTATTAAACGGGAAAAACGGCAAAAACAGCGGATTCGCCCAAGTGAGGTACACGCGGGGTACACGGTTGGTGACGCGAGCGTGACCGCTGCCTGACCTCAATGGAATCGGCAGTTAAAAGCAAATTTGGTGTACTGCTCAGCCACCGCCTCGGCCTCACGAACCGCCAGCCCGCGGTATTCCTGCAATAATCGCGCATACGGTTCTACGTCCGGCTTCTGGGAGAAATCGTCCCAAAGGCGCACGATGTCGGCAGCAAGATTCACGACCTCATCTTTCACTGCGTCGTAACTGTCGCGATCCCTGTTTAGGCGCATCACGCGCCCGTGCAATTGTCCTGCCCCAGTTGGAAATGGAGAAAGCGTTCATCCGTTAAGATAACGGAGCGAACACATGAAAAAGCAACGGAAGCACTACACGCCGGAAGAGAAGGTCTCCATTCTGAGGAGGCATTTGGTTGAAGGGGTGCCGATCTCGGATCTTTGTGACGAACTGGGGCTCCAGCCGACGGTGTTCTACCGCTCGCAGAAGGAGTTCTTCGAGAACGGCGCGGCGGCTTTCCAACAGAGAGGACGGACCAACCATCAGCCCGAACAGGAGCGAATCGCTCATCTGGAGAAGAAGATCCAGACGAAGGATGAGGTTCTGGCTGAACTGATGGCGGAGCATGTTGCCCTAAAAAAAGGAGTTGGGGAACTCTGACCGGGGTTTGGGTTCCGCACGATACGCGGGACCAGATCGTGGATTTCGTCCGGCGCTGGTCTGAAAAGACTGAGATCGGCGCCGGGCGGTTCATCGTGTGGCTCGACATCACTGCCAGCAAGTTCTACGGCTGGCGCGAGCGCTACGGCAAGGTCAATGAGCATAACGGCTGGGTTCCCCGGGACTTTTGGCTGGAGGAGTGGGAGAAGCAGGCGATCATTGCGTACGACCTGATGAATCCGCTGGAAGGCTATCGGCGGCTGACGTTTATGATGCTGGACGCCGACATTGTGGCGGTGAGCGCAGCAGCGTGTGGCGGGTGCTGACTCGGGCGGGACTGCTGCGGAAGTGGAACGGGAAGCCCTCGAAGAAAGGGATCGGCTTTGAACAAGCGCCGCAGCCACACCAGCATTGGCATATCGGTGTTTCCTACCTGAACGTTTGCGCGACGTTCTACTACCTGTGCAGCATCCTGGACGGCTACAGCCGTTTCCTCGTTCGTTGGGATCTGCGGGAATCGTTCCAGGATGATCTCGATGTCGGCCTCGGTCATCGGGCCAAAGAGCGGTATCCGTGGGCTAAACCGCGAATCATTTCCGATAACGTGAGGGTAATACGGTGATGTCCGGACGTGCTCATGCCCGAGATGCGGATGAACTCCTTGAAGTCCTTGGCGATGAACTGGGGATCGAACGGCAAAATTGAGGGCTGGTACAAATCACTCAAAGGGGAGTGCATCCGTCCCGGAACGCCGTTGTCGCTCGAAGATGCGCGGCGTCTGGTTAAGGGTTACGTAGAGGATTACAACAACGTGCGTCTGAATAGCGCCATCGGTTACACCACGCCCAAAGACATGCTCGCCGGGCACCAGCAGGAGATTCAGAATGAGCGGGACCGGAAATTGGAGGCGGGAACAGCGGAAGAACTGCCGCCAGCGGGCCGCGTGACGGATGAAACGGATTACTTCCCGGATTGCCGATTATCCAGTACTCGGAACGGCAGCACATACATGATCGAGAAAAGCTTGGCGTTGCAGCAATATTCCTTGTGGCCAAGCTCACAAGAGATGGAGCGCAATCGCGCGTTGGACACGTGCTCTTGCGCCCCGCACATCTTCTCGCCGTCGAACCGCGGTCGACGCTAGTCAAACTCCTCCTCAATTTTCCCCAGCTTGTGACCCTCGGAGTGAATTAGTGCCGTCACTGGCCCGCTCGGAAGGGTGAGCGACGTCACGATCGTGTGAATCGCCCTCCCCTGATTGCTCAGCGCAAATTTCGCCACGATCACGGTGCCGGGACCGTTGATCGTAAACGTCCCGGTGCAATCGGAATACACCGTGTACGTTCCCGTTTCCATCGTATGGAAACCTGTCACGGGATCAGTAGGAGGGGGTGGAGGCGTCGGCAGGTTGTTGTGGCCCGACACCACGTAATCCACCTGAGATAGATTGCCCGCTCCGTCAAAGTGGGTCATGGCGACTCCGCCGCGTTGCACCTCCTCGAGGACGCCTGCGGGATCGGTCACCCAGATTGTCCCCGAGACCGTAAACGCATAGTCTCCCTTCAGCGTCTGACTTGAGCATCCGTCTTGGTCAGTGCCCTGAGCCTTCGCCTGCCCGCCGATCGCCAGTAAAGCTATCGCAGCGACGAGGATTGGGTTCCAATGCAGTGTTTTCATGTTGATCTCCCTTTGCTTGAGGTAAAAGCGCTAAGCCACGGTATCCTCTGTGAGAGGGAAACGGGACACAAGGGAGCGCGCGTGAAGAAACCCTGAAGTTTTTATGTACCTGCAAGCCGCTCATATTCTTGCCTATACGCATTGCGCCGCGCGCGAGTACAATGGCGCCACTTGCATCGGACGGCCTAGAATGTCGGGTGAAGACTTCCGGTTCGGCGAATTCGAGCTTGACGGCGGTGCCTTTGAACTCCGTCGAGCCGGACGGACCGTGCACCTGGAGCGCATTCCCTTCGAACTCCTGTGCCTGCTTCTGGAGCGCAACGGGCAGTTGGTGACGCGCGGGGAAATCGTCGAGAGGATCTGGGGGAAAGATGTCTACCTCGACGCCGAGAGCGCCGTTAGCACTGCCGTCCGCAAAATTCGCCAAGCGCTGAACGACAACCCGGAGGCGCCCCGTTTCATCGTGACGGTGCCTGCCAAAGGCTACCGTTTCGTCGCCGCCGTCCACCAAGCCGAGCCGGTCCCCTCCGACGGCACTCCCAGGAGCAGCCTGACACCCACCGTGACGCCGTCACCCGCCGCGTCACGCAAACTGTCGAGAGACCTCCGGGTTTTCAGCGTTTCCGCTGCGATTCTCCTGGTCGCGATCGGCATCGCTGCTTTGTTGCGTCTTCATCGTGCACAACCTCTGACCGGAAAAGACACAATCGTCCTCGCGGACTTCGCCAACTCGACCGGCGATCAAGTTTTTGACAGCACACTTAAGCAAGGGTTGGCAGTGGAGCTCGGCCAATCGCCCTTCCTGAACATTCTGCCTGATCAGAAAGTGCGCTCGACGCTACTCGAAATGACGCGCTCACCCGATGAGCCCTTTACGGAGAACTTGGCTCGAGAAGTGTGCGAGCGAACAGGAAGCAAAGTGTACATTGCAGGCTCGATTGCGAATTTGGGCGCGCAGTACGTGATCGGGCTGAACGCTGCCGACTGCGCTACCGGAGATGCTTTGGCTCGGGCACAAACCGAAGCGGAGGGCAAGCGGCAGGTGTTGGCGGCGCTCGGAGTCGCGGCGAATACGCTCCGCGTCAAGCTTGGCGAGTCTCTCAGCTCGATTCAAAGATTTGACGTGCCCCTCGCTCAGGCGACGACTTCCTCACTTGAGGCGCTCAGAGCCTATAGTCTTGGTCTCTCAACGTTCGGCAGGGGCGATCAGACCGGCTCTATTCCCCTTTTCCAGCGAGCGATCGAGTTGGATCCCGATTTCGCCATGGCGTACGCCAATCTCGGCCGTGCTTATCAGGTTGTAGGGCAGGTCGCCCTCTCTGATGAGGCAATCCGCAAGGCTTTCGCGCTGCGCAATCGCGTGAGTGAGCGAGAGAGGTTCGACATCTCGGCCGTCTACGACCAATTCGTCACGATGCAGACCGAAGAGGCCATTCGGAGCTGCGAAGTCTGGGAGCAGACCTATCCCCGTGACTTCACACCGCACCGCATTCTGGGATTTGAGAACGCGATCTTGGGAAGATATGAGCAGTCCGCAGAGGAATTCCGCAGAGCCGTGGAGTTGGACCCCGGCCAGGAGCTGCCGTACGACGGTCTCATGGCTGCTTACATGGCTTTGAATCGCTTACCCGATGCCCATGCCGCTTACCAGCAGGCGCAGGCCCACAAGGTGGACGCGGGCGAGACTCAATACCAACGCTACATGCTGGCCTTCCTTGAGGGCGATAAGGAGACGATGGCGAATATGGCGGCTTCGCAATCGAGCCAGCTGGGCCGCCAAATCAAAGCGCTCATGGAGGAATCGGATACGGCGGCATACGTCGGGCAGTTTCGGGCGGCGCAGGAATTATCCAGGCGCATCGAGGAAAAAGCCTTGAGCGATTCAGACCGCGCGACCGCGGCCGACATTGAATCAGACATGGGCCTCCTAGAGGCGTTCTGCGGCAATTGGGAGGCTGCGCGCACTCATGCGGCTGGCGCGATCAAGTTCGGTGGACAACCGGCGATGGCCCTCGCACTCTCTGGTGAATTGGCCGAGGCCGCAAGAGCGGCGGACTTTCTCACAAAGCACACCCCGCCGGGCGGATTCGTCAACGAAGTGTCGGTTCCGGAGATTCGAGCCGCTATCGAGATCAAGCGCGGCAGTCCAATGAAAGCTGTGGAGATCCTTGCGCCGGCCGCATTCTACGAGGCGGGCTGGCTTGATAACTATCGGGCTGCCTACTTGCGAGGCCAAGCCTACCTCGCCGCGCACAACGGCCCGGCAGCGGCGGCGGAATTTCAGAAGATACTCGACCATCGCGGCGTGGTCCTGAATTCCCTAATTGGCGCGTTGGCGCGTCTCCAGCTCGGCCGTGCCTACGCTCTGCAAGGTGACACCACGAAGGCCCGAGCCGCGTATCAGGATTTCCTCACGCTCTGGAAGAACGCCGATCCCGACATCCCTATCCTTAAGCAAGCCAAGTCCGAATACGCGAAACTGCAGGCGTTCTGAAGTGATCCGAGCGGCCCGCGAACACGGGACTGCGCAGTGCGGATCCAGGATGTCTTCGGTCACTTCGCGCTCGGACGAAAGTTCTCGAAACCCCGAAATCTAATGCTGTCGTGGTTCAGACGGCTTGACAGAAATGTTCTGCGGCTAGCGATGGGGGGCGAAATGAGAACGGTGGCGAAGATATGTTGCTTCATTCTGCTGCTGGCCATGACCGCCCATGCGGAGATCGAGAAGCTTGCCCAAGTCTGTGATACGGGCATCTGCTTCTGTTGGTGGCCAAAACTTCCGCACCTCCAGTGATGGCATGACCGGCTGACTGGACCGCAGCTATGGAGAAATCTTTGCTCTGGGGCGAGGAAATCCCGATCGGCAAATTCTTCGAGCGTACCGACGTCCCCACTCTTCACGGAGCCGAGCCGGTGCTGAACGAAGGCCCTCTGGTCCATCGGGACCCGCGGGTGCCACCCGATGTGACCCGCTCGTTCATTGAAGAGCTGATGTAGCGGCGCGCCGCCGACTGCCGGCCCAATTCACTCCCGTATTGCGAGATGGGTCTTCCGATTGCGCCCGAGTGACGCAACCCTTCCCTAATCCTGTAAAGGAAGGGTGGCCGACCATCCGCTCGGAACCGCGTTTAAAGCCGTGTGTCGCTTCGTTCTTGCGATTTAAGAAAGAAACTTCATCCTTGGTCGCCCAGCTTGTGCCGACCTGCCGGTAGAACGGCCTGCATCTAAACACCCTGAGATCGGAGAGGAGAAAGAACCATGGGACTGTCCTGACAACAAGCTCCGCTGTCACTGGGAGCAATAGGCCAATTCCGCGTGCCCCAACTGCTGCACAACAGATGTTGTATGCGAGCCCCTGCGCCGGCGCATGCGCGTGCGCTTCGGCGGCACCTGGATCGCCTAAAGCAAAAACGTGCCTCTGCTCTGATGCCAAGTCGCCAAGGCCAATCGCGACCGGACGGTTTCTTCCGCAGTCCGTATACTACAGGAATACACATCGGCGGATCAGGCGCGATTCGTCGACACTGCGCCAAGGGCGCGGCGAACGCCAGACCGCCCGCGGTTTCGTCGAGATTTTTGGGTTGAAGATTCACACGACGGCATCGTGTCTCCTTGCTCTCAAGGACCTGCAATATATTCTGCGGAACTCAAAGAAAGGGTTGTCGTAGGAGTGCGCCAGGATGGTCGCCGCGCCTCCGTAACGAGGTCAGAAACTTACGCGCGCGGCCAATTGAAACGACCGCGGTCCACCCGAACCGAACACTTGGGTGACTCGACTGGTGGGCTGACCAAATCCCGGAGCCAGTAGATTGCCGCTTCTCCCAGAAAGGTTGGCAATGTTAAAAACATTAAACGCCTCCCCAATCAGAGACAGCCGCCAGAGGCCCGCGATGTGGAAATCGCGACTCAAACGGAGATCCTGTGTCAAGAAGGAGTCTCCGAATGCAAACCGTGAAGGCAAAACGATGGACGGGATGATGGCACCCTTGGCGTCGCGCTTGCCGGTATAACTGCTGTTGAATTGTGCGACGAGGCGCTGCAGGTCTGCTTTTCCCAGACCACGATTGAACTCGTTCACGGTGGTGCCCGGAAGAAGATCGCCGGTCGTGCCGTCGCCATTGAGGTCCAGGCCGCCCAGGAACGCGGAGAAGGGGGGGTTGCTGACGTAGGTCAGTACGAGTCCTAACTGGAAGCCCTTGGGCAGCAAGGTGACTCCGGAAAGATTCAGAATGTGGCGGAAGTCGATGCCGAGCGGGCCCTTGTTTCCCAGAGGATTCTCATCGTCGAATCCATTCGAGAAATTGTTGCCGACATTGCTGGAATAAGCGTACGAGACGAGAAACTGGAAATTGCGGGAGAGGCGCTTGTCGGCGCGCACGAGCAGACCTTCATATCGTGCGCTGCCAATGCCGGAATTTACGAAAATGGGCCCGAGCGAGCATTCGGCCGCAGGATCGGTGCGCTGCGCTTCAGTACAGAGCGGAAGTACCGGACCGCCGGCGCTCGAGAAATGATTGGCATCGACCAAGCCCGGCGGAGGGCCGATGTGGCGGAACTCCCGGAGCACGAAGTCGGCGCTGATGACCAGGTTATGAGCGACCTCGCGCTGGACGCCCAGGCTGAAGTGAGTCGCTGAGACACTCGGGAAGTCAGCCGCGTCAACCGAGCCCTGTTTATCCATTTCGATGTTGGTGACGGAAAAGTCCCGGTTGCTGGGGTCACCGCGAAGCTGCGCGAGATTCGCGCGAATGGTGGGCAGAATCTGGAGTAAAGAAACCCCGGTGAATGTAGTCGGATTTGAAAAGTCTAGCAACGTGCCAGTGTTTGGGTCGCGGATACCGCCGCTGAAATACGATCCGCGGCCCACTCCGCGTGGACCGAGCGAAACCCTCTCGGGGTCTGCGATGCCGAACGGCGTCTGAGCGTCATAATAAACACCTACGCCGCCACGGATGACTGTTTTCCCATCGCCCCTGAGGTTCCAAGCAAACCCCAACGACGGCGAAAAGTCTTTCCAGTTTTTGTGCGTCGGTGCGAGCCCTGAGACGCCGAGAACAGGCACCAGATAAGCCGATTTGCGGAGGTCATAGTTGAGAGGTGCGTCGTAGGTCCAGCCGAGTCCATAGTTGAGGACGAAGCGCGGGCGCAAGTGCCAGGTGTCCTGGGCGAAAAGATAAACGAGTGGGGCGACTCGGACATTTCCAAACCCTGCTTGCGGCACGTGAGGGTCACCGATGCCAACGGTGAAATTTTGTAGCGGCAGCTGCAGGATGTCCACCAAAGTCAGAAAGGTTGCCGGCAGTGGAATTTGGAGATTGGGGGGCTGTAGGGCGTTGAAAGCGCGCACGCTCTGGGGAGAGAACAAAGTCATAGTGACAGGCTGGTTGGCAATGTCGGTCCGGCCTCCTCGTGCCGTCTCCCAATCGCCACCGAACTCGATACCATGGGCGCCCTTCTGCCAGGTGAAGAGGTCAGTTAGCTGATACCGTCGGCCAAGAACCGTGTCGGTGGTGGAAGTTCCGATGAAGAGATCGGGCTGAACGGTAATGGAAGGCGCGCCTAGCCCCAAGCATTCGAAACAATCCGAAGGCTGCGGCGCCTGCTGGGCAGCACTTACGAAAAAGTAGGAAAAGCGAACATCATTCACTTGATGGGCGCCCAATTGTGAGGTGAGCCCGAGAATGCTCTGGTCGGCCCAAGCTGGTTGGCGGGCCCACGCGGAAGGATAGGTAGCAGTGACGACTCCCTTGACTGTTGCGGGTGCGAAAGAGAAGTCGTCCTCGTGCGAGTACCTGACGAAGAGAAACTCTTTGTCGCTTACTTGGAAGTCGGTGCGGAAAGTGACCTGGTCTGCGTAGGTCGGACTAGGAACGATGCGGCTTAGGGGAGCAAAATCCGGTGTAACCAACTCCGTGGCGATAACGCCGCGCTGTTCGTTGCGTTCGAAGGTGCCGAAGAAAAAAACGCGATCTTTACGAATAGGGCCGCCGAGAGCCACGCCAAACTGCTGGCGCTGGAAAAAAGGATCTGAATCAGACGGATCTCGACTCAATCCCGGGTAAGCAGAGAGGTGGTGGTCGCGAAAGAAGATGAAGGCGGAACCATGGAGTTGATTGGTGCCGGAACGCGTCGCCACGTTTATAGCTCCGCTGGCCGTTGCAGCGGTACTCAAATCGAAGTTGACGGTGGAGACTTGGAATTCCTGCACAACTTCCTGCGAGAGACCCATCGCCGCTCCGCCGTTGCCAATCTCCATCACGCTGCCGCCGTCCACGGTGACGCGCGTCGCACGACCGTTCTGCCCCGCTGGAGCGCCCAGCAGGGGTACGAGAGTTCGATTGTTGCTGGCACTCGTTGGCTGTTGCGCCCCGGGCTCAAGCTTGGCCAGCTCCAGGTAGTCGCGCCCGTTGAGTGGCACCGTTTCGATCTGAAAAGGTGTTACGATGCCGCTGATCTCATGAGATTCGTAGCTCATCTGCGGGACGGCGGCCTGCACTGTGAGCTGCTCAGATGCAGGGCCGACCTCCATGGCCAGATCGACAGAAGTGGTGATGCCGGCTTCGACGATGGCTTCCCGCGCGAGATGCTTAAATCCCTTGGCGTCGGCGGTCACCTCGTAGACTCCCGGGAGCAGCGCAGCGGCACTAAATTCACCTGCTTCCGAGACAGCTAAGGCGCGCCTCAGGCCGGTTTCTTGGTTTGTAACGATAACAGTAACAGTTGCGCCGGGAATGGCTGCGCCGCTTGGGTCGGTGACGAATCCAGCGATACTGCCGTTAGGAACCTGTGCGCGCGCGATTCCGCAGAGCGCGAATTCCAACGCGAGAAGTATTAGCAGGGCCCTGTTCAACAACGGTTCTCCGAGTGGAACCGCGAGTTAAATCCTTACAGTGCCACTACACCATCACAAATCGCGGGCCATTACAAGTCTCGGATGGTAAGGGTCTGCAACGTCGAGTCGAAGAGGGGCTAGCGAGGCTGGTCTAACCCGACGCGGTGAAGCAGATCCTTGAATCGTGGATCGTCGCGTACCGGATCAAAAAAGGGATGCACCTTGAGCCATTGCAGAAAATCGGCCTGCTCTCGGTACGCTCGCTCGAACCAGACAAATGCCTCATCACGCTCGCCGAGCGCTAAGTAAGCATCCACGAAGGCCGCAGCCGGAACATAGCCAGTCTTCTGCCGACGCTTTAATTCACTGAGCCAACGGAGCGCATCGGCTCGGCGGCCGGTCTCAGCATTTGCGCGAACCAAGCCCCCGATGACGCCAGGGCTCTGCGCGGAGCCAGAGGCGGCCTTTTGCAGCAAGGGAATCGCTTCTTCCGGCTCATGGTTGGCGGTGAGCGCAAATCCAAGAAGCCAGACAGCGGATGCTTGATCCGGATGGACGGCAATCACACTGCGCAGCTCTCGGATAGCGTCATCGTAGCGTCGCGCCATAAACAGTATCAAGCCGGTGTTAACGCCGGTCACTCCAAGGGGATCAAGCTCACGCGCACGCCGGGACCATGAAAGCGCTTCATCCATTCTTCCTTGGCACATGAGCCAACTGGCGTATCCCAAATAGGCGGTACTGTCATTCGGGTTCAACTCCAGGGCGCGTTTGTACTCCGCCTCAGCATCAGCCCATTGCCAGCGCTTTTGGTAGACGCCCGCCAGCAACGCATGACCGTCGGCAAGTTCTGGATCGAGCTCCAGGGCTTTCTGGACTGCGCCGATCACTTTCGGTCGCACCTCTTCAGGCGGAACTCCAACAAAACCGCCGCCGAGTTTGTCATAAGCCTGTGCTAGGCCCAGGTAAGCGGGTGCAAATGTCGCGTCCTTGTTGATTGCTTCCTGATAGGAAGCAATGCTCTGCTCGATTTCAGCCCTGGTGTTGCTTTTGGCGAACCGAGCCTTGAGATAGCTCTCATAGACCTCAGGAGAAACGTTACGTGCCGCGACGAGTCTGGAGTGCTCCCCACCAGTGACCGTGACTTCGACTTTTTGCGCCACCGACTGGGCGATATCGCTCTCGAGAGCAAGCACGTCACTCAAGTCGCGGTCGTAAACTTCAGACCAGAAGTGCTCGTCGGTCGCAGCCCGAATTAACTGGACCTGCACACGAATTCGGCTGCCTTCTCTTATGACTGACCCTTCGACAATGGCATCCACACCGAGCGTTCTAGCAATGTCTGGGACTGCCAGCCGCGTATCTCTGAAACGCATCACCGATGTGCGAGAAATAACACGCAGGCCGTGAATCCCGGAGAGACGCCCGATCAGCGCGTCAGTCATACTGTCAGCAAGGTACTGCTGCGTTTGGTCACCAGAGAAATTTTGAAGAGGCAGAACTGCCAGGGACTTAATAGCCGCTCGACTCGTGCGCTTTGCAACGCTGCTCCGATAGAACACCAAACCGCAGGTGCCGAGCGCCAGGACGGCGAGCGTGAGGAATACGGGCAAGCGGACGAAAGCGAATCTCGTTTTAGTTTTGACGGGCGGGGCTGGCTGCTCCGGCAGACCGGTGTTTGCGATCTCCTTCTCGAGGCCTGACGCCGAGGGTGCGTGCAACGGAGGACCTGGAGATGGCTGAATGTCCGCGAGAGGCGCGATGAAGCGGTAGCCGCGCCGAGGCAGGGTCTCGATGTACCGAGGCTCGTCGGCATCATCGCCCAGGACATCCCGCAATTTCTTGATGGCGCTGTTTAGCCCGGTATCGAAATCGACAAAAGTGCCCTCCGGCCAAAGTATCCGGCGGAGTTCCTCGCGCGTCACCATGTCGCCGGCGCGCTCCAGCAAGAGTACCAGGATCTGGAACGGTTGATCCTGAATCTTTAGCAGGATGCCATGCTTGTAGATCTGTCCCGAACGCAGGTCCACCTCGAAGGTGCCAAAGCGCATCCTGCTAGGTCGAGAGGTAGTGTGCATGAAACGCTATCCGGAATGCCGATAGTCTAGCACTACCTAATTGGGAAGGGAATATCAGTCGAACCACTAAACTCCTTCCGATAATCAGCGTGTATCCAAAGACTTGGCCGGTCAGAAGCAGGACATCTACAAAACATCCGCTGACTATTGCGTCTCAGAGGTGCTCGCGCGAATTTCAGGGCGCGGAAATGAACTTCTTGGGCCAGAAGTAGCCTGCGGAAACTCCGCCACCTCTTGCCCCGCCCGAGGAGAAGCTTTCTGCGACAAAGACTCGAGTCTCAAATTTGGAGGCTTCTCATGAAGAGCAAAGCTTTGTTGTGGATGGTAAGCACCGTCGCGTTCGTGGTGCTCGCGCTAGCTATTCTTGCGCGGGGCCAAACTCCGACGCCCACGCACTTTAGTGGCTTGGTCAATGATTTTACGCCAGAGACCATACAGGGCAAGGTGGTTGGTCCGTGGGTAATGCACGGGACATGGTCTTTGGATTTGACAGGCAGATCCGGCTTGGCCGATTTTTCCGCAGCCATGACGATGGAGCTATCGGATCACGCGATGGAGGTCGCGATTGCCAACGGCGTTATTACGGGCGGCGTTCCTGCGACGTTTGATGATCCCGAAACACGCATTCCTCATACTCACCAGCGATTCCGCAACGAAGAAATTGATATAGCCTAAATAGGGCTTCCCATTAGAATTACCCCTTCCTGTGCTCACAGTAGCAAATTCGCATTCGCTCTTTTGCGCTTGACAGTAGCTGATACTTGTATACTGTAGTGTATAAGGAGGCTGCTTGCACCGCTCACAGTTCTCCGCCCGGGAACGGCAGCAGCGATCTCGCCTGGCGCAGGTCGTCCATGCGGCTCGCTTTCTGCGCGGTACCCTCACCATTCGGAATGTTCGTTGTGGCAAACCGAGCTGTCATTGCGCCCGGGGAGAACCGCATGCCTGTCTCTATTTGGTCCGACGTAAGGGAGGGAAATTGCGCCAGATGTTCGTGCCTCGCCAATGGGAGGACCGCGTGCGGCAAGCCGTCGAGAATCAGCAGGAGATGGAACAGTTGATCGAGGAACTCTCTGATTTAGAGTGGAAGCGCCTGCGGGAGAGAAAGGAGTAGCCGGTTCTCCGACGACTGATCGCCTATTCAGAAAAGATCTTCCGGTTCTCCCGGGACGTTATCGCGCCGCTCTCGGACAGTAGAACGGAGCCGCGTATCTCCACGGCGGCGGTAGTGAAGTCCGCGACGGTGTTGTTTTGGGCCAGGATGGGGAGTATCAATGCCTGGGAACACCTGGGTGGGTCACGTTTTTGGTGCCGCTGGTTGGAAGAGCGGACCTTCAGTGCAGATACCCTGGGTCGCGTTCATGCCCTGCTTGACGCCGATGGCCTTCGCCAAGGGATTCACTACATCTATGAACGTCTGAAGCGCAACAAGGCCTTGCCGGACATTTATGGTCTGGGTGTAGCGGTTTTGGACGGTCACGAAAGCCACGCCAGCTATTGGCGTCATTGCCCCGGTTGCTTGCAGCGAACCATCCGCTCGGAGGGAGGCGATCGCGTTCAGTTTTATCATCGGCAAGTCACGTTGATGCTGTTGCCGGGTGCAGCGCCGAAACGCCCAGCGGTTCGTCTGCTACTCGATCATGAACCACAACAAGCCGGGGAAGGGGAAGTGGAAACCGCCCTACGTTTGTTGGCCCGGGTCATGGCCGCCTATCCGCGCGCTTTCGATTTGATCCTGGCCGATGCACTGTACGCGGAAGCACCCTTTTTCAACTTTTTGCTCGCTCACGGCAAACACGCTTTGGTAGTTCTCAAAGACGAACGACGCAACCTCTATCAGGATGTAGCGGGGTTGTTTCCTCACGTCACGCCTCAACCAGGTAGCTATCGATCTCGCCAATGCTCGTGGTGGGATTTCCCGGACTTGACCTCCTGGCCCCAGGTGGATGCCCCTGTCCGTGTCATTCGTTCCTTGGAGACCTACTCGATACGCCGGCAATCCGACAAGCAGGAGGAGCCGCAGAGTAGTGACTGGATCTGGGTGACCACGCTATCGGCTACCCAGGTTCCCGTTGGCCGAGCCGTCCATTTGGGACACCAGCGATGGGATATCGAGAATTATGCCTTTAACGAACTGGTCAACGAATGGCACTCCGATCACGTCTACAAGCATGATTCCAGCGCCATGGAGTGCTTCCTGCTGGTAGCCTTCCTCGCTTACGACCTCTTTCATGCTTTCCTTGCACTGAATATCAAACCAGCGGCGCGCCGGGGCAAAACCCAGATCTTTTGGGCCAAACTCATTGCCGCCGAACTTTATAGCGAAGTAACTCCGGCCGGCTTGTCGCCCTGAGTCTTTCGCCAATCCCTCGTCTGAATCTCGGTAGTCCCAGACCTGAATCCAGGTTTTCCCATTGTCGTCTCTGGATACATCGCGCGCCGCCTTTTTCTCCTTCAAAAGTCCCTGCGAATCACCCACGAGTCCACACAAGAACCAGAAATCATCTAACTTCCGCCAAATGAGCTTGATTCCCGTGTCATCCACTGTTCGTTGCGGAATCGGTGCATACTCACCACATCACTATGAAGGATGCCACAGTCAGCTATAACACCAGCACGTGCCCTGTCTACACCTCACCACCTGTCCCCAACCCTGTTTTCATGGTTACCGGCTGGGCCTCTATTACCGGCAACGGAGCCCCAGCTCCCTTTTCGAAGAATGACACCGTGCTATCCATGCTGCAGGTCTGCGTCAGCGGAGGATCGGACGTCCCGTTTTCCAACGTGACTCTGGTGTTTGGGTCTCCCGCGAGTGGCCATTTCGGCTCGCAGGCGATTCACGGCGTCATTCGCAAGTCAAAGTTATCCGATTCCGACGAAGAACATCGATAAGCGTCGGCGGCGGGCACGGCAATCCACTTCGCGCCAATGTCGGCGGACTCGGGCAAATCCGTGGGGGAGAAATCGCCGAGGAGACAATTATGCAGGACTCGCAGACGCTTGGACGATCCAGATCATTTACCCGTGTGAGATTTCATCGGAGTGTCATTGCCCCGGTTATCGCCGCTGCGATCTCAGGACCTTCGCGGCGGTGGAGAAGGCTCGTAATCTTGGGAATTGTGAGTCTTGTATTCCTTGCTGGATGCGGAGGCGGCACGAGTCAGTCACTCGACAATCAGCCCCCTCCACCCGCTCCTACTTCAACTCCGACGATCATCTTGATCTCGCCGAACAGTGTCGTGGCCGGCGGTGCGGCTTTCACGCTTACGATCAATGGCACGAATTTCGTTGCAGCTTCGACGGCCAACTTCGGCGGGGCAGCGCCGACCACCACGTTCGTCAACTCCACGCAGTTGACTGCGGCCATCCCGGCTTCCAGCATCGCCTCAACGGGCACGCTGGCCGTGACTGTGACCAACCCAGCGCCCGGCGGTGGCACCTCCAATCCGATGAACTTCGCCGTCACCAGTGGCATTAACTCCGTCCCGACGATCAATTCTTTCTTTCCAAGCTGCGTTCCGGCGGGAGAACAGCTCGTTAATTCAGCAGATAATCAGTTATGGGTATATGGGCTAAATTTTGTGGCCGGTTCAGTCGTGCGCTGGAACGGCACCGACCGGCCGACCACTCTTGATGCCGATAGCCAGGGGACAATACTCACGGCTCAGATTTCGGCGAGTGACATTGCCGCAGCAGGGACAGCCACGGTCACAGTCTTCAATCCTCCACCCAACGGTGGTAGCTCGAACTCCTTGACCTTCACCACAACGACAGGGGGAGTTGATCCGCAGTCAATCGCCGTGGACTCTGCCGGAAAGTTCGCCTATGTGGCGGATGCGGTCTGCGATGGCGGCGTTGTTGGCTACGTGTCCATGTACACGATCAACCCCGCGACCGGGGCCTTGGCGTCCATAGGGCCACCGGTGTCCTCACAGGACACAGGCACAGACTCGGTGGCCGTAGATCCGTTTGGCAAGTTCGCCTACGTGGCAAATTGGGGCGATTGGGACGACAGTGCTGGCAGCATCTCGGTCTACACCATCAACGCCACGACCGGGGCCTTGACGTCCATAGGAACGACAGGCGGAGACGGCCCCTTGTCGGTGGTTGCGGGTCCATCCGGCAAGTTCGCTTACGTGCCGAATAGGGACGGCGTCGCGATTTACACGATCAACGCCACGACCGGGGCCCTAACGTTCATAGGAACGATCGCCGTAGAAGGCTCGGTGGCCCTAGATCCATCTGGCAAGTTCGCCTATGTGGCGACTGCCAGCGATACTCTTGGATCGGCCGGCAACGTGTCGATGTACACGATCAACGCCACGACTGGGGCCTTAACGTCCATAGGAACAGTGGCTGCAGGAACAAATCCCGGATCCATGGCTGTAGATCCCACCGGTAAGTCCGCCTATGTGACGAATTCCGGCTCGAACGACGTCTCCATGTACACGATCAACCCCACGACTGGGGCCCTAGCGTCCATAGGAACAGTTGCCGCGGGAACAGACCCAACCTGCATGGCCGTCGATCCTACCGGTAAGTTCGCCTATGTGACGAATTCCAGCTCGAACGATGTCTCCATGTACACGATCAACACCACGACCGGTGCTTTGACTCCCATCGGAACGATAGCCGCAGGATCGACTCCTACGTCCATCGCCATCCATCCGTCCGGCAAGTTCGCCTATGTGACGAATTCCGATTCGAACGATGTCTCCATTTACAGCATCGATGCTGCCACCGGCAACTTGACGCTCTTAGGGACAATAGGCACATGAAAAGGCCCCAGCTCTTGCGGCTGCGGGCCCATGACAGTTGCTCATTGCAGCAGCCAGAACGAGCCGAACGAGCAAGGGATCGTCGGGGGATTATGAAAAGCTCTCGGTTACTCGCAATCTCGATCTTTGCCCTATACATTCTTAGCGGATGCGGTGGTGGCAGCAGCAATTCGGGAACCCTTGAGAGTGGGGGCGGAGCTGGCCCTCAAGTGGCCACTCACTTCAGCGTAACGGCTCCAGCTACGGCCTCTGTAAGCACGTTCTTTAGTATCACCGTGCTCGCTCTCGACTCCTCGAACGATACAGTAGCCAGTTACTCCGGGACCGTGCACTTTACCACCAGCGACCCCCAGGCCCACCTTGCAGTAGACTCAACCCTCACAAATGGCCAAGGAACCTTTTCAGCATCGCTGGCGAGCCTCGGCAGCCAGACGATCACGGCGACCGATAAGGTCACGCCCGGGATCACAGGCACTTCAAACCCAATTGAGGTCGCAACCAATTCCAACTTGCACGGGTTTCAGCCCACCGGGGACATGGAAACCGCGCGCGCGGCGCACACGGCCACCTTGCTCGCCAGCGGTAAAGTGCTCATCACAGGTGGATTCAATAGCACGGATGTTCTCGCGACAGCCGAGCTATTCGATCCCGCTACGGGAATCTTCACTCCCGCCGGAGACATGACCACCTCGCGCTCTTTACACACCGCCACGTTGCTCGCTAATGGCCCAGCGGCCACCAACGGTAAAGTGCTCATCACAGGCGGATCCAACGATTCCGGCGATCTCGCGACAGCGGAGCTATTCGATCCCGCCACCGGAACCTTCACGGCCACCGGCACAATGAGCGAGGCGCGGTCGGAGCATACCTCGACGTTGCTCGCCAACGGCAAAGTGCTCGTGGTGGGCGGAGTCCCGGATAACGTGGCGGAACTATACGATCCCGCCACCGGAACCTTCACACCCACCACAGGCGAGCTGACCGTAGGAGGTCGATGGGGATGCACTGCGACCTTGCTCAACGACGGAACAGTCCTGATTGCCGGAGGCCGTGACGCCGAAAATGTCTGGGACGGCGACCCGCTCAACGACGCCGAACTCTTCAATCCCACCACTGGAACCTTCACGGCCACCGGCGCGATGACTCAGTTCAGGTACGACCACACCGCAACCTTGCTCAAAAACGGCAAGGTGCTGATGACCGGAGGATTTAATGGGCAGCCGGTTGCGGACGCCGAGCTCTTCGATCCAGCAACAGGGTCTTTTTCAGCGACTGGAAGTGTGAGTACACCACGCGCTCAGCACACCGCCACATTGCTCGATGACGGCACCGTCCTTGTGGCCGGGGGATTCTCCTACTTCGCGCCCGGCACCTTCTCAAGTGCTGAAGTATTCGATCCTACAACCAACGAGTTCACGCCTACAGGCCCTATGGGAACCGCGCGCTACCTTCACACGGCTACACGACTGAACAACGGCCTGGTGCTCGTCACAGGAGGACAATCCACTGCAACTATTCCTGCCGTGTTCGCCAGTTCGGCGGACCTTTACAAGTAGCGCTGCGGAGGAATCCGAAAGTTTCTACCTCAGCACTCCGCACCCGTAACGCGCGTCGTCAACCCATCGGAAAAGTCTTGATTGTCTTCGAAGGTCGCAGGAACGGCGAACCGCTACCACGGGATTCACTATGAAAGAAGCAATTAACACTGCAACTCGTTACAACTCCCGATTACCGGACGTCGTTTTCGGCCGTCTTGACACAATGAGTAAGCTAGTTAGTCCCCGCCAGGGGAAAGTTTCCACATTTTCTCGAAAACTAGAAAATGTTTAGTGCAAGCGACCCGGGCGTGTCCTCGTAACTCAATGTTACTGTCATAGCCGAGCCTAGAGCAGTCCACGCCAAATGGCGTATTCAAATAGTTACGACTGGTAGTCGAGTCTTAAGCCTGAGCCTGCGCATGTTTCCGAGAAGCCTTGCGGGGCGGATCGTGATTCCGGGAATCTTAGCGTCGCGGGCCTATGTGAGCTTGCGAGCCTCTCGGAGATCACGCAAGGTCATTTCCTCAGCGATTATCTCAGCCGCGCGGTCCTCGACCTTCTTGCGGTCGGCTGGACTCAGTTTCCGAATTACTTCATTCACGTTCACGGACATGGTTACGTCCCCTTCCGACGAGCAAATCCAATTGAAACACACGCTGGGGGAAAATCGACCGACGACGCGGATTCCCCAGCAACTGGGGGCTAGAAGGCAGAACGTCGCGTCATGCGAGGTGGAGCTGGTAATTCGGTGCGCTTCGTGCGTGAGGCGCGGCGCCTAGGCCGGACTTCGAACTGCACGCCCTCGGTTTCCTGCAAGTACTTGACGATCTCAAACAGATTCCGCGCTTGGGGATTGCCATGCGGCCCGAGCATTCGCATCAGACTCTTTGCAGAACGATGCGTGATTTCGCTTAGTTTAGGAAACCCCACTGTGGCGTTGATGAAATCGCGGAGGATGATCTTCCCTGTTTCGACATCGCCGGAAAGAAAATTCTCAATCCCCTCGCGCAGGAGCGCCTCGCGAAAACCGAAATCGCGTTGGACGCGCGCCCAGATCGTTTCCTTACAATCTCGTGTCAACGTCATCGCTTATTTCTCCAAGGCAAAGGAGCCGTGCTAGTGGGCCCGAACTCTTGACGGCACCGGGATCGGCGGAGCCTTAGACTTCGGCGTGCGCATGCTTCCGAGGTGATTTGCGCGGCGGGTCGTCCTCGGATAGTTCCGAAAGCACGACTGGCGCGCGATCCGGGAACTCAGCAACAATGCGGACGTCGCCGCCCATGGCTTTGACCGTCTTTCGCAGTGTCGAGATCAACAGGTCGCTGCGTTTCTCAAGTCGGGAAACGCTGTCTTGAGTGATGCCGAGAGTCTTGGCGACGCGGGCCTGCGTGAGCTTGCGGGCCTTTCGGAGATCACGCAAGCTCATTTCCTCTGCGATTATCGCAGACGCGCGGTCCTCGACCTTCTTGCGGTCGGCTGGACTCAACTTTCGAATTACTTCATTCACGTTTACGGACATCGTTACTTCCCCTTTCCGATCCGAGCAAGATGCGCGTCAAAGCGCTCATCTGCCTTCCTTATCAGCTCGCGGTAGAAACGCTTTTGGCTCCCGCCTGATTTGTCTCCCGCCACGAGTAAAATCGCCGCACGCCTGCGATCAAAGGCGAAGACCACTCGCCATTCACCATCTGCCGCGCTGAATCGCAATTCCTTCATGTTCGCGTGCCGCGAGCCTTTCAGCGTATCAACACGAGGCCGACCCAACTGCGGCCCAAACTGTTCTAAAACAATCGCAAACGCCAGAATCTCTGTCCGCACATCCTCGTGCAGCGCCTGAAATTCCAGTTCGAATTCATCAGCCATCTCGACGGCCCATTTCACGCCTCCAAATATGGCATGGAATACATTATGTCGTCAAGTCCATATATTTTGCAGGGCCGGGAGCTATCAGAGGGTGGTGTACGAGACCACAAGAATCTTGGACTTGACACTATGTACGCTGTACATTACACTCTCAGGAGTTTCGGGAGGCCCGCATGCCTGTTCAATTCCCAGAGAATCCAACCTACCGCCGTCGAAGTTCGATCTGCTTTTCTATGGTGCGGCGGTAGTTTCGGCAATTGCGACCAGCGCAGTCGGCAAGGTCCCTTCCCTTCGTGTTCCGGTCCTCGCCCTCGCGGTCCTGGCAGCAGGGGCCGCGATTCTATTCCTGCTTCGCTTCCTCCGCTCCAACGATGAGCGCGAGCAACAAATCAACTACCGCGCCCTGACGTTTGCGTTCGCGGGCACCCTAATTTTCTCGCTCGCGATTGGCTATTCGCAGGCTGTTGGTTTCCATTCCGTGTCGTGGCTGGGAATCCCGGCATTGATGGTCGTGCTGTGGAGCATCGGCCTCATCCTGTATTCATGGCGGTACCGATGAAGACCCGGCTACGTGTGTTACGTGCAGAAGTGGAATGGTCTCAGGCCGAGCTCGCGGCGCGTGTCGGGGTAGCTCGCGGCACGATCAACGCCATTGAAACTGGCAAGTATGATCCGAGCTTGCCGCTGGCATTCAAGATCGCCCGAGCGTTCGGAAAGAACGTCGAAGAGGTGTTTCTATACGCCGAGGACCAGGATCACGCGTCCCGCATCTGAGTCCCAGGCACGCAACAAAACCACTTAGCGGAGAAGCTGCGATGGACCTTCCGTATAACGTCTCCGATTTTGCGTTCCCCTCCCGATGGGATTCGCACTCCGGTCCCGGCGTGGTCGAGCGTGCTGGCAGGCCAGAAATCGACGACAGAGCACGAACTCAGGCTGAGCGCGACAAGGTTTCCGATTCCCGCGAATCGCGAGGCCCAGATCGATCTAGAACGATCTACCGTGGGCGCGAACGCGAGTATTCTCTGCGCGATTCGGAAGTCCGCGCGCTCGCCGATGTCGGTAGGTTCCGCGTGGTTCCGACCGAAGACTTGGCGCGGTTCGGATACCATGGCGATCAGGCCCGCATGGAAGCCGACATCAGAAATCTGCGGAAGCATGGCCTAATCGAACAGCGGACAATTGAAGGCCATTCCTCCTATTCGACGAAGGTCCTGACGCTAACGAAAGAGGGTCATCGACTGCTCAAACATGCGCAGCTCGTGTCCAGCCGCCAGGCGACGTATCACGGCTTTGCGAAGCCCAAGGAAGCGCGTCACGATGCCGAACTCTATCGACTCTACCAGAAGGTCGCCAAAGAGATCGAACGCTCGGGAGGCAAGGTGCGCCGTGTAATTCTCGACTTGGAGCTGAAGAAGGAGCTCTACCAAGCCATCTCAAGAATGCGGCCTGACAAGGACCCAGCCTATGAGCGCATCGCCATCGCCAGCCGGTTTGATTTGAAGGTTGTGAATGACAAGATTCCGATTCCCGACCTACGAATCGAATATGAGGATGAGTGCCGGGACGTGCATTGCGGAGATGGGTTTTGCCAATCGCTTCATAAATGTGGCGGGAACGCAGGTGATAGACGAGGCTTCTACGGGTGTATCTTCGGGTCGAGGCATGACCCAGAGCGAATAGCTTTTCGACGAAGCGGGCGTTCCGTTTGCCGCTTCTAGCATGGGCAAAATCCAGAAACTGCCGCACCGTGAAATAGCCGGAATGCGCTGCCACAAGGTAGAGAAACCGCGCTTCGGCTTCGGTATAGCCGAAAGCGGAAAGGTTGGCGAGTTGGGATTCGTAGATGCTCATGGGTTACAGGGTGAAGATTGCCGCGCTCAATTCCCGGTCGTCTCGAATACGCCGCAGCCGATCCGTGTCGCCGCGCCGGGCGTATATTTGGAAGCCGGCGCGAGCCTTCTGCGCCAGCCCGCGCGGGCGGTAATGGTCCGTGGCGAGTTCCAGGTCGCGCCGCTGGATTTCGCCGTCGTTCTCGCGCACGTACTCGACCCGCAAATCAGGGATCGGAATCTCACCGGACACAACCTTGAGGTGATACCGTGCGGCGACTTCCTCCCTCACTTCTTCCGGGGCGTGGCCCTTATCGTCCGAAAGGCGGGCGAGACGGGCGTAGAGTTCACGCTTGATTTCGTAGTCGAGCTTGACTCGGAGCACCCTGCCGCCCCGACCTTCGATCTCATCAGCAACCTTGTGATAGAGCCTGTAGAGTTCTGCGTCATGGATAGCCTCTTTGGGCTTTTTGAGTCCCTCGTAGGTAGCCTGATCCGGGCGAAGAATCTTCCCTCGAGACAAAAACTGATGGCCTTTCTTCGTCAGCGTCACTACCTGCATGGGATTGTGCTCGGTATCCAAAATGCTCTTGACTCTGACGAGGCCCTGACGGGCCAAGCTTTCAACATCGCTCTCCATGCGGGCGCGGTCGCCGTTGTAAGCCAATTCGGCTAGGTCCTTCGCGGCTGCGACCCGGAACTTGCCGACTTCCGAAAGCGTATGAATCTCTGAATCCCGCAGGGAATAATCTTTGTCTCGGTCCGTGTACTTGGTTCGTGCGCGTTGAGAGAGAATCGCTTGGACGCGTTCCTCGCGGGCCAGCGGCGGACGCTCTACGCGTGAACGCTGCCGCCCGTCGCGTTCGAGCTGGTCGGCCCTATCTTCCTCTCGGTGGATGTAGGAAAGACGGGTCCGAGCGTTCCAGTTGGAAGATGAGCCTCGGCCTACATCCCTCCCGGAGTCGAAACCGGAATCGCGAAAATCGTCAATTTCGAATCCGTCAAGCCCTCGGGACATGGCAACACTCCGTCGTGCTCAATGTGGCAGGAACAAAATTCGACTGCGGAGAAAAACGGGGAGGTCGGAAATGCAAACCGCTGGGCATCGGGGCTTCTTACCTCAAAGAGACCTCAAGAAGAGGGCGAATCTTGCTTTCCTGGATAGATGAAGACTTCCTCAATGTTCTTGCCGAACACGCGGGCGATCTTAAACGCCAGATCGAGGCCTGGTTCGTACTTGCCCGTTTCAATCGCGTTGATGCACTGACGGGTCACGCCGACAGTCTCGGCGAGTTCTGCCTGGGACCATTCCTTCTCCGCTCTCAACACACGGAGCCGGGTCTTCATTGGTACCGCCAGGAAGCGAGAATTAGGCCGATGCTCCAGAATGCAATCATCAATGCCGGAACCAGGAGAGAGGCGCCAGGCAGCAATCCGAATCGCTGGAGAAGACCTACAACCAGCGTGAGAAGCAGAGACGCAACAAAAGCAAAGCTCGTCGCTTCGTGGTTGATGAGTTTCTGATGCGCGTCTGCCGCCCGAAGGAATCGAAGAAAGCTCCAGAGCCCACCGCCCGCCAGGAGAATCCCGAGTACCGTCATCACCCGTTGTGAATGAGTTGCACGGACTCCCAAGGTGAATGCAGCGATGGCAGCGACTACAAAGCCGTAAAACACTCGCAGGGTGGCCCTACGTCGTTTGCCTGGGAACCGAACATCCGATTGGTCTGTCATGGCGTGGCTCCTCCGCAGGACAATAGGGTATTCTATTCAGGTCTATATGTCAACTATAGATTCCATTACGACCTCTTAACACGCCCATGGTAGGCTTTAGACTGGAGTTGCGGGGCTGCCGATAGCAAAGGAAAAGAGGATATAATGGGCGTCATGACGAAGGATGTTATTCACGTTTCGGACAAAGAAGCTGCCAGCGATTTCGCTTCGTTGTTGGCTCGGGTGTGCGAGGGTGCGGAAGTCGTCATCGAACACGACACGCGTCCCGTCGCAGTCGTGCGTCCGGCGGAAGTTTTTCGCGGCCGCCTTCTTTCGGAGTCCATCGCTTTAGCAGAAGGGCACGCAAAGGAGTTGGGTTATGAGCCAACGATGGACTCGGACTTCGCTGCCGACCTGAGAGAGATCATCAATAGCCGTAAGCCGCGTGACCTCTCGGCATGGGGATAATCCTCGACTCCAGCATTCTCATTGCAGCGGAGCGCGGCGGTGAGAGTGTCGGGCAAATCCTCAAGCGAGTGCGGGCCACGCACGGTGAAACCGAGGCAGGACTGTCTGCCGTTAGCGTCGTTGAGTTGACCCACGGAATTTACCGGGCAAAGACGGACGCGGACCGCGAACGGCGACGCTTGTTCACCGAGGAACTCTGTCGCGATGTGGTCGTTCACCCGGTGACGCTCGAAGTTGCTCAACTTGCCGGGAAGATTGAGGGCGAGCAGGCGTCGCACGGTGTGAGCATCGCGTTCGAAGATCTCCTAATCGGCAGTACAGCATTGCAGCTAGGCTACGGAGTCCTTACGCTCAATGAGCGCCACTTTCGATTGATGCCTGGACTTTCAGTGGTTGGGGGCTGAGTTTTTTCCGGGCGTCGTCCGACCTCGCATCTAATCTTGTTGAGTTTTCTGATGTCGTGGCCTCGCTTAGGACGGAAGTCCTCGCCGAGTAAGTTGGATTGTCGCCAAAATCAGGACGGGATATCTGAGCCAGAAGTACAACCAAAACACGGTTTTCTGAATGCTGCTCAATTCATAGCGCCACTGTCGATCCCAGTAGCCGTCGATTGCGAGCAAAGCGATTGAGAACAGGATCACAATCGAGAGTAGCCAGAACATGCGCAGAGGCGAGGCGAGCCCTGCATTTTTCTCAGGCTCAGAGTCGATAACTCCCACGACGTTTATATAGGTCAACAGAATGATCGCGAGATATCGAATCCACGAGTACCACTCGTATGTAGCTCGTTCCTGTCGCTTTCCTAGCCAATTAGTCCGAACTTGTAGGTCCAGACCTCGACGTTTCTTCCTCTCCCAACCATAGTCCGCCAGCATGAATAAGAGCCAAAAAAATGTAAGAACTCCACCGCCGAGCAGGATGAGGCCATGCACTGCCGCCCGCCTTTTCAAGCCAGTCCACTTCTTGGCGTCTCTAGACCGACTGTTGTCGAAATTTACGCCTCAAAGGATTTCTCCGATTCCGGGAGCCTATCGCCTTCCTCGGCCACCCAGACGTACAAGGTGGGCAATAACATGACGCTCATCGTCAGGGCGGCGATTAACCCGCCGACGATGACTATGGCAAACGGGCGCTGCGAGTCCGAACCAATGGCGTGAGAGAGCGCAGCGGGCGTCAATCCCAGAGTCGCCACCAGCATCGTCATCATGATGGGGCGAAGCCTGAGCACTGCTCCCTCAACGGCGGAGTCAACAATGGTGCGCCCTCGCGCGCGGAGTTGATTGATGTATTCAAGCATGATGACCCCGGTTTGTACTGACACGCCAAACAAGGCCAGGAAGCCGACGCCCGAGGAAACGCTGAAATTCGTGCCCGTAATGAGGAGGGCCAGCAACCCGCCAACGGGAGCCATGGCGACAACTGCGAGAATCAACAAAGCCCATTTTGCGGAACGAAACATGCTGTAGAGAATGATGAAAATGACGAGAATTGTGATCGGCAGTATGAGCAGGAGTCGGGCGTCGGCACGCTTTTCGCTTTGATACTCGCCCTCCCACGCTATGCGATATCCGCGTGGAAATCGCACCTGCCCGTTAACTTTCTTAATCGCTTCCTCAACCGTGCTGCCAAGGGCGCGGCCACGCACGCTGTACTTGATAGCGACGTAGCGCTGGTTGCCTTCGCGATAGATCTCCGAGGCGCCGTCCGTCGTACTGATCTTGCAGAGCTGCGCAAGGGAGACGCGCTCCCCGGACGGCGACAGCAACCGGATATTGCGGATGGCTTCTTGCGTGTCCCGGTACTGGGGCAAGTAGCGCAGGACCAAATCGTAACGTTGCTCGCCTTGAAGAACCTGAGTAAGTGCGGTGCCTCCGACCGCCGTCTGAATGGCATCTTGAATGTCGGCAACGTTGATCTGATAGCGCGCCGCTTGCGGGCGGTTCACGGTCACATTCAGGTTCGGCTGTCCCAACGCGTGAAAGATTCCGAGGTCGTGGATTCCCTTGATACCGCGCATTACATCGGCGATTTCATTGGCCTTCTCTTCGAGCACGTTCAGGTCGTCGCCGTACACCTTTGTCGCCAGTTCCCCCTTTACGCCGCTGACCGCCTCCTCGACATTGTCTTCAATGGGCTGAGAGAAGCCCCAGACCGCACCGGGTATCTTCCCGTGCAACGCACGACTCATTGCAGTAATGAGTTCGTCTTTATTCCCATGGAAAATAGGCCGCCATTGCGATTCCGGTTTTAGACCTACGAAAAATTCGGTGTTGAAGAAACCCGTCGTGTCGGTTCCGTCGTCCGGACGTCCCGCTTGGCTGGTCGCTTCGTATACCTCGGGGAAAGAGGCCAACAGCACCCGAGCCTCATTCGCTACTCGGATGCTTTCTGTCGGTCCGGTGCTCGCTGCCAATGTTCCGCGAACCCAGAGCGAACCTTCATCCAAATGAGGCAGGAATTCCGATCCGATAACTCCGCTGAAAGTCAAAAACAGCGAGATTCCCACCGCTACAAGCCCTACGCTGAGTGTCGCCCAGCGATGCTCGATCGCCCACCTCACTCTCGTGCAATAGTGATCGGTCAAGTATGTCATCACTGGATTCCGCCACTCATGAACCCCTTTCCGGAAGAGTTCACTCGACAGCACCGGTGCGATGAGGATCGAGAAAATCAGCGCGCCGAGCAAAGCGAACGCGACCGTCCAAGCCATGGGCTTGAATAGCCGGCCCTCGACGCGCTGCAACGTGAAAATCGGCATGTACGCGGTGATGATGATGGCGATGGCGTAAAACACCGGCCGCTGCACCTCATGCGCGGCACCACGGATGACCTCCATCACCGGCTGAGAAGAATTGGCGCGTCGATTCATGTGGCGCACGATGTTTTCGACCATCACGACGGCGCCATCCACCACCATGCCAAAATCCAGCGCGCCGAGCGAAAGCAGGTTTGCCGGAATCTTGTTCAGATCGAGACAAATCGAAGCGAACAACAAAGAGAAGGGAATCGTTAGTGCCACGATGAGAGCGCCACGCGTGTCGCCGAGGAAGAAAAACAGAACGATCGTGACTAGAATCATCCCCTCGGTCAGATTGTGCAAAACTGTATGCGTCGTGAAACGAATCAAATCGGTCCGGTCAATAAAGGGAACAATCTTTACGCCGCGCGGCAAAACGCGGTCGTTCAGTTCTTTTACTTTGGCTTCCAGTCCCTTGAGCGCGGTTTCTGTGTTTGCGCCTTTCCGCAGCAGGGCGATCCCGGACACCACATCGGCGTTGTCAAGAATCGTTCCGTCTTTCCGGTGAACTGCTAGGCCGAACTGTCCCAGGCGAATCTTCGGACCCTGGGCCACGACCGCTATGTCCTTCACCCGGATCGGCGTCCCGCCCTTGGTCACGATGACCGTGTTTCCAATGTCCTGCACATTCCTGTCTAGGCCGACTTCCCGAACGTTGACCTGCTGCAATCCTTCCTGAATGAAGCTGCCGCCGGCGTTGGCGTTGTTGTTGGCGAGCTGTTGCTCCACCTGCGCGAGGCTCAATCCGTAATCGATTAGCTTGTTCGGATCGACGCGAACCTGATACTCGCGCGTAGGCCCGCCAAAGCTGGCGACATCCACAATGTCGGGCACGGTCTTGAGGTTCTTCTCCACGACCCAATCTTCGAGGGATTTCAGATCCATTACGTCGTAATCGGGGTTCGTGCTTTGCAGCGTGAAGAAGTAGATTTGGCCAACCGGACTCCAGTCCGTGCCCATTTGCGGCGACACTCCCGGCGGCAAGGTCACTTGCGAGAGCCGCTCAAGAACCCTTTCTCGGTTCCAGGCGTTTTCCGACTCGTCATCGAAGATCAATTTCAGGTCGGAGAGCCCGAAGAGAGAGAACGACCGTAAGTGCGTCACATGCGGGATTCCATTCATCGCCGTTTCGAGCGGAATTGTCACCTGCTGCTCGATTTGCTCGGCGGAGATTCCCGGCCATTGCGTAATGATTTCCACGTAGTTGTCTGCCACATCTGGATACGCCTCAACTGGAAGGTTATGAAACGACACGGCGCCCCACGCGAGCAGCATCACGGCACATGCCAGCACGATAAACCGGTTGTTCAGCGCGAATTCAACGAGGGCTCGGATCATGGACGATTTCCTATGCCGTCGCGATCACTCATTGTCGACCGCGTTCTGCAACTCCAGCGCGTTCTTCACTACCTGCTGCCCTGGCTGCAACCCCGAAACAATTTCTTGCACGTTGTTAGGCAACATATCTCCGCTGACGACACCAACTCGGCGAAAATCCTTTCCTCCCGCTGGCACAAAAACCCAATCCCGGTCGTGCAGGTGCAATACCGCATCCGCCGGAACGGTTGCGCGCAATTGCTTTTTCAGCCCGTGGAATGTGGCGGTCACAAACATGCCGAGCCGCAACATGCCGGGATTGCTAACTTGCAACCGCACCTTCGCCGTGCGCAGGTTGGGGTCAAGAACCGCGCCGATATTGCTGATCCGCCCTCTCAGATGCAGTTGCGGGTATGCATCCACGTGAATGTCGGCGTACTCACCGAGGCGCACGAACGAAAGATCGTTTTCGTAGATGTCGGAAAGAACCCACACGTGCGACAAGTCGGAAATCGTGAAGAGGTTGGGAGATGACAACCCCTGGACGCCAGCCGCATTCGTAACCTGTTGGTCCGTTATGATCCCGGATGCGGGCGCACGGATGTCCACGATGGCAGACGGGTGATTGATGTCCGCGCCCAATACCCGGAGATGTTCGATTGAGGTCTGAAGTGTGACCTTGGCCTTATCCTCTGCGTCCTGCGCTACCTGAAGGTCGTTCAACGAAATCGCGCCACGGCTGTAAAGCAATGTCGCGCGTTGGAACTGCGTGTTCGCGAGCTTTTCATCGGCGGCAGCCTGCTGGTAATCGGAAAATGCTTGCGCGATATCGGCGCTTTGAATGCGCATCAGAAGTTGGCCTTTCTTCACGGTGTCGCCCAGACGCGCCTGGATCTCGATAACCCGGCCCGATGCGACCGACACCACAGGGATGTTTCGCGATACGTCGGGGCTGACCGTGCCGGTGGCGTTGAGTTCGGGCGCGGCTTCGTGTTCGCCGGCCGTAGCGAGCGGATATTGCTCGGGATGATCTATCTCGAATGCGACGCCGTTCTCTTCGTGCTCGACCTGCGTCGGCGGCGGCGCCTCATCCGCAGGGTTCGCTTTGGTTTGATTGCATCCTAGGGTGAATAAGCCCGAGGCCAAGCAGACACTTATGGCCAGCATCACGAAAAAACGCCTCGCTGTCACTGCAGCACCTCCCGGCTCACGGCGAGATTCAATTGCGCTGCGGCCGTCAAATAAGAGCCAATCAAATTCAGGTAACTCAACTGAACGGTTCGGTAGTCGCTTTCAGCGTTCAGGAAATCAAGCAAGGATGCGGCTCCGTGCTCGTATGAAAACCGGACCGTCTCCCGGACGCGGATCGCCTGCTGGAGGTACTTGGCCTTGTAAGGCCGCAGGAGAGCCAGATCACTGTTGACCATCGCGTAGGCCGAATCGACGTCGCCGAAAACCTGCGCCTGCGTAGCATCCAACAGCCGCTGGCTGCGGTCGATGTCCAATTGCGTGCGCAATTTCTCGCCCTGGTTCCGGTCGAAAATGCGCAGCGGCACACTCACGCTGGCGCCCAGCGTCTGGTGCGCGTACGGGTTGTTGAAGGACGGGTTGTATGAATACCACGCGCTGAACGTCGGATCGGTCGAGCCGTCCGCAACTGCGAGCTTGTGGTTCGTCGTTGCTTGTTGGATTGCTTGTGTCGCCGCCCTCAAGTCGGGCCGGTTGGCCAATGCCAGGTTCCGCAATTCATCGAGCGGCATTAGTTGGTCGTTGTAGTCGAACGGTCCGGTGACGTCGAATTGGTCAACGGGCGTTCGGTCATCTAAAAGCGTCAAGAGCTCAATTTTCGCGGTTCGAAGATTCACCTCGGCGGTTTGCAAGTCGGATTCAAATTGAACGCGCTGGAGTTCCAGGCGATCCAGGTCAATCCGTGCTATACCTCCCGCCTGGAATCGGTCCCGGCTGATGCCGAGTATGTGGTCCCAATAGGCCAGGTCATCTTTAGCGAGCTGCAAGACCGCCTTTGCTTCGAGCGTCTCAATGAAGGCGCTGCGCAAACTGAAGAGAAGCGTCCTTTGCAGGTCCGCCTGGCTGGAAATAGCAATGCCCGTACCTTCCTGGGCGCTTTGTCGGCGCAGTTCGCGTTTGTGATCCCGTTCGTGCAGATAGCTCAGAGCGGTTACGCCCATGGTGCCTTTTAACGGCTGCCAGACTCCTTCGTAAGGGGCGATTTGGGTGCCGTCCTCCGACAGAGTAAGGGTCGGATTAGGGCGTAGATAAGCGGTGATTTCCTCGGCCTTGGACTCGCTGACGTTGAACTCGCCCGCTCGCAGGGTCGGATTGTTCGTTTCGAATCGCTGGCGTACTTGGTCCCACGTCAAGGGACTGTTCGTCTGTGCGTTTGCGCTGATTCCCATCGAAAGCAGAACCGCACAGCCCAGCCAAAAGCGTGGAAATCCACTCGCAATACGAGACACTCCCGATTTCATTTGGCGAACTCCCGTTCGTGTGACGCTGGCGCATACGCCCCGGCGAACCGCTCTGGGCGAGACGTTGGTGTTTTTGATCTGTTGACTTATTGTTTGATCGCCGCGTGGGAGATCATTGCGGCTATTAACTGGCTAGCTGCGGGAAGGAGGGGCACGCCCGTCATGCGAAAGCAAGGAAGCGGAAATGCAAATTGCCGATTTCGAATGCCAGTGGAAACGCGTTTCCGGCGCGGTCTGGGGTAGCGCCGTTTCTGTGTAGACGCCCGCGCGCGATTCCGTCGAAGCAGCGATTGCGCCCGTCAGCCGCTGCTGGGTGGAAAACAACTCACTTTCGGCTCGCTGAAACGCGCCAGGAAACGCTGCCGGCTTCTCCGCCGTGAACCTTCCATGGCCGTCATTTAGAAGAATCGCCACCGGTTGCCGAAACCATGCAGTGCTGACCACCAAGTCGATTGCATGGTCTCCGTTGACATCGCGGGCCTCGATGAGAAGCCCCCCTGGCGGCGCGACCAGCCGGATAGATCTTTGACCCTCTAAAGATAGTCTAAGATCAACCCAGTAGCTGTTGCTCGCGGAACCGTTTTGTCCAGGCTGGATGTAGGCAAAATCTGCTCGATGGTCACCATCGAAGTCGGCAATCGCAAACGACGTGCCCCGTCCGACCGAAGCAGTCGGGGCATACTGAGCATGCGGAGCCGCCGATGTGCTGCGGGCAGCGAAGCCAAACAGCAACAATAGAAAAATGCACGCGGTCAGGCCGCTCAACGCGCGGCGGTTACCTCTTAGGTCTGTTAGGTCGTACGATTTGCGCATTAGACTAAGCACGGCACACTTGAAGATCCCGAAATCGCAAGCACCATACCATTCGGCTACGTCAACGGGAAAACGAAACGATACCTTACTGTACGACGAAAATGCAACGACGGGTTTCTGCAGCAACAGCCTTGGCAGACACCAACGCTCCCAAGTACGAGCCGCTTTGTCGTCAAAGGAAACTTGTTCATATCCTAAGCTTTCTCGACTCCTAAGCTTTCTCGACCGACACCGTTTTGTTCTCAATGGCCACAGAAGGTGTTTGTGAAAGAATCCCGCGGAAAAATTGATTCGCGGATGAGACCGGCGGGAGCAATCTGGCGGAATTCAAGATGAACACCATTTCAGACGAGACGTGAATGAACGCCGCGAGCAAGGGGTTGAGAAACCCGAACGCCGCTAGACCAACTCCAATGCTGTCTACCACCAGCGTTCCGGTGAAGTTCTGCATGATGGTGCGACGGCAGCGCCGCGCCGTTTTCAAGGTCTCGACGAGCTTCGATAGGTCGCTGCCAATGAGCACGACATCGGCGCTTTCGCGTGCCACATCGGTTCCAGATCCCATCGCCACGCCGACCGAAGCCTGCATCAATGCGGGCGCGTCATTAACCCCGTCCCCGACCATGGCAGCTTTATGGCCCTTCTCAGTCAGCTGCTTTACGTACTGCAATTTGTCTTCCGGCAGAAGGTCGGAGGCGATTTCATCCACACCCAGTTTTCGACCAACGTCGTTCGCAACGGACTCTGCATCGCCCGTCAGCAGTACTGTCCTCAACCGCATGGATTTCAGCGATTGAATTGCGTCCTTTGCTTCGGGCCGAAGCGTATCGGCAATTCGAAGGGTTCCCAAGAATCGCCCGCCGCGAGCTACGAAAATCTCCGAGCCTAGCCCCGCACCGTCAGCTTGGGTGAGTTGAACTCCGCGCTCAAGTAAGAAATTCTGGTTGCCGACGATGATTTCTTCACCGTCGTTATTGGCGATGATTCCCTTGCCCGGCGTATAGTCAAATTGTCTCGAATCCTCGAATCGAATACCCAACTGGGCTGCTTTCCTGAGAATCGCCTTGGCGATCGGGTGCTCCGAACGGGACTCGGCAATCGCCGTGGTTGCCAGGAGCAGTGCGGCGGAAACTTCCGGGGCGGGGCAGATATCCAGAAGTTCGGGTGTCCCGTATGTAAGAGTGCCGGTCTTGTCGAGAAGAACCGTGTCCACTTCCCCAAGTTTTTCGAGGTACAGACCACCTTTGATGATCGCGCCCTGTTGGGCGGCGCGGCCTATGGACCCTAATATCGCCAGCGGAGTTCCGGCCGCGATACCACAAGCGCCAGCCACGATGACCACCGAAATTGTCGAACGAACGTTGTGGCTGATCAGAAAAGTTAGGACGGCAGCGCCCAAAGCAAAATAAACGAGATAACCTGCAAGTCGGTCCGCAATTCCTTGAATCGGCGCACGTGATTTCTCCGCTGTTTCAACCGCCTCAATGATCTTGCCAAAAGTTGTGTCACGGCCTAGACGCTCGACCCGAACTTCGAGCGCGCCTGATTGGTTGATCGTACCGGCGTAGACGATGGCACCGAGCTGCTTTTCAACTGGCATGGATTCACCCGTGATCGGCGCTTGGTCCACGAAAGAATGGCCTCCGACAACCTTCCCATCCACCGGGATACGTCCCCCAGGCCGAACGAGCACTTCGTCATTCGCTGAGACATCGCCTATCTCTACGTCCGTCCACGACCCGCTTCGACGGACGGTCGCCACACTTGGCAAAAGATCAACCAGATGTTGAATTGCCTTGCGGCCTCGGCCAACTGTGAGGCCCTCGAGAATCTCTGCGACGAGAACGAAGAGTGTGATGACAAGAGCTGTAAAAAGCTCGCGGATCGCCAGAGCCGCGACGATGGCAATAGCCATCGAAAGCTCCATCGTCATGCGGCGTTGTCTGATGTTTTCATAGGCTTCGTGGAATATAGGAAAACCACCGACGACCGTGCAAATCACCCCGATCGCGACGATATACGGATTCCTTGACCTGCCCAGAAACCACATGGCACAAGCCGCAGCAGCAACGAATAAGACACGGTTGATCTCCCACCAACTCAGCTCATGCCCATGGCCGTGATCTTCTTCACTCTCGGCATGGTGAGAAGAAGGATTTTCTGGATGCGCTCCAAGCGGCTTCATAGACTCTGGTTCGTGGAGTTTTGCTTGATTCATGAATGTTCTCTGTTCGACCAGCCGAGCATTTCGCGTTTTGTTACTTCAAATAAGCTCGAACTACGTCAATCAATTCTTCAGCGGCCTTTGCTTGAGCAGAGTTCTTGCCATTATCGGGGGAGAGGACGTGAAACCGGACGTGCCCTTCCATGACTTCGGCCATCAGACCATTGAGTGCCCCACGATTGAGAGAGCGTCTGCCCGCGTGGCAGAGAGTCAAGACCTCGAAATGTATCCTCTGGGCGACTTTGCGACCCATCTAAAAGCACCTCATTACGCACCTCGCGGTAATTCACTCTCGCTGTCGCTCCTGAGTTTCCAATCTTGCGCAATGCTAGCGGAGGTGGTGCCCCTCCAGTGGTCCCCTTAACGTGAAAAACTCAAGCATCCGGCTGTCACCCGTGCCGGTGAAAAGTAACGCACAAGAACCGGATCTTTGACCTTATCTGCCCCTTTTTGCCCCCGCGTGAATTTGGTAAGTGTCCATCCATCAGGAAGATGAATGGTAGGGGCGGTGGGGATCGGACCCACGACCTTCGGCTTAAAAGGCCGCTGCTCTACCACTGAGCTACGCCCCTAACTAGTAAATAAATCAGTTGATTGACTGAGCATCCGGTTGTACCGCCGTGCTGATTGTCCCTGAATTGTCCCCGACTTTCTCAGCATGGAACGCGGCGAGCTTCCGGCCAGCTTCGAGTATATCAGCAGGAGAGACGATGTTGTACCGCTCGAATACCGATCGCGATTTGTGACCGCTGATGGTCTGCGCCACTCGTTCAGGCACGCCGGCGCGAACCAAATTCCGAACGCCTGAGCGGCGCAGATCGTGGAACAGCTTCCCCTCATAGACCATCTTCGGCTTCGGCTTGGACCTCGAACGATCTGATCGCGGCTTCTCATAAACCGGCGCGCCGGTGACATCGACCGCAGGGACGAACTTCCCGAGTCCGGTTTTCACACATGCCGAATACCACGCTTTCCGGAAGCCTTCGAGCTGCACAGCGTGACCGCCACGATCGAGCTTGAAACATACGAACGGACAATACGGTTGACACCGGCCGCGCTGCTCCAAAAGCAGAGCGCGAAGTTGCGGTGTGATCGGGATGGTGCGCGCTTCGTCGTTCTTAGTCTCGCCAGCGCGAAGGTTGATGGCGTTAGCGAGGAAATCAACCTGCCCCCATTCTAGCGCGAGGATTTCGCCGAGCCGCATTCCGGTGAAGAAACCGATGGAGACCGGCAACCGCAGATATGTCGGCAACACACGGATCAAAGCATCACAGTCCGTGCGTTCGAAAAATCCCTGTCGCGGAACGGCTTCTTTGAGCATCGGGAAGTGTGGAATATCGCGCAGCTTGCCATCCACTTTCGCCAGATGGAACATTCGTCGTAAAGCGGAAAGCGATCGATTGATCGTGGCCGGCGCTCGTCCCTTCGCCTGCTCGGCCGTAATGAATCCGCGAATGCTGTCGGTGGAAATCTCACGCGCACGCCAGCCGCCGAAATACGAATCGAGTCGCACGACTTTGTCCATCCGCGGGCGACCTTCGGAATCAAGCCTCAATGATCGCCTGCGGTTGACTTCGTAGTCAGCCAGAAGCGCGTCGCGCAGGTTTTCGTAGGTGACATTGCTCGTGTCCCGATGAATACCAGCCTGCACTTCACCGAGTCGCTTGCGCAGGAGCTTCCCGGCTTTCTTCTCATCGGTTTCTCCGCTGGATTCGCGAATCTGCTGGCAGGCGCGATCGTAGAATTGAATCCACCAAATATTCCCCCGCAGAAACAGCCGCCCATCGCCCCGAGCCCGCTTCGCTTCGTTGCTCATCGCGAACCATCCTTTCGCGGCCGCCCGCCCTTCTTCGCCCACCTCGAAAGAGTTTTCTTGTCGTACTTCGCCGCCCTGGCCTTGCCGCCTGCGCTAGCCAGCTCCCGGTTCAACTCGCGCCGAAGCTGCTCTTTGAGCTTCTTGGTGATTCTCATGCACGGATGATAATACTTGCCCAGCAGGTTTGCAAGGGGTATTCTGTTGGTGCAATGATACAAAATCCGCATCCTTTCCCGCACGGGTACCCGAAGAACTGGATTCGTAAGTTTTGGGCACACCTTGTGAAGGACCGCTCTACCAAGAGGCTGCAATCGCTTTTCCTCGTGCGGCTCTCAAAGGACGATTTGCGGGAAATGGCGATTTCTGCGGTCACTTACGCAAAGGACTCTAGCCCGGAAAATTCATGATTTCAGAAACACGAAAGGCCTCGCTATGGTACAAATCCGTTGTCTAGGCGAGATTTGAGACCAAAAACGAGGCCTTCGCTTGACCGAACATACCACAACAGACTGTCTGCTTTTTCCAGATATTTTTGATCGACCGGTGGTCGCGAAGTTTGATCAACGGCAGGGCAGTTCCGATGGCGGAGCGATTCTGCTCCTGGCCGCCAAGCGGCGCTTAGGACTGACTTCGGCATTGGCGGCTTGTCTGAGAGATGATCGGCAACCCGGTAAGGTGCAGCATGAGTTGCGTGAGTTGATTACGCAGCGAGTCATGGCTCATCGCATTAGGATATGAAGATGCCAACGATGCTGCACGGCTGGCATCAGCGATCCGATCCACAAGCTGCTGGTCGGTCGGGATCCCATCGACGGCGAGGACCTGGCTTCGCAACCTACGCTGTCGCGTTTTGAAAATACTCCGAATCGCAAGGAACTGTTGCGCATGACCGAAGCTCTGGCGGACCGCGTCATTGAACGCCATCGCAAGCGTCTGCATGGTCGCGCCCGTCGGATCACCATCGATATGGATCCCACCGACGACCCCACGCACGGCCAGCAACAGTTCACCTTTTTTAATCGCCACTACGATAGCTACTGTTATTTGCCGATGGTTTGTTTTCTCACCTTTAATGAGGAGGCGGAGCAGTATTTGGTGGCGGCGGTGTTGCGGCGTGGCAATGCGACTGGTTCGCTGGGTGCGCTCGGGATTCTGCGCCGTCTGATCAGCCGGGTGAGCGATGCCTTTCCCAAAGCCAAACTCCGGGTGCGACTCGACGGCGGCTTCGCGTCCCCGGAAGTTCTGGATTTTCTGGATTGCGAACCGAAAGTGGAATACCTCGTGAACCTGGCCGCCAATGCGGTGTTGAAGCGTAAAGTGGAGGCGGCCATGAAGCGGGCTCGTCGTGCGTCGAAGATCTCGGGCCAAACCGAACACGTCTATGGCGAGTGCCGGTACGCTACCAAAAAGACTTGGCCGTGGAAACGACGGGTCATCTACAAAGCCGAGGTGGTGCGCGCCGCCGAACAAGGAACCGAAGGACAATCCGCGCTTCGTGGTCACCAACATAAAACAGAGTCCGCAGTGGATTTACGAGAAGATCTACTGTCAACGGGGCGATGTGGAAAACAGCATTAAGGAACTGCACGACGGCATGCAGATCGGCCGGACCAGTTGCTCAAACTTTTTGGCGAACACGTTCCGGGTGCTGCTGACAGCGGCGGCATATGTGCTGATGCAGGAGATGCGCCTTCGCCTGGCGCGACCCGCTACGCCCGGGCGCAAGTCTCGACTTTACGCGAATGTTTCTTGAAACTCGGCGCTCAGGTGATCGTCTCGGTGCGTCGCATCGTGCTGCACTTACCTCAGGCCTTTCCGTATCGCGAAAGCTTTCATCGTCTGGCCTTGAGCTTGGGCGCGCAAAGCGGCTAAGCCTTCCACTTCTTCAACCCGAAACTAACCTTTGTCGCACTCCTTCTGGTGGTGTCTCGTTACGCGTCAACATCGGACTGTGAATCTCGCTAAAAACTTTAGAATCAATCCCCGGTCTAACCGAATTTTGCCCGTCGTCACATCTTTGTCCCACTCTCACAAAAAACTATTCGGCGTTCCACTTTCGTGAATAATGCAGGCTAGGTGTTTTCTCCGCGAACGCCAGATTCGACTAAAGGCGCATGAAGTAGACCTTCGAAAGCAATTACGCGATCGACGCCGAAATCTTCCGGTGTCATGGACACCCGGAAAAGATGAGCCTTTCACAGTCGAAGGCTTTTTCGCTTCGCCGTTCACGCGTGAACTGTACCGACTGAAGCGGGACGAGGACAGCCTAAAGGTGATCCGGCAACTTACCAACACAAGGCGGCACGGTGACATCGAGGACCTCAGTCACCTGTACTACATCCGCGAACTCATCGAAAGAAAGTCGGGTGGAATTGCGCGGCTGAGGCCCAAGGAATTAACTGCAATCGTGGCTGCGGCCTACTACGCAATCGGAAACGATGTACCCGAGGAGCAGCAGAGCGGAGAGAATTTGTTCCGCCAACTTCGGCGCTTCGCAGTAAACAACCCCGCCTTTCTCACCGCAGTTCAAGATCGCATCGATCGCTCTATGTTCGGAACTCCACTGCAGTAGGCAGCTCAACTTACAAAAACTGGACGAAGCCGCCTTCGCGAGATACAGCAACGATGCAAGCCTTCGCGTGTGTTTTCAAAAATCTCTCGATCTTAGGTAGGGCACTAGTAAACGCACCGGCCATCTCTTCGCTCTAAGATCGCGTGCGGTCAAAATGAACGCTCTAACTCCGTACCTCAGCAGAGCTGCTTTTTCTCGCTGATGGTATCTGAGCTGATTGTCTTTCGTGACAACATCCATCTTCGGCGGCTTACATCGGCGAGCTATTCTTCGTCTGCTGCGTCCGGCGAGAAGTGGTCGTCGTGAACTTCAACCGAGCTCCTGCGGAACGAAGCGCAACTGCGACGATGTGCTTTCCGAGGGAACGATCTAGGAAAAAAGTGTAGGACTCAGGCGGCTTTGACGGCGAGTTCACAGCGGACTGCTTCTTCGATTTCTACTCGATTGCGATCGTAGTCTCGTGCTAACTCGTCTATGGACTCCCCTGCTTTGTAGCGCTCAGCGACGAGTTCTGTGCGGATACCTCTACTGGCTAAGACGGGCCGCTCGAAAGACACACGCGGATCAATCATAACGACTTTGGGCTGCACAAGCTCTCTTTGTCGAGTGAACGGATACAACTTTGTCGCTAAAAAAAAAAAAAAAAAAAAAAAAAAAAAAAAAAAAAAAAAAAAAAAAAAAAAAAAAAAAAAAAAAAAAAAAAAAAAAAAAAAAAAAAAAAAAAAAAAAAAAAAAAAAAAAAAAAAAAAAAAAAAAAAAAAAAAAAAAAAAAAAAAAAAAAAAAAAAAAAAAAAAAAAAAAAAAAAAAAAAAAAAAAAAAAAAAAAAAAAAAAAAAAAAAAAAAAAAAAAAAAAAAAAAAAAAAAAAAAAAAAAAAAAAAAAAAAAAAAAAAAAAAAAAAAAAAAAAAAAAAAAAAAAAAAAAAAAAAAAAAAAAAAAAAAAAAAAAAAAAAAAAAAAAAAAAAAAAAAAAAAAAAAAAAAAAAAAAAAAAAAAAAAAAAAAAAAAAAAAAAAAAAAAAAAAAAAAAAAAAAAAAAAAAAAAAAAAAAAAAAAAAAAAAAAAAAAAAAAAAAAAAAAAAAAAAAAAAAAAAAAAAAAAAAAAAAAAAAAAAAAAAAAAAAAAAAAAAAAAAAAAAAAAAAAAAAAAAAAAAAAAAAAAAAAAAAAAAAAAAAAAAAAAAAAAAAAAAAAAAAAAAAAAAAAAAAAAAAAAAAAAAAAAAAAAAAAAAAAAAAAAAAAAAAAAAAAAAAAAAAAAAAAAAAAAAAAAAAAAAAAAAAAAAAAAAAAAAAAAAAAAAAAAAAAAAAAAAAAAAAAAAAAAAAAAAAAAAAAAAAAAAAAAAAAAAAAAAAAAAAAAAAAAAAAAAAAAAAAAAAAAAAAAAAAAAAAAAAAAAAAAAAAAAAAAAAAAAAAAAAAAAAAAAAAAAAAAAAAAAAAAAAAAAAAAAAAAAAAAAAAAAAAAAAAAAAAAAAAAAAAAAAAAAAAAAAAAAAAAAAAAAAAAAAAAAAAAAAAAAAAAAAAAAAAAAAAAAAAAAAAAAAAAAAAAAAAAAAAAAAAAAAAAAAAAAAAAAAAAAAAAAAAAAAAAAAAAAAAAAAAAAAAAAAAAAAAAAAAAAAAAAAAAAAAAAAAAAAAAAAAAAAAAAAAAAAAAAAAAAAAAAAAAAAAAAAAAAAAAAAAAAAAAAAAAAAAAAAAAAAAAAAAAAAAAAAAAAAAAAAAAAAAAAAAAAAAAAAAAAAAAAAAAAAAAAAAAAAAAAAAAAAAAAAAAAAAAAAAAAAAAAAAAAAAAAAAAAAAAAAAAAAAAAAAAAAAAAAAAAAAAAAAAAAAAAAAAAAAAAAAAAAAAAAAAAAAAAAAAAAAAAAAAAAAAAAAAAAAAAAAAAAAAAAAAAAAAAAAAAAAAAAAAAAAAAAAAAAAAAAAAAAAAAAAAAAAAAAAAAAAAAAAAAAAAAAAAAAAAAAAAAAAAAAAAAAAAAAAAAAAAAAAAAAAAAAAAAAAAAAAAAAAAAAAAAAAAAAAAAAAAAAAAAAAAAAAAAAAAAAAAAAAAAAAAAAAAAAAAAAAAAAAAAAAAAAAAAAAAAAAAAAAAAAAAAAAAAAAAAAAAAAAAAAAAAAAAAAAAAAAAAAAAAAAAAAAAAAAAAAAAAAAAAAAAAAAAAAAAAAAAAAAAAAAAAAAAAAAAAAAAAAAAAAAAAAAAAAAAAAAAAAAAAAAAAAAAAAAAAAAAAAAAAAAAAAAAAAAAAAAAAAAAAAAAAAAAAAAAAAAAAAAAAAAAAAAAAAAAAAAAAAAAAAAAAAAAAAAAAAAAAAAAAAAAAAAAAAAAAAAAAAAAAAAAAAAAAAAAAAAAAAAAAAAAAAAAAAAAAAAAAAAAAAAAAAAAAAAAAAAAAAAAAAAAAAAAAAAAAAAAAAAAAAAAAAAACCCCCCCCCCCCCCCCCCCCCCCCCCCCCCCCCCCCCCCCCCCCCCCCCCCCCCCCCCCCCCCCCCCCCCCCCCCCCCCCCCCCCCCCCCCCCCCCCCCCCCCCTTTTTTTTTTTTTTTTTTTTTTTTTTTTTTTTTTTTTTTTTTTTTTTTTTTTTTTTTTTTTTTTTTTTTTTTTTTTTTTTTTTTTTTTTTTTTTTTTTTTTTTTTTTTTTTTTTTTTTTTTTTTTTTTTTTTTTTTTTTTTTTTTTTTTTTTTTTTTTTTTTTTTTTTTTTTTTTTTTTTTTTTTTTTTTTTTTTTTTTTTTTTTTTTTTTTTTTTTTTTTTTTTTTTTTTTTTTTTTTTTTTTTTTTTTTTTTTTTTTTTTTTTTTTTTTTTTTTTTTTTTTTTTTTTTTTTTTTTTTTTTTTTTTTTTTTTTTTTTTTTTTTTTTTTTTTTTTTTTTTTTTTTTTTTTTTTTTTTTTTTTTTTTTTTTTTTTTTTTTTTTTTTTTTTTTTTTTTTTTTTTTTTTTTTTTTTTTTTTTTTTTTTTTTTTTTTTTTTTTTTTTTTTTTTTTTTTTTTTTTTTTTTTTTTTTTTTTTTTTTTTTTTTTTTTTTTTTTTTTTTTTTTTTTTTTTTTTTTTTTTTTTTTTTTTTTTTTTTTTTTTTTTTTTTTTTTTTTTTTTTTTTTTTTTTTTTTTTTTTTTTTTTTTTTTTTTTTTTTTTTTTTTTTTTTTTTTTTTTTTTTTTTTTTTTTTTTTTTTTTTTTTTTTTTTTTTTTTTTTTTTTTTTTTTTTTTTTTTTTTTTTTTTTTTTTTTTTTTTTTTTTTTTTTTTTTTTTTTTTTTTTTTTTTTTTTTTTTTTTTTTTTTTTTTTTTTTTTTTTTTTTTTTTTTTTTTTTTTTTTTTTTTTTTTTTTTTTTTTTTTTTTTTTTTTTTTTTTTTTTTTTTTTTTTTTTTTTTTTTTTTTTTTTTTTTTTTTTTTTTTTTTTTTTTTTTTTTTTTTTTTTTTTTTTTTTTTTTTTTTTTTTTTTTTTTTTTTTTTTTTTTTTTTTTTTTTTTTTTTTTTTTTTTTTTTTTTTTTTTTTTTTTTTTTTTTTTTTTTTTTTTTTTTTTTTTTTTTTTTTTTTTTTTTTTTTTTTTTTTTTTTTTTTTTTTTTTTTTTTTTTTTTTTTTTTTTTTTTTTTTTTTTTTTTTTTTTTTTTTTTTTTTTTTTTTTTTTTTTTTTTTTTTTTTTTTTTTTTTTTTTTTTTTTTTTTTTTTTTTTTTTTTTTTTTTTTTTTTTTTTTTTTTTTTTTTTTTTTTTTTTTTTTTTTTTTTTTTTTTTTTTTTTTTTTTTTTTTTTTTTTTTTTTTTTTTTTTTTTTTTTTTTTTTTTTTTTTTTTTTTTTTTTTTTTTTTTTTTTTTTTTTTTTTTTTTTTTTTTTTTTTTTTTTTTTTTTTTTTTTTTTTTTTTTTTTTTTTTTTTTTTTTTTTTTTTTTTTTTTTTTTTTTTTTTTTTTTTTTTTTTTTTTTTTTTTTTTTTTTTTTTTTTTTTTTTTTTTTTTTTTTTTTTTTTTTTTTTTTTTTTTTTTTTTTTTTTTTTTTTTTTTTTTTTTTTTTTTTTTTTTTTTTTTTTTTTTTTTTTTTTTTTTTTTTTTTTTTTTTTTTTTTTTTTTTTTTTTTTTTTTTTTTTTTTTTTTTTTTTTTTTTTTTTTTTTTTTTTTTTTTTTTTTTTTTTTTTTTTTTTTTTTTTTTTTTTTTTTTTTTTTTTTTTTTTTTTTTTTTTTTTTTTTTTTTTTTTTTTTTTTTTTTTTTTTTTTTTTTTTTTTTTTTTTTTTTTTTTTTTTTTTTTTTTTTTTTTTTTTTTTTTTTTTTTTTTTTTTTTTTTTTTTTTTTTTTTTTTTTTTTTTTTTTTTTTTTTTTTTTTTTTTTTTTTTTTTTTTTTTTTTTTTTTTTTTTTTTTTTTTTTTTTTTTTTTTTTTTTTTTTTTTTTTTTTTTTTTTTTTTTTTTTTTTTTTTTTTTTTTTTTTTTTTTTTTTTTTTTTTTTTTTTTTTTTTTTTTTTTTTTTTTTTTTTTTTTTTTTTTTTTTTTTTTTTTTTTTTTTTTTTTTTTTTTTTTTTTTTTTTTTTTTTTTTTTTTTTTTTTTTTTTTTTTTTTTTTTTTTTTTTTTTTTTTTTTTTTTTTTTTTTTTTTTTTTTTTTTTTTTTTTTTTTTTTTTTTTTTTTTTTTTTTTTTTTTTTTTTTTTTTTTTTTTTTTTTTTTTTTTTTTTTTTTTTTTTTTTTTTTTTTTTTTTTTTTTTTTTTTTTTTTTTTTTTTTTTTTTTTTTTTTTTTTTTTTTTTTTTTTTTTTTTTTTTTTTTTTTTTTTTTTTTTTTTTTTTTTTTTTTTTTTTTTTTTTTTTTTTTTTTTTTTTTTTTTTTTTTTTTTTTTTTTTTTTTTTTTTTTTTTTTTTTTTTTTTTTTTTTTTTTTTTTTTTTTTTTTTTTTTTTTTTTTTTTTTTTTTTTTTTTTTTTTTTTTTTTTTTTTTTTTTTTTTTTTTTTTTTTTTTTTTTTTTTTTTTTTTTTTTTTTTTTTTTTTTTTTTTTTTTTTTTTTTTTTTTTTTTTTTTTTTTTTTTTTTTTTTTTTTTTTTTTTTTTTTTTTTTTTTTTTTTTTTTTTTTTTTTTTTTTTTTTTTTTTTTTTTTTTTTTTTTTTTTTTTTTTTTTTTTTTTTTTTTTTTTTTTTTTTTTTTTTTTTTTTTTTTTTTTTTTTTTTTTTTTTTTTTTTTTTTTTTTTTTTTTTTTTTTTTTTTTTTTTTTTTTTTTTTTTTTTTTTTTTTTTTTTTTTTTTTTTTTTTTTTTTTTTTTTTTTTTTTTTTTTTTTTTTTTTTTTTTTTTTTTTTTTTTTTTTTTTTTTTTTTTTTTTTTTTTTTTTTTTTTTTTTTTTTTTTTTTTTTTTTTTTTTTTTTTTTTTTTTTTTTTTTTTTTTTTTTTTTTTTTTTTTTTTTTTTTTTTTTTTTTTTTTTTTTTTTTTTTTTTTTTTTTTTTTTTTTTTTTTTTTTTTTTTTTTTTTTTTTTTTTTTTTTTTTTTTTTTTTTTTTTTTTTTTTTTTTTTTTTTTTTTTTTTTTTTTTTTTTTTTTTTTTTTTTTTTTTTTTTTTTTTTTTTTTTTTTTTTTTTTTTTTTTTTTTTTTTTTTTTTTTTTTTTTTTTTTTTTTTTTTTTTTTTTTTTTTTTTTTTTTTTTTTTTTTTTTTTTTTTTTTTTTTTTTTTTTTTTTTTTTTTTTTTTTTTCAGATCTCGGAGTGCCGCTAGCGGGCTGGAAGATTCTCGGTATTGGTCAATTAACCAAAGTTCAGGTTGTGGCGTCCGATTAAGTCTCTACGCCGCTTTCCGAAACCCCCTCGAAGGGCAGAGCGATTTCCGGCATAGAGGGGCGCTACGGCGCTTTCCAGATCACTTCTTGTCTTTGTCGAACAGGACGAGAGAAGCGGCGGATGTCCTGTGTGTTTCGCTGCTGCGTGGCGTCCAGGTCAGTTGTGCTCAGCGTGGCTTGGAATCCTTGGTTGTCAGAAACCGTCACGGGCTCGGATACCATAATCTCTTCCCCCCTCACTAGCGCGTTGTCGGCTCCTTTCACTTCATGAACGCGAGCGCTGCGCTGTTCTCGTTCGCTCAAATATCCCCGCTCCTTACCATGCTCATCGATACACTGATGCCGCTAAAGTTAACAGCCCCCCAACTGATCTCTTCCACCGCGCTCTGTCTCTTGTAGTCCCCTTTTCATCAACCAGGTCTAGCTCTGGCACAGGGAAGATATCTCCACCTTCGTACCTCGCTCGCCGTTACCGTTGCCGTCTCTGAGAAGATCTCGTTCGCCTCGACAGTTTTCTTCGCCGGAGCTTGACCATAACCAAGATCACGGCTATGACAGCCAGCCTACTGCCCCAAACTGTTTGATCGGCGGTTCTGCTCTTCTAATTTTAGGACCTGTTCTGTAGGTCTTTGAGGGTTGGCGGCGGGAACTTCATGGTGCCTCCTATCGTTCCGACGGCCCGAGTCTAGCAAAATTGAGCCCGAGGGAATGATGGCGAGATTCGGAAATATGCCGAGCGCTGCGCTCGCCTCTTTTTCTTTCTCCACCTCTATAGTACATAGCTCTCTGAGATGGCCCGGCGAAAGTAGTGCAAATTGTCCCCGGCTTTCACGCGCTAGCGCGCCGTCGCCGCCATTCGTCACACGCCTCGTCGAGCTGGATCGAGAACCCGAGACGACCGGCTTGCCTAGTTGACTTTCTGTTTACTTGGGAAGTAGCATTGGGCTCGTCTGGGTGCCTGGACCCGCAGTCATGCTAAGATTTTGACTCCGGCCTGGACCACCTGGAGGAGTTTATGTTTCGACCGATTTGCAATGTTGGTTTGGCAATCGCCGGCTTGCTGGTCTTCTCAGCCTATTCCAACGGACAAGCGACGCAATCGGCTCAGCCCAGTTCACAGGCCGATGTGAAGAACAACGACGTGGTAAGTATTTCGGACGAATCCTCCACGGTGCGCGTAGCAGATCCTAACGAGTTAATCGGTATCAATGGACGCGTGATGCGCGTGTCCGAGTTTATGGCTTTCCTTTCCGCAAATACCTCATTGGCACAGCATCTCCGTAGCTGGAGACTCTAGTTCTCAGATTCTCAGCGAGTTGCGCCAGGATCGAAAATACATTCAGGTTCACCGTCACCTGCTGCTGCCCCAGCTGCGCGCCGGTATCACCACCGGCGGCGCCTCCGGAAAAGCGTTAGCGTGGTAGAGTCGAATCAATAGGTCAATATCCTGCGTTGAGGCACCGGCCTGTGTGACGATTCCGATTGCGCGATCGATCATCTATTACAGGCGCCCCAGACAAACCAGGGGAGATTGGCATTTGGACCCGAATGAAATCGTTCTCCGGCCTGACGGGTTGGCCTGTGTTCGTTGCACCGATGATAAGATCAAGTTTTAGTTTTGCGCTCATAATTCCCGTATAAATTGACAGTGACCCCGACGCTAGTCCCGGAAACCCCATCGTGATCACGTGTTCTCCCTGGCCAACGCTCGCATCAGAGGCAGTCGCCATCCAGCAACTAGTTTGAATCCCCGATTTCAGGACCGCCACATCAGCGCCCCATGCGTCACCGTTTTTTTGATCCTTGCTGCCGCTACCTCAGTTAACTTATCTCTCCAGTCAACTACGGTGAACGACGCTGGAAGGTTAAGGGTCACGATCATCTTTCCGTCGTCTTGGGACGCAAAGACACGGTCGCCTAGCACGTGAGAGGCGGTGGCAATGTCTCCATCGGCGCTTATGAAAAAACCGGTTCCATATCCGCCAGGTCTGCGAATGATGACAAGAGCGCACCTCAGGTTATTGAACCTCTGTTCGAGATTGTCGAAGTCGTTGTGAGGGGCAAACAAATGGTGAAGGCGCCCCTCATGCTTCGGTGGCGCGATCTGCCCGAATGCACACTGCGCTAGACACCCCGCCGCGACCCCTGCGGCTAAGATTCGTTTTATAGAAGCGACAGTCGGGCGCCTCATGTGCAGCTAGGATTAAGCATACTAAACATTTACGCGAACTGTACCGATCCGTCAAAAACGGGCGGGTGTACAATCCCGCCGCAACTGGGAGTGCAACTATGATCTTGGGGACGACTGTCGAAAACTGGTACTGAAGCGATTTCCTTAATTCAGTTGAGCTGATCGACACCTTCGTCACGATCGTAGAGAAGCAAACAAAAGAAACCATTCTCGAATACCACACAGGGAAGCAAGCCGTAGATGTCGAAGAGGATGTGGACGGTGAAGAAGGAGTCCACAGCCAGAGAGTCGAAACGCACCTTGGCCTCGACGACATGTCTTGGAGTTTGAACACGCTTTTCGAGGAGTATTTCCCGAGCTTACAGCGACGATCCGCGCTGCTCACAGTCTATGGATTCTTCGAATATGAGCTGCACAAGCTGTGCCTTCTGTATCAACGCCAGAGAAAGCTCCGGCTGGCCCCGAAGGATCTTCAGCGAGAAGGAATTGAACGCTCGACAGACTATCTCCAGAAGGTCGTGGGATTAGCGCTCGACAAGAATTGCAAGGAATGGAGTGACGCAAAGCGAGTCCGAGAAATTCGAAACATAATCGTCCACCGAAACGGCAGATTAAAGGACTCCGAGGGACAGATTCCAAACGCGACCAAGGACGCCGTTCAAAATCTAAAATTTCTCCGGGGTGACGATGATGTCGTACTGGAGGAAGGCTTCGTAGCGCAGGCCGTTGCAATCTTCAAAGCGTATTTCAAGCTGATCGGCGAGTGCATTAAGAACAACACGCAGCCAAGTGGATGCTGATTGGCGCTCCCCGATTGACTGCACCAAAGTAGTGCAAATTGTCCCCGAATGCTTCAGGGCAACTCTGGCTTGCCTGGCATTTGATGTACGCCGTACGGGCCGTTTCCGACCACGACCCAAGCAACGTCAGGGCGTTCAGTTCTAGCCCCATACGTGTCCGCGGGTTCATTCCACGACATGCACCAGCGAATCCTTGGAATCTGAGGTAGCTAGGTTGTCGTTGCTAAGGAATATCCTCTTGCTGGGCTGGCCATTGAGCGACACCCTGACCAGCCAGTAGTAGTCTTCAGTTTCATCGAATACGCGGCGTGTCGCGTATGCTGCCAAGGCCACCGTAGCCTTTCTATCTAGCGGGATTGTGACCTTACCATCCGCATCCGTTTTGGCCGACGCCAGAGGAGTCGGCAGATTCGCAAAATACGGAGGCGCGGAATTCCAGCCTCGTACCTGATCCTTTAGATTACCTAGTGCGGCCCATGAATTGTTAAGAATGTCACGAGCGGAATTCTGTGCGCGAACATCAGCCCGATACCGCGGGCTGTCGGGGTCAAAATCTCCTTGTTCTATAATCGCGGTAGTTCTTGTAAAGCTATCCCTACATCTGGCCTGGGCTAACTCCAGCGCCTTTTGCGCAGCAACCACTTGTGGCTGCAGCTTGGCGATTTCTTGCTGCGCTTGTATCTTCGTTTTGGCAATAGAGCCTTTTGTTTCTTCGTAGGGCAGGACCCTCACCTCCACCAGGCCGAGCTTCACGTTCTGAGCGCCTTCGGTGACGATGAAGACATCACCATCGAGTTTGCCCGGGCCGCGGCTACAGCCAGGGAGAGCGAAACACCAGGAAACCATGAGAAGGCCGACTAAAGGCTTCATGTTTTGGTTGTGAGTTTCTACTGTTTTCACCGAAGCGTCAAGGGCCGCGAACCTTAACCATCTCGTAAGTAGCCGTTTACGTTATCGGTTATCAGCGTCGCGGATTTAATCGGCTCTTTCGGCCCATCCGGCGCCGGAGCGGGGTGCGGACATGCTTTGTGCTTTGCTTTACTTAATCGTACAATGCGGGCCGCCAGAGGCAAAACGACATGGCGAAACGACGCGACGGGAATGTCCGTGGGAAGGTTGCATACCTCAAACGACAGAGCAGTGCCCAACTCCTGCTGTCGCTCTCCCGTCAATCCACTGCGCTCTACCGCGAACGGCATTACGTGGGAACAATTCTCGCCACGGCGGATGTTCAGGTTGAATACAAGAAAGCCGGTCCTCCAATCTCTGGCGTTGATCGGCCCATGCTGGATCAGCTCGGTGCTGCGCTTAGGGGCACAGCGTCAATCGCGAACGGCGAAGAGATTCTCGCCGCAGTATGGGAACGCCGTAGGAGGAAGCTCTGCAAGGAACTCCGCATCTGCGAAAGATTCAAACCGGGTGACGCGAATCTAATTCTTGCGATATGGGCCATACTTCGGCGCGGGCAGCCCTATTCACACTGGGAAGTTTTTCTGATCGTGGCGGTTGTTGCCTACCGCCTCGGGCCTGAATGGATGTGCGACTGTTCTCAGCAAGCAAAAGCGCATTGATCGCCATGCACGTCTTCAATCGGTAGGCAGATTTGCCTTTGCGTCACCAGCGCGACCGACAAATTGTCCCCGAAATGTCCCCGAACGTCGCTAAAACACTCGAACAAAGCGAAACGCAAGTGAACGCAGCGAAACGGTATCACACTTTAAAATGAGAGGCTTAGTGATTTTGCGGGAGTTGCAGTTTTCTATGTTTCCGATTAAAAGGCCGCTGCTCTACCACTGAGCTACGCCCCTGACACAAGAAGAGATGCGATTGCAGATGCCGCAGGCTGGCACAGCAAACACGGCACGCGACACATCGTCAATCATCCGTCGTGTCGTCGCGTGTCAATCGATTCTAGCGTGTGGGCGAGAAACGAGCAACCGCTAGCCGCGGTTCTCTCGGCAGCAACTCCGCGCAATCGGCAGCAAATACGAACCCAAGTGCGGGCAACTTGGCTCCAAGCGATCCAATCGGGTGATCCGGCTCAATCCGCCGCTGTTTCGCCCAACTTGGGCACGCCGCGACCGCGTTTGCGCTTCCAGACGTAGTCTTTCCGCACTTTCTCCTGATGCTTTTTCGCCTGCACCTGAATTTCCGCGAATGCCGCCTTCGCTGCGCCGAGTACGTCCGTGCCGCGGCCCGTGGCGTGGAGCTTTCCCGTCGGCAGTGCGAGGTGCAGCGCGAAGTCGAAACCCGCCTTCCGCGGCGCCTCTTCGAGCGACGCGTGAAGCTGCAACGAATCCGGCTGGTATCGCTTTAACAGACGGTCCAGCTTTGCGACCTGGTGCGCGAATTCCGTTTCAATCGACTCGCGAAAGCGGGCTTCGATGTGGCTGTATGTGATTTTCATCTGAGGACCTCATCTTCATCCGAGTGGACGGCCAGAAGGGGTCGTACGCTAGCGGCAATTTCAGAATATCCCTTGATGTGAGCAGTTGCAACCGGCGATTCCGTCCCGCAACGTAACTCTAAATGCGTTGCGCGGCGCCATAATGCCACGCGATTGACACCGCCGCCGCAAGCGTCATACGCTCGTTACGATCCAAGCACGCAATCGATCGTTGCCTCCACGACACAAATCGCCTAACTCCACACCCGAGCCTCACCCGGGCCGCGTCCTCATCGGTCCCGCCGGGTGGTCCTACTCCGATTGGGGCGGCATCGTTTATCCCTCGCCGCGCCCGCACGGCTTTCACGAGGCCACGTATCTCGCCGAGTTCTTCGACATGATCGAGATCAACACGTCGTTCTACAATCCGCTCCGCCCGGAACTCGCCTCGCAATGGGTCGATCGCGTCTCCGGGAATCCGCGCTTCCGCTTCACCGCAAAGCTCTGGCAGAAATTCACGCACGAAGAAGACGCAACCGCCGAAGACGTGAAAACCGTCCACGCCGGTTTCGATCCTCTCCATCGCGCGGGACGCCTGGGCGCGGTGCTGCTGCAGTTCCCGTTCTCGTTTCACAACACGCCCGAAAATCTTGCGCGCCTCGGCCGGATCCTCGCCGACTTCCGGGAATATCCGCTGGTGGTCGAGGTACGCCACTCTTCATGGACGCAGCCCGAGTTCTTCCATTTCTTGCACGAGCGCCACGCCGGAATCTGCAACATCGATCAGCCCATCATCGGCCGCTCGATCAAGCCCGGCGAACGCGCCACATCCGCGGTGGGCTACGTCCGCCTGCACGGCCGCCGCCACGACACGTGGTTCAGCGACGATCCCGAGCTGCCCAGCCACGAGCGCTACAACTATCTCTACAGCGAAGAGGAACTTGAGCCCTGGGCGCAGCGCATCCGCCACGTCGCCGCGCACGCGGACAACACGTTTGTCGTCACCAACAATCACTACGAGGGCAAGGGCGTGGTCAACGCTCTACAGCTGATCCATCTGCTCGACGGCGGCAAAGTGAAAGTCCCGGAGACGCTGCGCCATCGCTATCCGCAGCTCGAATCCATCGCCGACGCGCCGCCGCAAGAGCCGACGCTCTTCCCGCTGCCTCCGCCTTAGTTCGCGGAGGCGCATGCCGCAACCCGCGCGCGAAATCGGGCAGGCGCACGTATCCGCTGGCGTATGTTGAGATCCCAATTTGGCGAATTGAGAGAGAAGCTACTTCTTGAAGAGATCTTCGAAGGCCTTGCGTGCGTCGTTGGGCCGCGCGGCGGTCGTTGCGACCGGGGCAGCGCTCGCGTAATTCACTGGCGACGTGTCTTTTTCGATTGTGACCCGAAAATCGAAAAACTTGCAATCGTTCTTCGCGTCCTTCTTCGCAATTCTTTCCGCGATCGGTTCCGTGCACTCGAACTGCTTGCCCGTATCGAAATGCACGCACTGCTTGCAGCTGTGCAGCTCGAACTGGCACCGCGGGCATTGCGAATTGAGATCAAAGCCCGGTGGCAGCACCGCGCCGCAATTCGAGCACCGCGCTCGCGAAACCGTGCCGACCATTCGCGGCGTCCGCGGCCCCAGCATGTCCTGCTTGGGACGCGGCGGCTGCGGCGGCCGCTCGGTGCGTTCGCTCCGCTCGCGCTTCTTATCTTCGGCGTCGCGGTCGCTATAACCCCTTTGCCTATACTTCCGTTCCATGAATACCTCCTGGGGGGATTGATCCCATCATACTCCGAAATATGGCCCGAACATCCTCTTCTTCGCAGCGCGCGTAAAACGGCAATGAAGCATTCACGAGCGCGATCAGCTCCTGCGTCACTCGTTCACGAGAGAGAAGCCTGCGCCCGCTTCGCCCAAATCTTCGAAAGTCCCTCGAACGCCATATCCGCCTGCAAGAATCTCCGCGGCGCACCGAGGCTGGTGAGCGTTTCCTCCGCGGCCAGATAACCGCTGCGCACCGCGCCCTCCATCGTGGCCGGCCAGCCGGTGCGCGTCCAATCTCCTGCGAGAAACAGGCCTTCAATAGCCGTCTTCTGCGCGGGCCGCCATTGGTCCACTCCCGGCTCAGGCGAGAACGTCGCGTGAACTTCCTTGATCACCGTGGCCTTTTCAAGCTTTGCCTCGCGTGTTGCCGGCAACACTTCCTCGAGTTCGCGCCGGCAAAGGTCGATGATGTCCTGCCGCGAGCGCGGCACCAGGTCATACGACGCGCTGATTACAAGCTGAAGATACTGCCCTGCCGCTGGGGCATCGCCGTTCGTTTGCGCGTAGAGAAGCGACTTATTGAAAATCCACTGCGTCGTGTTGTCGAGCAGCGCCAGAAACGGCTCCTTCATCACCACGCGGTCGAACCACAGGTGCACGCCCGTGATCGGCGACGTCCTGAGATGCCGCAGGCCCGCGAGCGGCCCGCCTTCTTCGCCCATCGCCGCGGGCAGCAGCCCCAGCAGGACATCATGCGGCACGGCAGCCACGCACGCATCCGCGGAAATCTCGGCTCCATCTTCGAGAGTGACGCCCGCGAAACTGTTCTCGCGCATATGAATTTCGCGCGCTCCGCAGCGAAGCCTCACTTCCCCGCCCTTGCGCACGATTGCATCGCAGCAACCCTCGTAAAGCTCCGCCAGCGGCACCGACGGAATCCCCAGGCGATATCCCCCGCGGCTTCCCAGAAACGCTTTCCAGAACACGTCGATGCCGTAGCGCGCATCCATCCGCGAAAGCTCTTCGTCGAGCGCGCTCACCAGGACGACCCGCCAAAAGCGCTCGATCGCGTCCGGGGTCTGACGCATCCGGTGCAGCCAGTCGAGCATTGTGAGGCCGTCGATATCCGGCGGCTTTCCTCCGGCGCGCGCGATCGCCATGAGCGCCTTCGCGATGCCGATCTTGTCGCCGAGCCCCAGCGCTCCAAAGCCGACAAACGACGGCGCCATGTGCAGCGGAGGCGGAAGCATCGAAGCCGCGATCGTCGAGCGGCGCCCAGCGCGGTCCGCAAAATACAGCCGGTCGTAGAACCGGATCTTGCCGTCGGCTCCCGCACGCCGGTAAAAGTCGGCAAGGTTCGTGCAGCACCCAAGCGTCACGTGCTGGCAGTTGTCGACTTCGCTGCCGTCGGGCAGCGTGTACGACGTGGCGCGCCCGCCCAGGTGCGGACGTTTTTCAAAAAGCCGGACTTTGACTCCGGATTCAGCCAGCGCGACGGCGCAGGCCAGCCCCGCCAGACCGCCGCCGATCACCAGAACGCTTTGCGAGGACATCCTTTTTCCACCCGATGCGTGCGGTCAACAGGTACTGGACTTTCTCGGTGCTCGACAGGGAGACGCGCGAGGAAAATACGTCGAATTCGCGCTCTTCGATTCGCGCAAGGAGCGTGCTGTATGTGCGAATCAGCGCCGCCAGCGTCGCCCGGCTGTCGGCATCCACCTGATCCACAAGCGGCGCGCCTTCTTCGTAGAGCCGCCACGCGCGTTCCGCTTCGAATGCCAGCAACTCCCGCAGCTGCGGCAGCACCGGCCCTCGCAATTCTTCGTGAGCGCACCCAAAGCGTTCGATATCTTCATCCGGCAGATAGACTCGGCCCATCTCGAAATCGGCGCGCACGTCGCGGATGATGTTCGTGAGCTGGAATGCAAGCCCGAGGCGCTCGGCCAGGTCCGGCGAACGCGGATCGCGGAAGCCGAAAACGCACAGGCACGTCAATCCCACCGTGCCCGCCACCCGATAACAATACTCCGAAAGCCGGTCGAATGTAGCATACGACGCAACCGTTAAGTCCATCTCCGCGCCCGAAATCAGGTCGTGGAAGTATCGCGTCGGAATTTCAAACCGCGCGATGGTATCCGCCAGCGCGGGCAAAATCGCATGGCCGTCCGTGCGGCCTCCTGCAGCCTCATCAAGCTTTGCTCGCCACTGCGCCAGCCCCCGCCGCTTCGATTCAAGATCGCCGGCTTCGTCCGAGACGTCATCAACAAGCCGCATAAACGCATACAGCGCGCAAAGCGCATCGCGTTTCGGCTTCGGCAATCCGAAAAACGCCAGATAAAAACTGCTGCGCGCCGCCCGCGCGATCCGATTGCACTCCGCATACGACGCGAGAACCGCATCGGATTCTCGCGATGAACGCATGGTACGAACGCCAGAGGAAGCTGCATCCACGCCTTCGGCAGCTCGCGCTGTCTCTGAAACGCTGCCATCCGCGTCACGCCTGCCGCGCGTGAAGGCCCGCCGCACCAGCGCGCCGCCGAGCAATCCAAGCTGCTTGAATTTCGAAATGGCAGGACGCCGCTCGAGCGTGTTGTAACCAGACTCCTCGATCGCATCGAGAACGGCCAGCCCACCATGGCTGAACATCTCGATATCGACGCGCAGCGGCCCTTCCAGCCGTTCAGCGAGCGGCATGCCAGCCGCGAAGAGTTCCCGCGTCCGCGCGATCAGAGACTTCATCAGGGCAGCGTAGCGCTGATCAAATCGGCGCCCGGTGATGTCGGCCTCGGTCAAACCGTGCGCTCCGAGAGCGTCCAGCGGAATGTAAATCCGGCCCTTTTCGAGGTCGCGCGAAACATCCTGCCAGAAATTCGCCAGTTGCAGTGCGGTGCAGGTAAAATCCGAAAACCGCTGCCGCTCCGGGTCGCGATAGCCACAGAGATACAGCACCAGCCGCCCGACGGGATTCGCCGAATAGACGCAATACCCCAGCACGTCGTCCCAAGTAGCGTAGCGGCGCACGACCTGATCCTGCCGAAACGCGCACAGCAAATCGCTGAACGGCTCGACCGGAACGTCCTTCGCGCGAATGGTCTCGGCGAGAGCAATCAGCACGGGATGCGAAGGTGCGCGCCCCGCCTGATAGATCAGCCTAAGCTCGTCCTCCCACGCATCGAGCAATTCCAGCGCCCGCGCGCGATCGGAAACTTCATCGCCCAGATCGTCCGACCACCGGCAATACGCATACACATTGTAGAAGTGCTGGTGGAGATGCCGCGGCAGCAGCCACGACACCACGTTGAAATTCTCGTAGTGGTGCGTGGCGAGCCAGCGCGTATAGCGCTGGGCCTCCTCCGTCGTGCAGCCTTGCGCGGGGAGGTTGCGCGCGATTTCCAATTCAGGTGTTGGCAGCATGAAACCTAACGCCGGGGACAGCGCTCAGGGGATGACAGCCGTCTTCAACTCGCCGTTCCGGTTCTTCATATGCTCGAAGACGCGAGGAAGGTCCGCGAGCGGCACTTCTCCGGTGATGAAATCGCGGGCGCGAATCTCGCCGCGCGCGATCGTATCGAGCGCCTCGCGGATGAATCGCGGCGTGTGATGGAACGTCGATTTGATCGTGATCTCGGAATAGTGCAGCGCCCACGGATCGATCTTCACTTCGGTCCCCTTCGCGCAGCCCGCGAAGAGGTTTACCGTGCCGCCCTTGCGCACCATTTCGAGGGCCCACTGCCAGGTGATCGGTTGGCCGGCCGCCTCGATCACAGCGTCCGCGCCGCGCCCGCCTTCTGTCAATTCACGCACCCGCGTAACCGGGTTGTCCATCTCGGAGACGTCAAATGCGGCGTGCGCGCCAAACCGCTCGGCCGCCTGCTTGCGCACCGCGCGCCGCGCGACGGCGATCACGCGGACCTTCCGCTGCGAAAGAATCCGAATGAACTCGAGCCCGATTGGCCCGCAGCCGATCACGACCACCGTGTCTCCCGCCTTGATCCCCGTCTCGTGAATTCCGCGCAGCACGCACGCCAGCGGCTCGACCATCGCCGCATCCAGAAACGACATCCCGTCGGGAATCTCCAGCATGTTCTCGCGCACGATGCGCCCGGGAATGCGAATGTATTGAGCGTACGCGCCGTTGTTGAAAAGCAGATCCTCGCAGAGATTCGGCTGGCCCTTCTTGCAATAGAAGCACACGTTGCACGGAGCGGAATTCGCCGGCACCACCCGCATTCCCTTGTGAACGCCTCCGTTGACCTTGCGCCCCTGCGCTTCGATGATCCCCGCGCATTCGTGACCGAAAAGCGCCGGTGGCTGGATCATCCGCGCATGAAAGCCCTGCTTCCAAACTTTCAGGTCCGTGCCGCACGTCAACGCGACCGACACCCGCACCAGTACTTCGTCGTCGGCAAGCTGCGGCCTCTCGACCTGTTCGATCTTCACGTCCTCGCGGCCGTAAAGGACCGCCGCGGTCATGTGCCCGTTTCTGTCTGCCTCTCTCATGCGTGCGTGATCACCACTTTCAAAGTATCATCTTTCGGACGCGCCGCGAGTTCCAGAGCATCTGCGATGCGCTCGAGCGGGAAGCGGTGCGAGATCATCTCGCGCACCGGCAAACGCCGTTCGAAAACGAGCGCGGCGGATTCAGCCTGATCGTCCACCGAAGCGCTATAGCTGCCGAGAATCTCTTTCTCCTCGATTCCCACTGCCGCCGCCGGAAACTCCAGCTGAAGTATCGGATCGTTATGTGCAAACAGTAGCACGCGCCCACCCGGTCGCGCGAGCGCAAGAGCCTCGGGGACTAATGACGGGTTGGGCACCGCCAGTAGGACCGCGTCGGCACCACGCCCTTCCGTGCGCCGCCGCATTTCCTCGAGCAGGTTCGTCTTCGCGGGATCGAACGCTTCCTTCGCTCCGAAACGAACGCTCGCCGCTCGCCGTCCCGCCATCGGGTCGCTCGAGTAAACAATAGCGCCTTCGTGAGCCGCCAGCATCGTCAAAAGCATCCCGATCGGCCCCTGCCCGATCGCGAGAATCGTTTCGCCCGCGGCTACACGCGCTTTGCGAATCGCCTTGAGCGCCGTGTTCACCGGCTCGACAAAAGTCGCTTCCTCGAAGCTCACATCCGCCGGTAACGCCATCATTCCGCGTTCCACGATCCACGGCATCGCCCGCACGTACTCGGCGAAACCGCCGCCGTTCGGATCGAAGCCCGCCGTCAGGCCCGTTTTCTTGTAGCCCGCGCACTGCGAGAAAAGTTTCCGTTCGCAGTAGAAGCAGGCGCCGCACGGAATATGATGAAAACTTACCACGCGATCGCCCGGCTTGAATTTCTTCACGCCGCGGCCCACCCGCGCCACGGTTCCCGCGAGTTCGTGGCCCAGAATCTGCGGCGGCGCGATGAAGCCGTGATGGATTTTCTTGATGTCGGTGCCGCAGATGCCGCACGCCGCCACACGAAACAGCACTTCCCCCTCGCCGATTTCCGGAATCGGGACTTGCTCCACCACCACGCGGCCCTTGCCGCGATACACTCCCGCGCGCATTTGGCCTTCGCGATTTCGTGGCGTCTGTTGCGATCCGAGATCGACGATCGTGTGGCTCATAACGCAAGCGCCTCAGCTTTGGCGATTTCCGGCAATGGGTCGAGCGTCACGCGCTGGACGTACGCGTCGAGAAAACCCGCCAGCGCCGCCGCGGCTCGTTCGCTCTCATGCGCCAGCCGAATCAGCCCGCCAATTCGATGCGGTCGCGTGACGATTTGTCCCAACACTTTCGACACGCTCACCGCGCCGCGCTCGTTGAACGCCTGATCGAAATCGAGCGGAAGACTTGACTCAACATCATCGCTGATCGCCCGAATCGCCACCGCGCGGACATCCTTGTGCGCCGCAGCGGCGAGTATGTAAAAACTCTCCATATCCACCGCATCGCCAGAAGCGCCCAGAGACTTTTTCTCCTCCGCGGTTGCAACCACCCGATCGGAAACCAGAAATTTCTCGACGACCTTCGCGCCACATTCACCCGCGCCGGCAATCAATTCCGCATCACTGCGCATCAATCTTGTTCCACGGACGTCCCCAACGGTCCGTGCCGCAAGAATCGCGCCTGGCCGGTATGCTGTTTTCAGCCCACCCGACAAGCCTGAGGCAATGCAGATATCCGGCATGTGATCGAACGCGCGCCCCAAGCATCGCTGGGCTGCGAAGCGTCCCGCGCCCGTCAGCACCACGCGCACATCGACCGATCCGATTTTCGCTTCGTAGGTCTGGTCCCACGCATCAACGCACACACGGTGAAAGCGCCGCATCTTGCGCCACGGCGCGAATTCGTTTTCAAGCGCGAACGTAACCAGAATCTTCATTTGTAGGCACAAACCCTACGCTGCGGCCGCGCTCGCAATCGTTTTCGACTGCAAGCGTCCACGCACGTATCCGTTCCCTTCATACCAGCGCACTGCTCGCTCCAGCGCCGCTTCCACCGGGCCGGGTTTGTATCCCAGCTCCTTCTCGGCCTTGTCGCTTGCCACGAACATCCGGTGCCGCGACATCTTCACACCCTCGACAGGAATCTGCGGCTCGCGTCCGGCCAGCCGCGAGAACCATTCGTCCGCGTATCCCGCGGCAAGCGCGAATGCATGCGGCAGACGCATGCGCGGCGCGCGCCGTCCCGCAATCGGCGCCAGCGCCTCCAATATCTGCTTCAGCGTCATGTTGCGGCAGCCCAAAATGTACCGCTCGCCGATCCGGCCCTTCTCTGCCGCGAGCAGATGTCCCGCCGCGACATCTTCCACGGCCACAAGGTTCAGCCCGGTATCGACATACGCCGGCATCTTGCCGTTCAGGAAATCAACGATGATCCTCCCCGTCGGCGTCGGCTTCCAATCGCCTGGCCCAACGGGCGCCGTCGGATTCACGATCACCACCGGCACTCCCGCGCCGGCAGCCTTGATCGCTTCGAGCTCCGCCAGAAATTTCGAGCGCTTGTAGTGTCCAATCATCTGATCGAGCGTCGCCTGCGTCGATTCGTTCGGCAGTTGCGAGCCATGCCCGGAAACCGCGATCGTCGCCACCGTGCTCGTATAAACGATTCGCTCCACACCCGCCTGCGCGGCCGCCTCAAGCAACCGCTTCGTGCCTTCAACGTTGCTGTCGTAAATTTCCTCGGGCGCTTTCGTCCAAAGCCGGTAATCCGCAGCCACGTGGAAGACGCGGCGCACTCCCTTCATCGCGCGGTCGAGCGAAAGCGCGTCCCGCAGGTCGCCTTCGACGCGTTCCACCGCAAGGCCCTCGATCGCCTGTAGCTTGCTCGATCGGCGCACGAGCACGCGAACACGATCGCCCCTAGCAACAAGTTGCCGGGCGACGTGGCTTCCTACGAAGCCCGTCGATCCGGTTACGAGTATCGTCATAGAGTCTGGAAAACCTGGAACCCGGCGGGAGTTTTCATCATTACCCCCAGTAACCTTCAGCGTGCTCGATCTCTTCGGGGCGAATCTGGATACCCGCAAATCTTGGCCCGTTCCTGAGAAGATTATCGTAGCGCGCCAGCGCGTACAGTGGAAAGGAGTTTCGATATAAGTGGTATTTCAGATAGAACACTTGCGGAAAGCCAGTCCCCGTAAATTCACTTTCGCCCCAAGTCCCGTCCTGGTTCTGGTGCGAAACGAGCCAGCTAACTGCCCGTTCCACGGCAGGATCGTCAAGAGCCACAGTTCCGTTAACGGCCAGCAAGCCGATCAAGCCCCAGGCTGTCTGAGACGCCGTGCTCTTCCCCTGCCCTTTCGCCGCAGGATCGTAGTACGACAAAATCGTTTCGCCGAATCCGCCGTCGGGATTCTGCACCGAACGCAGCCATTCCGCCCCGCGACGGCCCCCCGGTAGCGTGCCGAGTCCCACCGCTTCGAGCGCCCGCAAGACGCCGCTCGTACCGTAGATGTAGTTCACACCCCAGCGCCCGAACCACGAACCATCTTTTTCCTGCTCGCGGCGCAAATACGCCTTCGCTCGTTCGATCACGGGGTGCGTCGACGGCCAACCCATCTGCCCGAGGCACTCCATCGCCCGCGCCGTCACGTCCGCGGTCGAAGGATCGAGCATCGCGTTGTGATCCGCGAAAGGAATGTGGTTCAGGAACTGCTGGTTGTTCTCGTGGTCGAATGCGCCCCAGCCTCCGTCGCTGTTCTGCATGCTCAGCAGCCACGCAAGCCCGCGGCGAATCGAAGCGCGTAAGCGTGTTGGCTGCGGGTCGGCCACCCGGCTCAGCGCCATCAGGACAAACGCCGTGTCGTCCACATCCGGATAGAAATCGTTGCGAAACTCGAATGCCCAGCCGCCGGGTTCCGCCTTGCGATTTTTCACCTGCCAATCGCCCGGCCCGAGAATCTGATTCGCGACGAGCCACTGCGAGGCCGCCACCAGGGCCGGATGCGCCGGATCGACGCCGGCTTCCTCGAGCGACACCATCGCAATCGCCGTATCCCACAGCGGCGAAATACAAGGCTGCACGCGCAGCGTGTCGCCCTCTTCGATTTCGTAGCGCGCCAAAAATCCGATTTCGCGCGCCACCAGCGGGTCCGTCGTATCGCCACTCTCTGCGAGCAGCGCGAAAATCGAATTCATCATCGCGGGATAAATCGTGCCCAGGCCCTCGCTCCGCTCCAGGCGCTCCCGCATCCATTTTCGCGCCCGGTCCAGAGAAACTTTGCGGAATGGCTTCCACGGCAGGCTTTCGTAGAGTTTCACGCTGCGACCGAGCGCCAGGAAGAAGTTCTTCCACGACACGACCTGCTTGTCCCACTCCAGCGACAGCGGCATCGAGCCCGGCCGCTTGAATAGCTCGCCGACGGTAACTCCTTCGGGCAGTGTCCAGTCCGGCTTCCGCGCGTAAACCAGCGTCAGCGGAATCACAATGCCTCGCGTCCACGACGACATTTCATACAAATTCAGCGGAAACCATTCGGGGAGCAACATCAACTCGGGCGGGATTGCGGGAACCATTCTCCAATCGATCGCGCCGACCATCGCGAGGTAAAAGCGCACATACGAATTCGTCGCCTCAAGCCCGCCGAGATCGTGAATTCTTTTCTTCGCTCGTTCTACGTGCGGCGCCCCGGCTGAATCACCCGCCAGGCGCAGCGCGACCCACGCCTTCACGGTCGCGTTCAGTTCAGAAGGGCCGCCATAAAATATGTTCCAGCCGCCGTCAGGCAACTGCCGGTCGCGGATATACTTCGCGAGCTTCGCCGTTTTTTCGGATTTCAGCTCGCCCAGGATCTGCAGGTAGAGGATGTAATCGGATTCAAGCGTGGTATCGGCTTCGAGCTCGCCCCACCAGTAGCCCGCGGGATTCTGCGCCGACAAGAACCAATCGATCGCGCGCCGAATGGCCTCGGCAACCGGGGATTCCGTCTCCCGGCTCCGAGCAGTTGCTTGCCCCGCATCGACTGCAGCGCCCACGCGGAGTTGCGTCTCCGGTGTCATCAAGCCCTCAGACATGCCCTCATCTCACTCACTTAGAAAAGGCCGGTTTGGCAGTATGGTATGGCCTCCCCGGAATAGGAATGCACACAATCTATCATCAATACAGGCACTTACAGACTAACCCCGATCCATTATCTTTTGTATCAGGGCCAGGGTCAACTGAAAACACCCGCCTGGACCCGCCCGGGCTATACCTTAGGATGTCATCCCTTAACCAAGGGCTGCCTCGAACCCTCTAACGGTTCGTTGATGACAATACTTCGAGCCTGCGAACGCGCTCGGCAAGTTCGGGCAGCCGGGCAAACCATGCGTACTGTCGCTTGAATTTTTCGAGCGAGCGCGCCGGCGTCCCCCAAACCACCTGGCCACCCCGAATGGTCTTCCCCGTCGGTATTCCCGCTTGCGCCCCAGCGATCGCCCCGTCCTTGAGCGTGCAATGGTCGGCGATTCCGACTTGGCCCCCGACGATCACGTTCTTGCCGAGAGTGCTGCTGCCCGAAATTCCCGTTTGCGCCGCGACCACGGAATGTTCACCGATCCTGACGTTGTGAGCCACCTGTACGAGATTATCGATCTTCACTCCGTTGCCGATCCGCGTGGTGTCGAGCGACCCTCGATCGATGGTCGTGTTCGCGCCGATCTCCACGTCATCTCCAATTTCGACGCCCCCCACCTGCGGGAATTTCCACTGGCGCCCCTCACCGGGAACGTAGCCGAATCCGTCCGCACCAATCACGGCTCCCGAATGAACTTCCACGCGGTCCCCCAGCTTCGCCGCCGCATACAGTGTGACGCGCGGATGCAGCCGGCAATCCTCCCCCACGCGGGCGCCCCGGCCCAAAAAGCAGAATGCTTCGATGATTGTCCCGTCGCCGACAGTCACTTCGTCCTCAATCACCGCATAAGGACCGATGAACGCGTTCGCCGCAACCTTGGCGGTCGGCGCGACAATCGCCGTCGGATGCACGCTCGGATGGGGCGTGGGATCTTTCGCCAGCAGCGTCGCCGCTTTTGCGAAAGCCAATTTGGGCACGCTCACTTCGAGCAAAGTCTTCCCTTCGATTCGCACGCCCTTTCCCGCAATCACGCAGACCGCGGCCGACTTCGCGGCTCGCTCCGCATGACGCGCCGAATCGACATAAATCAAATCCGCGGTGCGCGCGCGTTCGGGACTGGCAACGCCCGAGACGAGCGCCGACGCATCTCCACGCAGCGCGGCTCCGAGATACTCGGCTAGATCACCCGCAGTGCAAGCCCCCATGCGAGTCTCAGTGCGAGTCATTGTCGCGTCTCCTTTGCGAACCTTCCCAAGCGTACCGATTCGAATGGCCCATCGGCTCACTAGAAGGGGTAGATCGGCTCTTCGCCCGGCGGTCGCGTCTTCCACCGCTTGTGCACCCACAACCACTGATCCGGGTACGTGCGCACGTAATCTTCAACCGCGCGCATGAACTTCTGCGTCGTCTCCCGCACGTCCGACTCCTCGTTCCCCGTGCGCACCAGTTCCACGGCGGGCTCGAAGCGCAGCCGGTATTTTCGCCGCTGGGCATCCCACGAGAGAAATCCCGGCACCACCGCCGCTTCGGTGCGCAGCGCGATCCGCGCCAGCCCCGACGTCGTCGATGCCGGGATTCCGAAAAAGTTGACGAACACGCCTTCTTCCAGAATCGTGTTGTGATCCGCCAGAATCCCGACCGTCCCTCCATCCCCCAGCACCTTCAGGATCGAACGCGCCGAGCGATTCTTCTCGATCGGCTGATTCGCCGATGCGCAGCGATATCCATTGATCAGCGCGTCCACGCGCCGGTTAGCGATCGGCCGCACCAGAAAGTGCAGCGGATGGCCGTAAAGCGCCTGCGCGAAAGGCGCCAGTTCCCACGCGCTCATGTGTCCGGTCAAGAAAAGGACGCCCTTGCCGCGCCGACGCGCCGCGTCGAAATTCTCGAATCCGTCCAGCAGGACGATCCGCTCGATATTCTCCCGCGTGTATTTCGGAAATTGCGAGAACTCGCCCGCCATCCAGCCAACCTGCCGGATCATCCCGCGCGCAACTTTTCGGCGCCGCGCGTCGGTCCAATCGGGAAACGCCAGCTTCAGGTTGAACATCGCGGCGCGCCGCAGCGGCGTCCGAATCGCGTAAGCGGTTGCGGCAAAGCACGCCCCCGCAAGTCGCGCCGCCGGCCTCGGCAGAAGCCCCATCAGTTTCAGTCCAGTCCACGCCGCGGCATACTCCAGCCATTCGCGCATCGCGAGCCATTATGCGGGAGGCTGAATGTCGGCGCCAGAGGGTGTCGAGCGGTGCTAGACTGACCAACTTTGAGCGATCATTCCCCAACGCGGTCACCATGGCTGCGACCGGCGCCGATCGCGGCCGCGCTCGCAAGTGTCATTTGCCTGTTCGGAGGCCTCGGCGCAATCGGTCTCGTTGGTCCCGACGAGCCGCGTTACGTCTGGATCGCCCGCGCCATGGCTCAAACCGGCGACTGGATCACTCCCCGCCTCTTCGGCCAAACGTGGTTCGAAAAGCCGGTTCTCTATTACTGGGCTGCCGCCATCGGATTTCGCCTGCACCTGTCCGCCGAATGGGCAGCCCGCTTGCCATCCGCTTTTGCGGCTCTCCTTGCGGCGATCGCGATCGGCTGGCTCGCGTGGAAGCACTATTCAGCCGCGCCGTACGCTGGTTTCGTAGAGGCGAGTCGCGAAGCGGGCGACCCGGTACTACTCGGCAGCCTCGCGCGAAATCCGGCGATCCTGGCTCCCGTCCTGTTCTCAACAAGCGTCGCAGCGATCGGTTTCGCGCGAGCCGCCACGCCCGACATGCTCTTCAGCTCCTGCCTCACGCTTGCGATGGCCGGCGCCGCGCACATTCTCCACCAAGCGGGCGCGCTCCGAGGCAATCGCGATCCCCTTTCCGATCCGGGGCCGCGCGACTTCTGGCCGCTGCTCGCTTTCGGCGCGTTTCTGGGTGCCGCAGTGCTCGCGAAAGGCCCTGCGGGAGTTCTGCTGGCCGGTGGATCGGTCGTGCTCTGGGCGCTCGCAACGCGAGAATGGCGCGCTGCGTTTCGTCTCGTGCATCCGATGGCGATCCTCGCGTGTTGCGTCGTCGCTCTTCCCTGGTACGCGATCTGCGCCTACCGCAATCCTGATTTCCTGCGCGTCTTCATCCTGCAGCACAATTTCGAGCGCTACCTCACCCCGCTCTTCCGCCATCAGCAGCCTTTCTGGTTCTTCGGCCCGATCGTCCTTCTCGCGCTGCTTCCGTGGACCGTCATGCTCTGGCCCGCCGCACAGGAAGGCCTTCGCCTCTGGCGAGAAAAAACCTGGCACAGCTCTCCCGGGTTTTTCTTTGCATGCTGGGCCGCCTTTCCGGTGCTGTTTTTCAGCCTCTCGCAATCCAAGTTGCCCAGCTACATCCTCCCCTCGATTCCCGCGGTCGCGCTGCTCTGCGCGGTCGGCACTGCCCGCGCTGCGGATCGAGGCCGCTCCTCCCAGATATTCCTGGCCGGCGGCGTCGGCCTGACTCTACTCGCCCTGGGAATCGCCGCTCTCGCGGGCGCGCCTCGGATCCCGTGGGAAGCGCTCAATTATCAGTACACTCCGGCATTTGTTTCGATCGTCGGCCGCCTCGCGCTCGTCTTCGTTGCGACTGTGGTGCTGTTCATCCTGGCCGCGGCCCTTCACGGTAAATTCGAATACGCAATCGCACTCGGCGCCCTTTTCGTTGCTTTAAGCGTTGAGACTGCAAATCTCTCTCTTCTGCCAACGCTGGATCGCCTCTACTCCGCAAGGCCACACGCCGCCCTGATGCGCAACGATCTGCATCCCGATCGAATCTTCACCTACCGCCTGAGCCGCAGTTGGGTTTGGGGCTTGGCGTTCTATTTCCATCGCGAACTCCCCGAGTGGTCGCCGCAGGATCCCAACGCCGCGCTCGTTCTGACGACGCCGGAAGGCCTCGCGGAAATTCGAAAGCTCGGCCGGTTCCAGGGCAGTCTTGACGAGCCTTATGTGGGTGTTCTCTACGTCCCGATCAACCAGGCGCCGCGCTAGCTATTTAATTGGGCGATGTCGGCGGAATATTCAGCAGGAAGAAACTGACGATTTGGTTTTCGTACGCTCGGCGATCGTCGTCCGACAGGTCTCGGTACGGCGACTTCACCCGCGCCATCCTCTTCGGATCGGGCGATCTGACGAAAAGCTGCAAACCTTGATCGGCCAGCCCGGGGCTATCGTCGGCGAGGATGAAGAGCTTGGGAATTCCGGCTGTCGCCGCCAGGCGAGTCGAGACCGGAGGCTCATTCCTCATCCGATAGTTGTACATCCGGAATCCGAAATCCACGAAGCGCGCCACGTAAGGGATGGCCTGCAGCCCGGAATTCTTCACCTGTATCCGCACCATATCCCGCGGATCGGCATACGGATCCTCGACCGCAAACGCGGCAACCCGCTTGTCCGTCGACGCCACCTCCAGCGCCGCGTATCCGCCCATATCCGTGCCCCACAGCCCAAAATGCTGGACGTCGACATCATCGCGGGTCGCGAGGTATTGCAGCGCGGAACGAAGCTCGCCGGTCTCGCGGTACCCGAGTGTCGCAATTCCGGGGATGGTCCCGGCGCCCGTGAAGTCGAACAGGAAGACGTTGAACTGATGCTCCTGCAGCGCGGTCGCCAGCGTGAGAACATCGCTGCGCTGCGCCCCGTATCCGTGGCACACGATGATCGTCGGCGCGCCCCTCAAACCCGGGAAAAACAGGCCGTCCCGCGTGGCGCCGCCCGCGACCGGAAACGACAGGGTCGTCGGATGTCCCATCATGATGTCCACATCAATGTTTGCCGGATTTCGCGGGGGATGAACGATCTGGTAAAGAACGAAACCTGAAATCGTTGCGACGGAAACCAGCGCGAACAAAAATAGCGCCAGGAGTCCGGAGATAATCTTGGCGAGGCGTGAATTGCGCAGTTCGAAAGCTATGGCCATCCAGTAATCGTGGGGGACCTCGGCGTCGAGCCCCGGCGCGACGTGTTAGCGCACTTCCTTTCGGAGCCTAGTTTCTCATACTGTTCGCCCTGAATCCCGCGAGTTGGGTTCTAGGCGTCCCAAAGCTATAATAGCCTCTGAACGGCACCCATCTCTCATGCAGATCGTCGATCTCCGCACGCTACAATCACGGTCGCTCGAAGGCCTGTTCCAGGAAGAGGCCCGCCACTGGCGGGAAGAGCTCCACTGGGATTATCGAGCGTCCATCGAGCTGATCCGGCGGTTCATCGACTCCCGAGCCTTGGGTGGATACGCCGCCATTGATAATAGCCTCCCGCTGGGTTACGGCTTCTACGTCCTCGAAGATCGCAAAGGCCTGATCGGCGGACTTTTCGTCTCGCCGCGCTGCGCGCAGAGGCCCGTCACGCAGGCCTTGCTCCGCGAGATGCTAGGCGCGCTGCGCGGCACGCCGCGCCTCGAGCGTATCGAGGCCCAGCTGATGCCCTTCGGCAGTGAACTCGATCCCGCCTTCCTCTCGCAACATTTTCGCCTTCATCCGCGCCAATTCATGCTTCTGCCGCTCGCGGACTCGATTTTGTGCGGCAAACCCATGTCCAATGGGCTGCGCATCGAGCCCTGGAATGACCGCGCCTTCGAGGCCGCCGCCCGGTTGATCCAGCTCGCCTACGCCGACCACGTCGACGGCCAGATCAACGACCAGTATCGCAGCGAAGCGGGCAGCCTGAAATTCTTGCGCAATATTGTTCTGCTGCCCGGCTGCGGACAGTTCCTCCCCGAAGCCTCATTCCTGGTCCGCCCCGCCACCGGCGACCGCCTCATTGGCATGATCCTTACGTCCACCGTCGACGAAGGCGTCGGCCACACGACGCAGGTTTGCGTCATGCCCGGTTATCACGGCCACGGCATCGGCCGCCAATTGATGGAGCACTCGATCCAGGCTCTCCGCCACCGCCATTACGATGCGCTATCGCTCACCGTCACCGCCATCAACAAACACGCGGTCGATCTCTACGAGCATCTCGGTTTTCGCACTCTAAAAACTTTCGCGGCAGGCGTCTGGCAGGCGTAAAGCGCTTGAGGTTTAAATGTAGCGCCGCGGACTTCAGCGCGGCATCTTCGGCGTAGCATTGCGCACCGCTTCACTTCTTGACGCGGTCTTTCAACAGTCCCTTCAGCTCATCCATGAATTCCTTCACATCTTTGAAATCGAGATACACCGACGCAAATCGCACGTACGCCACCTTGTCATGCTTCTTGAGCCGCGCCATCAGCAGCTCGCCGATTTCCGTGGTCGTCCGCTCGCGTTCCGAGGCCTCGCTGACAAACGCTTCCGCCTCATCCACAATCGATTCCAGCTTGCTCACCGCCACCGGCCGCTTCTCGCACGCCTTCAGCAGCCCCTGCAAAATCTTCTGCCGCTCGAATTTCTCGCGCCGCCCGTCCTTCTTGATCACCATGTACGGAATCTCGTCGATCCGCTCGTACGTGGTGAACCGCCGCTTGCATTTCAGGCACTCGCGCCGCCGGCGAATCAAATCGCCGGTCCGCGCCTCGCGCGAGTCGATCACCTTGTCATCCAGATGCGCGCAAAAAGGACACCTCACCGTGGCAACTCCCCCGACGGCGACGCCGTCGACGATTCCGTCGCATGCTCCGCCTCGGCCAGCAACTCCGCTTCGCCCGCCCGCTCTTCCGCTTGCGCCATGCGCCGCAGTTCTCCCATCGACCAGCCCTCCCGAAATAGCAGCGGCAACCCAACGATGCAGCACGACGCAAATCCAACCAGCCAAATGACGATCGCGAACACGGCAGCCGGCTCTTTTTCTACTCCAAGCACCAGCGTCAGCACAAGGAACGTCGCCAGTTGCGCGCCCCCGCCCACACCCGGCAGTTGCACCGCCGAGCCCACCAACGTGAACGCCACCACCAGAATCACTTCGCCCAAACTCAGCTGCGCCAGCCTCCCGCCGAAAGCGTGCGTCGCGATCACGTACACCGAAACCACAAGTAGCCAATGAACTGCTGTGTAGCCGGTCAGCGCGCTGAGATCCTCCCAAGTGCGAATGCCCTGTAAACCCTCGCTGAAGCCCTCGAGCAGCAATACAACCTTGCCGCGCCAGCCGTGGTGCCATTTGCTGTCATGGAGTTTCTTCGCCAGCCATCCCCCGCCGTGATACCGGAAATAGACCAGAAACGCGATCGCCGCGATCAGCGCCACCAACAACAGCACCCCTGTCGAGCGTGCGATCTGGACGATGGACGCGCCGGACGCCCCGCCCGCCGCCTGGCTCGCCGCAATGCCTGAAAGAGGACCGTGCTGCAGCACCAGCAGCGCGCAACCAGCCAGCACCAGCGTGGCCGCCGCATCCGAAAGCCGCTCCAGCACGTACACGCCAAACATCCCCGGCATCGACAGCGAATCCTTCCGCGCGATTAGCACGGGACGGATCGGCTCACCCGCGCGCCCCAGCAAAAATATGCACGAAAATCCCATCAGCGTTGCGCTGTACACGTTCCAGAATTTCGCCGGGCCCAGCCACCTGCAGAATCGCATCCATCGCAGCGCGCGAATCGCGAAGCAAACATAAATCACGGCGACGCCGAGCAGCAGCAACGACACGCGCGAATGCCGCAGCGACGCCGCAACCATCCCCCAGCGAAAACCCTCCAGTGTGATTGCGTTGCGAAACTTGTAAGCGAAATAACCGAAAGCCGCCAGGGCGACGAGGAGCAGAAGGTACCTTCGCGACTTTTTCATCGTCTGGCTTGCACCCTAGCAGCAAGTTTCCGAAGGGTCAAGGCGCGAGGCGCCGCCAATTCTCCGCCTGTGCAGTTCCCGCGAATCAGGTTATCCTGTTTGTGTCTTCGAAAGGGTCCGCCGGTGCGGAAATTCGAACTCGTCCTCCTGATCCACGCCCACCAGCCAGTTGGAAATTTTGATGACGTAATCGAACGCGCCTACAAAACTTCCTATCTGCCCTTCATCGAAGTCCTCGCGCGCCATCCCTCGATTCGCGCCGGCCTTCACTATTCGGGCCCGCTCCTTGAGTGGATCGAGCGCCTCCATCCCGAATATTTCGACGTTCTGCGCGCGCTCGTGCGCTCCGGCCAGATCGAGATGGTCGGCGGCGGCTTCTACGAGCCCATTCTCATCTCGATCCCGCATGAAGACCGCCGCGAACAGATCGCGCGCCTCGCCGCCTACATCGACAAGCATTTCGGCGCTCGTCCGCGCGGCGCATGGCTCACGGAACGCGTATGGGAGCCCGAAATCCCCTCGTCGCTCGCGCCCGCCGGCGTCGATTACACGCTCGTCGACGACAATCATTTCCTCGGCGCCGGCTTCGACCTCGAACAGCTCTACGGCTACGCCCTCGCCGAAGATCTCGGTCACACGGTGAAAGTCATTCCCGGCCTAAAAATTCTCCGCTACCTGATTCCCTTTCGCGACGTCAGCGAAACCGCCGACTTTCTTCGCGCGGCCGCGGGCAAACATCCCGGCGGCTTCGCGGCCATGGGCGACGACCTCGAAAAGTTCGGCGTCTGGCCCGGCACCCACGAACTTTGCTACACCAACGGCTGGCTCGAGCGCTTCTTCGTGATGCTCGAACAATCTGCAGACTGGCTTTCGATCGCCAAGCCGGCGGACGCCGTCTCGTCCCGCCCGCCGCTTGGTCGCGCCGAGCTTCCCACCGCGTCCTACACGGAAATGATGGAATGGTCGCTGCCGACCGCCGCGCGCATCCGCTTTCACGCTCTCATCACGGAATTTTCCGCCCGCCCCGACGCGCTGCCTTTCCTTCGCGGGGGCACCTGGCGCGGCTTTTTCTCGAAATATGCCGAATCGAATCTACTGCACAAGAAGATGCTGTACGTCTCGAAGCAGGTCCACGAGCTCGCGCCCAGCCGCCGTCGCGACCAGACCTTCCTCGCCTCCCGCGACGAAGCCACCATCCTTCTTCTCCGCGGCCAGTGCAACGATCCCTACTGGCACGGCATTTTCGGCGGCCTCTACTCGCCGCACCTGCGCACCGCCGTCTGGCGCTCCCTCGCCGAGGCTGAAGCGCTCGCCGATTTGCTCACGCACCGCAAACATCAGTACGTCGATATGGCGCGCCTGGATTTCGATGCCGACGGCCGCGAGGAAATCTATTTCACCTCCGACCGTTACGCGGCCCTGCTCAAGCCCGACGACGGCGCCACTTTCCCTGCGATCGATTTCCGCCCGGCCAACGTCACGCTGATCAATTCGCTCATGCGCCGTCCCGAGTCTTATCACGCGAAGATTCGCAATCTGACGACGGCCGAACCTCAGGTCGCGCAATCCATTCACGATCAGGTTCGCACCAAGGAAGAAGGTCTCGAGCGCTGGCTCAATTACGATCGCTGGCCGCGCCACGCCTTCCGCCTGCTGCTCTTCAGCCAGAGCAAAACGCAACAGGACTACGCTGCCATTCACCTAGAAGAGGACGCCGCGCTCGCCGCTGGCCGCTACGGCGTCGCCGACGTCGCCGAATCGCGCGTGGCCCTCGCCTCCGAGGATTCCGCAGACTGGCCCTCCGGAAAGAAATTTTCGTTTGCTCCCACGGAAGACGGATTCGAAATCGTCTGCGACGTCTTCGTGCGCCGTAGCGCCCCCGGCGCCGCGTCCATCAACATCGGTCTAGAGGTCGTCCTCAATTTTCTCGCGCCTTCCGCGCCCGACCGCTTCTTCGAATCCGACGGCCGCCGTTACCCGCTCCGCTGGTCCGCCGCCATTCCCGGCGAAGAGCTCCGCATCGTCGACGAATGGCAGGCCGTCGCCGTCTCGCTCCAGGCCTCCAACGCCCGCCAGTTCTGGATCGCCCCCATCGAAACCGTCTCCGAATCCGAAGACGGCTTCGAGCGCATCTACCAGGGCTCGCAAATTCTCGCCGTCTGGCCCGTCGAACTCGCTCCCGACGCCGAATTCCGCGCCCAACTCAAGCTAACCGCCACCCGCCTCTAGCGACTTTCTTCGCACTTCTGCTAAATTGTTTTCGTACTGGAGGAAGAGAACCGTGTCCGTCTCGCAGGAACTTCTCGAAATTCTCGTCTGCCCGCTCTGCAAAACTCCGGTGAAGCTCACGCCCGATCAGCAAGGCCTAAAGTGCGCCAGCTGCCGCCGCGTCTACCCGATCCGCTCCGACATCCCGGTAATGCTCGTCGACGAAGCCACAATCGACAAAGAGTAGAATTAAGCAGGCGTGCGAGGCGCGGGGTTTTTCTCTGCGTTCTCTGCGTCTCTGCGGTGGAATTCTCTTTCTGGATTTCGGTCGTCAATACGGCGGGAACGAAATCGATTGATCCTTGAAGTTCACCCACAGATGGACCGTCTTCGTCGAATTCATCTTGATATCATCGCCATCGGGAAACGGCGCATAAGGACTCACCTCGATTTCAATATCCGTCGCCGAGCCCGCCTTGACGTGCTCCGGCCGCCCGATCTTGTAACTCTTCACTGGCCCGTAATAGCCGCCGGGCCCCCAATCCTCGGTGAAGTCCTTGAACGAGTACGACTGCGACGGCTGCCAGATCTGATAGGCCTCTTGCAGGTTGCCCGCAGTCACGGCGTTCATGAAGCGATGCGCGGTGGCCACTTCGCGGTGGTAGACGAACGGATACCACAGATACGCCGGAAACACGGCGACGAACACCGCGATCGTCACGAGCACGGCCGCAATCCGTATCACGTAGCGCCGCAGTTTTGACGGGGGATGATCGATGGGCGATTCGAAAAGGGCCACGCGGACTCCTGCCCCTCATTTCTAAAAGTCAGAACTGGCGCTTGAAGAGGGCGATGCTGCCCGAAACCATCAACGCCGAGAAGCCAATCAAGACTAGCACGTCCTTGTAAATGCCATCAATGCCGGTATTCTTCAGCGTCAGATCGTGCAGCGCGTGCACCGTGTAGGTAAACGGATCGATCACCGAAATCCAGCGCAGCCACGGAGGAAACGCCTCCACCGGATACACCGCTCCCGACGGGAAAAACAGCAGCATATTCAGCACGCCGAAAATCGCGCGCGGCACGAGCGGGTCGTCGACTCGCACCATCACCAGAAACATCAGGCTGATCATCGCCACCGACGCGCAGAAAATCACCACCGCGAGATAAAGCAGGCGCACGGGATCCCAAAGCCCCTGAATCCCCGCAATCAGCCCGCCGATTATGATCAGACACATTCCGGCCATGAACGCTTTCGCCGTTCCCGCGCCGATCAAACCGCCGATCAGCTCGGTTTTGGTAATTGGCGTTAGCAAATATCCTTCGTGCAGCCCTCTCGTCTTGTCGTCGATGTACGTGATGCCGCCGCCGATCATCGCGGTGATGAAAATTCCCATCGCCGTCGATCCGGCGAGCAGGTATTTGATGTACTCGATGTAGGGATAGATCTCCACCGTATCGAGTTCCACCTGCGGGTCGAGGCGCGGAGACACATCCGGCGTGTTCAGCTGCGTCGTCATCTCCTGAATGCGCTCGAGCAGCGAGCTGGAAATGAACTGGTCGCTGTTATCCTCCGTGAAAACGATCCGCGGCCGGTCCTGCTGGTAGTAGCGCCGCGAAAATTCCGAAGGGATGTCGACCACGCCTCGGATGAATCCCTGCCGCAGATCGTTGATCGCCTCGGGCAGCGAGTTGTACTGCACGATCCGGAATGTCTCCGGCCCGGCCGCGATCCCATCAAACATCTCCTGCACGCGCCGCGATTCGACCGAATGGTCCTGGTCCACCACCCCCAGCGCCACTCCCTTGATCTTCCCGCCAAACGCGTAGCCCAGCACCACCAGCTGCACCAGCGGAAAAATCAGCGAGCTGATCATCAGCGCCGGACTGCGAAAGAATTTCCGCATGTCCCGCTCGATCAACGCACCTATGCGGTAGAGTTTCATCGCTCGTTATCCTTCGCTCGATCGTTCGTCGTGGCGACAGCACGCGCGCAAACACCAATTCGCCCACCCCCGCAACTGTGTCGATTAGAACGTGCACCCATCGCGTGTTTTGAACGAGTTACAGCGATTTCTAATCGCCAAATGTCGATTAGAAATGATGTGTTTTGTGAATGAAATTCCGTGACTTGTGACTGGTGATTGGTGACTCGTGCCGGACGAATGCGCGCGCCCACGCCGCTGATCTTGCCGGCCGGTGCGATGGTTTTCTCGCGCATCACTCTCTCGTCTCCAGGCCCTGAACCCGCTACGTTTTCGCTTCTAGCCACCCGCCACTTGTCATTAGCCACTGCATTCCTCTTTCCACGCTAGCACTCGGGAACGCCGAATTCATCGGTCCTGAAGTACAGAAATCGACCAGGGACAAAAACCTGTCCTACACGTCCGTCGCATGCGCCTCACCGCGAGAATGGAGTCAATTCACGCGCCGGCTTCTGCAGGGCATCCCGCAGCGCGGTGCCGGTGTAATGCAAAAACACGTCATCGAGCGTCGTGCTCTGCACCAGGACGCGCTTCACGTTCACCTTCTTCGCCCGAGCCAGATCCATCAACGCCGCCACCGTCGCCGGCCCATCATTCGAGGTAATGTGGACCATCTCCTCCCTCTGCGTCACGCCCGTCGCATGCGCAAGGCCGCCAAGCTGCTCCGCCCAATCCGCCGGCTCACCCTCGAATTCCGCCTCGACGATTTCCGTTCCCGGCACGCTATCTTTGAGCTTCATCGGCGTATCGAGCGCCGCCAGCTTTCCATGATCGACGATCGCGATGCGGTCGCACAGCTTGTCCGCCTCGTCCATGTAGTGCGTCGTGAGGAGAATCGTCAGCTCCGAGTGATCCCTCAGCTTCCGGATCATGTCCCACACGTTCGACCGCGACACCGGATCGAGGCCGGTCGTCGGTTCGTCCAAAAACATGATCTTCGGCGAATGGACTAGCCCGCGCGCGATCTCGAGGCGCCGCCTCATGCCGCCCGAAAACGTCCTCACCAGCGCGTCGCGGAATTTCAGCAGCTCGACCGATTCGAGCAGCCGGTCGATCAGCGGCCCGCGCTCACCCGCCGGGACGCCGTAGAGCTTCGCGTGAATCGCCATGTTCTCCTGCGCCGTCAGCTCCGGGTCGGACGTGAATGCCTGGGGAATCACGCCGAGCACGCCGCGCACGCCGTCCGGGTCCGTGCGGATGTCGTGCCCGCCGATGCGCGCCGTGCCGGAAGTCGGCGGCGTGAGCGTCGTCATCATCCGGATCAGCGTCGTCTTCCCCGCCCCGTTCGGTCCCAGCAGTCCGAAAATCTCCTGCTGCTCGACGTCGAAGCTCACGTCGTTCACGGCGACAAAATCGCCGAATTTCTTCGTCAGATGGTCGACTTCAATCGCTTTCATCGCAGGAGGACTCTTCATCTACAGCCGTGCGAACCACGTCTTCTTCGGTGGTGGCGGCAGCAGCACCGTCGCCGTCATTCCCGTGAACAGCCTGCGCCCATCGTTCGGCACCGCTACTTTGATCGCGAACGTCTTGATATCGCGCTTCGTGCGGCTCACGTCGCGCTGCGTCGCAAAATCATTTTCCACACCCTTGAAAAACACCGGCCCCTCGATCACCCTCCCCGAAGGCAATCGCACGCGAAGCACCTGCCCAAACTGCACGTCGTCGATGTAGCTTTCCTCCACATCCGCTTGCACCCACAGATGATCGACGTCCACCACCACGACAATCGGCGCGCCCTGTGCGACAACCTCGCCCTGCCTCGCCACGCGCACGGAGACAATTCCGTCGATCGGCGAATAAATTTTCGTGTAGCCGAGCTGCGTCGCCGTCTCTGCCTCGGATGCGCGAGCCTGTTCGAGCTGCGCGATCGTCGTCGCAATCTCGCTCTGCCGCACGTCCACTTGCTTCCGGTTCGCCCGCGCCACTCCCAGCGCCGCAGCCTGCGCGTTCACCGTGTCTTCGAGCGATTTCACGTTCGCTTCCGACACGCGCAGCGTCGCCTCGGCATGATCGCGATCCTGCGCCGATTCCACGCCGGCGTTGAATAGGCTCTGCATGCGCTTGAAATCGGTCTGGTCGCGCCAAAGACTCGCCTTCGCCTGATCGAGTTGCGCGCGTTGCGAAGTGAGCGTGGCTTCCGCCTGCTTCAGCGACGCGTCCGTCTGATCATCCGTCCACGTGTAATTGTGATTCGCCTCGCGCACCTGCGCTTCGAGGCTCGCGACGTTCGCCTTCGCGGCCGCCAGGCTCGCTTCGAGCTCCTTGGGATCGAGTTCCGCGATCAACTGCCCCTTCTTGACTTCCGATCCTTCGTCGACCGTCAGGTTGATCATCCGCCCCATGATCTGCGGGCTCACGATCACTTCGTTTCCGTCAACGATCCCGGTCAGCGGAATTGCGTCCCCGTGCGGCGTCGTAAGCAGATACGCCACCAGCGCAGCCACAAAAACCGCTCCGATCAGAATGAACGATTTGTAAGGCTTCATCGAGCCTTCGCTCCTTTGGCCGCCAAGCCGTGCACGAGGAAATCGAGCAGCGCCCGTTTCCGCGCGGCCACCGCTTCCGGCGCCAGTAGGTCGCGCCCGGCGACGCGCCCCAGCATCGAGGCCGTGGCGAAATACGACGTGGTCATTTGGATCGTCAGCATGGCGATCTGATCCACGTCGACCGCGCGAAATTCTCCCCGCGTGATCCCTTCTTCGAGAGTGCGCGCGAATTCGCCGTGCAGCGGGCGAAACAAACCCCTCACCATGCCGTCGAATTCGGGCCGCGATTCCATCGCCTGCCTCTGAAGGAGGCGCGGATAGTTCGGGTGCGCGGCGAGAAAGTCGAAGTACCCGTTGACGTACTCGAAGAAGCGTTGGCGCGGGCGCAGCTTCTTCTTTGGCGTCGCGAAGACCGTGGACCGCAGCTGCCGCGTGAGATTCTCGAGCACCGCGCGATGCAAGCGGCGCTTGTCGCCGAAGTAGTAGTACAGCATCGCCTTGTTGGCATGCGCGGCCGTGGCAATCTCCTCCGTCCGAGCGCCCGCAAGTCCCTGCGCCGCAAAATGGCTTTCCGCCGCGGCCAGAATGCGCCGCGCCGTCGCCCCGCCTTCAACTCTTCTACGTCCGCGCGCCATGTTTATTTCAGACTCCCAGCCTGTTCATGTACTCCTCGGGATATCGCGCGCCTACCGCCGCGCCGCGCGGCGCGAGTTCGTCGATGCGCTTCAGGTCGGCGGGAGTGAGCTTCATGTCGAGCGCGCCGAGGTTCTGGTCGAGATACGTCCGCCGCTTCGTCCCCGGGATCGGAACGATGTCGTCACCCTGCGCGAGCACCCACGCCAGCGCCAGCTGCGCCGGAGTGCAGTTCTTCTCCGCCGCGATCTTCTCGATCCGCTGGACCAGCTCCAGATTCTTGTTGAAGTTTTCGCCCTGAAAGCGCGGCGAAATCCGCCGAAAATCCTTCGGACCGAAATCCGCGCTCTTCACCTGCCCGGTGAGAATGCCGCGCCCCAGCGGGCTATACGGCACCAAGCCGATTCCCAGTTCGCGGCACGCCGAAAGAATTTCGCCCTCCGGGTCGCGCGTCCAGATCGAGTACTCGCTCTGCAGCGCCGCGATCGGATACGTCGCGTGAGCGCGCCGAATCGTCTTCGCGCCCGCCTCCGAAAGCCCGAGGTACCGAACTTTCCCCTGCTCGATCAGCCGCGCCATCGCGCCCACCGTCTCTTCGATCGGCACGCTCGTGTCCACGCGGTGGAGATAGAACAGATCGATCGTCGAAATCTTCAGCCGGTCGAGGCTCGCCTCGCATGCCGCTTGGACGTACTCCGGCTTGCCATTCACGCCGAGAAACCGCCCGTCCGGCTGGCGCATGTTTCCAAATTTCGTCGCGACGATCACTTCGTTCCGGCGCTTCGCAATCGCCCGGCCCACCAGCTCTTCGTTCGTTCCGCCGCCGTACATGTCCGCCGTATCCAGCATCGTGATGCCGCGGTCGATCGCGTGATGGATCGTTGCCGTCGATTCCTGATCGTCCGGCGTGCCGTAGGATTGCGACATTCCCATGCAGCCCAGTCCAATCGCGGAAACGATGAGCGAGCTTTTGCCCAGCCGGCGGTATTGCATAAAACCCTCCTCAGGGGAATCGTATTTTTCAACTAAACAGTTAGTTTAATCAGGGCCGAAGCGTGTGTCAAGGACAGTCAGCGTCATCAAGAACTGGCGTGAACGATACCTGCAAGCAAGAAGGCCAAGAACGGATAGCCGAGTCCGGGCAATACCATGAGAGCCGCCGTTGAGTTCGATAACGCTCGTCTGTGCCGGCCCCACGTTATCGCCGCGACGATGATGAACCCCAGGTTAAACAGCACTGCAATCCTGACTGCAGCGGGCTGGGGGCTCGACGGGAAACCAAACCCTGAAACTAACCCAACGACCGCCATGCCGATGGTTATTCCAAGCGAATAGCCGATTCCGAACCCGATCTGAAAACTCCGCCAAGCTGGCGGACAAAGAGCGATCAGGACGTAGGGCCCTGTATAGAGCACTGCGCTCAAGAAAACCCAAGATGGGCTGGGGTCGAGGTAAGTTCGAAGCCGGAAAACCGTTATGGCAGTCGCTAAGGCAGCGAGTCTAAGCACCATGTTGTGTGGCCCCGGCTGCGCGTTCACGATTCGAGCGCGCCGCCCGATCCGGCCGGCAGCTCGATCGAATATTTCGTGCGCGTCATTTCGCGGTGGCGTTCGAGCGCCAGCTCGATCAGCTTGTCGATCAGCTGCGGATAGGGCAGCCCCGACGCTTCCCACAATTTCGGATACATGCTGATCGACGTAAAGCCGGGAATCGTATTTAGCTCGTTGACGAAAATCTTCGAGGTGCGCTTCTCGAGGAAGAAGTCGCAGCGCGCCATCCCGGCGCCGTCGATCGCGCGAAATGACCGCACGGCGTATTCCTGAAATTTCTTCACCTGGCTCTTCGTGAGCTTCGCCGGGATGATCAGATTCGTTCCCTGCTCCAGATATTTCGCCGTGTAGTCGTAGAACTCGCGGTGCGGGACAATCTCGCCCGGAATCGACGCGCGCACATCGTCGTTGCCCAGTACCGAGACCTCGATCTCGCGCGCATTCACGGCGCGTTCCACCAGAATCTTCATCGCGAATTCCGCGGCAAGATTCAGCGCGGTCGGCAGTTCGCTCGCGGTCTTCACGCGCGTCATGCCGACGGACGACCCGAGCGTCGCCGGCTTCACAAACACCGGGAAGCGCAGCTTTTTCTTCACCAGCTTCAACACGGCGGCAGGCTCGCGCTCCCACTGCGACCGCTGGAACGCGACGTACGGCACAATCGGCAGCCCGGCCTGCTCGAAAAGCCGCTTCTGCACATCCTTATCCATGCCGACCGACGACGCGAGCACGCCCGCGCCCACATACGGCAGCCCTGCCAATTCGAGAAAGCCCTGCACGGTGCCGTCTTCGCCGAACGTGCCGTGCATGATCGGGAAAACCACATCGAGCGTGACGCTCGGCCGCCCCGTATTCCGCGACATCGGCACCAGCGCGGCAGCGGTCGGATCGGGCGGCAGAAACACGCGCTCGCCCGACTTCAACACGTCGGGCAGCATCTTTTGCGCGCCCGTGCCGACGAGCCATCGCCCATCCTTCGTAATCCCGATCGGCAGGACCTCATATTTTTCCGGATCGAGCGCGCGAATCACCGACGCCGCCGACGCGAGCGAAACTTCGTGTTCGCCCGAACGCCCGCCGAAGAGCACCCCGACGCGCAATCTCTTTGAGGAATTTGTCATAGGATCTTCTTCCCCAGCCCTGATAGCACCAATTCCACGCCCAGCGTCGCGGTCGTATTGTGCAAATCGATCACCGGATTGATTTCGACCAGCTCGAGCGACACCAGCGCCTTCGTATCGGCGATCATCTCGAGCGCCAGATGCGCCTCGCGGTACGTCACGCCGCCGCGCACCGGCGTGCCGACTCCCGGCGCGTCCGTCGGATCGACGAAATCCATGTCGAGGCTGACGGCGATGCCGGCCGTGTCGTCGCTCGCGAGGCGCAGCGCGTCCGACATCACTTCGCGCATGCCGCGCTCGTCGATATCGCGCATCGTGAAAATCCGCACGCCGGATTCCTTCACCAGCCGCCGTTCCTTCGCATCGAGTTCGCGGATGCCGAGCAGCACCACGTTGCGCGGCTCGATCATCGGCTTGAGCGGCGCGAGGCCGGTGAGTTCCGCTGGGCCATAGCCCATGATCGACGCGAGCGGCATGCCGTGAACGTTGCCCGAGGGCGACGTTTCCGGCGTGTTCATGTCGCCATGCGCGTCGAGCCAGATCATGCCGACGCGCTTCGAATCCTTGTGGAAATGCGCGACAACGCCCGCCGCCGTGCCCACCGCGATCGAATGGTCGCCACCGAGCACGAGCGGCATCATGTCCTCGTCGAGCGTCTTTCGGACAATTTCTCCCAGGTCCTTGCAGGCGTCCGCGATTTCGCCGAGATACTTCGCGTTCTTCTCGCCGTAGTGCTGCTCTTCCGGCTGGCGCACCGCGATGTTGCCGATATCCTCGATCTGCCGCCCAAGCTGTTTCAGCCGCGAATGCAGCCCCGCGACGCGCAGAGCCGACGGCCCCATATCGACGCCGCGCCGGCTCGCGCCCAAGTCCATCGGTACACCGATGATGCGAATTTTTTCGGCCATCTGAAGCCTGCGATCACGCCCCGCGATTATGAAGGGCCACTAAGGATAGACGCGATACAGCATGCGTGGGAAGGGAATCACTTCGCGGATGTGCTCCGTCCCGCAAATCCATGCAACGGTGCGTTCGAGGCCCAGGCCAAATCCCGCATGCGGGACGCTGCCGTACCGCCGCAAATCGAGATACCACTGCAGCGATTCTTCAGGTATCCCCTGTTCGTGGATTCGCTTTAGCAGCGTCTCGTAGCTCGATTGGCGCTCGCCGCCGCCGATGATTTCGCCGTAGCCCTCCGGCGCGATCATGTCGAAATTCAGCGCCAGATCGGGACGCGCCGGGTCGGCCTCCATGTAGAAAGCCTTCATGGCCGACGGATAGCGATGGATGATCACCGGCTTCTCGAAATTCTTCGAGAGGATCGTCTCTTCGTCGCCGCCAAAATCGTCGCCCCACTTCGCCGGATTTCCGGCCTTCTGCAGCACCTGCACCGCCTCTTCGTAGGTAATTCGCGGAAACGGCGGCGCGATTTTCTCGAGTTTCGCGATATCACGCCCGAGCGCGGCCAGTTCCCTGCTCCGGTTCTTCACCACACCTTGCACCATCGCGCTCACGAGGCCTTCGCCCAACTCCATCATGTCCGAAAGGTGCGAGTAGGCGGCTTCCGGCTCGAGCATCCAGAATTCGGTTAGGTGGCGGCGCGTCTTGGATTTTTCCGCGCGAAACGTGGGACCAAACGTGTAGACCTTGCCGAGAGCTGCGGCCGTCGCCTCCACATACAGTTGCCCCGACTGCGTGAGATACGCTTTCTGGTCATCGATGTAGTTGACCTCAAAAAGCGTCGTCGTGCCTTCGCAGGCAGCGGGTGTGAAGATGGGCGCATCGGTCAGGATGTAGCCCTGATCGTCCATGAAATTGCGCGCGGCACGAATCGCTTCGGCGCGGATGCGCAAAATCGACGCCTGCCGAGGCGTGCGAATCCACAGGTGCCGCCGGTCGAGCAGGAAATCGACGCCGTGCTCCTTCAGTTGAATCGGATAAGGATCGGATTCCGGTACGCGCTGGACGATTTCGACGGCGGCAATGTGCATTTCGCAGCCGCCCGGCGCCCGCGGCTCGGCCTTGATCGCGCCGGTCACGATCACGCTCGATTCCTGCGTCAATCCCTTCAGCGCGCTAAATGCCTCCGGATTCTCCTTCAGCGACACAACGCCCTGAATGATCCCCGTGCCATCGCGAAAAATCGGAAACAGCAATTTCCCCGACTCGCGCAAATTGTAGAGCCACCCGCGAATCGTAACGGTCCGCCCGGCATATTCGCCCGCGTGTTCGATGGCGACGATTGGATTTTGCGGAGCTGGTGTGCTGGATTCCTGGGTCATCGCTTCGCCGAGGGCCGGTTCCACGGTTCGAGTGATAGAACGCCCTTCTTTACGAGGTGCTCTTCCAGCGTGTCAAAGGTGGCCCGTATCTGATCGAACGTCGGCGCGCCGCCAGGTTGATCCTTCAATTCGAGCACGACCGGCAGCGGTTCAGGAGCACTCGCAAAGCCCGTGAGCGCAGCATCCCAATCGATCGTCCCGCTGTAAGGCAACAGATGCTCGTCTTTTTCACCGTGATTGTCGTGGATGTGCGTGGTCGCGACGCGAGAGCGCATCAGCTCGAAGCCTTCTGCCACGCCCGCATCGAGGTGCGCGTGCCCGATATCGAAGCAGAATCGCAGATCGAGCCGCGTCTCCTTCACGAATTGTACGAGCGACGCAGGCGCGCCCAGCTCGTTGGGCGTATTTTCAACAGCGATCGTGACCCCGCGCTGCTTCGCGAAAAGCGAAAGATGCTCGAGCGAACTGAACGCCGCGTCGTACCTGCGCTGGTCGGCCTCCTGCCGCCCGGTGCCGAGGTGCTGGACGAGATAGCGAAACGGCACCGTCTCGGCGACATCAATCGCCCGCTTTACCTCGTCAACCGCATCCACGCGCCGGACACGCTCCGTCTCCGAAATCGAAATCGGAATCCCGCTCTCGCGCCCCGGCGACGAATTGCGCTCGGTCGGCGAATGCAGCGAATGCAGCGTGAGCCCGGTTTCCTCGAGCGCGCCGGCCAGCTCGCGCAGCGCCTCTGGCGAACGGTAAGTGAAATGCGAAGACGCGCAGAAAATCTCGATGCCGTGAATCCCGGCCTGCGCGATTCCCTGCAACATCTCCCTGCTCAGCGGCTGATGAACGTACCGGTACGTCGAAAGAATGCGTCGCATCCCACCCTCAGTGCAGCATCATTCGATCATTCGCGAAGTTCTATGGTCCGTGGAAATCGCCCCGCCGTCAATAGCCGGGAGGCACACCGCCGCGGGACACACTGCTAGCGTGCCAGCGCGCCAAAACCGCTTTTCTTTGCCATTTCGTGGCCTTTTATCGCCCCGACGAGAGCATCATTGATGCCTCACTTATTGCAATGTTTTCGAGCACGCATGGCGGTCCCGGATATCGCGCGGGCGCCGGCCTATTCGCTCGATTTTATGGCGTGCGTGCCGTGCGTGATTGCCGCGCCGGCGCGAAGGGCTGCGGCAACGACGACGGCCTCGGAAATTTCCTGATCCGAAGCTCCCGCCGCGCGGGCCTTGCCCGAATGAATCTCGATGCAGTAGGGGCACTGCGTGGTAAACGCGACCCCAAGCGCCATCAGTTCCTTGTACTTCACCGGGATGGCCCCGGCAGCCATCGCCGCTTTGTCGAAGGCCCAAAACGCTTTCATCCCTTCCGGCGCATTGGCTTCGATCACTTTCAGCTTGGACAAATTTTTCATGTCGTACACGGCGCACCTCCGCGTCGCAAACAGGATTTCTCAGTGCTGCTGCAGAGAGTTTCGAGGGAGGCGATTATAGTCACTGCGCGGGCCTTGGGCAATCCCACGCATTTTCTTGAATCCTCGCCGCCCCCGAAACGATCAAACCACGCGAGGAGAATCGCATGGCCAACGAGACAGCAAAGATCGTCCGCTTTCACGCCACCGGCGGACCGGAAGTATTGAAAATTCAGGATGAGCCAATTCCCGAGCCGGGGAAAGGCGAAGTCCGACTGCGAGTAAGAGCCATCGGACTGAACCGGGCCGAGGTGATGTTCCGCAGAGGGCAATACCTGGAAACGCCGGCGCTGCCGTCGAAACTGGGATACGAGGCCGCCGGCGTGGTGGAGGCAGTCGGTCCCGACGTCGACAAAAACTGGATCGGGAAAAGGGTCAGCACCGTTCCGGCGTTCGTCATGACGGAATACGGCGTGTACGGCGAAGTGGCGATCGTTCCGCTGAGCGCGGTGGCGGTCTATCCCGAGAAGCTGACGCCGGAAGAAGGCACATCGATCTGGATGCAATATTTGACGGCCTATGGAGCGCTGATCATGCACGCCAAGATCACGAAAGGCGACTTCGTGATCATCACCGCGGCCAGCAGCAGCGTCGGAATCGCAGCCATCGAAATGGCCAACACGGAAGGCGCGATCAGCATCGCCACCACGCGAACATCGAAGAAAAAAGCGACGCTGGCCGAGATTGGGGCTGCCCACGTGATTGCGACCGAAGACGAAGATTTCCGGGCGCGCATCAAGGAAATCACGGGCGGCAAAGGCGCTCGCGTGATCTTCGATCCCGTAGCGGGCAAAGGCGTCGAACTGCTCGCCCAAGCCGCGGCCCTCGGCGGAACGATCTTCGAATATGGAGCGCTCGCACCGGAGCCGACTCCGTTTCCGCTGTTCGCCGCACTGGGCAAGGGGCTCTCCATTCGCGGCTACACGCTGCGCGAAGTGCTTTCCGTACCGAAGCTGAAGGCAGAGGCGGAACAGTATGTTTTCGACCGCGTCAAGGCGGGCGACTTTAAGCCGCGAATCGACCGCATGTTTCCGTTCTCCCATATCGTGGAAGCGCACCGCTACATGGAATCCAACGCGCAGATTGGCAAAATTGTCGTGAAGGTCTAGGGGCGGCCCGTCAAGTAAAGAGGGCGGGAGATAACCCGCCCCCGATCAACCTTCAAACCTCTCGATCCACTACCCTTTGCCGGTTTTGCCGACGCGGATCGCCTCGGTCTTTCCGGAAAACTCGACTTTGACGATCTGGTTATGGTTCGTATCGACTTCCGTATCTTCAGCCTTCTTCGGCAGCTGAACCCAATGGCACGGCGTCTGAGCGACTACCTTTCCATCGCGCACGATATCGAGTGTGTTCTGATTCTCTCGAGCTTCAACCTTATATGTGCCGGGATTGATTTGAGTATGCCCAATCATCGTGGCCTGGGAAGTGGACCATTCAGCCGTGTAGGTTTTGTCGGGCCGAGCCCAAACAGCGAGGGCAAAAACCAGGATCGCGAGCCCACCGAGGAACTGCTTTGCACTCCAACGCATTTGGCTATCTCCTTTGGATATGAAACGAGGTCAGCGGAACGTACCGGAGGTGTCACCGAGAGTGCGGGGCTGGACGCGTCAAGACGACCCGCGGACGCTCAATTAGTTGGATGCGTGTTGCCGCGAGTGGGGATGTGCCCGAATGTGCGTCCGCGCGCGGAATGCAGCGACGGCCCGAATCAGGCGGCTTCGGAGAGGAATTCGACCTGGAAGGACGATGGGACGAGCCCGACGCTCGCGCCGCGGGCGAGGAGTTCGCGGACGGCGCGGCGTCCTTCTTCGCCGTAATCGAGCGTCCAGCGGTTCACGTACATGCCGACGAATTTATCGGCGAGCACCGGGTCCATATCGCGGGCGAATTGCAGCGCGTATTCGAGCGCGGCCTCGCGATGCTCGAGGGCGTAGCTGACGCTTTCGCGGATGATGCGCGCGACCTGGCGGCCCATATCGATGCCGAGGCTGCGGCGAATCGCATTGGCGCCGAGCGGAAGCGGAAGACCGGTTTCCTCCTGCCACCACTGGCCGAGATCGACCACGCGGTGCAGTCCGATCTGCGAGAAGAGCAGCTGCCCTTCGTGGATCAGCAGGCCCGCTTCGACTTCCTTGTTCCGGACAGCGTCGAGAATCTTGTCGAACGGCATGGTGACGGTTTCGACGCCGGGCTCGAAGAGCTTCAGCGCGAGATACGACGTGGTGAGCGTGCCCGGAATGGCGATCCTGCGGCCTTTGAGGTCGCCCTTTTTGATCGCGTGCGAGGAGATGACGATCGGCCCGTAGCCCTCGCCGAAGCTGGCGCCGCAATCGAGCAGCAGGTACTTGTCCGCGACAAACGCGTAGCCGAAAAAGCTGACGGCGGTAACGTCGTAGGTCTCTTTGTGAGCTTCGCGGTTCAGCGTTTCGATATCGCAGAGGACGTGATTGAACTTGACGCCCGGCAGGCGGACCTTCCCTGTGGCCAAGGCGTAAAACATAAAGGCATCGTCACTGTCCGGTGAATGTGCCAGCTGCAGAGTGGTCGTCATCGGTGTCGCGGCGGGTGTCGACATGTTTTTGACCATCCTGGCGCTCAGAAGAAGCTCACGGTCGATCGGTCCGGAGACACGTTACTCCAAGCTCTGTGTGGCCTGGCCTGAAAACTGGAAACGGCGTCCGGAGTGTGCGCTTTCCTGTGTGAGTGCCGTAGTTCGAGCGAACAAAGGATACCACACGGTAACGCCGCGCGTACAGATTCAGGCGAAGGCACACCTGTGGAAATTGGGGGCGATGGGGCCTGACGGATGGCGCGGCGGGGCGTTCGTCCGGTAGAATGCGTGGCAGACCGCCGACCTGCCGGGAAGGTTTTCCCGTGTGATCTCGGAGACAGGAGAGTTCCCTGTGCCATCATTTGCTGGTGTGGATTTTCTGGAGTTTGACTCGTTGCTGAGCGATGAAGAGCGGCTCGCGCGGCAGACGGCGCGGAAGTTCGTCGACGAACAGCTGCTGCCGATCATTGTGGAACACGACCGCGCGGGGACGTTTCCGATGCAGCTCGTCCCGCAGATGGGAGAGCTGGGATTTTTCGGTGCGAACCTGAAAGGCTACGGATGCGCCGAGATGTCCAACGTGGAATACGGGCTCGTGACGCAGGAGCTCGAGCGGGGAGATTCAGGGCTGCGAAGCTTCGTTTCCGTGCAGTCGGCGCTGGTGATGTATCCGATCCATGCGTTCGGCTCGGACCCACAGAAAGAGAAATGGCTGCCGCTGCTACAGCAGGGGAAGGCGATCGGCTGCTTCGGATTGACGGAACCGCAATTCGGCTCGAATCCCGGCGGGATGCTGACGCGCGCGGTGAAGAAGGACGGCAGCTACGTCCTTGACGGCGAAAAGATGTGGATCACGAACGGGTCGATCGCGGACATCGCGGTGATCTGGGCAAAGTGCGAAGACGGGAAGGTTCGCGGGTTCCTGGTAGAGAAAGGCACGCCGGGGTTCAAGGCGTGGGCAATTCACGGAAAGCAATCGCTGCGGGCGTCGGTGACGTCCGGGCTCGCGATGACCGGATGCAAAATTCCCGCAGAGAATCTGCTGCCGGGCGTGGAGGGGCTGAAGGGACCGCTATCGTGTCTCGACCAAGCGCGCTACGGCATCGGCTGGGGCGGGATCGGGGCGGCGATGGCGTGTTACGACACGGCGCTGAGTTACGCGAAACAGCGGAAGCAGTTTGGCGACAAGCCGATCGCCTCGCACCAGCTCGTGCAGGAAAAGCTGGTGTGGATGATCACCGAAATCACCAAGGCGCAGTTTCTCGCGCTGCAGGTGGGACGGCTGAAAGACAAAGGGCGGGCGCACGCGTCGCACATTTCGATGCTGAAGATGAACAACGTGTGGATGGCGCGGGAAACGGCTCGGATGGCGCGCGAGATTCTGGGAGCGAACGGAATCGTCGAAGAATACGGCGTGATGCGGCACATGAACAACCTCGAATCGGTCTTCACCTACGAGGGCACGCACGACATCCACAAGCTGGTGATCGGCGAGCGGATTACGGGGTGTGCGGCATTCGTGTGAGGACGAGCATGCGCCTTAGGGAACGCTTTTCCTTTCCTGCGATGGATGCTATATCGGCGCTGAACTACAATTGTGCGAATCGGTTTCGGCTGTAAATCAACTGACATGCGGGGGCGTTCATGGAACACGAACTGAGCCTGGAATTTTTGCGCGTTGTGGAGCAGGCGGCGATTGCGTCGGCGCGAACGATGGGCCTGGGCGACGGCCACAAATCCGATCAGGCCGCCGTCGAGGCCATGCGCACGGAGATGGATACCGTCAGCATGGATGGCACGATTGTGATCGGCGAGGGCGAGCGCGACAAAGCCCCCATGCTTTACATCGGAGAACACGTGGGCCTGGCGGCGCGCGATAAAAAGCACCTGTATCCCGCCGTGGATATCGCCGTCGATCCGCTGGAGGGCACCAACCTCTGCTCGAGTGGCGCGCCGAACGCGATTGCTGTCCTCGCGGCGAGCGAGAAGGGCGGGTTGCTCCATGCGCCCGACCTTTATATGGAAAAACTGATCGTCGGGCCGTTGTGCCGTGGCGCGGTTGATCTCGACGCCCCGCCCGAACACAATCTGAAAGCCATCGCCAAGCGGCTCGACCGCAAGGTGAAGGATCTCGTGGTAACGGTGCTGGAACGGCCGCGGCACGAAAAGCTGATTCAGGATATCCGCAAGACCGGCGCCCGCATTCGGCTCATACAGGATGGCGACCTCTCGGCAGGAATCAGCGCCGCAGTTTCGGATATGGGCGTCCACGTAGTGATGGGGACCGGCGGCGCGCCCGAAGGCGTGCTAACGGCGGCGGCGCTGCGTTGCCTGAACGGGCAAATCCTGGCCAGGCTCGTGATCGGCAAGGGGGAACACAGGGAACGCGCCGCGAAGATGGGTATCAAGGACCCCAAGCGGATTTACGACACGCACGAGCTGGCGCCCGGCAAGAAAATCATCTTTGCCTGCACCGGCGTGACGCCCGGCGGCTTGCTGCGCGGCGTGCGCTTCTTCGGCGGTGGCACGCGAACGCAATCGCTGATCATGACCCTCGACGAGCGCGAGATTCGCTTCATCGATTCCGTCCACATCGAGAAGGGCGCGAACGCGAACGATGTGCGCGTGCGATTCTACTAATCGGTGTAGAGCAGCCCCGGCAGTTCGTCCAGTCGATCGCGACGACGTAGTCACATCGATGCGTTGAGCCCACCATCGATTGGCAGCAGTGCGCCGACCGCGTATTTGGCCTTGTCCGATACGAGAAATGCGACAGCCTCCGCCACATCTTGCGGCTCTCCGATGTGACCTATTGGGACTCTGTCGTTCTTGTAAGATCTGTTCGCGTAGTCCCTGTAGCCGACCGCCGTACCAACGAGCCCCGAGCCGACGGCATTGACCCTGATATTGAAGGGAGCAAGGTCGATTGCGGCGCACATGGTGAGGTAGTTCACGCCGCCTTTCGAGACCACGTAGGAGAACTTGTTTTTCGTGCCCCTCGCCCCCGAAATCGAAACATTCACCACCGCCCCGCCGCCCTGCGCTTTCATGATCTCGGCGGCCAATTTCGTGCAGAGGAAGTAGCTTCTGAGGTTGGTATTGATCGTGTATTCCCAAGTATTCAGGTCGCAGTCCAGTATGGATTCGTTTTTCGTGTAAGCGACGTTGTTGACGAGGACGTCGAGCCTGCCAAACTTCTCCCTTATAAAGGCGAACAGGTTTTCGATCGACTTCGCCTGGGCGAAATCCACCGCAAAGTAGGAACCTTTTTTCGGAAGATTTTCCGAGACCGTTCGCGCTTCTTCCTCGTGCCGCGACGTAACAATCACGTGAAATCCGGCGCCCGCCAATACCTCGGCGATGGCCTTTCCGATGTTGCTGGTCGAGCCCGTCACAAGAGCTACCTTTTCCATTCTTGCCCTCCGGATTGAAACGAAATCGGACCACGGAACTACCGCTCATTCCAATTCTACTTTCGTATGCCAACGGGCCAAGCTAACGCGCGTCAGCAAACTCCTCACGTCGGGAAGGCGGCGTCAGGTACGTACGGCAGTAACGATCAGTGCCGCAGCCGGAAAAAGCCACGGCCCTGGCGCGCCCCGCGACTTTCGTCGGGGCGTGACAGGGCCGATGAGGGCGTGGCGATGGCCGCGCGCCGCGCAGCGAGACGCTGCTAGCGGTTCAGCGCGGCAGCCGAATGACCGCCAGGATGCTGCTGGCGGCGGGGTATGCCGTGAGGTACGCGCTCGACCGCCTGCGGTGCGAGCGGACGTATCTGTTGGTTGGTGCTGACATGCTCGCTGATGGCCTGCAGCCTTTTCAGGATACCCTGCCATTGCGTCCAATCGAGCTGGCGCAAAAACGGCCGCAAGCCTTGAATGAACGGGTCTTCGAGCACTGTCTCGCCATTCGTCTCGGGAACGAAGAAGCGATTCAGACCGACGCCCAACGCTTCGGCGATCTTCTCAAGCGTGCCGAGGCTGGGAGTCATCTGCCCGCTTTCGATCCGGGACAGGTACGAACGCGAGACGCGCGAGCGAGCTTGCAGCTGGCTCTGCGTCATGCCTCGAGATTCGCGCAATTGCCTGATGCGCTGGCCGATGTTCTCTACAGTTTCGCGATTCGGCCAGTTCTCAAACAGTTGGCGGTCATCCCCCGGGAGATCTGTGGGCGACGGCGTCGGAATGACGAACGTCACCTTAGGGGGCAGCAGACGAAGGCAGCGTCGGCAGTTGCCCGTGCGTGTACGATATTGGACGAGTCCGCAAACACCACAGCGGATCACTTCCCGATCGAGTTCCATGCTAGCTGCTATACCTTCTTTTTCCGCCACCGGTTCTCCTCGCAGACTTTTCCGGCGATGCGAAGGGGAGGAACAATATGACGATCAGGGGGAAGGCAGAAACTAGGCGCGCGAGTGATTTTCCACAGGGTGCCAATTCTTGTCAAGCCCTTTTTTGTCAGCCCCGCCATATCTTAGCCCCAAGCGACGTAGGATGGCAACCACTTGAGACGCGAGAGATGCGAGGCGTGTCTCTTTTTGCTACGATTCGATGGGGGCCTCATTGATTTCAAAGATAGGCAGGAATTTTTTCGCGTTGGTGTTGGCGGTGCTGTGCGCGGCGCCGATCGGTAGTTTCGCGACGGCGGGCCAGGGCCACGGCTCATGGTCGCTCGAGAGCATTTTGAAGCAACTGGACGACGAAGCCAAAGATTTCCACAGCCTCGCGGCCGATGTGGAGCGCACCAAGGTGACCGTGGTCGTGGACGATCGCTCGACCGAGATTGGGACGATTTTGGTCCGCGGCGACAAGATGCTGCTCGACATGAAGACGCCGGACCCGCGCACGATCCTGCGCACTGGCGACACGTTGTATGTCTACACGCCCGGCTTGAAGCGCGTCGAGGAATACAATCTGGGGAAGAATAAGCAGGCCGTGGAGCAGTTCCTGCTGCTCGGCTTTGGCACGGCGGGCGCGGAGTTGCGCAAGGGCTACCTGATCACCGTAATGCCCGAGGTCACCATCGGCGACCACCGGACAGTGGAACTTGAGCTCACGCCCAGATCCGATGCAGTCCGCGCTCAGATATCGAAGATCCAGATCTGGCTCGACGAATCCACGTGGCTGCCGGTGCAACAGCAGTTCTTCGAGACAGGCTCGGGCGACTATTCGATCGTGAAGTACTCGAAGGTCGTCCGCAACGCCCCCGTGCCGGAATCGGAATTCAAGCCGCATTGGCCCAAGGGCACCGAGAAGATCAAGCCGCAAGGGTACTAGCGGCAGGCAGCAGGTTGTTGGTGGTAGGTGGCAGGCGATAGGCTTCGTGGTCGCCAACATGAAACCGAAGGTCTTAACCCTATTGGCCGGATTGACCCTTTTAGCACCGTCCCTATTGGGAATTCTATTCCCGCCCGCGTCGGACTCGGAGATGCATATCTTCTATCCCGAGCCGGTGCTCGTTCTCGTAATGAGATTGCTCGGGCCGGGTATTGTGGCATTGGCCGTTCCTACGCTGACGTTCTACGTATGGAATCTGGGGCTGTTTGCCGGCGACACAGTAGTTCCGAAGCGGTCGTCCGTCTTGCTAATCATCGCAGCCGTCGCCGATGTTCTTTGGTTCATCGTGAGCTGGAAAGACGGGCTCGCGGTCCAAGGGGCCACATATACCTACTCTGTTTGTGCTATCAACGTGGTCTGGGTGACACTGCTTTGGCTAGGCTTCGCCGCGTCGCGAAAAGCGCCTGGGTCGTTCGGCCGGAATTTGCTGCTACACCTGGCGCTGTTCGCGTGGCTTGCGTGGTTCGCTTTTCCCTTTTTTGGCGAGTTCATATGAGAGCTCGGAGATCACCGTATAAGAACGGCGTCGTCGAGCTCTGGTACGAGAACCGGACCGGTTGAAGTGCGGGAGGTTTTTTGCTGGCGCGGTGCACCGACCTCAGACTGTGGCGTAGGCCAAGCCAGGGTTCAGCGCGATGGGCGAGCGTGATGCGTCTATGCTTTGGCCGTTTTTGTCTTCGGCTGCGCGGCGGCAGCCTCGTGTTCCAACAGCGTCTGCTTGCGGCCGATGCCCCAGCGATAGCCGGCGAGATTGCCGTCCTCGCGGACGACGCGGTGGCACGGCACCACGACCGATACGGGATTCGTCGCGCAGGCGCGCGCGACCGCTCGAACAGCTGCCGGATTCCCGATGGCCCGCGCCACTTGGGTGTAGGTTCGCGTGGTGCCGTAGGGGATGCGGCGGAGTTCTTCCCAAACGCGGCGCTGAAACGCCGTCGCCTGGACATCGGTGGGCAGGTCGAGATGAGGCTTTTGGCCGCGAAGATGGGTGAGTATCTTTTCAACCCATTCGCCGAGGCTGCCGGGGCCGTCGTCATCGCGGCGAAGCTCGGCGCGCGGATATTCCTTTTCGATGGCGGTGCGCAGTGTGGCGTCCGATTCGCCGAGATATAGGGCGCTGATGCCGCGATCGGTGGCGCCGACCAGCAGGCGACCGAGTGGTGAATCGACGATGGTGTAGTCGATGTGCATGCCTTCCCCGCCCCGGCGGTAGGCGGCGGGCGTCATGCCGAGGTGCGATGGGGCGCGTTCGTAGAGGCGGCTCGAAGAGCCGTATCCAGCTTCGTAGAGTGCAGTCGTCACGTTATCTCCTTTTTTCAGGCGCGATTTCAGGCGGCGCATGCGTTGCGCGTCGGCATACTGGCGCGGCGTGATGCCGATCGTGGCGCGAAACGCGCGTTCGAGTTGATATGTGCTCATGCCGGCCGATTGGCTAAGCTGAGCGAGCGTGAGGCGAGCATCAGGATCGGCTAGAACGCGAGCGTCGATTTCGCGGCACACGCTCGCGACCGCCGCGATTCTCGGATCCGAAAGCTGAACGGTGCGCGGGCGGCAGCGTTGACAAGGACGAAACCCCTTCTGCTCGGCGGCTTCCGCGAGCGCGAAGAAAACCACCTGCTCGCGCCGCGGCTTGCGCGACGGGCACGATGGGCGGCAGTAGATGCCGGTCGAGCGCACAGCGTAGACGAAAGCGCCGTCGGCGCTGCGATCGCGAGATTGAACGGCTTGCCAGCGCGCCGCGCCATTTAAGTTTTCCACAGCCCGATTTCGCCCAGCGGCATTTGATCTCATTCTGAATTCGCCTCAGTTTCCCTTACGCCGCCACAGTAACGCATTCCGAATCGCGTCACTATCCGATTCTCGCGGTCAAAATCCCGGTGCGCACACTGCGACCTTGGCCTTCCTGACCCCGCCACGTCGGAATTTCTTGCCGCCAAGGACACCCTGATTCTAAGGAGCTTACGGTGGAAAGTACTGGGACTCCTGCCACGTATAGTAAGCGACATGCAAATAGTCTTGCCATTGAGGCCATGGGGGTTAATCATACGGCACCAACCCGGTGTGCCGGGTTGACGCAGGTTTCGCCCTCCCGCATATTCGGAAAACCTGCCAGGGGTCTTAGGGGTAGCTGTTTCAGGGGTACTTGGGGAGAGGTCATGGGAGCTGCACCGGAACGGAACGGGCACGCCGCATCATCTCCATCACGTATACACGAAGTTGAAAATCGCACTGAAACAATCACCGCCATCTCAGGCAAGCCAGGACCGCGACGCTTTCTGCGCGTTCCGACGCACGCGATCGGCGTGGCGGCGGAGCGCAGGCGTTATCCGCGCGCGAAACTTTCGCTGCCGCTGGTCTTGACGCGCATCGGCGATTATCAGGAGCCAGAGCCGGTGGCGCTGGTGACGCGCAACATCAGCTCGAGCGGCGTCTTTTTCCTCGCGCCGCGCGAGATCGAGCCGGGAACCGCGATCGAGCTCGAAGTGGCGCTGATCGAGCGGCCGGCGGGATTTGGCCGCGTGCAGATGTGCACTGCCGCGCATATCGTCCGCACGGAAGAGACGGACATGCCGGGCTGGCGTGGCTACGCCGCAAGCTTCGATGATTTCGCGCTGAAGCGCGACGACGTGATCCCCCTGCGCTATCGCAGCGCTTAGCTTAAAGGTCGCTGGCAGATCCTTACAGGTCTCACCCTGCATTGGCGCTGAAGCTCGTCCCTCTGTCTACTTCTGATACGATTCCCTGCTGTGAGCCGAAGGCAATTTCACGCGCGTGTCGTCCTGCTCGATTGGGATGGCACGCTGCTCAATTCCTATGCCGCGGATTCGCGCGCGTATCTGGCGATGTTTCGTGCGCTCGAAATCAAATGGGGGCTGGCCGAGCTCGAGCGGCACTATTCGCCGGACTGGTATCAGGTGTATCGGGCCGCGAAGCTGCCGCGAGCGCGGTGGGCCGAGGCGAACCGTCTGTGGCGGGCTGCGTACCTCGCCGAGCGGCCTCTCCTGCTGCCGGGCGCCCGAAGCGTGATTCACATGCTCGAAAAGAGTTTCACGCTGGGCATCGTGACGGGCGGAAGCGGCGACCGGGTGCGCCCGCAAATTCGCGCTTTCGGGCTCGCGGACTATTTCTCGGCATGCGTTTGCAGCGAAGACGCACCACGGAAGAAACCTCATCCTGCGCCATTGCAACGGGCGCTAAAGAGGCTGCGCGCCGAGCCGGAAGAGTGCGTGTACGTCGGCGACGCGCCGGAGGACATCGAAATGGCGCGGCGGGCCTCCGTGCGCGCGATTGGAGTGCTAGGGCCGTTCCCGACAGCCGAACGGTTGCGCGGCACAAATCCGGAATTGCTGCTGACGTCGATCCGCGACCTGCCGCAACATTTGGTCCCGCGCGATTAATCGCCGGTTCGCTTTGGTTTTCTCTGCGTACTCTGCGTCTCTGCGGTAAAAGGCTTTGATTTTTCGGGCGGCGTTATTTCGAAGGCGATTGCGAAGAATCAGACGCACCGGAGGTGGCGGGCGCTGGCGCCGGATTCAACTTGAAGTCAGTGGAGTGGATAACCATGCGCAGATGGATCTGGTCGCCGCCGTTCGAGTCGTTAAGATAATCATCGGAGCTGACGTAAGTTGGCAGCCAGTATTTCCCCTGAAAATTCTCGCGGTAGACATCAAAGAGCGAAAACGGAAGCTTGATGCCCGCATCGGCAAGCTCGCTGACGAATTTCCCGTAGGTTTCGACGATGGCGAGGTCATGATCGTCCACGTTGATCACGCCCTGAAAGAACAGCCGCTTGCGGCTGAGCATTTTCGGCTTTACCTGGAATACATAGGTGTTCAGCTGATCGAGCTGCTGCTGGCCGGCGTAGAGAAAATCGTAGTTGCCGATCTCGTCGGACGTGAGAAAGAAAAGCGGAATGGTGATCATCGTGTTGACGTCTTCGAGCGAATAACTTTCGTCCTTGAGCGTCGAGACGGGCGCCTTTGAGACCTGCCAGTAGCGCTTGCCGTCGGGACGCGTGTATTCAAGGCCGGTGACGGCGAATTTGCCGCCGAGTCCGCCGATTTCCTCGATGCGCACCGTCTGCGTGAAATCGTAAGTATCGTAGACTTTCTTGGCGATGTCTTCGTTGGCCGCAAATCGCTGAATGATTTCCTGCACCGGAATCGGCGGCGGGCCAGGGTGCGGAACAGAGGGAATGCGGTTGATCTTGTACGTAGGCGGAGCCGGAATGGGGCCCTGACTGTCGTCCTGCGAGCGCGCAGGCACAGCGGCACAGAACAGGCCAAGTAGAATCACGATAAGGGCGGATAAGCGCATCACGGAATTGGATGCCGGGCGCGGCCCGGGTGTTGGGCGGCAATCGCGCGGGCAACCGCTCGCAAACTATCACGGCTCGGCGCTTGGTGATGCAAAAGATTACGGATAAAATCGGTCGTTCGGCTGTGGCCGGCCAGACTACCGTGCGCGACGAACCAAGTGCCAAGCGCTATTACGTCAGCGGAATCGTGCAAGGCGTGGGGTATCGCTACTTCGCGCAGCGGATGGCGGTGCGGCTGGGCATCAGCGGATACACGAGAAATCTGAGCGACGGGCGCGTGGAGGTTTACGCGATCGCCCTGGCGGAATCGCACGGGGCTCTGCGAACAGCGCTCGAGCGCGGGCCGCAGTCGGCGTCGGTTTCAAGAGTGGTCGAGGAAGAAACGGAGATCGAAGCGCAGTTCGCGGAAGGATTTTCAATCGAGTACGACGCATAATCGGAGACACATGGCGACAGCTGACACGCGGCCCAATTCGCAACGCACCGCAACAACGAAAGAGGAGACGATGGACGACCTGAAAAAGCTGATCCGCGAGATTCCCGATCACCCGAAGCCGGGCATCCTGTTCTACGACCTGACGACGCTGCTCCAGGATCAGAAGGGATTTCACTCGCTGGTCGACCAGCTGTGCGAGCACTACGCCGGAAGAAAAGTCGACATCGTCGCTGGGATCGAAGCGCGCGGATTCATTTTCGCGCCGGCGCTGGCGTACCGGCTCGGCGCGGGATTCGTTCCCGTGCGCAAGCCGAAAAAGCTGCCGTGGAAGACGGCCTCGGTGACGTACCAGCTCGAATACGGCACAGACCAGCTTGAAATTCACGAGGACGCCGTGCGCCCGGGGCAGCACGTCCTGCTGTGCGACGATTTGCTCGCCACCGGCGGCACCGCCGCGGCCAGCATCGAACTCGTCCGGAAGCTTGGCGGCGAAGTAGTGGGCGCGGCCTTCGCGGTCGAACTGAAATTCCTGAATGGCCGGTCGAAGCTTCCCGGCCTCGATGTGTTTTCAATGCTGAAGTACGACAAATAATCCGGCGCTGCGCACCTGGTCCCGCCGAAGCCTGCAAATGTTGGCAAAATGAACGGGCCTGACCCTTCTCTGAAACCTACCGAGCGCTTTAGCAGCCGCGTCGAGGCGTACCGGCGCTTCCGCTCGCGCTATCCCCGCGAAATCATCCCGGTGCTCGAAGAGCGGTGCGGGCTAAAACGCGAATCCGTCGTTGCAGACGTTGGCACGGGAACTGGCATGCTCGCGGAGCTATTTCTCGAAAACGGCAATCGCGTGTTTGCGGTCGAGCCGAATGCGGACATGCGGGCCGCATGCGAAGAGCTCGTGGCGCGCTATCCGCACCTCACGTGCGTCGACGGAACCGCCGAGGACACGCGCCTCGCCGATCGTTCCGTGGACCTCGTAGCCGTCGGCCGCGCGCTTCACTGGTTCGATCAGGAAAAATGCCGCCCTGAGTTCGTACGCATCCTTCGCAAGGGCGGATGGGTGGTCCTCGCGAACCAGGGGCCGGACAAGCGCTCAGAGTCCGTAATCCGGGAATTCCAGGACATCCTGAAGACACACGGCCTGGACTACGCGCACATGCGGCACCGATACGACATCGAGAGCGCAGTGCGCCGCCTTTTCGCTGGCGGCGAATTTCACGAGGCGGAGTTTGCGAGCCCGGAAGAGATGCCCTACGAGGAGCTCGAGGGTTTTACGCTGTCGCTATCGGTGACGCCGCAGCCCGGCCATCCAGGCTTCCCACCCATGCAGCAGGCGCTTCGCGAATACTTCGCGCGGCACGAGTCCGGCGGCAAGGTCCACATGCCAATGACGTGCAAAATTCATTTCGGGCATCTGCGTTAGCGCGACTTGTCGGTCGCGCGCTGACGAACGACTTCGAAAAGCATAACGCCGGCAGCTACAGAAACATTCAGCGACCGTACGGGGCCAGTCGTGGGAAGCGAAACGAGAAAATCGCAGCGCTTGCGCGTGAGCTCGTGCAGGCCCTCGCCTTCGCTGCCGAGAACGATCCCGACCGAGCCTTTCAGATCGACCTCGGTGTAGCTTTTGTCCCCGCGCTCATCGAGGCCCACGAGCCAGTAGCCCGCCTCTTTCATTTGCTCCATCGCGCGGACCAGATTCGTCACGCGCGCCACGGGAAGATGCGCCAGCGCCCCGGCCGAAGCTCGCTCGACCGTATCGCTCAAACCGGCAGCGCGCCGCTCCGGAATCACCACACCTTGCGCGCCCGCGGCGAGCGACGTGCGCACGATCGCACCGAGATTGTGCGGGTCTTCGATGCCGTCCAGCAGCACGAGCAAGCCATGCTCATTCTTCGCGCGCAGCAAATCCTCGAGCCCCACAGCAGGCTTCGCGGCAACCAGCGCGGCAATGCCCTGATGCTCCCGCGTGCCGGCGAGGCGGTCGACCTGCTGGCGATCCTCGAAGCGCACGGGAACGCCGCGCGATTTCGCGAGCCGCACGATCGCTTCGACGCGCTCGCCGTGGCGCCCGCGTGCAATCACAATGCGGTCGAGTGCGCGCCCGGCAGTGAGGGCTTCTTCAACGGCGTGGAATCCGGTCATCCAGTTCATAGTTGGTTTAGCTGGCTCAGTCGAACGCGGCGCAGAATTCGAGCATGCGCTGCCGCGCGCCTTTCACGGGCACCGAAAAGTCGAGGCGCGCCGCAGCGTCCAGCAAAAGAATGACGCGGTCGAGTCCGCCGTCCCCCGCGCGGCCCGCCAGCGCGAGGCGAATCGGGTAGAACAGCTCGCGGCCACGATACGGCAGCGCAGCTTTCACGCCATCAATGATTTCCTTGAAGCGATCCGAGTCAAGATCGCCGCCATCGAGCAGGCAGTTCGCAACTTCGCGGATCACGTCGCGCGCGCCCTCGCGAGCGAGGACAGCCTGATTCGTCGGCTCGCGCACGAGCGACTGCGCGTCATAGGCGAAGACCAGTGCAAGCAGATCGGCCAGCGCTGCGCGATCGGCGGCGTGCAGTGCGAGAAGTTCGGCGGCGCGTGCGCACCATTGTCCAAGGGCTCCATCCGCAGCGAGGTCGCGCGATGCGCCGATCCAGCCGTGCTCGCGCAGGACTGCCCCAACATCTGCGGCAGCAAAAAGCGCGGCGACTGGGGGAGCTTCGGAGGGGGCGTCGAATGGCATGTGTGGTGATTCTATCGCAGACGCGGACGAAACGGGGTTGCCGGGCGGCCAAGCAAGGAACGCCGAAACAAGCTTCGGCTACAAAGAGCGGCAGCAAGCTGGCACTCCACGGCGCTCATTGCATCGATTAGTGCAGGCGCAGGGTGGCGACGGCGTGCGCTGCGATGGCTTCGCCGCGGCCGACGGCGTCAACGCCTTCGTTCGTCTTGGCCTTCAGATTGATCTCGGCCGCAGTGATGCCGAGGGATTTTGCGAGCGCGGCGCGCATGGCGGGAAAATGCGGGCCGAGCTTCGGACGCTCGCAGACCACAATCGCGTCGCAGTGAACGATCCGAAATCCGCGATCCGCCAGCAGCTTGCGAATGTGCTCGAGAAAAATCAGGCTCGACGCGCCCTTCCACTTCGGGTCCGTATCCGGGAAATGCGTGCCGATATCGCCGAGGCTCGCGGCGCCGAGCAGTGCGTCGCAGAGTGCGTGGCTGAGCACATCGCCGTCGGAGTGGCCCTGCGAGCCTTTATCGAAGGGCACCTCGACGCCGCCGATCACGAGCTTGCGTCCCTCGACCAGGCGATGCAGATCATAGCCGATTCCGGAAAATGTCATCCGAGTGGCCTATTCGTTGGGACTGTGGGAGTCGTCGGAGTCTCCGGGCTTGCCGGCGGATTCTGCATCCGCCTTCCGCTCCTTCGGCTCATGCTGAAGATCCAAAGCGCGACGATAATGATGATGGGCAAAAGATTGATGGCCGTTGTGCCGGTCGACACGTCAATTGACGTCCCTTGTTTCTGCAGGCGTTCGGTGAGATTCGGGATCGCTTCCTTCGGAACGGTCACGCGAAAGTTCTGTGGCGGCTCGCGAAGCTCTCCTTCAACCTCGGCCGTCGATGGAGATTCCACAATCTTCACGGAGCGAACGTTGTTCTTGTCCACCTGGGTCATGAAGTCGGAATAGCTGATCGTCGAAGAGGAACCGGGAGGCGCGCTGGCCTTATCTTTCGAGGCCATCTGCCACAGGACGACTGCCAGCACTATCATTAGCAGCCAAAACAGAATCGTGCGAACCACGGGCGACATACCCATGCGCGGCTGCTGATTGGGCACGAACGTCACGCCTTCACCGTCTGGCGCTCCTGTTCGAGGTAGAAACGCGCAAGATCCATATCCGAAGGCCGCGTGATTTTCAGATTGCGCTCCGAGCCGAGGACGACGAAAACCTCATGCCCGAAGCGCTCGACGACCGCGGCTTCGTCGGAGGCGCTGACGTCATCCTCCTGCGCCTTGCGAAAGGCATCGCGCAGCAGCGCGTAGGAAAACGCCTGCGGCGTCTGCGCGAGGACGATTCGCTCGCGTGGAATCGTGGCCGAAATTAGCGCCACATCCGCGGGCAGGCTGGCGCGCTTCACTTCCTTCACCGTGTCGATCGCGGGGATGCCGAGAATGGCGGCGCCGCGTGTGCGGGCCTCAGCGATCACCCGCTCGATCTGCTCGCGCGTGACGAATGGGCGGACGGCATCGTGCACGAGCACGATTTCGGTTGAGGGATCGACTTGCGCGAGCGCGCTGGCAACGGATTGCTGGCGTGTGTCGCCGCCGTGCACGACCCGAGCCGGACGGCCCAGGCCGGCTCTTGCGACTTTGTCCTGCAGCGAGACGACATCGTCAGCGCGGGTGGCAATAAGGAAATCCGTGATCGCGGGGCACGCGGCGAGCCGCTTCAGCGTGAAGATGATGAGCGGCATGCCGTCGAGCTCGAGGAACTGCTTCGGCGTGTCGGCACCCATGCGGGTGCCCAAACCGGCGGCGGGAACGATTGCAGCGATTCGACCCATTGGCGGCTTAGAAGTCTAGCGCAATCGAGGCGCCCGGCGCGAGCGCTAGGACCGGCCGGGTTCAGGATAGAGCGGCCGCGGCGGACGCTCGCCGCCCTGGCCCGGCCCGGACGGCGCGTCGGCCGAAGGTGGAGGCACGGCTCGCGGCGTCTGCTCGCCACGCTCGTCGTAGCGGCCGAAGATCATCTTGCCGGCGGTGGTCTGGTGGACCGAGGTCACGTTGATGTCGATGGTTTTGTTGATCATCTTGCGCGCGCCATCGACGACCACCATCGTGCCGTCGTCGAGATATGCTACGCCCTGATTGTATTCCTTGCCTTCGCGCAGGATGAAAACTCGCATCACCTCGCCCGGCAGCACCACAGGCTTCAGCGCGTTCGCCAGCAGATTCACATTCATGATTTCGATGCCCTGCAGCGTGGCCACCTTGTTCAGGTTGAAATCGTTGGTGACGACCTTGGCGTCGTAGCGCTTGGCTAGCTCGATCAGCTTCAGGTCGACGTCGGCGATATGCGCGAAGTCGTCCTCGGCGATCTGCACGTCGAGCTGCGGCATCTTCTGGATCCGCTGCAGGACTTCCAAGCCGCGCCGCCCGCGCTGGCGCTTGAGCGGGTCGGCCGAATCCGCCACGAGCTGCAGCTCGCGCAGGACAAACTGCGGGATCACGATCGTGCCGTCGAGAAACTGCGCCTCGGCGATGTCCGCCACGCGGCCATCGATGATCACGCTTGTATCCAGCAGCTTCACGGAATGCCGATTGCTGCGTTCGCTGCCGAAAAGGCCGCCCAGCGCCTGCAGGTTGAGCATGTCGCCTTTGTTCGCACCGAGTACGAGGCCGATATACGTCATCACGAGAAACACCGCGAGGCTGAAGAACGACCGCGTGCTCTCCGGCATCGTCGTATGCGTAAAGATGAGCGACGTGAGGTACGCGCCCAGAATTCCGAGGATCGAACCCACCGCCGCGCCGATCAGCCGGCGCAGGCTGGCCCGCTGCAAGCGCGTCTCAAAAAGTATGACGGCGATTGCAAAGATGAAACCCGCGATCGCTCCCGCGTAGTCGCTGATGCTGAAGGGGCGGAAATGGTATCCAACGACGACGCAAACAACGGTGAAGATCAGCCGCAGCGCGAAAATATCCCAAAAAGAGCCCGCGCGAACTTCATGTGGGCGGGAGGTAACGACCGGCTTGGAAGGTGGCGTTTCGGTACTGCCGCTGCCTGCCGGAGTCCGGCTGGAAGCGCTAGAAGGCCTGGCCATGTTTGCACCCTATGAAATGTATAAATGTACGATTCGTGGCGCCCCAAAGACTTGAAATTGTTCAGCCGGCGCTATCAAAGTTTATCGTCCCCAAACCGGTATAATCAGACCGCGTATCACAATATGAAACCGTTATGCGGCCAGTATAGCACCTGCTGTCGAGCGAGAGTCAAACGAGAGGGAGGGATTGTGGCGGGTCAGTCCCCGCCATAAGCATTCTCCGTGCTGAAGAAAGGCGTTCCCAAACTCCTTCCTGCTATATAATCCGCGCCATTCATCCAATGGCTGCTGACTTCTCAACGAATCCCGCGCAGGACGCCGCCGCTCCTCGTCCGCGCCGGCACTTTCTGTGCACTACGCTGTGCGTCGCCGCGCTGGCGAACGCGCTCATCCCGGCGGTCTTCTTTTCCGACGCACACCTTTTCGGCCAAACCGATCCGCGCTACCGCGCTCTCGTCGCTGCCGTGGTGCTGGCCGAATATGCGATTGCATTCTTGCTGCTTCTGCTGCACGCCAACGTGGGCTTTGCGAGCGGCTACGCAATCGCCACGGCCGGCGTCGTCACGCTGGGTTCCGCCACGCTCGCTTTCCTGACGCTGTACATTGCCGGCTGGGGCTGGAGCGCGCTTTATCCGAAACTTCTCATCCTGGGCGGTTTCGCTTTTGCAGTCGTGGCCAACGCGACCTTTCTCGTCGCGGCCATCCGTTACGCCCGCGCCATTCACCCGCGCCTGCACCTCGGCGGCTTCTTCCTCGGCATCGCCGCCTGCCTCGCCCTGCTCTTCCTCTACGTCCACATGTTCCGCTAGCCCGCAACGCCGCAGGTCAAAGTGCGCTCACTGTCGAATGACGCAGATGTAGGGGGGGTAATCCTAGGCTGAATGAACCAGCTTTACAGGTAATAGCGCGGGACGCGCCGGCCGAGTGCGCAGAGCAAATCCGAGGTGACCGTGCCGATTTCGCGCGCCACGTCCGACACGCGAATTTCGGCCTCGCCGTCGCGGCCGTAGATCGTGACGATATCGCCGAGCGCAACATCGGGAACATCCGTAACGTCGAGCGTGGTCAAATCCATCGAGATCGTGCCGACAAACGGCACGCCGCGCCCGCGCAAGAGCGCGCAGCCGTGATTGGTGCGCTGGCGCAGGATGCCATCCGCGTAGCCCGCGTTGATCACGGCAATGCGTGAAGGCCGCGCGGTGACAAACTTCGCGCTGTAGCCCACCGGCTGCCCCGCAGGCAGATCGCGCAGGCTGATGATCCGCGCGCGCAGCGAGAGGCTCGGCTCGACGGGCAACCGGCGCTGCACTTCGTGCCCCTTTTGCGGCGGATCGAACGACTGATAATAGCCGTAGAGAATCGCGCCGGGGCGAACCATGTTCGCCCAGGTGCTCGGCCGCGCGCAAATCGCGCCGCTATTGGCCATGTGGACGATTCCCGGCGAAACGCGCAGCGCGCGCAGCCGGTCGAGGCAGCGGTGAAACGCGGCTTCCTGCTCGTCTGTCTGCTGCGCGCTGAAATCCTCCGCCGAGGCAAAGTGCGTGAACGTGCCTTCGAGCTCGATGTGGCGGCAATCGGCGAGCACGCTCGCGAACGCGTCGATTTGCTCGGCCGGCAGCCCAAGCCGGTTCATCCCCGTATTGATCTTGAGATGAAATCGCAGCGGCGATTTCACGTGCGCGGCTTTCGCGGCGCGCTCGAGATTCCGCACATCCTCAAGCCGCGTCACCGTCGGCGTAAGCCCGTGGCGGATGAAACTCTTCTCTTCCCCTGGCCAAAAGCCGGTGAGCACCAGAATCGGCTTGCGGATCCCGGCGTCGCGCAGCTCGATGCCTTCGTTCTGGCACGTGACGCCGAAGCGGTCGGCCCCCGCCTTCGCCAGCGCCTTCGAAACGGGAACGGCGCCCAGTCCGTAGGCGTTCGCCTTCACCACCGCCAGAATCTTCGGCTTCGGCCCGATATGCCGGCGAATCACGGCGAGATTCTTCGCCATCGCTTTGAGCGAAATCTCCGCCCAGAGCGGCCTGCCTTTGGTGTGAATTGATTTCCCCATGTTCATCTAGGATGCCAGACCGATATGCACGGCGCGACGAAAATCCGTGCCGGAAACTCGCGCCTCACCCTTTGGGTAAACATCGCGTTTGGGATGAGTGCACGCGGGCCGCCGACACACACCGATCAGCCCGAACCGCGGCATCCCTTGTAAATACGTTACTTAGACGTCGGGTTGGGATGGGTAGGAGCGCGAGTATTTCGCCAAATCGCGGGCGACCCGACACGCATGTGGGGCAATAGGAACAGTGGCGAGTGGTCAGCCACCAACCCCTGCCTTTTACGCTTCCCCGCCCGAATTCCACGCATCCGGCGCGGCCTCTTCAAACCGCGTGTGGCGGGCGAGAAAGACAAAGTTCAGCGTGCCGGTGGGGCCGTTGCGCTGCTTTGCGATGATCAACTCGGCCTTCGCGCGGTCTTCCTCTGGCAGGTCGGTCTTGTAGAAATTCGGCCGGTTGATAAAAAGAACCACGTCCGCATCCTGCTCGATCGCGCCCGATTCGCGCAAATCGGCGAGCTGCGGCTTGCGATCCTCGCGCTCGGGCGCGCGGGTCAGCTGGCTGAGCACGACGATCGGCACCTTCAGCTCCTTCGCGAGCCCCTTGAGCGCGCGCGACATGCTCGACACTTCCTCCTGCCGATTCGTCTGGCGCCCGCTTCCCGTCGGCACCACGAGCTGCAAATAATCGACGATCATGAGCGACAATCCGCGGTCGCGCTTCAGCCGCCGCGCCTTCGCACCCATTTCGAGCACCGTGGAAGACGCCGAATCGTCGATCCAGATCGGCGCCTCACCCAGATTCGCAAGCGCGCCGGTGACCTTGTTCCAGTCGTCGCGGCTCATGTGCCCCGTGCGGAATTTGTGCGCGTCGACGCGCGCCTCGGACGCCAGCAAGCGCAACAGCAGCGACTCTTTCGACATTTCCAGGCTGAAAATCGCCACTGGCTCGCGCTGACGCAGCCCGACGTTTTCCGCTATGTTCAGTGCGAGCGCCGTCTTCCCCATCGAGGGCCGAGCCGCAAGAATAATCAGTTCGGAGGGCTGCAGGCCTGCAGTTTCGTTGTCGAGGCCCGCATAGCCGGTGGCGAGCCCCGTGATGCGGCGGCCCTCGCTGAAAATTTTCTCGAGCCGCTCGAAGCCGTCCTTGACGAGATCCTTCACGCCGATCAACCCAGCCTTCACGCGGTCTTCGGCAAGTTGGAAAATCTGTGATTCGGCGCGGTCGAGAATCACGTCGGCATCGTCGCCGGAAGCAAAAGCCTGCTCCTGGATCGCGGCCGTCGAGTGAATCAGCCCGCGCAGGATCGACTTTTCCTTCACGATGCGCGCGTAGTGATCGACGTTCGTCACGCGCGGCAGCCCGTCGGCCAGTTGCGAGAGATACGCGACGCCGCCCGCCGCTTCGAGTTCGCCGCGGCGCGCGAGGTCCTCCATCAGCGTGATCGTGTCGATGGCCTGCTGCTTCTCGCTCAGCTGCACCATGCGCTCGAAAATATGCCGGTGCTGCGAAAGGAAAAAATCCTCCGACCGCAGCACCTGCACCGCGGCGTTGAGCGCGTGATTATCGAGCAGCACGGCGCCGAGAATGCTGCGTTCGGCTTCGAGATTTTGCGGGAGAGGTCGTTCGAGTGTGGTATCGATGGCCATTAATAATTCGCTTTAGTTTCGCCTAAGTCTTTCCCGCATGCAAGCGCCTTTTCGCGCAGGCACACCAACAGCAATCCGCCGCGCGCGGCGACTTTTTCCTATTTGTCGTGGCTTTTGTGAATCAACGCTGGTGCGTTCTGCCCCGAGCGTCGATCATTCTGCCACGACGCGCGCTGGCGTCAATCACATGAGGCTGTGGATGAATGTTTATGCGGTGGAAAATCCCCAGTGTGGTGCAATGAAAAAAAGGCGCCGCAAGCACGAACCCCCAACAAAATCCAACACCTCAATGCCACTCGCGTCGTCATTCTGAGGGCCGGTTTCATCGGCCCGAAGAATCTCTCTCCGGCTTCGGCAGGATCGTGCGCTCTGATCTTCTTTTTCACCGTCAGTTTCACGGTGGCGCCGACGTCGCAGCGGGCGCCATTCGGCGGCGAATAAGGTAATATTATCGACGAATCTCAAAGGCGAGGGCTATACATGGCAGACAATCGCTCGCGTCAAGATATGCCCATGTTTCCGGGCGCGTTCCCCCCGAGGGCAGACGAGGATACGACGGTCATCGAACAGGTCGTTGAAACAATTGCCGGCGAGACCGAACTCGATCAGATCATCAAGGCGCAATCTTCAGCGCCGCACGTCGTTGACCGAATGGTTAAACTGGAGAACTGTATTTGGTCGCTGACTCACGCTTTGCTGCTTCTCCCTGAATCGATCCAAGAGAAGATCGGTGCGAAAGGGGCGGTGGCACAGGCCCGTATCCTGCTCCACAAAAGCCTTGTAATGGACCACAATCTCGAATTGCCTGATCTCCCCTAACGGGCGCTTGGCTTCGGCTCCCTCGGGCGATTACTCTTCTTTCTTAACCGCGAGCTTCACGGTGGCGGTGACTTCGCGGTGCAGCTTCACCGGAATGTCGAATTCGCCTATGGTCTTGATCGGCTCGGCGAGCGTGATCTTGCGCTTGTCGATGGTGTAGCCTTTGGCGGCGAGCGCTTCGGAAATATCCGCGTTCGTGACCGACCCGAACAACTGATCGTTCTCGCCGGATTTGCGTGTGAGTTCGAGCGAAACGCCGGCGAGGAGTCCTGCGAGCGTCTGTGCTTCTCCCTTTTCGGTGGCTTCCTTCTTCGCAAACGCGGCGCGCATCTTTTCGAGCCGCTTCATGTTGCCGGCGCTGGCTTCGAGCGCGAGCTTGCGCGGCAAAAGGAAATTGCGGGCGTAGCCCTCGGCCACGTCCACCACTTCGCCACGGTTCCCGAGCTTTTCGACGTCTTCCTGCAGAATAATTTGCATGATCCTGAACCTCGATAGTTTCATGTAGGGGCGGGTTTGAAACCCGCCCCTACGGATTCCCAAAGATTTGGTTACGCTCGACTAGAGCTCAGCCGCGAACGGAAGCAGCGCGATATTCTGCGCTCGCTTGATCGCCACGGTCAGCCAGCGCTGGTGCCGCGCGCAGGTCCCGGTCATGCGGCGCGGAAGAATCTTGCCGCGCTCCTGAATGAACGGCGCCAAAATCTCGGCGCGCTTGTAATCGATAAAGTCGGCCTTATCGACGCAAAACCGGCAAACCTTCTTCTTGCGGACGAAATTCCGCTTGCCGCGCTTTGCAGGACCGCCGGGGCGGCCTCCCTGCGGCCTCGGCCCTCCGAAACGCGGCGGACCCGATGGGCCTGTTGGACCCGAAGGCGCGCCTGCCGGCGGCCCAGACGGCGCCGCTGGCGCCGAGGAAGTTGCTGCTGGCGCGGGTTGCTGTGGTGCTTGTTCTTCTGCCATTCGATTTCTCCCTGATTCGATAATCTCTAAGACGTTGCGGCGGCGCGCTCCGTGCCGCCGGTTGGCGAAGCAGGCGTTCCGGCGCTAGGCACGGCCTTGCGCGGACGCCGAGCGGCTCTGCGTTCCCGGTGCTTCTTCAGTTTTTCCTGGCGCTTCAATTCCTCGTCGAGCCGCACGGTGAGGTACTTCATTACCGGATCGGCGACCTTCAAGCGGCGCTCGAGTTCCTTCACCACTTCGCCGTGGCTCGAACGAACCACCATGTACACGTAAAATCCCTCGCGCAGCCGCTGGACGCGATAGGCCATTCGCCGGCGTCCCCACTTGTCGGTCTTCTCGATCTTCGCGCCCTTTTCGGTGGCGGCGTGCTCGATCGTCGCAATCACTTTGTCGATTTCCGCCTCGGGCGTATCCGGCCGCAGGATGAATATCAGGTCGTACAAACGTTCTTCCATGTGTCCTCTCGATTCCCCGTCTTCTACTGCTTCTCGTCTTCCTCGTTCGAAACCTTGCGGTTGAAGCGCGTCATCGCCTTGCTCAAACCCTCGGTCAGGATCACCTCGACCGCATCGGCCGCGTCCACGGCCATCTGCTGCGCGATCTGCCGCTCGTCGCGGCCCATCGTACAGAGCAGATAATCCTTGCGGTCGCCCCATATCTGCGCCGGCCGGACGCCCATCCGCACGCGAATGAATTCGTCCGTACCGAGCGTCGCGATGATCGACTTCAAGCCGTTGTGCGTGCTATTGCGGCCGCGATCGCGAACCCGCAACATGCCCCACGGCAGATCGATCTCATCGAGCAGCACGATCGTCTCGGCGGGCTCGCATTCGTACCGCTCGAGCAGCATCCGCACGGCCACGCCGCTCAGATTCATCATCGTCTGCGGCTTGGCCAGAATCACTTCGTGGCCCGCGATCGTGCCGCGGCCCACCAGCGCTTTGCCCTCGGGACGGCTCACGCGAATCCCGCCGCGTTCCGCCAGCGCATCGATCGCCAGAAAACCGACGTTGTGCGGCGTCCATTCGTACTCAGAACCCAAATTGCCGAGGCCAGCGATCAATCGCATGTGCGGCTCACAGAGGGCTCATAGCGCGCTCCGAATCGCACGTGGGCGCGCCGGATTCCCGCGCGCCGCCCCAAAGCGCCTCGGCTACTTCTCCTTGCCCTTCTTCTCGGCCTTGGGCGCCGCAGCTTCGGGCGCAGCCTCGCCTTCGCCCTCTTCTTCCTTCTTGCCCTTCTTGATGACTTCGGGCTCGGCAGGCGCGGCTTCGGCGGCCACGGCTGCTTCCGGCGCCGGCTCTTCTTCCTTCTTCAGAATCACAACGTGCGCCAGCACGCGGGTCTTGTCCGTGAGCAACTTCATCTTCTCGGGATCGATCGGAAGATCGCCAGCGCGCAACTGGTCGCCGATCATCAACGGCGTCACGTCCACCTTGAACTCTTCGGGAATGTCGCCCGGCAAGCACTCGATTTCCACTTCGCGCGTGACGATTTCGAAGACGCCGCCCTGCAATTTCACGCCCTGCGGCTCACCGAACGTGTGCACGGGAATGCTGACGTGCATCCGGACGTCCATCGCGATGCGCAGCAAATCGACGTGCAGCAGCGCGCCATTCAGCGGATCGACCTGCCAATCCTTGAGCATGGCCTTCTCTTCCGCGCCATCAGCGACGCGCACGCTGAAGATCGTGTTGTGGCCGGATTCCGAGCGCAGAATGCGCGCTACCTGCTTTGCATTGACGGCCAGCGCGATCGAATCCTTGCGCCCGCCATAAAGAACCGCGGGAACCATGCCGGTCCGGCGGGTGCGATGCGCGGCGTTCTTCCCGCGCTCTTCGCGAACTTTGCCTTCCACAGTAAACGTTTCCATGTGCCTTTCCTTTAATCCAGCCTCGGGCCCGAAAACCGGGCCACATTGAATCAGATGAACAATTCGCTGATCGAAGTTTCCTCGTGAATCGACTGAATCCCGCGCGCCAGAAGCGGCGCCACGCTCAGCACCTTGATCTTCGACAAACTCTTCGCCGCGTCGTTGAGCGGCACCGAATCCGTCACCACCACTTCCTCGATGGCCGATTTCTCGATGCGCTCGACGGCCGGCCCCGAAAGCACCGGGTGCGTGCAAGCTGCAAAAACTTTCGTCGCGCCGTTTTCAAGCAGCGCCTCAGCGGTTTTCACGAGCGTCCCGGCCGTGTCGATGATGTCGTCGATCACCAGCGCCGGACGCCCCGCCACGTCGCCGATCAGGTGCATCACCTCGCTCACGTTGATGTCGATGCGGCGCTTGTCGACGATCGCCAGCGGCGCGTCCATCCTCTTCGCGAAAAGCCGGGCGCGCTCCACGCCGCCCGCATCGGGTGATACCACAGTCACCGGCCCGAGCTTCTTCTTCTGAAAATATTCCACCAGCACCGGCGCGGCGTACAAGTGATCCACCGGGATATTGAAATATCCCTGGATCTGCGGCGCGTGCAGATCGAGCGAAAGCACGCGGCTCGATCCCGCCGTCTCCAGCAAATCCGCCACGAGCTTCGCCGATATCGCCACGCGCGGGCGGTCCTTCCGATCCTGCCGCGCGTACGGGTAATACGGAATCACCGGCGTAATCCGCCACGCCGAGGCCCGTTTGAACGCGTCGATCATCAGCAGCAGCTGCACCAGGTGGTGGTTCACCGGCGAGCTGCAGGGCTGCACGACGAAAACATCCGCGCCGCGCACATTCTCGAGAATCTGGTAGCGCGTCTCGCCGTCGGAAAAATGGCCGTGCTCGGCCCGGCCGCGCGGCACTCCGAGCTGCGCGCAGATCGCGTCCGCCAGGGCCACATTCGCCGTGCCGCAAAACACCTTGAAATTGTTGCCTTCGACCAGGATCGCCCCTCCTCCGGTCAAGCAGTCACACGCTAGCCCGCCGAAGCGGACCAGCCCAATGCACGGCCATATTTTTCCCTGGATAGGGTTTCGACGACGAAAACCGAATCTTCCGGGAACGCACGAGCGGCTCGGCGCGCCTGCGCTGGGTTTCGGAATACTCCGAACACCGCCGACCCGCTACCCGCCAGCGCGGCATCTGCGGCTCCTCGCTCGAGCAATTCATCCTTGATCGCCTTCAATCTCGGATGACGGCTGAAAACGGGCGACTCGAAGTCGTTCGCCACGCTTCCCTGCCGGCTCCAGCACAGAGCGCAGAACCCCCAAATTCTATTGGGTTTCGCGAGTCTTGTCAATTCCGCGGAGACCCACTGGTAGGCGTCCTTCGTACTGACGCCGATCTCGCGCGGCGAGACAACGAGGATCGTGTGCCGCGGCGCGTCCGGCAGTGGATATATTTCGTCCCCTCGATTTACCGCCAGCGCGCGCCCACCGAACAAAAAGAACGGTACATCCGCGCCCAGCCCCGCAGCGATTTCCATCAGCCGCGGCAGAGGCAGCTTAGCCTTCATCAGCCGCAGCATCCCGATCAGGGCAGCCGCAGCGTCGCTCGACCCGCCGCCCAGCCCGCGCGCCACCGGGATGCGCTTCTCAAGACGCGCGTGAATGCCGCCGCGAAATCCGATTTCGCAGCCGAAAGCCTCAATCGCGCGGTAGACAAGGTTCTCCGGCCCGGCCGGCAAGGACGCGTCCGTCCATTCAAGCTCAATGCCGGGTTTCGGCGTGAGAGAAAGCTCAAGCGTATCGTGCAGCGAGATCGCCTGAAAGATCGTGCGCAGTTCGTGATAGTTGTCGGGCCGCTTGCCCAAAACGTGCAGGCACAAATTGACTTTTGCAAATGCGGGCAGGCGCACCGATCTTTTCTTCGTGGCGCTCTTCGCGGCGGGCATCCGGGGAGCTTACTGCGGTTTCGTCTCGGCGGCGGGCATTTTCTGCGCGAGCCGGCGCTTCACGGTGCGGAGTTGCGCTTCGACCTCGCTGACCTTGTCCGCCTCGTAATCGGCGGGCAGCGCCTTCTGCCATGCGGCCAGCGAACGCTCGAGAATCTGCCCCGCGCGCTCATCCTGACCCAGCTTCACGTAGACAGCTCCGAGATGACTGAGAATCGTCGGATCCTGGCCCTCGCGATCGACGGCCTTGCGGCAATACTCCTCGGCTTCGGTGAGCTTGTTCTGCTTGTAGTAGGCCCAGCCCAGGCTGTCGAGATACGCGCCGTTGGCCGGCTCTTGCTTCACCGCCCGCACGATCATCCCAGTCGCTTCCTCCAGCCGCACACCGCGATCGGCGAGCATGTAGCCTAGGTAATTGAGTGTCGGCGCATCGCCCGGGCTCGCGGCCAGCACTTTGCGGAACTCCTGCTCGGCCAGGTCGTACTTCTTCTGGCGCTCGTAAATCGCGCCCTGCGTGAACCAGACCTTCTCTTTGTCGTCGGGTGTTAGCGCGAGTTCCTCGGCCTTGGCCGCTGCCTGCTCGGCGTCGGCAAACTTGTGCCCGCGCTGATCGACCTCAGCGATATCAAGATAGACCTGCTGGTCGCTGGCATTGCCTTGCAGAAGAGTTTGTAGGAGCTGAGTCCCGGAAACGGTGTCCGACTTGTCCGCATAAACCATCGCCAGAGTGATCGTGATATCTGAATCTTTCGGCGAAGCTTCGAGCGCCTTCTTCCCTTCGGCAATGGCGCGATCGAGGTCGCGGCTGTCGCGATAGGCGTTGATCAGCAGAATCTCGGCGCGCTTTTGGATGTCGGGGCCGAGCTTGGTCATCTCTTGAAACGTGTCGATCGCGTCGGGATAATTCTGCGCTTGCAGATAGGCGTGGCCGAGCTGTTCGTAAAGAATTGCAAGCGCGTTCGGGCTCGCCTGCCCGCCGCCGGCCTGGCTCTTGACGCCCGCGATCGAATCGCTCAACACCTTGATCGCGTCGTCGTAGCGCCCCTGATCCTCGTAAAGCAGCGCCTCGTTGTAAAGAATCTCGACGCTCCCAGGCGCGAGCTGCTTGGCGTGCTGCAAATTCGATTCGGCGTCGTCGTACTGCCCGAGCCGCCGGTCAAGCTGCGCCATGCGGAGATAGTTCTCGGCGGTGCCGGGCTCCAGTTCCGCAAGCTTCTTGAACTGCGCCAGCGCGTCCGCATACTTGTCTTCAGAAAGAAGTGCCTGCGCCAGGCCGTGGCGATGTCCGGGATCGTCCGGATCGAGTTCGATGGCCTTGCGGTAAGCATCTTCGGCCTTGGGATAATCCTTCGCCTGGTTGTACGCGTCACCGAGCAAATCATAGATGTCGGGCGAGGCGGAATCGCCGGCGGTGCGCGTCAGCAGCTCGATCGCTTCCTGCGAGCGGCCCTCGTCGATCAGCAGTTGGCTCAGTTGTTCGAGCGCGGGTCCGTTGTCCGGCTCGCGTTGGATCAGGCCGCGCAGCACCTGTTCAGCTTCCGTGTGCCGATTCTCGAAGCGGTAGAGGCGCGCCAGCCACAGCCCGGAGTACGTGTCCGTGGGATCGATTTTCAGGATGGCCTGAAATTGGGCCACGGCCTTCTCGATGTTTTCCTGTTGCACTTCACCCGCGTCCATATCGCCCAGCGCTCGAACGTAGATGCGCGCGAGCAGCCGGTGCCCATCGACATTGTCCGGGTCCGCCTTGAGAACTTCCTGCGCCTCGATCACTGCATCGCGGGTGTGGCGCGATTCCGCGTAGATTTCGGCCAGCCGCTCCTTCGCAACCACCGAGTCCGGATCGATCTCGAGCGCCTTCTTGTACGACGCGATCGACTGCTGCGCCATGTCCTCGCTGTTCGAGGCCGCATACTGCAACTCCTGCAGATGGCCCAGCGTGAAGTAGTAGTAAGCGTCCGCGCGCGACGAGTCGCCGGTCTTCGCGGCGTCGCCCGGTGGTGGCGCGGCTTGCGCCGCTTGGGACGCGGCGGGGGCTTCTGGCCCGTCAGCGGCTTGCGCCGAAACATTCGCGGCGCCTAGCGTCGCGCCCAGCAGAACCGCCACTCCAGTTGCAACTAAAGTTGTTTTCATTGGGTAGGCCAATCAAGTCATTATCGTACAGCGCTTAGCAGGCGTCAAAACATTCCCCCTCGGCGCGTTCGTCGCCAGCCTCTTCCATATGCGACGCGGCGGAAGCAAAATGGGATGCAAGAGATTTTGGCATTGTCTTCGGGTCATGTTTCAGGGGAACATCGGCAAGAGAGGGTTTGGGATGACCGCCGGAAATAATTGGCGCGCGGAAGTCTGCTCGCGAAGCTGCGCGTTCGGTGTGTTTCTGGTCTTGGTGCTGGCGTTCGCAATGCGCGCACAAGACGCGAAGGGCGCGGGAACCGCGTCTGATACCGCGGCGCCGCCGGCAGCCGCAACGGCAACTCATCGGGCGGATGATTCTTCCGCGACTTCCCCAACCCCCGCGCCGAAAAAGGCCAAGCACGAAGAAGATACGACGACTCCCACCCCGCCGGCTCCGGCCGCAGTGCAGGCCAAGCCCACCCTGAACGATTTCGCCTGGCTCGCGGGCCGCTGGCAGGGCGCCTGGGGACCCAGAATCGCGCAGCAGGTCTGGATGCCTCCCAAGGGCGGCGTGATGTCAGGCACATTCCAGGAGGTCGAAAACGACAGCACCCTCGTGATCGAGCTTTTCACGATGGTCCAAAAGCCCGACGGCATCAAGCTCTACTTCCGCCACTTCACGTCCACTCTCGCCCCATGGGAAGCGTCTACGCCAACCGTGCTGAATCTCACCAGCTCGACGCCGAAGTCGATCGAGTTCGATAATCCCGTCGACGGCGAGCCCAAGCGCGCCATCATCAGCAAGATTGACGCGGACACTTACGTCTCGCGCTCGGAAATCGTCCCCGAAAAGGGCGATACGCAGATCGTCGAAATCACCTACCACAGGCAGAAGCAAATCGCCCCCGCGAAGCACTAAAGCAACGGGAGGCGACGCCGCCCGCTCTTGAGCGAAATCGCAGGGCGGGCCCGCGAGACGCGTTTGAAAGCGCGAAGCGCGCCAAGGTGGAAGCGTGGGCCTTCAGGCCCGCGAAAAGGGCGCACCAACTTAGTGGGCTTATTGGGTTTTAGGCCCGTGACCATTCATAGAAGTTCAATGAAGGGTCGGAACTGCGGCCGGACATCTATACTTACGGCCCGCCTAATTCGAGACCGTCCCGCTCGACGGCTTCGCCTTCCGAATCTGATTCGATTTCTGCAGAAAAGAATCGCGCATCGTCTGGACCAAACGACGCAAGGATTCGGGCGTCTCCTCGGAGCGCTCGTTGGCGATCAACGTCGATCGGATAATTTGGATAGGCCCGGAGTTTTGCCTGTCATCGAAAACCCGAAGGTATTGATCGCGAGTCCAATTCTCTTCCAATCCCTGTTGTAGGACGGAGGCTGCCTGGTCGTACTCGACGGCTCGCGTCGCCCGGGCTTTGAGGATTATTTTCACCCAGTCGGGCTGCCCGAAAGTTTGCCCATCCGCCCAAACTCCCGCGACAACCTCGATCTTATCGGGAAGCGGGCGGCCCTCCGCATGAGAGAGATAGTGCGAAATGCTCGATCCCGGCTCGATTGGCGGTACCTCTTGTAACAACGCGTCCCAAACCGTCTCTGACTTGCTGACCCCGTCCGACGACGAGGAAAGCTGGATGACGCAGGCCGTTACAGTTTTACCGGTGAGATTCGTAACCGTATATCTCGGTCCTCCCGCTCCGCTGGCCTGGACCTCGATTCGAAACCCAGGTTGCTCAACGGTCGGCGACTCGCCGCTCGCGGACAAGACAAGTAGTCCCGCATTCAACACGCACAAAGCCGCGGCAAGCATCTTCATCGAAACACCTCCCGCAAGCATGCTGGAACCCTGCGCCCTCCAACTGGCTCGCCGAGCCGTAGCCCCACGCCTGCGTCGGCCGTCGCCCGCCGCGGCGGGTTTCGGCGTGGAAGCCTTCTCCGCTCTCGCGGCGAAGGCTGGCCTGCCAAGCCGTAGCCGCCTTAGAGGCGAAGGCTGGTGGGGCTGGGGAGAGTCGAACTCCCGACCTGCGGTTTAGGAAACCGACGCTCTATCCATCTGAGCTACAGCCCCACGCGAACCCGATTCTAACATGCGCCGACGCATCATTTTGAGTCGCCCGCGCCGCCTTCTCCCACAATCACATGCTCCCGCGAAACAAAATACGCAACCCGCGAGTGATCGATGAAATTCACTTCATCCTCGCTCGACGCCTTCCACTCCGCCGACTTCCGCGCCGCCAGCAGCGTAGCCTCATCGTCGAACCACAGCTCGGCAACGCCGTCGTAGTCGGGTGCCCGCGTGTCGCCGGGAATCGCAATGCGCCGGCTCTGCACCAGCCGCCGTACATGAGGAATCCGAGCGCCGATCGGCCCGTGAACGTCTTTCCAGTAGTGAAAGAACTGCTCGTCGCTGAGGCCCGGCTTCTTGGTAATGCAGTACACGACTTTGATCACAGCTCTCAGCCCTCCTCCTCTGCACAAACGCCCGATAATCCGCACAGTGTAGCCGCCAAGTCCGGGTTTTTCTCCCTGTCCTTTATCTGTACCTGAGTACAATCGTTTTGCCGCGGCATCGTGCTAGCGTGGTTCGAGCTATGCGCGAATGCATCGCATCACCGAAGAACAGCCGTGGCGGCAAGGGACGCCAGTCCTCCGTTTCGTCTGCCTCCTCCACCTCCTTTGCTTCCTCGACCTCACTCCTCATCTCCGCGGCTCTTCTCACGTCACGAGTCACGGTTCGAGTCACGAATCGCGCCTTTTCTGATATGGACGAACCTGTCAAATACATTCGCGGTGTTGGTTTGTGCTGTTCTTCTCTAGCCAGTAGGAAGCAGTGCGGGCGGCGGCCGAGGCGGTCATCGCGACGGTTGATCACTCTGATATTCGCGGGTCGGAACCGCATAATCGTGATCCGTCGGGAGCTGCCTCGGACTAATGGCGCGGGTTGGGCCGAAAGAGCCTGCCGCATAGAAAAGACGAGGGCTCTCCTTTCCGTGTTCGACTCGGCTGCCATCCGCACTGCCTTCCTCCTGTGGTTCTCTGACTTACACCTAGGCTGCGACTTGTTTCGGTTCGCGCATTCTGGTTTCGACGTTCACTCCGATGGCCCAGACGAATCCGAGCAGCTCTCGCCCCACCGCCGTTACGATCTGCGGTTTGTTCTTTCCGTGGGCCAGCAGTTTTCGGTAGCGAGCATGCAATCGATGCTGGGCCTTCCAGGCGATCTCTTTCACTTCTTCGCTCAGCCCGACCTGACGTTTCCGAAGGGAGCCGCCCAGCCGGGGCCGGAATTGATAAGCCCAGGCGGCTTCGACGATGACGCGTCTCAAGTGCGCGTTGCCGGTCTTGGTGATGGCGCCCCGCCGTTTTCGTTCGCCGCTGGAGTATTCGCTGGGAACCAGGCCGCTGTATCCCATCAATTGCCCGGCTTTCGCAAAGCGCGAGATCTGCCCCAGTTCAGCGACGATGGTCACCGCCGTGACTTGCGCAATGCCTCGCAGCGCCTGCAAGGCTTCGATCACCGCGCGCATCTGGGGTGGCGCCGAGCGCGCTGCCTCCAGGACCGCCTGATCCAGCCGTTCGATGCGGGCTACCAGGTGCTCGACTTGATGGACGTAGTCGGTGAGCGCAATCTCCTGGGCGGGCTGCTGGAAATGAACCTTCGTCTTGATCCACTGCAAATGAACGTTGGTCCATGGAGACTTGATGCTCTCCGGACGTTGCCATCCGTGGCGCAGCAGAAACTTACTGAGCCGATGCCGTGCTCGCAGCAAGTCGCCTTTAGCGGCTTCCCGAGCTCGCACCAAATCTCGGAGCGCTTCGTGGGCGGCGTCGGGGACCCACACCGGCGTGAGATCGCCGGCTCGGTAGCAGCGGGCCAGTTTCAGGGCGTCACGCCGATCGGTCTTCACGCGCTCTCCCGGCTTGCGCGGCACCAGCGACGGCGCTACCACTTCGCACTTCGCTCCCAGAGCGGTCAGCTGCCAGTACAGCACGTAGCCCGTGGGACCGGCTTCATAACAAAACCGCAGTTGCTCCACAGGCCCCAGTTTTCGAACCAACCGTCGAATGGATTCCGGTCGGTTCGGGATCAGGCCCAAGGATCGAACCTCATCGTTGGGCTCCGCCACCGCGACGGCAATGATCTCGGCATGGACATCCAGACCAACAAATCGTATTTTACTCACTGGACCGATTCTCCTTTCGCTTGCGGCTCTGCGCCGTTAGTCTCCAACGACTCACAGCGTAATCCGCGCACCGCGAAATGGAAGTCGGTCTTTTTATCTTCCATGGTACGACCGACCGAACTTGAGTCGGTTCGTCCATGATGACTAATCGACATTTGGCGATTAGAAATCGCCGCAACTCACTCAAAACACACGATGCGCACCCATTCTAATCGACACACCTACGGCGCCCGTCCGTTCGCCTCCGCGGGCCCGGATACGCCGGCTCGCGCAGTGGTGCGGACGGCGAACGATGGCGTAAGATGTCTGGCCCAAACGGCTCCATTTCTGCGAATCTTATTCCGCGAGCCGTTTCAGCCGATCGATGACCGCGCAAATCATCCGCGAACCAAGATGGCCCGCCCTCGTGGCGATGCTGGCCGCCGGCTGCGTCTACTGGTCGCTGCCCGAGCCGCTTTCCGTAGGCCCGAGCTGGTTGCTCGCCGCGATCGTGCTCGTCCTGTTGATCCCGGTGATCGTGACGTATCAGCGCGGGGTCTACCACATCACCCGGATCCTCACTTTCGTAGTCACCGGCGCGATCACGCTCTCCATGATTGCATCGCTCGTCTTCCTCATTCAGGGCATCCCGCAGCATCGCGAGGCTCCGCTCGTGCTGCTCCGATCGGCAGTGGCGCTCTGGATCACCAACGTGCTGGTATTCGCGCTCTGGTACTGGAAGCTCGACGCCGGCGGCCCGCTGGAACGCGAGGGCAGGCGCGCGCGCCTCGAGAGCTCGTTTCTTTTTCCGCAGGTGCTTCTGCCGGATGGCGGCGACCCATCGTGGACTCCTCATTTCGTGGACTATCTTTTTCTCGCATTCAATACGAGCACGGCTTTCTCGCCCACCGACACCGCGGTCCTGTCGCGCTGGGCGAAAATGGGCATGATGCTGCAATCCTTGATTTCTCTGACGATCGTCGCGTTGCTCGCCGCCCGCGCCGTCAACATTCTCTGACCCTTCGCAATTCGAAAAACGCTTGTCTTTTGCCGCCAAAACAGCGTAGATGGGAACCAAGTATCAGGGGTGTGAGCGGCATCTTCCGCTGTTCCGGCAAAGGAGAATCGATTCGTGAGCGAAGCGGCAGCGGTCCCGTCGAACGAACTCAAGCTGCATACATTCGCGTGGGAAGACGCGCAGGTGGTGAAGTGCAGCGGCCGTTTGACCTCCGAGCACGCCGCCGCGCTCAAGAGCCGCGTGCAAACTCTGCTGCCAAACTCCACGCGCATCATCCTCGATCTGAAAGAAGTGACCCGCATGGACAGCTCGGGGCTCGGCGCGCTCGTCGCCGTCTACGTCTCGGCGAAAAAATCCAAGTGCACGCTTCAGGTGGTCAATTACAACAAATCGATTCGCGACCTGCTCGGCCTGGCCAATCTTCTCTCGATCTTCGAGCAGTGCGCCGAAGTCGATATGCGCCTGCCTTAGGCCCCACCAAAACGTTCGAGCAGTATCTTCCGGCGATAGTCGAACACTTTCCGCAAGTCCGGCGCCACCAGCAAGGAATTGATCGCGGCGCCGCCTGGCACCCCGTATTCGACGTGATCGGAAACGTCCGTTCCACCATCGCGCGCCGCGAAGCTGTGCTCGTGAATCCAAAAGCGGTAAGGACCGCGGCGTTGCTCGTCGACAAAACGCTGCGGCGGTTCCCAAGCCGTGATTTCGCTCTCCCATCGCACCGGAACGCCCTTCACTCGCAATCGATGCTCGAATCGCGTGCCCACCGCCAACACGATGGGATCTGGCGTCACCGTCGTGAAATGCATCCACGGTGGCGTGAGCGTTTCAAGGTTGTGCGCGTCGGCGAAAAACGCAAACACCTCGTCGATGGCACGCGGAAGCCAAATGGACGAATCGAGCGTGAATGTTTTCATGCGCAGCTAAAGCATACAACGCCGCTTCTGGTTTGCCCGGTCTCTCTGTTTCCTCTTCTTTCTCTGCGTCCTCTGCGCCTCCCTGCCCTGAGTCCGTTGGGAGAGGAAGGGAGCGGTGAGCCTTCGGCCCGCCCGAGACGAATCGTTGACACCAAAGCGTGCGTCCGTATAATGTCTCCGTGGCCGCCCAGCCGACGCCCTAAATCCAAGTATCTCAGGCTGAAGGCTACAATCTTGATACCGCCGATGTCGCCCGACAACCTGCCGACGTGGGTCGCCTTGTCCGGTAATCCCTTCACGGGATACTGGCACAAGCTGCTCGACCCGACGTTTCGCGGCCTCTATCAGGCAAACGCCTTCGATCTCGCCGTCATGCTGCCGTACTTTTTCGTGATGACCGTCCTCGCGATGTACGGCATTCACCGCTACGTCCTCGTCTACAACTATTTCAAGCACCGGAAGAACGTCCCGGGTCCGCCGCCGGAAATCACGGAGTGGCCCAAGGTCACGGTGCAGCTCCCGATTTACAACGAGCGCTACGTGATCGAGCGCCTCGTCGAAGCCGTCGCGCAGTTCGATTACCCTCGCGAGCTGCTCCAGATTCAGGTGCTCGACGATTCAACGGACGAAACGCAGGCCGTGGCTCGCGATTGCGTCGAGCGATATCGCGACCTCGGCGTGCCAATCGTCTACATCCATCGCGACAATCGCGAGGGATTCAAAGCGGGCGCGCTGCAAGAGGGACTGAAAACCGCGACGGGAGAGTTAGTCGCTATCTTCGACGCGGATTTTATTCCGCCTGCGGATTTTCTGCGGCGGACGGTGCCCTATTTCACCGAGCCCAAGCTGGCGATGGTTCAGACGCGCTGGAGCTACGTGAACCGCAGCTACTCGACGCTCACGGAGGTCGAGGCCATTCTGCTCGACGGCCACTTCGCGATCGAGCATTCGTCGCGCTACCGCACCGGCGTGTTTTTCAATTTCAACGGCACGGCGGGCATCTGGCGCCGCGTGGCGATCGAAGACGCCGGCGGCTGGCAGCACGACACCCTCACCGAAGACACCGACCTTTCCTATCGCGCGCAGATTCGCGGGTGGAAATTCATTTATCTGCCGGAGATCGATTGCCCGTCCGAACTCCCGGTCGAGATGAACGCATTCAAGTCGCAACAGGCGCGCTGGGCCAAAGGCCTGATGCAGACGGCGAAAAAGATTCTGCCGCAGATGCTGCGTTCGAATGCGCCGCGTCGCGCCAAAGCCGAGGCCATTTTCCATCTGACGGCCAACATCAGCTACCCGCTGATGGTCTTCCTCTCGATCATTCTCCTGCCCGCCATGATCGTGCGCTTTTACCAGGGCTGGTTTCAGGTGATGACGATCGACTTCCCGCTCTTCCTTGCCTCCACCTGCTCGATTTCCTCGTTTTATCTAGCTGCCGAGCGCGCCCTCTATCCGAGAACCTGGAAACGCACTTTTTGGTACCTGCCCGTCGTGATGGCGGTCGGCATCGGCTTGTCGGTACGCAATGCCCTCGCGGTGATGGAAGCGCTCTTCGGAGTGAAGTCCGAATTCGTGCGCACGCCGAAATATCGCGTCGAGGCCAAATCGAAGCAGCCTGCCGCCTGGACGAAAAAGAAGTACCACAAAAGCGCGGGCCTCATGCCGTTCGCGGAAATCCTGCTCGGAATCTACTTCGCGGCCGCGGTCGTCTACGCGATTCAAAACGAAAACTACGCCACGGTTCCCTTCTTCCTTCTATTCGTCTGGGGCTATCTCTACACCGGCGTAATGTCGCTCGCGCAAACCTACGTCGAGCGCTGGCGCTTCGGCGGCGAAAGCGCGCCAGCGGCCGAAGTCCGTCCAGCATCCACCGGCATCCCGGGATTTTAAGGATTCGCAAGAGGCGGAACATGTCGAAATTCATCATCGCGCCTCACATGCGTTTGCATGAATGGGTCGCCGAGGATAAAAGCTATTTCCGCGACGAAGGACTCGACTACGAGTTTCGCGATGAGATCATCTCCAAAGAAGGCAAGAAACATGACCTCGGCGATCGTGTTGGGGCTTACCAGACGTTCGAGAAGGGGCGCACGACCAACATCGCCTGCGCGTGCCACTGGACTGTCAATGTATCCGCGTCGACCCAGCACGGAAAAATGTACGTCGACGCCTACTCCGTCTCGCCAGCGGGCATCTTCGTGCCGCCGGAATCCAAAATCCACACGCCGGACCAACTCGCCGGCGTAAGCATTTCGGTCGGATTCCAGTCCGGCAGCCACTACTCGGCAATCCAGGCGCTCGAGCAATATATGGCTGCGAAAGATATTCGCCTCTCGTTCTCGGAAGGAATGCTTTTCCACCGCATGGAACAATTGATCGAGCGCAAGGTTCCGGCGGCCTCGCTCTTCAGCGGCCCCTACTATTTCCTCGAGCAGCTCGGCTTCCGCAAAGTCATCGACACCACGTTCATGATGGCCACGATGATCACGGGCAACCCGGAAATGCCCGACATGGAAGACGTCCGGAAATATTTCCGCGCGCTGCGGCGCGCGCAGCGGGATATCGACCTGCGTCCCGACCTCTACACGAAATATTACAAGACGGAGTTTCCGGAACGGTTCCACAGCCAAATGGACACGCGACGCTGGGGACCGGGCGAGCGCATTGTCTTCGAGCCATACACTAAAGAGGTATTCGAAGAATCCTTCCGCTGGATTGCGGAACACGAAATTTTCCCCGAGGGCGAGATGGGTTCGGGGCGTTACGAAGATGCGGTGTTGTCGCTCGCGAAGCCGTAAACTTTCGGGCGTCGCGCCCTATTCCCAGAAATTGTCACGGTCGATCATCTCGACGCCAATCTCGCGGCGCCCGTCCGAATTCAAGCGAGAATAAACGACGCGCGCCTCTGCTCGCATCGCTTTGTCCTTGCGCGTGATCACCACTCGCCCGCCCATATCGACGGGATGGCGGCAAACGAACCCCGCTCCATGCCGGCTCACCGTGCGCGTCCACGTGTCCTCTTCCCACGTCCGCCGCGCGTCCTCGCGCCGCAGCCACACGCCAATCGATGTCGGTACTCGCGGGCTGCGTCGCAGCGACTTGCCCGCCTGCGAAATCCAGAGCAGCGCTTCGAGAAGCTTGCCCTTCGTTTCTTCGTCGGCGGAGCGCGCCTCTTCCACCAGCTTTTCCGCCTCGCGCGCCCAGATCGAAGACAGCTCGCGGAACGAGGCCATCGCGTTCGCGTCGTACGGCTGGATCTTCAGCCGGTCGTAGTGCGCGCGAATCTCCTGAAATGAAACGGTGAGAAAGTGAGCGAGGCAAAACGCGCGCATGTCGAGCTTGGCCACGGCCCGCTCGCCGCAGCTATCGACGTTGCACGGATGGTCCTCACACGTCTGCTGGACGCCCAGCTCTTCGATTTGACCTTCCATCACCCCGTCCCCGGAACGGCTCCTGGCGGAGCCCGCCTAGTCCTTGGACAACTTCCCGATCCCCTTCGCCAGCTCCCCGATTGCTCCGCTGACGAATTCCAGATGGCTGCGGCTGTAGTGCGACAACTCTCCCCCGAATTGTTGCGATATCGCCGCGGCCTTTTCCTTCAAGTCCACAAGCACACTCTGCGCGACCCCTTCCAGCGCCTGTTGCAAACGCGCTTGCGCCGCTTCCTGCTCCTGCTGCGACAACGAGCGAATGCCGCCGACAGCTTGCTTCGCGAGACCTGCCGCCGCGCGGTCGAGCTCTTCGCGGGCGCTATCGAGCCGCTCGCGCAGGATCATTTCGAATTGCCGATCGAGGCGCGTGCAAGTCTCTTCCATCTGCTCCGCGGATTTCTCGACGAAACGTTCGCAGAGCTTTGCGAGTTCCTGCTCCTGCTTCGTGAGATCGCTCGCGGCTTTGCGGGCGCCCTCGATCACGGGTGCGGATTGTTCCTTCAGGCGGACAACGATCTTGTCGACCGCGTCTTTGCGCGAACCTTCGATGAACGCCTCGAGGCGGTCATGGGCCTTCGCCGTCAGTCGCTCGGAAAGTTCCTCGAGTTCGCGATGCCGCATTTCCATTCGCGTGAGAGCTTGGTGGAGTTCGCCCTCGATCTTTTTCGACCATTGCCCGTGAAGCGCGCGCGCGCTTTCGCCCCAGCGCTCGGCTTGCATCGAGTTCGTCTCGGCGAGGATGTGCTGCGCCTCCGCACGAAGCTGCGTGCGCACGTCGCTAAGCAGCGCAGCGGCCTTCTCGCGCACGGCAGCGTCCGCCACTTCCGAGAGCATCTTTTCCATCTGCTGCTGGAAGCCGCCCATCAGTTGGCCGATTTGCTGCGCAGCGGGGCGCGTGGTGGATGTCGCAGGCGAGTTGGATTCGGCTGGCCGGGAAGTCGTAGCTTTCGGAGCACCCGGGTGCGTCTCTGGACCCGAGGTCGGCCGGAGAACGGCCACCTGTTTGGCCTTCGTTGTATCGCTATCGACAGACCGCTGTGCGACGAACGGCAGCCAGTCGCTCGGCGGCGCATCGATGCCCCAGATGTTGCCGGGCTGCTCGAGCTCGATGGCCGTCTGGAAGAGGCCGCCCGATTCGGGGCGCTTGGTCCACCTGACGCGGCCGCGCGTCGAAATAGGCTTCGAATTCGGTATTTTCGGATTCAGTTGGAGAATAACGGAGGCTTCCGGCAACACTTCGTACTTCGATTCGTAACGGCAGCCATGGCAGCTGACCGCGATCGTCGAGACTTCCTCTTGGTACGGCCCGCGGAAGGAGTCCACACCCGCGATAACGACCGGGATAGCCCGGTTGACACGGGTACTCCGCCGCGCTCCGCGGCCCGAATGAAGGGCAAGCGAGCTGTTCGTCACGATGACCCCTGGCGCTGCGTACACAGGATAAGTCTGGGCGCAAAGGAGGGTTGTGCGTAAATCCAGCATGCTGCTTCAATCAGTTACTATCGACTTTGTTTCGAGGCCCCTGCGGAGCCTTGTGATTGGCACAAGCATTGACACGGAAGGTCGATTTCTATATATAGTGAACCATATGGTTCAGCATCACGCCAACATTAGCCGCGTCGCCGCCGCGATTTCCGACCCCACCCGCCGCGCCATCATCGAGCGCCTCGCGCGAGGGCCCGCCCGCATCTCCGAAGTCGCCGAACCCTTCTCGATGACCCTCACGGGCTTTTGCAAACACGTGCGAGTTCTCGAGCAAGCCGGGCTGGTCCGCCGCACCCGGCGCGGCCGCGACAATACCCTGACTCTGTCCCCGGAGCCGTTGCGCGAGGTGGCGCGGTGGATCCTAAACTACGAGCAGTTTTGGAATACACGCCTCGATCGATTGCACGAATTCTTCGCCAATAAAAAGGAGAACTCGCAATGAACCTTACGGACATCACCGTGACCCGCACGATCCCTGCGCCAGCCGAAAAAATCTTCGACCTCTGGATCGATCCGAAAAGCCCCGGCGGCCCGTGGTTCGGCACGGCTCGCGTGATTATGAACCCGGTCGTGGACGGCCTCTTTTACTCCGCCGTGCAGAACGAGGGCCGAACATGGCCTCACTATGGACGGTTCTTGCGGCTCGATCGACCGAACCTGATCGAGCATACGTGGGTTTCCGAGGCGACCAAGGGGGTCGAGTCCGTCGTCACCCTCACGATGCAATCGCGAGGAAATGAAACCGAGGTCACGCTGCGCCACTCAGGCGTGCCCGACGACGAAATGGGACGCAGGCACAAAGACGGCTGGACCTGGATTCTCGACATGCTCGCGCAAGGCATGGCGGCGCGGCGATCCGCCTCCTCGTCTGACTAAAGGGTGCGCGGAACTTTGCGCGGCGGAGGCGCGTACATACGCGTGTCGTGCTAATTTGGAGCAGCCTTAGCCGGCACAAACGATGACAGAACCAACTCCATCGGGCCCAAGCGTGCGGCCCTCCGCGCCGGCCGATTTCCACCTGCTGTGCCTTTTTGCGCTGGGTGTCGCCGCCGTGCATGTGGCCACTAACGGGCGCTACGGCCTCCACCGTGACGAACTGCAGTTCCTCGACGACGCGCGCCACTTCGCCTTCGGCTACGTCCCCTACCCGCCGATCACGCCGTGGCTCGAACGTATTGCCTTTGCGCTGACTGGGCCCTCCCTGATCGGCCTGCGGATGTTCTCCGTCCTCGCGCAGGCGGTCGTGCTTGTACTGACAGGGCTCATGGCGCGCGAACTCGGCGGCGGTTGTTTCGCCCAGATCGTCGCGGCGGTCGCGGTCGCAATCTCGCCTCTGGAACTGTTCGATGGGACCGAATTTCAATACACGTCGTTCGATTACTTCTGGTGGGTGCTCACCGCGTATCTGATGATCCGCTTGTTGCGATCGGGCGACGCGCGTCTCTGGCTCGGGATCGGCGCCTCAATCGGCCTCGGCATGATGACGAAGTACACGATGGCCTTTTTCGTGGCAGGCATCGTCGGCGGCGTTTTGTTCACGCCCGCCCGGCGCTATCTGAAAAGCCCGTGGCTATGGTGCGGCGCAGCGCTCGCCGTGCTGATCTTTTTGCCCAATCTGATCTGGCAGATTCATCACCATTTCATCACGCTCGACTTTCTGCGCCACGTCCACGCGAGAGACGTCGGCGAGGGCCGTGCGGCAGGATTTTGGCGAGACCAGTTCCTGGTCAGCACGAATCTCTTCGCCGTGCCACTGTGGATCGCAGGGCTGGTTTACGTCTGGGCCCGTGCCGAGGGCAAGCCGTACCGGATTCTCGGCTGGATGTTCGCAATTCCCTTCGCGCTGTTCGTCATCGACAAGGGCCGCGGCTACTACCAAGCGCCAGCGTATCCCATGCTGTTCGCCGCTGGGGCGGTCTGGGAGGAGCAGTGGATGGCGCCGCTCAGAACTTTATGGCGGCGCGCCGCGCTGACCGTAACTTCCGTGCTGCTGGCGGCGGGCGGCGTGGCCTCCGCCGCAATCATTCTCCCGATCTTCCCCCTGAACTCTCCCCGAAACATCGCCATCAGAATAAACGGCGAGTTGCGCGAAGAGGTGGGATGGCGAGAAATGGTTCAGACAATTGCGAACATACGCGATACCCTGCCGCCGGCGGAGCGAAACCGACTCGGGATTCTCGCGGCTAACTACGGCGAAGCCGGCGCAATCAACCTCTACGGCCCGGCGTACGGACTGCCGCCCGCAATTAGCGGCATCAACTCCTTCTGGGCGCGCGGCTACGGCAACCCGCCGCCCCAGACTCTGATTGTGCTCGGGTTTAGTCCCAGATTCATGGAAGACAACTTCGAATCGTGCCGTGTCGTCGGGCGAAACGCGAATCGCTACGGGCTCGACAACGAAGAGAGCCGGGAGCACCCGAAAATCTTCGTCTGCGGCCCGCCACGGGATCCCTGGCCTGAATTCTGGAGCAATTTCCAGTACTACGGCTAGCTCTCGCGCCGTGCGACAATCTTCTCCGCAATATGAATATTCGTGACTCTGATAGCGTCGTGCGCCCGGGACGCGGCTGGCGTAGCGCCGGCGTCTCGCCAGCTCCTTTTCGGCGCACTATCTCGGCCTTGGCGCTGCTCGCGATTCTCGGCGTCGCGCAATTTGCGCAGGCGCGCTTTCGCCAGCCCAACGAGGTGTATCAGGCGCGACGCGCGAAATTGCGCATGCAGATCGATGCGCCGCTCGTGATTTTCGGTTACACCGGCCACGAGGACGCCTCGGAAGTCGCCGTCTTCTATCAGGAGCCGTACTTCTATTACCTCACCGGGCATGACGAGCCTGGCGCGGCACTGGTCCTGTTGCCTGACGCGCCGAATGCCAAGCCGTCCGAAGGCCCGCAGGAAATCCTGTATCTTCCCGAGCGCAATTTGCAGGAAGAACAGTGGGAAGGCCCGAAGATGGGCCCGCACGATCACGGCATCGCCGAGCAAACGGGCTTTCAGACGGTCGAGCCGTTCGACAAGCTGAAAGCCGACCTCGACAAGCTCGCGAAAACCTATCCGGATTTCTACACGCTCGTTGCGCCCGCCAACGAAGACGGATATCCGCATTTCACCAAGATGAACGAATGGCTGCGCAATGCCCTGCCCCACTCGACGCTGCGCGACATCACTCCCGCGCTGGACGCGATGCGCCAGGTGAAATCGCCCGGCGAACTCGCGCTGATACAAAAGGCCATCGATCCATCGGTCGATGCGCACCTCGATGCCATGCGGCAGATGCGGCCGGGCCTCTTCGAATACCAGATCGCGGCGCGCATGAAGGAAATCCACGAATGGGGCGGCTGCGAGCGCGAGGCGTACGCGCCGATCGTTGGCGCCGGATTCAACTCGACGGTGCTGCACTACAGCGCTCTCGATAGCGAGATCAAGGATGGCGACGTGATCGTGATCGACGTGGGCGGCGAATACGGTGGTTACGCGGCGGACATCACGCGCACGCTGCCCGCGAATGGCAAGCTCACGCCGCGCCAGCGCGAGATCTACGATATCGTTCTCGGCGCGCAAAACGCCGCGATCGACGCCATCAAGCCGGGTGTGCAACTCTACGGCGGCGACAACAGCCTGCAAGAGATCGCGGCCAGCTACATCAACACGCACGGCCACGACAAGGAAGGCCGCCCGCTCGGCCGCTATTTCATCCACGGCGTCAGCCATCATCTCGGCCTCGATGTCCACGACCCCGGCGACCGCGCACGCCCGCTCGAGCCCGGAATGGTGGTCACAGTCGAGCCCGGGATCTACATCCCCGAGGAAAATCTCGGCGTGCGCATCGAGGACGATGTCCTCGTCACCAAGGACGGCCATCAAATCCTCACCGCCCGCCTCCCGCGCAACGCCAACGAAATCGAAAGGATCATGGCCGAAGGCGCCACAGCCCGCGCGCAAGTCACGCAGCAGCGGTAATCAGAGCGATCCTTCGCTCGTCCGCCGCGGCGGATTCGCTCAGGACGCCAATCCTCGTCGGATTGGCGCCTTGACACTCCGAGCAGCGATCCGTAGCATCAATTATCGTCTGTCGTTGCGTTCACGTGCCGGCGTAGCTCAGTGGTAGAGCGAGGGTCTCATAATCCCTAGGCCGTGGGTTCGATTCCCCCCGCCGGCACCAACCCTATCTAGCTGGTCCGCAATGAGTTCCGGCGATTTCCCGGATTCAAACCAAAGCGCGCGCGGTAACCGAAGAAGTGGCACCTCAGCTTAGGCCTCGAGGTCCGTGGACTCCCGCTGGCGTACAGAGTGACTGGCTCGCCTCTGTGACCACCGTCACATGAGGGTGTGACAGCTTACACCGACGCGACCTCAACTAAGAAGGCAACATGAGTCATTGACGGGAGGGCCAAAATGGCGGTCGCGTTGCAAAATCAGGCGGACAAACCGGCCGGTACGCACCAGGATCTAACCGACGCGAAAACATGGATTGAGCGCCTAGAAAGGCCGGAGAGAATACCTGGCCTGAGGATTGATGATGTGGTGGCGTGCTTGGAACTGAAGCCAGGTGATGTCGTTGCCGACATCGGGGCCGGCACTGGTGCGTTCGCCATACCGTTTGCGAAGGCTGTCGCGCCGTCCGGGAAAGTTCTGGCGGTGAATATTTGGCCGGGTCTCCTGGATTACATCAATGAAAAAGCAAGAAAAGAGAACGTAACCAATCTCCAAACGATTCTTGCGAAACTAGACGATCCCAAACTGCCGAAAAACCAGGTGGATGTAGCCTTTTTTCATGATGTTCTTCATAACGTGAATGACCGCCAAGCGTATCTGAAAGTGCTTGCCTCTTCTCTTAAACCCAGCGGACGCGTAGCGATCATCGAGCAGGAATTTGATGATCCGATCGCAAAGAAGTGGGACCTTCCCGAAGACAGGATCACCAAGGATCAAGTGGGAACCTGGATGGCGAACGTAGGATTTCATCGCATCGGGGATTACGACATCTTCGAGGGCGAAAACAATCCTGAAGGCGCCGGAATGCCACAGCGATGGTTCGTGGTCTACTCGCGAGGCCTCGCGTCTGGTCGGTAGCTTCACCACGGCAGCCCTGCGGGCTAATCGAATGGCCGATCGCCACACCACGGACATATCGGAAGTCATCGAAAACCAGAAGCTGACGCTTTTCGTCACCGGACTGATCCTCCTCTGTGCGCTGGTGACGTTTTTCGATGGCTTCGACATGAATGTGATCTCGCTCGTGGCCCCGGAGGTGTCGGCGGCGCTGCACCTCAACCAATCGATGATGGGCAATGTATTCAGCGCCGGCCTGGCTGGGACGATGGCGGGCGGGTTCCTGTTCGGTTATCTCGGAGATCGAATCGGGCGGCGTCCTTCGATCATTCTCGCGACGATTTCCTTTGGCGTTCTCACTCTCGGATTGGCTCTGGCCGGCAGCTATCGGGAACTGGTGGCTCTGCGCTTCGTCCAGGGCATCGGGATCGGCGGCCTGCTTCCGCTCGCCTGGGTCTTGAATATCGACTACGTGCCGCGTGGCTACCAGTCGACGGTCGTCACGTTGCTGATGCTCGGTTATGCGCTCGGCGACAGTTTCGCCGGGCCACTCTCGATTTGGTTCACTTCCTACGGCTGGCAGTCGGTCTTCATCTTCGGTGGTTGTGCGGCACTGATGGTCACCGTGCTTCTGATTTTCCTTCTGCCGGAATCGATCAAGTTTCTCGCGAACAAAAACAAGCGTCCGGATCTGATTGCCAGATTCGCCCGGCGCCTCGCGCCCGGCCGGAGGATCGAGGCGTCGGATCGATTCGTCATCTCGGATGAGCTGGGCCAAAGCGGGAAGGGTTTCCGGGTTTCGGCGCTCTTTCGAGACGAATTGCGCTGGATCACCCCGCTGCTGTGGACCGCCTACATCGCGGCTTCGATCGCGATCTTCTTGAGGGTCTCATGGGGGCCGACCATTCTCCAAGCGATCGGGTTCAGTCGGTCCACGGCCGCATATACGACCTCGATCAGCTCGCTCGGCGGCGCGCTCGGCGGCCTGCTGCTGATGCGCTTCACGGATACGCGCGGCGCGATCAGCATCGCCGTCTTTCCCGTGCTGACGGTGCCGTTGCTTCTCATGATGGGGCTGGGCAGAATCGGCGGAACGCCGTTTCTCGTGATGTATTTCTTTCTCACAACGCTCCTAGTGGGTGCGCACTTCGGCCTGCACAGCATTGCGGGGACTTTTTATCCGAGTTCGCTTCGTTCGAATGGTGCGGGCTGGGCCACATCCACTTCAAAGATCGGGTCCGTGATGGGACCCGTGATTGGCGGCGCGGTGCTGTCAAGTCGCCTGCCTGTGAGGTTCTTGTTCGCAATCTTCGCGGTTTTCCCCTTCGTAGTGGGTGTGGGCGTTTTCACACTCGGCTTGATCCAGCGGCGCTCTTTGCGAACGGACGCGGCACAGCCCAAGAATCAAGCGCGCCGACAGGTTCCCATAACAGCGGAGCCGGCCTTATCTCGCCTGAACCGATGAACGGACGGCGGCTGAGGGTACATTGCCCCAGAAGCTAAAACTCACCTGGGGCTCTCACGGACATCCGAGCTGCACGAGACGAGGTTAAGTCTCGCTTCAAAGGCCAGTCTTGTTCCCCGCCGCCTTTTCTGTGCCATGGGCCACCACCCCGTCCTTTCGGCCATTGTGCCTGGCAATGGATATGACGCTCGCGCTTTCCCAGGCGCTAAAACATGAACGAGAAAGCGAGCCGCAACCGACAAACCGAAAAATGGCCCAACATCCCGCCTCGGGAAACGGCACCTTCGCTCACGGAAGACGCCTTAAACTGATATGTTATACTCCTCGTAGCCAGAGGGGCGGAAAGAGGCGGTATGGGATCATCGAAATTGAAAAAGTCTTCGGGGTCGGCGGCGCGCGGCATCGGACTTTTCGTGCTGGTGCTGGCTGTCTCGGCAATCCTGGGCGGCTTCTACGGCCCTGCGGCGATTGCCACGTCGGCAGGCTCTCCCGACACGGACCAGTTGCAGGATTCCGTGAAGAGCTTCACGCGAGTTCTCTCCGTCGTGCAGCGCAATTACGCCGATCCGGTCGACACGGACAAAGTGATTTACGATGGCGCGATCCCCGGCATGCTCCACGTCCTCGACCCGCACTCGAATTTCTTCGATCCCAAGCAGTACGCTCTCTTCCGCGAAGAGCAAGAGGGAAAATATTACGGCGTCGGCATGATCGTCGAGCAGCGCCAAAATCAGACCGTGGTGCAAGCTCCGTTCGTGAATTCGCCGGCATACAAGGCCGGCATTCGCCCCGGCGACGTGATTCTGAAAGTCGACGGCAAGGCCTGCACGGGCCTCACCACCAATCAGGTGGCGGACATGCTCAAGGGCGCCAAGGGCACCCCGGTCCACATCTCGCTCGGACGCGAGGGCTGGGCCAAGCCGATCGAAGTAACCGTCGTGCGTGACGAAATTCCCCGCCCCGGCGTCGAATATTCCGAAATGGTGAAGCCGGGCATCGGCTACGTGCACGTATCGACGTTCAACGAGACCACCGACAGCGATTTGACGGACGCATTGCAAAAGCTGGATTACTCCAAGCTCGACGGTCTCATCATCGACCTGCGCGACAACGGCGGCGGGCTGCTGAATCAGGCGGTCGGCATGGCGGACCTGTTCCTCGATAAGAACGAGCTCGTGGTCTCGCACCACGGGCGTTCTTCTCCCGAGCGCCCGTATTACGCTGTGCGCGGCAATCAAGGCATCGACGTTCCGCTCGTCGTGCTCGTCAACGGCCAGAGCGCGTCGGCCTCGGAAATCGTCTCCGGCGCCATTCAGGATCACGATCGCGGCCTCATCGTCGGCGAAACCACGTTCGGCAAAGGACTCGTGCAGACGCAGTTCCCGCTGAGCGAAGACACCGCCCTGCTTCTCACCACTGCGCGTTACTACACACCCAGCGGCCGTCTGATCCAGCGCAACTACAAGAACGTGACGCTCTACGACTATCATTACAATCCGCAGCGCCCGCGCAAGCCCGATGTGAAACTCACCGATACGGGCCGCCAGGTATATGGCGAAGGCGGGATCACTCCGGACGTGGTCGTCCCCGCGCCCAGGCCGGATGATTTCCAGGAACTGCTCGAAGCGCGCGGCGTGCTCTATCCCCTCCCCTCCGGTGTGGGCGATTTTGCGCGCTACTATCTCGGCGAAAAGCCGCAGATCACGAAAGATTTCACCGTTGACGATGCGGTCTTGGCGGATTTCCAGAAATATCTCACCGAGCAGCACATCCCGTTTACGCCGGCCCAGATTCAGCAGATTACGCCCTGGCTGAAGTGGGAGATCAAGCGCGAGGTCTTCACCACCGTCTTCGGGCTGGACGCGGGCTACAAAGTTCAACTCGAAAACGATCCCCAACTGGAAAAGGCGGTCGACTCTCTGCCGCAAGCGAAGGCGCTCTATGCCACCGCGCGCAAGGTTGTTGCGCAGCGCGAAAACAGCAGCGATGTGGGGAATCCGAATCCGTAGGCGATTCGGCGCCCGGCCTCGGCAAAATTAGGGTTGTTGCGAGTTTTTCGCTTCCAGTTGCGCGAGCGTGGTTTTGATTCCGGAGGAATCCGCCGAATTCGGCGCGATCTTCAGATATTCGCGAAGTTCCGCCGCTTGCTTGATGAAGTCCTGTTTCCCTTTATAAATCTGCGCCATCAGCAGGTGCACCCGCGCGAGGTGGTGCCACTTGTCGAGCTTGATCGAGTTCTGCGCGTCGTGTTCCGCCTTCTCTAAATCGCCCAGGTGAAACGCGGCATCCGCGGAGTAGAAGAAAGAATAGGTGTTGCCGGTCGGATCGAGCGACAGGGCGCCGACGGACAAGATCGACACTTCCTTCCAGTTGTCCTCGGTTGCCGCAAAATCCGCCAGGCAGAGATAGGGCGCGACGTAGTTCGGATCGACGCTGCGGGCCTGCGAACACGCCTGGCGTCCGTCGTCCGGCTTGTTCTCGGCTTCGAGGATCTGGCCCAGCACAACCCACGCAGCTGCGTAGCTCGGATAGATTTGTACCGCGTTCCGCTCGTGCTCCTCGGCGTTTTCCAGTTTCCTGTCCTTGAAGGCGCTGCAGCCCTTCTGGTATTCGTTCGACGCTTTCTTGGGAACATCGAGTCTCGCCACGCTCACGGTCGGGCTGTGCGCCGAAGACTCGGTCCACGAATTACATGATTCGGCCGCCATCAGCCATGTGGTATCGACCGGCATCATCGCGATAGGTATCGACTCAGCCGCCCAGATGTTTCCCGCAAGAGGATCATCAGGCGTCGATGCGGTCGGAAACCCGTTGGGTTCGCTTCCGGACGCGGACGGCATGAGCGGATTGGGAGGAGGCTGCGGATTGGACCTGGCCTGTCCAAACGCCGATAACGATGCGAAAGCCAGGACGAGGACGCCGATTACCAAAGCTCTGAGTGTTGAGAATCGCAGTCGAGACGCGGCAGACAACTCTTCGTGGCGCGGAGGCAATGCAGCGCCAATGGAAAGCCCGGGTTGGTTCCCGGCCAACCTCATACCGGGATAGTAAGCCCATTGCCCCGTAGCGCAAGTTAATTTTTGAGATTGCCAGTTGGAAGCTGGAGTGCCCTAGTTGCCGTTCGCAAGGCTGGTGGACGGCAGGGGATTCGAACCCCCGACCCCCGCGTTGCGAACGCGATGCTCTCCCAACTGAGCTAGCCGCCCACCGAGGTTTTCATTCTAACAAACGGGTCAACGGCAGCCAATCGCCATTCGGCTCAGGCATGTAGGCGAAATCCGACTCGGAGCAAAAATCGGGAGGAAGGGGCAGGAGCTTTGCCGGCCGTTTAAAATCGTCGAGAAGGGAAAGAAGGTCTCGGGGTGTGCGATCGGTCCCCGCTCGACGTTTGCACTTCACGACCGGCAAAGCTCCCGTTCGTCGTGTAGTGAGACAAGGGTAACGGCTGCGCCTCGGCGCCTCAATCCGGTAGTTAACTGATTTCGTACCGGGTAAAACACCTTAGAACCGCGTCAAGCGCATTTTCAGCACAGACGGTGCAAAGGGGTAGGACTCAACCGTCCACCTACCTCCAACAAAACATTGGCCTAACGTGGATTTCTCGCCACCTGGCGACTTGCACCGTTTTGCACCGTTTTGCTTGGCGATCTAGCACAAAGCTAGCACAAAGCGATTGTGGCTCCCAGGTTATACGGGTTGCCCTGACGTGATTTTCGGCGCGGTGCGGAGCTAACGGTTTTCCTGCCAGATTTGCGCATCATCTTGAAACATGCCATGCAAAGACTCGCTTCCGGCTGCTCCTCACGCATCCCACGGGAACTCGCTGAAAACAAGGTTGTCAAAATTGAACTAATCAGCGGATAGAATACAGTAGATTTGTAACCGGAGGCTGAAAACTAGACATGGTTTGTGCTAGGCTCGACGCCAGTCCATGAGGTGAAAACTAAATGCCGATCATTCAGAGGTTCTCCATCGTTTGCGATGAAGTGCGCCAAGAAATTGGCGGGAAGCTAATCATCATCGGAATGTACACCCCAGACATCGGCGTACCTCAGATTCCATTTTCGCTACCGATCTTAACGTTCTTGGTCTGGGCTGAATCTGATAGGCCAGGCGATTTTCACCTTCAGTTGAGGCTGACGCACCTTGAAACGGGCCAAAGGGTATTGGAGGGTGCCATGGGTGTTCATTACGAGAGACCAGGTGTGGCTTTACTCCCCGTTAGATTAACAAACGTGGCTTTGGCCAATCCTGGCGCATACACCTTTAGCCTCCATCTTGAGGGACAGGATGACCTGCTGACGCAGTTCTCTGTTGTCTTGAATATACCAGCGCAACCGGGCATTCAGGGTCGTGTCCGTTAAGCCGCCGCGCCGATCAGAATTGATTCATGGTTCGAAGATTTGTCAGACTCGAAATCCTGGAGTTTGGCCGAGGCTTTTGCTCCCGATGAAGAAACTTCCTGAACACGGATTTGCGGCACTGACCATTTCTCCGATGACAGGAGCGCCTGAAGTTCCCCCTTTAAGAGGGACTCTGGAACCGGCACGTCCGCAAAATCGGCGTATCGTACTTCGATCTGCCCGAGAAGTTTCATGGCGTTGCTGTCTGCGTTCCCAGACATCCTCATGGCGACGACGCTGTCCCGAAACGAGGCTAGATCAACCTTGCCACGGATATAGTTCAGTAGTAACCCGACAACTTCTAAGAATTCAATTTTCATGACTGATTCCTCCAAAACCCGAGATCGAAAGCGCATTTCCCAAGAAGAACTGAACCGCCTATTCGAGGACGGCAATTGGGAGCCTAGGATAAATGTTTGCCGAAAACAGGAAATCGACAGTTACCTGACTCCAGATTGGCGCGGCCTCCCTAAAGGGACGCTAACCATCGGCTACGACTACATGGAAGAGGGCGTCCATATTGCGACAGCCATGTTCCACAAAACGCCAGACGGAAGACTCAGCAAGCCTAATCCAAAAGGCTTGTTGATTGACAATATCTGGCACTTTATATAAGACACCGGAAAGCTCCCCAGCGTTGCAGCACGTCTTTTACCATACTAAGGCCATGGGAACGAAGATAAAACACGCAACGGCTAAGAAAGCGACGCAAACGGCACCCTGGACGCGCGGACAGTAAGACCAGACCTCAAAAGCGGGTTGGGGGCGAGCAGCGAATGACCTCGGCTACGGACCAAAGCCATTCCGCTGCTCAAGCCATAGTCGGGGCGAAGCCGACTACCCCGCATCTTTGCGAAGGAGGACGCATCGACGCGGGCTTTTTTTGTGTCGGATGCACGCCGACACAAACTCATTTTAGTGCTCAGCATCGAAGTGAGGATGAGGTCCCATCATGGCTGCTATCTCGGGCGTCATGCGCCCTGCGCCCGGTTCGCCGAGACCCAATTCGCTGTCCCAGTGCGGAGTTCCCTTCAACTCGCTGCGGATTCTCGATTCGCTTGCAGCCAAACGTCCGACTTCTTCCTTCGCTGCCGTCAGAGCCTCCTGCGCCCGGCCACGTTCATTGACAGCGTCCAAAGCCATCTGATTGCTGGCCGCGACCAAGTCTTGGTGTTCAGAATAATTCCGCTTCCACTCGGCCAATTCGTTGTCAGAGTGAAAGCGCTTCAAATGTTCGCCGCGCTTTTCCAAGTCATGCAAATCCTGCAACTTTTGACGGGTTTCTCGTTGAAGTTCGATCATGTTCGCCGCGAAAACGTCCTTCGCTACGAAATCGTCGCTGGCCTTCCGTAACGCTTCCTCGGCAAGCCTTCCCGCCTTCCGCACTGCCTTGTGTTCGGCTGCCAGCCTGGCGAATCTCTGATCGTGGACTTCTTTCGTCAACGTTTCGACCTGTTCCAAGACGGAAGACAATTCGCCTAATAGAACTGATCGCAAATCTTTCTGGTCTTGAGTCTCGCACTGAAGGCTCGCCAGAGTTCGCATCAAGAAATCCTTCGCTGAGAGACCATCCGTAGAGAGATCGATCGAGCCATTCTTGTTTGCTTCTCTAAATCCTTCATTCGGAGACGAGACTCCAAACTGGTGGGTCAACGGGAAGTTCGGAGGAGCTGGGTCTACATCAAGTTGCATCGAGAGCGGTTTATGTGGTGCGCTATGCTTATACAATTTGTTTCCTCCTTTGAATCGGTTACTGCGTCGCCAGTCCTCGAAGCAATGTTGTCAGCGTCAGAACAGAGCATTGCTGAATTGATTTCTTTCCTGAGAGATAAGTTCGCAGCCTGTCCCGGAAGCCACGCTGGACAGGGTTTAGAGTTGTGCCAGTCAGATTCTCCCTGAGAGTGTCTGCAACTCGACCCAACTTCTCGTCAGTAGCTGCGGAGATTTTCTCCAATGGCAGGTCTTCGAGAGAGTCCATCGCTACCGAAACGGCGTCCATTGCTACGATTCTTCCTCCACGCATCGTTCCATAATTTCGGTTCCTGCCTTCGACTCTATCTCTGCGTTCCGGTTGTTCCGGTTCCTCGAAGCCTGTGAGAACGTCGTCAACAGCGAACCGCGGAGGAGCGTTGTCTTCCGCTTCCAGCTTGGCCCAGACGTCAGAGCTGTGAGCGTAGTCGCTTCCGCTGATATGAGTCGCTCTCCAAGCTACGGAGAAACCCGGATCATTTCGATGCAACTCATTCAGGGTTTGGTCAAGCTTGTGATGAAAGTTGTCTCGTTCGGTGCGAATCATCATGGCCTCCCGATCTTTCCAGTGCGATAGTCGATTGTTCTTTTGGCTGCTTCGATGTTCCGACGGCCCGATTCGGACAGCATCGTTACCGGCGATGCTGGAATATCTTGGTCTAACGTCTGCCCCGACGATGCTTCCGATTCTGGAACCAAAGATGTTTCCGTTTCATCCTGTTCATGCTGCATTCGAGCAATCTGTTTCGAGTTCATGCTGCCTCCTGTTTTTCGACTTCGTTCCAATCCTCAAATAATTGCTGCGTTTCCTGCAAAGAGACCAGAGCCAGCAGCAGCAACTTGACGTCCTCAAACGACTTCAGCGCGTTGACCTGCTCCCTAAGCTTCCTAATCAGCTTCCTCCGGTCTTTCTTGAGTTCCTGCAACTGTTCCAATTTCTTTTCGTCCATCATCTCCTCCTTTCAATCTCTTCGGTTGCCAGCCTTCTGGCGGACCTGTTTCATCCGAGCGGTCATTCATCGAAGCAATCAAAATTGCGATTGGATTTTTGTCTCCGTCCACGAATACCGAAGTTGCTGCCTTGCCTTCCGCTCTTTCTACCAGTTGCTCTATAGCTTGTAGATTTCCGCGCAACCCTTCCATCTTCAGAATGAACGTTGCGATCTCCGCATACGTCAACCCGTACAGGCCTATTGGCAAGTTCGAGGCGCGAAGCTCTTCCTTGGGAACGATTCGCGCCAGCGCGTCAATGCACGCAGCGTTCATTTTTTTCAATGAAGGTCGGCCTTCGGGGTTGGCGACGTTGCCGGGCTTGAACCGAGTGGCGAGGCCGAACCTATTGCCGACCTCAAAACTCTTGCCGCGCGGCTTTCCTTTGCGCTTGAGAATCGGCGCAATCTGCGCCGCCTTTGGCGCAGTCGATACACGACTCACACGTTTCAAAAGTTTTGAAGAGTTGGCGATTTTCTTCATGCGACTGCGTCCATCGCTTTCCGAGCTTTCTGTTTCAGAACATTCTGAATCTTCGCGACTTCGGAAGGTTCCAGATCGACTCTTCCAGTTTCGGCATAGACTATTTTTCCAATGGGGATGCCAGTCTCATGGGAAAGCTGATGCTGGGTGATGCCGCACATCCGGCGTTTCTTCCCTAGTCCCCTCTGAGTCCCGTAATGAGTCTGACGCGGCTTCGACATTCCTTGTTCCTCCCGTCATTAAAACTTCTTTACCTAAGTTACTCGGGCACTTCTACGACCGCGCAATATGGACAATGTTCAACCGGGCAGCGGTAGCGCAGGACGGAATTGAACTCGCGTCTTAATTTGATCTTAAACGCTGTCACGCCCCGAGACGGTTTTAGATCGGGCAACGCAGGAAGCAAGCGCATCGGACTGTTGTGAATCGGGCATTTTGGTGCAGGACTCTCGGGTTTCCGTTTCATACTAAAACCCCGCTGAATTCGCCTTACGGTTCCGCCCATTTTTCCGCATGTTCGTACGCCTCGTTCCGCTCCTACTTAAACTGTACGTTTCTACGATTGCCCATTTCATTACAGGGAAGCCCCCCTGAAGCATGATTGCTCGCATTCCTAGGCAGTCTGCGGGGTCGTCCAGCCGCAATCCGTGTTTCCCCTTGCCCAGCGTTCGGAAGCTCTCAAATTCTGGAACATCTGTCTTTTGACTGTTGAGAGAAAGGGTTTGGGTTTTGTGCGATAGCACAATCTTTTCTACGAACACCTACTTCTACGGCAGGAGCGGTTTTGGCTCCTGCCTACCCCTACGTAATCTACTTACTGCGGCCTTGCCTTATATACGGCCTTACGTGAAAAAATGGCCTTATATACGGCCTAGCTCTACTTACGGCCTTTTTGAGAATTTCCATCAATTCCCCGGTCGTGAGACCACGATGGGCTTCTCGAACCAATGCTTTCACCTCAGACTTCCCCAGCGTGAATAGCAGATTCTTGCCGGCCATCGAAAAACGCAGCGACGTGTGATCAGGGTATTTCATCGACTTGTTCACACACATCGTGAAGTAATACTTCTCGCCGTAGCTGAAGAGTTTCACGCCATGCTTGTCGCGCTTGATCTCGCCATCTGTCGAAGAAAGTACAGGCGCTTTCTTTTGGGGCTTCTCGGGAGTTTCGATTTCTGTGGGAGGAGACGGATTCCGTGCTTCCTCTATGGCACGAACTGTATTTGATAGTTCATCGAGTCTTTCTCTCTCATCAAGGTCGAATTGGCCTTCCAGCTTCCGAATCAGTTTCTTCTCTGTGATTTGCTTCTCGAACTCAGAGAGGCGTTTCTTGCCGTCGTCGCTCAAATGGATGAACTCCCATTCGTGCTTTTCAAGGTCTCGCTTTTCCAGCGGCACGTAGGGAACTTTCTTGCCGTCGCGCCGGATGTACTTCTTGCTGATTCGATACCAATAGACGTCTCCACCGTGGCCATGTGGCATAAATTCGCGGACGTAGTGCTTGGACTCTCGGACTACTTCGTCTTGTCTTTCCATTGAGTTCTCCCAGAACTTTTTATTGGAGGTTAGCCGGACGGTGTGGGAAGCTCTGGGAGGAGAAACTCAACGCTCGTCGCGGCTGACTCCCTACAACAACTTACCTCTTGACTGTAATCGGACTACGCTTCACGCCCACTTTTTTCAGCATGATCGGTGGCGCGATGTCGAAGAGGTTGATGTGCTGCATTTTTATCGAATTACTCTTGCGATTCACCAGAACGTAATCGCCAAGCGTCGGCCAGCGCGGATCATCGCTCTGGATGTGAACCAAGCGCTGCCCAGCTTTCTTCAACTGCCGGTTCGCCGCTTCCATCCAAGCGTCTCGACTCATTACTGCCGGCCATGTTCTTGTCATTGGTTTTTGTGCCCTCCAAAAAGGAATTACTGCCCGGAGGAATTAAACCCGGTTCGTCGCTGTTCGTGAAAGATTTTCACTTCGCGGGCCCCTCTCCACTCGAACAACATACTACATTCGTAGTAGTAGGAAGGGAGTGGGTTTACCCATAGCTAGCCTGTACGACGCGGGAAATCGCCCCGTATTGCGAGCAAATGGCATGCTACGGCGGCCTCCCAAACTACATTTCCCTATGTGATACGTCTACTTTAAGGTATGTTTCCACACGGCGGCACCCCCCTTGAGGGGGCTAAAGCCTAAAAGGAGAACAAGATGCGAGCAGCAATCTACGCAAGGGTAAGCACAAACGGGCAGGATGTCGGGATGCAGACACGTGAGCTTCGCGAGTTCGTCAAACGGCGGGGCTGGCACATTGAGGCGGAATATACCGATGTCGGAATCAGCGGGGCGAAGGAGAAACGCTCGCAGTTGGATCGGCTGATGGCCGACGCCAAACGTCGCCGATTTGATTCTGTCGTGGTCTATCGGTATGACCGATTCGCCCGAAGCCTCCGGCACCTTGTCAACGCGCTTGAGGAATTCCGGGCGCTTGGCATCGATTTCGTTTCCATCCACGAGGGCGTCGATACCAGCACCCCGAACGGTCGCCTTATTTTCGGCATCTTCGCCAGCATTGCGGAGTTTGAGCGAGAGTTGATCCGGGATCGGGTCAAATCCGGCATTGCCGCTGCGCGTGCCCGTGGCGTGCGTCTCGGTCGCCCGCCCTCCGCAGTTTCACTCCCGCAGACGTTCGCCAGCTTCGCCGTGATCGGCGGAAGGGTCTCTCCTACGCCGCCATCGCGAAGCTGCACGGTAGCTCCGTTTTCACGACCTATCGGCTACTAAATATGAAGAAATAGTACGACAGGTTCTCGGGCTGCGAACGGCCCGATTCTCGCGGAAACATGCAAGCCCATTTTCGGGGGATTTAAAACAAAGCGGGACGCGCTGGTGCTGAAACACCGAACGCGCCCCTAACCACGGCACCTATAGAGGAGGCGCACATGGCTATCCGCAAGAGTATCACGGCAGTTTTTCTCTACGTAGTCGCTTTCCTAGTTTCGATCCGTTTTTTCGTCAAGGGTGAGCATGAGTGTGCGTGGATGCTGATGCTCGGCGCATTCGTGCTCGCACTCGTTCATGTGGTGCGCGCGAGGCGGTCATGAGGCGCAATCGGCGATACGAGCGTGAGGTTCGGGGTTTCATCCCTATGAGGTTTTCACGCAATGAGGGATTCCCTGAAGTCCGCGCTCGAACACGCCCAGACGCTCACTCTCGACGATCTGCCAGCGTTTCTCGGCGAGTTAGAACAAATTCGCGTCACGGCGCTTGCACGACTGAGTGCGCCTGTTGCCGCACCAACTCAGCCCGACGAACGTGTCGACATAACGACGGCAGCGAAACGGCTGGGCGTGAGCACGTCGTATCTGTACCGAAATCACAGGCGACTCGCGTTCTGCAAGCCCGAGGGTCGCAAGTTGCTGTTTTCGGCGCGTGGCATCGAGCAGCACATTAAGAAATCGCGGTAGAAAGAAAAGCGAGAGAGGAGAACACTAAAATGCCCGGAGTCTATTTGCGTGGAGTTACCTACTGGTGCCGCTATTCGCTGCGCGGTAAGCAATACCGGGAATCAACAGGCGAAAGCGAGCCAGACAGAGCCGAGAAATTCCTCAACAAGCGGCTAAAAGAAGTGCATGCCGATCAGATTGGCGCGAGGCAGTTTGTTGAGCCGAAGAACGAGAAGTTAAGAGTCCACGATCTTATCGAGGCGTTGCGATCAGACTACGTTCTGCGCGGAAAACTCAGTGCGCAGAACGCTGGGCATCTCAACCGCGTCGATGAGGATTTCGGCAGTGAGTTGGCGGTAGCGCTCACTGCTGAAGAAATTGACAGGTACATCCGCAGGCGCGTAGAACGTGGTGACGCGCCGAGTTCGATCAATCGCACGACGCAACTCCTGGGCCAGAGTTACAAGCTAGCGATCCGCCGCAATCGACTACACCGCGCCCCGGCGATCACCCACTTGAGCGAGGCGGGAAACGAGCGGCAGGGGTTCTTCTCGGAGAAAGACATGCGACGGTTGCTTGTCGAGCTGCCGGCCGATGTCCGCGACTTTGTTCTGTTCGGCTACTTGACGGGAATGCGGAAGGGTGAAATTGCCTCTCTAGTTTGGAAGAACGTCGAAGGCGATACGATCCGGCTTCCCGGCAAGAATAGCAAGAACGGAGAGGCCCGCCTTATTCCGTTTGAAGGCGAGCTTAAAGCCCTCATCGAGCGACGGCGTGCCGCCCGCCAGATCGAGCTGAATGGCACGGTTCAACTAGCAGAGCACATCTTTCACAGGCAAGGCGCACACATCGCTCTCTTCCAACGTTCGTGGAGGACAGCCGCTGTGAAGGCTGGACTCGGCGCATGGGTCTGCGAGACGTGCGAGACACAGGGCACTGAGAAGAAATGCCCCGAGTGTGAGGCTGGGCGCACGTACCGTGGACCAATCTTTCACGACACGCGCAGATCGGCAGTCCGCAACATGGTGCAGGCAGGCGTTGCGCCGCAAGTCGCGATGAAGATTTCAGGCCATAAGACGGACTCGATGTTCCGCCGCTACTCAATCATTGTTGAGGACGATCTGCGCAAGGCACTCGTGCAAACGGAGAAATATCGCAAGGCAGCAGGCGAGAAAGTCGTGCGCATGCAGGCCCGGAAAAAGGAGGGCTAGCACATTCCTAGCACAATTGCACCATTTCAGTGCATCGTGGCTGGCCGAAAATGGCGCTAAGTTGTTGAAAGGAAATGGTGGACGGCAGGGGATTCGAACCCCCGACCCCCGCGTTGCGAACGCGATGCTCTCCCAACTGAGCTAGCCGCCCACCGAGGTTTTCATTCTAACAAACGGGTCAACGGCAGCCAATCGCCATTCGGCTCAGGCATGTAGGCGAAATCCGACTCGGAGCAAAAATCGGGAGGAAGGGGCAGGAGCTTTGCCGACTGTTTAAAATCGTCGAGAAGGGAAAGAAGGTCTCGGGGTGTGCGATCGGTCCCCGCTCGACGTTTGCACTTCACGACCGGCAAAGCTCCCGTTCGTCGTGTAGTGAGACAAGGGTAACGGCTGCGCCTCGGCGCCTCAATCCGGTAGTTAACTGATTTCGTACCGGGTAAAACACCTTAGAACCGCGTCAGCGCACCTAAACCGAAGTTCTGACCTTACCGGGAGCTAAGTTGAGCAGAAATAAGCGATTCGTCTATTTTGCCCTCCATTGTGTAGCCACTAAATAGTATATTTTCTTCTTGACATAGTTGATTATATGTTATAGTTAATGGCATGCCTTCTAGATCTGGTACTGTACATGTAGCCACAACTACACGGAGGTACAAGGGCCGTATCTATCAGTCCCACCTCCTCCGCCGTACCTTCCGTGTCGGCGGCCAAGTGAAGCACGAAACCCTCGGCAACATCTCGCATCTCCCGCCTTCGCTCATCGACATGATTCGCCGCTCTCTGGCCGGCGAAACCTTCCTCCCAGCCTCGGAAACCTTTCATGTGCTGCGTTCCTTGCCTCACGGTCACGTCGAGGCCGTGCTGGGCACCGTGCGCCGTCTCCAACTCGAACCGCTGCTCAGTTCCAAGCCCTGCCGCGAACGCGATCTGGTGCTAGCCATGCTGGTCCAACGTCTCCTGGATCCGGCTTCCAAACTCGCCACCACGCGGCTTTGGCACCACAGCACGCTCGCCGAAGAATTGTCCGTACAAGATGCCGGGGAAGAAGAACTCTACCAAGCTCTGGATTGGCTGCTCGCCCGACAAGCAGCGATCGAGAAGAAACTCACGGAACGACATCTGCGCGAAGGCAGCGAAGTTCTCTACGACATCAGCAGCAGCTATTACGAAGGCCGTTGCTGCTCTCTGGTGCGCTATGGCCATAACCGCGATGGCAAACGCGACCGCCCCATTATCGTGTACGGCGTCTTAACCGATCCCGAGGGCCGCCCCCTTTCCGTAGAGGTGTATCCGGGCAACACCGGCGATGCCACCACGGTGACGGGACAAGTCCAAAAACTACGCGAGCGTTTTGGACTGTCCCGCGTGGTGATGGTGGGGGATCGCGGGATGTTGACGGAAAAGCAGATCGCGCAGCTACACCAACATCCGGAACTCGGCTGGATCTCGGCGCTGAAAGCGGGAGCGATTCGGCAGTTGGTAGAAGCGGGTGCGTTGCAGCTTTCTCTGTTTGATCAGCAAAACCTGGTCGAGATCCACACCGCTTTGTATCCCGGCGAACGGCTGGTGGCCTGTTTCAACCCGTTGTTAGCAGAGGAGCGCAAAAGGAAACGCGAGGAATTATTGCAAGCCACCGAAAGAGAACTGGAAGCGATCACCCAGCAAGTAGCGCGGCGCAAGAAGAAGATCTTGCGCAAGGAAGAGATCGCACTGAAGGTGGGCCGCGTGGTGAACCGCTTCAAGATGGCCAAACATTTCGAACTCACCATCGAAGACGGCCGATTTTACGCGCACCGCCGAGAGGAGGAGATTCGGAAAGAAAGTTTACTGGACGGTGTGTATGTGATCCGCACCAGCGAAAGCAAGGAAGCCCTGGCGGCCCCCGATACCGTGCGGCATTACAAAAATCTAACCAACGTGGAACGGGCGTTTCGGTGTTGGAAGGGAATGGATATTCGGGTACGGCCGATCTATCTGCGTACCGAGGAGCATGTGCGTGCGCATATTTTCCTCTGCCTGATGGCCTACTACGTGGAATGGCATATGCGAGCGGCCCTGGCGCCGTTGCTGTTTGAGGAAGAAGATCTGGCGCAGGTTCGCCAGCAGCGGGATCCGGTAGCGGCCGCGGAACCCTCTGCTGCGGTGCAGATCAAAAAGCAGCGGAAGCAAACGGTCGAAGGATTTCCGGTGCACAGCTTTCCTACCTTGCTCCAAGCGCTGGCCACACGCTGCCGCAATACCTGCCAGGTGCAGGCCACGAAGGAAAGACCCACCTTTGAGCAAGTCACTCAGGCCACGCCTCTCCAAGCGAGAATCTTTCAGTATCTTGGCTTGCAGTAAATGCTGTAGCCAGAAACTTGAACGACACTTTTGTTCTTCTCCCTCAAACCAAATGAGTTGTCTTTAGAACAAGCGGGAACTTCGGCCTAAACTACTCCAAATTGGACGGTTAACACCCATTGCCCATGCCCTTTCAATTGGCCCTATCGGATGCTAGCCTTTCGTGGAGGCCTTTCCTTGCCAATCCGGCTCATTGCCACCGATATCGACGGAACGCTGCTCGATAGTCACGGCGAGCTCCCCGAAGCCAATGCGCTGGCGATCGGAGAGGCGGCCGAGCGCGGCATCGAAATCGTGATCGTCACCGGCCGGAGGTTCGACCCAGCGCGCAGGATCGCTCAGAAACTGCCCTGCGACGCCCACCTTATCGTCAGCAATGGCGCGCTGGTGAAATCGGGCTCGGGAGAGACCCATTTGCGTTCCCTGCTGCCGATCGAGACGGCGCGGCGTGTGATCGAAGCGACCGGCGAATTCCGGCCCTACCAGGGGGTGATTTTCGACCGTCCGGCCGAGCGCCAAGTGATCTTCGAGCGAATCAACTGGGACGGCCCGTTCATGGGCCCTTACCTCCAGCGGCACAGGCACCAGGTGGCGGAGGTCGCCCCACTTGCCGCCTGCCTCGACACGGAAGATCCCGTCGAGATCATGTTCATCGGTGAATGCGAAATGGTTCGCGCCGCGCACCGTACGCTCGAAACCCACGCGCACTGCGACGAGTACACGCTGGCATTGACCGAATATGAAGAACGCGGCATGTCCATGCTCGACGTGCTGCGCCGCGGCGTGACGAAAGGCACGGCGCTCGCCGAGTGGGCCAGGCGGCGCGGGATCGCGCCCGATGAGGTGATGGCGATCGGAGACAATTGGAACGACCGCGAAATGCTGGAATTCGCCGGAACACCCATCGTGATGGGCAACGCCGTCGCCGAGTTGAAATCGCTCGGCTGGCGGGTTACCCTCTCGAACGACGACTGCGGCGTGGCAGCCGCCGTTCGATCTTATGCGCTAAATGGCAAGGGAACGAGCTGACGGAAAAGGGGGAATGACATGAAGGTTCTTACGGTGATTGCCAGTGGACTGCTGTTTGCGACGGGCTTGCTGACGGGAGCAGCGGCCAGGGCCCAGCAGGGCCCGCCGATGGGAAGGCCGCCGATGTCGACCAAGCCCGCAACCATAACCTCCGTGCTCGATTTTCAGCTTTCGATCGAGGAACGCGAAATCGAGGGCCTGGCTGACGCCATGCCGGAAGACAAGTACGACTTTGCGCCGACGAACGGAAACTTTGCGGGCGTGCGGACGTTCGCCCAGCAAGTAAAGCACATCGCGACAACCAACGATCGATTCTTCGGCTCAATCTTGGGGCGGCCCGCCGCGACGCCCGCTTCGCAGTTCGAAGGCGAGAATGGCCCGGATTCGGTGAAAACGAAGGCCGAGATCATGCAGTACTTGAAAGATTCCTTTGCGCTGGGGCACAAGGCCATCGCAACCATCAATGCCGAAAATGCGTTTGTCGATATGAAGAACCCTCCGACTCCCTTCTTGCGGACGCCCGCTCAAATCGTGGTTTTCGATTGCGCACACTCGATGGACCACTACGGGCAGATGGTCGAGTATCTGCGCGACAATGGAATCATTCCCCCGGCGAGCCGGCAACGGCCACCTGCCAATCCTCCGGGCCAGTCGGGACATAAATAACGGCGGTCTACAACTAACGAGATGAAATCCACGGCCATTCTGGGCGCGATGCTGCTGGCCGGCGTCACTACGGTGATTGCCGCGCCGGCAGCTCGCGCCGATTATGCCGTCCTGCGCAATGGGATGCGGCTGCATATCACAGGTTATGCGCAGCAGGGCGATCGCGTGCAGCTCACCGTCCGGGGCGGGACCGTCGAAATTTCCACAGAGCAATTGATCGACGTCGAACCCGAGGATCAGTTCCCGGCCCCACCTCCAGCCGATGTCGATTTCGGCGTCCGCTACGCCCAGCTGATTCACGCGGCGGCCCAGAAACACGGCGTGAACGAAAAGCTCGTCGCCCAGGTGATCGAAGCCGAATCGAACTTCAATGCGAAAGCCGTGTCGCGGAAAAAGGCGCTGGGCCTCATGCAACTCCTGCGAGAAACTGCCGCGCGCTACGACGTGGCGAACATCTTCGACCCCGCGCAAAACATCGAAGCCGGAACGCACTACCTGAAAGACCTGCTGGTGCGCTACGACGGGAATCTCAAGCTCGCGCTCGCCGCATACAACGCCGGACCCGAGATGGTCGACCGTTACGGCGGCATCCCGCCCTTCCCCGAAACGCAGCATTACGTGCGGGAAATTCTGGCCGGCCTCGCCAAGCAGACTTCCGACTCAGCGCAGTTCACATCGATTCACCCCGACTGAAATATTCCGGCAATTTGCTTTGCGGTCGCGACGGCGCGAGAATTCGTGTGTGGGTTGAAATATGCAGCGTTCTTCCGCACTCCGCGCGCTGGCCGTTACTCTTCTCATCGCAACCGCCCCTTGTGCCTTTGGGCGGAGTAAGCGCCCAAAATTCACTCCCCCGAGCCTTGCGACAGCGGCGAGCATCACCTACCCGATCGATAGCGCCGCGGCGGGAGTTGTGGTGGTTGCGGTCAACCTGGACGATGCGGGGAAGATCAAGAACACCGACGTTCTGCGCGATATTCCTTCGCTGACTTCGCCCGTCCTGCTCTCCATCCAGAAGTGGACGTTCCATCCTGCAATGCTCGACGGCGCCGGAGTCGATTCGACCATCACCGTCAGCGTCGTCTTCAATCCCAGCGATTTCCGGCTCGCGGGCACCGAGACTCCCGCGCTTGGCAAAGAGGTGATGGTCCTTCCACAGGATGCGAATGGGTTTCTGCCGCCGAAAACGACAACCGCCTCGTGGGCGAACTATCCCTTGAATAGCGTGGCGCAGGGCGCTGTGGTGCTCGAGGCCCACGTCAGCCGCAGCGGCCAGGTGACGCACGTTATACCCGTGTGGGCGCCATTCCTGGCAAAAACATCCATCGAAGCGGTGGAGAAATGGACTTTCCAGCCGGCGACGTTCGATGGCAGGTCCATCAATGCCAACGCAGTGATTGGCTACGTCTATCGCCCGCCAAACATTGCGGTTCCAGTCGCACCCTTCCGCCCCACGCAACCATAGACGATTTTGCAGGGGCGCGTTGATGCCCTTCCGACCCGGCGGGGTGTCGTTCGTGTGAATTTGCGGCTGAATACCTACTGAGTGGCCGTCTTTTCGCCCAGGCGGCGCATGCGTTCCTGCAGCTTCTTGCGGAGCGGTGCCGGTGCGTTGGGGTTGAACGCGACGAGATACCAGAGCGGCTGCGAGCGGTCGCGGCTGAGCCGGGAAAGCGTGGAAGCGTCGCTGTTGGGATGGCGCGCGATATTTTCGCGGATCGCCGAATACGGATGATGCGAAAGGCGCCCGAGCGTCTTCGCCGTCACTTTCGGGTGCTCGCTGATCAAACGCAGCAGATAGTAATCTTCCTTCGGCGCCTGGCGCGAGAGCTGGTCGAGCGCATCCGCACGCACTTCCGAGCTGAGCACGGTGCCCACTTTTTCGTCCCAGCCGGGATTGATGCGGTTGAGTTCCTGTGTGCGCGCGTGGATTAGTTGCTCGATCACACGCCGCTCCTGATCGAGGCGCGAAACCGGCAAAGCGCTATGCTCCACGGAATCGAGCACGCGCAGCAAATGCTGCCGTTCGCCGAAAACAATCTGGGATGTACGCACGGTCTTCCCCTTCCCTGCATTGCGAACCAAGTCGGAACGTCTCATGTTTCCATCACCCCGCAAATCTCACGCGCCGTGGGATTCGGCCAATCAAAACTGCGAGAGAATCCGGCCCTGAGCGGCTGCGATCTCGAACTCGAATCTTGCATGGGGCCCGCTGCCCGTCGGGAATACCGTAAGTATAAACCGAAAAGCGCACTGTACCCATTTGAAACTGTAATTCCGAAGCAGGCGATCATGCAAGTCGCGCTGCCGACCCCAATCGATGACGGCGTGATTATCCAGTGTGGTGCGCGGCGAGTAAAGCGAAGCCCAAGCGCCGTGTTCCAAGGGCCGCAACAGATAGTCCTAGAACTAGGTCCCTCACGCGTTACTTTGGCGCGGACGGGGGCGTCGGGATGGATTGCGGTATGTCGTTGACGGCCACTCGCCGCTCGAATTTCCAGTGGCCATCCTCGCGAACAAGCGCGTCGTCATAGTGACCGCCCATTGCCGAAGCGGGCCGATTGTCGGCGCCCGTGGTGACGAAAACCCAACGCGACCATGCGGTTGCGGTGTCGCCATGCACGTCGATGATGAAATTCGTGAGGAGGTGGAAGGTTGATCCCGGCTTGCGCGCCGGACCGGGGCCTAGATTCTTCTCCATCAGCGCCTGAATGCCTGCGGGCCCTTTTGCCGAGCCGAAACCGCCGACCCATTCGCCGTCCTTGGCGAAAAGGTGCGAATAGGCGGCGAGATCGTGGGCGTCGAGGTAGCGGCCGTAGTCGGTGAGCAGCACCCGAATCTCCTCGATATCCTCAAGGCGCTGGATGCGCGCCGCGAGCGATGCTTCGCTGCTTTTCGCGGCTTTATCGGGAGGCTCCGCCTGCGTGGACACAGGCAGCGGCAGCCCGAGCGCGAGGATCGCCGCGAAAACTACCGATGCGAGGCTTGCTACGCGAGATCTCCCGGGGATCGTGAACACATTCATGGTGCGCCTCCGTTGCGAGTCGTTGCCCGATCGAGCGCAGGCTCACCCGCAGCATGTCGTGTTTTCCCTCGGCTGCGGTGGTCTGCAATGAGCGATGCGCGGCGACTGCTAACGCAGGAAAGGATTCTGCTCGCGCTCTTCGCCGATCGTGGTCGTATCGCCGTGGCCGGGGAAAACGATCATCTCCTCGGGCAGAATCAGCAGCTTTTCGCGGATCGAGCTCAGTATCTGCGGGAACGAACCGCCGGGAAGGTCGGTGCGGCCAATGCTGCCGCGAAACAGCGTGTCGCCCGCGAGGAGAAGCGAACCGCCGCGCGCGGACTCCGCCGCAGCATTGGGTTTCGCGCGCGCCGTAGCTGTCACGGCTTGCGTCTGCATCGATGTCGGCTCGACGACGAGGCTGATGCTCCCGGGCGTGTGCCCCGGCGTGTGCAAAATGTGCGCTCCGAAGCCGCCCCAGCGCAGCGTGTCGCCCTCTTTCACGAAATCCTGGATGCGCACCGTCTCCGGCGTGGGAATGCCGAGCCATTGCGCCTGCATGTCGAGGCTGCGATAAAGCGGCAGATCGGCCTCGTGAAACAGCACCGGCGCGCCGGTAGCGCGATGAAGTTGTGCGAGCCCGCCCACGTGGTCGATGTGCGTGTGCGTGCTGACGATCGCCAAAACTTTCAATTGATGGCGGCGGAGAATTTCGAGGATGCGGTCCACGTCGTCGCCCGGATCGACGACGATGGCTTCATGCGTTTCCGGATCACCCAGGATCGAGCAGTTGCACTGCAACAGCCCCACGGGAATGATTTCGTGAATGAGCTTCGCGGGCACAGAAAACCAGTATATCAGGGGATGCTGACAGGCGGTGCCGGCTGCTGGTCCGGCTTTTGATCGAGCGGCAAAGCTGCGGCGACGAGCGTTTCGACGCGAGCGAGCAGTTTCGCGCGCTGGTTCGCCGCGTACGCCGAGGTATCGACGGCAGGGCCAAAGCGCACCACGACCTGGCCCGAATGAACGACCCACTGATCGCGCGGCAGCAGGCGGTAGGTACCCGCAATCGCGACCGGCACGATCGGCACTCCAGCCTCAATCGCCGTCACAAACGCGCCTGTCTTAAAAGGTTGCAGGCGTCCATCCCGGCTGCGCGTTCCCTCCGGAAAGATAAAGACAGAAAGTCCGTCCTTCAACGTGCTCACGGCCGCCGCGACGCCGGAGCCCGCCTGCTTCCCCGCCCGATCCACCGCGACGAATCCCGCCAAGCGCATTCCCAGTCCCAGCACGGGTAGCCCAAACAGCTCCCTCTTGGCAAGCACCGAAATTCGGCGCGGGATCGCGGGGAAGAGGATCGGTGCATCAAGATTCGAGGCGTGATTTGCTGCAAAGATGCACGCGCCTGATGGGATGTTTTCGATCCCCTCGACGCGCACGCGGATTCCTACTAACCGAATCGCGAAGCGGCAAAATTTCATCGACGTTCGGTACATCAAATCGGGATTGCCCACGAGCCACGTCCACAAGATGAGGAACGGCAGGCCGAGCAGAACCGCGACGCACGTGAGGAATACGGCGACGAGAGTGCTGGCAGCGGACGCCATGTTAGTTGCCATGCTAGTCGGTGGTGCCGCGCAGCATGCCCTCGCGAATGCGGCGCTGGCGTTCGCCCGGATGCTCGATTTCGCTGATGGTATACATCGTGCCGAGTTGTGCGCCGAGGCTTTTCTGGTCCAGGGCAGCGCGATTCACCTGCAGGCCGGCGAGGCCGAGGAAATCGTTATACGGAATTTCGTCCGTGCCGCCGACATAGCGGCGGAAGAAATCCTGAAAACTCTTTCCGGCCACCTCTTCGACGGCCGCGCGAATGCCTTCGTCGTCGTTGTAGAACTTGCGTTGCTGCGCGTATTGGGCGTTCATCAGGCGAAAAACGTCATCGAGCGATTTGTGATTGTCGGTCGCGTCGCGGATCGCGAGGTCAAGCATCACGCCGAGAATCTGCCCTTTGTTGTAATACGAAATGCTGCGGTCCGGTTCGTTGTAGCCGTCGTACTTCTCAAACCACGCGTCGAAGCTCGATTCCTCCGCGCTCTGCCACGCGCGCGCCGGGCGCGCTTCGAGCTCGCCGATTTGCGAGGCAAGGTCGCCGTAGAACTGATACTTCGTCCACAGCTTGGTGCGGACGAGCACGAACGAGGCATACGCGCTCGTGACGCCCTCGGCAAACCAAAGCGAGCGCGTGTACTGCTCCTTCGTGTAATCGACCGGCTCGAGGCTCTGCGGGCGGATGCGCTTCACGTTCCACACGTGGAAAAACTCATGCGCCGCGACCGGAATCGCGGAATCCACGGAGCTCATGGAAATGGCGGTCGAATCGGCGTGCTCCATGCCGCCGCCTTCGACCTCGTCGTCGGGCCCGATATGGAAAATGAACGTATACTCGTGCTGCGGCGTATCGAAGGGCGGGCCGCCCATCAGCTGCAATTCGTATTTGGTGATGCGCTTGAGCCCATCTTCCAGCTGCGTGCGGTTCCAGCCGCCCTCGATCTCCGGATCGACCACCACGCGAAAGTGCGCGTCATCGCTGTTGAATGTGAATTCATCGAATCTACTCGCTTCAACCGGTGCATCGACGAGCTTGTCGTAGCTCGAAGCGGCGTAGGCGTCGGCCGCGCCGGGAGCCGCGCTAAGCTCCGTCGCAGTTCGCCAGCCGGCCGGCACGTTGTCGAATTCGACCGACACATCTTCGGCCCGCCGGTCGGGAACGTACATCAGAATCTCAGCAAGATTGATGAAGGCGTGGTGCTCGTCGAGCTGCGAATTGAAGGGCCCAGGATCGTCCCACTCGATCGAATAGTGAATCTCGAACGTATTGTGGTCGCCGGGCTGGCATGGCGACGCGAGCGAAATGTGCCAGGTCTGCTTGCCGAGTTTCCCGACATTCGCGGGGACAGCATCGACCGAGCGGCAAAGCGCGGTCACGTCGCGCACGCGATACGCAAAATCCGCGATGCGATACAAGGCATTCCACGCGGGCATCGCAACGGTGACTTCCCTGCCCTTAACGGGAATCGTCATCGACACACCGAACAGATGGCGGTCCGGCTGGGCGAGCGAAACGCGATACTGAATGGTCGCTGCTGCCGGCCGCGCTGCGATCAGCGATGCGCACACCGCGAGGAATGCCGGGGCCAGCGCGCGACGAAACCCGGGGCCGCAGTCCTTCATGCACGCGCACCGGAAGCCGCGTGCAATTTCTCCAGAAGCTTCCCGGTAAGCCCGTCGAAACTGCCGTTGGACATGATCAGAATCAGATCGCCTGAGCCAGCGTGCGCAGTCAGATGCTCGGCAATTTCGTCAGCAGACGAGAACGCCTTGGCGTCGGCGCCCCGCGCCCGGACGGCGGCGGCGATCGCTTCGGGTGAAAGGCGATCCTCTTCGGCCAGCAATTGCGCTCGATTCACGGGGCCCAAAAGCACCGCATCGGCCAGCGAGAGCGCGTCCGGCAGCGCATCCTGAAAAATTTTGCGGCGCATCGTATTCGACCGCGGCTCGACCGCAGCCCAAATTTTGCGCCCGGGCCAGCGCGTGCGTGCGGCCTCGAGCGTCAGGCGAATCGCCGTGGGGTGATGCGCGAAATCCTCGACCACCAGAATGCCGCCCGCCTCGCCTTTGATCTCCATGCGGCGGCGCACGCTCTGAAACGTGGCAAGCGCGCGATCGATCGCATCGCACTCCACTCCGCGCCGGTAAGCCAGCGCGACCGCGGCCAGCGCATCGAGCACGTTGTGCCGCCCGGCCACGGGAATTCGAATGCGCGTCACCTCGCTGCCGCGATAGGCGACACGAAACTCGGTGGCCTCATCCTGCCAGAGGATGTCTCCCGCGCACCAATCGCATTCCGGCGTCAGACCAAATGTTTCGACCGGGCAAAATGCCTTCGCAGTCGCTTCGCGAAGCTCGGCACTCTCGCCCCACATCAAGATCCGCCCGCGCCGCGGCACCAGATTCACCAGCCGCCGGAATTGCAGCGCAATCGACGCCAGATCGGGATAGATATCCGCATGATCGTATTCGAGCGACGTAAGGATCAGCTCGTCCGGATGGTAGTGCAGGAATTTCGGAGACTTGTCGAAAAATGCCGTGTCGTACTCGTCGCCTTCGATGATGAACTCTTCCCCGCCGCCCAGCCCGTAACTGCGGTCTCCAAAATTGGGCGCCACTCCGCCGATCAGAAAGTCGGGGCGCCGCCCCGCCGTCTGGAAAATCCAGGCAAGCATCGCGGTCGTCGTAGTTTTGCCATGCGTCCCCGCCACAACGACGGAAGTATGGCCCGGAATAAAATATTCCTCGAGGATCTGTGGCATCGAGCGGTAAGGAATCTTGTCGTCGAGTATCCGCTCGAGTTCGGGATTGCCGCGCGAAATCGCGTTGCCGATCACGGCAAGATCGGGCGCCGGCCGGAGATTCTCCTCGCGGTAGCCATCATTCCACGTGATGCCAAGCGATCGCAGCAGGTTCGACGCGGGCGGATACACGCCGGTGTCGGAACCGGTCACGCGAAATCCTCGCTCCGCGAGCATTCCGGCGAAAGGCGCCATCGCAGATCCTCCGATGCCGAGGAGATGGATGTGGTCGACGGGAGGTTTTGTGACGGGGCCGCTCATGACGTGCACGCCGGTTCGAGGATTTTGAGCATGCCGCGGCCCGCGCTCGCTAGCTCGGCGCGAACGCCCAGCGGCACCGTAAGCGCCGCTCGCTCGGTGTGCCCGACGGGCGAACCCCACACGATCGGCACGCCGAGCGGCCCGAGAATGCGGCCGGCGACAGATTCCACCGTTTCGCCTTCCGGCGGCGGAGCGCATTCCGGGAAATCGCCCAGAATGATGCCGGCGACGTTGCGAAACTTCCGTGCCTGTTTGAGATGGATCAGCGCGCGATCTACCTGGTAAGGCTTCATGCCGCGGTCCTCCAACAGCAGGATGGCGCCCTGCGTGTCGAGCTCCCATGGTGTTCCGAGTGACGCTTCGACAAGCGTGAGGCAGCCGCCGAGCAGCGTGCCCTGCGCCTGCCCCGTAACCATGGGCGAGCCCTGCAAATCAATCGACCAGCCGTGCCGCGTCTCGGCAATGGCGGACATCAGGCTCGGGCAGTCGTAGCCGTGTGGCGCGCCCGCGCCGCGGTCGAAATTCGACGCCACCATCGGCCCGTAGAACGTCACCCAGCGAAATTTCTGCCAGAGAAAAATCTCCAGCGCAGTGAGATCGCTCGAACCCAGAAAAATCTTCGGTGCCTCCAGCGCGACGCTCAGGCCGTCGAGCAGGTAATTCGAGCCATAGCCGCCGCGCGAACAAAAAATAGCTCGTATCGCCGGATCTGAAAGCGCGTCCTTCAGTGCGGCCAGGCGGCTCGCAGTTCCTCCCGCAAAAAAACTCTCGTGTGCGAGCACGCTCGCGCGGTCTATCTTCGGCGAGTATCCGAGCCGCGCCAGCTCATCGCACCCGGCTTGCAGGTGATCCTCCTGCACGGGGCTTGCGAGCGACAACACGCGAATGGCGTCGCCAGGTCGCAGAGCAGGCGGCTTAATAGGCTGTGGCATATGCGAATTCGAGAATAAGGAATTTGCGCAGGCGAGTCCAGAAGCGGACGCAGCACCGATTCGCCGGATGCAACCGCAGTCCGCAGCGCGAGCCGGCTACTGCGCGTTCACGGTGAACGTCAGTTGCGAGGAGGTGCCGCCGCCAGGCGCCGGGTTTGTGACCGTGATCTGGGCGGTGGTCGCCGATCCGGTATCCGCCGCGGGGATCAGAACAACGAGCTGCCCGCTGGTCAGGTCCGCCGTCGCCAGCGGGATGCCATTCCATTCGGCCACTGAGCTCGCATTGAAGCCCGAGCCATTCAGCACCGCCTCGAAATCCGGACCTCCGGCCGTCACCGACGACGGCGAGATCGACCGGGCCGTCGGCGACGGATTGTCCGCTCCAGTAATGGGAAACGCCACCGACGGCGACGCAATCACCAGCCCGGGCGTGCTCACGGCCACGCTGGCGGTCCCGACCGCGGAGATGTAACTCGCCGGAATCGTCGCGCCAGCCATAGTTCCGCTGATGGATGTCGTCTGCGGAATGCCGTTCCACGTGATCACGTCGCCCGCGGCGAAATTCGTGCCGGTGATGCTCAGCATGAAGTCCGTGCTGCCCGATTTCGCGTTGGGTGGAGAAACATCGATGATCGTCGGGCCATTGTTCGCTACGGCCTCGACGGCGAATGTTGCCGCCACCGTCGACATTCCTCCGCCCGGCAGTGGATTCCAGAGCGTAACCTGCGGCGAACCCGGAGTCGCCACGTCGGAAGCCGGAATCACCACCAGGAGCTGGTTGGTCGTGGCATTGTACGTGGTCGAACGCGGCGAACCATTCCAATATGCCAACGTCACGCCTTTGGCGCTCGATATGATGCCTGTGGCCGTGATCGCGAGTGTAAATCCGTCGCTTCCAGCCGTGATGTTCGACGGAAATAGGTTCGTAACGGCCGGCGTCGCATTGAAGGGCGGCGCCTTGCTCCCGCCACAGCCTCCCAGCAGAACGACGGTGCCTGCCGCCAGCGCCAGCGCGCCCCACCACGAACGCTTCAATCCATCCTCCTAGAAACTTTCAACGGGCAAACTTTCAAGCGGGGATCCCGCCACCGCCTGTCGCGGCAAGCCGGGAACATGAAACGAGGGACACACCGGACGCCTTGCACATCCCCCTGCAGGACAGGCAAGAGTGATAACATTCCGGCGCACAGCCCGTCAACTTGGATTCGCCCATCCCCCGGAAGGTTTTCCCGCCTTGGACCGCGGCGAGGGCGGTGGAAGCGTGGGCCTTCAGGCCCCGGCGCCCGGCTGCGCCGGCTCCTACAACTTAAACGTCGTCAGCCGCGCAAATTGCCGCGCCCGCGCCGAAATCTCCTTCCGCGTCACCTTCGCCAGCCGCTGCACGCCAAACTTCTCGACCGTAAAGCTTGCCAACACCGAGCCGTAAACCATCGCCGAGCGCAGCGTCTGCTCGTTGATGCGCCCCTTGCTCGCCAAATAACCCATGAAGCCGCCCGCAAACGTGTCGCCCGCGCCCGTTGGGTCGTGAACTTCCTCCAGCGGAAACGCCGGCACCGAAAAAATAAATCCGTCGTGAACCATCAGCGCCCCATGCTCGCCGCGCTTGATGATCAGCGTCTTCGGGCCCATCTTGAACACGTGCTTGGCGGCGCGAAAAAGATTGTGCTCGCCGGTCAGCTGCCGTGTCTCGTCGTCGTTGATCGTGAGGATGTCTACATGCTTCAGCGTTTCCTTCAGCTGTGCGGGCGTGCCGTCGATCCAGTAATTCATCGTATCGAGCCCCACCACCTTCGGCCTGCGCCGCACCTGATTCAGCACCGAGTGCTGCAGCGTCGGATCGATATTGCCGAGAAAAATGTACTGCGAGTCCAGATACGATTCCGGCAGCGTCGGCCGGAACGCGCCAAACACGTTCAGCTCGGTGACGAGCGTCGTCCGCTCGTTCATATTCTGGCTGTAGCGCCCCGACCAGAAAAACGACTTCCCCGGCACGTGTTCGAGCCCGGCCAGATCAATCTTCCGCCCGCGAAAGACGGCCTCGTCCTTGGGCGTGAAATCCTCGCCCACAATCGCCACCAGGCGAACAGGCGCGAAGTGGCTCGCGGCCAGCGCGAAATAGCTCGCTGCTCCGCCGAGCGTGCGATCGACTTTTCCGTGAGGCGTTTCAATAGCGTCAAAAGCAACCGATCCGACGACGAGAAGTGACAAGGGCGCTCCGTTCTCTCAGCGGTCTGCGCGCAGCAGCAGCCCCGCGTTTCGGTAGAAATTAAATTCCAAGGGAAATTCCCTGCTGATTGATTCCTGCCACCCGCTCCGAACCACTTGCCTCAGACATACTTGCCGATAATCGGCGCGAGCCGCTTCTTCGTCGCCGCCGGAATCCGCTTGCGATCGGTGAGAATCGCATGCGCCAGCGCCGAACGGCACTTGCAGCTTCCTTCATCGTCCAGCGCGCGAACCGCCTCGCGGATCGCGTTCTGCGCATTCTCGGCATTCTTCGTGAGATAGCCGATGATCGTGTCGACGGTCACCGCATCGTGCCCCGGATGCCAGCAATCGTAATCCGTCACCATCGCGAACGTAGCGTAGCAAAGTTCCGCTTCGCGCGCGAGTTTGGCCTCGGTCAGGTTCGTCATCCCGATCACGTCGAAGCGCAGCTGGCGATACGTGTGCGATTCCGAAAGCGTCGAAAACGCCGGGCCCTCCATGCAGACGTACGTCCCGCCGCGATGGACGTTCACGCCCACGCGATCGCACGCCGCGGCCAGCTGCGCCGAGAGCCGCGGGCACGTGGGCTTGTCGAATCCGACGTGCGCCACGATCCCGCCTCCAAAGAACGTCGCCGCGCGCCCCTTCGTGCGGTCGAAAAATTGGTCCGGAACGACGAAATCGAGCGGCGCAAATTCCTCGCGCAGCGACCCGACAGCACTCACCGAAATAACCTGCTCGACGCCCAAAATCTTCATCGCGCAGATGTTCGCGCGGTAATTGATCTCGCTCGGCGAAAAGATATGCCCGCGGCCATGCCGCGCCAGAAACGTCACGCGCCGCCCTTCCAGCGTTCCGACAATCAGCGCATCCGAGGGATCGCCGAAAGGAGTCTTCACGCGCACTTCGCTCGCGTCCGTCAGCCCAGCCATCGAATACAGCCCGCTGCCCCCGATAATGCCAATCTTCACCGGCTCGCTCTTGGATTTCCGCTTAGCTGCCTTAGCCATATCGAAAGCTTCTCCGTGTCCTCTGTGGCCGTTCTCCGTGTCCCTCTGTGTTTTCGACGGCTTCCGGCTTGCCTCGCACCCGCCACGGCAAGGTTTTCTCCTCGCACCCCGCCACCGCAAGGATTTCTCTGCGTCCTCTGCGTCTCAGCGGTGAGTTCCTGCCTTCTGCTTACACGCCCGAGTGCTCTACTCCACCGCCACCGGCTCAGCTTCCCACTTGCCACCACGCTCGCGCAGGTAAGCGCTAGGAACGCGCGCGTCGTGCGCGAAAAGCGCAATCCAGCCCTCCTGAATAGCAGCAGGAATCCAGCGCTTCTTGTTTTCCAGCGTGATCATCGGGTAAAGATCGTAACCCATAATCCACGGAAGCGGGAGATGCGCGGTCGTCGGCACGAGATCGCCGAGAAAAAACGCCGTCTTCCCACCGCCCGCCAGCTTCACGCACTGCATATCCGCCGTGTGCCCCGGCGCCCGAATCAGTTCCACGCCGGGAACGATGGCCCGATCGCCTTCCAGCAGATCGAACATGCCCGCCGCTTCAATCGGCGCGAAGTTTTCGACGAAATAGCTCGCGTGGTCGCGCTCGTTCGGGTGCATGGCGTGATCGAATTCGCCCCGCTGCGTCACGTAGCGCGCATTGGGGAATGCCGGCACCACCTTATCCTTCTCGACCCGCGTGTTTCCCCCGCAGTGATCGAAGTGCAGGTGCGTGTCCACCACAATGTCGATGTCCTCGGGGCGCAGGCCGTAGCCCCGCAGTCCCTCGACGAGATGCGGCCCATCGAGCCCGTAGATATCGCGAAACTTCTGATTCATCTTGTCGCCCGCGCCCGTCTCGACCAAAATGCGCTTCCCGCCCGCCCGAATCAGCAGCGAATTCATCGAGAGCGTGATCCGGTTGCGCGCGTCGGGGGCCATCTTCTTCTCCCAAAGCGTGCGCGGAATCACGCCAAACATCGCGCCGCCGTCGAGCAGCACCCGCCCCGTCGAGAAAATGTGAAATTCGATGTCGCCCAGCTTCATCCAACCCTCAAAAGCAGCACGCGCCCCACCCACAGACAAGCAAACGAAATTATCAGGAGGCCGCCGAAAGTTCAAACCAACGATTTCTCGGGCTATCGTGTGGCTTGTTTCTCGGGCCCTCCGTGTACTCAGTCTCTCTCCGTGCACTCTGTGTTTAGCTGTGCGCTCGTCAATTAAACCGCTATATTTTTTCGCTAACTCTTTGACGGCGCAAGCGTCTACGGTAATACAATATTCGCCGGAGGGTGAGCTGGATGAGCCGCTACTATCGCGTCTTAACTGCAATTTTTTTCGCTGCCGCACTATCGCTGTTGCTTCCAGGTGTCTCCCGTGTTTCCCATGCGCAGGAGCAGGAAGGCCGCCTGATGCGCTTCCCAGCCATTTCCAAGGACACGATCGTATTCAGCTACGCCGGCGATCTTTGGCTCGTACCCTCCACAGGCGGTACCGCGCGCCGCATCACGACGGATCCCGGCCTCGAGCTTTTCCCGAAATTCTCCCCCGACGGCAAGAGCATCGCCTTCACTGCCCAGTACGACGGCAATTTCAACGTCTACGTGATCCCCGCCGAAGGCGGCGAGCCCAAGCAGCTCACCTACCTGCCCGATTCGGTCCACATGCCCGAGCGCATGGGGCCGAACAACGAAGTCCTCACCTGGATGCCCGACGGCAAGAGCATCGTCTTCCTCTCCCGGCGCACTACGTTCAACGACTGGTTCGGCCAGCCCTTCACCGTTCCCGTGACCGGCGGCCTTCCCGTGCGCCTGCCGATCGAGAAGGGTGGCGTGATGTCGTTCTCGCCCGATGGCGATGAGATCGCTTACAACCGCATCTTCCGCAACTTCCGCACGTGGAAGCGCTACCGCGGCGGCATGCAGCAGCAGATCTCCTTCTACAATTTCAAGACCAACCATTTCGAGGAAGTCACCGACCTTTCCGGCGACGACACGTTTCCGATGTGGCACGGCGACACCGTCTACTTCGATTCCGACCGTGGCTCCGACAGGCGGATGAATCTCTGGGCCTACGACACAAAGACCAAGCAGATGCGCGAGCTTACCCACTTCACCGAGTTCGACGTGAACTGGCCCAGCCTCGGCCCCGATTCCATGGTCTTCGAAAATGGCGGCTATCTTTACGTCTTCGATCTCGCCACCGAGAAGGCGCACAAGATCACCGTGTACTTGCCCGGCGACCGCGACCTCACTCGCCCACACTGGACGGACACCAGCAAGCTGGTCACAGCTTTCGACATCGCGCCCGACGGCAAGCGCGCCGTCCTTACCGCGCGCGGCGACGTCTACACCGTCCCCGCCAAAGAAGGCAGCGTTCGCGATATCACGCAGACGCCCGGCATCAACGAAATGGACGCGGTCTGGTCTCCCGACGGCCGCTGGATCGCCTATCTCTCCGACCGTTCCGGCGAATACGAGCTGTATCTCAAGCCGCAGGACGGCGTCGGCAACGAAGTCCGCATCACCACCGACGGCACGATGTTCCGCCTGCCGCCCGTCTGGTCGCCCGACAGCAAGAAGCTGGCGTTCGCGGATAAATCGCTGCGCCTCTTCTACGTCGACATCAACGAAAAGAAGCCCGTGCTGGTCGATCAGGGCAAATACTTCGATCTCACCGATTATTCCTGGTCGCCCGACAGCAAATGGATCGCCTTCGCGAAAAACGCCGAGAATCAGTACGGCGTCGTCTACCTCTATTCGCTCGACGACAAAAAGATTACTCCCGTCACCACGAGTTTCACGAATAGTGTGAATCCTATCTTCGATCCCGAGGGCAAATACCTCTACTTCCTCTCGACCCGCGATTACAACGAAGTGATCGGCGTATACGATTTCGAATTTTCGAACCCGGTGGCCACGCGCGTGTACGCAGTCACTCTGCGCGCGGATACTCCTTCCCCGTTCGCTCCTCAAAGCGACGAAGTCGCGATCGCAAGCCCGGATGTTCTCAAGGTCAATCCGCCCGCAAATGCCACACCGGAAACTCCGGCGAAGAAGCCGGCGGAAAAGCCGCAGGCGGCTCCGCCTCCGAAAAATGGCGAAGCCAAGACGGCGGGTGCCACCACCACAGAAGCGAGCAACGAGCCGTTCCGCATCGATCTCGACGGCATCGGCAACCGCGTCTTCGCTCTCCCCATCCCTCCGGGAAATCTTCAAACGCTCGGAGCGGCAAAAGGCTTCATCTACTACGTGAGCGCTCCGGTGGCGGGCCTTTCCGGCCCTTTGCCGGGCGAAGATTTCTCGATCCACGTCTTTGACCTGAAAGAACGGAAGGATCACGCTCTCGTGTCCGGCGCGAATGCTTTTGCGCTGTCGTTCGACGGGAAGAAGCTTCTCTACTCAGCTCCCAAGGGCGGGCCTGCCGCCGCAGGAGACGCCGCGAGCGCTGCCTACGGAATCATCGACGCGGCGCCTCCGCCGTCGGCTCCCCACAAAGCGGGCGACGGCGAACTCAATCTCAGCGGCATGCGCGCCGAAGTCGATCCGCTCGCCGAGTGGAAGCAGATGTTCGACGAAACCTACCGCCAGGAGCGCGACTATTTCTTCGAGCCTTCCATGAACGGCGTCGACTGGGCGAAGGAGCGTGACAAATACGCCCAGCTCCTACCCTATCTGGGCGACCGCTACGATCTCACCTACGTTCTCGGCGAAATGATTGGCGAGCTCTCGAATTCCCACACCTACGTGGGCGGTGGCGACTATCCCGATCTCCATCCCATCAACGTGGGAACGCTAGGCGTGGATTTCGAAGCGAACGCGGCCAGCGGCTTCTACCGCTTCAAGAAAATCTATCCGGGCGAAAATTGGGACGCGGCCTTGCGCTCCCCGCTCACCGAGCCGGGCGTCAACGTGAAGGAAGGTGAGTATCTGCTCGCGGTCAATGGGCGCCCGCTGCGCGTTCCTCAGAATCCCTACGAGCTCTTCATCGATACGGCCGAACAGAATGTCACCCTCACTGTGAATTCAAAGCCCACCGACGATGGCTCGCGCAGCGTGGTCGTCAAGCCGCTCGCCAGCGAATACGGTTTGCGGCAACTTGATATGATCAACACCAACCGGGCGATCGTCGAAAAGGCCACCGGCGGTCGCGTCGGCTACGTCTACCTGCCCGACATGGAAGCTGCGGGGCTCAATGAATTCGTGAAGCAGTTCCTCCCGCAGATTCGCAAGGAAGGGATGATCATCGACGTCCGCTACAACGGCGGCGGCTTCGTCGACCAGCTCATCTTCGAGCGCCTGCGCCGAATTCTCGGCGGCATGGACGCTACGCGAAACTTCTCGAGCCAAACCGTGCCACAGGTTGTTTTCGACGGCCCGATCGCCTGCGTCACGAATGCCTACGCGGCCTCCGACGGCGACATCTTCAGCTACTTTTTCAAGTACTACAAAATCGGCACGCTGATCGGCGAACGCACCTGGGGCGGCGTTCGCGGCATCCGCGGCTTTATCCCACTGATGGACGGCGGCTACATCACGCGGCCTGAGTTCGCCCGCTACAACGATCAGAGCCAGTGGGTCGTCGAGAATCACGGCGTCGACCCGGATATCGTCGTCGACAACACGCCGGATCAAGTGATGAAGGGCCACGATCCGCAGCTTGAAAAGGCGATCGAGGTGGTCATGCAGCAGATCAATGCGCACCCGCCAAAGCTCCCGGCGCGCCCGCCGGACCTCCCGACTTACCCGCCCGACGTCATCAACGGAGGCCCGCCGCCACACCCCTGATCGAACAAAGAAGCAAGAAAGTGCGGACCGCAGAGACCCAGCGCGCGGAGAAACCTGGGCGCGATTTCAGCGGTCAACGGGAATTTATTACGAGGCGTCCCACCCTCACACCACGAGGGGCACCCGGAAAAGCGAAATCGAAAACCGCGAACGAAATCAGGCGAGCCTCGCGCGAGCGAGAATCTCATTCACCGCCGTGTATGGATCCCGTTTCCGCGAAGCAACTTCGGAGGCGAGCGCCTCGAATTCGGCCTGCGTCACATGCCCGGCGGCGACGCGCTCGATCAGCCGCGCCTGCAGCAGCCGCAGCAGCCACTCCTTCCAGTACGCGATTTCGCGCGTGCGACGGTTCGGCGCGTTCGCCGCATGCACGCGGAAAAGCTCGATCTGCCGCGCGAGATCGCCGACGCCTTTGTCTTCAGTGGCGATGGTGCGAACGATCGGCGGCTTCCACCCGTCACGATCGGGAACCAGCTCCAGAATCGTGCTCAACTGCTGCTCGAACCGCCCCGCGCCCTCGCGATCCGATTTGTTCACGACGAAAATATCGCCAATCTCCATCAGCCCGGCCTTGAGATTCTGCACTTCGTCGCCCATGCCAGGGACAAGCACCACCACGGTGCAGTCGGCGAGCCGCACGATTTCAATCTCGCCCTGGCCCACTCCGACCGTCTCGATCACGATCATTTCCTTGCCCGCCGCGTCGAGCAGCAGCGCCACGTCGCCGCTGGCCTGCGCGAGCCCGCCGAGGTAGCCGCGCGTGGCCATCGACCGGATGAAGATGCCCTCGTCCGTGGCGTGCCCCTGCATGCGAATGCGATCGCCGAGAATCGCACCGCCTGTGAACGGACTCGACGGATCGACTGCGATCACGCCGACGGTTTTCTTCTCGCCGCGATAGTGCGCGGCGAGCCGGTCGACCAGCGTGCTCTTCCCCGTTCCAGGCGCCCCGGTAACGCCAATGCGGCAAGCGTGCCCGGTAAAGGGAAAGAGTTGCCGCAGCAGCTGCTCGGCTTCCGGCGCGCGATTTTCAATCGCCGAAACCGCGCGCGAAATCGCGCGCACATCGCCCGCGCGAATCTGCGAAGCCCAAGCGTCAATTTGAGTGCCCATTCGAATTCCGGAGTGTAACGCGAATCGTCGAAGGCCGGTTCATAAATGCGAGCCGCGAATGCGAGGAGAGATTCTTCGCTTCGCTCCCTTCCTGCGTCAGGGCAGGCAGAATGACGGCTATTCGGTGGGCGACGATGGCGCGTTGGGGGGAGAAGTCTTGCGAGGGGCACCGGATGGGTCCGGTTGCGCGCCTGTGTATTCGTCATAGGCCTTAATGATGCGCTGGACCAGGCTGTGCCGCACCACATCGCGTTCATCAAAATAGACGAGCGCGATTCCCTCGATTCTACCCACAACCTCGATCGCTTCGACGAGCCCCGAGCGGCGCCGGTCCGGAAGATCGATCTGCGTCACGTCGCCGGTGATCACGGCCTTGGAATTGAATCCAAGCCGCGTGAGAAACATTTTCATCTGCTCGCTGGTGGTGTTCTGCGCCTCGTCGAGGATCACGAACGAATCATTCAGCGTCCGCCCGCGCATGAAAGCGAGCGGCGCGACCTCGATGATGTCCTTCTCGAGGAATCGCTCGAGCTTGTCCGCTTCGAGCAAATCGTGCAGCGCGTCGTAGAGAGGGCGCATGTACGGATCGACCTTCTCCTGCAACGTGCCGGGGAGAAAGCCGAGCCGCTCGCCTGCTTCGACCGCCGGGCGCGCGAGGATGATGCGGTTCACCTGTTTCGACAGGAGCGCCTGCACCGCCATCGCTACGGCGAGGTACGTCTTGCCCGTACCGCCCGGGCCGATCGCGAAAACCATGTCGTAGGTTTCGAGCGCTTCGATGTAGCGCCGCTGGTTCGGGCTTTTCGGCGCGACGGTTTTCTTGCCGAGAGCCTTGGTGCGCGTTGGAGAAAATGTGCCGTTGAGCGCGGACGTGGGCTCGTGGGCCGCGGTGCGCAGCAGCGATTTCACTTCCTGGCTGCTCGGCACGCGCCCTTCGCGAATGCGGTCGTTATAGGCGCCGAGAATGCGCGTGGCGCGCTCCACCTGCTCGGGCTCGCCTTCGATTTCGAGGTCGTGATCTTTCAGGTGCGTGGTGACGCGCAGCGAGGACTCAAAGAATTTGAGGTTTTCATCCAGGGTGCCGAAGAATTCGTTGATGCCTCCGGCGATTCGTACGGTTTGTTTCATCCGGTTGGTTGAGACCGAAAACTAGCCTAACGCGCGCGCGAAAGCCGGTCAAGAGACGCAGCGAAAATTAACGAAGTTGTAATGCTCTCGCGCGACGCATGTGAAAGATTCGCCGTAGTTTCGCCACGCAAAATCCGCGATAACAGGGGACTGGGGCATCCCCCTAGCGGGGGCTTTAGGTGGGCCTTCATGCGCAGTTTTGGCGACCTTTGACGCCTTAACTGAAGGGCGCGCACTTGTTTCGCACGGCTGGAAATTACGGAGTGCCGGCGCCCGGGAACTGGACTTTCGGCACCGCTTGGGCGGCCGGAGGAGCATTGAAATAGGCGTCGTTGCGCTTGAAGCCGGACCAGCCGGCGACGACGCTCTGCGGAAACAGGCCGATGTAGGTGTTGTAGGCCTGGATCGCGTCGTCATAGCGCTTCCGCTCGACGGCGATGCGGTTTTCGGTGCCGGCAAGCTCGTCCTGCAGACGCAAGAAATTTTCGTTCGACTTCAGCTGCGGATAATTCTCTTGGAGGGCGAGAACCTTCACTTCCATCCCATAGAGTTGGTTGCTGGCGGCAATCTTGTCCGCGGGAGTCTGAGCGTTCAGATATTGAGTCCGCGCCTTGGCCACATCATCAAACACGGTTGTCTCGTGGGCCGCGAATCCCTGCACGGTTTGGACGAGATTCGGAATCAAATCGGCACGGCGCTCGAGGACGACCGAGACCTGCGCCCAGTCGGACTTGACCGCCTCATTGAGCTGGACCATGTGGTTGCGAGCGGAAATGAAGGCGCCTCCGACGATGAGCGCGAGGACCACGATGACGATGAGAACGATGACGCCTGTCTTCATGAAGTGCCTCCGGCGAGAAATCTAGCACACAGCCCTTACGGCGAACCAGTGTGCAGCCCAACCAACCTGATCCTACAAGTCGATACGGCTACCGGGTGATGAAAGTTACCTGAAAAGACCCCCCGGAGCACAGACAGGATTGTCTGTGCCACCCGCTACGACAGGATCGCCTGTGCTACGCGACATCGAGACGCCGGTCGACTTCGTTGGTCACGACCTCGACGAATTCGAGATATGTCTGCAGCGTGACCTCGACGTCGATCTCTTTCTCTTTGATCTTCCCTTCCCTGAAATCAAGAATCGTCTGAAAACCGGCTGGGTTCGCGCCCGTGATGGTCGCCATCGCCTCGACCGCCTGACGCTTCCCATGAGCTTCACCGTGCTGAAGAACGAGCAAGGCGTGGCGGAATAGCACGCAAAAGGACGAAACCGAGCGAACCATCAGTTGTAGATGAACGTCGTTTTTGCGCGGCGCGGTGAGGATGGCCTGGCGCAAGTGAAGCCACGCGGTGCGAAGTTCGCGCTCGACCTGAAGGCGATGGAGGTTCATCGGGACTTCGAGCGATTCGAGGAAGTCGGCACCGAAAAGCATGCGGTGGTGGCGCTTCATATCGATGAGCTCGATGGCGAAGACGTCGGCGGAGCGAACGAGCTCATCCATTGCGAAGACGATCGGCGGGGGGTTGCCCTTTTTGGCCCACCATTCGGCGACGGGATGAAGCTTCTCGAGGTCGGCCGAGGTGACGTGCTCGAGGACGCACAGGATATTCAAGTCGGAATGGTGTTCGTGAAATTCGCCCGCGACAGCGGAGCCGTAGAGGACGACCGCCTTCAAATTGTGGGTCGCGGTGTTTTTGAGCCAGTCGATGAGTTCGCTCAATTTTTCTTCCATGCGCCTAAGTTACCTCGTTGGCCAACGTCAAAGAAAATTCCCGGGCTAAAGCCCTAATTTATTGGCGACGCTTTTCGAGGGCCTGAAGGCCCACGCTTCCACCCGCAAGAAGCGAGCCGCCGAGCCGCAAACCCTGCGGCCCGGCGCTCCGCCCTTCGATCTACGGCTTGCCGGAAGCTCGACGCGGGCAGAAAATGCCGCGCTGAAGGCTGCGGCGCTACATTTAAACCTATGAGCCGAGCTACGCGCTACCAGCCGCCACTGGCGCCGCCGCCGCCAAAGCCACCGCCTCCGAAGCCGCCGAATCCTCCTCCGCCACCACCGCCTCCGCCGAAACCACCGCCGCCAAATCCCCCTCCCATCATGCCGCCGATCATCGGGCCAATCCACCAACCACCGCCGCGGTGGTAACGCGAAGCCGCCGGGCTGGCTGCACGGCGTATCGCGCCGAAGATGATAAAAATCACGATGAGTATGAGAATCAGTGGAATCCCCGGCGAGTTTCCTCCGTTTTGGGACCGAGGCGCAGGAGGAGGCGTGCCGCTCAGCGTTACGCCACGATCGGCTGCGATCACGTCGGCGACGCGGCGGGTGACGAGGAGAATCGCGGCGTCGTAGTTCCCTTGCCGGAGATACGGGACCGCCTCGCGGCCGAAGTCGCCGACCTTGCCGTCCGGCAGGATGGGCTCGAGGCCGTAGCCGACTTCGAAACGGTATTTGTGATCGTCGACCGCGAACAGGATCAGGATGCCGCGGTCGGATTTTGGGCCGACGCCCAGACGAGTGGCGAGGTCGATGGAATAGTTTTCGATGGGCTCGCCGCCCAGCGATTTGATTGCGACTACGGCGATTTGAGCTTTGGTCTTTTGGTCGACTTCCGTGCAGAGGGCGCTGAGTTGTTCTTTAGCGGATTGGCTCAGGACGCCGGCCAGATCGGTGACGTAGCCGAGCTTGGCTTGCACCGCGACCTGATCGACTGATTGGGCGCGCGCTATTCCCGGCGCCGCTCCGAATGCCACAACGAGAAGCGCGCAGAGCACAGCGAGAAATGGCGGCCGGGCGATGCGAATGGTGCCCACTTTACTTTTACGGATGCTGCGCCCGGATTGTTTCAGGCTTCGATGTAGCATCGCTCGCTCAGTATCCGATGTGGTGCAGGTAGCCGACCGCCACGGCGGCGGCCAGGCAATAGATTCCGAAGAGATACCAGCGGTCGCTTTCGAGCCAATTGCTGAGCCATTTGAGCGCCAGCATGCCTGCCAGGAACGCGAAGAAGGCGCCGAGCGCGCTGGGCATGAGCGCCGACGTCCAGGCCGTGCCACCCGCGACGTGCCCGGCTTTCATCAGGCGCCAGAGTTCGCGCCCATCGGCCAAAGGCGTAAGGACAACGGCCAGAGCGAAACTGAACGTCTCAGCGCGCTGTTTGGTGACGTTGGCGAGAAGGCCCGTCGATATCGTCGCACCCGAGCGCGAAAGACCGCGAAAGGGCAAGCAGAGAGCCTGAATGATGCCGATGAGAGAAGCCTGCTTCATCTGAAGGCCGCCGTCGGCCGATGGGACGGGAGGATGGCGCTTCTCATGAATTCCCGCGATTATGATCAGGACACCTGTAGCAGCGAGTGCCGGCGCGATCAGTTCAAGGTGGCTGAAGAGTTGCTCGACCTCGGCGTGTGGGACACCGCGGAACCTTACGTGTTCAATGATCTCGATGAGACCGCCGCCAATACCGATTGTTAGCGCTGAGGCGACGATCAGGAGCACGGCGAATGTCTTGAAGGTCTGGGCGGTCTGAAAATAGGTGCGCAGCCACTGCTTCCAAAAGTAGACGATGACGGCAAACATCGTTCCAGTGTGGAGCATCACAAGCAGGAGCGTCATCTCGGGGGACGAGGGGTCCATGCCCATCAGCTTTTCGGCGACGACGACGTGGGCTGAGCTCGATACGGGGAGGAGTTCCGCCAAGCCTTGCACGACGGCAAGGACGACCACATGCCAGAGGGCCATGCGTAAAACCCTACCACAGGCGGGGCTTGCCGCCCACAGGGTCTGCGTGGCCGCCGCTTCACCCGTACGAGACGAGGATGGGCACGCGGAACGTCAAACACGAAAACCCAGGGCTGAAGCCTCTTTTATTCCCCCGCCTTTTCGCGGGGCTAAAGCCTCACGCTTCCACCGGCCGGCTCAACACGGAGGGCACGGAGAAAGGCACGGAGTACGCGGAGAATTGGTGGAACGAGTCGCATTGTCACCCTGTAGGGCGGGTGCTACACTTGCGGTTCCGCACTTCGAAAAGCGCCGAAGGTGTCCGGAACCCTAGATCCCAAGCGCCAGAATTCCCGAATTAGCGTCAAAGGACGAGGGGAGGAATGTGTCTTCCCACGCACGGTGCGCATCCAAGAAGGATTGTTTCTGAAACAAATTGGGCCTGGCGCACGTTTCAGTTACTTAGGCCTTTGCGCAGAGATAAGCGACACTGCAATTCGGAGAGGAAAAAGACGATGAGTGGAAGGTTTACGCACGCAGCGGTAGCGCTCTTTGTGGCGGGTTCGCTGATCGTTTCACCGCTGTACGCCCAGGACCAACAGGCGCCTGCGCCGAGCTCGCAAACGCCGGTGCAGCAGCAGACGCCGCCCCCCGCGTACCAGCCGCCGCAGCCGACGGCCGGGCCGCCGCCCTCGCCAGCCCGCGGGTTGAAGTTCGGGCCGGACTACTCGAAGGGGCAGTCGTGGTTTCCGAACATCTTCGCGCCTTACACGGAAGCGCGCATACCGGAGCCGGAACTGACGAATACGCCGCGCATCAACCAGTTGGTCGAGAGCGGCAAGCTGATGCTGAGCCTCGAGGATGCGATTTCGCTGGGGCTCGAGAACAACCTCGCGCTGGCTGTCGAGCGGTACGTGCCGTGGCTCGACGAGGCAAACCTGCTGTACGCAAAGTCCGGCGCCAACGCGCCGGTGAAGTTCGATCCGAGCGTGACGAGCACGCTTTCGCTGCAACAGTCGTCCTCGCCGATCAATAACTTTTTCTTCGCGGGCGTTGCGCCGACGAGTGGATCGGGAGGTCCGACGGCTACGGTTCCGCTCGGCGTCATCAATCACACCGCGACGGCGAATTTTCAGTATACGCAGGGCTTCGCGCCGGGAACATCGGTCCAGCTGACGTTCGACAATACAAGAGGGTCGACGAACTTGGCGTCGGACCTTTTCAACCCGTACGACCAGTCCACGCTGACATTCCAGGTGACCCAGCCGCTCCTTAGCGGTTTTGGAAAGACGGTCAACCAGCGGTACATCATTGAGGCGAAAAACACGGTGAAGGTCGGGGAGTCGCAGTTCGAGCAGCAGGTGATGACGACGATCGCGCAGGTGGCGCAGGATTATTGGGAGCTGGTGTACGCGCGGGAAAACGTAAAGGTGGAGCAAGTCGCGGTTGCCGCAGATCAACAGCTTTACGAAAACAACAAGAAACAGCTGGAGATCGGCACGATGGCGCCGCTCGATGTGATCACCGCACAGTCTCAATTGGCGACCGATCAACAGGCGCTCGTGCAGGCGCAGACGACGCAATTGCTCGATGAAACGACGCTGCTGGTGGCCATCACGAAGGACGCGCTGGCACCGCAACTCCAAGGGATCGAGATCGTGCCGACTACGTCGATTTTCACTCCGACACCCGAGAATATTTCGCTGGATGACGCCGTACACGAAGCGTGGCAAAAGAGGCCGGAGCTGCAGCAGGATGAGCTGAACCTGAAGAATGCGGGCGTCGAGGTGAAGGCGACCAAGAATCTGTTGCTGCCCCAAGTGAACTTGTTCGCTCAGGCTTCGGCGGCCGGTCTTGCCGGAAGGCAAACATCCATCACGAGCACGCCGACCGCTTTTGCGGCGAATCTGAATTCGCCGGTGGTGGACGCAACCGGCGCGCCGGTATTCGGTACCAGCGGCGAACAATATGCTTCGAGGGTTGCGGCTGCTATTACGACGATCAATATTTTCAGGAGCGGGCTGGGCGAAGATTGGCAGAGAATGATCGACGGCAACTATCCGTCGTTCGAAGCGGGGTTCAACATTACGCTGCCGGTCCGCAACCGCGCGGCCGAGGCGAACAACGCTACCGCGCAATTGAACCAGCGGGAGCAGGAAGTGCAATACCGCCAGGAGCAGAGCACGATCCTACTGGCCGTGCGCCAGGCGCTGATCACTCTGGAGCAAGATCGAGCCGCGATCGCCGCGGCGCAGGAAGCGCGCATCTACGCGCAGCAGAGCTACGACGATTCGGTAAAGCAACTGCAACTGGGTTCGACGAACGCTTTCACGGTTGTCCAGAAGGAGCAACTGCTGACGGCGGCGGAGGGCGTCGAGCTGCGCGACCGGGTCAACCTGATCGAGGCGGAGCTGACGTTCAACCAGGCGATGGGCCGGACGCTGGAAGTCCACAACATCACGCTGGCGGACGCGCAGAGCGGGCACATCCTGCACGCACCGAATATCCCCGGCACGCCGGACCCTAACAGCGGCGTCTCGGGATACAGATAGCGAAAACCCAATGGCGGGCGACGAAGAGCGCGGGGCTGGAGGCAAGCGGATAGCCGGGGCCCCGCGAAAGTTGTCGAACGCCGAGCGGGAGTGGGAAGAGAAAATTCTGGAGCCCACTCTCGCGAAATCGCCCGATCTTCCTTCCGATTTCACCACCGTTTCAAGCTATCCCATTCGAAGAATCTACACCGCAGCCGACCTCGCCGAATGGAATGCTGCGCGCGATCTTGGGCTTCCCGGCGAGCTTCCCTATACGCGCGGGATTCATCCGCGCATGTACCGCGAGCGGCTGTGGACGATGCGGCAGTTCGCGGGATTCGGGAGCGCCGAGGACACGAATCGAAGATTCCGGTATCTGCTGGCGCAGGGGCAAACGGGATTGTCCGTCGCATTCGATCTGCCGACGCTGATGGGGCACGACTCGGATCATGCGATGTCCGAGGGCGAAGTGGGCAAGTGCGGCGTGGCGATCAGTTCGCTGGCGGATATGGAGGTGCTGTTCGAGCAGATTCCGCTGGCGGATGTGACGACCTCCATGACGATCAATTCGCCGGCCGCGGCGATTTGGGCGATGTATCTGGTGGTGGCCGAGAAGCAAGGCGCGGATTGGAAGACGCTTTCGGGCACGCTGCAGAACGACATCCTGAAGGAATACATCGCGCAGAAGGAATATATCTATCCGCCGGGGCCGTCGATGCGTCTGGTGACCGATACGATTGAGTTCGGCGCGAAGCATACGCCGAAATTCAATTCGATTTCGGTGAGCGGCTACCATATCCGCGAGGCGGGTTCGACTGCGATTCAGGAGGTAGCGTTCACGCTGCGCGACGGGATCGAGTATGTGGAGCATTCGATTGCGCGCCGGCTGCCGGTGGACGAATTCGCGCCGCGCCTTTCGTTTTTCTTCAACGCGCACAACGACTTTTTCGAGGAGATTGCGAAATACCGGGCGGCGCGGCGCATCTGGCAGTGCGTGATGCGCGAGCGATTCGGCGCGAAGGACCCGCGTTCGTGGGCGCTGCGATTCCACACGCAAACGGCGGGGTGCTCGCTAACGGCGCAGCAGCCGTACAACAACGTGGTGCGTACCGCCGTGCAGGCGCTGGCGGCGGTGCTGGGCGGCACTCAGTCGCTGCATACGAATTCGCTCGATGAGGCGTGGGCGCTGCCGACCGAGGCTGCGGCTACGATTGCGCTGCGCACGCAGCAGATTTTGGCGTACGAGACGGGCGTGACGAATACGGCTGATCCGTTTGGGGGATCGTATTTCGTCGAGACGCTGACGAACGAGATCGAGCGCGGCGCGTGGGACTACATCGAGAAGATCGATGCCTTGGGCGGGATGGTCGCGGCGATCGAGCACGGCTATCCGCAGCGGGAGATTGCGGATGCGTCGTATCGGTATCAGGTGGCGGTCGATCGCAAGGAAAAGATTATTGTGGGCGTGAATGCGTACGTCGCGGATGAAAAGCCGATCGAGATTTTGTCGATCGATGAATCGGTGGCGGCGCGGCAGGCGGGGCGGCTGCGGGGGCTGCGGGCCGCGCGCTCGAATGATGAGGTGACGCGCCGGCTGGATGCGCTGCGGAAAGCCGCTGGCGGAAGCGAGAATCTGATGCCGTACCTTTACGAGGCTGCCAAAGCGTATGCGACGCTCGGGGAGATTTGCGATGCGCTGCGCGCCGTCTTCGGGGTGTACGAAGAAGCTGCCATCACTTGAGTGTTCGTTTTTCTTCTCTGCGTTCTCTGCGTCTCTGCGGTGAGATGTGACAGACGCCCAACTGACACACGAAATAATCGGAGCAGCGATCGAGGTCCATCGGATGCTGGGTCCAGGTCGGCTCGAATCGGCGTATAAGGAGTGCCTGGCAAGAGAGCCAGCCGTGCGAGGCATCCCGTTCGAACCCAGAAAGCACTTCCTCTGGTCTACAAGGATGTCAAACTCGAGTGCGGGTATCGGATCGATTTGCTCGTTGACGGGCGCGTTGTCGTCGAATTGAAAGCCGTTGATGCGCTTGCTCCTATCCATGATGCAATCGTGCTAACTTATTTGCGTCTGTCCGGCTGCAAGATCGGCGTCTTCATTAATTTCAGCGCGGTTGTGCTCAAGGATGGATTGCGGCGGCTTGTGAATAAATACGAAGAATAAGACTCTACCGCAGAGACGCAGAGGATGCAGAGAAAAGCAAATGCCAGAGAAGAAGATACGAGTGCTGATTGCGAAGCCGGGGCTCGATGGGCACGATCGCGGCGCGAAGGTGATTGCGCGGGCGTTGCGCGACGCCGGCATGGAGGTGATCTACACCGGCTTGCGGCAGACGCCTGAAATGATTGCTTCCGCGGCGGCGCAGGAAGATGTCGACGTGATCGGGCTTTCGATTCTTTCCGGCGCGCACAACACGCTCTGCGCGCGGCTGATGGATCTGCTGCGCGCGAAGGGCATGGCAGATATTACCGTGCTGATCGGCGGGATCATTCCCGAGGCCGACATTCCAGGCCTCAAGAAGGCTGGCATTGCCGAGGTTTTTCTCCCGGGCACGACGACGCAGGCGATTGTCGATTTCATCCGGCAGCGGGTCGCCACCGCGCCGCGAGAAGCTTGAATCGCGCGGAACTCCACCGCAGAGACGCAGAGAGCGCAGAGAAGCAGAGGGCGGGGAGACGCAGAGGGCGCAGAGAAGATCGATGGCGGAAATCACAACACGGATCGCGAGCGAGGCACCTGCGTTTGAGAAGAATACGCGGGCGATGATCGAGCGCGTCACCGAGATCAAGAACGAAGAGGAAACGATACGGCAGGGCGGCGGCGCGAAAGCCATCGGGGCACAACACAAGAAGGGCCGGCTGACGGCTCGCGAGCGCATTGCCAGGCTGATCGATCCGAAGAGCGAGTTTTTCGAGCTGGGAATCTACGCCGGCTACGAGATGTACGAGGAGTGGGGCGGCGCGCCTGCCGGGGGGACGATCACGGGCTTGGGGCGCGTGGCGGGCCGGCTCGCGATGATTGTGGCGAACGACGCGACCGTGAAGGCCGGGGCGTTTTTCCCGATTACGGCGAAAAAAGTAATTCGCGCGCAGAATATCGCGATCGAGAATCACATTCCGACAATCTATCTCGTCGATTCCGCGGGCGTTTTTCTGCCGCTGCAGGAAGATGTGTTTCCGGACACCGACGATTTCGGGCGCGTCTTCCGCAACAACGCGGTGATGAGCGCGATGGGCATCCCGCAGATCACCGCGATCATGGGAATGTGCGTGGCGGGCGGCGCGTACCTGCCGGTGATGTGCGACCACATTTTGATGACCGAAGGGAGCGGCCTTTTTCTCGCGGGGCCGGCGCTGGTACAGGCGGCGATCGGGCAAAAGACGTCGGCCGAGGAGTTGGGCGGGGCGCAGATGCACGCGCAGATCAGCGGCACCGTCGATTTCCGCGAGCCGGATGATGACGCCTGCATTGCGCGGGTGCGCGCGCTGGTCGACAAAATCGGGCATGGCGCCGCAGCGCCTTTCGATCACAAGGCCCCCGAGCCGCCGCAATACCCGGCCGAGGAAATTTACGGGATATTTTCCGGCGATGCGGGCAAGCAATACGATATGCGCGAGATCATTGCGCGGATCGTCGATGGGAGCCGCTTCGAGGAATATCGCGCCGAATACGGGCAGACGGTGCTGTGCGGCTACGCGCGGATCGGCGGGTGGGCCGTCGGGATCGTCGCCAACCAGAAGAAGAATGTGACCGTGGCCGCTCCTGGGACCGGCGAGAAGCGGCTCGAGTTCGGCGGCGTGATCTACACGGAATCGGCGGACAAGGCCGCGCGGTTTATCCTCGACTGCAACCAGAATCTGGTGCCGCTGATTTTCCTGCACGATGTGAATGGGTTCATGGTGGGCAAGGAGGCCGAGTGGAGCGGGATCATTCGCGCGGGCGCGAAGATGGTGAATGCGGTCGCGAACAGCGTGGTGCCGAAGATCGCCGTGATTTGCGGCGGCAGCTTTGGCGCGGGCCATTATGCAATGTGCGGGAAGGCGTACGATCCGCGGTTCATTTTCGCGTGGCCCACGGCACGGTATGCGGTGATGAGCGGAGATTCCGCGGCGGGGACGCTGGTCGAAATCAAGATCAAGCAGCTGGAACGGCAAGGCAAGAAGCTGAGCGCCGCGGAGAAAAAAGAGCTGCACGAATCGATTCGCGCCACCTACGAACACCAGACCGATCCGAGATATGCGGCGGCGCGGCTTTGGGTGGACGCGATTATCGACCCGGCGCATACGCGCGAGGCGTTGATTGAGGCGCTGGAAGCGGCGGCGTTGAATCCGGAGGTGGACGAGTTTAAAACTGGCGTGCTGCAAACGTGATCAGAAAACGCGGAATCGTCTTCATCTTGGCTGCAGTGCCGGGCTCGGTCTTCGTTTACCTGCCGACGCAGTCAACCGTCCCTGCGGGACTCGCCGTTTTCGGCCCGATTCCCGGCACTTCGCTACGCTTCGTGCCGGGCTAATTACAATCGCGCCTCCGGCGCTCGGACGCGCGCCAAATCCCTCGCTTTGTCGAGGATGTCAACAAAGCAATTCGGAATCTAAGATTTGCGGATTGAAATTTGAGAGAACAGGGCCAGGATCGAGCCGATCATGAGTGACGTAACGATTGTCGATTGCCCGCGGGATGCTTGGCAGGGGCTGCCGGATGTGATTCCGACGGTCGAGAAGATTCGCTACCTCACGCAGCTGGTGTCGCTGGGATTCCGGCACATCGATGCAGTGAGCTTTGTGTCGCCGAAACATGTGCCGCAGACGGCGGATAGCGAAGCGGTGATGCAGGAGCTAAGCCGGGCGAAGTTGCCGTCGGGCGAGGCGCCGGACATTATTGGAATTGTCGTGAACGCGCAGGGGCTCGAGCGCGCACTTGCGACGCCGGGGGTCACGACGGTCGGCTACCCGTACTCGGTGTCGGCGTATTTCCGGCGCGCGAACGCGAATATGTCGCGCGCGGAATCGCGCGAACTGGTCGAAAAGCTGCAGCGCGATACGAAGGCTGCCGGCAGGCGGCTCGTGGTGTACATTTCGATGGCGTTCGGGAATCCGTATGACGAGCCGTGGGGGCCGGAGATTGTCGAGGACACGCTGGTGTGGCTCAAGGATGTGGGCGTTCGCACGGTGTCGCTCGCCGATACGGTCGGGACGGCTTCGCCCGAGGATGTTGCGCATCTTTATCTTGCCGTGAAAAACTGCGTGGCGGGCGTGGAGATCGGCGTTCATCTGCACAGCCGGCCCGAACGCGCGGCCGAGAAAGTGCTGGCCGCGTACGAGGCGGGCTGCCGGCGATTCGATGGCGCGCTCACGGGCCTGGGCGGCTGCCCTTTTGCAGGCGATGCGCTGGTGGGCAACATCCCGACCGAAACCGTGCTGGCTACGCTCGCGGCGCGCGGCGTCGCGACGGGAATCGATACGAAATCCATCGCCGTGGCTTGCGCGATGACGCACGAATTGCGGGAAAAGTACGCGCACGACCCCGCGGTCACGAAACCGAACTAACGCCGGAGCGCCGAATGGGCTACCACACGCTGACTTTTCAGTGCGACGACAAGATCGCGACGATTGCCCTCACCGTACCCGAAAAACGCAACGCCATCTCGGCGCAGATGATCGCCGATTTGCTCGGGGCATTCGATCAGGCGGAGACAAGTCCCGCGCGAGCGGTGATCCTCACGGGAGCGGGCAAAGCCTTTTGCGCGGGGATGGATCTCAACGAGCTGCAAAAGCTCGCGACGCAGACTCCGCAGAAAAGTCTCGAAGATGCGCGGCGCATGGCGAAACTGTTGTACCGGCTCTACACCTTTCCCAAGCCTCTGATTGCGGCGGTGAACGGCCCAGCAATCGCGGGCGGATGCGGGCTGGCGACGGTTGCCGATTTCATACTGGCCGTGCCGGAGGCAAAATTCGGATACACCGAGGTGCGGATCGGGTTCACGGCCGCGCTGGTTTCTGTTTTCTTGCGGCGCCGGATCGGCGAGACGCATGTGCGCGACCTGCTGCTGACCGGGCGCATCATCGATGCGGCAGAGGCTTACCGGTTTGGGCTGGTCACGGAGATTGTCCCCGCGGAATCGCTGATGGAGCGAGCGCGAGAAACGGCGGCCCAGCTGATCGCCGCGAGCCCGACGGCGGTCGCGCAGACGAAGAAACTCCTGCTCGGTTTCGATCAGGCGGCGATTCGCGCGGAGCTCGAAGTGGCGATTGAGACGAATGCGGACATTCGTTCCACGCCCGATTTTCGCGAGGGGATCACGGCATTTCTCGAAAAGCGTCCTCCGAAATGGTCGGGGGGAGATTGACGTGGCGACGCGAGAGGCGCCTCTGGCGAATGCGTGCACGCTGACCACGCCGAAAGTGCAGGCTGTGCTCGAGCGCTTGTATCGCCGCGCGAAGGATATCGATCAGGCCGCGCTGGCGATCGCGAATCCCATTACGGAGGCGATGCACACCGACGATAAATTCCGCGTTAGATCCGAGCTGCTGAAGGATGCGTATCTCCCGGTTCCGCGCGACGTGGGCCAGCTGCTCTATATGCTGGCGCGGACATACCCTTGCAAGACCATCGTGGAATTCGGCGCGTCGCTTGCGATCTCGACGATTTATCTGGCGTCGGCGATTCGCGACAATGGCGGCGGCAAAGTGGTGACGACAGAGCTGAACGCGGAGAAAGCGCGGCATGCCGCCGAAAATCTCCGCGAGGCCGGGTTGCTCGATCTGGTCGAAATCCGCGTTGGCGATGCGCGGGAGACTCTTCGCGACCTCGACGGCAATGTAGACTTTGCGTTCATCGACGGCTGGAAGGAACTCTACCTGCCGGTCGTGAAGGTGATTGAGCGGCACCTGCGCCCGGGCGCGCTCGTGGTTGCCGACAATTTGAATCTTGCGAGCGTGCTGAGGGAGTACGTGGATTACGTAGGCCTGGAGCGGAACGGTTATTTGTCGATGCAACTGCCGATCGGGGACCGGCTGTCCGTTTCGTTGCGGCTCGGGAGCCGATGAAAGACTACGCCGACACGACGGTGCGCGTGCGATACGCCGAGACCGACCAGATGGGCGTTGTCTATTACGGAAACTATTTCATGTGGTTCGAGGTTGGACGAATCGAGTTTTGCCGCCAACTGGGCTTCGATTACAAACAGATGGAGATCGAGGACGATAGCTTTCTCGTGGTCGCCGAGACGTCCTGCCGCTACAAGAATCCGGCGCGATTCGACGACCTGCTGACTGTCCGGACGCGCGTGACGGGATCGCAAAGACGCCTGATCCGCTTTGCGTATGAGATTTTTCGGCAAGGCTCGGATGAATTGATCGCAACCGGCGAAACGGCGCACGTGGTTTGCGACGGGCGGGGCCGGCCGAAATCGCTGCCCGAGAAATACCGGCGATACTTCCCGCTGGCGCACCCGGACCGCTCGGCGCTTGCGAAACGCCGAGGCTGACTTATAGACGGAGGCATTCTCGTGAGCGCAACGGACCCTGCAAAGATCGAGAAGTTTCGCGGCAGGCTGCGCGAGGAGTGGACCGAAGAGGCAACCGTTTCCGCGTGGCGAAAATGGCATGCGAAAATGGCGGCCTTCACGCGCGGCGTCACAGAGGCGATCCTCGAAGCGGCGCAGCTTCGTCCGGGGATGCGCGTGCTCGATCTTGCGAGCGGCGGGGGCGATCCATCGCTTTCGATCGCGGAAGCCGTCGGGCCTTCGGGGCACGTCACTGCGACCGATCTCGGCCCGGGAATGATTGGGCTGGCTGAGGAACTGGCGCGTAAGCGCGGACTGAGCAATATCGATTTCCGCGTCGCGGACGTTGAGGCGCTTCCCTTTCCGGATGAATCGTTCGATCTCGTGACGTGCCGGTTCGGCGTGATGTTTTTCCCCGATCAATTGAAGGCGTTTCGCGAGTGCCTGCGGGTGCTCAAGCGCGGCGGACGCGTGGCGTTCGTGGTGTGGGGAAAGCGCGAGCAGGCTTTTCTCGGCACGACCGTCGGCATCCTCACGAAGTACGTCGAAATGCCTCCGCCCGATCCGGATGCGCCGCATGCGTTCATGTTCGGCGAGCGCGGACTGCTGAAGAGCAAGCTCGAGGCAGCGGGATTTGCGCAGGTGATCGAAGAGGTGCGGACGGTTTCGGGGCGCTGGGCCGGCTCGCCGGAGGAATACTGGCAACAATTCACGGAAGTGGCTGCGCCGTTTCGGCCGCTGGTCGCAAAGCTGACGGCCGAATCGCGCGCGAAGGCTGAGGCGGAGATTTTCGCGGAACTGCGAAAGCTTTCAGACGGCTCGACGATCACCCTGCCACTTGAGATTGTCGTTGGGACGGGCATTCGCGCGTGACGGCAACCCAAATCGACGGCGAGCACCTGACGATTGAGGAACTGCACAGCCTTGTGTCCGATGGGGCGACGGCGGAGCTTGCTCCGGCGGCGCGCGAGCGGATGAAGGCGTCGCGGGCGGTGATCGAGCGGATGATCGCATCGGACGCTGCCGTGTATGGCGTGAACACCGGCTTCGGGAAGATGGCGTCGACGCGAATTTCGCACGGCGAGATACGCCACTTGCAGCTCAACCTTGTGCGCAGCCATGCGTGCGGCGTGGGCGCGCCGCTCGGCGAGGCGGCGACCCGCGCGATGCTTGTCCTACGGGCGAACGCGATTGCCAAGGGATTTTCGGGCGTGCGGCCACTGGTTGCCGAGACGCTGCTCGCGATGCTGAATCGCGGCGTGCATCCGGTGATTCCTTCGCAGGGGTCGGTCGGCGCGTCGGGAGACCTTGCACCACTCGCGCATCTGGCGCAGGTGGCGATTGGCGAGGGCGAGGCGATATATCAGGGCAAGAGACTTGGCGGCGGCGAGGCGATGCGGGCCGCGGGGATTGCGCCGCTGGTGCTCGAAGCGAAGGAGGGGCTGGCGCTGCTAAACGGCACGCAGGGGATGCTGGCGCTGCTTGCGTTGGCGATTCGCGAGGCCGAGATTGCGGTAGATACGGCGGATGTCGCGGCGGCGCTTTCGCTCGATGCTCTGCGAGGGAGTCCCGCGGCGTTCGACGCGCGGATCGCGCAAGTGCGGCCGCACGCCGGCCAATTGGTGACAGCGCGAAACATCGAGCGGCTCAATTGGGGCAGCGAAATCCGCGAATCGCACCGCTCGCCGGTGAAGGATCCGCGCGTGCAGGATCCTTACAGCTTGCGCTGCGCGCCGCAGGTCCACGGGGCCGTGCGCGACGCGCTGGCTCACGTTCGCGCGACGATTTCGGTCGAGCTGAATAGCGCGACCGACAATCCGCTGGTGTTTGCCGATTCGGGCGAGGTGATCAGCGGCGGCAATTTTCATGGGCAGCCACTGGCGATGGCGGCCGATCAGATGGCAATCGCGCTCGCGACGCTGGGCGGGATCTCCGAGCGGCGCATCGAGCAGATGACCAACCCGCAGACCAGCCAGCTGCCAGCCTTTCTGGTGGCCGAAGCGGGGCTCAATTCCGGGTTCATGATCCTGCAGGTGACTGCTGCCGCGCTGGCAAGCGAGATGAAGGCACTGGCCGCGCCGCATTCCGTGGATTCGATTCCGACCTCGGCGAATCAGGAAGATTACGTCTCGATGGGGATGAGCGCGGCGCGGCGGCTTGCGCCGATGTTGGCGAACCTGCGAAATATTCTGGCTATCGAGAGCGCTTGCCGCGTGCCAGGGGATCGATCTTGCTCGCGCCGTTGCGGCCGGGGCCGGAGACGCACAAGGCGTACGATCTCGTCCGAGCGATCTCGAAGAAAGTGGATGCGGACCGGTCGCTCGCGCCCGACATAGAGGCAGTCGCGGAGATGATCCGGGCAGGCGGGTTGAGCGCAGTTGTGCGTTAGCTGGTTGCGGAGGAAGGGCAAGACTGCCGGGCTGCCCTTCGCTTCGCTCAGGATAAAAAGGACCCGGCGCTACGTTTAAACCTCAAACCTCAGAAGCGCTAGCGCCGTTGAGCGAGCGCGCCAGGAACCGGCCGAAGCGGAATCCTGCGACGTAGCTGAATGGGGCGACGCCTAGCGAATAATGGCCGCAGGGGAGCCAGAGATTTTCGAAGGGCACAGTTTCCTCGCGCATTTTGTCGAAGAGGGCCTGGGTGAGCGCGGGTGGAAATGTCGGATCGTAGCGTCCCGTGATCGCGAACATCTTTTTGTTCGCGCCGCGCAGCTTGTGGATGTAAGGGAACGGGCTGATGGGCATCCAGTAGCGGCGAACTTGATCGAGCGAGGCAGAGGGCTCGATCGACTCCCAGACGTTTTTCGTGGTGAGGCCGGCGGCGACGACGTCGCCAAAGTAGGTGGAAGCGTGCAGGAATGCTGCTGCGCGCACGGCCGGCTCGTGGCACATGGTGATGAAGCCGATGGACGAGCCGATGCTGGTGCCGAGGATGCCGAGGCGGTCGTAGCCCTGCTGCTCGAGCCAGCGCAGCGTGCGGCGGACGTCGAGAACGGCTTGGCGATTCGCCTGGATCGTCAGTCCGATATTCGCGCCGACGAGATGATCGGCGCGCGGATGGCCGGGGATCGAGCGGCGGTCGTGATACGGCAGGCTCATCTTGACCGCGGTGATGCCAAGCTTGTTGAGCCAGCGGCAGACGCTCTGCTGTTCGTCCCAGCGGGAATTCCATTGGGCGAGAACCACGACCGCCGGGCCGGAATCGCGCGCGCGGAAAAGCTGGGCGTGGACGCGATTGTTTTCGCGCCACGGGGATTCGATGGCGCTGGTGAAGGTGAGGACGCCGTCGGCGAGCGCGTAGTCGTTGGCGGGCGATGCGGCATACCATTCGTCGCTGCGCGTGATTGTCTCTTCGACGAATCGCTCCATCGCCGCCGCGGGATCGGGATCGCTCGGATCGCCGCCGACGTGCTCGAGTCCCCATTCGAAAGGCAGCTTGGCGCGCCTCGGCTCCTGATCGAAGCGCATCTGCTCGTAACGGAAGACTCGCCGTGCGTACCAGCTGGGCATGGATGGTTTAGCCGCGACCTGCCAGACGGCGAAGTCGGGCATCCGTGAGGCGTGTAAGGACCCAGGTCTTGTCGAGGCGCGCGCCGAGCTTGCGATAGAACTCGATCGACGGCTTGTTCCAGTCGAGCACGATCCATTCCATCCGCGAACATCCTTTTCGGATTGCGATTTTCGCGAGGGCCGTCATCATCGCTTTGCCGGTTCCCTTCCCTCGTTCCTCGGGCAATACGAAAATGTCCTCGATAAAGAGCACGGGGCTGCACGTGAAGGTGGAATAAGCGAAGTAGTAGACCGCGTAACCCACGGGGCGGCCTCCGCGCATGCAAATGAGCGATTCGAAATAGCGGCGCCGGCCGAAGCCGTGGCTTCGCAGGCGCTTCGCGCTGAGGCGAAGGTGGGACGTCAGGCGCTCATACTTCGCTAAGCCGCGGATCAGGGCCAGGATTATGGAAATATCGCGGGCCGTGCCCGTGCGGATTCGCACCGAAGGTTCCGCAGTCCGGTCCTCCTTCGGGCGCTTCGTTTTGCTGGCTGGCATGCATCCAGTATAGCTGCGAGCGGCCCGGGGACCACGGCCAAGATGGCCTGTCCCGGCAGCCCTGGCGGCCGCCGTTAGCACTCCGGCAACCTCGATGGGGGGACGGCTTGAGGGTGCGCCGGGGATGTGGCAGATTCAAATGGTGGCTCTTTCAACGCTGATCGGCATTTTCGCGTTTCTCTTCGGGCTGATCATCGGCAGCTTCCTGAACGTATGCATCGTGCGCATCCCAGAGCAGAAGTCGATCGTGATGCCCGCATCCGCGTGCCCCAAGTGCGGCACGCCGATCCGGCCCTACGACAACATTCCGGTGGTCAGTTACGTCTTTCTCGGCGGCAAATGCCGCGCCTGCAAGACAACGATTTCGCCGATCTATCCGCTGGTCGAGCTGCTGACGGCGCTGCTCTTTTTGGGGTGCTTTCTCGCCTTCGGGCTGAGCCTCGAAGCGCTCAAGTGGGCGATTTTTTCGGCGGTGATGATCGTTCTCGTGTTCACCGATCTGCGCGAGAGGATCTTGCCGGACGTGGTGAACTTCACCGGCTTGGGCCTCGGGCTGGCGCTGTGCTTATTCACCAAGCCCACGGACGGGACCGCGCTCTGGCTCGCGAATCGCTTCTTCGACTTCCCTCCTCCGCAGCCCGTGCTATCGCTGGTCGACGCCTTGCTCGGCGCGTTTCTCGGCAGCGGCCTTTTGTGGCTGGTTTCGGAGGCTTATTTCCGGCTGCGCAAGCGCGAGGGGATGGGTCTGGGCGACGTGAAAATGATGCTGATGGTGGGCACATTCCTGGGGCCGAAGCGCACGATACTTACGATTTTCGCGGGCTCGGTGCTCGGCAGCGTGATCGGAATCGTCTATATCCTGGCGCGGCGCAAGGGATCGAACTACGAGCTTCCCTTCGGGACATTCCTCGGGATGGCCGCGCTGCTGGCGGCATTTTTTGGAACGCAGGTCGTGAACTGGTATCAGTCGCTTCTGATGGTGCGCTGATGCTGAAAGAGAACCGGCAATGAAGACCTCGACGATACCGCTGCACGACTTGCTGACGGGCCCCGGAGTATACATCACGATTGCGACGCTCGTGGTTCTTTTCGTCGGCATGCTCGTGCTGATCCTGCTGCGCCGCAAATTCTTTCGCAGCGGATCTACGAGTGACGCCGACGATTGGGCGAGCCCCAAGGCGAACACGGAAAATCCCTCGGCATTCATGACCGCGTCGATGCATGGCGTGATCGAGAAACTGCGCGCGCAGGAAAAGGAGCTTGCGCGCCTCCACCTGCTGGCGCAGGAGCGCGCGCAAGAATCCGAGCGCCTCACCGAGGAAGTGACGCGGAACATGCCGACCGGCCTGTTGCTTGTCAACGCGACCGGCGCAATCAGCTCGACCAACCCGGCCGCCGAAGAGGCGCTGGGAGCGCGGCCGATGCGCTATCGCTCGTACAACGAAATTCTCGGGCCCGATTCCGATCTCGCGCGAATGCTCTCCGCCTGCCTGAGCGACGGAGAAACATTTCATCGCAGCGAAGTGGAACACATGACGCCGGACGGCGAGGTGCGCCACCTGGGCGTGACGATTTCGCCGATCTACCGGACCAAGGGCTCGGCGAAGACGACAGGGGCGGCTGCGCGCAATGCGGCGGTGTCTTCAGGGGCCAAGGTGAGCGGCGCGCTCTGCCTGATGAGCGACCTTACCGAGCTCGCGGCGCTGCAGAAGCAGATTCGCTGGAAGGAGAACCTCGCCGCGCTCGGCGAAATGTCGGCCGGCATCGCGCACGAATTCAAGAACGCGCTGGCGACGATTTCGGGATACGCGCAGATGATCCATAGCGAGGCGAAGCCGGGCGACATCCGGGAATCGTCCGAGCGGATTCTGGATCAGACGCGCGCGCTGACGCATGTGGTGACCGAATTCCTTCGCTTCGCGAAGCCGCTCGAAATCTGCTATGAGACGGTGGCCATGCAGCCGCTGGTCGAGCGCGTAGCGGAGGAACTGCACGAAGGCGCGCCGCAGTGCGAAGTCGCATGCGAAGGCTCATTCGTCGAGCTTCCTGGCGACGAAGCGCTGCTGCGCCAGGCGCTGGTAAACCTCACACGCAATGCCGCGGAGGCAGCGCGCGCCGGTGGCGGACCGCCGCGAGTGAGGATTTCGGGCACAATGGAGGATCTGGGCGGCAAGCGCTGGCAGCGTATCTGCGTGTCAGACAACGGCCCGGGGATTCCCGAGCGCGATCTGCCCAAGATTTTCCTCCCGTTCTATACGACGAAATCCGAAGGCACGGGCCTGGGCCTGGCAGTGGTCCAAAAAGTAGCCCTGCAGCATGGAGGCAGCATCGAGGCGCGCAACCGCCCGGATGCGGGGGCCGATTTCATTCTCTGGTTACCTTTGCGGCAGGAGCCCTCGCCATCGCTGTTCCCCTCCCAGGCTGCCCGCATCTAGAATAGGTGAAGGCGTACCCCAGTGCGCCCGAGGAGGCGCTACCATGCGCAGGACTCTATGGCTCAGCGCGGCCGTAGTCGTGTTTGCGGCAAGCGGCGTGATCCGCGCGCAGGCCCAACCGCAGGACCAGACATCGTCACAGGCGAGCCAGACCGCCGCACCGGCGGCAGCTCACCAGCAGGATCCCCTTGCTGAAGCGGCCCGCAAGGCGCGCGAGCAGAAGAAAGACGAGCCGAAGGCCACCAAGGTCTTCACCAACGACAATCTGCCGACCCAGGGTGCGGTATCGACCGTTGGGCAGAGCCCCGCGGACACAACGCCCGCGGACAAATCGCCAGAAACGAAGAGCGATAAATCGACGCCAACGCCGGCGCCGGCGGCAGCCAACGACGAGAAAACATGGAGAGCCAAGTTCGCCGACCTGCACCACCAGCTCGATCAGGATCAGGCTGAACTCGACGTGTTGCAGCGCGAAGCCGGCGTGGGCATGGTTCAGTACTACGGCGGCGATCCCCAAAAGGCCGCACAGGATCAGGATAGCCAGCAACCGATGGGCGCCGCGTACGACAAGAAAGTCTCCGATATCGACGCAAAGAAAAAGCAAGTGGAAGCGGACAAGCAGGCCATCTCGGATGCTGAAGACGAGCTCCGCAAGGCTGGCGGCGATCCGGGCTGGGCGCAGTAGAGTTTTCTCGCGATGGAACCTGTCTTACTTGTCGAGGACAAAGCCGAGCTCAGAGCCATGCTCCGCAAGGCGCTCGAGCGCGCGGGCTATGCCGTCGATGAGGCCCCCGATGGAAATACCGCGATCGACAAGGTACGCAGCCGCCGCTATCAGCTCGTTCTCTCTGACTTGAAGCTTCCCGGAAATTCCGGGCTCGACGTGCTGCGCGAGGCGAAGCGCGTCGAGCCGACCCTGCCCTTCATTCTGGTGACCGCGTACGGCTCGGTCGAAGAAGCTGTGACGGCGATGAAGGAAGGCGCGTTCGATTTCATCCAGAAGCCGGTGGACCTGGATCATCTGAAGCTGCTGCTCGAGCGCGCATCGCGCCAGCAGGAATTACTCCGCGAAAATCTGCTGCTGCGCGAGGAGTATTCCGCGCGATACGGCTTTCCTCGAATCGTCGGCGAGCACCCGGCGATGAAAGAGGCGAGCCAGATGGCGCAGCGCGTGGCCGCTACGGACTCGACCGTTCTGGTGCTGGGCGAAAGCGGAACGGGAAAAGAGCTTTTTGCGCGCGCCATTCATCACCTGAGCGCGCGAGCCGAATGCCCGTTCGTGGCGCTGAACTGCGCCGCGATCCCCGAGGGGCTGGTCGAGAACGAGCTTTTCGGGCACGAGCGCGGCGCTTACACGGGCGCGGGCGCGCGGAAGATGGGGAAAATGGAGCTCGCGCATCGCGGAACACTCTTCCTTGACGAAATCGGCGATCTGCCATTGGCGATTCAGGGCAAGCTGCTGCGGGTGCTCGAGGAGCGGCGTTTCGAGCGCGTCGGGGGAACGCAGGAGATTGAAGTGAACGTGCGCATCCTCACGGCGACGAACAAGGATTTGCGCGCAGCCGTCGCGGACAAAACGTTTCGGGAGGATCTTTATTTTCGCATCGCTGCCGTGCCCATTACGGTGCCAGCGCTGCGGGACCGCGGAGACGACGTGCTGCTGCTCGCCGAGCATTTCCTCGAGCGCTTCCGGCGCGAGTTTCGCAAGCCTTCGCTCGCCCTGACCAAGGATGCGCGCGCACGTCTGCGGGGCTATGCCTGGCCCGGGAATGTCCGTGAATTGCAGAACGCCATCGAGCGCGCGGCGATTCTCGCGAATGGCCCCGAAATCGATGCAAAGGGATTGCAACTCCCCGCCGCGAAGCCTACCGCGGACGAAATGCCCGAAGGAATGCTTGCGGGACAATTCCTGTGGGAAGGGCCGCTCGATGAAGTTTCCCAGCGCGCCTTGGCCCACGTGGAGCGCTTCAAGATCCACAATGCGCTGCGCGAATCGAAGTGGAATAAGACGCGCGCGGCTGAGAAGCTAGGCGTATCCTACAAAACTCTCCTGACGAAAATCCGCTCGCTCGGCCTCGAGAATTAGCCGCAGTCGGCAAACCTATCCAAGCAATTCGAGGAAGACTTCGTTCGAAATCGTGAGGCGATTCGGAGGGATACGCAGGCGGCCGCCTTCGAGGTCGAGGAGGCCGTGCGAGCGCAGCATTTCGATGCGCTGCTGCAGGGTGGCCAGGCGGTCGGTGAGCGTCGGGTCGATGTCGCGCTCGATGCGCGCGAGGTCTATTCCATCGAGGCGGCGGAGGCCGAGGAAAAATGTCTCCTGCAGCGTGTGCCAGGGCGTGAGCGTTTCGATCAGTTCGCGCGTGGAGGTGCCGCGCTCGATGCAGGTGACGTAGCGCGCGGCCTCGTGGATATTGGCCCAGCGCGTCGAGCCGTCGAACGAGTGCGCGCCCGCGCCGAAGCCGAGATATGGATCGCGGCGCCAGTATTTCAGATTGTGCTGCGATTCCCTGCCCGGCAAAGCCCAATTCGAAATTTCGTAGTGGTTGTAGCCGGCCGCCGCGAGGCGCGCGCACGCCGACTCGTAGAAATCGGCCTGCGCGTCGTCGCTCGGGATCGCGTCCGCGCTGTAGCGGCTGCCGCCGGCCAGCGATTCCTTTCCAAGGCGGCTGCCCTCGTCGACTTCGAGCATGTAGATCGAAACGTGCTCGGGATATAGGCGCAGCAGCTCGGTGACGGAACGTTCCCAGGATTCGCGGGTCTGATGCGGGAGGCCCGCAATCAGGTCCATGCTGATATTGCGAAAGCCGGCGGAGCGAAGGGATTCGACCGCGCGGAAGATATCCTCGCGACGGTGCATGCGGCCGGTGGCCTGCAATTCGCGATCGTCGAAGGACTGCACGCCGAGGCTGATGCGGTTGAATCCGGCGTCGAGCCAGGCAGACGCTTTGATCGGCGAAATCGTCTCGGGATCAGCCTCGAGGGTAAGTTCCTGCGCCTCGACGTGAAAGGATTTCCGCAGCGCGTCGAGAATGCGCGCGAGCGCCGTGGGATCGAGGAGGCTCGGCGTCCCGCCGCCGAAGTAGGCGGTATCGAATGTTTGGTCGCCAAGATTCGACCCGGATTCCGTGATCTCGCGGCAGACAGCGGCCGCGTAGGGCTCGTAGCGGTCGCGCGAGACGACTCCCGTGTGAAAATTGCAGTAGGTGCATTTCGTCTGGCAGAAGGGCACCTGGATGTATGCGCCGAAGATGGTCATCTATTCAGAATTTAGCACAAGTGGGCATGTGCGGCGCGAAGCCAGCCGTAAGCCAGCGAAAAAGAGAAAAGCAAAGGCAAAACATTACGCAGAGAACGCAGAGAACGCAGAGAGGCGCAGAGGGCACGGAGACAAGTGCGCCAAGCAATACGGCGTGATACCGAAACAAGGAACGTTGCAAGGGCATCTGATAAAATCGTTGCGGGGGACATCCATCGTGGAAACGCCACTGATCGAAACGTATCGCGCTGCCGGCGCGCGGCTCGCCGAATATGAGGGGTGCGTCCTGCCGGAGTCCTTCTCCGATCTCGAGCGCGAGTATCGTGCTGCGCGTGAGAGCGTGGCGATCTTCGATACGAACTGGCACGCGATTATCACGCTTGCGGGCCGCGACCGCGTGAAATATCTGCACAATATCTCGTCGAACGACATCAAGTCGCTCGCCGAGGGCCGCGGGATGCTGGCGCTGCTTTTGAATCCGCAGGGGCACATTCTCGCCGAACTCGAAGTCTACGCGCTTCCGGAAAAGCTGCTGGTTCTTTCACATGCATCGCAGCGCGAGCGAACTGTCGCGACTCTCAAGAAATACGTGATTGGCTCGCAAGTGCAGATCGCGGATTTGACCGAACAGCTCGGGAGCATCGGGGTCGAAGGCCCGCGCGCGGCCGAAGTTGTGCGGCGGGCGTGCGGCATAGCGGTCGACCAACTCGCCGATTTGTCGATCAAAGAGATCACGATGGATGCGGCCCCCTGCTACATCTTGCGGCGCTCACACTTCGGGGAGATGGGCGCGGAAATCGTTGCTGCGCGGACTAACCTGCCTGCGCTGTGGCGGAAACTTTCGGCCGATGAGCGCGCGGCAGGCGGCGAACCGATCGGCATGGCGGCGTTTCACGCGCTGCGGCTCGAGGCGGGCGTGCCGTGGTTCCCGGCCGACTTCAACGATGCGATGATTCCGCACGAGGGGGCGGTCGAAACGACGCACATCAGCTTCACGAAGGGCTGCTACACCGGGCAGGAGATCGTTGAGCGGGTGCGCTCGCGCGGGCACGTCAATCGCAAGCGCGTCTCGCTGAAATTTCTAGGCGCGAAGCCGCCCGCGCCGGGAACGAAGCTGCGCGCGAACGGTGCGGAAGTCGGTTTTGTAACCAGCGTGGCTTTCTCGCCTGCTGCCGGCGCGCCGATCGGCATGGGATATGTTCGGCGGGAACAGTTCGCGTCCGGCAGCGTCGTCGAGTTCGATGGCGGAACAGCCGAAGTTCGCTAGGACTTTTGCGTCTGGGCCCGCGCCATCGCTGCTTGCCGCTGGAGAGTGAGATGCGGCACGAGTCCCACCATGCGCTGCAAAACCATCAGCTGACCCCGGTGGTGCATTTCGTGTTCCTTCGCGGCTAGCAACATATCAAAACGCGTTCGGGTGGGCGGAGAGCCGCCCGGTGGCATGGCCAGCGTTTCCGCGAGGAATGCGTCCGGCAGGCTTTCCAGGAATGACGCGAATTTTTCACCTTCAGACCGAAGGGCGGCAATGATTTCGGTCTTCGTGCGGGGCTTGGACTCTTCGGCGCCGACTTTCTGCATCAGTTCCGGAAAATTCACCGTGGACATGTCGCTGATCTTTCCCCTGTGAATGTGGAGTGCGAACTCCGCGGAGTAGGCGATATGCGCAAGCGTTTGCGCAACGGTGCGCGTGTCGGGCGCGGCCCTGAAGCCGTACTTCTCTTCGGGAATATCTTCGGCTATCTGGATCGTGTTCTTGCGTACGGTGCGAAACGACGCCGCCATTTCTTTTCCGCCATAGTGGTTCATATTCGATGCTCCCCCTGTATGCAGTCTGAGTCAATCGGCTGGTTTGGATGCGCCCGCAGGGCCGCACGATTCCGCCCGTCGAGCCCACGTAGGATGCCAGACCCAGGAACGGTGTCCGGCGCTCAATCTCAGCTTTTCGAGATGTTCAAGGATCGCAGGAAGCTGCCGCGGTCGCGATCGATCTTCTTCTGGAGCTGGAAGACGGCGTAGAGCAGCGCCTCGGGGCGCGGCGGGCAGCCGGGAACGTAGACGTCGATCGGAATCACCTGGTTGACGCCTTGCACGATGGCGTAGTTGTTGAAGACGCCGCCCGAGGTGGCGCAAGCGCCCATCGAAATCGCCCACTTGGGCTCGGGCATCTGCGCGTAAAGCTGCTTGATCACCGGCGCCATTTTCTGCGAAACGCGCCCCGCGATGATCATGAGGTCGGATTGTCGCGGCGAGCCGCGAAATACCTCGGCGCCAAAGCGCGAAATGTCGTAGCGCGAAGCGGCCATCGACATCATCTCGATCGCGCAGCACGCCAGCCCAAACGACATCGGCCAGATCGAGCTGCGGCGCGCCCAATTCACGACCTTGTCGAGCGAAGCGAAAAGGATTCCCTCGTCCTTCAGGAAATTCGCGTCTTCGCCGGGCCTTTCGAGCGTTACGCCCTTCGAGAGTTCAACGGCCATGTCGATTCTCTCCCCTAATGGCTGGGTATCGCCGCTACAAAATCCATTTTGCGCCTTCAGACAAGAATTTGCAAAGGCTCCAAAGCCATCGAGATGCGGTTATTGGACCTCAACGGTAATCTCGGCGGACTTAGTGCGCCCAGTCGCGTCGGTGGCGGTCAGCATGTAGGTGGTCGTCCTGCGGGGCGATACGCTCACGCAATGCTCGTACGACGGCCAGACCTTGCTCGATTGCGGTTCGAGCGTTACCGATTTCGCGTTCGAGACGCTGTAGCAAAGATCGGCCGAATCGCCGCGGGTGATGGCCGGCGGGTTCGCATAAAACGCGAGAATCTCGAAGCGATTTCCTCCCATGCTTTCAACGGTTTGCTCATCCTGGGCGCGGCGCTGCGCCGCCACGCGTTCCTCGATCAATTGGTCCTCATGCGCGCGCGACCAGAACACCCAGCCCACATAACACAAGGCCGCCACGAGGACTGCAGCCGACACGGCGACGTAAATGCGAATTCCTGTATGGGGACCGGAATCGGGAGTGGGGTCGGTCAGCATTGCGAAGGCCTCAAGTTTCCTGCCCAGCTGGCCATTGAAGGCCGCGTACGGCGCCGCACGGGACCAAAATTGGCCTGTCCAACGGGGTCATGGCGGAGACTATTGATTGGGCTGCGGCGCGGGCGTTTGCGGGATCGCCGTTCCCGTTGAACTCGCGCCAGCCGGATTCGCGCCGAAGGGATTGGCGCCCGCGGCCTGACCGGGCACGAGACCTTGGCCCTGCGCTGCTCCAAGCCCTTGCTGAAGGGCTTGCGCCTGATCTTCCAGCGGGTTCCAGATAAACTCCCAATCCTTGTACTTCTTCCCTCCGTGATAGATCTTGATCGACTTCTGATCGATTGCCGTGGGAATGCCAACGCCGCTCAGGAATCCGCCGATCACCGGCCCGTCCACTGGGCCGGTTGGCTTGAGTTGGGCCAGCTGAGCCAGAGAAGTATTTTGCAGGCCCGCTGCCGGCGAGCCGAACGTGCTTGCCGGCTGGCCTTGGCCGAAAGCGGGCGTCCCGCCTGAGTTTGAATTCTGCTGTCCCTGCCCACTTGGCCCACCCGGTCCCGCCGAATTGTCGGTCGAACCAGATGGCGTCTGCGGAGAATTTCCCTGCGGGTTTTGGCCGTTGGTGCCGCCCACGCTCGCGCTGCCTCCCGGATTCTGGCTCGCGCTATTGGCGGCGCCCGAATTATCGCTCGAAGTTGCGGAGCTTTCCGTGTTGCTATTGTCGCTGGGCATCGACGACAAGCTTGCGGCGGACACGGCTCCGGGCAGTGCGCTCGCCGTGCTGGGCATTTGCCCATTGTTCAAATCCATGATGGCCATCTGCTGCAGCGTAGCGTAGCGGACGCTCCCGATAATCTGGCCCGTCGAATTGACGTAGATGAAACGCCACGAACCGTCGTCCGGGTCCATCGGATCCTTGATGGCGGACGCGCGCAGGAAATGGACATCGGGCACGCCGGTCTCGAGATCATCGATCGACTGCGGATAGTGCCCGGTTTTATGGTAGTAGAGCCGGATCGCGCGAGCCCATTGATTCCCGCACCAGATCGTCTGTGCTTCCCGTTCGCGGCGGCCCTGAGTGATCAGATTCTCGAGCACCACCTGCGAGCCGATGATCGTCGCCACGATGATAGCCAGCGCGATGATGTAGGCATAGCCCGCCTCGGAAGACCGGGTGCCGGCACTCGCGCGCCCGTTCCGGTGATTCACTTGGCGTCCATCCATCTCTTGCTCTTCCTTCGCTTGGCGATCGCTCATTTTATTCCTGCCCTGCTGGAGGCTGAACCATGGGAACCGTCGCGTGCCGCCCCGTTGAGATTTCCTCGACATCGGCGGAACTGTCGGTGACGCGTATCAGGCGGAATTGGTTGAGGAACGCCGCGCCTTCCGCGACCACGAGGACATCATCGCCCTCCGAGAAGAAGGCGACCCGGCGGCCGCTGGAAGCTTCCGAGGCATAGCCGAACAATTGGCCAGGCACCTGTACGGGCGGAGGAGGAGGCGGCACCTGTGGGCCGACGAAGCGCGCCGCTGCGGCCTCGACCTGAGCCTTCGGAGGCGGGGGCGGTTCGGCGACGAAAATATTGCGATGCGATCCCGTATATTCTATTTTCTGAAGCTTTGCGAGCAGGTCGAGCCGCAATTGCGGCTCCTGGACGTCGAGCGGCCGGAACTTGGTGTCGGCTGCTACAACCTTGGGCGTGGCAGCAACCTGATTGCGGCCCGCGAAGTAATAATAGGCAACGCCCGCGAGCACCACGAGCAGCGCGAACAGCAAGTAGATTTCGTTGCGCCTCGACATCATCAAGTCCTGAAATACGTGTGCATGGTGATCTCCAGCTGAATCGTTCCCGTGCTTGCGGAGGCCAAGTGGAGATCGTCGACGAGATAGAAGTTCTTCGAGCGCTCGAGCCCGTTGATGAACCGGATCACGGACGGATAGTCTGCGTCGACGGCCGTCTCGATCGAGATTTCGGTGACGCCGCGGCCCTCGATCGACTTCTGCTTGAAAGATAGCGCCGGCGTCTTTACGTTTGCCTTCTGAGCGATCGAGTCGAGGTCGGACTCAATCTGCGAATAGCCCGTTTTCGCGTCCAGAAATGATTCATGATAAAAGGTGTCGCAGTCTTTGCCAACCTGCGGCAAAGAGTCCCGAATAGTCTCGCCCCTCTTGAGGTCGGCGCGCAAGAGTTTCGCCTGCAGCGACAACTGATCTCGTTGCGCGCGGAGCGCATTCGGTCCCTGGCGCGACCCATTCCAGAGGAAAGCGACCAGGGCGGCATCTACGAGCAGCAGCAGCCCCAGGGCCACGCCCACCGATATCTTCCAAACCCGCCAGTTGCCGTTCGTTGTCATGTCGTCGAATACCAAACCGTCAAATGCAGCGTGATTCGATCTTTTCCCGGCTCGTCGGAGTGGCGCTCATCCTTGACCACCATGCCGGTAAAGGCCTTGGACTTCTCGACTGCCTCGAGAAATTGGATTTTGCTCTGGTCGGTCATCGCCCCGACTTCGAGGGTCACTTCCGCTCGGCTATCCACGAGGCGCGGCGCGATGCTGACGACGCGAACGCCGGGCGGCAGCGTCTGCTCGAGGTCCATGAAAATCTTCGTCCAGGGAAAACTGCGCTCGTCGATCAACGAGTTCAAGAAGCCGGAGCGATCGAGAATTTGTTTTGCCTGCGCGCTCTGGAAGTATGTCTGCAATTGCCGCTGTTGCTGTTCGTCGTGCTGGATCTCATCTTGCAGCGTTGAAATTGTCGAATGAAGCTCCCGGCTGGATTGCCACGACACATACGCGGCGTACGAAAGCAAGATCAGCGCGAGAACGCCCACCGTGCCGGCAGCTGCCGCGCCCGCAAGGAAGGGCCGCTTGTTCGTTTGCGGCGCAGTCGTCAGATTGAGGTGAAGCTTCATGATCGTTCCTTGCGATTCTCCGAATGGCGGCTAGGAACCGGCATTCAACATCCACCCCGCCAGCGCGTCGAGACCGTGCCTGATGAGATCCTGTGCCGGCTCGCTCAAGCTCTGGGCTGCTTCGGCTTCGCCCATCGAACCGACTGGAACTTTCAATTCCGAGGCGAGAGCGGTCCGGAAAAACTGTTCTCGTGCGCCGAATCCGGAAAAGCGGACGCGATCGACGGGACCATCCCAATTGTCCTGATAATAGGCGAGCGCTGGGAAAACCTCGTCGAGCACCACCTGCGGATCGAGGAGCGATGCATCGGCAGGCAAATCCGTCGACCGATAGACGCACAAATTCGCGCCGCGAACGATCGCGCTCGTAAGGCTCTTGCCCGAGAGGCGAACCAGCAAGGTTGCGCCGCGCTCCTCGAGAAGCGGCAAAGCGGCCAGCGTTGAACTCAGCAGCACGCCGATCGACGCCCCGGCGGACTCCACGATTTCTTCGTACTCGCGAACGATGCGCTGGCGCGCGATGGCGGTGACGAGTTCGAGGCTGCCGTCGCGAGCCGGTTGCCTCATCCACGAAACCACCGTCTCTTCGACGTCGAACGGGACGCTTTTCTTCAGCCGCCAGCGAAGCAACGGCAATGCCTCGTCCGCCCGCCGCGGGAGATTCTCGAACGGCAGGATGAAAACGCGGACCACCGGATCGGGAATCAAGACCGCAATCGGCGCGCCGCGCGTCGAGATGCGGTTGAACACGCGGCGAAGCGCGCCGCGCACCGCGTCCGGCTGAGTAATGTTGTTATCTACGGGTGAAGGCATCACGGAGCCCGCCGGGAGCGACTCCACGACCACGTCTTCAAGGTCGCCGTGGCCGCTGCCCCACCGCGCTGCGGCGACGTGCCCCGGAGCTATCTCGACCACCAAAGATGGGTGCGGCATCGCGTGGAGCCAGCGGTCGATCCGCCGGACAATGCCCATCCGATAGAACTTGCTCTCGAGGTTTTCGGTGCCCGTCAGGCTAGTCAAGGAACGTCACCTTGTTGATTTCGCGCAGCGTCGTCATTCCCGAACGAACCTTGCGAAGGCCGGACTCGCGGAGAAACGTCATGCCCTCCTCGCGCGCGGCCCGCTTGATCTCGGACGTTGGCCGGCGGTCCACGATCATCTCGCGAATGTGGTCGGAAAGATCGAGGAGTTCGGTGATCGCCGTGCGGCCGCGATAGCCGCTGCCCGAGCACTCGAGGCATCCGGCGCCCTCGGCGAACCGCACCTGCGCCCATTCCGCCGGATCCAAACCCGATTCCCGCAGCACCTCGGGCGCGTAGGTCGTGCGCTTCTTGCAGTTCTCGCAGATCACGCGAACGAGCCGCTGCGCCATGATGCAGTTCAGCGCGGAAACGAAATTGTACGGTTCGACGCCCATGTTGATGAAGCGGCCGATCACGTCGGTCACGTTGTTGGCGTGAACCGTGGTGAAAACCAAATGGCCGGTGAGGGCGGAATTGATGGCGATCTGCGCGGTTTCCTGGTCGCGAATTTCGCCGACCATGATCTTGTCGGGATCGTGACGAAGGATCGAGCGCAAGCCGCGGGCAAACGTGAGGCCCTTCTTTTCGTTCACGGGAATCTGCGTGATGCCGCGTACCTGGTATTCGACGGGGTCTTCGATGGTGATGATCTTGTCTTCGTCATTCTTGATTTCGTTGATGGCGGCGTAAAGCGTCGTCGTCTTGCCCGAGCCGGTTGGTCCGGTGACGAGCACCATGCCGTAGGGCTCGCGGATGTACCGCCGGAAACGCGTCACCTCTTCGTGGTCGAAGCCGACGACATCGAGCGTGAGGTTGCGGAACTTTTCGCTCAGCGTTTCCTTGTCGAGGACGCGCAGCACGGCATCTTCGCCGTGAACGGAAGGCATGATGGACACGCGAAAGTCGACGAAGCGCCCTTTGTAGCGCACGCGGAAACGCCCATCCTGCGGCACGCGGCGCTCGGCGATATCGAGTTCGCTCATCACCTTAATGCGCGACAAAATCGTGGCGTGCCAGTCCTTGGCCAGCGGCTGCATCGCGAATTGCAGCACGCCGTCGATGCGATACTTCACCACCACTTCGGAGTTGCGAGTTTCGATGTGGATGTCGCTCGCGCGCCGCTCGAGAGCCGTGAAGATCACCGTGTGGACCAGACGCACGACCGGGCTTTCGCCGGTATCGCGCGTGAGCTTCTCCATCGAAATGTTTTCGTCGCTGTCCTCTTCCTCGGCAACCACCTGCAGGGTGAAGCCCTCCGTCGCCTGATCGAGGACGCGCTGCGATTGCTCCGTGCGCTTCAGCAGGTCGCCGATCTGCGAGGCCGTCGCGACCTTGATCTGCAGCCGTTTGCCAAGCAGCAGAGAGAGCTCATCGGTAAGCTGTAACTGGCTCGGATCGGCCATGGCCACCACAAGGATGGAGTCATGCGATTCGAGCGGCACGAAGTTGTAGCGGAACATCAATTCGGCCGGTATGCTGCGCACCAGATCGGGGTCGATGCGCTGTTCGAGGAGATCGATGAAAGGACACCGGTAGCGCTCGGCCAGCCGGCGCGCGTGTTCGCGCTCGGTCGCGTCGTTCGTCGGGCCGCCCGGTACGGCGTTGTTGCTAGCGGTCGCCATTGATTCCGTGTCCTTCGTCACTTGACCTGAAGAGAAAACATCGGGAGATAGAGCGAGATCAAAAGGAAGCCTACCACAACGGCCATGACCACCAAAATCACGATCGGGATCAGAGAAAGGGAGCGTTCCAGGCCCGTATTGACTTCCTCTTCGTAGAATTCAGCCACGCTGGTGAGCATGGCAGGCAGCGCGCCGGACGCTTCGCCCACCTCGATCATCTCGAGCGCCAGGCCGGGAATGAGCTTTGTTTCAGCCAGGCTCGTATGAAGAGCCTGGCCTTCTTTCACGCGGTCCGCCGCCTGCTCGACGGAACTGGCGACCAGCTTGCTGCCGATTGCCGCAGCGGATGTGTGCAGAGCCGCCACCAGCGGAGTGCCGCCTCCCAACAGTGTCGAGAGGGTTCGCACGAACTGCGCGATCTCCGCCTTCAGCCAGATATCGCCGAGGATCGGGACGCGCGGTTTGAGGCGGTCGATGGCCAGCGCGCCGCGATCCGATCTCGTCCAGGCGAATATAAAAATCGCGGCGGCTGCGAGCGTAACCAGCATGGCGATAAAATACGTTCGCATGGGAAGCGCGATCGCCAGAAGAATTCGCGTGGGCGCCGGAAGAGGCACGTTGAGTTCGTGATAGAGGGACGCGAACTGGGGCAGCGCGTACGTGACCACGTAGGTGACAACGAGCACGGCCGTCAACACCAGCACGGACGGATAGATCAGCGATGTCAGTAAACGGCTGCGAAACCCAGTGCTCACGCGGAGATACGCGATGTATTGCTCGAGCACTCCGGTCAAGTTGCCGCTCCGCTCGCCCGCCGCAACCACCGTGACGTATACGGGCGGAAACGCTCCCTGGGCCTCCAGCGCCTCGGACAAGAGCGAGCCGTCTCGAACGCGCTGCCGAACTTCCTCCAGGATAGGACGAATGCGTATAGCGGCTGCGCGCTCGGCGAGCAGGTCGAGCGCCCTCAGGATTGGCAGACCGGCTTTCACCAGCGTGTGAAACTGCTGGTTGAAGATCAGAAAGTCGTGCGGGTGGATCGTGCGGTCCCGCCCAGACCGGCTCAATTGCGCCAGAAGATTAAGGTGACTCCGGACCGAGAAGACGTAGAAGCCGCGGTCCGCCAGCCTCTGTCTCGCCTCGTCCTCCGACTGCGCCGTCTCCACGTGCTGGAAGACGCGGCCAGTCGTATCCCCGACTTTGCAAACAAATTCGGCCATTTTGGTGGGCCCATCACCGCCCTGGGGGCGATGGGCAAACTCTAGCATACTCCGTCCCAAACCAGGCTGGAGGCGGGAAAACAGCTCGTTGATTGGATGTGACAACGGCTAAAAGGCTGTATGCCCCGGCGGGAATCGGGCAACGGGCGTTCCAGCGGCGAGGGTCGAGAAACCGAGTAAGCGGCGCAAACACAATATGGTAGAGTGCCCTCTTGCCCAATTCCATGGAGCCAATTTCACACTTCTTCTATTCCGATCGCCTGAAGCTGCAATTTTGGGACTACGGCCAGGACGGCAAGCCGGCGCTCGTTCTGGTGCACGGCGGCCTTGACCATGCCCGCAACTGGGACTGGGTGGCACGGTCCCTGCGCGAGCACTATCACGTCTATGCGCTCGACCTGCGAGGCCACGGGAATAGCGCCTGGGCACCCGGCGCAATGTACAGTGTGGCCGAGCATGTTCTCGATCTGTCCGCGCTGCTCGACGTCGTCAACGAGTTCCCCATCCGGCTGATCGGGCATTCGCTCGGCGGCGGGATCGTCCTCCATTACGCAGGCGTGTATCCAGATCGCGTTCACAAGGCCGTTTCGATCGAAGGGCTGGGCGTCCCGCCGGAAAGTCGTGTCCACGGCCCTGGCTCGGAGCAACTGCGATATTGGATCGAGTCCGTCCGCGACATCGAGAAGCGCAAGCAAAAGAGTTATCCAAACCTTGAGGCCGCCATCGCGCGGATGAAAGAGGCAAATCCGCACCTTTCGGACGAAGTTGCCAAGCATCTGACCCTGCACGGCACGAACTGGGAGGCCGATGGTTCGCTGGTGTGGAAGTTCGACAATTTCGTGAGGCTGTTTCCGCCGTACGGACATCGCATCGAAGACACCACCGAAATCTACGCGCGGATCGCCTGCCCGATCCTACTCTTCTGGGGACTCGAAAGTTTCCTACCTGTGCCGGAAACCGATCCGCGCCGGAAGGCGATTCGCGACTGCCGGATGGTGCGCGTCGAAAACGCCGGCCACTGGCTACACCACGACCAGCTCGACCTGTTCCTGCGGGAAAGTACGGCGTTCCTTCGCGAGTAATGCAGCCGTGAGGCGCGCCGGGCGCTAATGAACTTCGCCGGCGAGCGCCTCCTCGTCAACAATCGATACGCCCGGCGGCGTCTGGAAGTGGAATTTCGCCTCCGCAACCGGGATGTTTTCCTGCCAGTTGCCGAAGCGAAACTCCGTCGTCACGTTTCCGGGTTCGTGGATCACCACGCGGACGAGATACGCCTCCGGATCGACTTCGAGGAAAATGGGCTCCTTCGACGCGGCCTCGGCGCTTTCGCCGCGAGGCGTGCAACGGAGAACCGTGTCGCCGGGAGCCGGCGATTCTTTGCCCGGCTTCGCGCCTGAATCCGAAAAGCGATCCACCACTTCGATCTTGCGGCAGAGTTGAGATAAATCTGCCTTGCCGACCAGCAGTGCAATCGGAGTCCGCCAGTCCGAGCTTTCCTTCAGTTTCGCGTGGCTGGCTGTGTGGTCCGCGGGGACGTAGAACCAGACGTTCTTGCCGTCGACCAGGAAGAGTTTCGGCTCCGGCGATTCGTATTCCCAGCGCATGCGCCCGGGCCGAGAGAAGTAGACTGTGCCCGATTCCGCCTGCACGCCGCCATTCCCGTCGTCGTATCGCTCGAAAAACGCCGCTTTCAGAGTGCGCGCATGCTGGTAGCGCGCTTCGAGCTCACGGCGGATTGTGTCGGCGTTGGGCCCGTTCACTTTGACAGGCAAAGCAAGCGCAACCACGGCGCAAACGAGAGAACAGAACACGAGAAGATTCTAACAGAAGGACGTGACGGGGAATGACGTCGTTGGTGCTCGCGCCCGAAAGTCGAGAAGCTACTGTATCGGAGGATCGGTCGCCGAAGCCTTAGCAGAGCTGTTCATGTTAATGACGGCAGGCTCATCCGTGTAGTAATGGTTCACTCCCGTCATCGGGTCCAGAGGATCTGCGTTCAGAGTGTAATTCTGGAAAGCGCCGGTAGAATCCGCATTCGTCGCGACGTAAGTGAACAGGTAACCACTCTTCTCGCCTGAGGAAAGGACCTCGTCAATCAACTGAGCGTTTGCAGCAGTGGCGGCGCCGGCCACTGGGCCTCCAAGAGCGTTGAGAGTAGGAGCGAAACCATTGTCGTATGCGACGTTATAAAGCACCTCGGCGCTCGTGACCGTGCGGCAACTTTCGACCGCCGAAGCCTGGTTGGCGGCGATTCTCGCCCGAATCAAGTTCGGGATCGCAATGGCCGCTATGATCAGGATGATCGCCACGACGATCAAGAGCTCGATCAGAGAGAAGCCGGAGCTTGTGGACCTCTTGAGTTGTGTGTCATTTAGCTTTAACATTTCCTGGCTCCGGCCAACGCTTGAAAAAAAAGGGGGAAGGATGACCTTCCCCCCGAATTGCATATACAGCAAAGTCTACTGCAACGGAGGATCGGCAATCGTCGCTGGGGCCCCGACATCGTCCTGACCGCGGATAACGCCCGAGTTGTCCGTGAAGAAGCTGCGCGTGCCAGTGCCGTTGTAGGTCAGAGGCGTAGCCTGAATCGTGTACGTTGTTACCGACTTGCAAACCCCGTCTCCCGGATCAACGGCGCCAGCAGTGTACACGAAGCTATAGCCGCTCTTGTTGGAAGGATCGGCTCCGCCGAGGACGTTGTCAATCAAGTTCGCACCGGCGCCCGTGCAAACGGGGGCGGCTACCGTGGGACCGCCGAGAGCCACAAGGGTAGGCGCGAAGTTGTGACCGTAGGTCGAAAGAAACGTTGCGTCCGCCGTGTTGATGGTCCGCAGCGAGCCCACGGCCGAAGATTCGTTGGCCGCCATGCGGGCGCGAAGCAGGTTCGGAATTGCAATGGCCGCGATGATCAGGATGATCGCCACGACGATCAGCAATTCGATAAGTGAGAAACCCTTCTGTTTCTTATTCATCTTGTCTCCTCGAGTGAGTCTTCATAATCTCTTTTCGTATCCCTGGGGGGCTACGCCTTCACATACTGCAAGATGGCGTCCACCCGGAGCCCCGCAATTGACCCTTACGGCACAATCGATCCATATCCCATAGATTGAGTGAGATGCAGAGGTGTCCCATCGCCGTTGCCCCGGGCGCGCGCCACGGTGGCGTGCTGCGGGGCCCTCAAGATTGACATTTTGCGGCACTTAAGATGACGTTCTGGGCGACTCTGACGGGCCATGAACGTTGAAGCGCCGAAGGCCATTCTAGCTCACCGCCCGCGAAGTGTCTGCTGTGGAGAGCGGAGCAACCTTGCTGGGCCTGCCTTTGACGACCACAGCGCCAGCCGCATCGGCGGCCCGATCAAGTTCCATCTGCCGCAGACTGGAAAGAGCGATCGTGGCGATCACCAGCGCCCAAGGAACTAGAGCCGACGTCCAGAAGAGCTTCGGGCTGTAGCGCAGGGCCATCAGCCATGCCAGCGTTACGAGCAGTCCAAACGCAAAGGGAGTCAAACGCCGCACGTCCTTCCATTTCAAGGGGTACGCGCAGAGCGCCTGGATCATCAGCGCGAAGGGAAACGCAACAACCAAATCCACGAAATAATGCTCGCCGGTTCCCATCGTTGCGACGACCGTTAGAGCCAGGAAAGCGAACGCGATCGCGCGTTCCCACCAGCTGAGTCGTCGGGAATACCACCAGGCAAGCAATGTCCACGCCATGTGAAGCGAGGGAATGGCGTTACGAGGGCCATCGACTGCGATAGGTTCGAGCAGCAGACGCGGAAGATCGGCCGTCGGAAACTGGCGGAACGGGAAACCTTGAATGAGATGCGCGGGCCCGCAGGCCGGAAAGAGGTTGTAAAATGCGATGCCCAACGGTCCCGTGATCAGAAACGCCAGCATCACGGGCCAGGCTTTCTCCTTGAAGCGCAGCAGTCTACCTGAGTAAACCACCGCGATCGGCACAGCCAATCCGATATATGCAAGCAAGCTTGCCGAGTGTAACCAGGAATTCATCGCATATACCCGTCCGACCGCATAAGCCAGCTGGACACGCATGCTGCCATCGAACGACAAAAGATAAGCATCGAACGTCTTTGGATGAGCGGCGGAGGTCCACGCGAGCATCGTGGAGGCAAAATAATCGGAGGCGACAAACAGCGCGGATGGCACCCATGTGTAGAGCAGCATCTTTCGCTGCGGCGCCCATATCGTGCGCACCACCATAATCAAGAGGCTGCTAATCCCGAGGAATGAGAACCACGCCATGATTCGCGGCCCGTAGTGCAATATGCGGAAGTCGACGAAGCCGATTAGGATCGTGCCGCCAGCGAGCGGCGGGAGATCCAGATATTTCCGGCAAATTCTCAAGTGGAGGATTACGATGCTGCCCAACGCGAGCCCAAAGAACGCATCCGCTAACGCTTCCGTGTAAAACTGCCGGCTGAAAGCAAGGGCGCCTGTACAGGCGACCACGATCGCAGTCAGGAGAGTCTTAGTGATGAGAGGTTTTGAATATTCCGGTGCTGTTGCCAATTGCACTCCCCCCTTCCTGGATCAATCCCCGGGTCAGCGAGCCTAAACGCCATACTTCTTCGCGTAGTGGCGAAACGAACGGTAGGACATTTTCAGCAGTTCGGCAGCCTGGGTGCGGACCCCGCCGGACCGCTCGAGGGCGGCCAAGAGATACGATCGCTCGATTCCCTGGATGTGCTCTTCAAGATTGAGACCCTCCGGAGGAAGCGCCGCGCCGTTGCCATTGCGCCCGGCGAGCGGGACCGACTCCTGAAAATGGGTCCGGATGCGCTCCGGCAGAGCTTCGGTCGAAATCTTGTGTCGGCTCTCGAGCGCCACAGCGCGCTCAATCGTGTTCTCGAGCTCGCGGACGTTTCCGGGCCATTCGTATACTTCCAAAAGTCTCATCGCCTCCGGCTCGATCCCATCGATATTCTTGGACATCGACTTCGCAAAGCGTTCCAGAAAGTCGCGCGCGAGCAGCGGAATGTCCTCACGGCGTTCGCGCAGAGGAGGGAGATGAATGGGAATTACGCTGAGACGGTAATACAAATCCTCGCGGAAACGGCCCTCAGCGATCTCCTTCTCCAGGTTCTTGTTCGTGGCCGCAATCACCCGAACGTCCACATCGGATTCTTCCGTGCTACCGATTGGGCGGACTTTGCCCTCCTGGAGCACGCGATAGAGCTTTACCTGCATGGTCACGCTCATGTTGCCGATTTCGTCCATGAAAAGCGTGCCGCCGTGCGCCGCCTGGAAGAGCCCGCTGCGATTTTCATTCGCGCCCGTGAAAGCGCCCTTCAGATATCCGAAGAGCTCCGACTCGAGCAGCGTCTCCGGGAATGCCCCGCAGTTGATCGTGATGAACGGATTCTTCGAGCGGGCGCTGTTTTCGTGAATCGCGCGGGCCACCAGCTCTTTTCCCGTTCCGCTTTCGCCGGTGATCAGCACCCGGCTCGATTGCGGAGCGATATTCCCGATCAGCTCGAAGATCGCCCGCATCCTTGGCGCCGTCCCGATCATATGATCGAGGCCGGTGAGACGGCGAAGTTCGCGCCGCAGGTAGCCCGCCTCTTTTTTCAGCGCGAGGCTCTCGGCCACCTGCTGGATTGCGGGACGCAGTTCGTCGAGCAGCCGGTCGCCCTTGATGACGTAGCGGTCGGCGCCGAAGTTGACGGCGTCGATCGCCGTGTCGATCGTAGGCACGCCCGTGATCAGGAGGAAAATCGTGGCGGGCGACACCTCCTTGCAGTAGCGCAGCAGCTCGACTCCATCCATATCAGGCATGCAGATGTCGGACACCACGATGTCGAAAATCTGCGAGGCCAGCCGGCGCTTTGCCGCCTCGCCGCTGGTGGCCGTCTCGACGCGGTGGCCTTCCTTGCGGAAGCTGATTTCCAGCAGTTCGCAAATCGAGCGCTCGTCATCGACGATTAGCAGGTGGGCCATTTGGCTACGGTTTCCCCACCGGCCGCAGGGCTTCGGTCTCGGTCCGGATATTCGAGCGAGTCTTGGAAACGGGCTGCGCGGCGCGCGGCAGTTCTACGATAAATGTGGCGCCACGTCCCTTCTCCGTTTCAACGCGTACTTGGCCGCGGTGCGCCTGCAAAATCTGATAGACAATCGCGAGTCCGAGCCCCGTGCCTCCGGCGAATCCCGATTGGAAAGGTTCGAAGATCCGCGCCGAGGCTCCCGGATCGAGCCCGATTCCCGTATCCTGAATGGAAATTCGGACCCACTCGGGGCCCGCCGCTTCCAGCCGCACGGAAAGCGTTCCCCCGTTGGGCATCGCGCGCAACGCGTTGTTGCACAGATTCCAGAAAACCTGCTTGATCGCGTCGCGATCTGCCCGAATCCGCAGGTTCCGCGCTGGGAAATTTCTTTCGAATCGAACTTGTCCCATCCGGCTCGCATCGCGCTCGAGCAGCAGCAAGGTCTCTTCGATCAGCGCCGCGGCGTCGACGTCCGTGAAGGCGTAAGATTTCTCGCGGGCGTAGTTCAGAAATTCCGTGATGATGTGATTGAGCCTCTGCGATTCGCGGCTCACGATCTGGACCAGTTTCTTGTCGTCATCTTCCAGCGGCGCCAGCCGGACCAGCTCCTTGAGCGCTCCGGTCATCGCGGTGAGAGGTTGGCGAATCTCGTGGGCGATGCCGGCCGAAAGCCGGCCAAGCGCCGCCATGCGTTCCTTCGTGATGATTTCGCGCTCCAGAAGCCTCAACTCCGTGAGATCTTGAAAATTGAATACGAACCCACTGGTCTGATTCTGTGCGGTCCGCAACGGCGAGATGGAAATGCCGAGGAAGCGCGTCTCGCCGGCGGGCGTGCGGAATTCGATCTCTTTGCGCATCGCGAGTGGATTTCCGTGCTCGTCCACTTGGACCGGCCAAAATCCGGGAAGCGCGCGGGCGACGTTCTCGCCCCGCATCAGACCAAATCCGTGGCCGGTGATTTCAACGCCCGCGCGGTTGATCAGCAGAATGCGGCCCTCGAGATCGGTTGTCAGCAGGCCTCCCCGCATCGACTCGATGATGTCCTGATTGAAGGCCTGCAAATCTTTCAGCGCTTCGCTCTTCTGCTCGAGTTCGGCCCCCTTCGTGTGGATCGTCTGCGTCAGCAGGCTTCCCAGGTACGCCACCGCAAAGAACGCGAAAAGATTGCTCCCGAGCCACGTTTCCAGCGCCCGCGCCGTAGGCATCGCCGCAGTCGATCGCGGAATCCATCCGGAGTACATCACTTCGACGACGCATCCCAATTCGATAAACGCAAAGCCCGCTACCATGAACGCGCCGCGGCGCGAGAACAAAATGCTGCCCATCAGGATGGCGAGCAGGTACAAGGACACGAAATTGCTGTCCTGCGCCCCGCTGGAATAGACGATCGCGGTGATGATGCTCACATCCAGAATCATCTGGAGCGCGCCGTGCCATCCAGCGCCGGGCAGCGCGCGCTGCAAAATCACGTAAATGCTGGCGAGAACGTACCAGATGCCGCAAAGCGAAACGAGTACCCCTACCGGAAGAAAAACAGGGGTGAATTGATGTACGACGACGACCACCGCCAGAAGAAAGGTGATGATCAAAAATCGGACACGCCCCAACCAGGGCAGCCATTCGCTTGCGCTAGCGGTCAATTCCATTTGAGACTGTCAATTGCCGCCGGCAACCCAATGGGCGGCATCCCGATTGATGTCGCGATACCTCACCGAAGCGACGGCGACCATGCCGCCCGTCCATGCGCGTGGGGCACCCTTTAGTGCCCCCCAGACAATTTGCCGATCAGCGAGAACAGCGGCATGTACATCGAGATCACGACGCCGCCGACAACCGTGCCGAGCACGACGATCATGATCGGCTCGATGGCGGTCAGCATGTCCTTCACGGCCGAATCCACTTCGTCCTCGTAGAAGTCTGCGATCTTCTGGAGCATCGCATCCATGGCACCCGTCTGTTCGCCGACGCCGATCATCTGCGTCACCATGCCGGGGAAAACGTCCGTTTCCTTCAGCGGATCGACGAGGGAACGCCCGGCTTCGACTGCCTTCCGCGTTTGCGAGATTGCCCTTTCCACGACCGCGTTTCCGGAGGTGCGAGCTGTGATGTCGAGACCTTCGAGAATGGGGACGCCGCTCGAGATCAGAGTTCCGAGTGTTCTCGTGAACCGGGCCACCGCGATCTTTCGCATCACGTTGCCGACTACCGGCAGTTTGAGTATGACGGTATCGATCGCCATGCGCCCTGCCGGAGTGCCATACCAGAATTTCAAGGCGAAGACCGCTCCCACAAAGAACACGAGAATCAATAGGCCGTAGATGCTTCCCACGAAATGGCTCAGGCCTATTACGATCCGCGTCGGCAACGGCAGATCTACGTCGAGGCCGTTGAACAACGTAATGAAAATGGGCACGACCTTCCACAGCAGAAGGATGATCACGCCGGCGGCGATACCCAGCACGGAGATCGGATAGATCATCGCGGACTTCACGGCGCGCTTCAGTTTGACGTTCTTCTCGATATAGGTCGAGAGCCGCTGCAGAATCGTGTCCAGAATACCGCCCGTCTCGCCCGCCTCAACCATGTTGTAATACAGTGCATCGAACACCTTCTCGTGCTGCTTCATCGCCGCCGAGAGCGTGGTGCCGCCCTCCACCGAGGCTCGCACGGAGTTGAGCATCTTCTGAAACGTCTTGTTCTCCTGCTGTCCGGCGAGAATCTCAAGACACTGCACGAGAGGCAAGCCCGCGTCAATCATCACGGAGAACTGCCGCGTAAAGATGGCCAGCTCTTTTTCTTCGACGCCCGTGCCGAAGGTGGGAATGTTGAACTCTCTTCCCTTTTCGGAGAGCTTGCTGACATTGATCTGCTCTCGCCGTAGCGTCGCGGCGAGTTCGTTCTTGCTCTCAGCCACGCGCTCTCCCGCGACGGTCGCACCCGCGCGGTTGACTCCCCGATATGTATAAACCGGCATGATCTATATCCTCCCTCTCACTTTGTTCTTTTTACCTTCGGACCGGAACCCGGCCGCCCGCTGGCGGCGAAACCACCCCTCTGTTAATTAAATCCTGCAATTCGTCCGGATTCGAGGATCTCGCGAGAGCCGTTTCCAAAGTGATTAACTTCTGGGAATAGGCGTTGGCGAGGCTCTGATTGAACGTTTGCATTCCCGTCGTCCCCGTGCCCGTCTGCATGGCCGAATAGATCTGATGGATCTTGTCTTCGCGGATCAGGTTGCGGATGGCGGCGGTGGGAATCAGAATCTCCATCACCATGGCGCGGCCGCGGCCGTCGGGACGAGGCAGCAGCGATTGGCACAAAATTCCTTCGAGCACCATCGAGAGCTGCGCGCGCACCTGCGGCTGCTGGTGCGCCGGAAACACATCGACGATACGGTTGATGGTCGAAACGGCGGAGTTCGTGTGCAGCGTGGCGAAGGTCAAGTGTCCCGTCTCGGCGATGCGCAGCGCCGATTCGATCGTTTCAAGGTCGCGCATTTCGCCGATCAGCACCACGTCCGGGTCTTCGCGGAGCGCCGCCCGCAACGAGTTCGCGAACGAATGAGTGTCCGAGTGCACTTCGCGCTGGTTCACCAGGCACTTCTTGTGGTTGTGCAGGAATTCGATCGGGTCCTCGATCGTGATCATGTGCTCTTCGTGCTCGTTGTTGATCTTGTCGAGCATCGCCGCGAGCGTCGTCGATTTGCCCGAACCGGTCGGCCCGGTCACCAGCACGAGGCCCCGCGGCTTATCGCACAGCCCCTTTACTACCGCCGGCAAGCCCAATGCATCGAAGCTCTTGATCTCCCACGGAATTGTTCGGAAGACGGCCGCCACGGCGCCGCGCTGGTGGAAGATGTTGCCGCGGAAGCGCGCGAGGCTCTTCAAACCGAACGAAAAGTCGAGCTCCAGGTTTTCTTCCAGCCGGTGCTTCTGCACGTCCGTCAGCACGCTGTAAGCGAGCGCTTTGGTGTCCGCGGCGGTCAGCGGCGGCATATCGAGTGGACGCAGCTTGCCGTGCACGCGAATCCGCGGCGCGGTATTCGTCGAGAGATGCAGGTCGCTTCCCCCCATCTCGATCATCTTCTTCAGAAGCTCGCTCAGCGTGATTCCAGCCATCTTCGTCCTCCGACTACAGAACCGTCTCCCGCAGCACTTCTTCCATTGTCGTGAGCCCGGCCGCGGCCTTGATGAGCCCGCTGCGCCGCAGCGTGATCATGCCCAGCTCGAGCGCCTTCTTCTTCAATTCGAGCGCCGACGCGCCCACCAGAACCAGCTCCCGGATTTCGTCGTGCATTTCCATCACTTCGTACAGGCCGACGCGTCCTTTGTAGCCCGTGTTGTTGCAGGCGGCGCATCCCTTTCCGTGCTGCACGACCACTTTCGACGCCTCATCCTCCGTGTATCCCGCCTCGACCAGCGCCGGTGTCTGAATCTGCAGCGGCTCCTTGCACTGCACGCAGATGCGCCGCACCAGCCGCTGCGCGCAAATCAGGTTCACGGACGTTGCCACCAGGAACGGTTCAATTCCCATGTTCATCAAGCGGCTGATCGTGGAAGGCGCGTCATTGGTGTGCAGCGTGGAAAGCACCAAGTGGCCGGTCAGCGCCGCCTTGACCGCGATTTCGGCCGTTTCAAAGTCTCGAATCTCGCCGACCAGGATGATATTCGGGTCCTGCCGCAGGAAGGCGCGCAGAGCGGACGCGAAATTCAGGCCGATCTGCTCCTTCATCTGAACCTGGTTGATGCCGGGCAGCTGGAATTCGACCGGGTCCTCGGCCGTCATGATGTTGGTTTCCGGCGTATTCAATCGCGCCACCGAGGAATACAGCGTGTTCGTCTTGCCCGATCCGGTCGGGCCCGTCACCAGCACCATCCCGTACGGTTTCAAAATCTGCCGTTCGAACATCGCCAGCGACTCGGGCTCGAAGCCCAGTTTCGTCATGTCGAGACGGAGATTCTCCTTGTCCAGCAGCCGGAGAACGATCTTTTCGCCGAACAGCGTCGGAACGGTCGAGACGCGGAAGTCGAGTTCCTTCTTCTTCCCGTCTTTGAGGTACTTGATCATGATGCGGCCGTCTTGCGGCAACCGCTTCTCGCTGATGTCGAGCTTCGACATGATCTTGATGCGGCTCGTCATTGCGTCTTTCAGCTTCATGGGTGGCGCCATGACGTTCTGCAGGATTCCGTCAATCCGGAAGCGGACGCGATACTCCTTCTCATACGGCTCGACGTGAATGTCGCTCGCTCCGCGCTTCACCGCGTCCGTAAGGACCAGGTTGCAAAGCTTGATGATGGGAGCTTCTTCGGCAGCCTTGGAAAGCGAGGCCAGGTCCATCTCGGCTTCTTCGCTTGCCAGCTCAAGCGCATCGCTGTCCTCGCCCGTAAGGTCCTTCATCACCTTGTCGAGCTCTTCGACGCTCTCCGCTTCGCCGTAGAACTTGTGGATCGCCTCCCCGATCGCGGTCTCCGACGCAACCACCGGCTCGACGTTGAAGCCGGTCATGAACTTGATGTCGTCCATCGCGAAGACGTTCGTTGGGTCCGTCATCGCAATCGTGAGCGTCGAACCAACGCGCGACAGCGGCACGATCTGGTAGCGGACCGCCGTCTCCTGCGGAACGAGCTTGATTACCGCCGGATCCACCTCGTAGAACTTCAGATTGATGGAAGGAACGCCATACTGCCGCGAAAGGACCGCCGTAATGTCGTCGTCGCTGACCAACCCCATCTTCACAAGGCAGGTTCCGAGCCGGCCACCGTTCCTCTTCTGGTAGTCGAGCGCTTGCTTCAGCTGATCCTGGGAGATCAGGCTGTCTTTGACCAGAATTTCGCCGAGTCGTGAAGACATAGATGTTCGTCCGCGGTACTAGGACCACACCGCTGGAGAGGTCAGGTTACCATGTTGCCGCCGGCGAGCTAGGGACACGCTCGCCTCGCGTGGTGAATCAGCCAACATCCGGTGCCCTTCTTTAAAACCTGTACCTCCGTACAGGTACAAATTTTGTCCCTGTACCGAAGTACAGGTTAATGGACAGTGACAGGGGGCAGCCCTCGTTTCCCTACAGTTTTATCGGGCGATTGCAGGCAGACTTCAGCGCTGCAGCCAACGCAATCGAAACCGCCAAATTCGCGTTCAGGTCTAGCCTCGGGGATGACGGTTCTGCTACGATGAGTCGACGGGCGGTTAGCTCAGCGGTTAGAGCATCCGGTTTACACCCGGAAGGTCCTCAGTTCGAATCTGAGATCGCCCACCATCTGGAGTCATTTAGCGGGGACGTAGTTCAGTCGGTTAGAACGCTGCCCTGTCACGGCAGAGGTCGCGAGTTCGAGTCTCGTCGTCCCCGCCATTCTTTCCAATCACTTACGGAAAAAGAATGGCGAGTCCACTCGCTTTTCAACCCGAACTCCAACCCGAAGCGGACTTTAGGCCGCCTCCGTTCCA
>CAWJDM010000016.1:0-68900 GCA_963841605.1 uncultured Acidobacteriota bacterium
AATCAGGATTTGAGCAAACTCGGACGATGGACAAGGGTCAGTTAGCTCCAAATCACCCATGGCTTTAGGAAATCCAGACCTGGACCTCCTGCACGACCTTCCAATTGGAATCGACCTTCTCCATTATCACGAAATAACCGCCTCCGCACAGTCCGCCACAGTAGTTCGAGACGTAGAAAGCCGCCTGATTTCCATCGGAATTGAAGCCCACTCTTGACAGTCTGAGAAGACCCGTGGAGTTCGGATATTTTTCATAGAAGCGCCCCCAGACATCGCCGGGCGTTCCGAATATTGAATGCATTTCCGACGACGCAACGATTTGATACGGGAACGGCAGAGTAAAGGAGCGGTGAAAACTGCTGGGATGAAGATTTGCGTCCAGAAAGGCACGATAAACCTGACTATGAACTGTCTTGAGTCCAGAAACGTTATTCAAGTCATCCATCCCCCAGGGTGTCTCGGGTCCGCTTACAGTTTCGTTGAAGATTACGATTTGGCGGATGTGCTCCTCGCCAACGAATTTTCCAGCGGCGTACGCCGAGAGCACCCGATATTCGGCATCCGTAACTTCGGCAGGAGAATGTCTGCAGCCGAATAACGAAGCCAGCGCCATCAGGGAGAAGAAGGTGAGAACAAAGGCCTTCATATCAGTGATACTGCAGCGCGGTGGCGCGCACCGTCAACCCCTGATAAGTCGTAATCGGAAACTGACCCACCACCGATTTTCCGAGTGCCCCATCCTCGGTTTTGTGAGGGTGGGTCTTTTGATTTTCGAGACTCACATCGATCGCACGGGCATCTCCACCACATCGTCCACGCGCATCACTTCCTTCACGACGAATCCCTCAGCGTATTTCACGCCGATCATCCGGCCGAAATGCCGCGCGAGCAGGTCCATTCGTCCTTCGAGTCGGTCGAGGGGCAGGGAAACCTTCGTCTTCTCTTTTTTCGTGGGCTGAAATTGCGATTTGTAGGCGAGGATCGCCCGGCGGCGCCCTTCAAATTGCTTGGTGATATCGACGGCAAACGTCGGGCGCACGTCCGCATACGACGCGGCGTAAATGATCTTGAATGGACGCCAAGCCTCGCCGGCCAGCGGATAGTTCTTGAGCCCCGCGACGAAGCAAGCCTCCCAGCCGAGCGTGGCGGCGGTGTAGTGATCCGGGTGGCGGCCCTCCCAGTAGGGCAGAATGACGGTGCGCGGCTCGAATTCGCGGATCACCTCGGCGATCGCGGCCTTGTATTCGTCGCAAACGCGCAGGTGCGCATCGGGCAGGCCGAGATTCCGCCGCACTTTCGCGCCGAGGAATTTTCCCGCGCGCGCGGATTCTTTGAGGCGCGTTTCGGGCGTACCGCGCGTGCCCGTCTCGCCGCGAGTGAGGTCGAGGATGCCGGTCGCGTAGCCCTCCTGCGCCATCTTGAGCATCGTGCCGCCGCAGGTGAGCTCGACATCATCCGGATGCGGAGCGATGGCGAGCAGATCGAGTTTCATTCGTCCTCCAGAGTCGCGCCCGAGGGCCTTTTTGCGCCGGCCAATTCGCTAAGTGGCAAAACGCGCCAAAAACGGCTTTTCCGCGACCACTTGCGCGCTTTTAACCTGCTGACGAGAGCAAGAACCTTGCTGTAGTTGCAGCAGTTTTTGCACAGCCAAAGTGGGCGAAATTCGGCCCCGGAATCACGCTAACACAGTGCGCGTGATTTGTGAGGGAGTTGTAATCGTCCTCGGTTCCGCGTCCGCAGCCACCAAGAAACTTGTGGAAAAACGCCCTCCTAGGGCAGGCTGAAGGCGATGAAGATGCCGCCCGCCGACACGAAGATGTACTGCTTGCCATCCACCTCGTAGGACGTCGGATTCGAGCGCGCCGCGTGGCCCATGTAAAACTGCCACAGCGGCTTCCCGGTATCGGCATCGAGCGCGAAGAAATTGCCTTCCTCGCTACCGCTGAAAACCAGGCCGCCCGCGGTTGAAAGCACGGGCACCCACGCAGGCGCGAGCAACTTGAATTGCCAGCGCAATTTTCCCGTGGTGGCGTCGAGCGCGCGAATCGCGCCGTAGGATTGCTCGCCGACCAGCGCGCGAATTCCGCCGCCGCCGACAATCCCTTTCGGCGGACCGGGCTCGATCTCGCCGGTGCCTTTGATGAAATATGCGCCGGTCTCATGCGCGCTCACATAAAAGAGCCCTGTGATGGGGCTGTACGACGGGGCCGTCCAATCGACGCCGCCCGTGAGGCTCGGGTACACCAGCGTTCCGGCGCCGAGGGTTGGCTGCTGATTGGGCGCGAGGATCGGGCGGCCGTTCGCATCGAGTCCCTTGGCCCACGTTTCTTTCACGAAGGGAACGCCGGTGATAAATTTGCCGTCGACGCGATCGAGGACGTAGTAGAAACCGTTGCGATTCGCGAGGCCGACGAGCTTGCGCTCCTTCCCATCGATCTTCGCGTTGAAGAGAATGGGCGGCTCATCCGAATCCCAGTCGTGATTTTCGTGCGGGGAGTATTGGAAATACCATTTCAGCTTTCCGGTGTCGGGATCGATCGCGAGAAGCGAGCAGGTGTAAAGATTATCGCCGGGGCGCTCGTCGTCGTTGAAATCCGGAGCGGGATTTCCGGTGCCCCAGTAAATGAGATTCAGATCCGGATCGTAGGAGCCATTGTTCCAGGTAGTGCCGCCGGCGCTTTCGGGCGCGCCCGGCCCCCAGCTATCGGCGCCCGGATCACCCGGGCGGGGAGTGGTCCAGAAACGCCAGAGGCGCTTGCCAGTCTTTGCATCGTAGGCATCGAGAAATCCTCGAACCGCGGCCTCGCTTCCCGCAACGCCGACGATGATTTTGCCGTTGAGCGCGAGCGCCGGGCCGGTCATCGCGTAGCCCATCGCGTTGTCGGCGACGTGAACGTTCCAGCGGACGGCGCCGGTTTTATCGTCGAGCGCGATGAGGTGCGAATCGACGGTGCCGATGTAAACGGTGTGGTCGAGGAGGGCGACGCCGCGGCTCGTGGACTGGAGGCCGATCGCGACCACATGCTCCGGCAGCTTCGGCGAATAGCTCCAAAGCTTCAAGCCCGTGCGCACGTCGAGCGCGACGACCGTGCTCGGCGGCTCGACAATGTACATCACGCCATCGACGACGATCGGCGACGCCTCGATGGTTCCCGGATGGCTGGTCTGATAGATCCACGCGACTTTCAACCGCGAGACATTCTGCTTGTCGATCTGTTTGAGCAGCGAAAATTGCTGCGAGTTGTAGCTGCCGCCATACGTAAGCCAGTTTTGCGGCTCGCTTTGCGAGTGCAGGATGCGTTCGTAGGGCACGTCCTGGGCAAAAGTGGCAGGGGCAAATGCTGCGGCCCCGGCGAGAAGAGACAAAAGAAGCGCGTATTTGGCGAGTCTCATTTCGCCTCCTTCAAACTCGCGAGATAGGCGACGAGATCGTTTACCTGCTCGTCGCTGAGCTTGCCCTTAACGCTGGGCATCACGCTCTTGCCCGGCTCCTTGTCCAATTGGCGCAAATCGGCTTTGCGGAACGAGAGAAAGTTGCCCTTGGCGTCTTTGATGACGATGCGGAACGAGTCTTCAACCACCCGCGTGCCATCGTAGGCTTTGCCGTCTTTCGTGACGAGATGAATGAACAGATAATCCAGCTGCCCGCCTGATTCGACGAACACGTGCTCCTGCGGCAAATCCGTGCCGGGATAGAGCACGGCGCTGCGAAGATAGCCGGCGCCGCGGAGGGAGCCGACCGTGGTTAGCTCAGGCCCCGCATCTCCGCCTTGCCCGGCGATCGTGTGGCAGGACGCGCAACCGCTGGCCTCGTAGACTTCTTTGCCCTTGGCGGGATCGCCGGTGATCGGGGTGGAATCCTTCTGCTGGAGCGTGAGGAGATAATCGACGATCTGCTGGATCTGCGCGTCGTCGAGTTGGCCGACGAAGGCGGGCATGCCACCACCGCCCATGCCGTTCTTGATGATAGCCTTGACGGGACCGGCGCCGAGACGGAACGGGACGCCCTGAATGTTGGGGCCCATCGCGCCGCCCGCGTCGAGGCCGTGGCAGGTGGAGCAGCGCTGCTCGAAGAGCTGCTTGCCGGGCGATTGCTCCTCGGGTTTTGTGGTTTGCGATTCCTGGCGGGCGCGGGCGGAGGCAGAGATTGCGCTCGTCGCCATCGCCACGACGCAGATGAAAGGAATCGTGGTGGCACGCCACCACGAGCGAATGGAAGTCATATGAATCCCCCCGTCTTCCGAGCCGATGTAGGGCAATAACATCGTTCGAAGGGCGCCGTCAAGCATGGGTCTGGCAGGCCATCAGTGTCACGGTCAGGGGCCCAGCCGAAATGCAAGAACAATGATTGCGGCCCCAACAATCAGAGCAAAAGGGGCAAACATTAGAAAGCCCGGAACGCTCTCGTAATATAGCGATCCCCGAATCAACGCGATGGCCCCCGATGCGACTATCGTTAGCCCGAACACTCCCATTGTGACTTGCTGCCACCGCTTCGCATCCCTCCTCGGATTGTCACGTCGCTGCATTCCGTGTCAGACGATAACATCAAGTCGTGTGCCCGTGGCACTGTGCTTCGTTGATCGCGACGCTGTTTTCTGTCGCGACCTTTGCTAAGGTGTAGCGGTTGCGGCATGGGAGGGCACGATGGCGGGGAAATCGCTCGAAGGGCAGGTGGCGCTGATTACGGGCGCGGCGAAGCGCATGGGGCGCAGCATCGCGCTGCGGCTGGCGGCGGAGGGCGCCGCGATCATCATCAACTACGCTACGTCGAAGGGCGACGCGGAGGCGCTGGTGCGCGAGATCAGCGCGAGCGGGCCGCGGGCGGCGGCGATGCAGGCGGATGTGTCGAAGCGCGCGGATGTGGAGCGGATGTTCGCGGCGGTCGACAAGGAATTCGGGCGGCTCGACATTTTGGTGAATAATGCGGGCGCTTTCTTCGAAGCGAAATTCGAAGAGCTTACCGACGAGCAGTGGGACGGCATCCTCGACATCAACCTGAAATCGCAGTTTCTCTGCGCGCAGGCGGCGGCTCCGATCATGAAGCGGCAGGGCCGCGGGCGGATCATCAATATTTCTTCGCTGGGCGGGCTGCTGCCGTGGCCGAGCTTCACTCACTACTGCGTGTCGAAGGCGGGCTCGATCATGCTGACGCGCTGCTTGGCGCGAGCTCTCGCGCCGGAAATTCTGGTGAACAGCGTGGCGCCCGGTACGATCCAGTTTCCGGGCGAGCCGCCCGACGAGGATTACATCCGGCGCGTCCCGGTGCACCGGACGGGCACGGGCGACGACATCGCGGGCGCGGTGGCGTACCTGGTGAGCGCCGATTTCGTTACGGGGCAGGTGCTGGCGGTCGACGGCGGGCGCTTGCTCGTATGATTCGTCCGCTTTAAGAGACTCAATTTTATTCCGCCGATCCTGCCACGTAGTAGCCCGGCCGGGTGCGAACCGATACATCCGATCGCGAAATCGCCACCCTGATCGAGTGAAAGCCCGGCGCGCGTTCCCCATTTGGCTTGTAGCTGATGATGTACTGCGCGTGAAGCTCGCCGCCGATATCGTCGAGGGCTTCCCGCAGCGTCTCGGAGCGGACCGCGCCGTAGTGGACGCCTCCCGTGGCGGCCGCGGCGACTTCGAGATCATGCTTCTTCGACCGATTCCTTCCTTGCTGGAGGAGGAAAATTGCGGGAGCCGCCCAGAGCGAGGGCGCGTCCTGCAGGAGATCTCGCGTCATGCTGCTTGGTCCGATCGCGTAGATGGAAATGTTGGCGTGCTCAGCGTCGCGGACCACCGCGGCGAAGTTCGCCGTGCTGCCATTGTCGCGGGATTCGCCAACAACGAGCATGATGCGCCGCCGCATCGGGGCTTCATCCGTTAGCATCTCGACGGCCTTCGCCATCGCATCGTAGAGGTGCATTCCCGGATCGTCAAACTCGGTGTTCGTAATGGCGCTTTCGACCGCGTCATGATCCATCGTGAATGTCTGGCGCACGTCGACCGTCGAATCGTAGGTGATCACGGCCGCTTCGCCGTGGAGAGCCATCACCGTTTCGGTGAAAATGCTTCCCAGGCTGTGAATCGCGGGAATCATCGATTGCGCGCGATCGGTGGTCTGAAGGACGAGGACAACGGCAAGCGGATCGCCGCCGAGATCCCAATGATCGATCTTCTGCGGCACGCCATCGTCGAATACGTGAAAATCCTGCGGCAGGAGATCGAGGTCGAATTCGCCGCTCTGGTCCGTTACGGTGACGGGAACAACCACTTCATTCGTGACGACGCGGAGGCGATGCTTAGAAGCCGGCGGCTCGACCTGCGGCGCTTGGGCCTGCGCCAAGCTGGCCCCGCCAGCTGTGCCAAGCGACAATGCGAGAGCACATCGGAGCACGAATTTTCGGCGAAAGCTCATCACATGGCGGCTGGGTATGCGATTTCTCTGGCGCGCGAAAGGTTGCAAGCAATCGATCGAGTCGACTCGCGCTTTGGAAAAGTTTTTTCTCCGCAAAAATACCTTTTCAAAAGCGCCGTTCTCGAATAATCTAGCGTGTTTGGGCGACGCGTCGTGGTCGCCATGGGGGACTATACTAGGTGGCGGAAATATCTGCGGCAAAGCCCGCGAGCGGTTTCGGAAGTACGCTTCGTCGTGATGCATGGTGGGTGGAAAACCTGCCTTTTATCATCGTCCTGAGCGCCTTTGGCATTTACACCACGTGGCGCGCGTTCGAAGGAACATATTATTGGGCCGCGCCGTACCTTTCGCCCTTCTATTCGCCGCTGATTGATCCGCAGCACCACTGGTGGCCGTTTTCTCCGGCGATCCTGATTCTTGGCGGGCCGCTCGGCTTTCGCCTGACGTGCTACTACTACCGCAAAGCGTATTACCGCGGCTTCTTCCTCGATCCGCCGGCATGCGCGGTGGGCGAGGGCGGCCATCGCAAGTATAAGGGCGAGACGGCGTTTCCATTCATCCTGCAGAACCTGCACCGGTATTTCTTTTACATCGCTGTGATTTTCGTGGCGTTCCTCTGGTACGACGCGATCGTGGCCTTTGATTTCGGAGGCAAGTTCGGCATCGGCGTCGGCACGCTGGTGATGCTGGTGAATATTGTCCTGCTGACGATTTACACCTTCTCGTGCCACTCGCTGCGCAGCCTGGTGGGCGGCAAGCTCGATTGCTTTTCGTGCGCCACGCTCGGCGTGCCGCGGCATTCGGCGTGGAAGGGCGTGACGAAACTCAACGAACACCACATGTTCTGGGCGTGGGTGAGCATGATTTCGGTCGGGCTCACCGACTATTACATCTACTTGGTTGCTTCCGGCGCGATCAAGGATATTCGACTCCTGTGACTCCCGCATACGAGACTCACGAACACGATGTGCTGATTATCGGCGCCGGCGGCGCGGGGCTGCGGGCCGCGATCGAGGCGCTTGCGCAGGGAGCGAGCGTCGGCGTCGTGTGCAAATCGCTGCTGGGCAAGGCGCACACGGTGATGGCCGAAGGCGGTTTGGCGGCGGCATTGGCGAATCTCGACAAGGAGGATGGCTGGCAGCCGCATTTCCGCGACACGATGCGCGGCGGTAAGCTGCTGAACAACTGGCGCATGGCGCAGCTCCACGCGCAGGAGGCGCCGGATCGCGCGCGGGAGCTCGAGCAGTGGGGCGCGCTCTTCGACCGCACGGCGGACGGTCAAATTTTGCAGCGCGCCTTCGGCGGGCACACGTATAGGCGGCTCTGCCACGTGGGCGACCGCACCGGCCTTGAAATGATCCGCACGCTGCAGGACCGCGGTGTACAGCTCGGCTTCGACGTGTACATGGAGTGCACGATCACGAAGCTCTTGATGGATGGCGACCGCGTGGTGGGCGCGTTCGGCTACTGGCGCGAGAACGGGAACCTCGTCGTATTCAAAGCGAAGTCGATCGTGATCGCGACGGGCGGCATCGGAAAATCCTGGAAGATCACGTCAAACTCGTGGGAGTGCACCGGCGATGGAATGGCGCTGGCGTACGAGGCGGGCGCCGAGCTGCTCGACATGGAATTCGTCCAATTTCATCCGACCGGGATGGTGTGGCCACCGGGCGTGAAGGGACTGCTGGTGACCGAGGCCGTGCGCGGCGAGGGCGGCATCCTGCGCAACAAAAACGGCGAGCGCTTCATGGAGAAGTACGACCCGAAGCGCATGGAGCTTTCGACGCGCGATATCGTGGCGCGGTCGATCTACACCGAAGTGCGCGAGGGCCGCGGCAGCCCGCACGGCGGCGCGTTCCTCGACATTTCGCACAAGCCGGCCGAATACGTGAAGCGGAAGCTGCCCAGCATGTACCACCAGTTCAAGGAACTGGCGGACGTGGACATCACGAAGGGGCCCATGGAAGTCGGGCCGACCTGCCACTACATGATGGGCGGAATTCGCGTGGAGGCGGAGACGGGGCAATCGTCGGTTCCGGGACTATTTGCCGCGGGCGAGGCGGCCGGCGGATTGCACGGCGCGAATCGCCTGGGCGGGAACTCGCTCTCGGATTTGGTGGTGTTTGGCAGGCGCGCGGGATTGGCTGCGGCGCAAGACGCCAAGAAAGTCGGGGCGGCGAGACTCGATAGCGGGCAAATCGAGCAGGCCGAGCGGCAAATTTTGGCGCCATTCCAGCGCACGGGCGGCGAGAATCCGTACAAGATTCATGAGGATCTGCAGGAAGTGATGCAGACGCTCGTCGGAATCTTCCGCACGGATGAGGATCTTCGCAAGGCGCTGGTCGAGATCGAGAAGCTGAAGGCGCGCGCGGCCAATGTTCGCGTAGAAGGCTCGCGCACCTACAATCCGGGCTGGCATCTCTCGATCGATCTGCAATGCATGCTGACGGTTTCCACGGCTTGCACGCACGCCGCACTCGCGCGCAAGGAAAGCCGCGGCGCGCACAGCCGGCTGGATTATCCTAAGACCGAGGATGCGTGGGGCACGAAGAATCACGTGATCGTGAAGAAGGACGGCGCGATGAATATTTTCGAGGTGCCGCGCCCGCCGATGCCCGAAGCGCTGCAGAAAATTCTGGCGGAAGACAAGTAGAGGTCAAGTGGTGGAGGCAAGGGAATGGCGGAAGTAACCGTCCGGGTATTTCGAGGCGACAGCGAAACGGGGAAGCCCGTCGACTACCAGGTGCCGGTGACCGAGGGCATGGTGGTGCTCGACGCGATTCACTGGATTCAGGCGAACCAGGCGCCGGATCTGGCGGTGCGCTGGAACTGCAAGGCCGCCAAGTGCGGATCGTGCTCGGCGGAGGTGAACGGCAAGCCGCGGCTGATGTGCAAAACGCGCATGGATGCGCTGCCGCTCGACCAGCCGGTCGTCGTGTATCCGATGAAATCGTTTCCGCTGGTGAAGGATCTCGTCACGGACGTTTCGTGGAATTACAAGGTGAACAAGAAAATTCCCGCATTCGAGCCGCGCCCGGGCGTCGAATGGAAGATGTACCAGCGCGACGTGGATCGCGTGCAGGAATTCCGCAAGTGCATCGAATGCTTCCTGTGCCAGAACGTGTGCCACGTGCTGCGCGAGCACGATAAGAAGGAACAGTTTGGCGGGCCGCGCTTTTTCGTCCGCACGGCGGGGCTCGAGATGCATCCGCTCGATGGCGTGAATCGCATGGGCCTGCTGAAAGACGAGATGGGCCTCGGCTTGTGCAACATCACGAAGTGCTGCACCGAAGTCTGCCCCGAAGAAATTCACATCACCGACAACGCAATCATTCCACTCAAGGAACGCGTGGTGGATCAGTTCTACGATCCGCTGACGATGCTCTTCCGCAAGATCACCGGTGCGAAGTAGTCGGCAGTTCCCTGAGGGGTGTCAATCTAAGCCTTTGGCCGCGAATGCGGTCCTGAACCCCGCCGGTATCGCCCGCCTTTGAAGACATACCGAAGCTTCTTGCCAGACTCATCCGTTGTGACCAATTCCTTCGGTCCGCTTACAGTGCCCACGACCTCAGTGTCTGTATCCGTCATGATCGGACATCCTGTGGCAAAGACGCCGTAATCAGGAAAGGCTTCGCAGGTTGAAGCGCCCGGCGAATCCTGCCTGGAGATCTCGCGGCCGCCCAGATCGAAAGCGTAAAACGCGGTGTGTTTACCAGCCCCAACATCGGAGGTCAGAAGGATCTGCAGATTTCCATTGCGCAGCAAGTCCGCAAAGCCAAATTGGAACAGTACTGTATTCACGAGGGGTGATTCCCATTGATACTGGAAACGGCCGTCTTTTGAATCGCCGTACACAAGCCTGCCGGGGTTGATGAGATCTTCGTGATCTGGATCGCTATTGCCGAGCAAAGCGACGACGGATTCCTGCTGAGAGCCAACATGCAGTTTCTCGACCCAAACTAGAATATTGAATGCGAGTCGTCCCCTTCTCCCTTCGGAGGCTTGCAATGGACAAGCCAGCGGAGTCAGATGCGAGTGCTTCAGGACCGCGTCGGCCACTTCGCGCAGCTCCGCGTCGGTGGGGGTACGACCTCCTGGAAGAACACGTGCCAAAACACGAATGTCTATCTCAGGGGTCTTCCACTGATAACGGAGAGCGCCACTCTGTTGATCGAATCCCCACGCGTCCGCGAGCAAGACCGCGTTCGAAAGACGGAAAGCAATTACATGCTGTCGTTTGAGTGCTTCGTCTATCTGATCGGGCGGAAGATCGCAGACGGACGGATTCACTGGGGCAACTGCATTGTTATCCCAGAATACTGGTTCACGCCACAGGGCGCGTAAGCAATTTTGAATCTGCTCATGCGCAGTTGCTGGCAGGAATGGAGCATGTCCCTGTTGCGCCAATCCAAGAGACGGAACCGAAGAAAGGCAAACGAACAAAACGAGTGTGCGGATCGAAGGAATCATAGACACTGTCTTTTGAGCGCACTCCTGACGAGACCAGTCCTTCGGCATTCTCCCATGCTGCGGTGAGCGTCTTCGACCGCAAGGGGGTAATGTGTGTCGATTACGCCATCGCGTTTTGAATGTGAAACCGACAACGGCATCATCCCGCTCAAGGAGCGTGGTGGATCAATTCTACGATCCGCTCACGATGCTCTTCCGCAAGATCAGCGGCGCAAAATAGATCTTCGAACCGAAAATAACAAAACCGGTTTCATGCGATTGCTGCTAATGCGTTGGCGCGAGGATCAATTTTTGGACGCGCCAGTTCAGTAGCTCCGCTACGTACAGTTCGTTTTCGGACGGGCAGGCGATTTCGTGGATCCAGCCGAACTGCTTGAGCTGCTTGCCCGATTCGCCCAGCATGCCGAGGACTTTTCCGTCGAGACTCAGCTTGTAGATTCGTCCCGGATACGCATCCGCGCTGTAGAGGAACTGATGCGGTCCGGGCGTGATGCAGATGGCCCAGGGTGCGCCGGGCGCCATGGTGCCCGTGGCGGCGGTGGGCCTGGGGCCGATCGCGGGGCGCGCGTTGGGCGGCGCGGGAACGTCGATCGTGATTTGGCGCAGGAAATTTCCGTCGCCGTCGAAGACTTGTATGCGGCGGTTGCCGCGGTCGGCTACGTAGACGTTGCCCTGCGCGTCGACCGCGATACTGTGCGGCGTGTTGAATTGCCCGGGGCCAGTGCCGGGCTCGCCCCAGGATTTGATCCAGTCGCCGTTTTTGTCGACCTTCGCGACGCGCGAGTTGATGTAGCCGTCGCTGATGTAGGTGTTGCCCTCGGCGTCCCAGGCCACGTCGGTGACCTGGCGGAACATTCCATCGACGGGCGGCAAGGGCGGATGCGCGTGCCTTAACGGACCCGTGCCCTCATCCGATGCTTCCTGCTTGCGGCCGAAAACCATCACGACCCGGCCGGCAGGATTGAACTTGATCACCATGTCCGAGCCTTTGTCTGTGGCCCAGATATTACCTTGAGGATCGACCTTCACCGTGTGCGCGAAGGACCAGGCGTAGAGATTGTGGCCGATCTCGTGGACGAAATTGCCGTGCGCGTCAAACTCGAGAAGCTGCGCGGCGGCCGCGCCGTAGGCCGGACCCGTCGTATTGCCGCGCGAAAAGACGAACACGTGTCCGGCGGAATTCACCGCCACGCCTGAGACCTCACCGAAATAGAGGTCAGGCGGCAGCTTCAGGAAATCAGGAACCGAGCGGTAGGAAATTTCCGGCACAGGCGCCTGCTGCGCGAGCGCCGCGCTTGCGAGCAAAAAGAAAAAGCAGAACGATATGCGTTTCATCGCCGCCTCCAATCGCCCGAGAGTATACGCCCGTCGTTCGCGGCGGCAACAGCGGCGAACAGGTGAGGCACCTCGGAAGGGGCAAGAGCAGATCCCTCGTCGGCCAGAGAGCAGCCTCTGTCGGGATGACAGCGTCGGGAGAGAGCAAGCCTCTCTGGGAAAGCGGGGTGAGCTGCATAAATTCGACAGCGCGAGGAAAACCCGCCCGCCTGAAGGTGATTGGATAAGGGCGTCGGCTCCTTCGAGCGAGTAGACTTGGCGCTGCGAAGCGACCAAGGCTCGGAGGAAAGGAGCCGAGCGATGAAGATTATAGGCTGTGATTTTCACACGCGCCAGCAGCAGATCGCGATGCTGGACACGGAGACGGGAGAATTGGTCGAGCGCCAGTTGCAGCACGAGAACGGCGAGGCACGGAAGTTTTACGAGCAGTTGGCCGGGCCGGTTCGCGTGGGGATCGAAGCGACCGGGTATACGCTTTGGTTCGAGAAGATGTTGGCGGAGCTGGGGCAGGAGTTGTGGGCCGGGGATGCCGCCAAGATTCGCGCGTCGGTGGTGCGGAAGCAGAAAACCGACAAGCGGGACGCGGCGCATATTCTGGATTTGCTGGTACAGGATCGGTTTCCGCGGATCTGGATGCCGACGCCGGCGGAGCGGGACTTGCGGCAGCTGGTGTTGCATCGCGTGAAGCTAGTGCAGATGAGAACGAAAGTGATGAACCAGCTGCACGCGATGGCGATGGGCCAGGGGCTTTGCCGGAAGAAGAAGTTGTGGAGCAAGGCGGGGCGCCGGGAACTGGAAGCGTTGCCTTTGGGACCGTGGGCGGCGCGGCGGCGGCAAGAGCTGCTGGCCCTGCTCGATCAGTGGGAGAAGCCGATTACGGAGTTGGATCGGGAGGTCAAGCAACAAGCGGCGGCTCACGGCCAGGCGGTCCGGCTGATGACGCATCCGGGCGTGGGACCAGTGACTTCGCTGGCCTTCGTGCTGACGGTGGGGACGGTCGATCGTTTTCCGCGGGGCCGGCAGGTGAGCAGTTATCTGGGTCTGGACCCGCGCACGGACCGCTCGGCCGATCGGGTACGGAGCGGACCGATCAGCAAGCAGGGCAGCTCGACAACGCGCTGGTTGTTGGTCGAAGCCGGACAGACGGCGGCCCGACTGGATCCGGAACTGCGGCGGGTATATCAGCGATTGAAGTTCCGTCGCGGGAATCAGATTGCCAAAGTGGCCGTGGCACGCCGCTTGGCGGTGAGGTTGTACTGGATGCTGCGCACTCAGGTCGATTACGGAGAACTGATGGCGCGGCTGGTTCGCATGCGGGGTAGCTCGGGTAGCGGCCTGATGGAGAAGAGTCCATCGCGAAGGTGAATGAGCGCCCTGCCTCCTCGGGGAGCCGGGGAGTTTGAAAACAATCCTGGTGGAAAGACCGAATAGATGGCTGATGGAACCAACCGTTCCATCGCATGATTGAAGAAGCGAGCCTTGGTCGGCTTGATGCAAAAGCAAAAGATTTCTGGTAAGGAAAAAGACAACATCGGACCGGGCAAATTCCCGGTCCCCGATCAAAAGCACACGTGTGTATTGACTACGCCGACGCCCTTATAGACGGCCGCTACAGGGCTAATTGCGCGGGAGGCGACTCAGGCAGGGCTGCTGTCGCTATTCAGGACGTTGCGGATGGCTTCGTAGAGCTTGTCGACGCGACTCGATTTAGAGACGTAAGCGTGGGCGCCGGCCTGCTTCACGGTTTCGGCCAGTTGCGCGAATTCGTGCATGGAGAAAATGATGATCTTGGCCGAAGGGAAGAGCTGGCGGATTTGCTTTGTGGCTTCCACGCCGTTCATCACCGGCATGCTGAGATCGAGGATCACGATGTCGGGCTTGAGGCTAAGAGTTTTTTCCACCGCCTCCTGTCCGTTGGCGGCCTCGGCGCAAATCTCGAGAGACGGCTGCGCTTCGAGGAAGCGCCGCACGCCCTGGCGTACCACCTCATGATCATCGGCCAAAACAATTCGTACGCACATTCCCGCGCGTTCTCCCCGTGCTGGGCCTACACAATATAGAGGATACGCGGGCGAAGGAAAAGAGCTAGATCAGAATCTTGCGATGGCGCGTGTCGGTCAGCCGGTCTGGCGACGCCGCAGGTGCTTCACTCCACGGCTCGATCCAATGACGCTTGGCCTCGAGGCCCGAGAGCTTCCCCGACCAGCCGCAACCGCAGACCGCGCTGTGAAGCGCCATGTCGATGTTTTCGATATTTTTCGATTCGCAGGTCAGAGCGTGCATGACGGGAAGGCGGCAACTCGGACATTCGAACAACAGAACGTGAACGAAATCCTTATGCTCGCCTTGCATGCGAACCTCCCATTAGGAGCGAGAGTAGGGCGGAGCAGCGAAAGCTCCTATAGGTTGATGCCCATAATCCGCGGTGGGGTATATCCCTAGGCTAGTACCCGTGAAACTCCTGTGAGAAACTAGGGTGATCATGGGCTCCCGCCGGCTCGCCTGCATTTTGCTTTTCATCTTCGGTTTCTTGATTGCGACTCCCTCCGCATGGGCGTGGGGCTGCGAAGGGCATCAGATGATCGCGTCGATTGCCGAAAAACATCTCAACGCGCGCGCGGCGAGAATGTCGCGGCAAATTTTGGCCGACAGTCCGATCGATGCCGCGCTTGCTCGGTATTGCAAGCAGAAGGGGCTGGATGCGTTTGTCGATGCTTCCACGTGGGCGGACGACGAGCGCAACATCAAGTCGGACACAGGGCCATGGCACTTCATCGATATTCCGCGAGGGGCGCCGAAGGGCGATATTGCACAATATTGTCCGGCGTCGACGGGCTGCGTGGTTTCCGAGCTGATAGCGCAGGTCCGCGTGCTTCGCAATCCGAGCGCGAGTGCCCAGGCGCGCGCGGATGCCTTGCGCTACGTGATTCATTTTGTGGGCGACATTCACCAGCCGCTGCACGCCACAACGAACGACGACATGGGCGGCAACTGCGTCCCGGTGACATTCTTCGACCGCGCGCCGATGGAGACGAATGTGGAGCGCGAGAGCTATTCGCCGAATCTGCACGCCGTTTGGGACGTCGGCATCATCGAACATTTCGCGCCGCCGCAGGACGCGCAGGCCCCGACGGCCGAGCAGGTGGCCGCCGAAATCGGTGAAGCGGAAAAACTCGATCGCGATTTTCGCGAGCGATTTCCTTCGTGGCAGCCCGGGCCGATCGACTTCGCTGCGTGGGCGTGGGAGAGCCACGCGCTTGCGGAGAAGGTGGCCTACGGAAAGCTGCCGCGCGCGATTCCGATCGAGCGGCCGCGCCCGGTCGAGAGCTGCGCAAACGACGATCACATTTCGACGCGCATGCTGAAGCTCGATGAACGCCTCGCGGATCCCTACGAGCAGGCAACTGCCCCCGTCGTCCAGGAGCAGTTGGCGAAGGCCGGCCTTCGGCTTGCGGCGCTGCTCAATTCGATCTGGCCGTGATGGCGGCGCTCGGACCGCCGAAGTTCTTAGGTTTCCTACCTCCTTTTCGCTAGAATCCCCACCCATGGTTTCGCGAGATCTTCAAAGGGGCGCGGCAGGCGAGTTATGAAGCAATGACGGAGACGCCGCAGACGCCGCAGACGCGCGGATCGGTTCCTGCACGCCATGTTGCGGCTGTTGTTGTTGGGAACGCCCTCGAATTCTACGATTTCCTGACCTACGCGTTTTTCGCGGTGTATATCGGCAGGACGTTTTTCCCATCCAACTCTCCGACGGCAAGTTTGCTGGCATCGCTTGGCACGTTCGCGGTGGGATTCGTCACGCGGCCCATCGGTGGCATCGTAATCGGAAGGATGGGCGACCGAGTGGGCCGCAAGCCCGCGATGATTCTGTCCTTTTCGTTGATGGGCATCGCGATCACGGGCCTTGCGTTGACGCCGTCGCACGCGATGATCGGCGCGGCGGCGCCCGTGCTCGTGATTTTGTTCCGCATGGTGCAGGGCTTCGCGCTGGGCGGCGAGGTGGGACCGACGACGGCGTTCCTGCTCGAGGCGGCGCCGCCGGAACGGCGTGGTTTCTACACGGCGTTCCAGGCGTGGACGCAGGATTTTTCGGTCCTGATCTCCGGGCTTGTGGGTTTCGGGCTCGCGAGCATGCTCAGCGAGCAGCAACTGCAGGATTTCGGATGGCGCATTGCATTTCTGCTGGGCGCGGCGATCGTGCCTTTCGGTCTGATGCTGCGGCGCAGCTTGCCCGAGACGTTTCACGCGAGCGAGAAAAGCGAGCGCGAACGCGCGCCGCTTCGCCCCCTGCTGCCAATCGCGGTGCTTGGCATGATGCTGCTTGCCAGCTCAACCATCGGTATGTATATCGCGAGCTACATGACCACCTATGCGATCGCGACGCTGCACATGCATGCGAATGTCGCCTTCGCGGCCACGATCGTGGTCGGGCTGTGCGGCGTGATGTTCGATCTCGTGAGCGGCGCGCTCTCGGACCGCATCGGCCGCAAGCCGATGATGATCGTACCGAGCGTCCTGCTGCTCGTGTCGATTCTGCCCGCCTTTTACATCATCTCGCGCTATCGCACCACCGCCACGCTGCTCGGGGCGACCGCCGTGTTGACCTCCTTGTTGAATCTGTCCGGCTGCCCGACCATTATCTGGCTGACCGAATCCCTTCCGGCGGCGATCCGCTCCGGCGGCGTGGCCATCGTGTATGCCTTTTCGATTGCGATATTCGGCGGATCGACCCAATTCTCGGTTACATGGCTGATCAAAGTGACTGGAAACCCGCTGGCGCCCGCCTGGTATTGGATCGTGGCCTTAACCATCGGCCTCGGCGCGATGATCGCCGCGCACGAATCGGCGCCGTGCAAGCAGATCGCGAAGCCCGCCCAGGCGGATCCGCTCCCGGTTCAGCTCCCCGATCAGGCGCGGTAGCCGGCATCGTGTGCCCGTTTACCTGATACCTGATCGGCGACAAATTATCGCCCAATTCAGCCAAAGGATTGCGCGCCCGGCGCCCTCGGAAGTACAGTATGAGGGGGCCGGGTACCCAAAACCGAATTCAGGCTGATATTTGCGCGGTTGCCATCCCACCCTCGGCAGCCGTGCGCTGGGTCCCGGTATAGCCGTACTATGACTCGACGCCTTCCTGGAATCCCACGTTACGGGACCTGGTAGGGCGATTTGCCTTCGCGGATGGCGACGGAGGTTGTGCCCATGTTTCTCGAATTCTATAAACTGCGCCAGCAGCCGTTTGGCGTCACGCCCGATCCGGCCTACCTCTACCCCAGCCAGACGCACTGCCAGGCGCTCGACGCGCTCACCGAAGGAATCATGAGCGGCCGCGGATTCCTCACGCTGATCGCCGACCCCGGCATGGGCAAGACGACGCTGCTCTATCAGGTGCTCGATGCGCTGCGCGATAAGGCGAAGACCGCGTTTCTTTTTCAAACGCAGTGCACCTCGCGCGAATTCTTCCAATACCTTCTCAGCGAGCTCCGCGTCGATTCCACGGGCATGGGCCTCGTGCAAATGCACAACAAGCTGAACGACATGCTGTTTTCGGAGCTGATGAAGGGCAAGCGATTCGTCTTGATCGTCGATGAGGCGCAAAACCTGGACGATTCGGTGCTGGAAACCATCCGCCTGCTTTCAAATTTCGAGACATCGAACACCAAATTGCTGCAAATCGTTCTCGCGGGCCAGCCGCAACTGGGAGCGAAACTGGGCCAGCCGCAACTCGCGCAACTCGAGCAGCGCATCGCCGTGGTGCAGCGCCTGGAAGCTTTCCCGCCGGAGGAAACCGCCGGCTACATCCGGCACCGCCTAAAAGTTTCGGGGCACAGCACTGGAGATTTATTTGAGCCGGAGGCGCTCGCGCTGATCGCCGAGCGAAGCCAGGGCATTCCGCGAAACATCAACCGGATCTGCTACCAGGCGTTGCTCGAAGCGCATGGCGAAGGGCTGCACACTGTGTCGGCTGAGATCGTCGAGCGGGCGGATCGTAAGCTGAAAATCGCGCCGGGCCTGCGTGAATCGTCGGCGCAGGGACCATCGGCGCATGTGGGCGACGAATCCATGAAGGCGGCAGGCGCTTCGGTGGCGCCGCAGCTTACCTACAAGCCGGGGAGCGGGTCGAAGTCGCGCGGGTGGAATATTTGGATGGCGGCGCTTGTCGCGATCCTGCTGATTGCGGGATTCGCGTTGCCGCGCAAGCCCCTGTTCAGCCACGGGAATCGCGGGATCGTCGAGGCGAGCGCGAGAAGCGCTGCGATAGCGAAAACCGCGGTGCCGCCGAAGAGCGCGGTGCAAAGCGACGAAATCGACGACCGGCTGCAAACGCAGGGCTTTCAGGAAGTGGCCCAAGAAGTGAAGAAGACCGATCCGATCGCCGAGCCGCGGCTCGACGGCGGAGGCGTGCCGGACGTGACCGGCATTCAGGTGTCGAGCACGCAGAGCGACGCGCGGATCGTCGTGATGCTGAACGCGGCGGTGCGGTACGACTCGGCGCGCATTACCGGGCCCGAGCGAATCTATTTCGATTTGCACGGCGCGCGGCTGGATTCATCCGTGCCGCAGAAGATGGTTCCCGCCGGGGACGGGCTGCTGAAGTGGGTGCGCGCGGCGCAGAATACGGATGATGTGGTGCGGCTGGTGCTCGATGCGGACAAGGCGAAGGTTTATTCCGCGCAGCTGCTTTCCGACCCGTACCGGTTGGTGATCGATGTTTCCGCGCAGCCGGGGGGCGCCGCGAGGAGTGGTGCGAGTTCGGCGGCCGCGCAAGAAAACGCGGCCAACCTTCCGTCGGATGCAAGCGCGAGCCACGCAAACCGCCTTTCGCTCACGCAGGCGCTGGGGCTGAAGATCAGCCGCATCGCGATCGATCCGGGCCACGGCGGTTCTGATACGGGCGCGATGGGGCCGCACGGCCTGATGGAAAAGAATCTCTGCCTCGACGTGGCACTGCGGCTGGGGCGGCTGATCCAGCAGGACATTCCCGGCGCGCAGGTGATCTACACGCGCACCACCGACAAATTCGTTTCGCTCGAAGACCGCACGGCCATCGCCAACCGCGCCAACGCCGACCTCTTCATTTCGATCCACGCGAATTCGAGCGACAGCCCGGAAGCGCGCGGCGTCGAAACGTATTACCTGAGCCTATTGGCGTCGCCGGAATCGATGAGGCTTGCCGCGCGCGAGAATGCGCTCGCGCAATCATCGCTCCACGATCTGCCCGAGCTGGTTCAGCAAATCGCGCGCAACGCGAAGATCGCGGAATCGAAGGTCCTCGCGCAGGATATCCAGAGCGCGCTCGCGACGCGGCTTGAGCTGGTAAGCCGCGGCGAGACGAACCGCGGCGTGAAGCGCGCGCCGTTCGTCGTTCTGACGGGAGCCAATATGCCGGCGGTGCTGTCGGAGATTTCGTTCATTAGCAACGCCAGCGACGAGAGCCTGCTGCTCGAGAGCAGCCAGCGCCAGCGCGTGGCCGAAAGCCTCTACCGCGGCATTGCGGCGTATCTCGATAGCTTGAACAGCCTGCCCGCCAAGAAGGACAACCATGCGAGTGCGAAGCCTCTTGCCCCATCGCCGACACTGACGGCGTCAACGGTAGTGGTCGGGCCAAATCCCCTTAAACTTCCGGGCCGCGGGAACTAGAACTCGGCCGGCGTGGCGAGTTCGTTTCCCAAGCTGATCCCGGCAATAGCTAGCGGCGGTTTGGCGAGGGGCAAGCATTTCTGGCGACGCACAGGTCACTTCCGGGGGTCGGGTCTTCTTTCGGCGAGTTGGTAGCGGTTCCCATCGAATTTCAAGATGAGCGCGGTTCGCGTTGCAGCCGTGAGTGACCAGACTTCAATGTCTCGATATCCCCTTGTTCGCTGATCCATGACCTGGAGGGCGTCTCCAGTTGTTTTCAGGAGCAATCGGTACCCTTCATCAGCTTTCGCCAGTATCCAAAACGGAACGGCGTGAGCTCCGAACAGACACCGGTTGGGCGATGGACTCTCAGGCAAAGCTTGCGGTCGTATAATCAGATCGATCTCGTTGGGACCATCCAGATGAATCTCGGAAGCCACAAACCACGAAGAAGGGATCTCTTCGGGTCTCACTTTTTCAAATCTCACGCAGTTTAGCGCGCCGCGACTTAGTGCGCCTTGCAGAACCAGCAAGGCGGTCTTCGGAACTTCAGCCGGGTTCTTGACCAACACTTCCCCTGGTATTGCTTCTGCGCCGAAACTCGTTTGCTCTGACTGATGGTGGTTCGCGACGCTCTGTCCTCCGAGGCTCTGCCCGAAAGTCATCACCAGCGCCAGAATCTGGATTACCCGCTTCGAGGTCGCAATCTCTACTCTCATGCGTTCACTCTTCGGAGTCGAGCCCGTGGGAATTGCTTACTTCGAGGTATTTCCAAGACCCCAACGCTTAATCTCAACGACATGGTCGATATATCCGTTGTAACCCGCCCGGGGATCCGGTGCGTGATACGTTCCGGACAAGTCCACGTAGCTCCACGTCAGATCCTTAACACTTGATCTGTCTACGTTCAAATCAATCGAGTTCGGGACTACGTAGTTGCGGCCGTCGGCCTCCGAGAGAAACAGGCCCACTGACATATCAAGCCCTCCACCGGGCGCAAGGAACCCAATAACCCTAATGTGCTGCCCATTGAAATCGCTAGGGTTGGCGATTACTCGGATCAGGCTAACCCTGAGGTAAGCCTGTCTGTTATCCGAGGTCGCTGGACCTTGGGAAGGAAGAGTTGTCGTGCAGCAGAATAGGGTCATTATCAGCACGGCGCTCGCTTTGAGTTTCATGAGTCGATGCCTCCTACTGGCAGATTAGTATAGTCGCAAGTGTTCAGGCGGTTGAAGACGATTCCGGTCAGGATTTTGTCCCTGGCCGTTTTCTGAACCTTGGTACAGCCTAAATCGGCGCCTGTCCGTGCTAGCGTGATTGGAGGTATGCAGATCACATCGCTGGCCAGTCGTAGAGGCGTCGGAAGCAGAAGGCGGTGGGAGTGCGGGAGTTTGCTCCCGCTGTTTTACCGCGAGGGCGGGTGGCCCATCTGTGCCACGGGATCCGAGCAGTTTTGCGCATTGAGATTAGGGCGAGGGCGGATCATACCACACCATTATTCGGCGATTGAGGCTACTGAACCACTCGTGGGTGCCGCACCCTTCCGGTTTCGAAGGGTGCGCGGCCTCGCGTGAGAAATCGCCTGGAACGCCGCTACGGGCTAGGGATCAAAGAAGCAGCTTCAGAAACCGCGTTGGCGCAACGATTTCTACCCCATGATGAGACTTGACGTTGAGAAGGGCCGTGTCCCCGCTCACAACGTAGTTAGCGCCGGCAGCGAGCGCAGCCTCCAGGAATTTGTCGTCATCGGGATCGCGGCAAACCGGAGCCGAAAACGAAACCGGCTGGACCATCTCCGAGTGAAGTTCGATAATTTTAAGGATAGAGCCGAGCAGCGGAACCGCACGATCCTTGGTAAGTTCGGCGAGGACTCGACGGTACTCGTCCAGAATAGGGGGTGATATTGCAAGTCGAAAGCGCTGTTCCCGCCACGCCTTCAGAATCTCGAATGGAGGACCCTTCCAAAACACGCCCGAAATGAAAACGTTGGTGTCGAGGATCGCCTTGATCTTCACTTCGCGCGACGCCTGGCTTTGGCAATCGCCGATTTCAAATCTCTCTTCGTGATACCGGCGTTCTTCGCCGCCGTGCGCGCCTGACTGAGAAGCTTGTCGAAATCCTCTATCTTGGGTGGGGTAATGGCCTTGAGGATCACGGCGTCGCCCTCGCCGATGACCACAAATTGGTCGCCCTCGCTCAGACCGAGGTTATTGCGAATCTCTTCTGGGATAACGACCTGCCCCTTCGACGAAAGCCTTGTAGTGGCATAACCGGGCATCATTTGCTCCAATCTTACAGGTAAGAATACCACGAAAACCGCCGGGCGGTTGAAGCGAATCTCGGTCAGGATTTTGTCCCTGGTCGTTTTCTGGACCTCGGTACAGCCTAAATCGGCGTCTATCCGTGCTAGCGTGATTGGAGGTATGCGCGAGACGAGCACATCGCCGGCGAGTTGGCGGCGCGTCGAAAGACTGCGCGAGGCCCTTCGAGGCTCAGGGCAAGCAAGCCCTGCGCATAGAGGGCGGCAGCCCTTCGACTTCGCTCAGGACAAGCAATCTTCCGGACTCCAAAACTGCCTTCTCCGTCGTGAGCCACGAGTCGCAAATCTTGCCATTTCTAATCGACATTTGGCGATTAGAAATCGTCGTAACTCTCTCAAAACAAAGAATCGGGGTCTCTTCTAATCGACACGGTTGCGGCACTCTTGGGAAACGCAATTGTTCTCCACAAAATTCGCGGAGAAGCGTTACACTAGCCGCCGTTTGGGGGCGCCGTGGTGGGCGCTGGATTTTTTCGCGGCGGGGGGACGCAATGAATCGGCGATCATTCATTAGTTCCGGGATAGGACTCGGAGCGATTACGATGGGATCTTTGATGAGCGGACGGCTGGCGAAGGCGATGGGGGATGGCGCGACTGCGGGCGCGGTCGTCGAAACGAACGCGGGGAAGATTCGCGGCCTGAAAATCGCGGATGGCAAAGTGCAATGCTTCAAGGGCGTTCCGTACGGCGCTTCGACGGCCGGGAGCGGGCGCTTCATGCCGCCCGCGAAGCCGCAGCCGTGGACGAAAGTGCGCGAGACGACTGCGTACGGCCTGCGCGCGCCGCAACTCGACAGTCAATTTCATGGTGTGGTGCCGCCAGAAGTTGAGGTGATGGATCCCGGCGGGCCGATGGGCGAAGATTGCCTCGTCCTGAATCTGTGGACGCCGAGTGTGGGGCGCGGGCACAAGCGCCCCGTGATGATGTGGCTGCACGGCGGCGGATATACGACGGGCTCGGGCGCATTCACCATCTACGACGGCACGGAGCTCGCGCGAAAGCACGACGCGGTCGCGATCTCGATCAATCACCGGCTCGGCGTTTTCGGCTATCTGTATCTCGCCGAACTGGGCGGAGAGAAATACGCGCAGGCGAGCAACGTGGGGATGCTCGATATCGTCGCGGCGCTCGAATGGGTGCGCGACAATGCCGAGGCGTTTGGCGGCGATCCGAATAATGTGACGATTTTCGGGCAATCGGGCGGCGGCGGAAAGGTGAGCGCACTCATGGCCATGCCTCCCGCGAAGGGACTTTTCCATCGCGCGATTGTGGAGAGCGGCGCGAACGTCCGAGGACTGCCGAAGGAAGTGGCCACGAAGTCGGCCACGGCTTTTATGGCCAAGCTTGGCCTGCAGCCGAATGAAGTCGACAAGATGCAGCAGCTTCCGATGGATCAGTTGCTGAAGGTGATGGGCGAGATGACCGGCAATGGCATGCCCGGCCCGGGTAGCCTCGCACTCGCTCCTGTGGTTGACGGCACCACGCTGCCTGTGAATCCATTCGATCCGGTGGCGCCGGCGATTTCGGCGGATATTCCGCTGCTGATTGGGACCGTCGAAACCGAGGTGACGTTTTTCCCGGGGCAGCAGCTCGATCCGATCGACGATGCCGATCTGCACAAGCGCGTGAAGGGCTTTGTTCGCAAGGCGAGCGATGAGCAGGTGGACCAACTGATCGCCGCGTATCGCGCCGGGCGCCCGAAGGCGAGCAATACCGACCTGTTTCTGATTATCGCGTCGGATGCGACGTTCCGCGCCGGAGTGGTTCTCGAGGCCGAGCGCAAAGCCGCGCAGGGGGGCGCGCCCGTCTATCAGTATTACTTCACGTGGAGATCGCCGGTGCGCGACGGGAAGCTGCGCACGTTCCATACGCTCGAGATTCCGTTTGTCTTCGACAATGTGGATGCCGCCAAGTCGATGACGGGTGACGGACAGGACCGCTACGCGCTCGCGAGCAAGGTGAGCGGCTCGTGGGTCGCATTCGCGCGCACCGGGAATCCGAATCATCCCGGCATGCCCGAGTGGCCGGCGTCTGATAACACGCGCCGCGCGGTCATGATTTTGAATGATGAATGCAAAGCGGTCGACGATCCCTACGGCAAAGAGCAGCGCATGCTGCACGACCTGCAGAACGCCTGAAATCGAACCTGCGTGTGATAGGAGGGAAGGAGGACGGAAATGCGAATGAAAGGACTGTTCGCCTCGGCCGCGCTTGTCCTGATGGTGGCCGCATGCTCGCAGGCGCCTCCTCCGGTGCCACCCGACACGCGTGCGGCGGATGCGCAAGCCATCCGCGACGCGATTACGACGTCGTCCGGCGCAGCTGCCAGCAAGGATTACGACAAGTTCTTCGCATTTTACGATCAGGATGCGTCGGTTTTTGCGCCCGACGCGCCCGTTGTCACAGGCCTTCCTGCAATCAAGACGGCGCTGCAGAATGCGTTTGCCGATCCAAATTTCGCGATCGACATTCAGATCGCAAAAGTGGAGGTTTCCAAGGCGAGCGACTACGGGTACGCGCAGGGAACTTTTACCCAGAAAGCCACGAACCCCAAAACCAAAAAGGCGGAAGCGCGAGAGGGGAAATGGGTGACCGTCTTCAAGAAAGAGACGGATGGTTCGTGGAAGGCGGTGGCCGATATTTTCAACTTTACCGGCCCCGCGATGCCCGTGAAGAAGTGACGCGGAAGGCGCAAAATATGACGGACACAGGAACAAGGAGAGAACTTACGGTGGAAGCGCCGGTTGGAGAATTCAATCTCAGCCGTTTGGAACGCGTGATTTCCGGGCCGGGCAAAATCGACGCGCTTGCAAACGAGCTCGATCGCCGCAATCTGAAGCGCGCAATCGTCGTCACCGGGAGGACGCTGGGCAAATCGCCGATGCTGGGGAAGGTGACGGGCGTGCTGGGCGCGCGGTGCGCCTGCGTTTTTACCGGCGTCCGCCAGCACGTGCCGATCAGCGCGGTGCGCGAGCTGCTTGCAGAGGTCGAGCACGTGAACGCCGATTGTCTCGTAAGTTTCGGCGGCGGCAGCCCCATCGACTGCTCGAAAGTGGCCGCGTACGCGGTGTTGAATGGCCGCGATCCGCTCGCGGCGGCTCTAGCGCCCGGTTCCGCGCCCACCGCGGAGGAATCCGCGCGCGCACGCGACATCACGCATATCGCGGTGCCTACCACGATCTCGGCCGGCGAGTACACGCACGTGGCGGGCGTCACGGATGAGAGCACGCTGGTGAAGGAAGGCGTCGGCGATCCGCGGATTCTCGCGAAAACCGTGATCAACGATCCGCTGCTCACGCTCGAAACTCCGGACTGGCTGTGGGTATCGACGGGAATGCGCTCGCTCGATCACGCGGTCGAATCGATCTACTCCACGCGGCATCAACTGATGAGCGATACGCTGGCGTCGAAAGCGATCGAGCTGCTCGACGCGCATCTGCCGGCGTCGATTCGCGCCACGGGCGGCGATCGCGTGGCGCATCGGGGATTCTGCCAGCTCGCGTCGTGGTTTTCGATTTTCGGCGCGCTGAATACGGGTTTCGGGCTATCGCACGCGCTCGGCCACCAGATCGGGCCGAAGTGGGATGTGCCGCACGGCGTCACGTCGTGCATCACGCTGCCGCACGTGATGCGTTTCATGGCGGAGCTGGGGCCGCAGCGCTTCGGGCCGATTGCCAAAGGCTTCGGCATAGCCTTCGATCCCGCGAATCCCAAGCCTGGCGCGCTCGCCTGCGCCGACCGCGTCGAGAAGTTCATCGCGCAGTTCGATGTGCCGCATTGCCTGCGCGACGCCCGCGTGCCGAAAAGCGAAGTCGGCGAAATTGCGGGCACCATCGAGCACCACTTCGCGCGGTTGAACGTGGTGGACCGCCCGGTGACGCGCGAGGAAATCCTCGCGCTGCTTGACGTTGCGTATTAGCCTGACGGATCAGAAATAGAGTTTGGCGGCGAGCTGGATGAGGCGCGGATCGGCCGCGCTGACTACGTGTCCGAACGTGGGATCGTTGACTTCGCCGTTGACGGCCGCGGGGCCGTAGAATTGCGCGTGATTGAAGACGTTGAAAGCTTCGACGCGAATGTCGAGCGATTTTGTCTCGGTGAGCGTGACATTCTTGGTGACCTGCACGTCGAAGTTGCTGATGCCAGGTCCGTAAAAGAACCTGCGGCGCGCGTTGCCGAGCTGCCCGAGCGATTCCGGCGCGAAAAGCGCGGTGTTGAATTCGGGCTGGCCGTTGCGCGGGTTGGTATTGATGCGCAGCGGGCCGGTCGTGAATTGCGGCGTGTCGAGCAGCTGATTGTTGACGCCGTTGCCGAGCGTGCCGAGGAGCGAATTGTCCGAAACGTCGTAGAGAGTGACCGGGAAGCCGGTGCTGAAACGCGTGGTGCCGGAAATGTCCCAGCCCTGCGTGAGGCGGCGATTCGCGCGGCCGAAGAGACGATCGAAAGGAACCGTGTATTTGTAAGTCGCGACGAAATTGTGGCGCATATCCCATGAAGAAATCGCGCGGCTGAGCGCGGGATTGAAAGGATTGAGTTCCTCGCCGAGATTCGAACCCTGATCGATGGACTTGGCGTAGGTGTAGCCCAGCAGCACGGTGGTTCGCTTCCCGGCGTAGCGGAGATTGGTTTCGAGGGCGTTGTAGTTTGAATTGGCAATGGTTTCCTGCGCGGTTACCGCGCCATAGTTTCCGTATAGCGCGGGGTTCGCGCCCAACCCGATGTTCCGCGTCCCATCATAAATCTGGCCGGCCGCAGACTGATACACCGCGTCTTCGCCGTAGGGACCGCAGGTGGCTGTTCCGGGCGCGACTTCACTGGGCTGGCTGAGGCTCAGGCAGAGCGGAGCATTTCCGACGTTCGTCGGCAAGAGTTCCAGAATGTGATGGCCTTGGTTGCCCACGTAGCTTATCGTGAGCAAGAGGGTGTTGGTGATCTGGCGCTGGAACGACAGCATGTAGTTCTCGGTATAGGGCACGTCGTTACGGTAGTAGAAGTAAGGATCGGCGCTGTCGGGAGTGGCGGCGGCCCAATCGAACGCGGTGTACGGATTCTTGGCCGAGACAGTGTGCGGCGGGAACGTGAGCGGATAAGGATTCGTGTTGACCGTGCCATCGCTGGCGTTGACGAAGGGCGTGGCGAAAAGCGGCGGGCCGGGGCTGAGGTAGTTGTAGCCGAACGGCGGGACGGCATACATGATTCCCGCCGAGATCCCTGGAAAGGCGGTGTAGAAAATTCCGTAGCTGGCGCGAAGACTGCTTTTGCCGCCGTCGCCGAAAATTATCTTGAGCAAGCCGCGATCGAATTTGGGCGAATAGGCGAGGCCGATTCTGGGCGCGAAATTGCGGTACTTGGATGGCGAGATGGTGGAGGGAATTCCGGGATCTCCGGGAACCACCAGGCCGGGGATTGCATTCGGATACAGGACCGACTGCTCGCCGGGGACGACCGTCTGAAGATTATTGTACTTTTCCGACCACGGCATGATCAGGTCCCAGCGCAGGCCGAAATTCAATGTGAGATCGTTGCGCGCGTGCCAGCTGTCCTCGGCGAAAAGGCCCGCGTAGCGATTGCGAAGATAAAAAGGCTGGCCGGCGGATTGCGTGAAATTGCTGGGAAGGCCGAGGAGGAAATCGGCGAACGCCGAGCCGGTTTGCGTGCCGAGAATGTTGAACGTGCCGTTGAATGTGGCGTTGGGATGCTCGTTGACCTGATCGACGTGAAAATCGACGCCGAATTTCAGCGTGTGCGTGCCGACGACCTTGGAAAGGTTGTCGCCGAGATAGAGCGTGTTGTTCCACTGATCGGTGTTGGTGATGGGCACGCCCATGATGAACGACGGGAAGACAATGTTTTCGACGCCCTCGAACTGTGGCGCCTGCACGGTGATGCCGGTGGTGCCTGCGCCGGTGGCGAATCCTTGTGATGCGAGGGTGACGCCCAGGCCGCCGTGGGGCTGGCCGATGTCGTTTGAGTTGCGGATGAGGCCGACGTGCAATTCGTTGACGGTGTCGGGGCCGATCAGCCGGGTGTATCCAAGAGAAAACAGCTGAGCTTGGCCGATGGTCAGGGCGTCGAAGCCGGGGACGCTGGCGCCGCCCTGCGCGCCGGGATAGGGATCGTCGAGGCGATAGTTGTCGAGAAAATAGTAGCCGGCCAATTGGCCCCAGCGAGTGTTCGCATCGATCCGGCCCGCGGCCTTATCATCGCGCACCGTTTGCGAGAACGCGGACGTAGAGAAAAGATCCGTGCCGATATTAGGCTGTGGAATGTATTGCAGGAGTTGCTGAGCGGGCGCCGACCATTCGCTTTGTGGCAGATTGAGCGTCGGGAGAACACACTGCGAAGGACTGCTGCAGCCGGAAACGTAATAAGGTTCGCCCCGATAGATCGTGCCGGGCGCATAGCCCAGCTGAGTGTCGAGCAAGCCGGCTAGATACGAGCCATTGACGGTGCCTGTCAATGAACTCGCAAGGTCAGCCAGATTGCCGCCGCGATCCTGAATGGTCGGGACCGATGTCTGCGGCGACGTGATGCCTTGATTCGTGCGCGTGCCCTGGTAATCGGCGAAGAAGAAAATCTTGCCGCGCTTTACGGGACCGCCGAGAGTGCCGCCGAATTGATTCTGGCGAAAAGTGCCGCGCGTGGCGGCGAAATAGTTTTTAGCGTCGAGGTCCGTGTTACGCAGGAATTCGAAGGCGTCGCCGTGGAAGGAATCGCTGCCGGACTTTGTGACCACATTGATCATGCCGCCGTTGTAATTGCCGTACTCGGGATCGAAATTGTTGGTGAGGACGCGGAATTCCTGAATCGAGTCGAGATTGGGGATCACCGACGTGCCGCCGTTCATGTGCTCCTGCACGTCGATGCCATCAACCATGAAACCGTTGGCGGATTCGCGCTGGCCGTCGATCGAGACATCGCCCGGGTTCAGATCGCCCGAGGGATTGATGGTGCCGGTGACGCCGGCCATGATGACGGAAGTGGGAGTGAGCGTGGTGACGGGGCTAACGCCGGGTTGGATCGCGAGGAGATCGGTATAGCTGCGGCCGTTGAGCGGCAGCGCGGTCATCTGCGTGTCGGAAACGACCTCGCCGAGATGCGTCGCGACGGTCTCGACCTGGACTTGCTCGGCGGCGACGGTCGAATTGACGACGACGGACTGGGACTGCGCGGCCAATTCCATGGAGATATTGATCTGGAGGGCGCTGTCCATATCGACGACGATGCCGGACTTCTGCATGGTCTTGAAACCCGGCAAGGCGAGGGTCAAGTCGTATGCGCCGACTGGGAGATTCGGGAACGAGTAGTATCCGTTCGCGTCGGAGGTGGTCTTGTACGGCGTGCCGAGCGAGGTGTTTTTCAGGGTTAGAGCGACGCCGGGGAGGACCGCGCCGCTAGGATCCTTCACCGTGCCGGAGATGCTGCCGCTTGTGGCTGCCTGGGAGACGAGAGCGCAAAGGAGGCAGATCGCGACGCTGGCCCATATGCGGGCGAGATTGACGGCGATGCGTTTCCCTGGTCCCATGTGATTTTTCCAGCCGATTAAGCCAAAAACAGATTCCTCGCTACGTCTCGCGCCCGCGAAAACCGCGGGAAAAGCAAAATCGCGCGAGGCTCCGCTCGGAATGACAGGGTCTGAGCGAGTGCCTGATGAGAAATAAACGCCTTCCGCCTTTTTTCGGAAACTACAAACCCGCGCCTTCCCCATATCTATGGTACTCCAAACGAGGGCGATCCTCTGGCGGGATTGTGCAGAAAACCTTCGAGAGAGCCGTGGGATTGCGATTTGGCGTCAGGTGCCGTAGTAGCCGATGGCCCGGCCGCCGAGGCCAACGCAGGCCCACAGGATAAGGCAAACGACCGCGGCGACGGCTCGCCAGAAACGCGAAAAGCGAGCGTCATCGGCGGTGACCAGTTTTCGGTGGATCGTGAAGGTGAAAACGATGGCGAGCAAGAGGAAGATCATTTTGAAGTGGAAAGCCGGGCTGTCGTACATCTTCACGGCTTCGGTGCAAAAGAGAAAAAATCCGGAGACGAGCATTACGGCGAGACTGCCGAGCATCCAGGGCTGGACGTCCTCAGCGAGTTCGGAGACCGGCTCGCCTTGAAAGCGAAAGCCGAGGAGCCGCAGATTCACAATCAGGATGGTGCCTCCGAGGACGCCGAGAGCGAGAAGATGAAAAATCTCGACGAAAGGGAAGAGCCAGACGGAATCGCGCACGCCGTGGCCCCAGGGCGAAGCATTGCACCACTGGCAGAAATGCAGGATGAGCAACCTAAGGTGCATTTTATTCGCGCCTCCTACTTTTTATCGTGGAGCTCATGGCGGCGGAAGGGCGTAGGCGATCGCGCGGCCGGCTGCGACGATGGCGACCCAGAGGACGATGGATACGATTGCCGCGACCTTGGCGGCTTGCGGTGTTTTCGGAGCCAGATCCCACTGCGCCACGCTGCGGCCGATGGTCGCGTTGAAGATCAGGACGTTGAGGCCGGCGAGCACGAGGAAAATCATTTTGGCTTTGAAGAAGGTCGTGCCCCAAAAGGCGGGCGGATCGCCAGTGAAGAGGAGCAGGCCCGATGCGACCATGATGGCGAAGCCGACAAACAAGAATGGGTTGAGCTGCGCCAGGACTTCCGACACTTTTCTGCGCCGCATGCAGACGCCGAGAAGGCGAAGATCGAGCAGCACGGCGAATCCGAGGAAGAGAGTGAGCGTGAGAACGTGGATGGTTTCGACGAGGGGCTCGGCCCAGATCGACTCGCGCATCGTGGTGCTGAGCTGCGTATCGTGAAGCCACTGCAAGAAATTAGCAAACCACATCCGCTGTCCTTGGCATCCTCAAGAATTCCGGGGCTAAAGTCCATGAGATTGCGGTGCCGTTAATCGAGGGGCTGAAGCCCCACGCTTCCACCCTTGGAGAATCCCGCCGTACCAGTTTTTCGTGACGGCTTACGATGGCGTCAAAGCGCGGCCCTGGCAGCGTATCGGAAGGCTTCACTTCGCCTCGCACGGAGTGGGGTCCCAGCCGGTGGCGTCGGCTTGCTTCTTGAACTGGTCGCTGGTGATGAAGGGCTGGTAGAGATTCTCGGGGTCGGTGACGATCGCGGTGACGACGAGCCAGGTGTCGCCATTCGCTTCCTTGAAGCTGTCGAAATATTCTTCGAGCACAGCATTGGCGCTATACGGAGCGCCATTCTTGCGCAGATAGCCGGGGCGCATGTGCGTGGTGACAACCTTCAAATAACCTTCCGAAGCGCCATGGGGGCCGCCGCCGGGGCCGAGGAGGGTTGTCGGTATCCGGAACATGCCGCCTGCTGGTAGGCCTTCCCAAGAGGCGACGGAATAGCCCTGCCATTCGGCCTTCATGTTTTCGGGCGCGGTGGTGTTGAAATGGAAAAGGCGGGTCTGCATACCGGCATCGGTTTCGACGCGCAGCGTATCGTCGCCCTGCCAGGTGATGTGAAGGCGCGTGGGCATGCGCATGATCCCGGCGGCGCCGTAGGCGCGACATTGATTCCCATCAGCGGCGTCCTTGGCTGGATCCCAGGCCTCCGCGAGAGCATGACCTTGCTGCGTGAGAGGGACACCGCCGTAGTCGCCCTTGTCGGCCGTGATCATACGATAACGCCAGTCTTCCGTGATGATGGAGACCCAGTAGCCGGTGAAATCCTGCGGGGCAATCAATCGCGGATTTGGCGGTTTCGCGGCAGGCGGCGGCGGACCGAACTGCGCGCTGACGCGCAACGGCGCGGCCAGCGCCAGCAAAGCGGAAGCGGCGAAAAGAAGCGCCACGCGGTTTTGCAGAATTCTAAAATTCATCAGTTTGCCCCCAACAACTCGAAGCTGTCTCGCAAAATGTTCGCGGCACGAGCAAGCCCGCGGCTAAAAGGCGCCTTATCGGCGGCTACATGATTACGCCTTCCCACTTCCAGCCGTCGGATGGGCGGACGAGCTTGTGCAAGCGAATCCGGTGCTCGGAAGGATCGCGGCCTGGATTGCCGGTGGCGATCACGTGGTCGCCCGGCCGCAGAGTGTCGCGCGTGACGTGCTCGCGGTCCAGCTGAGCGCCGCCGCCCCATTCAATCGACCATATCTGCATCTTGCCGTCGGCGCCGGGCGCCTGAATCTTGATGAACGAGTGCGGATTGCGGAAGAGGAACTGCGTGAGCGTGCCCTCGACGGTGATCTCGCGATCCACGAAATAGGTGGCGGCAAAGGAGTGGTGGGCGTAAGCGGCGCCGGCGGAAACGAGCGCGGCAGCCGCGAGAACAATCGACAGTGCATATTTCATATGGTCCCCCGTGATATTAAAACGCTACCGTTCTATGGATAAGAGGCGCAAAACGCAGCGTCCGTTTCAATCTTTCTTGGTCAAACTCTTGTAGACAGCCTCCACAAACATGTCGGTGGTCCAGATGCCGCTGGTGGCGCCGTAACGCGGATCATAATCCTGCGTGGGGCGCGCGGCTTTCACTTGTTCGAGCGTCATGCCCTTATTGATCATGTCCTGAATGCGGTCGCGAATGATAGTGACCATTTCCTGGTAGAAGACGACGTCCGATTGATCGCAGAGGCGGCCGTGGCCGGGAACGATCAGCGTGCCGCCTTCGTCCGTGGGGCCGGGAGTGGCGAGCTCGATGATGCGATTGAGTCCGGCGATGATGCCCTGGATGTTGCCGCCGCGCGCCATGTCGACGATCGGATAGCGATTCGTGACGAAAATGTCGCCGGTGCTGATCACATCCGAGCGGTGGAAGAAGACGATGCTATCGCCATCGGTGTGCGCGTTGGGAATGTGGATCACCTGGACCGCTTCGCCATTGAAGAAGAGTTTGCGCTCGGGAGTGGTGTAGGTTTCGGTGGGCCACGCGCCCTGCGGCGTGGGAGACTTCTCACCGGTTGGCGCGCTCATTCGGTCGAGAACGGTTTGAAACGCGAGGATGGCCGCCTGATTTCCGGCGCTGGCGCCGATATCGCCGACGACGTTGCCGCCCGCGATCGTATTGCCCGCTTTGGCAAGGGCCTCGTTGCCGCCGGTATGGTCGGGATGCATGTGCGTGTTGATGATGTAGCGAATGGGCTCGTCGGTGACGCTGTGAATGGCGGCGAGAACTTTGTCACTGGTTCCGGCGAGTCCGGTGTCGACGAGCAGCACGCCGTCGTTGCCGACCTGCATCGTGATATTGCCGCCCGCGCCGACCAGCATGTAGACATTGCCCTGTACGTGAAGGACGTGAACCTCGACATTCGCAGCATTGGGTGCCGGATTGGGCGCGGCGGGCGGAGCGGCCGGGGCTTGCGCGCGGGCGAATTGCCACGATGCCGCGGCGGCAAAGAGAGCGAGCGCGGCGACGATCCTGAGTGCGCCGAGCGCTAGGCGGCTCTTGGAAGAAGTGAGCAGCTTGGTTGTCATTGGGTGCTCCTCATCTCTTTCCAATTCATTTTTGCAAATCATTGTGCGTGTCATTGTGGAGGCGCGGGCTTTGGCCGCGGCAAACGCTTCATGTTTTTCATTTTCAGTATATATTCGGGATACATCGTTTCCGCGCCGCCCCGGGCTGCTTCGGGAGGTATCCCGTACTTGGCAGGGAACTCGTCGAGGAAAGTGTTGGTGCCCGGAAGATGCGCGGGAACTTCTCCCTCGGGGCGGTCGACCTCGTCGACGGATTCGCACGGCCACGGGGCAATCTGCTGCTGCGGATCGAAAACGAAGTCCGTGGTGCGGATGAACGGCGCCGTGAGGTAGAGCGGATCGTACGTGATTACGGCGACCGACAGATAATTGCCGTGGCGCGTGATGTGTTCGCTGACCGTGGCTTCGTCGCTGCGAGGAATGCCGTTGCGGCGAACCCAGTTTTCCTTGAGATGATCGGTGAAGATGGCGAGCGTATCGCCTTCCCAGTGTCCGGTGGAAAAGCCGAGCCAGGTGTGGCGGGCGTAGGCCGGAGGATGCGGGCGCCCGTCCATATAGATGGTGCGGGATTCGTTGTAGGCCGAGGTGTAAAAGTGATAGGCGATGAGTTTCTGCGAGGCCAAATCGACTTCCTTCCAGATGCGAATATTCGAAGGGCCGCGCCACGCATAATCGGCGCCGTGGGCCCTGCACTGATTCTCAGGAATCTCGACGAGTGCCGCGTCCCACGTGTCGCCCTGCATGCGTGCGGCGGGATTGATCGGAAGGCCCAGATAGTCGCCAATTTCGGGGCCGGGTATGCGCTCGAGCCAGTCTTCGTCAAACCTCGGCGCCCATTCGCCCGACGGGTCGATTTGAGCCGATGCCGGGCCGGCGATCAGCGCTACGAGTAACAGCGCCGGTCCTGCAATTTTCGCGAACCTCACTTTCCCCATTCCCCCATTCCTAGGCGTGCAAAAGCAGATAGTGCCGTCGAAAAGCCGCCGAGCGCGCGGCGCGAGCACCCTCAGGGGCTGAAGAAAGAACGTGAGAAAAGAAAAGCGCCACCCGCGCCGCCCTCCGCGGCGGTCCCCCAAGAAAGCCGCCGCGGAGCTGTCTGTAGTGCTCTCCACTAGTTGCGTGGAGTATCGCCCCCGATAAACGTTGCGTCGGTGCGCCGGGACGCGCCACCCGCCGCGCTCTGCGTAACTGCGACCGGGCCATTCGATTCAGGCACCTTGATCGGCTCGAGCATCTTCAGAATTTCGGGCCGTCGCTGCTCGAACCACGGAGGCAGCAGAAGCTGGTGGCCAAGCTGATCGTAGGGCTCGTCGCGCGCGAAACCGCCGGGAGCCGTGGCCGCGACCTCGATCAGAATTCCGCCGGGGCACCGGCAATAGACGGAATGGAAGTAGACGCGGTCCTTGATCTCGGATGCGTCGGTGTAGCCCAATTCCTCGTAGAGCGCCTTTTGTTCCGCCAGGGCTTCATCCGTGCCAACGTCGAGCGCGAGGTGATGTCCCGTGCCCGCGCCAAAAATCCAGCTACCTGCGGGGCGATCCGGTTCGTGAACGAGAATTACGGTGCGGCCCGGCCCGCCAGCACCCACTTCGAAGCGATGATAAGGACCTTCGGTGCCGGTCTTGCGGAAGCCGAGAGCATCGATGAAGAAGCGCTCGGTCTCGGGGACTTCCTTCACCGAGAGCACGGCGCCGTAGAATCCGCGCGTCGCGACGTCGCCGCTGATTTCTTCGGTGGTCCAGCCCTTCCGCTTGTCGGCGGAATCCTCCACCACTTCCAACTGCAAGCCGGAGGGATGGTCGAAGCGAACGAACGCCTGGCCGAAGCGTTCCTGAAGCCCCGTATTCTTGACCTTGTGACGATTCAGATGGTCGACCCAGAACTTGGCCGTGCCCTTGGGAATCGTGTAGGACGTTGCCGAAATCTGGCCGGAACCGGGGCGCCCTTTCACTCGCTGATACGGGAACGTGGTTGCGACCGAGCCAGGCTCGGCATTCGCGTTCGCGTAATACAAGTGGTAGTGCGCGTAACGGCCGTCAAAGAGGATCGTTTGCTTGATCATCCGCTGGCCGGCTACTTTGGTGAAGAAATCGATGTCTTCCTGCGCCTGACTGGCGCAAAGGGTGATGTGATGCAGGCCTGTGACGAGAGACATGGTGGTTACCTCCTCGCAACGGCGGGCATCATACGCCAACCGGGTACGCAGAGACAAGCGTACGTCGATTCAAACTGGGAATCGCTGGAAGGGACCGGCTTTACCAGAACGGATACACGTGCGGTTGCCAGCGTTGACATTTGGAAGGTGCTTGGCAGAATGGGGCTACTCAGGGGATGTCTGGAAGCTACCTGGAGCTGGGGAGGAACGACCTTGATTCTATTCAGGCGTGCTGGCGCGATTGGGCTCTGTTGTTTGCTTTGTGTTTTGCCGGTGATGGGTCAGTCTCAATCGACCGGACAACGGGCCGGGCAGATCGACGCGATGATTCCGGCCGTTTCCGTGAACTCGCAGACGGCTCAGGTGAAAGAGCCGTTACAGTGGAACGATCTGCTGGCCACGGCGCAAAACGGGCGAGTGCGCGCCGGCCTGCTGGACGGGTCACTCTTGAGCCTGGGTTCGAATAGCCAACTGCGCATCGTGCGGCACGACGCCGCTTCGCAACAAACTTCGCTCGAGATGGATTACGGGAAAGTGCGAAGCCAGGTGCAAAAGATCACGAAGCCGGGCGGCAAGTTCCAAATCACGACGCCGAACGCAGTCATCGGCGTGATTGGGACCGATTTCGTAACCTTGTTCGAAAACGGCACCACGACCGTCATGTGCTTCCAGGGCCAAGTGTCCGTGACGCCGAGCGGGAACGCGCAGGCGGCCCAGAATACCGGGCAAACCAACGGAAATTCGATCACGTTGGGACCCGGTCAGATGGTTGTGATTGGCCCGGTGGTTCCTCCTGGAGGATTTCAAGTTGCGAAGACGCCGACGGGCTTGATGAACGCCGGCATTCTCGATACAGGTGTGATTCAGGGCGGGAACCCCGTGGCACGCGGCGGGCACGGATTGCGTTGGGGACTCATCACGGCGGGCGTGGCGCTCGGCGTGGGCGTCGGGATCGCCGTGGGAGAGCAAAGAAGCGGTAAGACTGGCACCTGCCCGGTTGGCGTGTCTACCTGCGGGTAGCTTCTGCTGATTTCAAGCGCGATACGACATGACGACGCAGAAAGAACGCCGGGCGCAAGTATCGGCGTGGCTGCGCAGAATCTGGATCCGGCAAACGGATGTCGTCCTGGCGATGCTGGTGACGCTCGCGGGACTGGCGCTCTTCGCGTTTTCTGGAATCGGCGGTAACACGCACGCGGGCTTCGTTTTCCTCCAAAATATCGAGCAGCGCTCGCTCGACCTGCGTTTCGGCATGCGCGGCGAGCGAGCGCACGACGACCGCATCGTCATCGTAGGCATCGACGAGAAAACTCTTCAGAAAATCGGTTCGTTTCCGCTTCCACGGGATAGTTACGCGCTGCTGATCAAACAGCTCGATGCCGGTGGCGCGGGCGTGATCGCGTTTGACGAAACGTTTCCAACGCCCGCGAGCAATTCGGCGATCGCAGCGCTCGAGGAACTGCGGCGCGATGCGGGCAAGTCTATCTCGCCGACCCTTCTTGCAAAGATTCAGGATATCGAGGGCAGCAGCGACCAGGACGCGAGCCTGGCGGCGGCGCTCAAGAGCGGCGGCAACGTCGTGCTTGGGCACGTTTTTCTCGGCCCCGGGAATCTCGAGTCCACCGACGCGAAGGTGGCCGCGGACTACTACAACATCGTTTGGGCGAAGTCTTTTCCGCAGGTTGTGCCGGTGAAAGGCAAGGACGGACGCGCTTTCGACCTCGGAAAAGCATGGATCAATAGCGGCGGCGTGGTTGAGGCGGCCGTGGAGCCGAACATCGTAAAGCTCGCGGAGGCTGCCGCGTCGTATGGGTTCATCAACATCCGGCCCGATCCGGATGGGACGCTGCGGCACGCGCTGCTGATCGTGCGCTACCAGGATCAGGACTTCTTTCCTTCGCTGGCTCTGCAGATCGTGCGCCAGTATGAAAACATTCCGGATCAAAATATCGCGGCGTATATCGCGGAAGACGGCCTGGAACGAATTCAAGTCGGAGCTCACACGCTGCGGCCGTCGCGCGACGGCACGGCACTGATCAACTACGCCGGACCCTACGGCACCTACGCGCAGTATTCGATGTGGGACGTAATGAGCGGCGCGGTCCCTCCCGAGACGTTTCACAACAAGATCGTCCTGGTTGGCGGCACGGCGCTTGCGATTGGCGACCTGCGGAACACGCCGTTCGCGGGGACGTATATGGGAGTGGAGGTTCACGCAAACATCATCGACAACGTGCTGCACAGCCAAGAAAAGGGCCGCGGATTCCTGCAGCGCGGGTTCAACGAGGAAATGATCGACATCGGCGTGATCCTGATTTTCGGAATTGCTTTCGGAGTGCTGTTTGGCCGCGTGCAACCTCTGTATTCGACCCTTTCGCTGATTGTGGCGCTCGGGGTGTTCGCATGGTTCGTCTATTACGAATTTGCGGTGCAGGGGCGATGGCTCAGTTTCGTGATTCCGGCGGGAACGCTGGTGGCGAACTACGCGGCGATCACGAGTTTCCGCATGATTTTCGAGGAACGCGAGAAACGGAGGATTCGCAAAACCTTTTCCCAGTATCTCTCGAGCGGCGTGATCTCGCTGATCGAGAAGGACCCGCAGAAATACATCCGTCCCGGCGGCGAGATGAAGGAACTCACCGTGATGTTCAGCGATATCCGCGGATTTACGACGCTGTCGGAGGGGCTGACGCCGAATGAGCTTGTGCTGCTGCTGAATGAATACCTGGGAGAAATGACCGAGGCGGTCTTTGGCAATCAGGGCACGCTCGACAAATATATCGGCGACGCGATCATGGCGTTTTGGGGCTCGCCGTATCCGCAGGAAGATCACGCGATTCGCGGATGCAAGTGCGCGCTGCAGATGATTCGAGGACTCGAGAAGCTGAATCGCAAGTGGAAGTCGGAAGGGCGCGCGCCGCTGGCGATCGGAATCGGGCTGAACACAGGACCCGTGAATGTGGGGAACATGGGCTCGGCGAAACGGCTGGCGTGGACCGTGATGGGCGACAACGTGAATCTTGCTTCGCGGCTCGAGGGGATTACCAAGACTTATCGACTCTCTGTCGTGATCGCCGAGGGGACCTATGAGCAGGTGGCGAGCCAGTTCACTTGCCGCGAACTCGACCGGATCGCGGTGAAGGGCAAAAGCCATGCGGTGAAGATCTACGAACTGATGGGCGCGGCCGCCGAGCGGGCGAAATTCGAGCCGCTGCTGACGCCATTTGACCGGGCGATGACTGCCTATCTAAGACAGGATTGGCGCGAGGCTGCGGGGCGATTTGGCGAGCTGCTGGGCAGCTATCCCGACGATGGCCCGACGCAGGTGTTTCTGCAGCGGGCGCTGGAATTCATGGAGAACGCACCCGAGCCGGATTGGAATGGTGTGTACGTGATGAAGACGAAGTGACGGAGTGGCGTCAAGAAAAGGCGCCCGCCTGAAACCAAGGCGGCCGCTACCAGAATCATTTCGCGGCGGACTTCGGTGGGTCGAGCGTGACCGTGTAGACTTTGCCGTCTCGCATGTAGAGGCGTTCCGCTTCCTGATGATTGAATGGCCGCGAACCGCGCCGCCCGAAGACGGCGAGCTGGTTCCCGCTTTCGTCCGCGGCGCGATCGCGATCAACTCCCTTTGAAATTGCGAGCGCCGGTCCGTGCGTGCGATATGTCGCGATGAGCTTTGGCGTGGGGCGCGGGCTGAAGCCGTAGGAATTCGGCGAATCTTCGGGCGACATTAACTGAAGGATGCGCAGGCCGTTGCGTCCATCGGCGACGAAGGCGAACGCGCTGGCATCCACCATGCCGATTTTGGCGTCCGTGACATCGTTTAGCTTGCCATCGTCGGAAAAGAGCTGGTCGAGCTTCGGATGCTCGGGCTGCTCGACGTCGACGATCCCCACTCCCTGTTTTCCCGCGGAAACGTAGGCGTAGGTGCGCGCGACGTAGACGTTGCGCGCATCGGGGAATGGCACCAGCGCGCCCGGGACAATTCTCGGCTGATCCAGCGCGGTCACGTCGAGAACCTTCAGCCCTTGCTTATCGACGACGAAGGCGTAGCGGAACTGGACGTCGATGCCTTGCGGATCGACGAGCGTGGGGGCGCCGATTTCGGCGGTGACGCGCGGCTTCAGAGGATTATCGAGATCCACGACAACCAGGCCGCGGTCGCAAAGAATGTAGGCGTAGACGCCGGCGATCGTGATGCGGCGAGCGCCGTTCAAAATGCCGCCGGGATTAAATGCGAGCGCCCGCTTGAGAAAGTTGTTTCGCGGATCGCCGTCGAGCAGCGTGCTGACGCCGGGGCTTTTGCCTTTGACATTGGGATCGCCGACCACGACGAGGCCTTCGTATTTATCCGCCACGTAGAGGAACGCGTAGAGGGGATGGATTGGGCCTTCTTCGTTCTTCGGATTTTTCGAGCGCGCCGGATCGAGAGCGAGCGTCGACGGGCTGGCGACATCGGCCGCGTATTTCGTCTTCAGATAAAAACGCTGGCCGATGGGAGAAACGGGCGCCGTGACAACTTTTTCTGAGAAGCCCTTGTTGTCGATATTCGCGACGTCGTAGATGCGCAGGCCGCCTTTTCCGGTAGCAGCGTAGAGATACTCGCCGCGGAGCTGCACGTTGAGGACGTCGCCCTCGTGGTGGATGGCGTGCTTGAGCTGGCCCCCTTCGGCCACGTGCTTGCGATAGTCGTCCGGATACGCGAGGCGCTGAAGATAGCTGCCGAAAATGGCTGGAGGCTCGTCGTGCTCCGCGGCGGCGACGGCGTCGAAGCCTTTTTTGCCTTCCGCCACATAAATATAGCGGCCCATGAAATTCACCAGATTCGTGCCCTGCAGCAAAACCTGCGCGAGCCACGCATTGTTGTCGTTCGCTGCAGTGAGGTGGCAATCGTCGCAGCCCTTCGTTTCTTTCGAGCGGACCGTGTGCGGGACAAACGTGCTGAACGCGGTGCCGGCAAAGCCTTCGGCTGAAACGGTCTGCTGCATGTAGTAGAGCCACTCGCGATTCGCATTCTGCGAGCTGACGATGACGGCGCAGGTGGAGCGGGCGGGCGCGATGCGATGGCCCGTGACGGTGCCGTCGATGCCGAGCATGAATCCGTCATCGCGGAGAACCTGGAAGGCGTAGCTGGTCCAATTGCGCGTGATCAAGCCTTCGTTGTGGAGCATGGGCTTGCGTTGATTCGCCATCATGGAGAGATGGCAGCCCCAGCAGTTGGTGGTCCATGAAGTGTGGCAGGCGTAGCAGGTCATTTTGCTATTGGGATGCGCGAGCTGAGATGAATCGGCGGGGACGCTGCCCCAAGTCTTGCCGTCGAGCTGAACCGTTTTCGCCCAGCGCGATTTTTCGCTGTAGTGCGGATTGCCGGGCGTGATCGTGTCAAGAGTTTGGACAACTTCCCACTCGAGATTGGGTTCGACCATCGACCGCTGGTAAAGCTTGCCGTCCCGCCATTCGAAGCGGCGCTCGCGCCACGGTGTGCGCAGAGTCTCAAGATGCGTGCCGCCATTGGGAGCGGCGGGTCCCGAGGTGATCAGCGTGGCGTGTTGGTCGATCGTGCCGTGGCAATCGATGCAATCGAGTTCGATGGCCGCGCGCGGCTCGGCGTAGAGGTTGCCGTTGCCGTGATTATCCTGCTCGAAATGGCAATCGATGCACTGCATGCCTTTTTCGAGGTGAATGTCTTTCAGGTGGACGGCCTTAGCGAATTTCCGCGGATCATCGGGCGAGACGATTTTGTCGTCGGCGTCGAGCAGATTGCCCTTGCGATCGCGCTTGAAGACGGCGCGGAAGATCCATCCGTGGCTGTGGAAATCGGCGAACTGATCGGTTTTGAGCTTCTTATTGAATTCCGGCGTGCCAACTTGCTCGAGAAACTTCGGATCGGCCCAAAGACCCTTCGCGGCAGCCGGCTCCGGATTTCGCAGCGCAACCTGATATCGCTCCTCATCCGTCGGATTTTTCTGGTTCTTCGGATACATCAGCTCGCCGTCCGCCTCGTTGTCCCACCAGGTGTAGCCGAAGTAGGTCGTTTCCATGTTCGTGCCGGGATGGACATGGCAGACCATGCACTGGCTCGAAGGAATCGCTCGCGTGAACGAGTGGCGAATCGGATGGCCCGACTCATTTTGGGAGATCGTGGGATCGGAGGTGACGGTATATCCCATGTTTCCGTACTTGGCGTACGGGCCGGAGTGGTCGGACGAGCGGTCGTTTGCGTAGACGACGTGGCACGCCGTGCAGCCGCTGGCACGATAATCGCCCGCTTCATCGTTGGTTCCGGGCAGGTACAGGAGCGGATCGAGGAGGCGCGTTTTTTGCAGGCCGAGGAAAACAGGATCGGTGCGCAGCTCGGTGCCGAAGCCGCGATCGCTCAACTTGTCGTCCGGGTGGCCGGATTCTTCCTCGCGATTCGGATTGCCGATCTCGCCCTTCTTTTCGCCGCCGCGCTCGAAGACGCGCAGGACGTTGCCGGGCTGCGAAATTTCCCACCGTTCGAGCGGGGCGATTTCCGGGAGGATGCCCTTGGCGCGCGTTTCCTCCGGCGTAGGAGGCGGCATCGTGAACACGGCCTGCGGCGTGCCGTCGGCCGAATAGCTCTCGCCGAAATGCGAATCCTTTAGAGGATACGCACCGTTGTTATAGAGGGCGGCGCCCCAGAGCAGGGAGCCCGTGGTCATCAGGCTGGTTTGCACGCGGCGGACTTCGCTCACGTGGCAGCCAGATTGGCCGCAGGTTTGCGGAGCGACGCGCAGATCGCCCGGATTGATGAATCGAATGTAGTCATAGTTCTCGTGCAGCCATTCGGTGTAGGGGCGGACGGGATTCGCGGAGCTGCGCGCCCATTCGGGGATGGTGGACTTGGGATGCGCGCGATTTTTGGCGTCTTCGTACTGGGCGGAGCCCATCTGCGCGCCGGGAAGAACGTGAACGCTCGAATCTCCGCCGTGGCAATCGATGCAGGCGAGGCGGACGGTGCCTGTCGGGTGCATCGTGGGCTGGTCCGTAGTCGTGTGGCAGCTCACGCAGCCCGCATTTTTTCGGTCGACATCCGCCTGGGATTGGCCCTCGGGGCTGGCCTGCAGCGCGTTTCTCTGCTGCGGCGGCTGTTGCGACGGCGGGGAATCTTCCGTTTGCGCACGCGATGCGGAATCTGCCACGAGCGCGAGACACACGGCGGCGAGCAGCATCAGCAGCGGAAGAAACACACGCCGCGTCCGCCTGCTCGATCCGCGCATCGATTGGGCCAGAAAATCCATTCCGTCTCCCGCTCAGAACTGAAAGCGAATGTCGGTAAAGAGCGAAAACAGCGTCTTGCCGCCGTAGATATCCCGGAAGCCTTGCCCCGGAGTCAATCCAGCAGCGCCAGCCGTGATCGAAAAGTTTTCCGTGAGCGGCGGGCGGTAGCGAACGCCGACGCTGTAGTCGTACCCGATGGGGCGGTGAATGTTACCTTGAAACAGCAGCAGCTGCAGCGGCTCCGTGCGCATGAATTGCAGATAGTTTACGTTCACGAACGCTTGCAGCTTGGGAGTGAGATCGAGATTCGTCCCAGCGTTGATCAAAAAGATGCCGGGATTCACAAAATTCGACTGGCCTTCAAATTTGCTCGAGCGCAGGTCGGGCAGGATGCTATCGGGCGGCGTGAGCAGCACACCCGAGCCGGTGAGGCGAATGCCTTCGCGATCCCAGAGGCTGAAAATGCCGCCCGCGAATTCCGGGGAATCGTCGATGGAATCGAAGCCGCGGGCGCGACCGCTGCGGGGATCGGCGGAGCCGGACGCGTACATTCCCGAAATCTTGAAGCGCGCCCAGTCTTTGTCGATGGAAAGCTCGGCGGCGGCGAACTGCGCGTTGATCGTGACGGGACGGTTGGCGATCGGATTGTAGCTGTCGTTGCCGAGCACCTGATAGAACGCGTTCGTGATGTTCAGCCGCCCGATGTGGCCGTCGCCGGTCCAGCCGAGATAGACGGCGTGGATCGCATGCGCACGAATCATGCCGTCGGAAACAACGCCTCCGATCGGCGCGGGGCGCACCAGGAAGCCGTTGTCGTCGTAGTGGATGGTGGCTTGATCGATGTTGTAGTGCACGCTGAATTGCGCGGTGTAACCGGGAACGAGAAAATCCTGGCGGTAGACATTCGCGAGGATCAGTTGCTGATTGCGCAGCGCCATCGAATTCAGGTCGCTATTGGTATTTTTCTCGAGGAAATTGAAGTAGGCGAGATTGTACTGCCAGCGATTATTCGAATAGTTCCCAAAGAATCGCACTCCCGGCTGCTCGTCGACGAAAAGAAACCCGCGAAAATCGCTGTTGAACTCCTGAATTCCCGCGCGCACGGAGACGAAATCGAAATTGGGGCTGAGGTCGCGCAGTTTCAACTCGCCGAACGCTTCCTGCAGCCCGATATGCGAATCGAGGCGCGTGGTGCCTTTCCGCACGTCGATATTGACGATGCCCTGCTCCTGCACGTCGAGGTAGTTGAGGCTGACCACTGGCGTCACGCGAATCCGCCAATCGATTGGGCGAAACGACGCGTCGCCGTGAAACAGGTCGAACGAGAAGAGGAAAGTCTGATCCAGGAATAGCTGCTCGCCCTTGCCGAAAAATCCGGGCTCGCCGGGGCGTGCGGTGCTGACGTCGCTCGGCGTCGGCAGGCGGCGGCCGTCGAGGAATGTGTCGCTCACAGCGGTGAGATCGAAGAAAGTCTGCTGGCCGAAGACAGGGTAATCGCCCTTCAGCTTGTTACGATCGAACGGGTCGAAGCGATGGCTTTTCACGTAGGGCCGCTCGTTGCCAACTCCGTAGCGGTCCCAATTCGGCATAGGAACGGTCCAGCGATCCGGCTCGGGGACGAAAACTTTGTTGGCGGGCGGAAGCGGTGGTGGCGTCGTCGCGGTTTCGGTCGAAGGCGGCTGCCCATTTTTAAGCCGCTGCACCACGCCGGGATATGGCGGAGCGGCCTGCGACGGCGGTGCGGTTGAAGGCGGCGCCGCGGAAGCTTTCACCTCCGGCATTTCCGGGACGTGTTGCAGCGGCGGAGTGACGGTCGAAATTGGCGCGAGCTTGATGTCGCGATCGAGCACCTGGCCGAGGCCCACACTGATGTCGGATTCCGTGTAGGAAGTGTAGCCGTCGTGCGTAATCTTCAGCTCGTAATGCCCCGGCGCCAGATCGAGCACGCGAAAGACGCCGTCGGCTGTTCCGGTTTGCTGCCGCGTCTCGCCGGTATCGATGTTGCGCAGCGAAATCGCTGCGCCCACCACCGCCTGCCCGCTTGGGTCGCGAATCGTTCCTTCGATGGCGCCCGTCCGGATCGGCTTCGATTGAGGCAGGCGCTCCTGCTGTGGATTGGACTGTGGGCGAGCCGGAGATCGGGCTGGCGAGTCTCCGGCGGCTAGAGCGATCGGCATCAGCGCTGTTCCGGTCACATCGGACCGACGGGGCGCGTGAAGGGAGGCGAGGCTTGCGCGTTGCCGTTTGCGCCCGGGAGCCCGCCGCGTGGCCGCCCGCCGCACCCGGCGAAGGTGGCTGCGGCTGCGCCTATGTCCGCTCATGCGCGCGTGAGTCGCATGTATCCGATGGTGCGCCTTTGTGTGCACGCTGGTTCGGCCGGCTACACGCGCGCGCATCGCGAAAGGTCCGGTGCAGGGAAACGCCAGCAATAGCAGAGAAAGGTATACCGCGACCCGGAGTGATGCTTGTTTGCGGAGGATGTGGGGTGCGGGGAACATCCCCTCGTGATCTCGCTTGGCCCGCGTCAGTTGCGAGTCGGGTAGTGCTTGGTTATCACAGTTCCCAAGGTCGTTCAAGCGCTAATCGGCCCGGAGAGTGTCCCGTTGCCCACAACGTTTCACGCGATAGCTGCAAGCTGCAGTCGTGCCGCCCGGAGAACCGAATCGGTGGAGCAATCGGCTGCAAGCGTAGTTTGAGAACCATCCCGGCTATGGTAAGAATAGGAGCCATGTGCAAGGCGCCGGCCCGCCGAAAGCCAAGGCCCACCGCGACTCGATGGATCCTGCTCTGTCTGCTGTTGTCCGCCGCGATGTGCGGTTGCGGCGGCGGTGGCAGCGGCGCGAGCGATCCCGGCCCGACGCAATATCCGCAGCCGCCTGCGGGTTCCGCGTACTTGACGCAGAGCGATGTGATGACGATCGTGCAGACCGCCGCCGCAACCGCCGATCCCAGCACCATGGCGATTGCGGTAACCGATCGGGTTGGGAACATTCTTGCAGTGTGGGAAGGCGCCGGCATGCCGGCGACATCCACGGGAAATTTCGGGCAAGCCACTCCGACGGGCGAGCTGGCCGTGAATCTTGCCCGCACAGCTTCGTTTTTCAGCAACGATCAGGCGCCGCTTTCCTCCCGCACTGTCCGCTACATTAGCGGCATTCATTTTCCCCCGGGCATCGCGAACACACCGAACGCCGCGCTCTACGGCATCGAGACTACGAATCGAGGCTGCACGCTATCCTCGAACTACCTTCCGGGGCAGGCGATCCCCGCGCCGACCACAATCAATGGATTGCCGGACCACTACGGGATTATCACGGGCAAGGCGGACGTTAACGACAGCGACTCGACCGCCGTGAATCCGGGCGGCGTGCCCATTTTCAAGTCGGGCCACATCGTGGGGGGCGTGGGCATCGCGGGCGTGCCGCTCGACGTTGCGGAATTCGTTGCGTATACCGCAGCGGGGCTGATTGGCGTCTCGTCGGCTGACGCCGATGGGATCGGCTTTCAGCCGCTGCCCGCGCCGGGCGAAGTGGTGATCGACGGAATCGCGCTGCCGTTTGTCGATAATACGACACCGCCGAGCGACCTGACGCCGGCCACCGCGCCGTTTGATTCCTCGAGATACGTCTCGGGGCCGATCACGGATCCGATTGCCGGGCCGCTGCCCGAAGGCTACCTGGTGGGTCCCATGGCCGCGCCATTGGGCGGGCTCAGCGCGAGCCAGGTGGACAGCATCATCCAGAACGCGGTGAATACGGCCGATCAGACGCGAGCGCTGATTCGTCTGCCTCCCGGCGCGCGGGCGCGCATGATGATCGCGGTCAGCGATCTCGACGGGACGATCGTCGGCATGTACCGCATGCACGATGCGACCGTTTTCAGCATCGACGTGGCTGCCACCAAGGCGCGCAACGTGATCTATTTCAGCGGGCCGAATCGCACCGCCGGTGATTTGCCCGGCGTGCCGATGGGGACGGCAGTTACGAATCGCACGATCGGCTTTGGAGCGCAGCCGCTGTTTCCGCCGGGAATCAACGGATCGTCGCTGGGGCCGTTCTTTGGGCTTTACACATCGGATGCCGCGAACCCGTGCACCCAGGGCGCTGATACGGGGCCGAATCAGAGCGGCGTGGTGTTTTTCCCGGGCTCGGAGCCTCTGTACGTGAATGGAGTGCTGGTGGGCGGGCTGGGCGTTAGCGGGGATGGAGTCGATCAGGATGATTACGTCACGGCGGGCGGGGCCACGGGATATGCGCCGCCGGCGAGTATCCAGGCGGACCAGGTCGTGATCGACGGCGTTCGGTTGCCGTTCATGCATTTCCCGCGAAATCCGACGGATTAGCCTCCCGCAAACCCAGTCGGCAGACCTGTGCGAAAACTGTCCTTGAGTACAGCTTGTTCCCGACGCAAAAATTTGTCAGCGTAGTTGTAGCGGCAATGTCGCCCGCCCTCCGGGAGAGGGCCGAATGCTCTTTGAAAACCCGATATCCACACAAGAAACTTCGGCATGACCGCGCCCGCACGAGCCTTGGGGCCCTGATTTGAATGTAGAGCCGCGCTCTTTAAGAGGCTGCGGAAAAAATGCCGACCTGTCATTCCGAGGGCGGGTTTGCCCGAGGAATCTGCTCTTTTCTTTGCAGTTGTGCAGAGAGCGGATCCGTCGCTTCGCCCGGGATGACAGCAACGGGGCAGCACCTCTTAGCGCAGCATTTCTTGTTCTCCCGAGGACCGCATTTCTAATCGACATTTGGCGATTAGAAATGGCCGCAACGCATTGAAAACAAACGACGGGCACCCACTCTAATCGACACGTCTGCGGCACGCCAATTTCGCGTCCGCGTTAGCCTTCGCGGAGCTTGTGGCTGGCCAGATTGCCGAGGCCGTCGTAGGCGGCGTACTTGTACATTTCCGAGAGCGTGGGGAAATTGAAGACAAAGGCGATGAAGAGATCGATCGTGCCGCCTGCCTCAAGGACTGCCATTCCCGTGTGAATCAGCTCGGTGGCTTGTTCGCCGATGATATGAACGCCGAGCAGCTTGCGATCGTCGCGCCGGAAGAGCAGCTTCAGCAGCCCCGAGGTGTCGCCGACCATGGCGCCCCGCACGTTGTTTGCATAATGCGCGCGGCCAACTACGTAGTCGATGTGATGCTCCCGGCAGGATTCTTCGCTTTCGCCGACAGCCGAAATTTCCGGAATCGTGTAAACGCCCATCGGAAGCTGCGAAGCGAGCCGCTTTTTGTAATCGAATCCGAAAGCGTGGCAGACGGCGACGCGGCCCTGCTCCATCGAAGTTGATGCGAGGGCGGGAAAGCCGATGACGTCGCCGGCGGCGTAGATGTGCGGGATCGAGGTCTGATACGACTCGTTGACGTCGATGTAGCCTCGCTGATTCAGCGTGAGCCCGATTTTTTCGAGGGCGAGGCCTTCGACGGTGCCGCGCCGGCCCGCGGCGAAGAGAACCGCGTCGGCATCGAGAATCTTTCCGGATTTGAGCTGCAAGCGCACGGCGCTCGAGGCGTGCTCGGTCTTGGCGACGCGCTCCTCGAGATAGCACTGAACGCCGAGCCCAGTCAGGCGCTCGCGCAAAAGCTTGCTCAATTCAGCATCGAGAAATGGTAGGAGACGATCGCGCCCATCGACCAGCGAGACTTTCACTCCGAGCGCCGTGAAGATCGAGGCGTACTCGCAGCCGATCACGCCGCCGCCCACCACGATCAGGCTTTGCGGCAGGCGGTCCATTTGCAAGATCGAGTCGGAATCGAAGATGGACTTGTCGTCGAACGGAATTTCGGCTGGGCGATGCGGGCGCGATCCGGTGGCGATCAGGATGACGTCGCCCCGCAGCCGCTCCGGCGATTTCTTGGGAGACGCAACAGCGACCGTGTGCGGATCCTCGAAAGAGCCCGTGCCCCAGAAGACGTCGACGTGATGCGCCGCGAGATTCTTTTTGATTTCCTGGCGCTCGATTTCGACGAGAACGTTCTTGCGGTGCGTAAAACCCTCGACCGTGAGCCCTTCGCGCAAGGAATAGTCGATGCCGTATAGCCCGCGCTGCTTCAAGCCGGAAAAATAGAGCGCGGATTCGCGCAGGATTTTGCTGGGAATCGTCCCGGAATTAACGCACGCGCCGCCGGGCTCGGCCTCCGACTCGACGAGCGCGACACGTCTTCCGAAATACGCCGCTTGCGCCGCCGCCTTCTCTCCGGCCGGGCCGGAACCAATCACTACCAGATCATAGGATTGCACAGGGCCTCCGAAATTCGGAATCGCATTCCATCATCGCCATTCATCGATCAGGTTTGCGACCAGGGCCGTCCAGCCGGTCTGATGGCTTGCGCCGAGGCCGGCGCCCGTGTCGCCGTGAAAATATTCGTAGAAGAGCAGGTGATCGCGCCAGAGCGGATCTTGCTGGAATTTCCTAGCGTCGCCAAACGCAGCTCGCATGCCGGCAGAATCGCGGCGGAAGATGCCGATCATGCGGTGCGCGATCTCTTTGGCCATCGCGTGTGGCGTCATCACATGGCCGCCGCCGGCGGGCGCAGCGACGGCGAAGTCCGGGCCGAAGGCGTCGCCGAATTTCAGCAAGGACTGGATGATCAGATACGTGGTCGGGAACCAGAGCGGGCCGCGCCAGTTGGAGTTGCCGCCCTTGATTCCCACGTCGGCTTCCGCGGGCGCGTAGTGCACATCGTTGTCGCCGAACGAAAACGGATGGCGCTCGTGATATTTCGAGAGGCTGCGAATGCCGTAGGGCGAGAGGAATTCGTCCGGGTCGAGCAGGCGCTCGAGAATGCGGGAAAGTTGGTGGCGATCGAGAATCGAAAGAACGTGGCAGCGTACGCCGTCGCGCGTTTCCGAATAGCAGGCGCTGCCCACAAGGTCGGGACGGCTCTTGATGAACCAGTTGAGGTTGCCCGGAAAATGCGCGAGGTGCTCGAGTTCATCCTCGCGCAGGAACTCGACCGCGAACATCGGGATCAGGCCGACGAGCGAACGGACCTGGAATTTATGGAAGTCGCCATTTGGGTAGCGCAGGACGTCGTAGAAAAAGCCGGCTTCCTCGTCCCACAACTGGTAATCGCGGCCGCCCATTTTTTTCATCGCGGCGCCGATGCCGATGAAATGCTCGAAGAATTTCACGGCAAGGCCTTCGTAGACATTGTCCTCGCGCGCCAGTTCGAGAGCGATACGCATCATGTGGAGGCAGAAGAAGCCCATCCAGCCGGTCGCGTCGGCTTGCTCGAGGATTGCGCCGTCGGGCAGCTTGGCGCTGCGATCGACTACGGTGATGTTGTCGAGCCCGAGGAAGCCGCCCTCGAAAACGTTGAGGCCGGAGCTGTCGACTTTGTTGACCCACCACGCGAAATTGATGAGCAGTTTGTGAAAAACCCTTTCGAGAAACTCGCGATCGCCTTTTCCCGCGCGCTTCTTCTCGATTTGATAGATGCGCCACGCCGCCCACGCCTGCACGGGCGGATTCAGATCGGAAAACTCCCATTCGTACGCGGGAATCTGGCCGTTGGGATGCTGGAACTGCTCGAAGAGCAGCACCCAGAGATTCTGCTTGGCGGTGCGCGGATCGACGAGCGCGAGCGAAACGCAGTGAAACGCGAGGTCCCAGGAGGCGAACCACGGATACTCCCATTTGTCCGGCATGGTGAGGACGCGCATGGAATTCAGGTGGCGCCAGTGCACGTTGCGAATGTGCTTGCGCGATTCCGGCGGCGGGCAGCGCGGATTATCGCCATCGAGCCACAGATTCACGTCGAAGAGGTATGCCTGCTTGTTCCAAAGCATGCCGGCGAGGGCCTGGCGCTGGATCAGGCGGTCGTCGGGAGATGCGCTAGGCGGATGGATCGAATCGTAGAATTCGTCGGCCTCCCGCTTTCGTTGTGCGACGATTGTTGCTACTTCCGCGAGCGGATCGCCGCCGCGCGATGCCTTGGCCGATGCTCGGATGCGCATGGGAAGCACGAAGGATTCTCCCGCGGGAATATTCAGCGCGTAATGAAAGCAGGCCTTCGTGCCGACTTGCTCCGGATTGACGCAATTTTCGCCGTGAATCAGGTAGCGATGGAATGCATCTTTCACGAACTGCTTCCGGCTGGCGTGCCCGGGGCCGAAAACGCGCGGGCCATTCGTCTCATTGTCCGTGAAAAGAAGCTCCGCACCGTGCGGACCGTAGAGCCGCGTGAGCGGGAGCGTGTATTCGAATTGAAGATTCGCGAGCGGGTGCGTGTTGGACGAATCAGCCTCGAGAACGAGAGATTGTCCGCGCGTGGCGGCGCGACGGATGAGCGGCTCGGGCGCCGGCGAATCGGTCCACGCCCAGGTATTGCGGAACCAGAGGTGCGGGAGCAGATGAAGGGTAGCTTCCTCGGGGCCGCGATTGATAGCCTCGACGCGAATGCAGATATCTTCGGGGCCTGCCTTCGCATATTCCACGAAGACGTCGAAATAGCGATCGTCGTCGAAGACGCCCGAATCGAGCAGCTCGAATTCCGAGCCGCGCGGGCCGCGGCGGCGATTTTCGTCAATCAAACGCTGATACGGGAATTCCGCCTGCGGGTATTTGTAGAGCAGCTTCATGTAGCTGTGCGTCGGCGTGTTGTCGAGGTAGAAGTAGTATTCCTTCACGTCCTCGCCATGGTTTGCTTCCGAGCCGTTGAGGCCAAACATTCGTTCCTTGAGGATCGGATCGCGCCCATTCCAGAGGGCGAGCGCGAAAATGAGGAGCTGATAGCGGTCGCAGATGCCGGCGATGCCGTCTTCGCCCCAGCGGTAGGCTTTGCTGCGCGCGAGATCGTGCGGGAGGAAATTCCAGGCGTCGCCATTTGCGCTGTAATCCTCGCGCACCGTGCCCCAGGAGCGTTCGCTGACGTAGGGTCCCCAGCGGCGCCAGGGTGCTGTGCCGCCTTCATCGGGGGCATTCAGCCGCTCAACTTCGCGAAGAAGCGATTTCGAGCCTTTGGCCATCGGTGCTCAGGGGAGCAGTGCGCTTACGTCGTGCATCTGGTGGGCGAAGCGGTTGGCATCGTAGCTCGACGGAATCTGCAATTGGTCGAAGAGCCCGGCGATGGCCGCGCGCACCTGCGGTGCGTTGGCAGGTTTCTCGTTGCGATCGTAGGCGACGAAGAGCGATTGCAGAGCCATGGCCGCTTGCGCGGCGGCGTGTTCGTCCTGATTCGAAATGCTGTCGGCATCCGAGCAGATGCGCTGAAGGACGCGGAGCGTGAGCGCGCGATCGTAAGGCATCGTGTCGAATTTCGTGGCGAGTTGATCGGCAAGCTGCGCGGAAGTGGTTGCCGCAGCGGCCACGGCGTTGCGATCGGGGTTCAACGTGCTCATCAATTTTGTTACCTGCAAAATGTCGGAGTCGAGACTCTGCGCGTCCGCCGGATCGGCCTCGCGCACGATTTCGCGGAATACGACGTAGCGCGAAGCATTCCAGGGAGGATCGCCGGGGCGGCGGTCGGGATAGCCGCGCGCTTGCCGCCAGCTCTGCTCCGCAGGGCCGAGCGAGTGATGGCACGCGTAGCATTCGAGCTGCGAATATTCGGGCCAATTGGTGCTGCGAGTCTGATCCGCAAGCTGCAGGAGAGACTGGCGGAGCTGCACGGCTTGCCCCGCGGACCATTCGCGGACCTCATACCACTGGTCGGTTCCTTCGGCTTCACCCGGTTCGCCGGGCTCGCTCCAGTGGCGGGGCATCGATGCGGAGAAGGAATCGAGCTCGAAGTAAAGATCGGGATGTCCTGCGGCGATCATTTGGTGATCGACAAACTTTTCCTTGCTGCCAAGATGGCAGGAGAGGCATTTGTCAGTGCGCAGAGCGACGTCGCGCAGGTCCGTCATGCCGGCCTGCACGGATTGCGCGTGCGTCCAATTGCGTTCGGTGTGATGGCCGAGCCATGCGGAGGCAGGTCCGTGGCAGCTCTCGCAGCTCACGCCCTCGCTGAGATCGAAGGTGCGGGCGCGGTCGGCAGCGGGCACATCCAGCGCGTGACACGCGAGGCATTTCGGCGCATTCTCGGCCTTGCCGATATTCAAGATCGCGGCCATGCGTTCGCCGACCATTCCGGTGAGCGCCTGATAGGCCTTCGAGTGCTTGTCGCGCACGATCCAGATGCTGTATTCGTTCTGCTTGACGCGATTGTCGGTGCGCGGGGCGATGCTGCCGTGGCAGCTGGTTGAGCTGCAGGATCCGGGCCCCGTGTATTGATGGGGCTCATCGGCGGCGGGCTCGGCCGGGCCATTCGGCGGAGCGGCAAGCGCGCGGGATCGGAAGGCCGAAGGAAACACTGCGAGCGCGGCCAGCGCGGCGGCGAGCGCCAACGAAGCTCCGGCGAAGCGCGTCTTTGTTCCGTCCATCCTCAGTTTCATCTTCGGTTCAGCTGGTCGGAGCGCATCGCCACCCACGCGAGCGGCGACAAACCGCCTGAAATGTGGCTGTCTCGACGCTTATAGTATCGGCTTCCGTCGCAATGTCAACGACGAGGTCGGCCGGGTACAAGACATGTTTCCATATTCAGTTGGGCTGTGGACGGATTCGCGAGTCTTGCTATACACTCTTGCACGACTCGCCGTCTTGGCTGGTCTCGCAGTCGACTTGACACGGAATCGCCACAGACATTCTGGGGAGAATACAGGTTGATCGTTCAGGAACTGAGAGCGGTCCAGTCCCAGTTTGGATTCCTGCCCGCCGATCAGCTTCAGGCGCTGGCCAAGAAGATTAACGTCCCGATCACGCGCCTCCACCAGGTTGCCAGCTTCTTCCCGCATTTTCGTCTCACGCCTCCGCCGAAAGCGGACGTGCGCATTTGCCGCGACATGTCGTGCCATTTGCGCGGCGGGGATCGCGTGCGGATGAACCTTGAGGAGCGATTCAAGGGCGCGAGCGAGCAGGAAGTGACGATTCGCGGCGTCTCGTGCCTGGGGCAGTGCGATCATGCGGTCGCGGTTTCGATCAACGACCGGGTATTCGCTCCGGCGGATGAGGCGCGCGTCGAGCAGATTATTCGCGACGTGCTGCTGCAGGGGGAATTGCCGCAAGCCGCCCACCGCGAGGCCGGCGTCGAGTGCGCGTCGAATCCATACGCGGGCGGCGAGCGATATGGCGCCGTGCGGCGGCTGGTGGAATCGCGCGGATGGAACGCGGCGCTCGAAGCGCTGAAGTCGGCTGGGCTGCGCGGGCTGGGCGGCGCGGGTTTTCCGACGGAAATGAAGTGGCAGCTAGTCCGGCAGCAGCCCGGAAACGAAAAATACATCGTGTGCAACGCGGATGAGAGCGAGCCGGGCACATTCAAGGACCGATTCATTCTGACCCACCTTCCTTTCCTCGTGATCGAAGGAATGATCATCGCGGGGCTCATTACCGGCGCGCGCAAGGGGATTCTCTACATCCGCCACGAATACGAGGCGCAGGAACACCTTTGCGAACAGGAGATTCGCCGCTGCTACGAGGCGGGCCTGCTGGGATCGAAGATTCTTGGCACGGATTTGGCGTTCGATCTCGAGGTTTTCGTCAGCCCCGGCGGATACATCTGCGGGGAAGAGAGCGCGCTGCTTGAGGCGATCGAAGGGAAGCGGGCGGAGCCGCGCAACAAGCCTCCGTTTCCGGGGCAGCAGGGCCTTTGGAACAAGCCGACCGTAATCAATAACGTCGAAACGTTTGCGCACGTCCCGCAGATTCTGGTGCGCGGCGTGGAGTGGTACAAGGCGCAGGGCGTCGGCGGAACGGCGGGACTGAAATTTGTTGGCGTGAGCGGCGATATCGAAAAGCCGGGCGTGTACGAGCTGCCAATGGGAACGCCGATGTCGGAGCTCATTTTCAAAAGAGCAGGAGGCGTGCGCGGCGGCAAAAAGTTGAAGGCATTTGCGCCTTCAGGGCCGTCGTCCGGCTATCTTCCGGCTTCGATGGTCGACGTGCATCTCGATTTCAAGTCGCTTGCGGATGCGGGCTCGATGCTGGGCTCGGGCGCTGTGGTGGTCTGCGCCGAGGGAACCTGCATGCTGGATATGGCACTGAGCGCGACGCAATTCTTTCGCAACGAATCCTGCGGCAAGTGCGTGCCGTGCCGCGTTGGCTCGCAAAAGATGGTCGATATTCTGGCGGGGTGGTCGCAGGGGCGAGGGGCGGAAGAAGACCTTGCGCTCGTGCAGGAGCTCTCGCAGTCGATGGTGCTGACTTCGATTTGCGGGCTCGGGCAAGTGGTGCCCGCGCCGATCGGCTCCGTGCTGAAATATTTTCGCGAGGAAGTTGAGGCGCATATCACGCGGCACGAATGTCCGTCGGGCATCTGTTTTTCTGATGCGCCCGCCCGCAGCGCGCCCGCAGCGGCCGCGGCTGTTCCGAGGTTGCTATGAGCTCGACGCCCATCATCGACCTCACGATCGACGGCAAGAAAGTATCCGTGCCACAGGGCACGACCGTGTTTGACGCCGCCCGGCTGAACGGGATTGCGATTCCAACGCTTTGCCATCAGCAGAACGAGACGCCAGTGGGGGTTTGCCGCGTGTGCGTGGTGGATGCCGGAGGGCGCGTGCTGAGCGCCTCGTGCGTTCGCCCCGCCGAAAATGGCATGAACGTGAGCACGGCTTCCGACAAGGTGCAGGGCGCACGGCGCACGCTCGTCGAGCTGCTGATGTCCGATCACACGAGTCCGTGCGCGCGGCAGCAGCATACGGGCGATTGCGAGCTCGAAACGATGGCGCGTCAGATGGGCGTGACGCAGCCGCGCTTTCCGCGACGGTCGAGCGGGCGCACGAAGGATGATTCGTCGCCGAGCATCGCCGTCGATTTCGACGCGTGCATCTTGTGCGACCGGTGCATCCGCGGGTGCAACGAAATCCGCCACAACGGCGTGCTGGGCCGCATGGGCAAGGGCGGAACGGCCGGCATCGCGTTCGATAACAACTTGCCGATGGGCAATTCGTCGTGCGTGTCGTGCGGCGAGTGCATGGTTTCGTGCCCTACGGGCGCGCTGACGAACAAGATCGCCGCCGGGACGGCGTTTGCGGCGGGCGCGGGCGCCGATCACGTGAGCGTCGAGGAGCTCGAGCAGCTCAGCGTCTTCAAAGGTGTTTCGGGCACGTTCTTGAGTTTGAATCGGGGCGCGGTGGTGCGGCGAAAATTCCGGCCCGGCGACGTGATCTGCCGCGAGGGCGAATACGGTTCGACGGCGTTTTACATCCTCGAAGGGAAAGTGCGCGTTTCGATTTCGAGCCCCATCGCGCACGTGAAAACCGGCGGCGGATCGCACGGATTGCTCAGCAAGCTGACGAGCGCGCTCGTACGGCGCAAGGAAGACCAGCGCGAGGAGGAGACGAGCCAGCGATTCATCCCGATTGATGCTCCCGTGGATCTCGCATATGAAAATCCCGTCGGGGAGCTGGGCCCTGGCGACCTTTTCGGCGAGATGACGTGCATGAGCCTCTATCCGCGTTCGGCGACCGTGCGCGCGGAGACGGATTGCACGATGCTCGAAATGCTGCGCAACGTGCTCGACATCCTGCAGCGCAACAAGAATTTCCGCGCGCAGCTCGAGAAATCCTACCGGCAGCGCGCGCTGGACAGCCACTTGCGCGGCATACCCGTGTTTGCGTCGCTGCCAGACGACTTTCTGGCGAGCTTGCGCGATCGCGTCGAGCTGGTGCGATACGGGCCGGGCGAGGTGATTTGCCGGCAAGGCGAGATCGCCAACAGCTTCTATCTCGTGCGCATCGGATTCGTGAAAGTGTCGCAAGAGCATCCGGGCGGCGAAATGGTGCTGGCCTATCTCTCGCGCGGCGATTATTTCGGCGAGATTGGATTGCTCGAAGGCGACGTGCGCACGGCGACGTGCACGGCGCTCGATCACGTGGAGCTGGTGCGGATTTCGGGCGACGATTTCAGCGATATGGTGTCGAGGTTCCCGGAGATTCGCAGCAAGCTGCAGGCGGTGGAGCACGAACGGTTGCAGCAGAACCGGCAGCGGATGTCGCTGGTGCAGAGCTTGCCGCTCGATACGTTTCTCGCGCGCGGTTTGATGGAGGCGCAAAGCCTGCTGCTGCTCGATCTCGACCGCTGCACGCGGTGCGATGCCTGCGTGCGCGCTTGCGCGGATGCCCACGACGGAGTGACGCGGCTGGTGCGCGATGGGCTGCGCTTCGACCGCTATCTCGTGGCAACGTCGTGCCGGCAATGCCGCGATCCGCTGTGCATGGTCGGATGCCCCGTGGGCTCGATCCGGCGGCGAAATACGCTCGAGGTGATCATTGAGGATTGGTGTATCGGCTGTGGGCTGTGCGCGAAAAATTGCCCCTACGGCAATATCAATCTGCACCCGTTCGAGGTGATGACCGACGATCCGGAGCGGCCGGGACGCAAGAAGGCGACGGTGAGCCAGAAGGCGACCTCGTGCGATTTGTGCACCGAGCATGCGGAGCCGAGCTGCGTGTACGCATGCCCGCACGACGCGGCGCATCGCGTGGATCCAACCAAGTTTTTCGAGGGAATTCTAGGAGCGGGGCAGGCTGGGGCGCGCGACCGCTAGGCGCAGTTTCATTAGGCCGCCGGAAACAACAGAATCGCCGCCACGGATTTCGAACGTGCGCATCGATAGCACACATAAGAAGTGGCTGATCGCGTCGCTCATCATTTTCGTCGTGGCGACGGCGGTCTACATTCCCTACGCCGCGGCGTCTCCTTACGGGCCAAGCGGCGCGAGCGCGATCGGGCTTACATTTGGGATTGTCGGCTTCGCGTTCATGATTTTTGCGGGGCTGCTGGGTGCGCGCAAACGGTTTCCCGTCTGGCGCGTCGGGCGCGCACAGGCATGGATGCGCGGGCACCTGTGGCTAGGCGTGCTGAGTCTGCCGCTAATTTTCTTTCACAGCGGGTTTCGGTTTGGCGGACCGCTGACGGCCGCGCTGATGGTGCTGCTGATTGTGGTGGTGGTGAGCGGCGTGTTCGGCGCGGTGCTGCAGCACTATTTGCCCGCGGTGATGACCGAGCAGGTGCCGCTCGAGACGATCTTCGAGCAGATCGATCGCGTGCGAGGCCAGTTGCTCGAGGAAGCGGATCAGACAGTCGCCCGCGTGGTGGCGCTGGTGGCTCCTCTCGTGACGGCAACACCCACGCGCGTGGCGATGGCGACCGAGGAAGCTGCCGCAATCACGGAAGCGGATATTGCGCCACTGCGCGCGTTCTACGATCGCGAGATGCGGCCATTCGCCGAGAAACCGGATGCGCGTGGCTACGCGCTTGCGGACACGGCCAAGGCGCGAGCGATGTTTGCAGGGCTGCGCACGCTGATGCCGCCTGCGGTTCACGAATCCGTGAAAGACCTCGAGGATATCTGCGAGGAAGAGCGCGAACTGCGGCGGCAGGTGCGTCTCCATCACTGGCTGCACGACTGGCTGCTATTTCATATTCCGCTGTCGTTCGCGCTGCTGCTGCTGGGCGCGGTGCACGCCGTGATGGCGCTGCGGTACTGAGCCGCAGATGGCGGCGGTGTAGAGCGATTTTGCAATTGTTTCTGCTACGAGAGGCATTGTGCCGCGAGAGAAGCGCACCACCAAAACCGTCGCGAAGCGCATCGACCTGAACTATTTCAAGCGGCCGAGCCCGTGGCGGCGGTGGCGCTTCGCGCTGTCGGTCGCGCTGCCGTGCCTGGCGGTAGCGTGGCTCGCGGCGTATGGCGTGACACGCAACAATCACGCGTACAGCAGCGGCAAGATGTCGCCCGCGCACGCGGTGCTCACGCGGCAGTGCAATGCGTGCCATTTCTCGCGCGCGGGCTCCTTCCGCGCGACTGCGACCGATCAGGCGTTGCCTTGCGTGCCACGACGGGCCGATTCACCACGCGGGTCAGGTGTTCACGCCGAGCTGCGCATCGTGCCACGTCGAGCATCGAGGACGAATGCGCCTTGCGGCGACAGCCGATCAGAGCTGCACGCAATGCCACGCGAATTTGCGCACGAACGGCAAGGCAACGTCCTACGTGACCCACGTTACGGCATTCACTTCCGGGGGGCATCCGGAGTTCGCGCCTTTGCGCGCCGGGTTCCGCGATCCCGGAACGATCAAGCTCAACCATGCCATTCACCTGAAGGCCAGCCTCCTGGGACCGAATGGCACCCGAGTGCAAATGACGTGCGATGACTGCCATCGCGCGAACGCCGCGGATCAATCCTGGAGATTCGGCGCGGCGCCGGCTTCGCAATCGCAGTCGCCTTCGTCGATGGCAGCAAACGCGACGGCGGGCGCGATGATGCCGGTTTCGGCGCCGCGCATGTTTCCGCCGTCCTATTCGCCGGCGCGCGCGTACATGCAGCCGATTTCCTATGCGAGGCACTGCATCGGCTGCCATCCGCTGCTTTTCGACAAGCGCTTCACCGATAGCGTGCCGCACGACACGCCGGAAGTGATTCACGCGTTTCTGGTGAAGCGATACACGGAGTACATCGCGACGCATCCAGCGGAATTGCGGGAGACGAAGTCCACGATGGCGTTGCCGGCGAGACCAGTGCCGATTTCGCCGCGCATCTATACGCCGCCGGAATGGGTCAACACGCGCGTGGCCGAGGCGGAGAATCTGCTGTGGCGCAAGACCTGTAAAGAGTGTCATGCGCTGTCATCCCTGCCGAGCGCCCAGCCCGCTCCGATGATGCTGCCAGGGGCGTTGCCCAAAGTCGCGAAGTCGAATATCCCCGTGCGCTGGTTCCCGGACGCCGAATTCGATCACCAGGCGCACCGCGCGTGGACTTGCACCACCTGCCACCCGCGCGCGACGACGAGCCAGGAGACGGCCGATATTCTTGTGCCGGGTGAGAAGACGTGCGAGCAGTGCCATCACCCGGGCGCGGATGCAGCCGAAGCGCGCTGCTTCGAGTGTCACGCCTATCACGACTGGAGCCGCGAAAAGCCGGTGAAAGGCACGCCGCACTTTTCGTCGTGGATGCAAATTGCGCAAAGGCCGGCATCTTAGCCTAAGTGCGCACGGAATGCTGGGTCGCCACCCAGCGCCCCGCCGTTACAAAGGCCAACCAACAGCTCTAGATTCCCAGGAGATTTGTCTGCAGCTTGGTGTAGCCGTGCTCGGTGGCCCAGAGATTCAGCGGGATTGTGGCAAGTTCGTCGACGACAGGTAGCGCGAGGCCATTTTTCGACAGGTCGACGGTCTTGATGTAGCTGTGGCACGAGTCGCACGCCTCGACGCGCACGTGGCCAAACTCCTCCGCCGTGTAGACGGCAAGTTTGTGCGGATTTTCCTCGCCGCACGACGGGCAAACGACGCGGCGATAATCCCATTCGTGGGCGCATAGCGCGCAGATCAGCGATCTCTTCGCGCCGTCGCCTTCCGGGCGCAAGACTCCCACCTGCGGTTTGGTGCCGCAGACGGGGCAGTGCGATGGCGTGGCGTGAATCGGGTATTGGCGCGTGTGGTCGGCAAGATACTCGGCGTAGGGTTGGAGAAAAGTCCAGGCGATTAGCTCTTCCGCGGCGTCGAGACCGGTCGCGCCATCTTCCTCGGTCCCGCTAGGTGCATCCTGCCAAAATCCGAGCAGCAAGTCCTGCAAGCGGCTCGCATCGCCGGCGCGCAGCTCGCGAGCGGTTTGCGCGAGCGGCGCGGGGGCATCTTCCTCGATCTGCGAAAGAAAGAACGGGAATAGCGGCACCAGCAGAGACGAATCAAATTCGCCGCGAAGCTTGCCCTGGGGCCGCGTGTGCATTTCCGCGCCGCAAGCTGCCTCGATTCGCGCATAGAGCTGCTTTTGGGCCTTCGCGACAGCGCGGTAAAAGAGCAGCCCTTCGGATGCAAAAGGGTGGCTCGAAGCGAGATCTTCCGCGCGGCGAATCCGCGCGTCCCATTTGGCGGGTTTCATTTTCGCGACGAGGATTCGTTCTCGATTTTCTCGTACCACAGCCGATGGAAGGTCCACGCCCAGGCGCGCGTGACGCCTCCATGAATCATCGAAGCAAAGCTACCTTCTTCGAGCACCGTGCTCAGATAAACGTGAATCAGGAAGAGGCCGATCGTGATCAGCGCCACGCTTGCATGAACCAGAACCGCGGCATAGCGCAGAAACCGCAGGCTCCAGGGAAGCGTTTCCGTATACCACAGCACGACTCCCGAAAGCAGCATCAGGATGGCGCCGTAGAAGATTCCCCAGAAGAAAAGCTTCTGTCCGTAGTTGAAGCGTCCCGCCGGCGGCACCTGGTCGTCTTCGTTCTTGATGTAGTGGGGCATGGCTCTCGCCCACGTGCGATCGCTATCGTCGACTTGCATGTCGCCACGCCACTCCTTGAACGTCCAGAAGAGCGACGCCGTAAATATCAGGCCGAACCATGGATGCCAGAACCGCGCCGTCGTCCCGCCGCCTACGATCGCCGTTAGCCAGAAGAGATAGGGAGACCAGAACGCGAGGCCCGTAAGCAGCAGATATATGTAGCTGAGTGCGCCGATCCAGTGATTGATGCGCTCGCCAAATGAATATCGCGGGATGATCTCGTCGTTGCGGCTGGCGGCGGTCGATACGGCATTAGTCGTCATGGCCGCCTCCCATTATCCGATTGAATCTCTTCTTCTTTCTTCGGCCCGTAGCGCAAGTAGTGAACGGCGATTCCGAGCAAGCCTCCGATCATCGCGGCATTGCCGAGCCATTTCAGCGGCTTCTTCCAAAACTGCACGGACCACGGAATGCGCGGATCTTTCGGCAGGCCGCCATACAGCTCGGGATTCGACGCGTCGTGCAGGACGTAAATCACGTGCGTGCCGCCGACGCCTGCCGGATCGTAGACGCCCGCGTCGGCGAAATGCGACTGTGTGCGAAGTTGCTCCGCGCGCGTTTCCGCCAACTCTTTCATTTCGTTCTTGGTGCCGAAATGCAGGCAGCCTGTCGGGCACGCCTTGATGCATGCGGGCTCCAGCCCCTGCGACACGCGGTCGTTGCACAGCGTGCACTTGAATACTTTCCGCGCCTTCGGGCTGAACTTCGGGATGTTGAAGGGGCAGCCCGTGATGCAGTAGCCGCACCCGATGCAATTCGCCTCCTGAAAATCGACGATTCCGTTGGCGTACTGCACGATCGCGCCATCGGCAGGGCACGCCTTGAGACAGCCGGGATCCTCGCAGTGCATGCACTGATCCTTGCGCATCAGCAGCATCAGGCCGTGCTCGGGATCTTCGTGCTCGTTGAACTTGATCAGGTTCCAATAATTCCACGCCGTTTCGGGCATGGTCTGGTAGGTGTTGTCGAAGGAGGTTTCGGTGAATGGATACCCGTTCCATTCAAGGCAGGCCACTTCGCATGCTTTGCAGCCGATGCACGTGGTTGTGTCGACCAGCTTGCAGACTTGATATTCGCGGTTCAGGCCGGCGCCCGGGACGGGGCCCGCATGCCCTGAAATCCTGATTAGTTCCGTCGATGCCTGGCTCATCGTCCGCTCCCTATGCCTTCTCGACTTTTACTAGGAAGCCCTTGGATTCAGGGGTGTGCGCGTTCGGATCGGTCACGGAAGGAGTCAGCAAATTCGCCGGAGTACGCGCATCGCGATCGGCATCCTCCTGGATCCCACGGAAGCCTTGATGAATCGGCAGTCCAATCTGGTAGACCTTCTTGCCGTCGATCATCATGGGTTTCAGCCGCTTCGTGACGAATGCTTTGGCAATGTAGGTCCCTCGCGCGCTGATCACTTTGATCTTGTCCGTCCCTTGAATCCCTTTTTCCTCCGCCAGCTCGACGGGAATCTCGACGAAAGGCTCCGGGATCAGCTGAACGTTCATCGGATTGTTTTTCGTCCAGTAGTGATATTGCTCTGTCAGGCGGTAGGTGGTGCAGACGATGCTGTACTCTTCCGGCGTGCCGAATTTGTCGTACGGCGTCTTGAACTTTTTCACGAGCGGGTTCGTCGATTGGTTCGGGTGCAGCGGATTCTTGATCGGGCTCTCAATCGGTTCGTAATGTTCGGGGAACGGTCCCTCCGCCAGCACTCCAATGGGCGCGAACAATCGGCCCACGCCTTCCGGGTTCATGATGAACGGGCCCAGGTGGTCCTTCGGATGCGAGTCCGGCTTGAAGTCCGGCACGTCATTGCCGGCCCATTTTCCAGCCGCTTCGTTCCACCATACCTGCTTGCGCGTTGGATCCCACGGTTTGCCTTCGAGGTCGCAAGACGCGCGGTTGTACAAAACGCGCCGGTTGGCCGGCCACGACCACGCCCAGTTGGGATAAATGCCCAAACCGGAGGGATCTTCCGTGCCGCGCCGCTGAATCTGCGATCCGGCCTCGGTCCACATGCCGGAGTAAATCCAGTTGCCGCACATCGTGGTGCCGTCGTCCTTTAGCGATGCAAAGCCGGGCAACTGCTGTCCAGCTCTGACCACCACCTGACCGGTCTTGTCGTCCTTCAGATCGGCCAGGGCTTTACCATTGAGCTCCATGGCGACTTGCGAAAGCGACGGATGAGATGCGTCCGCGTAGGCCCAGCTTAGATTCAAAATCGGGTCGGGGAACTTGCCGCCTTCTTTTTTGTAAAGGTCGCGTACGCGCAGGAAAATCTGCGCCACGATATCCTGATCGAGCCGCGCCTCTCCCGGAGGCGGAACGGCGGCATATTTCCAAGTGACCCAGCGCGCCGAGTTGGTCATGCTGCCGTCTTTTTCGGCGAAGCCGGCGCAGGGCAAGCGGTAGACCGTGGTCTTGATGTTTTGTTGTTCTTCGGCGGTGATGCCAGGAGCGCGCCAGAATTCGCTGGTCTCGTCCGGATAAATTTCGCCCACCACCAGCCAGTCGGCCTTCTTGAGCGCGGCGATATTTTTGTTCGTGTCCGGGCCGATCATCACGCCGTTCATGCCAAAGGCGAACATGCCCTTGACCTTCCCGTTGTACATATCGTCCCAGATGTGGGTCCACGAATAATCGCGGTCGTACTTCGGAAGGTAATCGAATGCGAATCCGTTTTCTTTGGTGGCGGCGTCGCCATAAAACGCCTTGAGCAGCGAGACCATGAATTTCGGCGTGTTCGACCAGTAGTTCATCGAATCCCACACACCGGGCTTCGACGGCGTCGGCGTCGTCCGCTTGAGGAACGCGGCGAGGTCTGTGTCGGCCGGAACCGGCGCTTTCAAGTATCCGGGGAAGCTGTCGAAGAGGCCCGCCATGTCCGTCGCGCCCTGAATATTCGAATGTCCGCGGAGGGCGTTGACGCCGCCGCCCGCTCTGCCCACGTTTCCGAGCAGGAGCTGAATCATCGCCGCCGTGCGGATGATTTGCGTTCCGAAGGTGTGCTGCGTCCAGCCGACCGCATAGATGATGGTGGCGACTTTCTTCATGTCGCCATCCTTGCGGATCGATGTGAAGAGGTCCACGGCATCCAGGAATTTGCCGCGGGGAATTCCCGTGATTCGTTCGACGGTTTCGGGCGTGTAGCGCGAATACTGCTGCTTCAGCAATTGGAAAACGCAGCGCGGATGCTGCAGCGTGAGGTCGTAGGCCGTATTCGGCGGAAGCGCCGGCGGAGCCGCGGCACCGGCTAGGGCGGCTGTGGCATGCCCGCCGGTATCCGCCTTGCCGGCCATGTCGCCGCCTGCCTCATAGTTCCACGTCGATTTGTCGTAGCTTTGCGTCGCTGCATCGAAGCCGGAATAGAGGCCGTCTTCAGGCAACTTGAACCCTTCCTTCACGATGAACGCGGCGTTCGTGTAATTGATCAAATACTCCTTCGCGATCCGGTTGTTGTCGATCGCGTATTTGATCAAGCCGCCGAGGAATGCGATGTCGGCGCCGGCGCGGATTTGGAGAAACCGGTCGGCGGTAGCGGACGTGCGGGTGAATCGCGGGTCGACCGAAATAATCTTGGCGTTGCGGTTGCGCTTGGCCTCGATCGCCCACTTGAATCCGCAGGGATGGTTTTCGGCGGGATTTCCGCCCATGATCAACATCATGTCGGTGTTCTTGATGTCGATCCAGCCATTGGTCATCGCGCCGCGGCCGAATGTTGGTCCCAAACTTGAGACCGTGGGGCCGTGTCAAACACGGGCTTGGTTTTCTAAATACACCAAGCCCATGCTCCTCATCGCCTTGATGGCCACATAGTTGAACTCGTTCGTGTCCGTGCAGCCGCCGATGAACGAAATCCCCTCGCAGCGGTTGACCGTATGCCCGTTCGCGTCCTTCTCCACGAAGGTATCGTCGCGGGTCTTCTTCGTCCACTGCGCGATTTCGTTGAGCGCGTCATCCCAGGAGATGTCCTGCCATTCGGTTGCGCCGGGGCGGCGGACTTGCGGCTTGGTGAGTCGCCGCGAATTGAGGATGTCCTGCTCGAGCGAAGAGCCCTTCGGGCAGAGCGTTCCGCGGTTGGTCGGATGGTCGGGATCGCCTTCGACGTGGACCACCTGCGGCGTGACGTTCTTGGCGCCGTCGCCGATGGTGTAAATGAGGACGCCGCAGCCTACCGCGCAGTACGGACACGTCGAGCGCGTCTCCGTGGCTCGCGCAATCTTCAGCTCCTTCAGTTGCGCGTAGGCGGGCTTCAGATCGAAGCCCAGCACGGTGGCGCTCGCTCCGCCGATCACTGCAACCTTGAGGAAGGCTCGGCGCGTTACTTCCATCTGCATCCTCCTGGGTTGTGCCGCTCTAGGCCTGAATCACGTGCGTTGACGTGGGCATGCAATACCTGTGATGTATTACAGAATGTTTCGGGACATTAATTTTGGGTAAACGACTGAGGGTGGCCCCGGGCAACAGGGCCAAGTACCACGGACCGCAAAGGGAAAGGAATCTGTCATGCTACTTGAGCTGTAGTCGCGTCGACCCCTGCGGCTTTCGGCTGCGCCCTGAACTTTTCTTCCCTCCCGCGCACCTCAATCACAGCCCTGGACCACTTTACGCCCAGGTATAGCCGTGGTTGGCGAGCGGGAGATTGCGGATCCGCTTGCCGGTCGCCGTGAAAATAGCGTTGGCGATGGCTGGAAGCATCGGCGGCAGCGCCGGCTCTCCGAGGCCCGTGGGCGAATGTTCCGTCTTCAGGAAGTAGATGTCGATCGCCGTGGGCGCCTGCGTGAGCCGCACGGGCGGGTAGTTGTTGAAATTGCTTTGGACGGCGTGGCCATCATCGATCGTGATTTGGTACCCCATGATGTGGCTCATGCCCTCGATCACCGCGCCCTGCGCGATATTTTCCGCAGCGCCCGGATTGATGACCTGGCTGCCGATGTCTCCCACGACCCAGACCTTGTGGACCCTCACGTTGTTGCCGCCGGTGACGGTCACCTGTGCAACCTCGGCAAAGTATCCCATGTGGCTGAAGTGGAAGGCGACTCCCATCGCCGTGTCCTTCGGCAGCTTGGTCTTGCCCCAGCCCGACCTTTCCGCCACGGCCTTGAGCACGCCGGTCATGCGCGGCGCGTCGAAGGGCATCGGCCTGAAGGCGATCGGCGTTCCCGGCGGCGGGGCACTCATCGGCAGCGGCGTATTGGCGAGCAGGTCGAGGCGGAACTCGACTGGGTCTCTCCCAGCGGCGTGCGCGAGTTCGTCGATGAAGGATTGCATCACGAACGCGATCGCATTGCTTCCGGGAGCGCGCATCGCGCCCATCGGAACGCCGCTCGGCATCATCGAGCAGAGCTGCGAGAAATTGGGAATGAAGCGGGAAGGGAATTCGTCGCCCGAAAGGCCGGCGCTCTGCGCGAAGCGGCCGTTTTCGCCGAAAGTGACGAAATGATTTTGCCACGCGACGATTTTGCCGTTGGCGTCCACCCCTCCCTTGAGGAAGTGGAAGCCCGCCGGGCGGTAGTAGTCGTGCGCCATATCCTGCTCGCGCGTCCAGAGCAGCTTGATGGGCACGCCCACCTGCTTGGCGATATACGCGGCCTCGACCATGTAGTCGTCGGTAAGGCGCCGGCCGAAGCCGCCGCCGATGCGGACGAGATGAACGTTGATGTCCTTGCTGTCGATGCCGAGGATTCGGGAGGTTTGCTGCACTCCGCTCGCGGGCGTTTGGCTGGGCGCCCAGACTTCGAGTTTGCCGTCGTGATAATACGCGGAGCAGTTCTGGGGCTCGAGCGGCACATGGGAAAGGAACGGATAGGAGTAGTCCGCTTCGACAACATGCGCGGCGGCGCCAAAGGCTGCATCGGCGTCGCCGTCCTTGCGCAGGACTTGCCCGGGCTGGCTCTTGGCCATCTCGACCGACGTGTCGGCGTAGAGCTTGCTGCTTTGCTTCGCGGTCGGGCCGTTGTCCCAAGTGACCTTGAGGTTGTGGTCCGCCGCGTGGCGGGCCTGGAACCAGTAATCCGCGACGATGGCTACGCCGCCGGCGAGCACGGTCGAGTCGCCAACCGGATCGACCACAAACGCGTGTTTGATACCGGGCAGAGCCTTAATCTCGTCGAGGTTCGCGCTGACTACTTTGCCGCCGTATACCGGGCACTTCACGAACATCGCGGCCAGCATGCCGGGCATCGTGAAGTCGATTCCGTAGAGCGGTTTCCCGGTGACGATCTTGTGGATGTCGGGATTGGCGGTGTTGTGCCCGATGATCCGGTAGTCCTTCGGATCTTTCATCTTCAGCGTTTTGGTATCGGGAGGCGTCATCGCGGCGGCCGCCGTGGCGAGTTCGCCATAGGTGGCCGAGCGTTTGCTGCCTTCGTGGTGGACGACGCCGGGCGTGGTGGTGCATTCGGATTCGGGCACGCTCCACTTCTGCGCCGCAGCTGCGATCAGCATCTGACGGCCGCCGGCGCCCACTTCGCGCATGGGAACCCAGTTCATCGGCGTGGCGGTGCTGCCGCCGGCGATCTGCAAGCCGTATTTCGCTTCCAGGTCGCCCTGCTCGATGCGGACATTCTTCCAGTCGACGTCGAGCTCCTCGGCGATCAGCATGGGCAGCATGGCCTTCACGCCCTGACCGATCTCGGGATTTTTGGCGATGAGCGTGACGATGCCGTCGGGCGCGATCGTGATGAACGACGCCGGAAGCAGGGTTACCGGCGGGCCGAACTGCGCGGCCAGCACCTTCTCGATCGGCTCGATATACAATGCGAGCATCATGCCGCCGCCGGCGAGTGCTGTCGCGCGCAAGAACGAACGGCGATTCATCATCTTCCGGGATTCGGGGCGAGATTCAGGGCGGGATTCAGGCGATTCCAATTTCGGCAGTGTCGTTGCCACAGCGCGCCTCCTTGCGATTGGCTCTTGCGCTTTTACGCGCGGCTCGAATCGATCAGTTCTTCTGCATGAGTGGGCTCGGCCTTGTGCTTCGCGGCAATCTCGGCTGCCCGGTGAATGGCTCGGCGAATGCGCAGGTAGGTGCCGCAGCGGCAGATGTTGCCGTCCATCGCGGCATCGATTTCTGCGTCCGTGGGATGAGGATGCTTTTCGAGCAATGCGGACGCGGACATCAACTGTCCGGCCTGGCAATAGCCGCACTGCGGCACGTCGATTTCCTCCCATGCGAGCTGCACGGGATGCGTGCCGTTCTCGGAGAGGCCTTCGAGCGTGACGACGTGCTTGCCGGCTGCGGACTCAATGGATGTCGTGCAAGATCGCACCGCTTCGCCATTCAGATGCAGGTGCAGCAACCGCACAGCGCCATGCCGCAGCCGTACTTCGTACCCTTCAGGTCGAGGACGTCGCGAATCACCCACAAAAGCGGCGTATCGGCGGGAACATCCACCGTTTCAGGGCGCCCGTTCACTGTAATCTTATAGGGCATGTTCAACTCCGGACCGCGCAGAATAGGTTGCGCCCGGCAAGGTAGCACTGGCCTCGCGGGGTGTCAAACCGCATTGAAGCGTATCTACTTGGCGCTCTGGTCTGTTGTATTCCGGGTATGTGTGACGATTTTCGCGGGCGCGGCGTACTGCCACAGACGTGTCAATTAGAGTGTGCACGCCTCGTTTGTTTTGAATGAGTTGCGGCCATTTCTAATCGCCAAATGTCGA
>CAWJDM010000017.1:0-32615 GCA_963841605.1 uncultured Acidobacteriota bacterium
TTTATCTCACCTTCGATGTCGACGCCAACGGCAGCGGCCAAAAAGCCTCGCAGCAGCTAGCACAGCGCCTGTGCGCGCAAGGCATCGCTACTCGTCGCGTCCTCCTGCCCGATGGCCACGATCCGAACTCTTTCTTCGTCCAGGGCGGTGATGCGCGGCAGTTTCACGATCTCTTGGAGGCTGCTCGACCATGAAGTTCTGTGTGATCTACCAGCAGACCTCGCACAACGCACAAAGTCCGGTTCGTGTCGTCGAGCAGAGCACTGGCCGGGAAGTCGGCTGGATCAATCGTTACCTGGATCGCGAATATGTTCGCCGCCTGGCACACACCACCCTGCGCATCTACGCTCACAACTTGCTTCACTTTGTCCGCTGGTGGGAGATTGCTCATCACACCGGCGACGTTAAGGAGGGTGACCTGATCGAGTCAACGCTGTTGGATTATGTGAAGTTCCAGTCCAGCCAACAACCTCGTCCTTTTTCATCCACCATCAATGACCGCGTGGCCGTCTCCGAGCGCGCCCTTCGCAACGAGTTTCCCGCTGCTCCCTGCCAGATCGCTTACGGTTTTCATCAAGCTTTTTTGCAGCGAAAGCCGATGGGTCTCGGCCGACCCCGGGTGGCGACGAGCCGACTGCGCGTGAAGGTACCGAAACGCAACATCGTGCCGCTCTCGGTGGATGAAGTAGCGCGCTTCTGGTCGAGTTTCCGTACTTCGCGCGACTTGGCCATCGTGGGCTTGATGTTGCTGCAAGGGCTGCGGTCCGCCGAAGTATTGGCTTTGAATCGCGACGACGCGTTGCTTTCCGAAGCACAACTTCGCGTTCCAGGCAAAGGCAAGAAATTTCGTCTCTTGCCGTTGGCGCCGGAAACTGTGCAACTGCTCGAACACTACCTGCGATTGGAACGGCCCAATCCCTGCTCCGCCGCGCTCTTCGTCTCACTCAAAGGACACGCGCGCGGAACACGCATGACCACTGCGGGATTACGATCCTTATTCCGCTACCATCGCCAGGGCACCGGCATCCAGCTCGCCAACCCTCATCGATTTCGCCACACCTTTGCCTCGGACATGATCCGCGCGGGTATGAGCCTGCCCGCACTCATGCAACTGATGGGTCACGCAGACATCCAGACCACGCTGCTCTATGTGCAAGTCACTCCACAAGACGTCTACCTTGAGTATGCACGCGCCGTGGCGCAACACATTCGTCCCCTTCCGGTGATCTCCTCGTGAATCGCGCGCGACGCCCTCCGCTGCAACATCCTCTGGTTCCGGTCTTCGACCGCGCGGTCGATTCCCTCGGCGTGGCACTCAGTTCCGACACCACTCGTCACTACCGTGGGACCGCCCGCAATTTCCTGCGCTATCTCGGTGCTGATCATCCTGAGGTGCAGCGCCTGGACCAATTGCGCCGTGAACTCCACATCCTCGGCTGGATGTCCCGCCTGCACTCGCAAACACCCGCGCTCGCGACCGCGTCCTATATCAACCTGCTCATCGCCCTGCGCGGCATCTGTAACGAACTGGCTTGGACCGAACAGCTTCCTGAACTCGCTCATCTGATCCGCCGCGAAGATATTCCGCGTCTCCCTCAAAGACTTCCACGCCCACTCACGGCAGAACAGGATGAACTCCTACAGAAGGAATTCCTCCGCCGCAACGATCTGGGCGGCAACGCCTTTCTGTTGATTCGCCACACCGGCATGCGCATCGGTGAGTGTGTCGATCTGTCCTTCGACTGCCTTCGCTCTATCGGCCCGAATCAATGGGCGGTTCACGTGCCGCTCGGCAAACTCAAAACAGAACGCATGGTCCCTGTGGATCCCTTTGTGTGTGATCTCGTCCGACGCCTCCAATTCTTTCGTTCTCTTGATCCTCTGCCTGCCGATGGACGGCTCCTGGCACGTCCGCGAAGGAAAGAAGCACTCGTTCGCCAACTCCGTGATTACTTGCATCAGATCTGCCACGCACTCGGCCTTTCCACCCGCATCGTCCCGCACCAGTGTCGCCATAGCTATGCGACGGAAATGCTTCGAGCCGGTGTGGGCTTCCCCGCCGTAATGAAATTACTCGGCCACACTTCCCCAGAGATGACCATGCGCTATCTCGACGTGGCGTTGAATGACCTCCAACGGGAATTCGAGATGGCTCGTTCCAAACCTCGGCATATTGTTCCGCAGCCGAAGATCCCGTTCACTCCTCGATCTGGCTTCGACGGCCTGATCGATTCATTGCTCGCTGCTCAACATGTGCTCGAGATGTTTCGCCGGACGCTGCCAAACGGAACTTCTCGCCGCCACCTCGACCGGCTCTCCAACCGGCTTACCAAAATCGTTACCGAAGCGCGCAAGCTCGCGACGCCCTGAGAATGGGCAGAGATTGGCCGGTTAAGCCGACCATCCACCAACTGGCTTGGTTTGGGGTTTGCGGTTTCCGTGTCCGTCTTTGCCGCGTCTCAAACTCCCGGACCGTCGAGATCTTCCAATTTGATGTTGCGTGTCTCTCGAATGAAGAGCAGAGCGAACATCGCAGCTATTCCGTAGATTGCGTAAATGGTGGGTAGATAGTGCCAGTGATGGACTACGTCCTGACCAATTAACCTTGCGAGAAGAGGGGGCGCGATCATTCCAGCCAAAATTCCGGACAGACCGTAAGAAATGCCCGCTCCCGAGTATCGAAATCTGGTGGGGAAAGTCTCTGAAGTCAGGATGGGCACGAGCCCGTGGAGCAATCCCATCCCGAAAAGGACGATCAGACACATGAGAATGGCTACGAGCACGACGTGCCGGCCTACGATCGCTAAGGTGAAGGGATAAGAGAGCAGCATCGTCGCACCAATGGCGAAATACGCGATCCTTCTGCGCTTGCAAATGTCGGCTAATGGTCCGCTGAGCAGCACTCCCGTGACATCGGCAAAGCGGCTAAGAAAGATGATGATCGCCGCAGTGGCCAACGGGATACCGGCGAGATGCATGAACGAGACGATGAAAGTACCCGTCACGACCGTATCCAAGTTCTGAAACGCAGCAACCGTCGCAAGAAGGAAGATGGAACCCGCGTGTTTCCGGAAGACATCAAAGCTGGGCAAACGGGCGAGTTGCTCCCTGTGCTTGAGTTGCTCAAACAGAGGGGAGTCGGCCAGCTTATATCGCGCTACCAGGGCTGGAATGACTATGATTGCGGAAAGCAGCATGGCGACACGCCATCCCGTCGTCGCGAAACTCTTCCTTAAGACCAAGAACATGCCGCTGGCAGCCATTATGCCCAGCGCCAGGCCGAGATTCGCGAGCGACATCCAAAACGCACGAGAGCGGCGTTTGGCCCCAAATTCCGCCAGCAAAGATGTCGCCCCACCAAATTCGCCGCCGACGCCGATTCCCTGAATGATTCGGAGAAGGACAAGAAGTATTGGGGCCGCTATGCCTATCGTTGCATAGCCCGGAAGCAAGCCCGTCAGACACGTGCTGGCTCCCACAACAACAATGTTTATCAGGAACGCGAACTTGCGCCCGGACCGGTCACCAAAGTGGCCAAAAATGAAGGCACCGAGCAGGCGTGCGGGGTGGCCGGCTGCATACGCCAAGTAGGAAAACACCAAGGCTTGTGTCGGAGGCAACTTCGGAAAGAAGATGTACGGAAAGGCGCTCGCCACTGCGAATCCAAAAATCGCAAAATCATAAAACTCCACCAGGACACCGGCGGTTGCGGAAAAAGCCAGAATAGTCAATGTTCGAGTATCGGCGCTTGGGACAGAACTCTCGGACATGTAAGGCCGACCACCAGAGAGTTCCTTGGCAACCGGCAAGTTCGGAACAGATGTCATGAGCGTCTCCCCCATGCCGACCAGAGTATCGATGAGGGCATCATGAAGCTGGGATTTTTCAACCGTGCCAGATCCTCATCGAATTGTTGCGGGGCGATGTAATTGGCCTCGATCATCGCTTCTCGAAGCTGTTCGAAGTTCGCCCGCATCATCGCAATACCAGGAGATCCGCTCTGCCACATGAATAATTGCGCCGACGCTCCCACGCTGGTCAATCCGCTTTCTCGCAGTAAATTCGGCAGGAATCGGCCATACCGACGATTCACTCCGCCATCTTCCAAAAGTCTTAGCATTGCGACATGTGTCTGCAAAAGCACTTCGCCTGAACTGAGTGTCGGATCGGGCGGAATCGAGCAGCTATCGTATTCCTCGACCAATAGCCACCCTCCCCCTTTCAAACTGGAGACCAGACGCGCCAGAGCGGCGTCGCGCTCTGGCACGTGCATGAGCACGAGGCGCGTATGAATCAGATCAAAGGCTGCCGCTGGCAAATGATCGGTGCCTATATTATGGCGGCAGACCTCCAGATTGGGACCCTCCAAAGGTTCCAAAAAACGGGTATCAAGGTCCGTCGCCAGTACATGGCCGGCGGACCCGACACGGTCTGCGAGCCATTTGGCGATGGTTCCGCTCCCGCCTCCAATTTCAAGGCAATGCCAACCGCTACCGACTCCCAGGTCCTCCAAGTGCCGAACGGTTCCGCGGTCGTAGATCGTGGAAAGTGCTGCAAATCTCGTTCGCGCCTCCTTGCTGCTGTTGACGAAGACATAGCCAGTGCCATTGGTTTGGACGCTTCCCATTTGCTTCTCCTTGCGGCTGATGATTTCTGAAGCGGCTCTGGTCTCTCTCAGCTGCTGGCTTGATTTAGGGACAAGGCGGCCTATAATACAATCTCAAAAACATTAACAATTGTTGAGAAACACTCAATGATCGACTTTACGTCTCGCCAGCTCCGTGCCTTCTTGTTGGTCGCGCAGCATCGCAGCTTCACTCGGGCCGCTGGCGCGTTGTTCATTACTCCCTCTGGATTGAGCGTCTTAATAAGAGAATTGGAAAACCAGCTCGGTGTCAGGCTCTTTGAGCGCACCACCCGTCACGTCGCGCTCACAGCTTCTGGGAGCGAGTTGTTCGGGGCGGCACAACGCAATCTTCAGGAATTGGACAGTTCTCTCTCTCGGATTGCTCAGACAACTCAGGACGAAAGCCCGTTGTTATCGGTGGGTGCGCCGCCGTTCTACGCAGAGGGAGGCTTGGCACCAGCGATCAAGGCATTCCGCACGCGAAGGCCGGAGCTTCGATTTCAAGTATTCGACGGCGATGGCGCGACAACTTTGCGGAAGGTAGAGTCCGGAGAACTAGATATGGGGCTGGGATTTTTTTTCAAGCATGTACCGGGTATCCGGCGAACGCTCCTGTTTCGCTTCTCCCTAATGGCAATAAGAGCTGGTACGCCTCATGCATCTGTCCGTCCCACTGTCGCATGGTCGTCACTGAAAGGGGAGAGATTCGTGACTTTGCACCCGTCCCTTCCCCTGCAACAGTTCGTCGACAAGCATCTCGCGAGAGCAGGTGTCACCTATCAACCCAGTCTCGTATTGAATTACCTACACACACTCATCGCCATGGTGGGGGCAGGGGTGGGCGCCGCTATCGTTCCTTCCTTTGCATTGTCCGAGTGCCGCAATCACGGACTCATTGTCAGCCATTTGGTCAAACCTGTTGTGCACCTCGACGCCTACCAGATTCGAAAGGGAGGCAGAAAGTTTCACCCAATCGCAGAAGAATTCACGGCGTTCTTGAAGAACTACATCGTTGAGTGGGCCGGGAAATCCGGTCTTTTATCGAAGCGGTAATTCCGCTCGGTGACACGCCTCGGCCATGAGCCCCTTGCGTCTTCGTTGCCAGGAGCATGTTAGCTCGAATGCCTTGCCCACTTGCGACGATTCCGTCCCGATGCTGATCTCCCTGTAATTGACAGCGACCGGATCAAGCGAAAATCTGGTCGAGTGGTCCGCAATTCAGATCCTCAACTGTAGCGACAACCACGCTTGTGAGAATCGATCGCACCAATTCCCGAATGACTAACCGGAAACTGACCAACTACCATCTTCTTGGCGGGACATCTTCGCGGCCGCGTTAAGCGAGGTCTTCTAGGTGAAGCGGCGCCAAGTGGGCGGAGGGTTGCCGTCCGCATCGGAGTCCGCGCCGGCATTCTCGTCCGCCTCGGGCGGCGAAGCGAGCAGATCGCGGGCGGCGGTTGCGTCTTCTTCGCGCACGAGAATTTTGAATCCTGCGCCGGACCATGCGAGGTGTTCGCGCATTCTTCCCGCGGTGTCGGCCTGGATCATCGCGTCGATACCGGCGGCTTCGAGCGCGCCCTTGACCAACTCCGCCTCGATCTGGCTGCCGCACGACTGGATGACCACAAGGTTGGCGTCCTGCATGACAGGATTATATGCCAGGAAGCGACGCTAGTTGATTCTTGAATGCGCAGGTGGGAAGCAGCGAAAAGACCAGGTGTCGCACCTACGGCGCTCCCGACCTTATGCTTATGTTTTCCCAGCCCTTACGGGCTGGGCTAACTTGTGCCGCGCCTCCGGCGCTTGTTCGAAGCACCGTAGATTCTCTGTTGAATTTCAACTTAACTTTTGTGACGAAGCGAGAATGGTCTCGGGTTGTGGCAGTCGGAACACTCGGCTTCCGTGGTAAGGGGAGTTCGTTCGGAACATGCCGTAGATCGCGCGACACATTCCCTGAAGCTGTCCGCCGAGCAAATTCTTGAGGCTAGACAGCTTCTGGGCTGATTTCGCCCGATGCGAGTTTTTCGATGAGTTCGCGGTCGGCGGGGAGGAAATTCAGGTCGCGAAGGGAACGGGGATCGCGCCATTCGATGCGTTCGAAGATGAGATTGCGGATTTCGACGGGCGGTGCGCTTGCGGCGAAGAAAATCAGCTCGATCGGCTCGGACATTTCGGCGTAGCGGTGCTGCGTGCGGTAGATTTCGCGGCCGATTTTCGCCGTGACGCCCAACTCCTCCGATAGCTCGCGTGCAAGGGCCTGCTGCAGCGTTTCATCCGGGCGCTTCTTCCCGCCGGGGAATTCCCACAGGAATTCGAAGGCGCCGCCACGTCGGCGCTGGCACGCGAGCACCTTGCCCTCATGCTCGATCAAGGCAGCGACGACTTGCAAGAGTTGATCTCCTTCGGCGCACTCTCGCTCTGGTTCAAGCGTCCGTCAAGCTCAATACGTTGCCCTCACTGTCCTTGAACCATGCGACGCGCGCGTTTCCGCCGGGCAGCGTGCAAACCCCCAGTTCATCCTGGGGGATGTGCGCGTATCTCTGGAATTCCACACCCTTTTCTCTAAGCGCCGATAAGGTTGTCGGAACATCCGCGACCGTGAATCCGAGGATGGTGTGCTTGTGCGGCGTGTAATCGGGAACGCCCGCAATTCGGACGGTAGCCGCGCCCAGCTTAAAGACCGCGCTGAATTGGTCCTGACGCAGTAGAGTCAGCTCAAGCGTTTCCCGATAAAAGGTTGTGGCGCGATCACGGTCGCGGGCGCAAATGACAATGGCAGGCTCCGCAAGTTCGAGAATCCCCATACACGCTCCCTCCAAAAACAAAAACGCGCCGGAGAGCCTTCGCTCCCCGGCGCGCTCGTTTTGAGAATCGACTACTGATCCGCTTCCACCTTCTTCAGCGAAGGTTTCGGCAACTGCCAGATCAAGCCAACGTCATCGGCGCCATTCGGATAGAACTGAGCCGACTTCTTGCCGGAGGGCATCAGGATGATGTCCGCGCGGCGGTTGTAGGCCAGCCAGTTCGTCCGCTTCTCCCGCATATGCATCTTGGTCGCCTTGACGGGGTTGGTGTCCTCAAGTTCCTTTACGGTCGCCTCCGGCATCGGCTGCTCCTTGCCGTACGCGGCGGTCTCGATCTTGTCGGCCGAGATGCCCTGCTCGACGAGGTAGGCCTTGATGCGCTCGACGCGGCGTTCGCTCAGGTCCTGGTTGAAGTCTTTCGAGCCGCGCTCGTCGGCGTGAGCTTCCACCGAAAGCTTGGCATCGGGATCGTACTCGAGATACTTCTTGAAGCCGTCGGCGAGCGTCGAGAGCGCCGCTTCCTGGCTCTTCACGAGTCCGACCTGCGGGTGACTCTTATCCGGATAGTCCGTGGGATAAAAGATGCTCTGCAGGGTGACGGTGGGAATTGGCTCGACCGATCCAAGGATGTGGACGTTGGCCGTCTCGTCGGCGGAGCCGCCGCAGACGTTCGTCGCGTTCAGAGCGTAGCTCTTGTTCTCGTCGATCGTGCGGGCCGGCTGGCCTTCGGCAACGGCGGTCGTGTCGGCCGGTTCGGGCTTCTCGGTTTCACTGCCGCTGAGCTCGACCTTTTGGCCGTCAACCGTGACGGAGTCGGCGTTCGACGTCTGCCACGTCAATGTAGTGGAATCTTGGGTGACGACTTTGTCGCCGATCTTGCGGTAGTGGACTTCCGCCGGATTCGCGCTGATGCTCGCGTCCACCTTGGTGTTCACGTTGACGTTGGCATCACCCTTGACTGTGCCGCCGGGTCCCGTCGCGGTGAAAGCGTAATCCGTGGTTGCGTGCGGCGAAACCGACTGGCTGCCGCTCGGCTGCACCGGCCCGATGCCGCTAATGTTGGCATCGGCCGTCTCGGCGGTTTGCCAATTCAGCGTAGAAGACTGGCCGCAATTGATGTTCGCGGTAGAGGCGCTGAAACTGCCGGTTACCGGAGCCACAGCGACCGTCGCGCTGGCGATGCCCGCATGGAATCGCGGCAGGTCCTTCAGCTTCTCTCCGCGGCTCCAAGCGACCGTCTTCTGGGTGCCGCTGGGCAGACTTACGACTACCTTCTTGCCCGCGGCCACGGTCACATCGCCGGACCAAATGGTCTTTCCAGCCTGCGTCACGGTCAGATGGTGCGTACCGGCAGGCAGGAGAAGATTCTGGTGCCAGATCCAATCGTTGTCGAACTCATCCACGTGGCCCACGAAATAGGCGGGTGTAGTGCCGTTGGAGAGCACAGCGGCGCGGGGGTCGCCTTTGAATTCGATATCGCCGAAGGGGCCGCTCACGTTGCCGCCGTACGCGTCCAGCTTGACATCGAGCGGCGTGGACTTGCCGGCTTCGATGTTTACGTCCTGCGTCGAAATCTTGTAACCGTAATTTACGACCACCACGGTGTGCTTCCCCGGGCTCAGGGAGATCGATTGGTGGCCGTCGCGGATGGCGTTGCCATCCACGAATACGTACGCCTGTTTCGGCGAAACTTTGATCTTGAGTTTTCCATCCTGCGCGGAGCCGGTAGTCGCGCCTAAGGCGATGGCCAACGCGAGGATGAACAAGTAAGCGAGTCGTCGCATCTGAGATTCTCCATTATTCTGTAGGCGGATTATTTACTGATGATTCGTTCTCTCGCGCCCTGACGAAAGAACTCTAGGCTAGGGAGCTATAAAAATATCGTTCTAAGCCCTATCCTGTCAATGAGATTCAAACAAAAAGCGAATGGTTGCGCGAAATCTTTCCTCACGGATGAATTTTCCCGCTGCCGTATACTGGATGCGTGTTCAACGATATAGTCCTCGGCCATTTTCGCAGCCCTCATAATGCCGGCGATCTGTTAGATGCCACGGCCACGGTCGAGGTGACGAATCCAGTTTGCGGCGACGTGATGCGGCTTTCGGTGCGGGTAGAGGATGGGCGCATCGGCGCCGCGCGATTCAAGACGCAGGGGTGCGTTGCGGCGATCGCGTCAAGTTCGGCGCTTACCGACATGCTGCTCGGTAAATCTGCTGCGGAGGCTCGGCAGATTACGCCGCAGCAAGTTTCCGAAGCGCTCGGCGGGCTGCCTCCGGCTACATTCCACGCGGCGCAGCTCTGCGCCGACGCGGTCGCCGCGCTTTCGCGAAAGCTCTGAATCCTACTCCGGACGGGAAGTGGTGATCGCGTGCTTCAGCGTTTCGGGGTCGTTCAGATTGAGCACGATGCCTTTTTCCTCGGTGGGAACTTCCACTACATTCGCCTGGTGTGCCCAGACGACTTGCCGTGCGCCAACGTCGGGAGACGCCGCGAGCAGCTCGTCGTAGAGCGAAGAGCGGAAAATCACGGGATGGCCGCGGCGGCCGCGATACGTTGGCAGCACGATCGGCTTGCCGGTCGAATCGAACTGCGCAATCAGCTGGGCGACGAGTTCGGCGGAGACGATCGGGTGGTCGACGGGGCAGAGCACGAGGCCCGCGGTGGCGTCCCGCGGCAGGCTGCGAATCGCAGCCTGGATCGAAGAGAGCTGGCCACTCGGCCAATCGGGATTCATCACGATTGTGGCGGGGTCCAATTGCAATCGCTCGCGGATTTTGTCCGCGCCCGCACCGAGAACCACGCGAACGATGCCCACGCGCGGATGCTTGACCACTTCGAGCAGATGTCCCGCGAACGTAGTGCCACGGTAGGGGATCAGCGCCTTCGGGCTGCCCATGCGGCTAGATTCGCCCGCAGAAAGAATGGCTGCGGCAAGCGGCTTGGGGCCGATGATTCGAGCGGGCGGCGCGGCGGCCATCGCGCGTCAGTCTTGGTGGACGGCGGCGGCTTGCGGGAGTTTGACGGACTTGTGTGGCAGACCAACGGCATTTCGGCGGACAGCGATCAATTCGGCGGTGATGCTGACGGCGATCTCTTCCGGCGTGAGCGCGCCGATATCGAGGCCGACGGGCGCGTGCACGCGGTCTAATTCCTCGGGCGAGTAGCCCTCTTTTTCGAGCGCCTTGTACACGGAGAGCACCTTGCGCTTGCTGCCGATCATGCCGATGTAGCGCGCGTCGGTGCGGACCGCCCACGCGAGCACGCGCATGTCGTCGCGATGGCCGCGCGTGACGATGAGGAGGTAGCTGGAGGCGTTGGGAACGATCTTCGCGAAGGCATCCTCGTACGTCGTGTAAAGCTTGTCCGCCATCGGGAACCGCTCGGTGTTCGAAAAGGCTTCGCGATCGTCCGCGATAGTGATCGAAAATCCGGAAGCGCTTGCGACGCGGGCGACCGCAGAGGAAATATGCCCGCCGCCGAAGATATAGAGCAGCGGCTGCGGCAAGATCGGCTCGACGAAAATTTCGAGCGTGCCGCCGCAGATCAGGCCGGCGTCGTAGGCTGCATCCTGATTGAGATTGAACGTCATTTTGCGCGGCTGCTCGGCCACGATCACTTCCTTGGCCGCCGCCCAGACCTCGGCCTCGACGCAGCCGCCGCCGATCGTCCCGAGGATCGAGCCGTCGTCGCGGACTAGCATGCGCGAGCTTTCGTAGCTCGGGATCGAGCCGTTGGTGTGGACGATCGTCGCCAGCGCGCCGCGCTCGCCGGCGCGGCGCATCCGTACGATCTCTTCGAATAGGTCCGTAGGCATGTGATCCTGAGCCTCAGCGTACGTCGGTCCGGCGGGGGATGTCAATTCGATGTCTGGGCGGTTTCCGGCCGATACCCGGGCATGCTACGCTCGCGGCATGGCGGCGGGCGTCACCCGAATCGATCACATCCAGATCGCAGCTCCACCCGGATGCGAAGAGGCCGCGCGCGAATTTTACGGCGGCGTGCTTGGGCTGAAGGAGATCGAAAAGCCCGAGGCATTGCGCGCACGCGGCGGCTGCTGGTTCGAGTGCGGCGACCGGCAATTGCATATCGGCGTCGAGAAGAATTTCCGCCCCGCGAAGAAGGCGCACCCCGCGTTTGCCGTGGCCGATTTCGACCGATTGCGGGAAACGCTCGCCAAACGCGGGATCGTTCTGATGGATGAGAGCATTCCCGGGACGCGCCGCTTCTACGCGGATGATCCCTGGGGCAACCGTCTCGAATTTGTGGAATTGCTGGCATAATTGGGGCGCATGCCGCGACAAACGACCAGCGTTTCCCGGGAAGATTACCTCAAGGCGATCTGGGAGACTGTCCAGGAGGAGCAGGCGCCGATCAGCGCACGGCTTGCGGAGGATCTTGGGGTGACGCCGCCGGCCGTTACCGCCGCGCTGAAGCGCATGGCTCGCGACGGCTATCTGCGCGTGTGGCGCGACGGCCGCATCGAGCTTTCGCCGAAAGGGAAGGCCACCGCGCATCATCTGGTTCTGCGGCACCGGCTCGCGGAGAAGCTGCTCACCGAAGTGATCGGGCTCGAATGGTCGCGGGCGCACGAAGAGGCCGAGCGGCTCGAGCACGGAATTTCGCCCGAGGTCGCGCGGCTGCTGCTCGAGCGCTTCGGACGCGACAGCCGGTGCCCGCACGGCGTGCCGCTTTTCGGCGGCATGTCGCGCCTGCGCAAGAAGCATGGCGCCGCAAAGCTCTCCGAATCCGCGCCGGGACATTCCTACGAAGTGCTGCGTGTCTACGAAAAGGATCCTGCGTTCCTTGCGTTTCTCGAGCAACGCCACTTGCGCCCCGGCGCGCGCATTCGCGTCCTCGAACGCGAATACGACGAGACCATGGCCATCACCGTCGCCGGGCACGGCGCCGCGCGCATCCACCTCGGCAAGCCGGCCACCGAGCGCATCTGGGTCCGGCGCCTATAACTGCCGTTCGGGCTTGCGGGTGTCGGTAACGATCTCAACGTCATGAAACGAATCAAGGGTAACACTTAGCTTCAGGGTCTTCCCCGAGCCCACCTCGCGCCCCGAGAAGCGGTAAGTGAAGGTTGTTTTATATCGCCGGTAACTCTCAGTATCTTGCTTGGGCACGTCGAATTTCCACGTCTGGATGTCTTCTCGCGTAGCGTCAACGAGAAGTGCTGGACCCGACAAGATATGGATCGAATCTACGTTACCGCTGTCGTCGAGCGTAAACTCAGCCTCAACCTTGCCCACTACTCGGGCCGTACGAGCGATGAGTGGATACTTGGGCATTTGTGCCGAACGCAGGATTGGCGCTGAGATTTGTTGCGCGTATGTGGTCAACGCCAGGACGCACGCGACGAATATGGTCGGAAGGCTCTTCGTCATTTGGACTCCTCGACGGGCATGGTACCCTTGCGCGAAATCATGTTCAACGCTTTGCGTTATTACTGGATCATCGCCAAGGGCTACCGGCTGCGGCCGTGGAAATCGCCGTATATTCAGTGGCGGCTGGAAACATTTTTCGGGCACGATGCCGCCGATCTTGATGCGCGCAAATTCTTTGGTCTGATGTGGCGCGAGCGGGCGCGCATGGAACGCTTCCTCGATTGGGTCGCCGAACGCCGGCACGCGTCTTCACTTTTCAGGTGAGCTTCGAGGTGGATGGGAGTAACCTCTGGAGCGTTCGCGCGAGCCGAGGCCGGGCATGCGCGAGCAGATGAGTTAGGAGGTCGCCGTGGGAAAGTCAAAAAAGAATTCGGTGAATCGCCGCGATTTCCTCAGGACGGCTGCCGCGGGCACGGCCGCGCTCGTCGCCGTGCCGGGTGCAGCGAAAGCCGCTGCGCCTGAGCCGCGCGGTCGTGCCGGCGCGCCGCCGCTCTTGAAAGCGGCCGCGGCCGACGGGCGGCCGAGCGTCGATGTCCTCACGGTCGATCACCCCGGCTCGGATTACATGGTAGACGTTCTCAAGACGCTCGATTTCGAATATCTCTGCGCCAACCCCGGCAATTCGTTTCGCAGCCTGCACGAATCACTGATCAATTACGGCGGCAACGTGAAGCCGGAATTCATCACGTGCTGCCACGAAGAGTCGGCGGTCGCGATGAGCCACGGCTACTTCAAAATCGAGGGCAAGCCGTTGCTCGTGTGCGTGCACGGGACCGTCGGGTTGCAGCATGCCTCGATGGCGATCTACGACGCGTTCTGCGACCGCGTGCCGGTCTACATCATTCTCGGCAATTTCTCCGACGCCGCATTTCGCTTCGGGCCAGTCGATTGGACGCACAGCGCGCAGGATCCAGCCGCGATGATCCGCGACTACGTGAAATGGGACGACAACCCGCTTTCGCTCGAGGCGTTCGGCGAATCCGCAGTGCGCGCGTACAAAGTCGCGATGACTCCGCCGATGATGCCGGTTGCGCTGGTGGCGGGCCACGAACTGCAAGAAAATCCGGTGCCGGACGGCGCGAACCTGAGCGTGCCGAAGCTCACGATCGTATCGCCGCCCGCAGGCGAGTCCAGCGCCGTAGCTGAGGCTGCGCGCCTCCTGGTGGCTGCTGAGAATCCGGTGCTGGTAACGGATCGCATTGCGCGCACTCCCGCGGGCCTTGCGGGGATGATCGAGCTTGCCGAGCTTTTACAGGCACCCGTGGTTGACCGCAACGGCCGCATGAATTTCCCGACGCGCCATCCGCTCAATCACACGGAACGAGCCGGGTCGGCGATTGCCGGCGCGGACGTGGTGGCCGGCCTCGAGCTGACGGACTTCTGGAGCAGCGTGAACTCGGTCCACGGGCAGGTGAACCCGGAATCCCGGCCGGCGACGAAACAGGGCGCGAAGCTCATCAGCATCACCGCGAACGACCTCTACTTGAAGAGCAACTATCAGGACTTTCAGCGATACCAGCCCGTCGATCTCGCGATCGCCGCCGACGGGGAGGCGACGCTGCCGTCGTTGATCGAAGCCGTAAAGATGCAGATGACGGACGATCGCAAGCGCATGTTCGCCGATCGCGGCGCGAAACTCGCCGCGGCTCACCAGCGGGCGATGCAAGCCGCGCGCGACGCCGCCACTTCCGGCTGGGACGACAGCCCGATCAGCACCGCGCGAATGTCCGCCGAATTGTGGGCGCAGATCAAAGATGAGGATTGGTCGCTGGTCTCGAACTGCCAATTCGTGAGCCGCTGGCCGCTGCGCCTGTGGGACTTCAAGAAGCACTACCACTACATCGGCGGAGAGGGCGGGTATGGCGTGGGGTATGGCGCTCCGGCGTCGGTGGGCGCGGCGCTCGCGAATCGGAAGCATGGCCGCCTCACAGTGAGCATTCAGAATGATGGCGACCTGATGTTCGCGCCCGGCGTTCTGTGGACCGCCGCGCACAGCCGCATTCCGCTGCTGATCATCATGCACAACAATCGCGCCTACCATCAGGAGTTGATGCAGATTCAGATCATGGCGGACCAGCATCAGCGCGGCATCACGCGCGCGGGAATCGGCAACACGCTCGTCGATCCTGCGATCGACTACGCGAAGCTCGCGCAGGGTATGGGCATGCACGGCGAAGGCCCGATCTCCGATCCGAAGGACCTCGCGCCGGCGATTCGGCGCGCGATCGAAGTCGTCAAGGGCGGCGATCCCGCGCTGGTCGATGTGTTCACGCAGCCGCGCTAGGAGGGAATTGTGCGCTACCTGATTCTGTGCGTCGCGATGCTCGGGATGGCGATTGCGTGCTCCTCGGCGCGAGCGCAGATCGCTTCCGCGAAATCAAAAGACGCCGGCGATGCGGAAAAGGGCAAACTTGTATTTTCGAGTGCGGGCTGCGTCGCATGCCACGGAGCGCAAGGGCAGGGAACGTCGCTCGCTCCACAGATTTCTCCGCCGCCGCTGGAGCTTACGGCACTGATCGCGTACGTCCGCCAGCCAACCGGCAAGATGCCGCCGATTCCGGTGTCGACCGCATCGGATCAGGATCTCGCGAACATTTACGCTTTCCTGAAATCGGTTGCGCCCGCAACGACGAGCAGCGAATCGCTGAAGGGGAATTCCGACAACGGCAAGCGCCTTTTCCTTGCGTACGGCTGCTACCAATGCCACGGCTACCAGGGCGTAGGCGCTGCGATCGCGCCGCGCATCGGCCCACCGCCGATTTCGTTTGCGGCGCTGCTGCGTTACGTTCGCGCGCCTACCGGGCAGATGCCGCCGTACACGGCGAAAGTCGCATCGGATCAGGATTTCGCCGACATCTACGCGTATCTGAAGACGTTTCCGCCGCCCGCTCCGGCGTCCAGCATTCCGCTTTTGAATCAGTAGTGGCATCGGCATCATCAAGTGCTGGTGAGGCTGTAGACGAGGACGGCGAGGACGATGAGGGTGACGACGACGTAGAGCCAATCGCGCTCGGCGGCGAATGCGAGCACGGAAAATGCGACGCGCGCGACCGGCGTCGCGATAAGGATCAGCAGGCCGAGCTGAATCAATCCGCGCGCGTGCAGGGAAATCGCCTGCTCGAAAATTTGCGAGACGTAGCGGAGATCGGAAGGCTCGCCGTGGAAGGCTCCGTATTGCGGACGCTGGTGGCCGTATTTCGCGACGTAGAGGACGCCGCCCGCGAACACCACGGCCGCCGCGAGGATCACGCCCGCGCGCAACATGTTGCCGATGATGTTTTCGATGCGCTGGTCATTCCAAAATTCAGATCGCGCCATCGCTAGATTTTCCCCCGGATACCTTGCAGGATCATTTGAACCGCGACAGCGGAAATCGCAATGCTGAAGACGATGCGCAGCGTGCGCACTTTCGCATGCGGCAAAATTCGCGCGCCGAGCAACGCGCCCGCGAGCACTCCGAGCATCACCGGCATCGCCATTCCCGGATCGAGGTAGCCGCGGCGCAGGTAGATTCCGGCGCTCGCCGCAGCCGTGACGCCGATCATGAAATTGCTGGTGGTGGTCGAGACTTTGAACGGGATGCGCATCGCGCGATCCATTGCCAGCACCTTGACCGCGCCCGATCCGATGCCGAGCAATCCCGATAGCACGCCCGCGATCCACATCAGGCCGAATCCCGCCGGCACGCCGGTGACGTGATACGCACGCTCGCCCTCGGGCGTGGGATAGTGGCCGTCCATGCGCAGAAATTGCGCGAATCGACCGGTATCCGGCGCGGCCAGCTCGGGCGGCTGGGCAATTGAGGTCCACGCGGAGTAGAGCAGCACGAGGCCGAAGATGATGGCGATCGCGGCGGTGGGAATGCGCGTGGCGAGATAAGCGCCGCAGACCGCGCCGATGGTGGTCGCGATTTCGAGGAACATGCCGACGCGCATGTTGGAATAGCCCTCTTTTAGATAGGCTGCGGCGGCGCCCGAGGAAGTGGCAATCACCGAGACGAGCGACGCGCCGATTGCGTAGCGAATATCGACGCCAAAGGCGAGCGCGAGCAGCGGGACGATGATCACGCCGCCGCCGAGGCCCGTCAGCGAGCCGAGCAGGCCGGCGAGAAACGATCCTCCGGCGACCAGCAGGGTGAATTCAGTTATGGCCACGATTCATCCGTTTGCCTGCGGAGATTGTTTTGCGTGCACTTGGTGATTTGCGTCTTCTGAAGCAGGAATGACGGCGCTGTATGAATCGAGAAGCTGTTTCCGGAGTTTTTCTTTCACGCTTTGCTCGACGAAAGCGGCTTGGACGCCGAGTAGATTTGCATCGAGAAGATCCTGCTCGGTCCAACCAAAGGTTTCCTCAAGGCCGACGTATTCGCCCGTGAGGGTTGCGGGCGTAAGCATGCGCGTATCGGTGTTGATGTTGAGCGGGACGCCGGCGCGATACAGGCGATCGACCGGATGATGTTCCCAGGCTTCGATCGAAGGAATGATCTGCACGTTGGACGATGGGCAAATTTCGAGATGAATTCGTTTTTGGCGCAGATGATCGACCAGGTGTGGGTCCTCGATGCTGCGCGTGCCGTGGCCGATGCGCGCGGGCTGGAGGAGGTCCAGGGTTTCCCAAACGCTTTCGGGGCCGAGTGCCTCGCCCGCGTGGGCCGTGCGGTGCAGACCGCGTTCGCGCGCGTAGCGGTAGGCCGCGACGTGCGCTTGGAGCGGGAAGCCGGCTTCGTCTCCGGCGATATCGAGGGCCACAACGCGGCTGCCCCGGAATTGCTCGACGAGCTTAACGGTTTGCATGCTCTGCTCTTCAGTGAAATGGCGCAGGGTGCAGAGAATCAGGCGAGCTTCGAGGCCCGTTTCGCGGATGAGGTCTTCGGTCGAACGATCGACGACGGTGACGACCTGCTCGGGAGTCAATCCCTGCTCGAGATGGAGCAGAGGAGCAAAGCGAAGCTCGGCGTAGATGACGCCGTCGTCGACGAGCTGGCGGAAGATGTCTTCGGTGACGAGGCGCAGAGACATTTCGCTCTGCATCAGGCGGAATCCCTTGTGGGCGCGCGAGAGAAATTCGGCGAGGTCGGTGCAGCGGGCGGGCGCGACGTAGTCGGATTGGTATTCTTCGTGCGTGACGGATGGCGCGAGGGCGGAGACTGCCGCGAAACTCAGCGAGCAATCGAGGTGCAGATGCAGCTCGATTTTCGGAAGCGATTTCAGTCCCGATGGGCTCGTCATTTGTATGGGTCCGTCACACGTGGTCGAGGGCCTGCTCGAAATCGGCGAGCAGATCGCGCCAATGCTCGATGCCGACGGAGACGCGGACGAGGCCATCGGTGACCCCGGCTTGCGCGGATTCCTCATCGGTGAAGCCCGAGTGGGTAGTGGTTTTCGGATGGCAGGCGAGCGATTCGACGCCGCCAAGCGATACCGCATTGCGCGCGATCTGCACGTGGCGGAGAAATTCGAAGGCGGCGGGTTTGCCGCCCCGCAGTTCGATCGAGAACATCGCGCCGGGATAGTCGCACTGCGCCGAGAAGATCCGCTTCTGCTCGGGATCGGTGAGCAGCGTGGGGTAGATCGTGCGCTTGAGTTTCGGATGACCGTGGAGGTGCTCGGCGATGCGCTGGGCGTTTTTGCTGGCTCGATTCATGCGCAGGCCGACGGTGGGCAGGCGGCCGCCGAGCATCCAGCACTCGTCGGGCTGGAGGATCGTGCCGAAGAGGCCGCGCGCGGCCCGGATCTTGCCGACTACCTCCGGATTTGCGCCCAACACGATTCCGGCCAGCATGTCGCTGAAGCCGGAGAGATATTTCGTGCCGGAGTAGACGACGAGATCGGCGCCCAGCGCCAACGGATGCTGAAAGGCGGGGCCGAGCAAGGTGTTATCAACCATGACTGGAGGATGCGCCTCGCCCGAGGGCATCTTGAGAGCGGCGACGGCGGCGCAGGCTTGGCGAATGTCCGTCATGATGAGCGTGGGATTCGCGGGCGTTTCGACGAGCACCGCGCCGAGATTTTGCGTGGAGCGGATCGCGCTTTCGAGGAGATCGCCGCGGCCTGCCTGCACGGGAACGCCCGCGACGCCCCATTTCGAGAGATGGTCCTGAATGAAATGCTGCGTGCCGCCGTAGATGGGGACGGTGTAGATGACGGATTGTCCTGGGCGGAGAAGGGCGAAGAGGGAAGTCACGATGGCGGCCATGCCGGAATTGAATGCGACCGCATCGCGCGCGCCTGCTTCGAGATTCACGATCTGATCTTCGAGGATTTCGGCGTTGGGATGATTGAAACGCGAGTAGATGAGGTCGGTGGTCTCGCCTTCGGCCATTTTCACGCGGCCGCTCGCGACATCGAATGCGCGCTCGGCGGCCTCGGGGCTGGGAAAAACGTACGTCGAGCTGCGGAAGACGGCCGGGCGCGCGGAGCCTACCGACAGGGTCGGGTCGAAACCTTGCGTGAGGACCTTTGTGGTGGGGCGCAAGGGCGGCGATTCGCGGCGATCACGATCGCTGGGCGGGCTGGGACTCATGGCGAAATCTCCTCTCGGAGCTGATTTTGGGGAAGCGAAGATCTACCGCAGACGTGTCGATTAGAAAAACTTCCGACGCGTGTTTTCAATGGGTTGCGTCGAATTCTAATCGCCAAATGTCGATTAGAAAATGCATGGTTTTGGAGGATGAGTGGGGCAGGGGAGGCAAAGGACGCGGAGGAGACAGAGGAGTTGGACGAAGTACAGCACGCCAGCGCTCCACGTCCTGCGGTGGCGGCCACCGCTCGCCGAATTGTCGTCTCACTCCTCATGGCTGTGCCAATAAATGCATTTTCAGCGTAGCAGCGCGCGGCAGGGTGTCAAGGGGGCCTTCGGTCTGGTTTTGGGACAGGTGGAAAAACCTGTCCGAATCAGGGGGCAAGCGCATGCAACCAAGAGCGCCCTCCTGAAAGGCCAGGCGGCCGCTACATAAACAAGGGCCACAGGCGGGGCGACGCGCTACTCCCAGCGGAAGACTTTTGCGGATACGGCTGTGCAGATGATGAAGACGAGGATGAGCGCGGCGACGTCGGCGATGTGCGCCGACCATTTGTCTCCGCTCCAGATTCCCTGCAACAGCGACACGGCATAGGCGAGCGGATTGAGGCGCGCGACGGCGCGCAACGCCGGGGGCATCTGCGCGATGGGCAGGAAGAGTCCTGTCAGGCCGATCATGGGATACATGATGGCGGCGCCGATCGGTTGTGCGAAGCGGGCGGTGGGGACGATGCTGGCGATGAGGAATCCGACCGAGAGGATGCTCCAGGTGCTGATCAGAAGCGCGATCGTGAAACTGAACAAAGGCACGTGGACGCCAATCGGGTAGTAGCGTTTGCCGACGAGAACCAACAGGGCCAGCGTGGCGGCGGTGAGCAGCAGCTTGACGAGCACGTGCGCGGTGAGGATCGTCTGCGGGCGCAGCGGCGTGGCGCGGAGCCGCCTGAGGATGCCGCCTTCGCGGTAGATCGAGACGATTGTGACGAGCGACAACACGGAGTTGACCGCAATCAGCAGCGCAGCCAAGACCGGCAGTTCGACGCGCATGAAGCTGCTCGCGGCGAGCGCGGCAGGCGGCACATCGTGGCCGAAGACGCGGCCCAAGACAATGAATACCACGACGGGAATGCCGATCGTTCCGAATGCGCCGAGCGGCTCGCGCATGAAGACTTTGATCTCGATCCAGGTCAGTTTCCAGAGTCCACGCAGCATCGTTGTGCAGTCCTAATCGCGAATCGAATGGCCGGTGAGCTTGAGGAAGACATCCTCAAGGGTCGGCAGAATCGTGCGAAAGTCGGTGACGCGAATCCCATTTTCGGAGAGGCAGTGGATCACCTCGGTAACGAAATCCTCGCCGCAGCCGCGAATCGTGAAGCGTAGGTCGGCGCAAGTGACCGAATCGACGCGCGGGATGGCGCGAAAACGTTCCTCGGCAATTGGGTGATCGGTGGCTACGATGACGGTCCGCTCCGGGCAGTGGCGGGCGACGAGGCGCTCGGGCGTGTCGATATCGATGATGCGGCCGCGCTCGATGATCGCCACGCGATCGCAGAGGCGCTCGGCCTCCTCCATGAGATGAGTGGTGAGGAACACGGTCTTGCCCTGCGCGCGAATGCCGCGCACCAGTTCCCAGATCGCGCGGCGAGCCTGTGGGTCAAGGCCGGTGGTCAGTTCATCGAGGAAAACGAGCTCGGGATCGTTGATGAGGGCGAGCGCGATGAAGAGGCGCTGCTTCTGGCCTCCCGAGAGATTCATGAACCAGGCGTTGCGCTTTTCGGCGAGGCCGAGCTGTTCGAGCAGCCGTTTGCCGTCGATTGTCTTTTTCTGATAAAGCGAAGCCCATAGATCGACCGCTTCCCAAACTTTGATCCGCTTCTGGAGTTGCGCCTGCTGGAGCTGCACGCCGATGCGATTCTGCAGCTTGTAAACGTCGCGGAAGGGATCGAGGCCGAGAACCGAGATGGTTCCGCGATCGCGCGTGCGGAGACCCTCGATGCACTCCATCGTGGTGGTTTTGCCGGCGCCGTTGGGGCCGATCAGGCCGAAAATCTCGCCCTCGAGGACTTTAAACGACACTTCGTCGACGGCCATGGTTGAGCCGTAGGTCTTGCGGACTCCGGAAACTTGAACGACTGGATGGCTCACGTGTGCCGGCCGGCCGCGCCGAGTCCATCCACACTACGGGCCGCGATTCGCGGCGTCAAGCGATAGAACGTCTAGCAGGCTGCTGAAAAACTCGGAATTTTTGCAACGAAGCAGCGCGTGATGCGTCCAATGCGCATGCGAGGAACCGATCAGCAGCAAAGTCACGTGTTCAGCTATCTTTCGCCAGAGCAGCGGGTGCGCAAAGATCATCCGCTGCGTCCGATCCGCACGATGGTTGACCATATCCTGAAGCAGCTTTCGCCGCAGTTCAGCAAGATGTACGCGAAAGTGGGTCGGCCGTCGATTCCGCCAGAGCAGCTCTTGCGGGCGCAGCTGTTGCAGATGCTCTATTCGGTGCGCAGCGAGCGGCTGCTGATGGAAGAGATGGACTACAACATTCTGTTCCGCTGGTTTGTGGGGCTGAATTTGGATGATGCGGTGTGGGACGCGACGGTGTTTACCAAGAACCGCGACCGCTTGCTGGAGGCCGAAGTGGCCAAGGAATTTCTGGCGCGGGTGGTGGCGCACGTGCGAGAGCAAGGATGGATGTCGGACGAACACTTCACCGTCGACGGCACGTTGCTGGAAGCCTGGGCCAGCCTGAAGAGCTTTCAGCGGAAGGACCAAGGGGATTGTTCTCCGCCCGACGATCCGGGAAATCCCACGGTGGATTTTCATGGGGAGAAGCGCTCGAACCAGACGCACGAATCGAAAAGCGATCCCGAAGCCCAGCTGGCGCGCAAGGGCCGGGGCAAGGAGGCGAAATTGAGCTACAGCGGGAATCTGCTGGTGGAGAATCGCAACGGGCTGATCGTGTCGAGCCGGGTGTGGGAAGCCACGGGCATCGCCGAACGCTATGCGGCGCTGGAGATGCTGCAGGAGATTCCGGGAATCGGTCGCGTGACCGTGGGCGGTGACAAAGGTTTCGACACAGCCGATTTTGTGCGCGAGTGCCGGAACCTGCAGATGACGCCCCACGTAGCGCAAAATCTGGGACGCCGAGGTGGCAGTGCCATCGACAGCCGAACGACGCGGCACGTGGGCTATCGGATTAGCCAGAAGAAGAGGAAGCGTATCGAAGAATGTTTCGGCTGGCTGAAGACCATTGCTCTGTTGCGCCAGGTGCGTCATCGCGGAACCTTGAAGGTGGACTGGACGTTTACGTTCGCGTGCGCGGCCTACAATTTGGTGCGCATGCGAAACCTGATGGCCGCCGCGGTTGTAGCGCAGTAAGTCCGGGCCGTAGTGTCTCTGCACGGCCCGGAAACCCCTGATGGGGCGCTCGGCAGCACCGAAAACTGCGCCAAGGGCCACTCGCAACTCACCGACAACGCAACGGCGGAAAGAAATTGCCGCCCCAACTCAATTTTTCAGCAGCCTGCTAGAGAATCGTCGAAAGGCGTTTATCCCGCGGCGGCCGCGCGGACGCTCTCTTTCACCACCGTATCGCGCAGGAAACTTTCGACATTCGTCCGGATCGCGTCGCGGACGCGCCGAAATGCCTCTTTCTGTTCGTCTGGCGGCGCGCTCGCGCGCACCGGGTCCGGAAGATCCCAGTGCATGAGGTGCGGCGTGAAAGGAAAAATCGGGCTGCGTTCCTTCGCCATGTCGGAGACAGTGATGACGAAGGCGAAATGTTCCTTCATAAAATCGCGCACCGGCTTGCTTTTCTGGGTCGAAATGTCGATGCCGACTTCCTGCATGACTTCGGTTGCGAGCGGGTTAATGCCGTCCGCTTCGAGACCAGCGCTCGCGGCAATCATACCGCCATGCGAAAAAGCGCGGGTGAATCCTTCGGCCATCTGGCTGCGCGTGGAATTTCCCGTGGAGAGAAACAGAACCTTTGGTTTCCGTACCATGAAATCCTCCTGTGCGAGGACCGGGCGTCATTGCGACCGTGCTAGAAAATACTAAATCGGAATAATTGTCGGCACAATCGGGGAAACCATGCAGTCGGGCGGCCCAGTGAGCCTCATTGAAAAGGGCTATAATGGGAATAGCGGTGAGCCCCATGCAAGACCTCAAGATTCGCGATAAAAGTTCTGAACTTCACGAAGCGCGGTGGTGGGAAGCCGAAGCAGGGAATAAAGTTCACTGCTACCTTTGCCCGCGGCACTGCCATATCGGGGACGGGCAGGCGGGGTTTTGCTTCATCCGCGCGAACGAGGGTGGGAAGCTCTACAGCCTCGGCTACGCGCATCCTGCAGCGCTGCAAATCGATCCCATCGAGAAAAAGCCGCTGAACCATTTTCTGCCGGGCACGCGCGTGTTTTCGATGGGGACGGCCGGGTGCAACATGGGCTGCTTTTTCTGCCAGAACTGGGATATTTCGAAGTCGCGCGCGGACCAGGTGAGGTCGTCGTACGTCCCGCCCGAGGATGTGGTGGCGCTGGCGATCCGCAACGGGTGCCCTTCGATCGCGTTCACGTACAACGAGCCGACCATTTGGGGCGAGTACGTGATCGACATCTGCCACGCGGCGCGCGAGCGCGGGATTCGTACGGTAATGGTGTCGAACGGCTACATCACGCGCGAGGCGTTTCACGACATCTACGATCACATCGACGCCGCGAATATCGACCTGAAGGGATTTACCGAGAATTTCTACGGGCGCATCACGCTGACGCATCTGGCGCCGGTCCTCGAGACGCTCGAGTGGCTGAAGAATGAGACGAGCGTGTGGTTCGAGATCACGAATCTGATCATCCCGACGCTGAACGACGCACCAAGCGAAACGCGCGCGTTGGCCGAGTGGATTCTCGAACATCTTGGGCCGGACGTGCCGCTGCACTTCACGGCGTTTCATCCCGACTTCAAATTGCGCGATAAGCCGAGCACGCCGCCCGAGACTTTGCATGCGGCGCGGCGGGCGGCGATTGAGGCGGGGCTGCATTACGTCTACGAAGGGAACATTTATAGCGATGGCGCGCATACGTTTTGTCCGGCGTGCAAGACGATGCTGATTCGGCGGTCGTGGCATGACGTCGAGGAGATGAATCTAAAGAATGGATGCTGCCCAAAGTGCGGGTTGGTGATTCCGGGGCGATGGGAGAATTCGAGGATCAAGGGCAGCGGGCGGATGGCGCGCGATGCGGCGGCGTTGGGCGCGCGGTATGATGATTTGAATTTGTAGAGTTGGCGTGGCCGAAGATGCCGCGCTGCCCTTCCTGCGTCAGGGTAAAAAGGCCGCGGCGCTACATTTAAACCTTGGGCCGACGCTACGCTTTGCGAGGGGCGAACCAGGATGCGGCGGTGGTGATGGCGAGGATCAGGACGATGACGGCGAGCGACGCGGCCGTGGGAATTGCGAAATGGTCGGCGACGAGCATTTTGGCGCCGGTGAAGAGGAGGATTACGGCGAGGCCTTCGTGGAGGAAGCGCAGGCGCGTCATTAGCTCGGCGAGGGCGAAGTACATGGCGCGCAGGCCGAGGATGGCGAAGACGTTGGAGGAATACGCGATGAACGGATCGCGCGTGATCGAGAGGACGGCAGGGACGGAATCGGCGGCGAAGATGACGTCCATCACCTCGATTGCGATAAGGGCGACGAGCAGCGGAGTGGCTGACCAGCGGCCGCGTTCGCGCACCGAGAAGTGCTCGCCACCGGACGACAAGTTTACGGGCACGACTTTGCGGAGAAGCTGGATCAGCCAGTTGCACTCGGCGCGGGGCGCTTCTTCGGCGGAGCGCAGCATGTTGGCGCCGGCGATCACGAGGATCGCGCCGAAGAGGTACGTGACGACATGAAATCGCCGCAGTAGCGCGATTCCGGCCAGCACGAACGCGAGGCGCAAAATTACCGCGCCCACGATGCCGGTGTAGAGGACGCGATGCTGCGCGCGCGGGCCGACGCCGAAGGTGCGAAATATGATCAGAAAGACGAAGACGTTGTCCGCGCTGAGGGATTTCTCGAGGACGTACGAAGTGATGTATTCAACGCCCGCCTGGCGGCCGCGCGAGAGGTAGATCCATAGACCGAAGCCGAGCGCGAGAGCGATCCAGGCGGCGCTTTCGATGAGCGCTTGCGTGAGCGTGACGCGGTCGGTCTTCGGGCGGAAGACGATGAGGTCCGCTGCGACCGCCAACACGACGAGCGCCCCGAAGACCACCCACACAACAATCGACTCTCCACCCAATTGGCCGGCTCCCGCCGCTTACTGATAGGCCGCACGAGTCTACACTGCGCCGCCTTTCATCGCGAGACCGGTCTAATGATAAGGACATGGCACGCATGCACGTCGTAGAAAAAGCGGGAACGAAGGGCGCGTCGCTTGTAGTGGCCGCGCCGTATCTCACCGAGCAGCGGACGAGGAGTACACGGCCGAGCAGCATGCGGTGTGGGCCGAGCTGGTACGGCGGCGAAGGCCACAACTCGAAGCGCACGCCTGCCGCGAGTACCTCGACGGTTACAAATTTATCGGGCTTGAGGACGACCGCCTGCCGAATCTGAGCGCGATCAGCCAGCGGCTGAAGCCGCGGACCGGCTGGAGCACCACGCCGGTGAGCGGCTTCCTGCCGAGCGACGCGTTTTTCGAGATGCTCGACGCTCGGATGTTTCCGACGACGACGTGGCTGCGCGGCCGGGAGTCGCTCGCGTACACGCCGGAGCCGGATATTTTCCACGATGTATTCGGGCACGTCCCGATGCACGCGCACAAGGTGTTTGCGGATTTCCTGCAGCACTACGGCAGCGTTTGCGCGCGGATCGAAGACGCGGCTGCGCTCGAACGCCTTGGGCGGCTTTTCTGGTACACGGTCGAATTCGGGCTGATTCGCGAGCGGGGAAGCGTGAAGGTCTACGGCAGCGGCGTGATCAGTTCGCACGGCGAATGCACGAACGTGATCGAGGGCGGCTGTCAGGTAAAGGATTTCGATCTCGACGAAGTGCTGAACACGCCGGTGAAGGTCGACCGCATCCACAGCCTTCTCTTTGCCATCGAGAGCTTCGATCAGATCTACGAGGCCATGCATGAGGCGGAGCGGCGTCTGCATGTTGCGTCATGACCAGCAGTGCAGGCCATGACCTCATATCGCCTTCAGAGCTGAAAAGGAATGGCGGGGACGACGAGACTCGAACTCGCGACCTCTGCCGTGACAGAGTGGGAACATCAAGTACTCTCAACAACTTACAAGGCTGTTGGGGACTGCCAAGTTGAAAACACGTGGTAGCCGGAGGCATTTCGGGTTGGGCATCGGGTTGGCCTACGCGATGTGGCCAACCGGCTTTTCAGATCAAAATGCCGTTCCGGGTGGTATAGGCCGCGTCGTCAATATTGCCGCTGTTTTTGACGCCCGCGCCTAACAATGTTCCCTCGGCCAGGGAATAAACTTATTTTGGCATGACCTTCACGAGACGCCTAACCTCCGCTCGCAAGAAAGGTTCATCATCACTGCATCGCGTGACCCTCGAAATCCTTGGTTCGAGTTTTGACTGTCACATTGCGTTCAGCGAGTGGGAGATTAAGCGGGAACTGCTAGGGCGACACGAATTGTTCTCTCGCGTGCGGTTCCGTTTCCGCGAAGGGCTTCAAGGACCGCCGCAGGGATGCCGGAGCCTGCGAATTTGCCGGCTCAATGCGGCGACGACCATGTCCGTGTCTTTGCTTCGCACCTTTCTGTACTGGAGTTCCTCCCCACATTTCTTGCACACGCAGCCTCCGGAACTGTCCCAGCAACTTGGCATCCTTGCCTGAGTTTCCCCACGCAATGTCGTGAGATGTCTTAGGAAATCTTAGGATGAGAGCCGCGCTGTTGAGCCCAACTGGTATTAGCAATCTCACGACCGGGATTGCCGGAATCTGAGGCGAACGGACTGTCTAAACTCTGGGGTGCTCGGCACCGCGAACTCTTGCGCGACCATTGGCCCAGCCAACAACGCACCTCTCCCTGCTCGGACCGAATCTGCGAAAGCCTTGGCCATGCGAATGGGATCGTGCGCGGCAAGGAACTTCAGTGGCTGCCGATTCCGCAGGGAGTCGACGACCTCGTCTTCGATCCCGCAAGCAAGCGGTTGTACGCTGCGCGCCGGGGCGACGGTGGCGCCGTGACGGTCTATCACGAGGAGGACTCCGACGAAGATGCTTCATTGGGAAAGATTGCGTCCGGGTCCAGGAGGCAACAATGAAGTCCTAGTGCCACAGTTGCAGAAGCTTTTCATAACCATTCCGCCTTGCAAACTCAGCCCGGCGAAGTGTTCGCCTACGACGTGCAATAGCAACTCCAAAGCTCGGAGCAGGGAAACGCTAACAGCGAGACCGCGAGGCGGCTGGTCCAGATTAAGAAGTGGAAATCGTAGTGGCACAATTGCTATCTGTCCGGCGACCGAGGCAGGCGAAAATCGACCTTCACGTCCTGTTCGGTCTCTACCGGCTGTCCATTTAGCAGCGCCGGCAAAAATCGCCACTCTTTTGCGGCCGCTGCGGCAGCCGGTATCAGAATCGCCGGACCACCGAGCGGTGTAACGCTCTGGACAGCCCCGCTGGAATCGATCGCGAGACGCAACGTTACAGTCCCCTCGACGTTTTGCGCTCTCGCGTCGACCGGGTAGTTGGGATCAAACCGATAGGTCAAATGTGCGGGGTTGAAACGGTCCATCGGGCCCAACACCCGGCCATTCACCACGACCGCGGCCGGCAACGGCTGCGTCGTGCCATTTGCGCCCACTGCCTCCGGCGGACGGACAACCGAAACCGGCGTTCCCGTTCCCTGTTTCGGAGGCTGCACGGGCTGGAGAGACCGCATGGATTGCGCAGCTTGCTGCACCGCCGGAGGAACAGACGCGGCGCTCAGTCGAATAACTCCGGAATTCTCCAGAGCGGCCTTGTGTGTCACCGCCCCAACTCGATTCCGGTGCGCAGCTGTGGGTGTCGCCGCAGCGACGACTGCCGCTGGCCGCGGCTGCGGGATCGTCTCCGTTGCGCTTTTCTGAATCTCGACAGGCAGCTCTTCCGGTGCTTGATGTACCGCTCCTCCGCCACCAAGCCACTTTCCCACGCGAAAACTACCAAGGCAAAGTACCGCACCGACGATCGCGAGCCCTGCCCATTTGCAAAATCGCATGACGCGATCGTTCGCAGCTGGGGTTGGAGCAGGAGTTCTCGCACCCGGCACAAAGGCTGTCGACGAGTCGAGGATCGGCCGCGCCTTTACGGGAACGATCGGCGCGGCCGATTCAGTGGCGGCACGTTCCTCGCTTTCGCTGCTTTGCTGCGCGGCAGAAGCAGTCACGGGCCAGCGAATCAATCCTTCTCGATGACTTTTGTAACCGCTCGGCCCTGTAGCCGCTGGATCCAAAGTTTCGTTAGCGCCCGGCCGCGGCGGTGTCTCAACGTCAGGTGGCGAATCCTGTCGTAAGGGACGAGCCTTTTTTGCGAGAGCGATTTCGCGGAGAAATCCATGCAGCGGTATCGCTGTTGAGGGATCAGACTTGCCTCTGGTTTCGCGCTTTGGACTGTTATCTGAAAACGTACTCGTCGGGTGATCGATCACCCACGGCGGCTCAACTTGTTGCCCCCCAGCCTGCCGATCGGCCAATAGACTTGACCACTTGTCCTTCCGCGGATTTACGAACACCTCCTCGTACGAGGGCGTGTTTTGCGCATTTGTCTTTTGTACCAGTTCCTTAGACGGAGCCGCCGGAGAGCCGAGCCAGCCGCGAATTTGTGCTGCCGTCTCCTCGGGAAAATCCAAAAAACGCAGACCCGCGTGGCGGCGCGATTCGCTTACCCACATGATTTGGGCCGCGGCTTTGATTCGTGTTTGCGAGTCGGGTACCTGAAAGCGAATGGAGACGGTCGTGAGGGCGTCGAGCGGGCTGACGGCCTGAATGCCGGCTCCATCTTCAGTCAAATCGGTGATGATTCCACCGTTGGCCGCCCCGAGATCCAGGTACACCAGCGCGCCAGGTCTCGTCCGCGTGTGTCGCCGACGCTCATTTCCCGCCCACGAAGTTCCCGAATAGATGGGTGTGTTTGGCATCGCCCTCACGAATCAGAAGAAGCTCCGCTGCCAATCCCGCGAGCCGATCCAGCAAAAACAACCTCCGCAGCGGCGGGTTCACGCCTGATATTTGGACGAAAAGATCCCCTTAGGCCCACACATGCCCCTTGACCGGAATGCACTCCAGGTGCCACGCCTGGCTAAACGCTATATCTAGTCGTTCTAGGCCCAAGCAGTCCATAAAGTTTAGCGATCCACCCATGCAACGCCTGCTCGAATGGCCTCTTGCGCCGTGGCACGCGGGTTGCTCGTGAACTACCCAGTGCCGCAGCGTCCGATCTTATCTCCTCCGGGCAGAACAAAATCGGGAAAGTGGTGAGTAAATGGAGACGATCTTAGTCGATGCACCTCAAACAATTGGTGACACAGGGATCCGCCGGATCCTCCTCGAGGAGTTGGCCCTTAAGTCCCTTTATCTGAATGGCGAAATGTCTCTTGCCGAACTGGCGGAGCGCACGTGCTTGAGCTTGCCAGTAGTTGAGGAGCTATTCCAGTTCTTTCGTCGCGAGCAACTGTGCGAAGTGAAGGGCATGGTCCGCGGCACTCACGTCGTTGCCGCGAGCGGCGCCGGGAAGGAGCGGGCCGCTGCCAGCTTCGCTTTTAGTCAGTATGCAGGGCCGGCTCCAGTTTCGCTCGACGAATATTCGGCGCGCGTCCACGCGCAAGGCGTGCGGCGGACTCAGGTCGGGCCTGCCGATCTCGCGCGGGCTTTCGAGAGCCTCGTGCTGAGCGAGGAGTTGGTCGCGCGCTTGGGCACGGCGGTCGTATCCGGTCGATCGGTTTTCTTGTACGGACCTTCCGGCACGGGCAAAACGACCCTTGCGTGCAACATTCCAGAGGTCTACGACGATTTCGTCCTAATCCCCCATTCGATCGAGGTCGACAGCCAGGTTATCTCTGTTTACGACCCCGTCGTGCATCGCCCGGCGGCCTATTCGATGCCCGACGACTGGGACCGCCGCTGGATGCTCTGCCACCGGCCGCGCGTGGTCGCCGGCGGTGAGCTATCGAGTGAAATGCTGGACTTGCAGTTCAACGCGAGCACTCGCTTTTTTACGGCACCCCTTCAACTGAAGGCCAACAACGGCGTCCTCGTGATCGATGATTTTGGGCGGCAGCGCATGCGTTCCGATGAGCTCCTGAACCGCTGGATGACGCCTCTCGACCGGCGCCTCGATTTTCTCACGCTGCCGGGCGGGAAAAAGTTCGAGGTTCCTTTTGATGTGCTGGTCGTGTTTTCAACGAATATCGACCCGCGAACGCTGGCGGACGAAGCTTTCTTGCGCAGGATCCCCAATAAAATCCATCTCGACTATGCAAGCCCCAGGCAGTTCGCGAAGATTTTTCGAAGAGCGTGCGCCGCGCACATGCTCGTATCCGACGAAGACCTTGCGGAATACGCCGCTGAATTCATCACGAGCGAAATGAAGCAGCCGCTGTCGCATAGCTTTGCGGGCGATATTGTCGAGCTAGTTTTGTGGTCGGCGAAATACCGGGGGATTGACCCGCGGCTCACACGCGATACTTTCCAGCAAGCGTGCTCCAACTATTTCCTTCAGATCCGCAGTACGCGGGAATAGCTTTCGTCGACAAGCGGTGGCGAAACGCTGGTCTGGGACAGACTATGAAGTACAACGCCCCAGCCTCGTATCTGTGCGCATTGAATCGCGATCGATGCGAAATAGTTGTGGCGGGAATCTCTTGCACCAAAATCAGCGTCCGCTCTCGCTCCGAGGCACCTCAAGATAGCCGACCATCTCGTCATCGGAAATCTTTGTTCCGACGACCCTCAGAGGCACCGAATTCTTCGTTACGACGAATTGTACAACCTCGTGAAGCGTGCGGTTCTTCAACTCCGTACACGAATTCTGGATATAAACACAAAGCGTGTAGCTCTGATGCTTGGGACTCGCGGTTTTAAGCGCAAGGGTAACCGGTCCCACGGGCTGAGGATTCGCGCCACGGTACAGCTCGAACGGGATCGCTTCCATCTCGGTATTCGCAAGTACTTCGTCAAGCTCATCGCGGTTGCGAAGAACGTCAACGGATTGACTTCCCACTTGGCCCGCCATTTCCGCCACTCGGTCGGTCGTCGCCTGCCAGGCTTCCTGATTCGAAGCTTCTTCGTTCTTAAGCGCGGAAACGCCGTTTTGGACCGCAGCCAACCTTTGGATAGTCGCCGCGTCGGCCCCACTTGCAGCGGAACGCGCCGGCACTTGCGCAGGTTTCGCCTCGTACGCAGGCGCCTGATGAACAGCTTTCTCGCGTGAAATCGAAACGGGCCCCTGTCGCCCGCTGGGTTCATCTTTTTTCTGTTCCAACGAAGCCTTGCGGAGCGCCTCCAGTCTGTCCAAACGCTTGTCGATCTCCGCCAAGTGGCTATTCACTTCAGCGAGGGCTTGGTCATTCGGTTTAGCGGAATCGCCCACATTTTGCGGCAACAACTTGTAAGCCAAAAATGCGATCCCTGCGACTGCTGCCAGGGCGAAGAGTATCCCGGCAATCGGCGGCGCAGGGCGCGATTTGGGCAAGTCGGGCTGCACGAACACCTGTCGATCAAAATCGATTCCCGCGGATTTATCAGCCATGAGTTCCTCTCAAACTCCTTCACCAGCGGAGCGAAACAATCGCTGGGTATCGCTGGTTCAAATCGATTAGCACGGTCTGTGTTTCTTTGGGCATCACCCCTACCGTGCGGCGACCTGTCTCCTGTCGCGGACCTTGCATATCCAGTCCGTATTCCCCCGGCGCGAGGAACATCAGCAAGGGAGTGTGCCCCACGAGCAGGTGATTGAGGAATACCTGCGCGTCGCTTGGATCCGAGCGGAACAACACCTTTCCCGCATCTCTTCCGGCGTTGATCTCGAAATTCTTTCTGTTCACCTCGGCCGGTGACGGTCCGGATGGAGCAATTAAAGAGCCCCCTGCGTTTGGTTTTGGCGATGCTGCTGTTTTCGTGCTCGCTGCTGGCGCAAAGATGCTGTCGGCAGCGCCGCGGATCGAAGGTATAAAGTCGGAAGTTGCTTCTGCCGCCGTCTGCGCCCGCACGTGATTTGCGGCGAGGGCGATCGAAAGTAGCAGTAAGGCGGCTTTCCCAGCCCTCATCCCTCTCGCTCCTGAGTACACCGAGAT
>CAWJDM010000018.1:0-31485 GCA_963841605.1 uncultured Acidobacteriota bacterium
ACAATGCGCGAATGGTCGCACAACTGTTGAAACTGTTCAGCGTTGAGATGGGTGCCCAACGAACAAGTGGCGTGGCGAAAACCCGTCTGCCACAACACCGCTAGATCGAACAGACCTTCGACCAGAATCACCTCGGGAAACTGGCGAACCGATTCCCAGGCGAACAAGCCACCCTTGGAGCCAGGAAGAAATTGATGGGCGAAGGCGGCAACGATACTGCGACCGTAGAGGTTGACGACGCGTCCGCCTTGGCAGCACGGGAAGATGACACGTCGGTAGAAAGCGTCGCAGCCTTGTGGGTTGAGCAGGCCAAGACGCCGCAGGAGATCGAAGGAATAGCCTTGCGCCGTGAGATGACGGCGCAAGCTGCCGCCAGGAGCATAGCCGATTCGCAGTTCTTTGATCAGAGCAGGATCGCGCAGTCCTCGTTGCTGAAGATAACGCAGTGCCTCGGGGTAGCGCTCGAGTTGCTGTTGATAGAAAGTGGCGGTTTGCTCGAGCACGGCGGCAGAGTCGGTTGGAAGAGTGCTTTGCTGCTCGAGGTAAGCGACACTTTGGCGAAAAGACAGATGACGGGACAACTGGACAAAGCGAATGAGATCGCCGCCCTGGCCGCAACCGTGACAGTAGAAGAGATTCTTGCGAGTGTTGACATAGAACGAAGGCCGGGTTTCCGGATGTAGCGGACAGAGTCCGACGAACTCGGGGCCCAAAGCGATAGGCCGAGCGGCCCAACTCTGCTGCCGCAGATAATCGAGCAGCGGCAGACGTTGTTTCAGTTTTTCGGCATCCTCGCCCACAGCGCAGTTTTCCCTCTGGAAGCGAACGTAGGAGAAGCCGGCTAGCATTCCCAGGCAAGGATGGTGGGCAGGAGGGAATTTCTCAGAGCCGCAAGGGCCAAAGAATTTGCAGAACCGAAGTCAGCCAAGACCAAGGCTCAACTTGCAGATCGGTCGGTTCACCGCACGCCAGCCAGTGAGTCATGCGGGCAAGCGTTTGCCGGAAAAAAGAAATGGCTGGCTGAGAGTGGTCCAGTCCGTGGGTCCAGCGACGAAGTGTGGAAGGATCGGGCACACGGTTAGCGTCTTTGAGCGTAGGTGCGGCCTCTTCCCAAGAGCAGTGCTTCGCAAAGCGCCGCTGCAACGCCTGAGATCGCGTCAGCAAACTGTAGTGCGTGTAAGGAAGAGAAAGTAGCGGCAGGAAGGTGAAGGTTTTCCCACAACCGGGGCAGCGACCGCGCCGGATGCCAATCCAATCGTGATGCTCATCGTGCGCCTGCTTGCGGCGCCGTCCGTGGCCGATGATCGAATCATGTTCACAAGCGGGGCATCGCCGCAGAATGATCTCGGCACAGCCCGTGGCCCAATCCGTTCCGAGCTTGTGTGGAGGGACGGAAAGTGGGATAAACAGAATCGTAGCGTATCGGGGCTCTGCCCTCCGGCGTTGACCCGCCAAGATCGCAGCCGGAAGCGGAGCTCCTTCCTCCTGAAACAAAATCCAACTGAAAGAGAATAACCCTTCTCGCCTGGGGCTTTTAGGGGTGTGATTCAGAAAATTGGCCGGTAATAATCGGCTAACCGGAAACTGAACTACCAACAAGATCGCCCATGGCTCCGGCCCCAGCGAGCCATGATATGCTTGCGCGGTTTGCCCGGGCCGGCGCCCGGGTTCCAACGGGGGGATCCATGAAAACGAGCACGGACCGCATCCTGACCACGCATGTCGGCAGCCTGCCGCGGCCTCAGGACGTAGTCGATCTGCTTTTCGCGCAAGATCGCGGCGAGCCATACGACGAAGCGAAATTCGAAGAGACGATGCGCCGCGCGGTCGGCGACACGATGAAGAAGCAAGAAGAATGCGGCGTCGACATCGTCAGCGACGGCGAAACCAGCAAGATCAGCTACGCCACCTACATCCGCCACCGCCTCACCGGATTCGAAGGCGATTCCGCGCGGCCCACTCCGCAGGACCTCGACGATTATCCCGAGTATCGCGACCGCCTGGTGAAGGCCGGCCACTCGGCGACCTACAAACGGCCCGTGTGCAAAGGCCCGATCAAGGTGAAAAATCTGAAGCCGGTCGAACAGGATATCGCGCGCATGAAAGAGGCGCTGGCGAAAGCGAACGTGGTCGAGGGATTCATGAACGCGGTTTCACCGGGAACGATCGCCGTCTTCCAGCCCAACGAATATTATCCGTCGCACGAAAAATATCTCGAGGCGCTCGCCGAAGCGATGCGCGAAGAATACGAATTGATCGTGAAGTCGGGCCTCTTGCTTCAGCTCGATTGCCCCGACCTCGCCATGGGTCGCCACTCGCGCTTCAAGAATCTGAGCGACGAGGAATTCCTGCGCTACGCCGAGCTGCAGGTCGAAGCGTTGAACCACGCGCTCGCGAACGTCCCCGCCGATCGCGTCCGCCTGCACGTCTGCTGGGGAAATTACGAAGGCACGCACATCCACGACATGGACTGCATGAAGATTTTCCCCATCGCCATCAAAGTGAAGCCGATGGCGCTGCTCATCGAGGCCGCGAATCCGCGGCACGAACACGAATGGGAAGCGTGGACGAAAATCAAGCTGCCGGAGGGCAAAGTTCTGATCCCGGGTGTGGTCGCATCGAGCAGCAACTACGTCGAGCACCCGGAAGTCGTGGCGCAGCGCCTGCTGCGCTATGCGAATATCGTCGGCCGCGAGCGCGTGATGGCCGGCACCGACTGCGGATTCGGCACCTTCGCCGGTTTCGGCCCCGTCTATCCGGCATTCGCGTGGATGAAACTGAAATCGCTCGCGGAGGGCGCGCGCATCGCCTCGAAAAAACTCTGGGGCCGCGCCGGCACCGCCAACTAGCTGAATGCAGGTGAGTTATACAACCGCGCCGAAAATCAAGAGACCCAAAACAGCCAAAAGCGGCTTTTTTGACCGTTTAAGCCGCTTTTAAGCCCCCGCTAGGGGGCTGCTCCAGTCCCCTGTTATTGCAGACTTTTGGCTAGTCCGCGGCGACCATTCCCGCGCCGCGCTCCATCTCGCGCCGCAGCTGCGCTTCGTACTGCGCGAGCTGCGCATCGATATCCTGCTCGGATTTGCGCCGCTTGATGATCGTCTCGCGATAGCGTCGCAGGAAATAATCGATCGTTTCCACGCGGATGCGGATCGAGCCGGTCGGCTTGTTCTCGTCGAGATCCTTAAAGCAGAAATACGGCGTGCCGGAATTTTCGATGATCCCTTCGATCACGCCGTAGATGGGCGCGTCGTGCCCGCACTTGAAGCTCGACATTTCGAGCGCCACGAGATTCGGATGCCGCGCCGTGAATTTCGCGGCCCACACTTTATGGTTCGTGCTGCACGAATACGAATTCTTCCATGCGTCCGTGATGTCGAGCGCGTGCGTCACCACCCCCGCGCGAACCTCTTCGCCGAAGAGGCGTTCGAGCATGTCCTCATCGAGCGGCAGCGTATTCTGCGAAAAGATCGGGTAGCCGAGCTTCTGGAATTCCTCGAGGATTTCGTGGTTCAGGCCGGGATCGTGGTGATACACGCGGCCCAGCATCACGATGCCGATGCGGTCTTCGCGCTCGAGCTGGTCGAGCGTTTCGCGCGCGCGCTTCCGGATGCCCGTTTCGTAATCCTCGAGCGCTTTGTAGCCCGTTTCGATCGCGCGATCGTTTTCTTCCTGCGATAGCCCCATCAAGCCTTTGAACGCCTCGAACATCTGGAACGCGAAAAGCTTCCGGTCCTTGAAATTCAGGATGGGGTTCAGATACTTGACGTTCGCTTCCTTGAAGACGTCGTTTTCCTTTGTAAATGCGGCCTTTACGGTTTCCGGCGTCGCGGTCACCGTCGGGCACGCGTTTGAGCCCATCAGCTTTACGAGCGGCGACGTCAGCACGTCGTACATCGGGAAAAAAATCGCGTCGAGCGGCTTTTTCTTGTGCTTTACCTGAATCAAATTGTAGACGTGCGGAATTCCGATTTTCGCCGGGAAGCATGGGTCGATCGCGCCGCGATTCGCGCCCGCGCGGTACATCTCGGGCGTGGTGTAGTCCGAATAGACCACGTTTTCCGGCTGCAATCCGAGGCTCTCGAAATACGCGTTGAAGAGCGGCGCGTAGCTGTACGCGTTGAGCACGCGCGGGATGCCGACGCGCATCTTCGGCCGCGCCTGCATCCGCTCGATGCGCTCCTTCGCGGCCTTCGTCCACGCGCGCGACGGAAGCGGATCGGCCACCGACTTCACGTTGGTCGGCCGGAACACCTCGTGCGCCGCGATATCGACGAAATTCGGGTTCGCGTCCTTGATCTGATCGAGCCCGGCCTTGATATCCTTCATGTCGTTCACGTCTTCGACGGTGCCCTTTTCGCATGTCGCGATGATCAGGCGCCGCTCGTTGACCGCGAGCGGAACTTTGCTCGCCTTCTTCTTTGCGGTGTTCGCGGGCGCCGCTGCCATCGGAATCAAAGATTCGAGGCTGACGTCCACCTTGGTGTCGCTGGCATGCGCGTGGCCATGGGCGTGACCATGACCGTGTCCGTGGGCGTTCGTGCCGCAAGCCGTCTCGACTTCTTCTTCCTTGCCCTCGATTTCGTGGATGTGCTTGTGCGTGCCGTCGTCGAGCTTGATGTCAATGAAGGTGCGCAGGCAGGTATTCTTACAAAAGTTGCACCGCGTATCCTCATTCCTCGTCTGCCGATATTCGATTTTGCGGACGGCGTCGAGGCCGATGAACGTGGTGCGCATTCCATTTTTCCAGAGACGTACCGCCTCTGCACCGGCGCCGATCGCGCCGGATTCGCCGCAGTGCTCGTGAACGATGATTTCGGGCTGCTTGCCCGCCGCGCGGAAACTGCTGCGGATGAAATCGACTTCGGCTTTCACGACCGCGAGATTATTTTGCGTGCCGCCCTGCAGGACGAACCGCGATCCCAGCGCCGCGAGATTCGGAATGCTCGCCACGTAGAGAAACACGTTCTTCGGCAGCACCGCCGCGAGGCCGGCGAGAATTTCCTCCGCGCGCCAGCCTTGCCGCTGGAAATTGACGATATCGGACTGCATGAACACGGCGCAGCCATAGCCGAAGAGCGGCATGGAGTTCGCAGAAAACGCCAGGTCCGCGAACTCTTCGACCTTCAGCCCGAATCCTTCCGCGGTCGATTGCAGGAAATAACCGTTGCCGGCCGAGCACTGCGTGTTCAGCTTGAAGTCCTTCACGCGGCCGTCTTTCAGGATGATCAGCTTGATGTCCTGGCCGCCGACGTCGATGATCACGTGCGGATCTTCGTAGAATTTCAGCGCCGATTCGGTGTGCGCCACGGTTTCGACGAGTGCGACATCCGCCTTCAGCACGTCCTTGAGAATGTCCTTCGCATAGCCGGTCGTCCCCACGCCGAGAACTTCGAGCTCCGCGCCCTGCGCTTCCACCTGTCCGCGCAGATTCTCGAACATGTCGATCGTGTCCTGAATCGGGTTGCCGTTCGAGAGCTGATAGGCTTTGCACAAGATGTCGCCCTGCTCATCGAGCAGGACGGCCTTCGTCGAAGTCGAACCGCCGTCGACTCCGACGAATCCGCCGACCGTCTGGCCCTTCTGAAATGTCGCGGGAATGAATTTCTTCCGCTTGTACGCTTCCTTGAATGTATCGAGCTCGCTCGGGTCTTTCACGAGGCCCGAGCCGCCGGCCTTTGCCTTTTCTTCCTGGCGGCCGAATTCGATGTAGTGAACGAGCTGATCGACGCCGCGGTAGCAGCCGATGCAACTGTCCTCGCCCTTGCCAAATTCGATCGCGCCGAGCGCCGCGAAATATTGCGCGTTTTGCGGCACCTTGATGAGTTGCTCGGGGCTCATGCCGGCAGGAATTTCGACTTTGCGCTCCTGCCACATCTTCGGAATATTCGCCTGCCAGGCTTCGCGCATGCCGCGAATGAACGAGTTCGGCCCGCCAAGCAACAGCACGTGCGGGCGCAGCGTGTGTCCGCGCGTAAGGACGCTCAAGTTCTGCAGCACGATTGCATCGAAAAGCGACGCCATCAGCTGATCGGGAGGCGTCCCGACTTTCTGCAGGCCATTGATATCCGTTTCGGCGAACACACCGCACTTCCCCGCCACTTTGTGCAGCTTGACGCCGTGGTATCCCTGATTGCCGAGCAGTTCAGTCGGAATCTTGAGCTTTGCATTGATCTTGTCGATCACGGCGCCGGTGCCACCTGCGCACTTGTCGTTCATCGACGGGATCTTCTTCTTGCGGCCACTGTCCTGATCGTCCTTGAAGACGATGATTTTGGCGTCCTGCCCGCCAAGCTCGATCACGGAATAGACTTCGGGATGCATCTTCTCGACCGCGAGCGCAACGGCCGTGACTTCCTGCACGAATTTCGCGTCGACGAGATCGGCGAGCAGGCCGCCGCCCGAGCCTGTCATGAACATGCGCGTGTTATGGCGGTTTATACCGGCTTCCGATTCCATGCGGCGCAGAAATTCGAGGGTCTTTTCCGGCTGCTTGGTTTCGTGGCGCTGGTAATCCTGCCAGAGGATTTCATCGGTCTTTGCGTCGATGACGAGCGCTTTCACCGTCGTCGAGCCGACGTCCAGCCCCACCAGAAACCGATTCTCGCGATCGTGTCCGTGCATCCGCGTCTCCCTCGATTTCGCCAGCGAGCGTTGCGGCCCGCCGGGCAAGAAAGCCTAAACCCGTCTTTCCTGGACCGGGCTTAGCCGAGCGATCTGTGTTGTTGCATGGCGCTCGCGAAAAGCAGATCCCTCACTTCGTTCCCTTCCTGCGTCAGGGCAGGCGGGATGACAGTCCCCGGGCGATTTTTCCGCAAGCCATCAGGCTGCGCTGGGTACGGTGACGCCCTGCGAACGCGACCGCCGCCACGAACGGTGGCTGCGGTTCATGCGATCGCTGACGTGCAGGACAAACTGCGCCGCCGTGCCGGTGACGCCCTCGACGTGCGGCACGTGATAGAACGGCCGCTTCAGCTCGGGATGCTCGGCGATGTAGTTCCTGATGTCGTCGAGGCTCTTGCCGGTGGATTTGAGCGTCTCTTCGAATTCCAGCTTGGCCTTGACCTTGGCCTCGCCGAGCGCCATCTGGACGCGGCTGTGGGCGTTCACTTCGCCCTCGCCGGACGTTTCGACGGGCAGGAAAATCATGTCCTTGAACTTGTTGATCACGGCCGATTGCACGCCATCCGATTGCGATGACGGCATGCAGCCGAAAGGCTTGAGCGCGAGGACCATGTGGCAGAGCTTGTGCACCGTGTAGTAGACGTTCTTACCGACTTCGAGGTGTCCTTCCCCGCCGCGCGCGAACTGGTTATAGAATGGGTGCGCCATCTCGGCGAGCTCGGTTTGCGGCACGAGATGATGCGTGATGCCGCCGAGATTTTCGGCCGTGCGGTGATACAGGTAGTTCCACATTTTCTCGCCGACGGCGATGCCCATCAGCTTCTTGCGCAGCGACATTTGATTCGCGATGTGCTGCTTCAGCTGATACCACTTCGGAGTGCGGTAGGGGCGCGTGACCGGATACTTCGCCTTCGCATGCGCCTTCGCCTGATACATCAGGTAGGCCACCCACGTGGCGATCGGCTCAACCAGCACCTGCGCGCCTTCGCGCTCGAGGAAATTGAACATATTGAAATTGCCGTCGCCCTCGGTGAGCTGCGCCCAGAATTCGCCCGTGATTTTCACGACGGGCTTCACTTTCGTGCGGTCGATTTCGATGGTGTCCATCTTGGCGCGAGCAGCGGCCAGCGCCTCGAGATAGTCCTTTCCCCAGAGATGCTCGTGCATCTTGCCGAAGACGTTCACCGTGTTGCGCAGGATCTTATTGCTCTTGAATTTCGGCTTGGCCCAGTCCGGCGCGCTCTGTTCGATTTCGAAGGACTTGCGGTGTTTCAAGTCGTTGCACAGGTCGTCGACCGTCTCGCGGAAGATGCGGTCGGTCTCGCCCTTCTTTACCTCAAACGGGCGAATCTGATAGATCAGATCGTTGAAGACGTCGCCCATGTGCATCGCGTTGAGCATGCCGAATCCAAAATCCACCGTGAACTTCAGACCGGGCTCGCCCGACGCGGCTTTGATTCCGTCGCTATCCTTGAAGAGCAGCACGCGGAAGCCGTCAAAGCCGGCGTTCTTCAGCGCGAAGCGATACTCGGCCTCGTACATGCCGAAGCGACACGGGCCGCAGGAGCCGGCGGTGAAGAACACATAGTTATCGAGGATTTCCTGGCGCGGGATGCCTTCCTTCTCGAGGAACTGCAGATACTGGACGAGATTGCCCACCGTGAAATACGTCGGATTGCACTGCCCGTTGTTGCCGAATTCCTTGCCAAGCTGGAATGCAGGCACGTCGGGTACAGGCAGCTTTTCGCAGCGATAGCCGCAGCCCTGAAAGACGGCGCGAATCAAGTCCTCATGCTTCCAGGTAAAGCCGCCAAACAGGATCGTCACCTTGCCGCGCTCTTCGGCCGTGAAGGCGCGCTCGATCGGCTTGTGGAAATGGGTGTGCCCGTCCAGGCCGGCCAGCTTGCGCAGGCGAATCCTTTCCGCCGCGAGACGCTCGGCGATTTCACGATCCTGCTCAATCTGTACGAGTGGTGTCGCCATGGTTCCTCCCTCAAGGAACTATGCAAGGTATGTGAAAGGTTCTACGTGGTCGAAGTTTGTGAAACGGGTTACGAGTTGACGATTTATTCGGTAAAGCTGCCGGTAGCACCCTGGAAGCCGTGCGCCGCCTGTTTCAGGACCCACTTGATGACGCGCGAATCGTTGTAGCAGAAGCCGAGATTGTGATTGAGGGTTGAGAAGCAGTGCGTGTGGCATGTTTTCTTCATTTCATTCAATTGTGGCACATCGAACTTATGATTCTCGATTGTGCCCCAATCGTGCGTGGCCGAATACATCGGAAAGCACGGAGCGAGCGTGCCGTCCGTACGAATGATAATCGAATTCTGGCCGGCGCGGCAATTCCAAGGCTCGACCTTGCCGCGGAGGAACTCCTTCATATCCTGGAGCCGCTTGACAGAATTGACCATCTTGTAGCCTGATTTGTTCTTTTCGATGATCCAGTCGATCAACTCGTCCACTTTCGGCCAGTCTTCCTTCGTGATGTAGGTACTGTTGTCGTCGTAGTGCTTGAAGTGATCCTGCTCGAGCATCGGCGATTCGTTGATGTGGTAGTCGGTGGCGATCCCGTTGTCGTGCGCGATTTCGGTGAGCTGCTTGATGTCGTCGAGATTGTTCCGGCAGATATTCATATTGAAGAAAACCGCCGTGCCGTACTTGTACTGCTTGCGCAGCAGATAATCGAAGTACGGGCGCACCGGCTTGAGGGCTTTCGGCAGGCTCGGCTTTTCCTCGACGGAATCGACGGCGAAATTGATCGTGGCCACGCCCGCATCGAGCAACCGGTCCGTCACTTCCGGGCGCAGCAGCCGCGCGTTGGTGGCCAGGTAGATCCAGAAATCTTTCTTCGCCGCGTAGTATGAAATTTTGTGGACGAATTGCGGACGCAAGAGGGGTTCACCGCCCATGAACGCCAGCACGCGGCACGTGGTGGAATGCAGCCAATCGATCGAGCGCCGGGCGACATCCTCGGTCATGCCCTTCACGTGGTTGTCGAAAGCCCAGCAATAGTGGCAATCGAGGTTACATTTCCATTCGGTGAAGAGATACGCGATGATCGGGTGGAAGTCTCCCGGAAGCACGCGCGACTTCGCATAGGGGAAAAGCCAGCCGTTCATCGCCCGCAGGACGAGCGGTGCCGTCCATTTGCGGCGACCGGCTCTCGCCCGCTCCAGTTCCTCCTCGTAGTTGTCATCGGAATTCAGGAGTTCCGAATGCTGCGGGAAAACGGGCTCGGGCAGCGTCATCGCGCCGTCCGCCTTCGGCGGAACGAGCAGAGGCTTTGGCGCAGGTGAGTTGGTCAGGAGATCGTGGAGTTGAACGTCCAAGCGGAATGGTTGCGGAGAAAACTCCTCAGGCTGCTGCGGAGCCGACGACATGAAACCTCCCTCAGTCGAGCGCGCTTCGGTCACTGCGTCGAGCACCCAAGGGCCAAAAGATGGCGCGAACTCGACTTCGTATCTATACCGTGTTCCTGTTATTTTGACAAGATGCATCCCTGTAACCGAAAGATTCAAAGAAAAAATCGGCTGAATCACAATTCACTATGGGCGGCGAAGAAGGCCATTTCTAATGTGCGGACGCGAACACAAGCGTGTGCGATAGCGTTATGTGACGACAGGGTAGGAATTATTTCGCCGGGTCCACGCCCGGCACCTGCCGGTACGCGCTTGCGCCGCGCGAAAATGCGCTCAGCAAAATCGAAATGCTCGCGCACGCGGCGACCACGGTGCAGAACAGCAACATATCGTCCGGCTTCCATCCGATCCCGAGGAACATCCCGCCCAGCAGCGGCCCCACGATCGAACCGATGCGGCCCACGCCGAGCGCCCAGCCAACGCCTGTGGAGCGCACCGCCGTGGGATAAAAATTCGCGGCGAGCGCGTTCAAGCCGCTCTGCGATCCGACGATCATGAACCCGACGCCGAACGTCAGCAACTGCACAGCGTGAAACGGCACGCTCAACCGCGCCAGGGCCGCGAGAAACGCGCCCGCGAGCACGTACTCCGCCACCAAGACCGCGCCAGCACCGCGCCACTTGATCAAGTATCCCTCGCCGATACATGCGAACATGCCGCCGAAGCTGACCAGCGCCGCCGTCGCCGAAGCGGCCGAGACCGCCATGCCTTCGCTGCGCAAGAGCGCAGGCAGCCAGCTCGTGATGAAATAAATCAGCAGGAGATTCATGAAATAGGGAATCCACAGGAGAATCGTGCCGACGGCGCGGCCTTCGGTAAAGAGATGTTTGACGGGAACGCCCGCGCGCTTTTCGTCTTCCGGCGCCGAAAGATTCATGTCCGCCGTGGCAGCCTCGGGGGCAATCCGAGCCATGATGCGGCGGATTGTTGCCGGCGCCCTGCCCTTCACCGCGAGGAAGCGGATCGATTCCGGCAGCAGAAAGATCAGCAGGATCGAAATTACCAGTGGCAGCGCGCCGCCGACATAGAACATCGAGGGCCATCCCCACTTCGGGATCAGCGCCGCGCTGACAAACCCGGCCAAGCTCCCTCCCAGCGGCATTCCGACGAATAGGATCGTCACCGCAATCGCCAGCGTTCGCCGCGGAACATACTCGGAAGCGAGCGCTACCACATTGGGCATTGCGCCGCCGAGGCCCAGCCCGGTGAGAAAGCGCAGGGCCCAGAGCTCGTTGAAAGTAGTCACATGCGCGGTGAGCAACGAAAACGCGGAAAAACTGAAGACGGAAACGATTACCGGCCACTTGCGGCCCCAGCGGTCGGCGATCGGGCCGGACGCCATCGCCGCGATCATCAGCCCAATCAGGCTCGACGAAAAAATTGTCCCGAAGTGGCTGACGGCCACGTGCATCGTGACCGCAATCGACGGCGCCGTGTAGTTGATGACCTGCGCGTCGAAGCCGTCGAGCACCAGCACCAAGCCGCAAAGCACGACAGTCCAAATCTGAAACGCGCCGAGCGAATGCCCGTCGATGATGTCGATGACGTTCGACTTCGGCGCAGCAGTTTCCAAGCGGCCCCCAATGCGCACGTTTGCGCCCCCACCCAGCCTTTAGCCGGCCCCGAGTTTACACCGCCCGTGCTTGTTCTGGTAAAAAGCGACACTGTTTCGCGGATAGCTCAAATCACAGTATCGCGACACGAAGAATCGGTTTGATCGTGTCGCCGCTGGCGGCGTCGACTACGGCTTGATTGATCTGGGCGAAATCGTAGAAGCGGACGAGGCGGTCGAACGGGAATTGGCCGCGGCGGTACATTTCGATGAGCCTGGGGATGAAGATGCGCGGGATCGAGTCGCCCTGAATGATGCCGCGCACGGTACGGCCGAGGAGCAGGCGGCTCATGCTGATGGGCGCCTCGGCGCCGGGCACTCCACCGCCAATTTGGCCAGCGGTGCCGCACGGCGCGAGGATATCAACGGCCAGCTTGAGCATTTCGGGCTGCGCGGTGATTTCGAGAACGTAATCGACGCCGGAGCCGGTGATCTCGGCGATACGCTTGCGGATGTCTTCCTTGCGCGCGTCGATGGTGTGCGTCGCGCCGAGCTCGGTCGCCAGCGCGAGCCGCTTCGGCACCAGATCGACACCGATAATGGGACTCGCGCCCGCCGCGCGCGCGGCCATCACAGCCGCGAGGCCGACGGCGCCCGTGCCGAGGATGGCGATACTTGCATTCGCGGGGATGCGCAGCGAATTGAGCACCGCGCCCGCGCCGGTCTGCAGGCCGCAGCCGAGGGGGCCGAGCAGTTCGAGCGGCAAGTAGTCGGGAACTTTCACGACGTTGCGCTCGGTGGCCAATGCGTACGTAGCGAAGGACGATTGCCCGAAAAAGTGCCCGTGGACTTCCCCGCCTGCGCGATGCAGCGCATTCGTGCCATCGAGACGCGAGCCGCCGAAATTGATCGCCATGGCGTGCTCGCAATATGTGTAGCGGCCGCTGAGGCAGAATCGGCACTGCCCGCACGCGTCGTACGATAGGACGACGCGGTCGCCCGGCCGCACAGCCGTCACCGCGGCGCCGACTTCTTCCACAACGCCCGAGCCTTCGTGCCCGAGAACCATCGGCAGCCCCGGCGGCTGGACGCGATCGCGAACGTGCACGTCGGTCTGGCAGATGCCGACCGCGACCACGCGCACGAGAATCTCGTCCGCGCGCGGGGCATCCAGATCGAGTTCCTGTAGGACGAAAGGCGCGCCGGTTTTCTCGATTACGGCCGCCGTGATTTTTCTGGATTTCACCTCGGAGCCCCGCCTACGTCACCTGCGCCGCAGCGGCGATTTTACTGCGACCGGCGTCCTTCACAGGAGGTTTCGCAAAGATGAGCAACACTCCAGTCGCGACGCAAATCGCGGCGACGCCCGAAAACGGGTATACGTAGCTCCCGTATTTATCGGAGAAATATCCCGCCACCACGGGCCCGATCGCGCCGACGATCGTTCCAAAAGGCATCGTAACGCCGAGCACGAGCGGATACGCTTTCGGGCCGTAGTAATTGCCGAGAATCGTCATCATGCAGGTGAACGACGCGCCAAAACCGCTGCCCATCAGGATCGCGTAAGGATACAGCGCCATCGGGCCTACCGCTCGCGCCGCGAGCCAAATCCCGACCCCGAAAAAGCAGACGGCCACCGCGAAAAGAAAGCGCATCTCGATGCGATCCCCCAGCGCCGCAATCGTGAACTGCCCGAGCAGCGCCGAAAACAGCACCAGCGCGAGCGATCTCGCGGAGGCCGCGGGCGAGTGTCCCAATCCTTCCAGATTCGCAATGCCGTGCGCGATGAAGATGAAAAAGCCGGCGAAGAATCCGAGATACGTCAGGACCAGCATCCACACGCTCGGCGTTCTCAGCACTTCGCCGAGCGTCCAGTCTTCGGTTGTCTTGAACACGCTCGAGCGCGGCTTGATTTCCACCGCAGCCGCGGGCGCAGGGCCCGCGTCACCATCGGGCAATTGGCCCATCTGCTCCGGGCTCTCCTTCACAAACAGCGCGGCCACCAGCGCCGCGGCGACCGACCCCGATCCCATGCACACCCACGCCGCGCGCCAGTTCCCTCCCGATACGGCAATCACGTGATTCAGCAGCGGAACCGCGATGCAGCCGCCAGTGCCCGACGCGCTCAGCACGGTCGCGATCGCCAGCGCGCGTTTCCGGTGAAACCATCGCGCCATGGCCACCTGCGGCGCGAGCGTGCCGCACATCACCGCGCCGAAACCCACGGGCAGCGCCAGAACCAAAATCGCCTCGAACGCCGTGCGCGCCGCGAAAACCATCAGAAGCGCCCCGAACGCCATCGACAGCGCACCCGTCACCATCGTGAACCGAATTCCAAATTTGTTGATCGACAATGCGGCCAGGGGCGCCGGAAGCCCCGCCATCAAGCTGAACGCCGAGTAGGCTAGGCCGAGTTCCTTGTGGTTGAGGTGCATGGCGCGCGCCATGTCCGTATTCACGACGCTCATGCCGAACGTCGGAAAAGCGAAATTCAGGAAGATCACCGCCCAGAGGATCCACAGAAGCTTCCAGCCGAAGAAATCGTTCTTCGCCAATCTGAACTCTCCCTCGCAGGCCGTGAATCCGGGCGCGGCATGCCAGCCGCACTGCTCATCGAGTTGCAGCGGAAAGCGCGGGGATAATTCATCATTGCCGCGGCGATGTCAACGCAATATCCGAGAAAAATCGCCCGGCGCGCCGCCAACCTAGCGCCGAATACGCGCAACCAATCTACGCATGGGCTGACCTAGCCCAAGGTATAATCGGCGGCGGTGCGGTTCCCTTTCGGGGCAAGGCGATGGTGTGGAATAAACCACGATTGACGTTTGCGGCCGGCCTGGCCTTTCTCATTCTGAGTGGCCTCGCCGCCGGCGTTACGATTGTGCTGCTGCAGTCGAGCCTGCGGCGCGTCGATCGCGCGCACGACGTGGAAGTGTCGCTGGCCGACCTCGAGTCGACCTTCAGCACCGCCGGCCGGGCTCAAACCGGCTATCTCACTTCGAACGATAGCCGTTTTTTGGATCAGTATCAGCGCCTGGCCAACCAGGTCCCGGGGAAAATCGAGCGGCTCCGCGATCTGATTCGGGATGTGCCCGACCACGAACGTTGGTACGCCCAGATGGTCCTGCTTGCGGACCGGCGGCTCTCCCTAATGAGAACTTCCGTTGAGGACCGAAAAGAACACAAGGACGAGGACGGCTTGCAGCTCGAATTGACGAGCCAGCGCGTGGTCGTTGCCGATGAAATGAACTCGGTGTTTCAACAAATGGCGTCGGAGGAAGAAGTAGCCTTCGACCGGCGCCTCGATGTTTCGAGTTTGCTCTTCATCGCGATCGTATCGATCGTGGCGGCGACGTTCGCCATCTCGGTCGGCCTGCTCTATCTCAATTACCGGCTCCTGCGATCGGAGCTTCGCGAACGCCAGCGCGCAGAGAAGCTCGCGCTCGACAGCCAGGAATCGTTGCGCCTGCTCAGCACGCGGCTACTCCACATTCAGGACGAAGAGCGCCGGAAATTTTCTCGCGAGGTTCACGACAGCCTCGGCCAATATTTGAATCTCGTGAAGATGAGCCTCTCCAGCCTGGCCAACCGGTACTCCGCCGCCGAGCTTTCCGAGTCGCTCGAGTATCTCGACCGGTGCATCGCCGAAACGCGGACGATTTCGTACCTGCTGCATCCACCCCTGCTCGATGAAATGGGATTCGCTTTCGCCTCGAAATGGTATCTGGACGGGTTCGCCCAGCGCAGCGGCATCCAGGTGACTTCGGAAATTCCCGACGATCTGCCTCGCCTTCCGCATTCCGTGGAGCTCGCGCTGTTTCGCATCCTTCAGGAATGCCTCACGAACATTCATCGCCATTCGAACAGCGAGCGCGCGGATATCGCGATTGAGAGAACGGCGCACGAAGTGACTCTTCGCATCCGCGATTACGGAAAAGGAATTTCAGCTGAATTGCTCGAACGCTTTCGCGTGTCGGGAGCGCATACGGGCGTGGGGCTCGCGGGCATGCGCGAACGGGCGCGCGAACAAGGAGGACGTCTGAATATCGAATCGAACGAAAGTGGCACTACCGTTACCGTGCAGATGGCTATCGAAAGCGCCGTGACCCAATCATCGGCCGCGGTTTCGGCCTCCTGAGCCGGCGCCTGACGAGCTTTGAGATTTAAACGTAGCGCCGGCTTGTTCGGCCCGGCATCTTCTCGTTTGCGATCAGCTCACCCGGCCACGCGCCGCAATGTGGAACAGCTTCTCCGAGGTTCCATGCGTGATTTTCTCCATGTCCTCTTCCGGCAGCGGCGCCGATCTCATGAAATCCGCCGACTCGAGCATTTCCTGGTACGGATAGTCGATCGCATAGATGATGTTGTCCACTCCGAGCGCGTCGCAGCAATACTTCAGGACTTTGTGGTCGTTCATCCCGCTGGTCGTGATGATGATGTTGTCCTTCACGTATTCGCTCGGCGTTTTCTTCAGCTTCGAATGCCCGTGCGAATATGCCTTGTACATGTAATCGATCCGGTAGAGCCAGTAGGGCACGCCCTCTCCCATGTGGCCGAGCACGATTTTCAAATCCGGGAACTGGTCGAACACGCCCGCGACGATCATCCGCATGGCATGCACGCCCGTTTCCATCTGGAATCCCCACAGCGCGCCCGCAAGATTTACATCGGCGCGGGGCGCCGTCATGAACGTGCACGGATCGGGCATGTTTCGCGGATGAATATAAATCGCGGCCTTCGAAGCGGTCGCCGCTTCGAAGATCGGCCAGAATTTCGGATCGTCGAAATATTCGCCGTTCGTATGCGAATTGACGATCAGACCATTGAGCTTCAGTTGATTCATTGCGCGATCGATTTCCTTCGCGGCGCGCTCCGGATCCTGCGGAGCGAAGCTCGCGAGTCCCGTGAATCTCGTCGGGTGCTTCTTGATCACTTCCGCCAACCGGTCGTTGGCGACCGTCGCCAGGCTCGTCGCAGTCTCTTTGTCGAACATCTGCACGCCGGGCGAAGTCAGTGAAAGGACGTGCATGTCGACACCGGCCTCGTCCATGATCTGGATTCTCTCGCCTTCGAGATCAAGCAAACGCCGCAGCAGCGGCGGCGCGTTGGGCGTCGGATTCAGGAAATTGCGCCACATGTCCAGATCGGGATTCGAGTAGGCGATCCCCGCGATTTTGCGAAATTCGTCTCTCTGTTCGGGAATCGAAAACGCCTCCTCCGTCGCGATCAGCCGGTATTTTCGCTTCGGCGCCTGTGGCTCCCCAGCCGCCTTCTCCGCAGCAGCAGAGCCAGGCCCGGCCGCCGCGCCTCCGGCCACGCCTGCAGCCAGCACCCCCGCCGAAACCAACTTCGATGATCCTTCGAGAAATTCCCTGCGTCCGATTTTCATATGTCCCCCCTCACACGCTTGGAGCACGTTATATCGCCGATGCGGAAGATGCGCAAGCGTGGTCATAGCGCCAAATTCGTTGTGAGCGAGACGCGCGAAGCGTATGATGCGCGACGGACCGAAGCTTTGGAATCGAAATTCCCGTCCGGATCAAAGAGGCCCCAGTGCCCCGATTGCTGAAGAAGATTGCACGCGGACTCGCCGTAACCAGCCTAATGCTGCTGATCGCCGTCCCGATCGCCTCGGCGCAAACATCTTGCGCGACGCTCGACGCGCCGCCGACGGGAATCGCGCCGCCCGGCGACGCGCTTCGCCCCGGCCACCTCGGCCGCCAGGTCGGCGACGTCGAGGACATCATGCACTTCTACCACGATCTGATCGGGTTCGAGCTTCGCGGCACGCGCGACCAGCCTCGCCCATTTTTCGCCAATCGCGGATTGCAGGAAGTTGCGTCGCTCGTGCAGGGCGCTCCGGATCCCTACGTGCAGGTGAGCCGCGTGGCGCTGCTCCCGATTCCCGGGACCGCTGCTGCGCCGGGCGGCCCTGAAATGACGATCGAATCGATCGAGATCCAGGGAATCGCCAAGCAGCCGTTCCACCCGCTTCTCACCGATCCGGGCGCGTCCTACTTGAAGATCATCGTGGCGGACCTGGATAAGACGCTCGCGCTTCTGAAAGCCGAGCGCTATCCCGTGATCACTCCCGGCGGAAATCCCGTCGAGCTTTCCAGCTGGCCCGGCATGACCGGCGAAATCCGCGCGGTCTTCGTGCGCGATCCCGACGGCTACTCGGTGGAATTGATCGAGCAGACGCCGGCGCCGGATTCGACCGCCGCGGCGGGCAGCAACGTGCTGGCCGCGCGCGTCTCCATAATCGTCAACAATATCGAAGACACCTGCCACATGTACGAAAGCCTGGTCGGCCCCGATTTCAGATTCTGGGTGAGCCCGTCGCTAATGGGCGATAAAACCTACGAGGACCTCACCGGCATCAGCGGCCAGTTCCGGCTCGCGGAAGCGATGGTTCCCGGCTCACCGGTCGTGATGGAGCTGATCGAATACGCGCATCACCGCAAGCTTTTCGCGCGCCCACACTTTCAGGATCCTGGCGCCGCACATTTCCTCTTCATGTCGAAGGACGATGATGTGATGGCGGACCGCGTCAGGGCGGCCGGTTTGCACACCACGAGCCCGTCCGACGCGCCGGTCTTCATCGCGCCGACCACGCGCACGTTCTTTGTGACCGATCCGCAAGGCTTCTGGCTCGAGTTCATGGACAACGGCGTAAAGAAGGACCCTAACGCGAAATAAGGTGACCCGCAGTTCTCCGTGCCTCAGTGTCTCTGTGGCTGATCGGCGTCCACTTTTCCGGCGAATGATCGGTAGACAAATGTGAAATATCCCGTCGCGAGCAAAATCCCGATCACCCACCAGGCAAGGCCGATCTTCAATCCGTAATCGCCCGCCTTCGCGTTCGCAACCGTCAGCGCATACGCCGGATTCCGCGCGGGCAATACCATCGGATACACGCCGAAGACAACGCTCGTCAGCATCCCCGCGAGGTACGCGCACGATCCGAGAAACGCGCCCCATTCATCCTTCGCCGCGAGGTACATCTTCACCGCAATCATTCCCGCCACTGCGAGCAGCGGAAATACAACTCCCCAGTGCCACTTCGCAAAATTGCTCATCACGTTGGGCTGCACGCGAAAAGTGATGAGCGAGACCACAACCGTGAGCAGCGCCACGGCCCACCACACCGCACCGGCCACGCCCGCCGCGCGCTCACTCACCGCGCCGGCAGTCTTCACTCGCAGCCAGAGCGCGCCATGCATCATCAGCGCGCCGAGCGCCAGCACGCCCACGAGAATCGTGTACCAATCCAGAATCCCCGCGTTGTCGCCGAAATTGAAATTCGTCCACAGCGGCTCGAAGAAATATCCGCTCGCATCGAGCGGCACGCCGCGCACCACGTTGCCCAGCGCCGCGCCGAAGAACACGGCCAGCAGCAGGCTCGACGCGCAGAAGACGAAGTCCAACATCGGCTCCCAGACGTGGCTATGAATGTGGCTGCGAAATTCGATGGACGTGCCGCGCAGGATCAGCAGCCACAGAACCATAATCAGCGGCAAATAGAATCCGCTGAAGCCGCTCGCATACAGCGCCGGAAACGCGAAGTACAGCGTGCCGCCTGCCGCGAGCAGCCACACTTCGTTGCCGTCCCACACCGGCCCGATGCTGGCCAGCACCTGACGGCGTTCCGCGTCCGTCTTCGCCACCAGCAGATGGATCGCGCCCGCGCCAAGATCGAATCCATCCAGCAGGACGTACACCGCGATCATCACGGCCACGAGGCAAAACCAGATTGTCCCCATCGCGCCTCCTTAGTGTTCCGGTACGATCGCGACGCCGGTCGCATCGAGCGGCCGCTGCTCGGGTCCAATTTCGATTTCGCGCCACACGAGAAAGAGCCACAGAATCGCGAGCACGCCGTACATCCCCATGAATCCGATCAGCGTGAACCACACGTTCCCCGCGGCCACGCTCGGCGACGCGCCCTCCGACGTCCGCATGAGCCCGTAGATCAGCCACGGCTGCCGGCCCAGTTCCGCCGTCATCCATCCGGCCGTATTCGCGATGTACGGCAGCGGCGCGCACAGCATCAGCAGCCATAGCATCCAGCGCGTTTCATACAATTTGCTCCGCCACAGAAGAACCACCGCTACCAGCATCACGGCGATGAAAATCGTCCCGAGGCCCACCATCACGTGATAGCTGAAATAGAGCAGCGGGATACGGTCGGGCCACAGATCTTGCGCGAAGGAATCGAGCCCGCGTACGTTCGCGTTCCATTGTCGATAGGTGAGGAAGCTAAGCGCTTCCGGCACCATGAGCGGGTTATCGAGGCGTCTATTGTCGACGTCCGGCTGCCCCAGAATCGCCAGCGGCGCGCCCTGTTGCGATTCGAAAAGTCCTTCCATCGCCGCGAGCGTCACCGGCTGATTCCGCGAGATCATCCTGCCCTGCATGTCGCCCGTCGGGAAAAGCTGGATTAAAGCTGCGATCACGCCGACGATCACGCCCGCCTTCACAAACGTGCGCCCATACGCCTCGTCGCGCTTGTCGAGGATGTAAAACGCGCCGACGGCCGCCATCACGAAGCAGCCCGTTTGCACTGCGCCGATCATGTTGTGCGCGTATTGCCAAAGCGCCCATCTATTGAGCAGCAGCCCCCAAAAACTCGACAGCATGATTTCGCCGTGCGGCCCGAGAACGTATCCGACCGGATGCTGCATCCACGCGTCGGTCGCCACAATCAGGTAGCCGGACATCCACGATCCGAGCCACACGAGAAACGCCGCCCACCAGTGGCCGATCCTCCCCAGCTTCTTCTCGCCGAATAGAAATAATCCGAGAAAGCTCGACTCGAGGAAGAAAGAAAACACGCCTTCCATCGCCAGCGTTTGCCCGATCACGCCTCCGGCGCTTCGCGAAAAGTGCGCCCAATTCGTGCCGAACTGGAATTCCATCGGGATGCCGGTTACAACTCCGATCGCGAAGTTGATCGCGAAGATGCGCGCCCAGAATCGCGCGGCGCGGTTGTAATGCTCGTCGCCGGTGCGCAGCGCCTTCGTCTTCAGATAGACGAGCAACAGCGCCAGCCCCATCGTCAACTGGGGAAAGATGTAGTGGAAGGTCACCGTAAACGCGAACTGAAGACGGTCGACTCCGACAGCGTGTTCCATCGAACCTCCCTCTGCCCGCTTACAGCGTGAGGACGGCTTTGACCTGCGAAGGGTCCTCCGTTGCCTCGGTAACAAAACCGAAACGCCCTGCCAGCGACCGCATCGCGGTATTCTCAGGCATCGTGAGCGCAACGATCCGCTCGAACTTCTCGCTGCGCGCGACCTCGATTAAACGCCGGATCAGCTGAGTGCCCAAACCGATCTTTTGCACTCGGTCGGTCACGAGCACCGCCAATTCGCCTTCGCGGCGATCGCGCTCGCGCGTCAGCCGTCCCACACCCAGGATTTCCGCCTCGCCGGTGGCCGGATTTTTCGCCTCCGCGACCAGCGCCATTTCGCGGTCATAATCGATGAAGCATTTGCGCAGCAGCCGGTCGTGCGCCACGCGCGAGGTCAGATTCTCCATGTGGAAGTAGCGGAGAAACACGCTCTGCTCGGAGAGTGATTCGTGGAAGCGCGCCATCAGCGGCTCGTCCTCGGGGCGAATCGGACGAATCAGCATTTCCTCTCCGTTCTTCGCCTTCCATTGCCAGACGTATTGCGCCGGATACGGCCGGATCGCCGTCCGCGGCAGATCGGCGTCGGCGACGCTCGCGTCAAATAGGACGATTCGCGCGTCGAGCGCCACGAGCCCCTCCGGTGAAGCGAGCAGCGGATTGATGTCGATCTCCTTGATTCGCGGCAGCTCGACGGAAATGTAGCTGAAGCGCACCAGCACGCTCTCGAGCGCCTGCATGTCGACCGGCTTCCTTCCGCGGACGCCCTGCAGCGCCTTGTAAATCTTCGTCTGCTCCATCAATCGCTGCGCGAGCGTGGTATTGAGCGGCGGCAAAGCGAGCGCGCGGTCGCGATAGACCTCCACCAGCTGCCCGCCGGAACCGAAAAGCAGCACCGGCCCGAACTGCGGATCGACGCTGCTGCCCAGAATCAATTCGTAGCCGTCGAGGCGCACCATCCGCTGCACGGTAACGCCCTGAAAGCTTTCCGCGCCAGCATGTTCGATCGCGCTTGTCTCGATCGCGTGAAACGCTTCGCGCACCGCTTCCGGCGTCCGCAGATCGAGCTTCACGCCGCCCACGTCGGTTTTGTGCGTCAGCGCGTACGAATGCAGCTTCAGCACGACCGGCACGCCCATCTCGCGTGCGATGCCCACCGCTTCGTCCACCGTCCGCGCCACTTTCGTCGGCACCGCCGGAATGTCGTAGAGCGCCAGAATCTGCTTCGACTCGAATTCAGTCAGGAGCGTCCGCCCTTGCGCCGCAATAGACCCAAGAACTTCGCGCGCTTTCCTCGCTCGCTCCTGCGCGACTCCCGGGTCATCCGCAATCGACGGCGTTTCGTAGAGCCCGCGCAGGTGATAGGTGTAGCGCCACATGTACTCGAACGCGCGCGCCGCCGTATCGGGATAGTCGAATGTCGGAATTCCGGCTGCGTTCAGAATCGCGCGTCCTTGCTCGACTTCCATTCCGCCCATCCAGCTCGCGAGCAGCGGCTTGCGCTGTCCTTTCGCGTACGGCACAAGGCGATTCGCCACGCTCGCCGGATCGGTCATCCCTTGCGGCGCGAGAATCGCGAGCAGGCCGTCGCTTCCCGGGTCGCGCATGGCGATTTCGAGCGCGCGCGCGTAACGCTCCGGATCGGCGTCGCCGAGGATATCGATTGGATCGCCGCGGCTCCAATGTGGTGGCAAGAGTTTGTCGAACGCCCGGCGTGAATCATCGGAAAGCTGCGCCAGCTCGCCGCCGTTGCCGATCAGCGAGTCCGTCGCCAGCACGCCCGGGCCCCCGGCGTTCGTCACAATCATCAGCCGGGGGCCGGCCGGCCGCGGCTGCTTGCTCAGTACTTCGGCCATGTGAAACACGTCCGAGATGCTCTGCACGCGCAACACGCCGCAGCGCCGCAGCGCCGCGTCGAACACCTCGTCGCTGCCGGTCAACGCTCCCGTGTGCGATGACGCCGCCTTCGACGCCGCTTCCGTGCGTCCAGCCTTGATCACGATGATGGGCTTGGCCATCGCCACTTCGCGAGCCGCGGAAAGAAACGACCGCGCGTCGCCGATCGATTCCATGTAGATCAGAATGCTCTGCGTATTCGCGTCGTAACCGAAATAATCGATCAGGTCGCCCCAGCCCACGTCGAGCATCGAGCCCGTGGAGACGAACGAGCTGAAGCCGACCTCTTCGCGCAAACTCCAGTCAAGAATCGCCGTCAGCAGCGCTCCGCTCTGGCTGAGGAATGCGACGTTTCCCTTCCGCGCGATCGTCTGCGCGAAGGTCGCGTTCAGCCCGATCACGGGATTCATCACGCCGAGGCAGTTCGGACCGATCAGCCGCATCCGGCCGCGCTGAAGCTGCTGTGCGATTTGTTCTTCGAGCGCTTTCCCCTCGGCGCCACGCTCGCGAAATCCCGCGGAAATCACGACCGCCGCTTTTACCCCGGCGTCGATGCACTCGCCCACAACGCCAGGCACCGTTGCGGCGGGCGTCACAATCACCGCCAGATCGACGTGCCCCGACACGTCTCCGATTGAGCGATAGGATTTTTCCCCGAGGATTTCGGAATGCTGCGGATTGACGGCGCAAATCTTTCCGCCAAATGAGGCGTTTACCAGGTTCAGGAAAGTCGTGCGGCCGACGCTGCCGACTCGTTCCGTGGCGCCGATCACCGCGACCGAACGTGGCTGGAATATTGCTTCGAGAGAAAGCGGCCCCGCTTCGTGGGCGTCACGGAGCGGGGCCGATGTTTTCGCCGTCTTCGGTTCCAGGCTCACACCCACACTATCGGCGGCGACCGCCTTTTTTTCAAGCATGAGCCCGAGTTTATCCGGCGCGTTTCAATCCCGAACAGTCAGCACCGGGCAAGCCGCATGCGCGACCACCTTGTGCGCCGTGGCGCGTTCGAGATGCGTCGCAGCTCCCAGGTGTCCTTTTCTGTCGCGAACACCGAGGACGATCAGATCGGCGCCTTTCTCTTTCGCCGTTTCGAGGATCTGCTCCGCCGCATTCCCCTCGCGGACGATCGCTTCGGCGGTGCACCAGAGCTCCGCGCTGGGCGGAACGATCTCGTGCAGCTGAAACGTGGCATTCGAGAGCGCATCCTGAGCTTCCCGCTCGCTGAGCGGCGTGGCGGACGGCTTCATCACGTAAAGCAGAATCAGCCGCGCCTGATTTTCCTCCGCCATCGAGATCGCGTATGGCGCGGCCGCGAGCGATTCTTTCGAGAAGTCGGTTGCGTAAAGCACCTTGTGAAACTTTGCGCCCGCATGAGGGCTTCGCGGCGCGCCGGGCCCAATCGTCAGCACCGGCACGCGCGCCCTCCGGAACACTTCCTCGGCCACCGATCCGAGCAGCAGTTTTTCGGCGCCCGTCCGGCCGTGAGTTCCGAGCACGATCAGGTCGGCGTTGTAGTCCTTGATGGCCTGCTCGAGAGACGTCCAGATGCCGGCGGAGCGCTCGACAACCATCTCATGCGGAACTCCGACGAGCTCTGCTTCGGCGCGCTTCATATTGTTCTCGGCCGCTTCTTCCTGAGCTTCGAGACCGGTTTGGACCAGTTCCGGCGCCGTATACGTGTATGCCGCCGGGATCAGCGCGTGGTACGCGATCACCTTTGCGCCGTATTCGCGAGCGACTGCCTCTGCAAACGGCAGCGCGGCCTCCGACGGCTCGGAGAAATCGGTGAGGTACAAAATGTTGTTCAGAGTGACCCTTGCGCCCGCTTCCTTGAGCTTTGTCATGGCCCCCTCCTGCCATGGACAATGCGACTATTGGGGACGCGGGAATGTGATGCGCGTCACTTTTTCAGGTGACTCGAATCACCCTTTGCGCTCCGCGCGCGTCATGAATGTTGCTGCCGTCGGGGGCTTAAACGGGGCTAATGGATCGAAAAAAGACGGATTTGGGCGCGTTTGGCGCCGCATCGGAAGGGCTGCGGCAAGATTTCCAGATTTCAGCTGTCGGTGAAGACGGCGGAGTGCGGCTGGCCCTTTGCCAATGGCAGCGGCTCGGTCGACTCGCTGAAGTCGCTCGTCCATCGCCAGAGGGTGATATCGGGTAAGTCCTCGAAATGCTCGCGGATGTACGTGTTGTGCTCGTAGAGCTTGCGCTTGAGCATGTCCTCCATGTCGCCTGCGCGCGAGCGCAGCCTGGGAATATATTTCAGCGCGTCGAGAGCGAGATGGAGGCGGCTGATCTTATTTCGCACCACCATGTCGAATGGAGTCGTGGTGCTGCCCTGATCGATGAACCCGCGCACGTGGAAACGCGCCTCATTGGGCCGGCCGTGAATCATGCTGTGTATGCTCCAGCGGTAGCCGTGATGCGCAAAAATTACGGGCGCCGATTCGGTGAAGAGATCCTGGAAATAGAGGTTGTCCATTCCGTGCGGATGCTCGGTCGGGCTCATGAGCACGGCCAGGTCGATCACGTTCACAACGCGCACGCGAATTCCGGGAAGATGTTTTTGCAGGAGCCAGGATGCCGCGACGGTTTCGAGAGTCGGCACGTCGCCCACGCACGCGAGGACGATATCGGGATTGCCATCGTCGTTGCTCGCGAATTTCCAGATCGATGCGCCTCGCGAGCAGTGCTCGACCGCTTCTTCCATGGTGAGCCATTGAAGCTCTTTCTGCTTTCCGCAGGTGACGACGTTAACGTAATCGCGGCTGCGAAGGCAGTGGTCGACCGAGCTCAATAGCGTGTTGGCATCCGGCGGATAGTAGGTGCGAATCACGGTGCTGCGCCGCGCGAGCGCGTTATCGACGAAGCCCGGCGCCTGATGGCTGAAACCGTTGTGATCGTTGCGCCATGCGTGGCTCGTGATGAATACGTTGAGCGAGGCGATCGGCTTGCGCCAAGGCAATTCTTCGGCCTCCTCGAGCCACTTCGCATGCTGCGTGAGCATCGAATCGACCACCTGCGCGAAAGCTTCGTAGGACGACCACAGGCCGTGGCGCCCCGTGAGCAAGTAGCCCTCAAGCCATCCCTGGCAGCAGTGCTCGCTGAGAACCTCCATAACGCGTCCTTGGGGGCTGACGTGATCGTCGATCGAAATGGTTTCGGCCATGCTGCGGCGATCGGTCGCTTCGAATACGGCGTTCAGGCGATTCGAATTCGTTTCGTCCGGACAGAACAGTCGAAATATATTCGGATTCATTTTGATGACGTCACGCAGGAATTCGCCGAGCTTGCGCGGCGGCTCGGCGATCACGCATCCGGGCGCGGGCACTTCGAGCGCGTAGTTGACGAAATTCGGGAGATCGAGCGGAACCAGCACGCGACCGCCGTTCGCGTGGGGAGTCGCACCCATCCGGCGGTTCCCTGCGGGGGCGATATCCCGCAGCTCGCTGACGAAGCGGCCGTTCGCATCGAACAACTCTTGGGGCTTGTAGCTCTTGAACCACGCCTCGAGAAGAGCGAGATGTTTCGGGTCTTCGCGCACGTTGGCGAGCGGAACCTGATGGGCGCGGAACGTGCCTTCGATCGGCAAACCGTCGACTTCTTTGGGGCCGGTCCAGCCTTTCGGCGTGCGGAGGACGATCATCGGCCAGCGGGGGCGCTTCTTGAATCCCTGGGAGCGCGCGTTATTTTGAATGTCGCGGATTTCGGCGTAGCACTGATCGAGAACGCGCGCGAATTCCTGGTGCATGTACGGCGGATCGTCGCCTTCGACAAAATAGGGTTTGTAGCCGCGGCCCCTGTAGAGTTCGCGCAGCTCTTCGTCGCTCGTGCGGCCCTCCACGGTGGGGCCGGAGATTTTGTAGCCATTGAGGTGCAGGATCGGCAGGACCGCACCGTCCGTGATGGGATTCAGGAACTTATTCGCTTTCCAGCTGCCTTCGAGAGGACACGTTTCCGCCTCGCCGTCTCCAACGACGCACGCGACGATCAGGTCGGGATTGTCGAACGCGGCACCAAAGGCGTGCAGAAGCGAGTAGCCGAGTTCGCCGCCCTCATGGATCGAATTCGGCACGTGCGGACCGCAATGGCTGGGCACGCCGCCGGGCGTCGAAAACTCGCGGAAAAGGAGGCGCATGCCGGCTGCGTCCTCGGTTATTTCCGGGCGCACGCTGCAATACGTGCCTTCGAGATACGAATTCGCATTGAGCGCCGGGCCGCCGTGGCCGGGCCCCGCGATATAAAGAACGCTCGCATCTTTCTCGCGAATCAAGCGGTTCAGGTGGATGTAGATGAAACTCAGTCCGGGCGAAGTGCCCCAATGCCCGAGCAAGCGCGGCTTGATATGTTCGCGGCGAAGTGGCTCCCGCATGAGCGGATTTTCCTGCAAGTAGATCTGGCCGACGGTGAGATAGTTCGCGGCCTGCCAGTATCGATGCATTTTTTGCAGCATCTCGTCCGAAAGCGGCCCTTTGGCTGCGCGTGGAGATGGCTTGTCACCGTTTTTCGCAGCGTCTATAACGGTCGAGAGCTTTTCATCGAATACGAACATCGCGATACCCCCTCAGGGACTTGTGCTGCCGATGACCGCGAGAACGTGTCGCGCGATCATGCTGTCCTCATCTGTCTTGATGACTTTGATCCTCGCACGGCTGCGGTCTTTTGAGATTACGGGCGCGTTACTGCGATTGAGCGAAGGATCGATTTCGACGCCGAGGAATTCGAGGCCGGCGCAGATTCGCTCGCGGACCTGCGGCGCGTTTTCTCCGATTCCACCCGCGAAGATGAGGGCGTCGAGCCCGCCGAGCGCCGCTGCGTATGCGCCGACATATTTCTTTGCGCGATAACAGAATAATGCGACCGCCTCGGCGGCGTGGGCGTCGCGCGCTTCCTTCTCGAGCAGGTCGCGCATGTCGCTGCTGGTGCCCGAAAGGCCGAGAAGACCAGATTGTTTGTTGAGGAGCGCGTCGATATCGCGAGGCGTCATGCGGTCGCGTTCCTGAAGATAGACGATGGCGGCGGGATCGACATCCCCGGAACGTGTGCCCATTACCAGACCTTCGAGCGGGGTGAAGCCCATCGACGTGTCCACGCTTTGGCCGTTGCTCACGGCAGTCATGCTGGCGCCGTTGCCGAGGTGAGCGATGATGAGGCGGCGTGATGCGAGTGCGGCGTCCGTCTCGCGAAGCTGCTGGAGGATGTACTCGCAGGAGAGGCCGTGAAATCCGTAGCGGCGAATCCCCTCTTCGTACAGCTTGCGCGGCAGCGCATACATTCGAGCAACCTTGGGAAGGCAGGTGTGAAATGCCGTGTCAAAACATCCGATCTGCGGCGTTTGGGGCAGGCGATCGGCGAAGAATCGAATGTTTTGAATCGCCTGCGGCGTGTGGTCGGGATCAAGCGGCGCGATTTTTTCGAGTTCGGCGATCACTTCGGGCGTGATTCTCTGCGATTCCGTGTAGCGCGGGCCGCCGTGCACGAGGCGGTGCCCGATTCCGGCGAGCCGGGATGCGTATCCGTTTGCCGAGAGCCACTTTAGGATTGCGTTGAGGTCGGAATTGGCGGCGCTGTCTTCAACGGCGGAATCGAGCAACGCCTTCTCGTGCGCGTCCGTAATCTTGATGCGAGCTGCGCGCGTGCCGGCTCGATCGACTTTCATCGACACAACGAGCGCCGGCGGATCGCTCGCCTGATACAGGCCGGCCTTCAGGGTCCCCGAACCTCGGTTGATCGTCAGGATGGTTCGCTGTTCCACAGGCATCTGCGGTCCCAGGAAAGCAGAAGAATGTTCGACGGACCGGCACTCAAGGCCTCGTGCTGCGCCGGAGAAAAATCTGAGGCTGCGACTACGGTGAATTCCTGGTGGGGCGTGACGAGTTGAGATACGAATTTGGCGCGAACTGCGAAAAGCCGCTGGCGTCCGGCTCGGCTGCGCGATTACTGCCGCTTCCGGCACCGCTTTGATTATACAAAGAATGCCGGGAGCATATCGGGAGAAACAAAAATGCGAGCAACACATTGAATTGACACTCCCTGGCAATCAAATACGTCTATATATAAGGGCGGCGGCGATGGGTTTTGGGGCTAACCGCGAACCGTCAGGCTGCCAGCTTATCGAAAGGCAGGTGAGCTTTGTTCCGGCACACGATTCCGATCGGGCGCATTCTTGGAATTCCCATCGACTTGGACTACTCATGGTTCCTGATCGCCGCGCTCATCACGTGGCTGCTGGCGGTGAATTACTACCCGGTTGAATTCAAAGGCGGCACCAGGGGCGAATATTGGTTGATGGGTGCGGCGACCGCCGTGCTGTTTTTCGGCAGCATCGTGGTGCACGAACTGGCGCACTCGTGGGTGGCCCTTCGCTACAAGATTCCGGTGCACCGGATCACTCTGTTCATTTTCGGCGGCGTGTCGCAAATCGCGGGCGAACCGCCCAGCGCGAGCGCCGAGTTTCTGATTGCCGTAGTCGGACCGCTGACGAGCCTCGCGCTGGCGGGCGCGTTTTACCTCCTCGAGCCGGTGCTTGCGAATACTCCGCCGGTGCTGGCGGTGGACAAATATCTGGCTCTCATCAACGGCTTGCTGGGAGTGTTCAACCTGATCCCGGGATTTCCCCTGGACGGAGGCCGCGTGTTTCGCGCCATCGTTTGGGGAGCGAACAAGAATTTTCGCCGCGCCACGTTGATCGCCGCGAACACGGGCCGATTTTTCGGCTTTCTTTTCATTATTTGGGGTGTGTGGCAAGCGCTGAGCGGGAACGTGATCAACGGATTGTGGATCGCGTTCATCGGATGGTTCCTCGAGAGCGCCGCCGGGGCGCAAGTGCAGCAGCAGATGGTGCAGGGCCTGCTGGTGGGCCACAGGGTATCGGAGGTAATGGGAAATACGTGCGCGCACGTATCGGCGGACGCGTCGCTGCAAAAGCTGGTTGATGAAGAGGTACTGGCGCACGGCCAGCGCTGCTTTCTGGTGGATCGCGGGGACCACACGGCCGGCTTGGTGACTTTGCACAACATCAAGGAGGTTCCACGATCGTCGTGGGCGACGATGACGGCGGCGCAGGTGATGACGCCGCTCGAAAAGCTGAGCCGGATCGACGCCAATGCGGAATTGTGGACGGCGCTCGAAAAAATGGGCGGCAACGGAATCAATCAGATGCCGGTGATGCGTGGAGGCGATCTCGTCGGAATGCTCACGAGGGGCGACATCGTGAAGTACCTTCAAACGCTACAGCAAGTGGGGAATTTGGGAAAGGCTTAGGGGGCGCCGTTCGTGGTGGAGGCTGCGGATCCGATCGAAAAACAAATTCATAAAAGGAGGACGACATGGTCAGGATTAGTCAACGGCTCGTATCCATTCTAGGTTTTGCGGTTTTGTTTGCGCTTGTTGCCGGCGCGCAGGGCACCAAATTCGAGGCCAAGCTTTCCGGCAAGAATCAATCTCCGGTGGTGGATACGTCGGCGCACGGCGTAGCCACTTTCGTATTGAGCAAGAGCGGCAAGAGCTTGAGCTACCGGCTTTCCGTGACGGATATCCGGAATGTTTCGATGGCTCATATTCACATGGGGCCGGCAGGACAGGAGGGTCCCGTGGTGGCGTGGCTCTATCCTTCGAAACCGCCGGCTGTCGTGAAAAAGGGGAAATTTACCGGTTTGCTGGCTCACGGAATTCTTACCGCGGCGAATCTTGTGGGACCGCTGCAGGGAAAAACCATCAGCGATCTCGTCGACCAGATCAAAGATGGGAAAGCTTACGTGAATGTTCACACCGAGAAGTATCCCGCCGGAGAAATCCGAGGGCAGATCGAATAGGCGATCCGAGGCGAGAATCGAATCGCCTGTTCGCCCCGACGAGGGCCAGTCCGGCGGCTTGACGGCAGATGCCTATTCGCTACAGGCTTCCGGACTGCCGAATCATTCCGCCATCGACGAAATACGTGCCGCCCGTACAGTAGGACGCCGACTCGGAGGCGAGAAAGATGGCGAGTTCGGCAACCTCTTCCGGCTTTCCCCATCTGCCGAGCGGGATTTCCGCCATCAGCTTTTCTTCGACCGCGTGATTTGATTCGACGTCGGTGTCGATGGGCGTGTAGATCGCGCCGGGAGCGATGTTGTTGACGTTGATCTTGTAGGGCGCGAGCTCCACGGCAATCGTGCGCATCAGCATGCGCAGGCCACCCTTTGCCGCGCAGTACGGAGCGTTGGTCGGCATGGGCAAATCTTCGTGGACCGAGGAGATATTGACGATGCGCCCGCCGCTGCCCTGGCGAATCATAGCTTTCGCGGCTGCCTGCGCGCAGAGAAATGGTCCCGTCAAATCGACGGCGATTACTTTCTGCCAAAGGTCGAAAGGAAACTCGGGGAACGGATGCTTGTATTCGAGGCCGGCATTATTCACCAGGATGTCCAACCGGCCAAATGATTCGACTGTCTTCTGAACGAGCTCATTCACCTGGTCCGGATTCGAGACGTCCGCCGCGACGGCAATGGATTTGCCGCCCGCCGACTGGATCGCTTGGACAACACCATTCGCGAGAGTCGGCGCTCCCACGTAATCGATCACCACGGAGGCGCCTTCGCGCGCCATGGCCGTGGCGATCGCCTTCCCGATGCCCGTAGCGGAGCCGGTCACGATTGCAACTTTATTTTCGAGTCTCATCGTTTATGCGAAACCTCGCTCGATCTTATGACTGCGCTTCGATTCTCCCGCGTACGCGAAAAATAGCAGCCGTCTTTTTTCGCGGCTTCAAGACGAGCTTAGCGGCAGAAACACATTGCTGCGGCAACTCGAAGATTCCGTTTGGGGAAGTGGTCGGGGCGCGCGGATTTGAACCGCGGACCTCCTGCGCCCAAGGCAGG
>CAWJDM010000019.1:0-405606 GCA_963841605.1 uncultured Acidobacteriota bacterium
GGTGTTGCCTTCGATCTTCGTCGCCCATCCCGCCATGTAGCGGAAAAGATCGGCGGCGAGCGGCACGTCCGCCACGCGCGCGATGGTGACGGGCTTGCCGTTGTCGAGCGATTCGAGCTGCGCGAGTTCTTCGTTGTTTCGCTCGATCAGGTCGCCGAGCTTCCAGATCAGGCGGCCGCGCTCGGAGGGAGTCATCTTGCGCCACGGGCCCGTTTCGAATGCGGCGCGGGCGGCGGCTACCGCGCGGTTGATGTCTTCCTTGTCGCCTTCGGTGACTTGCGCGAGCACGTCGCCGGTTGCCGGGTTATACGACGGAAACGTTTTGCCGGAAGCGGAATTCACCCACTTGCCGTTGATCAACATCTGGCGTGGCTTTGAAACGTAGCGCGCTACGTTCTGGTCGAGCGGAATCGTTTGTGTTGCAGTGGCCATCTCTTTTCCTCCTCTAGCTTAAATGAAAGTTTTCCCATGTGGGGTTGTGGAACCGGCGAACTTCGATGGGTGGAGTCGCGAGCGCCGATTCAGGTTCTTGCGGTCGATGCTGGGCTGCGAATTCATTCGCATACCACCGTAGGATGCAACTACCTGCGGAGAGGAAAGCCGGGAAAGCCAAACCTTTAGCTTTTCGCCGGCACACCCGGCACACGCCAGGCACCGCGTATGCTACGCCCGGAGCCGCGCCCGGCGCAATAGCCCGGTTTCTCTGATTTTCTCTGAGTCGAGGGTCGCTATGGGGGCATCCAAACGAGGGACGAAAGCCCAAGAACGAAAACGGCGCGGCGGGTGGAACTTTTGCGGGGGCGGAGCCGTATTAGTTGGTGAGGGACGGACAATGGGATACGAAAACAATGCGGTGGGAGTGGCTGAAACGACGGCGGGAAGCGGGCTCAAGGTCAGGGACCTGAGAAACCATTCGCGCGAGACGGTCGAAACTTTGCGCGGGCTGCTTGCCGGCGGCGCGGGTGCGCGTCCTGACGTGAAGCGGCCGCATTTTTATGAAATCGATGGCGATGCGTGCGTTTTCTACATCTATGTGTCGCCGGTGGATGGCTCGGTGGAGCTGTTGGCGACCTGGGCGCGCAGTGGTGGCGCCGACGCGCAGGCGCGCTGCCACTGATTTAAGTGAGTGGTGAGTGGTGGTTGGTGGCTAGCCTCAAGAGAACATCCGCAACCGTTTAAATCCGAATCCCATCCGGGGCGATCGCTAACCGTACTTGAGCTCGGTGCTCTGTCCGACCTCGATGATATAGCCGTCAGGATCGCGGATGTAGCAGCGGATCTCGCCGTACTTGGGAATCGGCGGCGTGAGGAACTCGGCTCCCCGGCTTTTCCACAATTCGTAGCACGCGTGAATATCCGCAACGCGGAAATTCATAAAGCTGTTGATGTGATTCGGGTCGGGGACGCTGAGCGTTACCGTCGGCTTGTCCGGGGTCGGCCCGCCTCCAACGTTCAGAATCATCCAGATATTCGCAAGCTGAAGGTACGGAGGCGCGTTGCCGTCACCCATGGTCAGAATGCGAGCGCCGAAGACCTTTTCGTAGTAGCGAGCCGATCGCTCGACGTCGGCGACGGTGAGAAAATGCGCGATGCTGATCCCTTCTCGCGGGGGCATCTCATAGCTCTTCTGTTCGACTTGTACCCCGTTCATTGATGGCTCCTTTCGATACGGTGCTCATTACAAATACGGTGTCCCGAGTCCCGCTCCCATTCACATCAAGCTCTTGTCTAGCAACAAACTGCTTCAGTCGATCGATCACCTCAGTAACTTGCCGGCGAGCCAGTAATCGACGCTGAACTTTCCCGGACCAGAGCAGATCAACCAGATGAAGAAGAGCACGTACAGGACTTCCGGAAGGTAGAGGAAATCGTCGAGCCAGCTAAGAGGCGAAAGTCCTTTAGGCAGGGCGGAAAGCGCTTCGGTCAGGGTGGCGACAATCATATCGATCAATAAAGCCGCACAGGCCGGACTCGAAAGAAGCCCTACGGTCACCAAGGATCCGGCAACGAATTCGACACCCGAGACGAAATAAGCCGTCAGGCGGGGAAACGGGACTTTGGCCTTAACGAGCGTTTCGTAAACAGGTTTCGTGCCGCCCGCGACAAACAATTTGTTTGCCCCGGAGATGGCGAAGAACAGCCCGATCGAAACGCGCACCAGCAGGATGGCATATTGTTCCAAACCACTGCCACCCTGCAGCGCAAACTGGACCAACTGTTTCCAATCCATCTCTTATCCCTCCAGAGTCGATGGCACGCGCGGAGATCACCTCTTACAAGCCGACTTATCGGGACGAATTCGCACCTGCACGCTCGCCTATTCGGCAAGGAGCGCGTTGATGTCCGCTTCGAAAGTACACTAGATCGACATCTCCAGCATGGCTGATCGCGATCCGATCTTCACGGTCGACAAGAACGGCGCCATGGATCGGTGTGAGGCATTCCTCTCAAATGGCATGGCTCAGCAAGAGGCCAACGACAAGCATCACCGCGCAGGTTACGCCATGAATGGAGAACGCACGCGACTTCGACCCGCCCGACCCCAGAATGATTGACATGTCGCCAAGAGGGATGATGGCTTCAACGAGTAGAGCTATGCCTACCAACCGCCTGTCCGCGGCCAGCATCATTGTCAGCACGATCAATCCAGCCGCAACGTCCCGAATTCCTTTAAGACGTAGCCAGGCACGAGTGTCAGCATCGGATGCAGGCGGCTTTAGACCAAATGATCCTAAGACTCGTTCAGGGGATGCAAGGTAGAAACAACCGATAACAATTATCCCCACAGCTATGACAGCCGCCAGGATGAGCGGAATAGCGTCATGCATAAAAATCTCCTTGTTAGACAATCTAGCAACGCTATATGCGATGCGACGCATTGGGGAAAAGGCGCGCTCTCGTCTTTTCGCAAACGAGGCGAGATGAGTCCTGACAAACGCACTTGTGTCTACCGAGCGTTTACCAGGGCCTAGGGTCGACGGTAAACATTGGGCGATTGTACGGGCGATTCAAATGCAAGAGCTGCATGAGGGCTAGGGCTCGGCTGGAACGAGGTGCGGGTATTCGGGAGTCCACTGCGTGGCGGCGACGCGATCGTGCAACTCTTCAGGTGATGTGCGCTCCGCAACGCCTGCCTGCTGCGCCTCGATGCCTACCTCAAGAGCGATCTTCCGCGCGATCGTCGGGAGATCCTTCAACGAGGGAAGTAACGCAGCTGCAGAATCAGATAGCACGGGCGAATTCTCGCCCAATGCGCGCCCGGCTGCCATCATCATACGATCCGTCACTCTCCGCGCTCCGGAGGCGATCAAACCCAGACCGACTGCCGGAAACACGTAGACGTTGTTGCACTGGGCGATTGGAATCTTCCGGCCCGCAAAGTCTATAGGCGCGAACGGAGAACCTGTAGCGACGATCGCGCGGCCGTCGGTCCACCGCATCAAGTCTTCTGGAACGGCTTCGGACCGGTCCGTCGGATTCGAGAGGGGGAAAATGATCGGCCTTTCAACCTTGCGCGCCATTTCTCGCACGATCGATTCGGTGAAGGCGCCGCGGAGCGTTGACAGGCCGATCAAAATGGTCGCATCGATATTGCGGATCACAGTATCGAGATCAATGGCGCCGGACGAAGGCCGCCGCCATTGCGCGAAGCGTTCCAGTGGCTGGGCGTAGACTCGTTGCTCGGAAGTCAGGTCGGTTCGATCCGCGTGCAGGACACCGCCTCGGTTGATAATCCAGAATCGCCTCCTAGCCTCTTCCTCAGACAGGCCGCTGTCCACAAGCGCCATGCGCAAATAATCCGCCACGCCAATGCCTGCAGCGCCCGCTCCGTAGAAGACAATCTGCTGATCCTTCAACCTTCTGCCTGATGCTTTGATGGCCCCAGTGAGTGCGCCGAAAACAACCGTCGCTGTCCCCTGAATGTCGTCATTGAAGGTCAACAGTTGATCGCGGTAACGATCGAGGAGTGGCCGCGCGTGCGGATTGGCGAAGTCTTCCCACTGCAGACAGGTGCCAGGCAACTCCTGCTTCACAGCCTGGACGAAGAGGTCGACAAATTCGTAGTAGGCATCGCCGGTAATACGCTCGTGGCGCCAGCCGAGGTACTCGGGTGCTTTCAATCGGTCCTCGTTATTCGTTCCCACGTCAAGCATGACCGGCAAGGTTCGGGCCGGGTGAATGCCGCCGATCAACGAATAGAGAGAAAGCTTTCCGATGGGTATCCCCATGCCTCCCACGCCTTGATCGCCGATTCCCAGGATTCGCTCGCCGTCTGTCACCACAATGACGTCGACATCCGGGGACGGCCGGTTCAGCAAGAGGCTGGGAATCGAGTCGCGAAGCGGGTAAGAGATGAAAAGGCCGCGTGAGCGGCGGTAAATGCTGCTGAACTGCTGGCAGCCCAGAGCAACCACCGGCGTGTAGACGATGGGCATCATTTCTTCGATATGGGCGTTCAGCAGTTTGTAAAACAAGATTTCGTTCGTATCCTGGAGCGCACGCAGGTAGATATGACGTTCGAGATCGTCCGTTTTGCGACGATAAGCTTCATACGCGCGTGACGTCTGTTCCTCCAGCGATTCGATGTACGGTGGCAACAGGCCATGAAGACCGAACACCGAGCGCTCTTCGTCGGTGAAAGCGGTGCCTTTGTTGAAGATGGGTGTATCAAGAAGATGCATACCACGAAGGCCCACATGCAGGGTGGGAACGCTCATAGCTGCCTCATCAGGGGAAACAGTCCAGTCCGCCAAATGCTGAACGGAGCGTCCGTAGAATACAGGAGCCCCGTCTCTTTGCCTCATGCTTTTCGGCTGGTGAAAAACCGTTACTGCCCGATCAGTCAGATTGCCGGACATATTGGTTCCGGCACGAACTTTCTCGATAGGGCGTTAACCGCCCAATTGGTCGGGTATTGCCCTATGGGGTGGTGCATACGGGCGCTGCGAGCCGCCCCGGCCTCAAGTTTTTTGCCCGTAATGCCCTCGAATGGTGATCGCTCAGGCTTGTGTTGTATATTGTGCTCCCGACGTTGCGGCGACAGTCATCCGCTACACGTATAAGTTCAGGAGGGTAACGGCAAATGAATGCCAAACGGTTTGTACTTTGTTGCGCGGCCGCGGTTGCGCTCACCAGCATGCCTGGGATTTTAGCCGCGCAAGGCCAGCAAAGTGAGCAGGCACAGAACCAGAACCAATCGACCGCGCAAGCACCGGGACAACCAGCGCAGCAGGTCGGTGCGTGCGACCAGACGAATCTTGAATTCGGGACTCCCGGATGCATTTCGGAAAGCCTCAGCCGGAAACGCGCGGCGGAGTTTCGTCGCGCCCCTATCGGACGCGGCACAAACACGCCGACGTTCAAGGTCCCGCCTCCGGGAGTGACGCCGTTGCCTATTGACCTGTTCAGGTCGAAAAACTTCTATCTGGACAAGAAATATTGGATGGACCCGCGCTACTACCGGTGCAATACGCCCCGGCAGTTAACGGATATGTGGACGTCCGGCCGCATAAAGATGGGTCCCGGTGAGCCTCCAACGTCGGCTGCTTGGGGGGACTGCGAGAAAGATTATCCGCGGCAAAAGATTGTTAGTCTCTACCCGTACAAAACCGCGAAGGAGCAATACGACGCCCTGCTGGCGGCGGCGAAGGCGAAAGGCGGGCCAACTGTCTATACGAACGCCACTTTGCCGCCCTGGGACGGATATTACACACGCGATATGCAGGCAGATCATCAAGGCGAATGGCTTTGGGGACAGGTAAATCAGGTTCCGACGATCCTTTCTTTACTGACGCCGGAGTATCAACAGCGGATGGTCCAGGGAATCTATCATGAGGGGGTTAGCAACGCTCCGCAGTGGGAAGCGTCCTTCTGCTGGCCCGAGGGATTCCTGCGTTGGTGGACTCAGTTCTCCGGCGGCGGAGATTTCCAGCTGATAATGACTCCCTGGATTGTCCAGACTCTCGGAGGCACTGGCGACAACTTCCTTCGTCAGGTCTATATCGCCAAGAAGCACATGGACAAGGTCGCGCAATGGTACGGAGAAACGGTCGGATTCTGGGACGGCACTACTTTGGTAACTTGGACGGCCAACGTTCAAGCCTGGGGAATATCGCACGGCATGTTCGAGTTTAGCGACAAGATGGAGGCCGTCGAAACTTGGAAACCCGTGTACGACAACGGGAAACTCGTGGGACTCGATCACGACACGGTATTTTATGACCCGATCGCATTTGTCCAGCCTCTCCGGGTGACATATCGTTACGTCAAGGTAGCGACGCCAGCGGCTCCAAACTACCGATATACGTACATCGAATGCCTGAGCAACATAAAGGATGTAAACGGCAGGCCCACCCAGCTTACGGCAGGCGATCCTGATTATGTGGACTACTATGGTCGTCCATGGGCCAGGGACTGGGAGAAGTGGTTCGAAAAAGGCTGGAAAGATACGCCGAACGAAAATTCGGTGCCCGCGAACGTATTGGATCTCTTTAATGGCAGCAACGGCGCTCAGAGTCAGACGAAGAGTAAGGACAGCAACTAAACAAGTGCACGACCCTGAGCCGCCGAGCAACTCTTCGCGCCCTCAAACAGTGCGGCAAAGTCTGCAGTGCCGAGTCGCACGGGTCATTCCGCGGCCCAAGAACAGATTTGCTGTTGGCGTGCAATTTCTGGGTAATCGGCTGGGGCTCCTGGGGCTTGTACTTTTCGGCGCATGCGGAAAGCCAACTGCGTAGTGATGAGCGCGGTCGCATCCAACACGCCCTACATCACACCAATGGGAAACAGCAAGCGGACGTGTAGTCGCGTAACCGGGTGCGCCGTGGAAAGGTGGTGGTCCACAGCGGGAGTTAATCCCGCCTGGGAACTGGTTCGCTCCACCCAGTAGCAATCAGAGCGGCAGTGAAGGCAACGACACTGCTGAAGCCTCTGGTGCAGAGAGTCGCTCTGGCGACTTGGCGAGCGTGCAGGCCGTAACGTGAGTGAACGCTGAGCAGGCCCCGAAACCGACAATGCAGGAGCCGACCCGCCCCGGTTCGAGGGAAGGCCGAAGTTGATGGGACCGTACGAGCGCGCGGACGAGCAGTTTCCCGTGGGCGACCTCGTGAACCTTTCTCCGAGAGCCGGATGCGGCAACTCCGCACGTCCGGTTCGATGAGCGGGGTGTGGAAACGGAAGCATGGTGGGGCTAGTGAGGCACCGACAGACGAAAGTGTCGGCAACGGATAGGCCGCACCTACACCACCGCGCCACACCTCGACTCCACACATGTTCGTACCGGACCGCATCGTGATTCTTCAATCTGTGGGGAAAGTGAAACCTTCTGTCCAGTGATCTCGATCTATTTCGTAGGGATGAATCTGGAAACTTACGGTGTGTCTACAAATCCCGGCTTGCCTTTAAGACGTTCGATGGGCGCCTTTGCTTTGATTGTTATATACGCCGATCAATAGTCGGTCTTCACTGCCTTCACTTTCCGGCAACTGCGCTACTCAGGACTTAGCAGGTCTCCGGCGTTAATCTCTCTTCTCGACAATTATGCTTGCAAACCGCAAATGGCAGTGTCGTTGGCGAATTCTCGCGCCTCGAGATTATGTGTCCATCCGTTCGACCAAGTGAGCGCGGAATGCGGGAGCCGGGAATGGATCCGCAAAGTATTGTGTTTCCCGCGCAACCTTGTCGCCCCTGAACTCCATGATGCTCACGGTGTAGGACGGCTTGGCGTTATACGTCAGGATGAATTCGGTGACCCAAAGATCGCCGCTGCCAATGATTCGCCGGATAGAAAACCGTTTGTTGCTCGGCTGACTAGCGCGCTGGTTCTGTATGTTGCTGCGACCGCGGGTTCGCTCGCCTGACTGCGGGTATTCCAGGACCGCGTCTTCGAGATAGATGCGGTGCTCGGTTTCAAAATCGTTGGCATCGGACGCCGCCCAATGCTGGTCCAGTGCCGCACGGATTTGTTGCTCTTGCGCGGACTGCGCTAGCTGTGGTTTCGCTTCCATGTCCATCTCCCTTTCGGAATGAAACCCGGAATAAATGCTAGCGGCCGAAAAGGCCGACGTAGACTCCGCCGCCGAGGACGTGGCCGTCCATGGCTTTTTCGATATCGGCGCGGCTGGCGCCTTGCGGGAGATCGAGCTTCGTATCGAGAGCGTAGAGCGCGAACGTGTAGTGGTGCGGCAGGCCGGGAGGCGCGCACGGTCCTTGGTATGCGGCGCGGCGCATCATGTTGTCGCCCTGATTTGTGCCGTTCGCGAGCGGCGCGTCGGGCGGAACGCCTTCGGGAAGCTCGGTAGCATCGCCGGGAATATTGAAGACCACCCAGTGCGGAATATCGATGAACGCTTTGCCGATGTGCGCGTCCGCATCGTGGAGGATCAGGACGAAGCTCGCCGTGCCCATCGGCACGTTGGTCCATTGAATGCGCGGCGAGACGCCGAGCGAGATGTGCATCGGGCCGGTGGGCGGAGGCGTGGTGGCGGCGCACGTGTATTGCTGCGGAATCGGCCCACCGTCGGGGAACGCCGAAATCGTGATCTTTATCGGCGGCGCGACGTTGGGCCGCGGCGGAGGCGTGGCGCCGGCCTGCTGCGCCGCGGCGGGAAGCGTCGCCGCGAAGAAAATCGCCAGCGCCGAAAATGCCAACGTAAAGCCAATCGCCTTCTTTTCCTTCTTCATGTTTGCCCCCCCCCAATCGCGCGATACCGCATGACAAGCAAGAAAAACGCCCGCCTAAAAGCGAGGCGGCCCTTCGACGCCGCTCCCTTCGCCACTGCACTCGGGGCAGGCAGGACAAGCCGCTACAAAGGCTAATGCACAACCGAAGCTCAGCCGCCGAGAAGTTCGGCGGGGACGCCGATATCCTTGGCTCCGGCGGTGCCGAAGCCGGGGCCGCGCGTGAGCCAGAGCAGCAGCGGCAGGCCGTGGGTGGGATAGCGGCGCGTCATTTCCTTGGCAATGGCGGTGAAGTGGACGCCGGGCTTCGCGACCTTCTGATAATCTTCGAGCCAGCGAATCGCTTCCGCGCAGATTTCGACTCCACCGAACTTGCCGTGGCCGGGAAAGACGGTGTCGATCGGGCCGATGCCGCGCGCTTGTTCGATGGCCGCGATCCAGGACGCGGGGCTATTCGTATCCGCCATATAGAGATGATAGCGATGGTAGACGAGATCGCCGGCGATCAACGCCCGCGCCGACGGCACATAAAAGGCGGTGGCGTGCACCGTCTCGCAGACGGGCAGATTGATGAAGACGACCTCGCGGTCCTCGAGATAGGCAGCCTTGCCGAAGAGCGGCCGCGGATAGACGATGTCGCCGGCGGGGAGCATGTCGCCGAACATGTCCTGCCAGTGGAGGCGCTTTGCGGGCCACTCGAGCATGCCGTCGATCACGCCCTGGCGCGCGAGCAGAGTCGTGCCGGGAAAGGCCGCCGCGAACGCGTTGATGCCGCCGTAATGATCGGGATGCGCGTGGGTGATGAAGATGGCGCGCAGCTGCTTGCCGGTGGCGCGAACGTGCGCGAGAAGTTTTTCGACGTCGCTCTGGACGAAGCCGCAGTCGACGAGGAACGCGTCCTGCCGGCCGGAAACGAGCACGGCATTGGGCGCGAGGAAACGTTCCTCGCCGGTGAACATGTCGAAGCGTAGGCCGTTGGTTTCGACGGACGCGATCATTTCGGCCTCCTGCTTTCTGCTTTCGACTGCCGTGAAAACGCTTAGATCGGGTACGGAGTTGGCGAGCGGCGGATGGTGATCCAGCGCAGCTCGGTGAACTCCTCGAGGCCGGCGTCACCGCCGAACTTGCCGTAGCCGCTGTCCTTCATTCCGCCGAAAGGCATCTGCGGCTCGTCGTGAACGGTGGCGCCATTGATGTGGCAGATGCCGAATTCGAGGCGCTCGGCGGCCTTGAGGCCCTTGCCGAGGTCGCGGGTGAAGACGGCGCTCGAGAGGCCGTAGGGCGTGTCGTTGGCGATGCGCAGAGCGTCTTCGGCATCGTTTGCGACAACGACCGGCTTCGCCGGGCCGAACGATTCCTCGTGATAGATGCGCATGGCGGGCGTAACGCCGTAGACGACCGTCGGCGGATAGCATGGTCCCTGGGCTTTGCCGCCGCAGAGAATTTTCGCGCCCTTGGCGACCGCATCGTCGACCAGCGATTGCACGCGATCGATCGCGGACTGATTGATCATCGAGCCGATCTGCGTGTCGGGCGCCATCGGATCGCCGATTTTCAGCGCCGAGCCTTTGGCCGCGAGCTTCTTCGCGAATTCGTCGGCGATCGATTTTTCGACGACGATGCGCTCGGTGGACATGCAGATTTGTCCCTGATTCATGAACGCGCCGAAATTGGCGGCGGAGACCGCTGCTTCGAGATCGGCGTCGCCGAGAACGACCATGGGCGCTTTGCCGCCGAGTTCGAGAACGACGCGCTTGAGATGGCGCCCCGCGCTTTCGGCGATGAGGCGGCCGATTTTTGTTGAGCCGGTGAAGCTGATGCGGCGCGTTTTCGGGCTGGAGATGAGTTCATCTACGACTTCGGCGGCATCGGCGGGGGCATTGGTGATGACGTTGATGACGCCCTTGGGGAAACCGGCCTCTTCGAACACCGAGCCGATTGCGAGATGCGAACCTGGAGATTCCTCGGACGCTTTCAGCACCACGGTGTTGCCGTAGGCGATGGGTAGCGCGACGGCGCGCATGCCGAGAATCGTGGGCGCGTTCCAGGGCGCGATGCCGACGACGACGCCGACCGGCTGGCGGATCGCCATGGCGGTTGTGTCCGGCAGGTCGGTGGGAATCACCTGGCCGACAAGGCCGTAGGCTTGCGCCGCGCCTTCGCGCAGAATGCTGACGGCGAAAATGCAATTGAACATGCCCCAGCCGAACGTCTGGCCGGTTTCTTCGGCTGTGATTTTCGCGATTTCGGGCATGCGGCGCTCGAGAACGTCGGCGGCCTTGAGGAACAGGCTGCGGCGGACGGCGGGAGGCGTGGCGCTCCACGCGGGAAATGCGACGGCCGCGGCGTCGATCGCGCGGCGCGCGTCTTCGCGTTTTCCGGCGGCTACGTGCGAAGCAATGCCGCCCGTGTAGGGATTTTTCTTGTCGTAGGTTTTTCCGTCGAGCGCGGCGGTCCATTCGCCGTTGATGAAGAGCTTTTCGTCACGGACAGCGACTGTCTGGTGCATGGAAACGTCCCCCCTAAAGTTTTTTCGCGAGCGATTTGCTGCGGCACGTGGCCGTCACCTACCCGGCCGTGGAAGGCCCCTCAGAGGCTACTGCTTGCCCACCCTGCAATCCTTGCCTGAATCTTCCGCTTAAATCCTCGCCGCGTAATGGCGAAAGTCTACACCCGCAGGGCGGATGGCGTGAACTGGACTTTTGGCCGGGGCCGTCCGCTTCGGGGCCTTTGCTGAGCCGTAGCGGGCGCGATGCTTTTTGCCCCAGTTGGACATGAGCACGAGTATGGGGCGAAGGCTCTGGCCGTGGCGCGTGAGCGAATATTCGACGCGCGGCGGGACCTCGGCGAAGATGTTGCGGTGCACGATGCCGTCGCGCTCGAGTTCGCGGAGATGCTTGGTAAGCATTTTTTTCGTGCTGACGGGAATCAGGCGTTGGAGCTCGCTGAAGCGCCGCGTTTTGTCTTCGAGATAAAACAGGATGAGCGGTTTCCATTTGCCGCCGATGACCTCGGCGGTGAGTTTCACGGGACATTCGAAATCGTGCACGCGTCCTCCTTGTCGGACACCCGAGAAGAAGAAAAGATACCAGGAGTGAAAAAGGTGCCTACTAGCTGGAACGGCACTTTAGCCTAAAATCGCCGCCTTGGCTAGCGGAGAAAAGCGAAGGCCAAGAGCGAAACACAGAGTGCACTGAGAAGGCACAGAGGTCGCGGAGACCAGAACCTCGAAACGATGGTCCTGTTATGATGCCCGCGACTGTTCTTAGGGGGGAAACGTGTCCGACAAGAGACCAGTGGTGCTATACGGGGCGAGCGGATTTTCCGGGAGGCTCACGGCGGAATATTTGCGCGAGTACAACGTGCCGTTCATTGCGGCGGGGCGGAATGCGAGCAGGATTCAGGACGTGATGAATCACGTGCCGGGGATCGAGACGGCGGATTACGAGGTGGCGCAGACCGGATCGTCGGTCGACGAACTGGCGAAGCTTTTTTCGGGCGCGAAGGTGGTGTGCAACAACGTCGGGCCGTTCATTTATTACGGGCCGGCGGTTGTCGAGGCGTGCCTGAAGGCCGGATGCCACTACCTGGATATTGCGGGCGAGCAGGCGTGGCACCGCGAGCTGGCTGAAAAATGGAGCGCGAAATTCGCGGCGAAGGGGCTGGCGATTGTGGCGGCGATGGCGTTCATGTCGGCGCCGAGCGATGCGGCGGCGCGGCTGGTGCTGGAATCGGGCGAGATCGACAGCCTCGAGATTCTAACGATGTTCGACGGGATGCCGACGTTTGGCTCGACGCAGACGATTTTCGCGGTGATTCAGACGGACGGATTCTACCTCGATCAGAATTCGTACAAGCCTTGGCCGCGCGCGGTGGGATATGAGGCGGTGGTCCCCGGATATATTCGCACGCAGTTGGCGCTGAGCTGGGGCGGATTTCCGCACCCGGTCTGGTACAAGGACCATCCGCAGGCGGCGAACGTGAAGTCGTTTGGCGGGCTGCTGACGCGGCAAATCATGGAAGGTGTGCTCGCGACGGAGAAACATTTCGAGGAAGCGATTCGTCCGCTGCCGAAGGCCGAGCAGGAGAAGAAGCTCGCCGAGATGGCGAATGCGGTGCAGGGTGGCACGCCGCCACGGGAAAATGCGCGGACGCAGCGGACGGTGGACGTGATCGTGGGGCGCGGAATGAGGGACATGGTGCAGTGCACGCTGCACGGCACGTGTTGCTACAAGCAGACGGGATTGATGCAGGCGTTTGGCGCGCACACGCTGGTCCACGCGGCGCCGCGGCAGGTGGGGTATGCGTCACCGGCGGCGGCTTTCGGGCATCGCGAGATTTTGCGGACGCTCGAGAGTTTTGGATTGTCGAAGGCGAGGCTGCGGAGCTAGAAGGAAGAATCTGTCATAGAGGCACGGAGGCACAGAGGAAAGGCGCACTGGCCCCGAAATTCAAAATTGCTAGCATCGACCCACCGGAAAAGGAATGGCGTAATGAATTCGAAAAGGAAACTGCACACTGTCTCAGTTCCTTCAACGAGCTTCACAACCGAAGCGTACTTCGACGGGAAAGGGGCCTCCCCAGCGATTCGTTTTGGCTATATCAAGAACGGTGCGCAACACGAAGATGGGATCAAATTCTTCGATGTCTGCGCAATGCGAACGAGAGCCGAACGGTGCTGCACGCCGTGGCACGTCGAAGATGCATATGACACGCTAGCCGAAGTGGAGAGTTCGCCCTGGGTAGATGAGATTCGGGCCGATACGGATGAGCGATGGCGAGACAAATGGGGAATGCATCACTATATGATTTATCTCGACAGCGTTGGTTGTTTCGAGCTTGTCGCCTCCTCTTGGGCTGCTCTCTGAGTTCGGACTAGAAACAAAATGGACCGGTACGAATCGGTCGCCGTTCGCTGTTTTACAATGTGAAACAACTTTTCATATTGAAAAGAGGCTTCATTTTCACTACAATGCCGAGCGCGTCAAGGGAAACCCCTTCCGGCCGGCGGCAGCGCAAGCGGGCCGGGAAACAGGGGCGCATGGCAGAACGGAGCAGCAAGCTGCTATGATTTTCCCCGGCGCACTGGCGCAGGATCGGGAACCAAGTCACCCGCAGAGACGTGGCCAGCCCCCAGTTGCAAATGCCCGGGAGTTTCTGTAGCGTATCCGATGCTTTTTCGCGCCGGCCCCGCCGAGGGGCACAATCGAAATTCTTCATGATCGAAGTCAATAGGAGGGGGGAACATGAGCGGTAAGAATCTAGAGGAAGTGCTGAAGGGCGCGGGGAATACGGTGGCGATGCTCCGCAACTCGCCGATCGGGGCGTACGTGTATCCGGTGGTTCCCTCCGAATATTCGAACTGGCGCGACGAGCAGAAGGCGTGGCGGGATACCGCCGTGCTGTTCGATCAATCGCACCACATGGCGAATTTGTACGTGAAAGGGCCGGACGCGCTGAAGCTGCTGTCGCAACTGGCGACGAACAGCTTCGCGAATTTTCCGGTGAACCGCGCGAAGCAGTTCGCGCCGTGCACCCCTTACGGCTTCGTAATCGGAGACGGAATTTTGTTCCACCTCGCGCAGGACAGCCTGGTGTACGTGGGGCGCGCGCCGGCAGCGAACTGGCTCGAATTCCACGCCAGGACGGGCGGCTACAAGGTTGAGGTGACGCGGGACGACCGTTCGCCCTCGAATCCGGGCGGCAAGCCGGTGGTCCGGACGGTCTACCGGTATCAGATTCAGGGACCGAACGCCAAGCAGATCATCGAGAAGCTGAATGGCGGGCCGTTCCCGGACATCAAATTCTTTAACATGGGCGAAATCAAGATCAACGGGCGGACGGTGCGCGCGCTGCGGCACGGAATGGCGGGCGCTCCGGGCCTCGAGATCTGGGGGCCCTATGAGGAGCGCGACGAGATTCGCGCAGCGATCGTCGCGGCGGGCAAGGATTTCGGGCTGAAGGAAGTGGGCTCGCGCGCGTACGCGTCGAACACGTGCGAATCGGGCTGGATTCCTTCGCCGCTCCCGGCGGTCTACACGGGCGAGAAGCTGAAGACCTACCGCGAATGGCTCCCGGCGAACAGCTACGAAGCCACAGGATCGCTGGCGGGAAGCTTCGTCTCGTCGAACATCGAAGACTACTACAACACGCCGTACGAGCTCGGATACGGCATCTTCGTGAAGTTCGACCACGACTTCATCGGCCGCGAGGCGCTCGAGAAGATCGACCAGAAGACGCAGCGCAAGAAGGTGACGTTCGCGTGGAACGGCGAGGACGTGGCCGACGTGTACAAATCGCTGCTCGAGCCGGGCGAGCCGTACAAGTTCATCGACCTGCCGATTTCGAACTACGCCTCGGCGTCGTACGACAAGATCGTGGGCAAGGGCGGGAAGACGGTGGGCCTCTCGATGTTCGCGGGATACAGCTACAACGAGCGGTCGGTGTTGTCGCTCGGCGTGGTGGATCACGACGTCGAGATCGGGACTCAACTCACGCTGGTTTGGGGCGAGGAGAACGGCGGCACGAAGAAGCCGACGGTCGAGCGCCACAAGCAGAAGGAAATCCGCGCGGTGGTCAGCCCGGTGCCGTATTCGAAGGTCGTCCGCGAGACGTATGCGGAAGGCTGGCGGACGGCGCATAAGTAAGCTGATCGACAATTGGGATGCAAGCGAGGCGGGCCGTCGGAAGGCGGCCCGTTTCGCTAAAGTGGTGGTAGCGGTTCCCGGGCCCGGTGTTTGTATGCAATCCACAGAAAAATTTCCGCGTTTCATATTGTGAAACATCTTTTCAGGCTGGCATTCCACGGACTACAATAGGCGACGGCGGCGCGCATCGAATCAATCCTGATAAGGCGCGCGAGGATCAGTGCCGATGGCTTTAACATCAAAGAGGAAGAGGCGGCGAGCGGCGAGCGACGCCGGGTCGAGCAAGTCCCTGCAGAAGGCGCTGCGCATTCTGCTATGCATGGGAGAGAACGGGCCGGAGATGGGCGTGACGCAGCTGGCGTCGGAACTCAGCCTGAACAAGACCACCGTGCATCGGCTGCTGAATGCGATGGAGAAGTTCGAGCTGATCGAGCGGAGCCCGGAGGGCGAGCGGTACCGGCTAGGGCTGAAGCTGCACGAGCTGGGGGCCAGGGCTGTCGAATCGAGGACGCTGCGGACCGAGGCGCACCGGTTTTTGCTGGAACTTTCGCGGGTATCGCGCGAGAGCGTGAGCCTGGCCGTGCAGGGGCCGGGCGGGGTGGTTTGCCTCGACCGGGCGGATTCGCGCGACACGGTGATTACTGTGTCGACGCCAATCGGATCGAGGTTCCCCGCGCACTGCACGGCGGTGGCGAAGGCGGCCCTGGCTTATCAGCCGGAGGACGAGGTTGACGCGATTCTTCGCGGCGTGAGGCTGACGCCTTACACGGCCTCTACGCGGACGAGCTTGCCCGCGGTGAAGAAGAATTTGCGCGAAGTCGTCGAGCGCGGGTACGCGATGGATTGCCAGGAAACGGAGCGCGGACTTACCGGGGTGGCGGCGCCGGTGCGGTCGCGCGAGGGGCGCGTGATCGCGGCCGTGGGGATGGCTGGGCCGACTCCGCGGTTTCAGGGCAAGGAGCTGGCGCATAAAATCGCGCTGACGAAAGAAACCGCCGCGAAAATTTCGGCCAGCCTCGGCGATCGCCACGCGGCGGCAAACGGACATTAGTCAACTCGACCAACGAATTCCACCGAAATCAAAGACCACGGAGAAATCACCCTATGCCAGTAGCATACAGAGCGGACCATGTAGGCAGCTTTCTGCGGCCGGCGGACTTGCTGGCGGCGCGCGCCAGCGGAACTCCCCTGCGAGCGATGGAGGACCAGTACATTTTGAAGATGCTCGCGAAGCAGAAAGCGCTGGGATTCCAGATCTTCACGGACGGCGAACTGCGGCGGCGGAATTTCATGAGCGAGCTTACCGACGCGGTCGATGGGTTCGACATGGGGGACGCGATCGCGCGGGATTGGGACGCAGCGCGGGAGAAACCGAAGGTGGCGCCGGTGACGGGCGTGGTCAGCCGGAAGCTACGGCGAATGCACCCGCTGACGGAGCGCGAGCTGCCGTTCATGAAGCTGCACAGCCCGGGCGACATCAAAATCATGCTGCCGAGCGCGACGCAATTTCCGGCGATCGCGTTCAAGCGCGGCGTGACGGACAAAGTGTACGCGAACCACTCCGAGCTGCTGTGGGACATCGTCGAAATCATGAAGCAGGATACGGCGCAGCTCGCGGCCGAAGGCGTGAAGTACATCCAAATCGATGCGCCGCGCTACAGCTATTACCTCGATCCGAAATGGCGCGAGTGGATCAAGAGGGAGATGGGCCAGGATCCGGAAGAGGCGCTCGACGAGGCGATTGCCGCAGACAATGCGTGTTTTGACGCGGCGCGCAGGCCGGGCGTAACAGTCGCAATTCACCTCTGCCGCGGGAACAATCGGAGCCACTGGTACGCGGAAGGCGGGTACGACGCCATCGCGGAGAAACTGTTCGGAGCGCTGCGAGTCGACCGGTTTTTGCTGGAATACGATGACGAGCGGGCCGGGACGTTTGAGCCGCTGCGGCTGGTTCCGAAGGACAAGGTGGTGGTGCTGGGGCTGATCACGACGAAGAAGGCGCAGCTTGAAAAATCGGATGACGTGGTGAATCGGATCAAGGAAGCGGCGAAGTATTTTCCGCTCGAGAATCTGGCGATCAGCCCGCAGTGCGGCTTTGCTTCGACGGCGGAGGGGAATCTGTTGAGCGAAGACGAGCAGTGGGCGAAGTTGAGGCTGGTGGTGAACACGGCGCGGCGCGTGTGGCACTAATTGGTGAGTAGTGAGTAGTGAGCAGTGAGCAGCGCAGCGACGCAGCGGCGCGGTGCTCGTTGCGCTGGCCTAAAGGCTCGGACTTTCGTGCGCGGCGCACGTGGCGTGTGCGGGGAGCACGCCCGGGCAGGCCCGGGCGGCAAGCGGGGGAGCGAGCTCCCGCTCCACGGGTGTCTTAGGCGCTCGATTCTCGCGGGCGTTATTCCGAATGCTGGCGCTTCCACCTTTCACCTTCCACCTGTGCCCAACGAGGCTGAAACTTGCGCTCGGCGCGCGAAAAAATGCGGCGGAGGCAGGACGAATTGAGGAATAATGCTCGGGCCATTTGGGTGGCTCGATGATCCTGCACCTCAATCATACGCGGCGTGATGCGGCGCTGGCCGGCACCGAAGAAACGGTGGCGGCGGTGCTGGCGCTGCTCGAAGAGAAACATCTCGAACCCGGCGAATTCGCGCGGCTGCAGATTCACCTCGATTGGCTCCAGTACAAACAGAATTTTCGCGAAGCGATTACGGTGACCGAGAGCACGCGCGCGGAGGGCGGCGCTCCCGTGATGGAAGTGCGCATCGATTCGCGGCAGGTGCCCGCGGGAGGGATGCGCGAATGCCTGCAGCGGGCTATGGAGCTGAAGGGTCAGGCGGCGCAGAGCGGGCGACTCTACCTCGAAGAGTTCCAGTCGTTCCGGGCAAGCATCGCGTGGCAATTCAACCGCCTCTACTGGCAACGGCTGAGAGAGTGGGAGCAGGCCACCGGGAAGAGCTACGAGAGGGCGCTGCCGGGCGGCGTTTCGGACGGGCACCGGCCCGAGGCGATCGCGGATTCGGTCGAGGAATTCTGGAAGCTGCTCGACGAGCTCGGGAAAAAGAATCAGCTTCCGGCGGAAATTTTCCTGCTGGAAATCGGCGTGGGAACGGGAACACGCGCGGGGATGTGGCTCGATCGCTTTCGCGAGGTGGATGCGGAGCGCGGCACGCACTTTTATCCTCACCTGAGATTCCTGCTCGGCGACTATTCGCTGGCGACGCTCGAACGCAGCCGTCCGCCCGTGCAAAAGCACATCGATCTTTGCAGCTTCATCGCGCTCGACGCACTCGACCCGATCAAGACGCTTTCTTTTTTGCGGCACAAGATCCTGCACGTCCACTCGAGCAACATGTACGACAACCTTCCGGATGAAGAGCTGGTCTGGCGCGACAACCGGCTCTACTGGGTGCACGCGCGCGCGTATATTCCGGCGGCGGACGCGTTGCAGATCGCGGCGGCCGCGGAGATTCCGGCTTCGGATTTGACCAAGGTGATCGGGCGGCTGCTCGATATCGGTCCCGAATGCCTGGCGGACCGGCAGCGCGGGCTCGCGTTCTGGCAGGGCGTGTGGAAAGCGATGCGGCTCGAAGAGCGGCTCGTGGGAATCGAAGAGCTGCCGGATATTTCGTTCCCGGCGGGGCTCAGCCTGCCTCAGATGGAAGATATTCTGCTCGAGGCGCCCAACGATCTGCGCTTTCATCTGAGCTCGGGCGCGCTCGATAGTTTCCGCAACACGCTGCCGCTGCTCCATCCGCGGGGCTATCTCGAGGTGCAGGATATTTTCGTGAGCGATCTCGCGGAATACAACATGGGATTCCACGGCCCGGGGAAGTTGGACGGCTCGATCGTCAACTGGGTGAATGGCGCTCTTTTGCGCGAGGTGGCGGAGCGGGCGGGCTACAACCTGCTCTTTGCGCCGTTCCGCTACCGGGCGGGGTCGAAGACTTCGGTCCTGCATACAACACGACGGGAGTAACTCGATGAAGCTTCCTATTCTTCCGACCACGATGGTTGGCAGCTACTCGATGCCGGGATGGCTCGAGCGGCTGAAGACGGAATATTTCGCGCGGCGGATCACGCGGCACGATTTGGATGAAATTCACGACACGGTGGTGAAGGCGGCGATCAAGGACCAGGAGGTCGCCGGGCTCGATATCGTCACCGACGGCGAATTGCGGCGCGACAACATGATCGACTACTTCATCGAGCGCCTGCCGGGGATTCAGATCGACCGGTCGTCGAAGAAGTTCTATTACGATTTCTACGACAGCGAAGTGATCGGGAAGATTCCGATGGCGTCGCTCGGCCTTGTGGATGATTTCAAATTCCTGCTCGCGAACACCGACCGGCAGACCAAAATCTGCATCACGGGGCCACATTCGTTGACGAAGCGCGTCCGCAACAAGCACTACCCGAGCGAAGAAGCGCTCGCCACGGATATCGCGCGCGTGCTGAATATGGAATTGAAGGAACTGGTGAAGGCGGGCGCGACGTACATCCAGATCGACGAGCCGTATTATTCGGGATTTCCCGAGGATCTCACATGGGGCGTCGGGGTGATCAACGTGCTCCTCGAGGGCGTCAACGCCAAGACGGCCCTGCACATCTGCTACGGCAATCGGTACGGCAAGCCGTCGTGGGAGGGCACGTACCGTTATCTCTTCCCGCGGATTCTCGACGCCAAGGTGAATCAGCTGACGCTTGAATTCGCGCGGCGCGGCGGCGAAGACCTCGAGCTATTCCAGGAATTTAACGCTCCGTTCCAGTTGGGCGTCGGCGTGATCGACGTGAAGGATCACGCGATCGAGACGCCCGACATCGTCGCGGAACGCATCCGGAAGGCGCTGAAAATTCTGCCGGCGGAGAAGATATTCATCCTCCCCGATTGCGGGCTCTTCCATCTGCCGCGCGACGTGGCTTTCGCGAAGCTGAGGGCGATGGTGGAGGGCGCGCGGATCGTCCGCAAGGAACTCGGCCAATAGAACTTTCCAATCGCTGAAATTCGGGTTGGGGGCCCGGCTTGGCGAGATGGACAACTCCCTGGTATCCCCTTTGACACCATGTAGACAGCGCCGCGGCTGATTCGATAGTATTCCGCCCGGGGGATGGGGGTGTTTAGGGTGCGGCCACGAGAGAAATCCCGGGCCAGGGTGTTTGCCGGTAAGGTGCGTCTCGTCGAATGCACCACGCTGGCCGATGTCGCCGTTCTTCCCTGGCTCGCTTTCGGGATTCAGCGCGGAATCCGCACGCCCATCTTGGTCGGCCACGAAGGCACTCATGTTTCATGCGATTGGCGCGCCAGCGTGTGCGCGTTGGGGGCGGGTGTAATGCATCGGCAGGCCTCGGGGCAAGCCGACGAATGCCTTGACAAAGGCTAGTACCGGCGTTACACATGCAGCAATCCAGTGTCCGACAATACAGGGTAAATTCGAAAGTACGGGATGGGGGAGTTATGAAGCGACGTTTTGGGCTGCAGGTTGTTTTCGCAATCGCGGTGCTTCTCGCGTGCACGGGTTCGGCCTTTGCGCAAGCCAACGCGCAACTGAGCGGGACCGTGACCGACCAGAGCGGCGGCGTGGTCGGAAAGGTCGCCATTACGTTGCGCGACGTGGGCACCAACGTCACGTACACGGCGACGTCGAACGATAGCGGCTTCTATGCCATCCCTAACCTGCCATCCGGCACGTACGAGCTGAAAGCTTCCTATAGCGGGTTCGCGCCGTTCACGCAGCAGGGAATCACGTTGACGGTGGGCGAGAGCGCTACGGTCAACGTTGGCCTCGCGCTCGCGGGGCAAGGCGAAAAAGTGATCGTCAGCACCGAAGTCCCTGTGATCGAACCGACGAAGACCGAGATCAGCCAGGTCGTCGGCGAGCAGCAGGTGGCGTCTCTGCCGACCAGCAACCGCGTGTTCACTGACTTCGCTCTACTGACGCCCGGTGTGGCGACCAGCCGCACGAGCCTGGGCACGGTGTTCACGGAGTTTGAAGTCACGCAGATTTCATTCGGCGGCATGCGGTCGTTCAGCAACGAGATTACGGTGGACGGCGCGGACTTCGTGAACGCGGCGAGCGGCATTCAGCGCGCGACGCCGCCGCAGGAATCGGTGAAGGAATTCCGCGTGGTGAACAACAGCTTTGGCGCGGATTATGGCCGGGCGATGGGCGGAATCGTCAACATCGTCACCAAGTCCGGCACGAACGACCTTCATGGTTCGGCCTACGAGTATTTCCAGAATAGCGCCACGGACGCCCGGGACCTTCTGCAGCCCGCGCCGCTGCCCCACGAACTGCGGCAGAACCAGTTTGGCGTGGCGCTCGGCGGCCCGATCAGAAGGACAAGACCTTCTTCTTCCTGAACTACGAAGGCAAACGGAGCGCCCAGTCGCCCACGTATCTTCGCCGGACCTGATCAACAATGCGTTGGTAATCGATCAGGCGAAGGCGTTGATGGGGCTCGCTCCCGAAGGTTGCAGCGCGGGCCTTAACACTGCCTTCGCGGTTCGCCGGCAATCCGGCCAATATTGACTCCACGGCCAAGCGTTCGGATTCCTCAAGGGCTTTTTGAAGACAGGAAACGACGACTTCCGGTTTCGCACGGCTCGATCATCAGCTAACCACCAACAATCGTTTGGCGGTCCGCTATAGCGTGGAAGACGTCCGCGCGAGTGGCGAACTGGTCGGGCAAAGCCTCGACAGCGGCGGCATCGGCGTCCCAGCGCAGGCAGGGACCTTTTCGTGCGGGATCAGGCTGTGGTCGCCACGGTAAATTCCGTGCTTCGCCCGAATGTGGTCAACACGGTTCTTGCCCAATTCGCCCGGCGCCACTACAACTTTCCCGGGCGTGACGGGCCAGCCAGACTTCGCATCGGCCAACGACCTCAATTGGGCCACAACTTCGGGGCCAACGACAGGCTTTACGAGACGCGTGGCGGAGCTCGCCGACGCCGTATCGTGGGTGAAGGGGAACCATCTCGACAGGTTCGGGGCGGACGGCAACTGTCTCACGAGCCTCGAAAATTTCCCCGGATTCATGCCCGTGCGTATGCTGGTACCTACAGGCGGCGGCCCACTGGGTCCGGCCGCGTGCCTCAGCAACCTTGCCGAATACTTCAACACCAATTACGGAGCCGACTATCCGACCGCGGGCACGAATCTTGATGCCGCGTCTGCCGCGTGCCCGGTCGGGGGAGACCATGGCGTCGTATTTACGTACGCGGGCGTTCCCCTTCCGCGGGATGCCAACGCTTGCTCCGCTACTCCTTGCTCTTCGACGGTCCAGACGCCCGGTAATCCGCTCAACGGTGGCGGATTCCCGAATACGGACTGGGCCAACGCCTATCAGCCGTCGCTTTTCAACGGTTACAGCAGAAAATCGACCATGGTTACTGGGGCCTTTCGTCCAGGATCAATGGCGAATCACGCCGAAGCTGACGATGAACTTCGGCTTGCGCTGGGATGTCGAGTCAGGGCTGGCGTCGTTCGTGAAGCCGGATTACAACGGATGGCAGCCGCGCGTCGGCCTCGCTTATTCTCCGGATGGCAAGACCGTGTTTCGCGCGGGGTTCGGGATGTTTTTCGACCGGCAGAACCTGACCTTCTTCTTCGTGCCGAATACCCAGAAGATCGTCGCGGGCTACCAGTGCGGCAATCATGCTCCCGCGACTATCGTCGCCACCTGCAGCGCCTTGGGAATTCAGCCGCAGCAGTTTCCAAACATTCAGTCCAATCTGGGACAGGCCACACAGGGCTACCAGATATTCGGGTTCCCGGCGAATCCGGGTTCGCCGGGTTCACCTTGCGCTGGCGTTCCTCAAGCGCCTTGCCTGGCGGCGGACATTATACAAACGGGAGCGTACAATACGGCGTTTCCCTCCATCGAAATGGCAGGTACGTGCTTCTCGACCGGCGCGTGCGGCATCGGCGCAGGGGGAATGGACCACAACTCCAGAACTCCCTACGCGGAACAAGCCAGCGCGGAAATCGACCGCCAGTTCGGCGGAGGATTTGCGCTCAACGTCGGTTACATCTACGTAGGGGCGCAAAGCTGGTGAGAGGAAACAACATCAACATGCCCTGCCCGGTGGGTACGACTGGACAGGCCTCGGAGCTGGCGGCAAACGGCGGTGCCACGGATCCGTTCCAACCTGTCCGGCCTTACCGAGTGGGTTCCGGGTATAGCTCCACGCGAACGGCAGATTCTCGCAGTGCTCCAATGGCACACCGGCGGTTGGCGCCGGCGCGCTCGCGGGATTGGGGCCTTGTTTGCGGGCGCTGTTGGCAGCGGATTGCAGACGATTAGCGGAGGGCTTCTGGACTACAACAACGGCGTCGTGACCAGCGCCAAATACCAGTGGCCTGACGGTTACTGGGATCGAGCGCGATGGGGAAGTACTTCAACATGACCGCCAACTACACCTATTCCCACACGATCGACAACGGGAACTTCACCACCTTCATCAACCTGCCGGTAAATCAGTTCAACTATGCGGCGGAACGCGGCAACTCCAACCAGGATCAGCGGCACCGGTTCGTGACCAACTTCACGGCGACCGCGCCCGACCACGGCTGGTACCGAAATTTCCAGATCAGCAGCATCATCACCCTGCAGGCCGGACGCCCCTTCACGCTTTACTATGGCGCCAACACAACCAACGATTTCGCCGGCGCGTCGACAGATCGCGTGGGAGGGCCTGAGGTAAAGGGCACTCATTGCAACTCTACCGCGACCTGCCAGACGATGATCGGGAGGAACACGTACCTCGGCGATCCGGAATATACCTGGGATCTCCGGATCTCGCGGGTGTTCAAGTTCTCGGACAAGATGTCGCTTGTGGCCGCCGTCGACGCCTTCAACCTGCTGAATCGGGCCAACGTGGATCAGGTGTTCTCGGTTTACGGCTCGCCCGTCTTTTGCGGAGCGATACCACGTCATTACAAGGACGCGACGACTCTCGCCATCCAGGCTGGGTCGGGATCCGTGGCTTGCCCGTCCGGCGGGATTCCCGTGCCAGGCGGAAGCGTCGCTCCCACGCCACTTGGCACAGACTTGTTCATTCCGTCAGAGCCCAACTCGAACTTCGGCCAGCCGCAGACGGTGCTTAACCCACGGCAGTTCCAGTTCTCGGCGAGGTTTGAGTTCTAGGCTGAACTCCAGATCGCTCAACCGAAAAGGCCGGGCCTTGTGCCCGGCTTTTTTTTCGAGACGATTGCGAACCCGAGGGAATCGCGGCGGAATATGGCGAAATTGAATGCCAGGCCGGAGGCGGTCGAGATCGCGCTCGAGCGCTCGGCCATGATGGTGGTCGACATGCAGAACGCCTTTGCGAGCAAGGGCGGCACGCTCGACCTGGACGGCGCTGATCTTTCGGAGGCGCCGCGCGTGGTCCACACGATCTGCTCCGTGGTCGATGCGGCGCGCGCGGCTGGCGTGCCCGTCGTATTCCTGCAGACGGGCTACAAGCCGGACCTGAGCAATGCGGGCGGCCCACGCTCGCCCAACAGTTGCAAGGAAACCGCCATGCGCCTGATGCGCGCGCGGCCCGAGCTGAAAGGCAAGCTGCTCACCGAGGGCTCCTGGGATTTCGCGATGGTCGACGAGCTGGCGCCGCAGCCCGGCGACCTCGTGATCACCAAGACGCGCTACAGCGGCTTTGCCGGGACCACGCTCGATTCGCAGCTGCGCGTGCGCGGCATCCAGTATCTTTTCTTCGTGGGCATCGCGGCCAACGTGTGCGTCGAATCGACGCTGCGCGACGCCTACTTCCACGATTATTGGCCGATCCTGCTGGCCGACGGCACCATGGCCGCGGGCGGGCGCAGCGCTTACGAAGCTACCATCTTCAACGTGGAATCCTTTTTCGGCTGGACCACGCATTCCGCGGAATTGCTCGCATGTCTCGCGGCGCATCGCGCGTGACGCGAATGTTCCGTGAGGCCATTCGCCGCTGGCTCCCCGTTGCAATACGTGAAGCGGCGGGCCGTATCTTGGCTCTGAACTCTGAACTCTGAACTCTGAACTCGCATCTCTCCAAACGGCCAGCACCGCGATCCCGGCCCAAAACTGTACTCGTGGCCAGCTTGCAGCTCACGCCGCAATCTGCCAACGTGTTTGTGGCGGCAAAAGCCGCCCACCCTCTCGGCGAGGGCCGAAACGCTCTTTGAAAATTCAAATTCGCAGCAGAGGCCGCCACTCTATCGGGCCCGGCATCCTCCGCGCTCTCTGCGTCTCAGCGGTGAACCGGGTGTTCTGCCTCGGTGCTTCTGTGTTCTTTCGGATGCGCGAACCGCCGATCGTCAGCCGCTTGCTTGCCGCGCCGTAGCGTGTTTTTGGCGAAGGCGGGCCCGCGCCACGAGCGAATTCCTACGGCTTTTCTAATCGACATTTGCCGATTAGAAATCGACGCAACTCACTGAAAACACACGACGGTGGTCACGTCTAATCGACACACTTGCGGGAGGCCGCCAGCTCGAAAATCGCCGGTGCTTTTCACACCCTTGGGTGCTCGAGAAACAGGCGAAGGCCGCCGTAGCCGGCATGGAGCGGCTTGCCAAACTGTGGGAGAATGTGCGGCGCGGATGAGCCATCAGAATCATATTGCGGGAGGGGCGGGCGGTGTGGGCACTGCGAATGGCGTGCGGCGCGTGCGCATGCGGACCTCCGGCGCGACGTTGCATCATCGCGAGGGCGGCGTATCGCTGATCAAGCCGGATGAGGCGCTGCGGTCGTATCCGAAAGTGCTGACCGACCGGATCGCGCACTGGGCGCGGGTTTCGCCCGGGAAAATCTGCATCGCGAAACGCGGCGCCGATCAGCAGTGGCGCACGCTCACCTACGCGCAGGTCCACGATTCCGTGCGGCGGATCGGGCAGGCGCTGCTCGACCGCGGCCTTTCGGCCGAACGTCCCGTCGCGATTCTTTCCGACAACGACCTCGAGCATTTTCTGCTGACGTACGCCGGGCAGCACGTCGGGATTCCAACCGCGCCGCTTTCGCCGGCCTATTCGCTCGTCTCGAAGGATTTCGGCAAGTTGCGGCACTGCCTGGATATTCTTACGCCGGGGCTGGTGTTTGTTTCGCACGGCGGGCACTACGGCCGCGCGATCGAGGCTGTGGTCGGGAAAGATGTCGAGGTCGTGGCGATGGCTGCGCCGCCCGCGCGGCGCAACGCGACGCTGTTTTCCGCGCTCCACGCGACCGAGCCGACGCACGACGTGGAAGCGGCGCACGAGAAGATCGATCCTGATAGCGCGGCGAAATTTCTCTTTACGTCGGGATCGACCGCGATGCCCAAGGCCGTCACCAACACGCATCGCATGATCTGCAGCAACCAGCAGATGATCGCGCAGGTTTTCGGCTTTCTGGAGGACGATCCGCCGGTGATCGTCGACTGGCTGCCGTGGAATCACACCTTTGGCGGGAACCACGATGTGGGCATCGCGCTCTACAACGGCGGCACGTTTTACATCGACGACGGCAAGCCCGGCCCCGGCATCGAGAAAACCGTCCGCAACCTGCGCGAGATTTCGACGACCGTGTATTTCAACGTGCCGAAGGGCTACGAGGACCTGCTGCCCTTCCTGCGCGCCGACCGCGAGCTGCGCGAGAGCTTTTTCCGGCGGCTGGGATTGATGTTTTACGCAGGCGCTGGATTATCGCAGCCCGTGTGGGACGCCTACCGCGAACTTGCCGCGGCGACGTGCGGCGAGCGCGTCATCATGGCGACGGGGCTCGGCTCGACCGAGACCTCGCCAATGGCGATTCAGACCTCGTGGGAAACGGACCGCGCCGGAACGATCGGCCTGCCCATTCCGGGCGTCGAATTGAAGCTTGTGCCGCATGGCGCGAAGCTCGAGGCCCGCGTCCGCGGGCCCAACATCACGCCCGGATACTGGCGCCAGCCGCAGCTCACCGAAAAAGTTTTCGACGAGGAGGGGTTTTACGGGTTCGGCGACGCGGTTCGTTTCGTCGATCCGAACGACATCAACAGGGGGCTGCTCTTCGATGGGCGGTTGAACGAGGATTTCAAGCTCGCGAACGGCACGTGGGTGAGCGTTGGGCCGCTGCGCGCGAGATTTCTGGGCCACTTCGCGCCGCTCGTTCGCGACGTGGTGATCGCGGGGCACGACCGCGATTTCATCGCCGTGCTGATTTTCCCCGATTTCGATGCGTGCGCGGCGCTGTGCGTGGATGGCATCGCGGGTGCGACCCCTTCAGCCATCCTGCGAAATGAGGCGGTGCGCGCGGAATTTCAATCGCGGCTCGAAAGCTTTGCGGCGGAATCGACGGGAAGCTCGAATCGGATCGTGCGCGCGATTCTTTGCGAAGAGCCGCCGTCGCTCGACGCGGGGGAGATTACGGACAAGGGATCGTTCAATCAGCGTAATGTTTTGGATCGTCGCGCCGCGCTTGTCGAGCAGATGTATCTCGCCGAGCCGCCGCTGCACGTACTGCGAATCTGAAACCCGCTAGCGGCCGAGGAAGCGCTCGAGGGTTTCGGCGTCGGCTTCCGCTTTGTCGAGATACTCCTTGGCCTTCGCGCCATCCTGCTGCTGCAAAGCGGCCTCGGCGTGCGCGAGATTCGTCTGCATGCGTGACCGCGCGGCGACCATGTCTCCGCGCAGGCCGTAGCCCTGGGTGGCCTGCTGGCGTTGCAATGTGTCGAGGCTCGATCCGATTGCGGCAGCGCGGCTGCTGATCTGGTCCGCCTGAGTTTGCGCTTCCTTCAGGGCCTCGGCTTTGGCCGCAGCTTCCGCCGCCGCTTGGGCAGCAGCCTGAGCGGCAGCAGCATCGGCAGCAGCTTTCGCCGCTGCAGCTTGCTGCGCCGCCTTCGCAGCAGCGGCTTGATCTGCTGCGGAAGGCGCCGCCGGCGCAGGAGCCTGAGCGGGCTGGGCGGGCTGAGCAGCTGGCTGCGCTGGCGCCTCTGCAGGCTGCGCTGGAGTCGACGAACCTTCCCCGGCATGCGCCTTCGCATGGCGCGGCACGTAAACTGCGGCACCCGCGAGCATCGCCACGACTAAGACCCCTCCCAGCGCCATATACAGGCCTCGATGGTTTTTCTGCGCAGCGGGCGGCGGTGGCTGCATCGCCGCGGCCGGAGCGGAAACGGAAGCTGCTGCCGCGACGGTCGCGGGCCGCGTTGGCTGATGCGCCGGCGCAGTGGGCGGCGGAGCGGAGGGCACCGTCGCCGCCGCCGTGGGATCCATGAAAATCGTGGTCGCGGAAGGCACGCCGGAGCGGCCGGCACCCACCGGGGCCACGCCTTGCGGCAGCGCGGTTTTCAGCGCATTCCGCAAAGCGGTCGCCGACTGGAACCGCTTTGCCGGCTCCTTCGCGAGGACCATCAGAATGATGTCGTTCAACGCCTGCGGCAACTCGGGCCGCAGAACGATCGGCGGCTCCGGCAATTGCTGCAGCTGCGCGACCATCAGCGAGTAGCCGCTATCGCCTCGGAACGGCAGGCGTCCCGTGAGGATTTCGTAGAGCGACAAACCGACCGAATACAGATCGGAGCGCGCGTCGACCGATTCGCCCTTCACCTGCTCGGGCGACATGTAATTGAGCGAGCCGAGCGTGGTGCCTGTGATCGTCATGCCGGCTTCGTTGCCGGGGCGCGCGATGCCGAAATCCATCAGCTTCACGACGCCCTGCTGCGTGAGCATCATGTTGCCGGGCTTGATGTCGCGATGGACTACGTTCATCTGGTGCGCGTAGACGAGCGCGGCGAGCACCTGGTCGATGTAGTAGACCGCATCGGCGACCGGCACGGGGCCTTGCTGCAGGCGCGAGGCGAGCGTCACGCCGTCAACATATTCCATGATCATCACGAGTTGGTTATCGAGCGTGAGCGCCGTGCGCAGCGCCGCGATATTCGGATGATTTAGGCTCGCGAGCAATTTGATTTCGCGCAGGAAGCGGTCAGCGAGATCCTTTTGGTCGGCGAGATTCGGCAGGAGGATTTTCATCGCCTCGACGCGGTCCGAGATGGTGTTGCGGACCTTGTAGACCTTGCCCATGCCGCCCGCGCCGAGCACTCCGAGAATTTCGTAGTCGCCGAGTTTCTGCCCTACCGTGTAATCCTGGCTCATCGGGGAACTCCTTTCGAGCGCGCGTGCCGCTCGATGAAAGCCGTCTTGCGGATGATCGCGTGGACGCGTGCCGGCTGCCGCACACCCTGCCGCCAGCCTTCCAGTGGCGCGATTATACCCCAGTTTGGCGCAGCGGGAAGCCGGGTGGGCTTAGCGAGACCGATCCTCGCGTTGCATTTCCTCGGTCGATGGAAAGGGACCCCGGCCGGGCGGATTCTTCGACCGCATACGCTCTGCCATGCGAAAAAGAGCACGTCGTGCTCTGAGTTTCCTCGCCGTAGGAACGTGGCTTTTTAGCAGCGCGACAATTTCGGCAGCGATCGGGCGGTTATTCAAGCTGGCCTGTCTACGGAGAGCTGCGTACAACTCTTCGGGAATGCCCATAACGCGAACAGTTTTCATAAGTCCCTCCGGTCGGGCGCGCTCAGACGACGTTGGCGCCACCGACGACTACGTCGATGCCGATGATATTGGCTTCGTTACGCAGCTTCGACGGTGAGTTTCAGTCCGATTGCCTTGGTGACGGCGACCAAAGTGGACAGGCGCGGATTGCCGTTGGCCGACAACGCCCGGTAAAGACTTTCGCGCTCCACACCCGCGGCCTTGGCAACTTTGGCGATGCCCTGGGCTTGAGCGAGGTGACGCAACGCAACGAGCAGGACCCGGGGTTCGTTGGTATCTTCCAACGCAGACTTGAGATACTCAGCTGCAAAGTCCGGGTCCTTGCGAAGCCGGCGAACGATCGCCTCGTCGTGGGAAACACTTGTTTTACGTTTCACGGGCTCGCGTCCTTTCTTTGTAGTCCTCGATGTACTTCAGCGCCCGATCGATATCGGAAGACTGCGTCCGTTTGTCGCCACCGCAGAGCAGCAACACGCAAACTCTGCCGAGCATGGCATAGTAGGTTCGGTAACCGGGCCCCCAATCGATCCGCAGCTCCCACAGCCCCTGACGCAGCCGCCTGCAGTCGCCAAAGTTCCCTGCGGCGAGCCGGTCGATTCGAGTCGCCACCTTTGCTTGAGCGCGAGGATCGATGAGTCGCGTCAGCCAATCGTCGAAGACGTCTTTTCCGGCGCGGTTTACGTAATGGCGAATCTCGATCGCATTTTGCATTGTAACTTATACATCACACTTCGGCAACTAGAGAAGCCCACCCTTCGCGAGAAAGGACCGACTTCGCCAGAGCGTCATTTACCTGTAACCGGATTCTTGTAGTGGTAGGGCGGGACGTAGACGTCCGGGTAGAGCTTGTAGACTTCGGTTGGCGGACGATCCGGGGGGAAGCCGGGGATTGGTCCTGGAGGCGGATTGCCGCCCTGGTCCCAGCCCTTGTAATAGTCGGAGTAATAGGTGAAGTAGGCGTGGAGCTTCTTGATCTTCCAGATGCCGCCTTCCTTCACATAGTCGTTTTCGTAGGTGGCTTCGCCCCACTGCGCTGATTTATGCAGGATGCCGACCTGCATGATGGCGCGCCAGCGTCCTTGGGCGGTGAGGCCGTCGGGCGCGATATCGATTTTGGGCTGCAGCTGCGTGTGATTGAAAAGGGTGCCGTATTTCAGATCGGGCAGCTTGTGGAGATAGGCGCGCACGCGGTCCTGCCCGACGTAGACGCCGCGCAGGCCGATTTCGAGGGTGCTGTCCTTGGCGAAAAGATCGGCCGCCTCGTCCCATTTGCATTTGTCGACGTAGTAGCCGTAGGCCGTTTGAAGATTCGAGATGGCGATGTAGTCCTGCGAGGCCTGCGCCTGCTTTTGCAGCGCGGCGACTTGCGTTTTCAGGGTTTCGACTTCGGAAGCGAGATCTTTCTTGCTCTCGCTTCCGCCTGCAAGCGCGACTCCCACCACGACAAAACACACCACACCCAAAACGATCAGTAGTGATTGCATTTTCATCGATGCCTCCCGCATCCGGCAGGCCAGCGGCCTTGCCGGAACGGGAGGGTAACACAGAGGCGGTGGCTGGTGACGAGTGGTTCGTGGCGGCCCGACTCTATAGAGCGATGGGGCGTGGGCGGGCGCACGGGCTCCCAAAAAGGCAGAGTCCAAAAATCTAAAGTTTATTGCGCGAGGCCATGCGCTGGCGGAGTATATTGCAGCGTCAGCCATAGCCGGGCCGCAAGGCCTCGCGCTAAAAACAGCATTCATGGAGGGGGAAAGGTCTATGAGAAATGTGGTTCGGATGAGTGTGGGGGCCATTTTAGTTTTGGGTGTGAGCCTCGGCGCGCGAGCGCAGGAGGCGCCGGCACGGCCGGCGGGACCGCCGCCATCGCTGCTGATGTGGAGCTCATCGTTCCGGGATTTGAGCAGGATTCCGACGAAATACACGTGCGCGGCGACCATGCCGCCGCCGAGCGGCCCGCGCAACATATCGACGGGCATCTCGCCCATGATGGGTTGGACGAACGCTCCGAAAGGGACCGAGAGTTTCGTCCTCATTCTCCATGATCCCGGACGCGCACGTTCCGAAGGCCCCGACCGACGTGACACACTGGATCGTCTTCGACATTCCCGCCACTGCCACAGCGCTTGGGGAGGGCATCACGGCGACGACCCCGCAGCTCGATGGCACGTTGCAAGGAACGAATATCACGGGCCAGCCCGGCTACCAGGGACCTTGCGCGCCTCCGGGACCGCCGCACCACTACACGTTCGAGCTGCTGGCGCTCGACGAAAAACTCGGCCTGCCGCAAGGCGCCACGCGCGAGCAGATCGAAGATGCGGTGAAGGGGCACGTGCTCGGGAGTGCCGTCTACATTGGGCTATTCAATCGCTAAGGTTTCGGTCTAAGATGCGCCTCGGGGTAGACGGAAGGAGAGGAAAAATGGCTACTGCAACGCAAGCGATTCCTGTCGATGAGAATGTAAGCAAATACGTCGCGAAAAAGCGGCAGATGTTGATCAACGGAAAATGGGTGGACGCCGCATCCGGGAAGACGTTCCCGACCTACAATCCTGCGACCGGCGAAGTGCTGGCGCACGTCGCCGAGGGAGACAAGGAAGATATCGACCGCGCCGTCGCGGCTGCACGCGCGGCGTTCGATAAAGGGCCGTGGCGAAATATCACGCCGTCCGAGCGCGGGCGCGTGATCTGGAAGCTCGCGGACCTGCTCGAGAAGCGCCTTGAGGAATTCGCGCAGCTCGAATGCCTCGATCAGGGCAAGCCGCTCGGCCTCACGCGCATGGTGGACATTCCGACTCTCGATCGATCAGCTGCGCTACTACGCGGGCTGGGCCACGAAGGTAGAGGGCAGCACGATTCCGATTTCGGCGCACGGCGCGAAATTCCTGGCGTACACGCTGCGCGAGCCGATCGGAGTCGTCGGCCAAATCATCCCGTGGAATTTCCCGATGGTCATGGCGACGCTGAAGCTGGCGCCGGCGCTGGCGACCGGCTGCACGGTGGTGCTGAAGCCGGCCGAGCAGACGCCGCTGACGGCGTTGATGCTGGGCGAATTGATCCAGGAAGCCGGGATTCCGGACGGCGTCGTCAACATCGTGACGGGCTACGGCGAGACGGCGGGCGCGGCGCTGGCGGCGCATCCGAACGTCGATAAAATCGCGTTCACCGGCTCGACCGAAGTGGGCAAGCTGATCGTCCACGCGGCGGCCGGAAACTTAAAGAAGGTGTCGCTCGAACTCGGTGGAAAATCGCCGAACATCGTCTTCCAGGACGCCGAGATCGAAAGCGCGATTCCCGGCGCCGCGAATGCGATCTTCTTCAATCAGGGGCAGGTGTGCTGCGCGGGCTCACGGCTTTACGTCGAGGACAAGCAGTTCGACAAGGTCGTCGATGGTGTCTCGCAGCTCGCGTCGAAGATCCGCGTGGGTCCCGGCATGGAATCCACCAGCGACATGGGGCCGGTCGTTTCCGAGGAGCAGATGAACCGGGTGTGCAGCTACCTGGAATCGGGATTCTCGGAAGGCGCGAAGGCGGTGACGGGCGGGAGCCGGCAAGGCGACAAAGGCTATTTCGTGAAGCCGACGGTGCTCGTCAACACCAACGAGAAGATGAAGGTGGTGCGCGAGGAGATTTTCGGGCCCGTGGTGACGGTGATGCCGTTCAGCGACGTCGACGATCTGCTCGCCAAAGCCAACAACACGCCGTACGGGTTGGCGGCGGCGGTCTGGACGCGCGACATCAAGAAGGCGCATCGCACCGCGGCGGCACTTCGCGCGGGCACGGTCTGGATCAACTGCTACGGTGTGCTGGATTCGGCGATGCCCTTCGGCGGATACAAGCAGTCCGGATGGGGCCGCGAGATGGGCAAGGAGATGCTCGAGCTGTACACTGAAGTGAAGTCGGTGTGCACGCCCGATCTCGTAGCGAACGATTGATGGGCCGCGCTGAACCGCAGCGCATGTGGCTGCGGTTCGACGCGGGCTCAGCCGAAAAGATCGTGTCTTATGAAAAAGAAAGCCAAGAAGCGACGGCTGCCCGACGATCTGCGCCGAGTGTACGACCTGTCCAAACTAGAAGGCGGTGTGCGCGGCAAATACACCGCGCGCTATAAGGATCGCACCAACCTCGTGCTCCTCTCGCCTGGGGTCGCTGCGCATTTCCCGGACGACCAGTCGGTCAACAGAGCGCTCCGCAAGTTGATCCGTATCGCAAAACCTTCGGTCCGTCGCGGCCGCTGAAAGCCCTCCTTTCCTATTCGTAGCGCGCGATGGTTTCGTTCCCGGCATCCCGATGTAGAATGGCGCGCCGGGATAATCGCGAAGGCGGAATTCAGGAGATCGCGTGAGCAAAGATTCGCAGGGCTGGGCTTGGCCGGATTCGCTGGACGCAGTGGTCGCCGCGCCGAAATACCACAAGCTGCTATTCGAGAACGAGCGCGTGCGATTGCTTGAAGTACGCATCCGGCCGGGAGAGACTACGCCGGTGCACACGCACCGCTGGCCGAGCGCGATCTACGTCGCGAAGCAGAGCGATTTCATCCGCCGCGACGGCGAGGGCAATCTGCTCTTCGACAGCCGCACGGTAGGGCCGCCGCCGAACGAGCCGATGGTCCAGTGGGTGGGGCCGCTGCCGCCCCATTCGGTTGAGAACGTCGGCAGCGTCGAAATCCTCCTGATCACGACCGAATTGAAGCAGGGTTGAGGCCCGGCGGGCGCGTGGCCGCTTTCCGTCGTCAAAGAGTGGCACCGGGAAATGCCGTCTTTTGAGGTGCTTCCGGGTGAGGGGCTGGATGCCGAAGGGCTGGCTTGCCCTTCATTGTCAGTTGCGAATCACAGGCGAAGGCAGCGCGTTGGCGCGGGCCGGGGCCTATGCTATAAAGTAAACCGCTACCCAAATCTGAGGAAATTGTGCCGTTTATTAACTTTCCCGCTCGCGAGATTAACTGCAAGCTTGTGTATTACGGTCCCGGCTTGGGCGGGAAAACCGCGAATCTGCAGTGGATCTACGAGCATACGGGCAATAGCCAGAGGGGCAAGATGGTCTCGCTCGCCACCGAGACCGATCGCACCCTTTTTTTCGATTTTCTTCCGCTCGATTTGGGCACCGTGCGCGGATTCAAGACGCGCTTCCACCTCTATACCGTTCCGGGACAGGTGTTCTACGAGGCCAGCCGGCGGCTGATCTTGAAAGGCGCCGATGGCGTGGTGTTCGTCGCCGACTCGCAGGAAGAGCGGCTCGACGCCAACCTCGAAACGCTCGACAACCTCCGCGAGCACCTGAAAGATCACAAGCTCGATTTCGATACGATTCCCTACGTCCTGCAGCTCAACAAGCGCGACCTGCCGAATATTCTGCCCTGCGATGAATTGAAGAAGCAGCTCAACGTGAAGGGCGAGCCTGCGCTCGAAGCCGTCGCCGTCACGGGGCAGGGCGTCTTCGATACGCTGAAGGAACTCGCCAAGCTCGTTCTCGCCGATCTGAAGAAAAACTCGTAAGCGCCGCGTTCGATCGCGGCCGGCGGTTGCGGCATCGCATCTGAAGCAAGTAATATTCCCGGCGGACCGGAGAGACCGAATGCGGCTGCGGATAATCTTCTTCTTCCTGTTCGTTGCGAGCGTTTTCGGCGTCGCGCTGGCAACGTTGTTAAGGGTTCCGGCAGCTGCGGCGCGACAGGCGAGTTCGCCGGCTGTTGTGTCGATGCGCTGAAGCCACCGTTCGCGGTCGACCAGGTGGTAAGCCGCTTAGTGGAACGAAACCGCGAGCGCGAAGAGGCGCTGCGAAAATTTACGGGCACGCGCGTCTACAGCTTGAAATACACGGGCTTCTTTGGGACGCACAGCGCGGAGATGACGGTCAGCGTAAATTACACGGCACCGGACAACAAGGAGTTCACCATCGTGTCGCAGTCGGGGTCAAAGTTCATTGTGGACCACGTGCTGAAGGGGCTGCTGCAGGGCGAAAAGGAAGCGGCCAACCCGGAAAACAAGGAGCGTACGGCGCTGGACACGAAGAACTACGAGTTCACGCTAGCCGGCTACGACACATCGGAGATTACGCCACAGTATGTGCTGAACGTAAAGCCGAAGAAGGACACCAAATTTGTCTATCGGGGAAAGATATGGGTCGATGGGAAGGATTTTGCGGTCACGCGAATCCAGGCGGAGCCGGCCAAGAGCCCATCTTTCTGGGTGAAGAAGAGCGAAGTGAACCATCGCTACGAGAAGGTGGACGAATTCTGGCTGCCAGCTGAGAACAAGACCGAGAGCTTGATACGGCTGGGCGGCCGCGCTCAGCTATCTATCGAGTACCAGGACTACAAAATTATGCAAGCGGCGCCCGTCGCGAATCCAGTTGTTCCTACCAAGGCTGGGGCGCCGAGCCTGTAAAAGTACAAGGGCAAGTAGGTGTCCGCCGTCCCGGCGCCGGGATTCCTCAGCGAATCATGCACATAGGCGGTCGAAAAATAAAACGGGAGGCGAAAGCCGAAGCTTCCACCTCCCGGGGTGGGTGGGGTTTGTTGCCAAATACACCCAGCTGGGAATTTTGGTGTTCCGCGCCTGGATGCTTCGGCAAACCGGCGTTTAAGCCGGTGCCACGTATACCCCACGCTTATCATACGAGCGAAATAGGTGTCAACTTTATTCGTGAGAAACCAAACGGTGGCGCCGGTCGAGAGTTTCGCGGACCTTTCGAGCCAAATCGCGCGGCGAGTAGGGCTTTTGCAGCATGGGCAAGTTCTTTTCCTGGACTTTCTGAAGCAAGGCCATATCGGGGCTGTAGCCGGTCGCAAAGATCACGGGAAGATCGGGCTTCTCGTCATGGATCCGGGCGTAAATCTCAGGGCCATTGAGCTTTGGAAGCATGACGTCCAACAAAACGAGATTGATCTCATCGCGATGCGCTTGGAACATCTGCACTGCCTCCTCGCCGTCGGACGCGATCAAGACTCGATAGCCCAGACCGGCGAGCGTCTCGTAGGCGAGCTCGCGAAGGCCGGCGTGATCTTCCACGACCAAAAGTATCTCCTGGCCGCCGCCAACCGGCTTATCGTCTTCGACGACGGGGGACTGAGGCTCGCTGACGGTGCTGACCGGCAAGGTAGACACGGAACGTGCTGCCGGCACCCGGCTGGGAGAAGACGTGAAGGAAACCGCCGTGCTGCCGGATGATGCCGTAGACGGTGGCGAGGCCCAGGCCGGTTCCCTTGCCCATTTCCTTGGTGGTGAAAAAAGGCTCGAAGATGCGGTCGAGCGTCGCGGCGTCCATGCCCGTGCCGGTATCCGTGACCGTCAGCATGATGTACTGGCCGGGACGAGCGAGCGGCTGGAGAATGCAAAACTCTTCGTCGATTGTGACGTTCGAAGTGTCGACGGAGAGCGAGCCGCCGTCGGGCATGGCGTCGCGGGCGTTGATGCAGAGATTCATCAGTACTTGCTCGACCTGGACGGGATCGGCGCGCACGACGGCGAGGTCGGGCGCGCAATTCGCCTGGATGGAGATGTTGCTGCCGATCACTTTCTCGAGCAGGCTCAGCGTTTCGATGACGGTCAAGTTGAGATCGATGTTGCGAGGTTCGAGTATCTGGCGGCGGGCGAAGGCGAGCAACTGGCGCGTGAGGGCAGCGGCGCGGTCGGCTTGCTGGCGGACCTTTTCGAAATAGCGGCGCAGCCGCGGAGCGGCCGACGTTTCTTCCACACCGATATCGGCCCAGCCGATGATCGCGCCGATCATGTTGTTGAAATCGTGAGCGATGCCGCCGGCGAGCTGCCCGATAGCTTCGAACTTTTGCGCTTGAACGAGCTGCTTTTCGAGAGCGATGCGCTCGGTGACGTCCTCGACGATCACCTCAACATAGGGTTTGCCGCGTTCGGAATCGGCGGCCTGCCAGCCGTTGAGGCGAACGGTGATGGTCTTGGAATCCTTACGTTTCCACTCGACAGTCGCGTGGCCGTGGCCGGCGCTGAGGTATTCCGCGTGGATTTTGTCGCGCTCGGCGGGATTGGCGTAAAGTTCACGCGAGTGACCCACGGTGAGCAGGTCGGCGACGGAATCATAGCCGAGCATGCGGACGAGGGCGGGATTTGCGTCGAGGAGCTTGCCTTCGGCGGTGACCCAATAGATTCCGTATGTCGAATTGTTGACGAGGCCCCGGTAGCGAGCTTCGCTCTGCCGCAGGGCGGCTTCGGCGCGCTTGCGCTCGCTGATGTCCACAATACTGCCGCGAATCAGGCAGCGCTCCTGGGATGGCAGCAACGCGAGATGTATCTCGCACGGGATCTCTTCTCCGCGGGCATTGAGGTGCAGCCACTCGAAACCGAAAGTCTTGCCTAAGATGGTGAGGCCGAGATTACGCCGAACAGCGGCGGCGGATTCCTGGCCGTCGGGCTGACGCGGAGGGCTGAACTCGGCGGGGCCGCAGTGCAGAAGCGCGGCGCGGCTGAGCCCAAAGAGGCGCAGAGCGTTTTCATTGCAATCGACGAATTTCCCCGTGATGCCATCCACGACCACAATGGCCTCGGGTGCGTTCTCCACGAGGATCCGATAGCGTTCCTCGCTTTCCTTAAGCGCGCGCACCGCCGTGATTTCCGCCTCGCGAAGCATTTTCTCTTCCTGGGCGCGGCCGATGGCCACAGGCAGCCGGGCCATCTGGTTTTTCAAGATGTAGTCGGTGACGCCCGACTTGATGCAGTCGACAGCGAGCTCATCCCCAAGAGTTCCGCTGAGGAGGATCACTGGAGTGCGCGGCTGAATCTGGCGGGCGATGGATAACGCGTCGATTCCCGTCCAGCCCTTCATGCGGTAGTCGGAGAGAACGATGTCGACGGGTTTGTCGCGCAACTGACGGACGAAATCCTCCCGCGTGGTCACCGTGATGGCTTCGAAATTGAGATCGGACTTCTTCAGGCTGCGCAGGCAAAGCTCGAGATCGTCCGCATCGTCGTTGACGATGAGCAGGCGCAACGGCTTCGCGCCGGGCAAATCCTGTTTTGGAGGTGTCTCGGACATCGGGCCTCGGTCCCTGTGGATCCTATTTCCCGGTGAATGCGGCGACAGGAGGTTTGTTGTTGAGCAGGAGCCAATACATCCCGAGCTGTTGAACGACGTCCTGGAATTCGCCGAAATTCACCGGCTTCTGGATGTAGCTGTTCACGCCGAGTTTGTAGCTCTTCACCAGATCCGTTTCTTCCTTGGAGGATGTGAGGACGATGATCGGAATGGCTTTGGTGCGGGAATCTCCCTTCACCTCTTCGAGAACTTGCAAGCCGTCGATCTTGGGGAGCTTGAGATCGAGAAGAACGAGACTGGGAGGGCCGTCGAACCGGCGCGTCGAGAAAGCGCCGCGACAGAAAAGGAAATCGAGCGCCTCGGCGCCGTCGCGAACGAGTTGGACCTGGTTTGCGAGCTTGCTCTTGCGGAAGGCGTGAAGGGTTAGCTCCGCGACGGACGAATTGTCTTCGACCAAGAGAATCTCAACCGTTTTGTGTTCGGTCAAGGACCACCTCCGCTGGTGTGGCTGGTGACTGCTCGTCCGGCTGCGCGCCGAGTGTGAAGAAAAAAGTGGCGCCGCGATCCGGCTCCGATTCGGCCCAGATTTCGCCGCCGTGACGCCGAACAATCCGCTGCACGGTGGCGAGCCCGATGCCGGTTCCTTCGAAATCCTCTTGCCGATGCAGGCGCTGGAAGACGCCGAACAGCTTATCGGCATATCTGGCATCGAAGCCCACGCCGTTGTCGCGAACGAAGTACGCCGGCGCGCCGCGGCTTTCGCATTCGCCGACTTCGATTACAGCGGTCTCGCGCGTGCGAGTGAATTTGGCGCTGTTCGAAAGAAGATTCGAGAAGACGAGCTTCATGAGCCCGGGATCGCATTCGGCGTAGGCCAAAGGCTCGATCAGCCATTCGATGTTGCGTTTGGATGTTTCGGGAGGGAGCTCCGCGATGGCCTGGCGCACGACATCCTCCAGATTGACTCGCTGCTTGGCGATTTCACGGCGGCCGATCCGCGCGAGATTGAGCAGGTCGTCGACCAGCTGTCCCATGTGATTCGCGGCTTCGAGGACGCGATCGAGGTAGCGGACCCCATCCTGCGAGAGTTCGCCTGCATACTCGTCCTTGAGGATGCGTGCGAAGCCGTCGATGTGGCGGAGCGGAGAGCGAAGATCGTGCGAGACAGAGTAGCTGAAGGACTCGAGTTCTTTGTTGACGGCGTTGAGCTCCGTGACTCTGTCGTTGAGCACCGAGTTCAGCTTTCGGATTTCTTCTTCAGCGTGGCGGCGATCGCTGACGTTGCGAATGGCGCTCGAGATGAGGGTGCCGCCCTGCGTCTTGAGAGGGCTCAGGCTGATTTCGACGGGAAACTCGGTGCCGTCCTTGGGGCGGCCGGAAAGTTCGAGCCCCGCGCCCATTTCACGCGGACGAGGGGAATCCGAGTAGTGACTCCGGTGCCCGACGTGCTGAGTGTGAAAGCGCTGCGGCATGAGGATCTCGACAGGCTTGCCGATGAGTTCTTCGCGCGAGTAACCGAAGAGACGCTCGGTTTGAGCGTTGATGATCTGCACGAGCGCGCTGCGATCGACGATCACCATCGCGTCGGGAGCCGACTCGAGGAGATTGCGGAACTTCTGTTCCTCGTCCTTGCGCCCTGTGATGTCGCGATTGGATTCAAGGATGGAGACGGGCTGGCCGGCGGCGTTGGTGCGCAGGGCCCAGCGGCTCGACACGACGATTTCGGCGCCTTTGCGCGAGTGATGAACGATTTCGCCTTCCCAAGAGCCCCTCGCGCGAACCTCCGCCTCGATCTCGGCAAGAGCGACCGGGAACTGCTTTTGAAGAAGCTCGCGCGCGACTTGACCGCGCGCTTCGGCTGCGTGCCATCCGTAGAGATGTTCCGCAGCGCGGTTCCAATAGATGATCTTGTCTTCCATATCTCGTACGAAGATCGCATCGTGAGTGAGGTCGAGCAACTCTGCTTGCTCGCGGTAGCTGGCTTCGCTGGTGCGGAGATCGAGCTCGATGTCGCGGCGCTTGTTCACTTCCTGATTGAGGGCGGCATTGGCTTCGACCCAATCGCTAGATCGGGAAGGTGGATCTCCTTTGGAGCGATGCGAACAAGCAGAATTGCGGTGGAAACGGAGGCGGCGGCGGTGATCGCCTTGATGATTCCGGAGAGCCAGTAGTCGCCGTGCCAGAGATTCCAGACTTCGATCAGATGCGTCGAGCCACAGGCAACGATGAAAAGGCCGAACAGTACGAACATCCAACGGAAGGGAATATTTTGAGCTAGCGAAGAGCGAATGTAAGAAGGACGGGAGGCGCGAAGTAAGAGAGCGAGATCAACGAATCGGATATCACGTGCAGATAGATCAACCGCGCGTTCCAGAGGTAGCACATGCCGTGCGGCATGAAGCCCTCGGAGCCGAAAAGCTTGCGCAAGATTTCCATGCGTTTCCGTTTTCCCCCAACGGGCACGCCGGACGAGAGCGAGAGCGAGAGCGCAGACGTAGTCCGACCCAGGCGTGCAGAGAGAACATCGGCATCGGCGGACAAAGGGTGAGCGAGGCGTCCATTGTGGAACAGCTACAGGCGGAAGCGTCGGCCCGGATGGAAGAGGTGTGCCAAAACGGAAGCCGGGACGAAAGGCGCGGCTAGCTGCGATGATCGGGCGGAATATAGCTGCGCAGGTCGTAACCCGTGTAGACCTGGCGCGGGCGCGAGATCTTCTGCTCGGGATCGAGGAGCATCTCTTCCCATTGCGCGATCCATCCGGACGTGCGCGGAATAGCGAAGAGCACCGGGAACATCGTCACGGGAAACCCCATCGATTGATAGATCAGGCCGGTGTAGAAATCGACGTTGGGATAGAGGCGGCGCGTGACGAAGTAATCGTCCTCGAGGGCGATGCGCTCGCATTCGAGGGCGATATCGATCAGCGGGTTGCGGCCCATCACGTCGAAGACTTCGTAGGCGATTCGCTTGACGATGCGGGCGCGCGGATCGTAATTCTTGTAAACGCGATGGCCAAAGCCCATCAGAACTTTTCGCCGGCCTTCACGCTTTTCACGTAGGCGGGCACATTGTTGATCGAGCCGATCTCGACCAGCATGCGCAGCACTTGCTCGTTGGCGCCGCCGTGGAGCGGGCCGTAGAGCGCGGCGGTGGCCGCGGCGGTCGCCGAATACGGATCGACGTGCGAGCTGCCGACGCCGCGCATGGCGGTCGACGAGCAGTTTTGCTCGTGGTCGGCGTGCAGGATGAACAGGATGTCGAGCGCGCGCTCGAGAGTCGGATTCGGGCGATACTTCAGCTCGGTGGTGCGGAACAGCATGTTCAGGAAATTGCCGGCAGTAGCTCAGATCGTTGTCCGGATAGACGAACGGCATGCCCAGGCTGTGGCGGTAGGCGAACGCGGCGAGCGTCGGCATCTTGCCGATCAGGCGGTAGGTCTGCTTGCGGCGCGAATCGGCGTTGAAGATATCTTTCGCATCGGGATAAAAAGTGGAGAGCGCAGCGACGGTCGAAATCAGCATGCCCATCGGATGGGCGTCGTAGTGAAAGCCATCGAGAAATTTCTTGATGCTCTCGTGAATGAACGTGTGATGCGTGATGTGGTAGTTCCAATCGTTGAGCTGCGGTTGCGTGGGCAGCTCGCCGTGGAGAATCAGGTAGGCCGTTTCGGGATAGGTGCTTTTTTCCGCCAGCTCTTCGATCGAATAGCCGCGATAGCGAAGGATGCCTTTGTCGCCGTCGATGAAAGTGATCTTGCTGGTGCAGGACGCCGTATTGGTGAAGGCGGGATCGTAGCTCATCATGCCGAAATCCGGCTCTTCGATCTTGATCTTGCGCAGATCGATGGCGCGAATCGTGTCGTTCTTGATGGGGATTTCGTACTGGCGGCCGTTGCGATTGTCGGTGATGGTGAGCGTGTCTCGCGGAGTTCGGCGGACGTCGACCCTGATTTGGTCGGATTCATTTCCTGACCCTTTCCGGCGGTAACGGACGAGGATGATTGCGGCATACGGGTTACACTTTACACCAAAAATCAAAAGAGGCGAATGGGTTTGCGCGAAGAATCGCAGCAAAAGTCGTGGGGCGCTCCATACGGTAGCGTATGGAGGGTTCGTGCGCGTCCATCAGACGAAATCGACACCCGAGCGGAGAGGTTGTGGAAGCACGGCGTCAACGGCCGCGAGTTCGCAGCGATTGCGGCCTCCAGCTTTTGCACGGTACAGCGCTTCATCGGCGAGATACAGCAGCGACTGGACCTCGATCGGTGTCTCGCCGCTGCAGACCGCGACTCCGCAGCTGATGGTGACGTGAATCGAGCCGGAATCGGAAGAAACGGGCGTCGATTCGATGCGCCTGCGGACGCGTTCGGCGAGCGACATCGTGCCGGAAGCGTCGGAGAGAGGGACGACCACGAGGAATTCCTCGCCGCCGTAGCGACCGACGGTATCGTAGGGGCGGACGCAGCTACGATCTGCTGGGCGATGCTTTTCAGCACGGCATCGCCGACGAGATGGCCGTAGCTGTCGTTGACGCGCTTGAAGTGGTCGATGTCGATGAGAATGATGCCAAAAGGGTTCGGGTCGCGGACTTGCCGGGAGCGTTCGTGATTGATCGCCTCGAGGGCGGTTGCGCGATTCGGGATGCCGGTGAGGGCATCGTGAGTGGCCTTGAATCGAAGCTCTTCGCGGGCGGCGATGAGCTTGTTCTGCAGATCGAGAATACGCTGGCCGACGAGAAGGCGGGTGCGCAGTTCCTCATTGTCGAATGGCTTCGTGAGGTAGTCGTCGGCGCCGGACTCGAGGCCGCGGAGGAGATCGCCACGTTGGCTGCGGCCGGTCACGAGCAGGATGTACACATAGGGACGCTCTGAAAGCGCGCGCACGCGGCGGCAGATTTCCGGACCCTCCGCGCCGGGCATCATCCAATCCAATATGGCCAGTTGGGGAGTGTCGGTGCTCTCGAGAATACGGGCGGCCTCCAAGCCATCGGCGACGGCAATTACTTGATACCCCCATTTGGTGAGCAATGCCTGGAGCATCGTGCGGGCGACGGGGTCGTCGTCGGCAACGAGAATTCGTCCAGAGCTTGTGGTTTCTACGATCATGTTTGTCGGCGCTTCAAAGGCTCAGGAGGTCACCTTCTGGCAAACGGACGCGAGTTCGGGAAGCAGGCGGCCGATCTCGTGCTGGAGTTTGTCGACCCATTCGCGGGCGTCGGCGAGATTGCCCGCGGCAGCGAGCTTTTCGAGTTTGAGAGCCGCCGAGGATACAGCGGCGGCGCTCAGATTGGCGGATGCGCCCTTGATCGTGTGCGCGAGGCGTTCGAGTAGAGGAGCATCACCCGCCGAAAGAGCCTGGCGGATCGCGTTCATATTGCTCGAACATTCGCCCGTAAAGATGCGCACGATTTCTTCCAGGAGCTCGCGGTCACCTTCGACACGATCGAGCGCATCTTTGATGTCGAACACGCGAGGCTCCGAATCGCCTGCTGAAGCCGTGGGCGGGGGCTGCGGCAAAGGGGCAACTTTCGGCGCCGTCTCGACTTTAAGAGTTCTGGCCCGATCCATGGCGGCGAGCAGATCGACTGTTCGAATCGGCTTGGAGACGTAGTCGTCCGCGCCGACGGCGAGGCATTTTTCGCGGTCTCCCTTCATGGCGTGGGCGGTGAGCGCGACGATCGGGATGTGGGCGCCCGTGGTCTGCTCCTTGGCCCGGATCGAGCGAATCGCTTCGAAGCCGTCCATCACAGGCATCTGCACGTCCATCAAAACGAGATCGACATTTTCGCGCTCAAGCGCGTCGATCGCTTCCTTTCCGTTGCCGGTTGAAATTACGGTGTGGCCGCGCTTTTGCAGAAGCGTAACGGCGAGTTTTTGGTTGACCGGGTTGTCTTCGGCCAAAAGGATCCGCAGCCGATCCGCGGCCACTACGGGCGCATTGGCGATAACCGGAGTTTCCTTGGTGGATTGAGTCAATGATGGTGTTGAGAAGGCCGTCAAAATGGCGTCCAACAGATCGGACGGTTGCGCCGGCTTCGTCAAGTAGGCGGAAATAGCGAGCTTGCGGCAGCGAGGCGCTTCGTCCGATTGGCCGCTCGAGCTGAGCATGACCACAGGTACCCCGCCGAATGTCGGGCTTTTCCGGATTTCCTTGGTGAGTGCGCATCCGTCCATTTGTGGCATCTGCATATCGGCAATCACGAGGCGAAAGGGCCGCTCTTCGGCCGAGGCGCGTCCGAGCGCGGCGATGGCGGCTTCGCCCGCTATCCACGGACTCGGGCTTCATGCCCCAGGTGAAAGCATCTCGACCAGGATGCGGCGATTGGTGTCGTTGTCGTCGACCACCAGCACCGGCAGATCGCGGACGATATCGGGATCGGCGGATTGCGCCGGACGGCGCGATGTTTTCGGCGAAGCCGAAGTGGCACGTGAAGTGGAAGGTGCTCCCTTGCCCGAGCTCGCTTTCGACCCAGATCTGTCCGCCCATCAGTTCGACCAGCCGCGAGGAGATGGCAAGCCCAGTCCGGTGCCGCCGTATTGCGCGCGTGGTCGACGTGTCGGCCTGCGTGAAGGCCTCGAAGATCGATGTTCTGCTTCTCGGGCGGAATGCCGATTCCCGTGTCGCGGACCGGAAGTGCAGCACGATCGCCGTCGCGATCCTGGCGACTCGTGCTTGCGCGAGCACGACGATTTCGCCGTGCTCCGTGAATTTCATGGCGTTGCCGACCAGGTTGATCAGGATCTGCCGCAGCCGGTCCGGATCGCCCATCAGCGTCCGGGCACTCGGGCGCGACGTCGCCAGGCCAGTTCCAGGCCCTTCTGGTGCGCGCGAAACGCGAGGGCCTTCAGCGTGTCGCCGATGCTGTCGCGCAGGTCGAAGTCGACGCTTCGAGATCGAGCTTGCCCGCTTCGATCTTCGAGAAATCGAGAATGTCGTTGATGACCGTCAGCAGCGAATCGGCCGACGTCTTGACCATGCTCGAGGTACTCGCGCTGCTCGGCGTTGAGCTCGGTGTCGAGCGCCAGTTCGGTCATGCCGATGATGCCGTTCATCGGCGTGCGGATTTCGTGGCTCATGTTGGCCAGGAATTCGCTCTTGGCGCGGCTGGCGGCTTCGGCGGCTTCCTTGGCCCGCGGAGCGCTTCCTCGGCGCGCTTGCGTTCGGCGATGTCCTGATAGAGAAGGAGAGCGCCATTGAATTTTCCATCGGCGAAGAGAGGGACAGAGAACGCTTCGACATCGACGAGGATTCCGTCGGACCGGCGCCGCCGGGTAATGAGGTGGCTTCCTTTGCCCTCATGGAGATTGGCCCGATTCAAATTGACCTCGTCCCGTACTTCAGGGGAGGAGAGAAGATCGGCCAGGTGCTTGCCTTTCATTTCCTTGCGCGAGTGGCCGAACAAACGCTCAAAGGCGGGGTTGCATATTTGGATCAGTTGATTCGAATCGACGGCCACGATGCCGATGGGGCTATTCTCGATGAGCGAGTTCAGGAAAGTCGTGCGTTCTTCGAGCGATTGCTCCGCTTGCTTGCGCTCGGCAACCTGGGTGAGCAGTTCCTTGGTGCGCTCGTCCACGCGGAGTTCAAGATCATCGTGCGCGGATTGAAGGGCGGTGTCGCGCTCCTGAATCTGGGCGAGCATGTCGTTGAAGCGGTCGACCAGCGAGCCGACTTCGTCGTTCCCCGATTTCTTGGCGCGGACGGAGTAGTCCTTTTCGGCGGAGACCGTTGCTGCGGTCTGTGCCAACGCGAGAATGGGCCCGGAAATCAGCCGCTGGAGGCGGGACGCCAGAAGATACGCGGCGAGCAGGCACGCCAGAATGACGACGTCGAGAATCTCAAAGAAGTTCTTGGCCCGGGTGTAAAGCTGATCCAGGTCAGATCGCAGATAGATCGTACCAATCCGCTCGCCGCTCAGCTGAATGGGTTGGGAGACGACCACATCATGGAGCGAGAAGTGGATTCCGTCCGGCCCGGAGTTCGGCGGCACGAGTTCCGAGTTGGCTCGCGTCCGCGCATATGAGGCAAAGAGGGCTCCGTTCGCGCCATACACCGCGGCCGCAACGATGTGGGTCTGAGCCGCGAGTGAATTGAGGGTTTCGCTCGCGGCACGCGCATCGCCGAAGGAAAGCGCGGCAGTGGTGTTCGATCCGGTGATGGCGGCGGTCGAGACGAGTTCGTCCGCAATCTCCCGCCGGAACGCGGTCACGTCGTAGACGGCCAGCATGGTGCAGGCAAAGAGGATGGTCACGCCGCAGGTGACGAGGACGATGGCCGTGAGTTTCCGGCGAATCGATAGATCGTGATGGGAGCGCATGCTAGTTTTTCCCGCTTTCTGGAGTGTCGCGTACGATCGTCGCGAGGGCGAGCAGCTGAGAGCTGATCTTGAGGCCGGCGCTGTCGGCTGCGCCCGGATTGATCGCGAATCGCACGCGGCTGTCTTGAAGGGTCAATTCAATCGCCCCGCCGGCGGCGGCAAAACCGTCCACATCGCCGACGACCAGGGCGTTCGCGCCCTTCAAGCTTGCGAGGAGTCAGGGAGGCGATGCTTTTCCGAAGCGCTGACGAAGACGATCTGGCAATGGCGCGCCTCGCTGGCTTCTTTGTCACGCCGGACGACGACGGGATGATCCCCGACCGTCTTTCCACGCAAAGTATCGTCGATTACCGAGCCGAAAGGATCGGTGCCCACGATACAGATCGAGAAAGGAGATTGAGGTGCGGAATAGACTTTCGGCGGCCAATCGACGAACTTCGCGAAGTTGTAGACGAAGGCGGCTTTAAGCTGGTATTCGCTCGGGCTGTCCTGCGCCGCTCGCGCTGCTCCAGTGAAAAGAATCAAAGCGAGCGCGAGCACAGCGGAGATCCTTGAAGGCCGAGGCGTGCGGATCGGGCGTGCGCTTCGCGGAGCGCTTGCTGCCGTTCTTCGCGCTGTGATCTTGTGGCCCAACTTCCCTTTGTCTCCCACCTAAAGCCCGATGCGTCGCAAACCTGAGCTCAGAATTTCCAGGTGAACTTGATGTACGCGCTCCGTTTTACCAGGGTGGTTTGCGCGCTGTTGGTTGAATCGACGAACTCCTGATGGAGGCCTTTCAGTAGGTTTTGCGCCACAAGACTGATCGATCCGCCTTCGCCGAATCTCCAGGAAAGCTGGCTGTCGAGCCGCGTGTAGGAGGGTTCCGCCGGATCGGTTAGTCGGCCGACGAAATAGGCCGACGTGTCCCACGTGAGACCGTGAGGGAAATCCACTCTGGAGCGAAGCTGGGCGGAATGGTGCGGGCTGGCCCCCTCCGCCGCGGCAACCGAAGTGGTGTCCTGGCTCGCGGGCCGCAGGTGCATGTGAATTTCCTCGAACGCATACCCGGGATTCAGAGTCCAGTGGTTCGTGACCCTCCAGGTGCCGAAGACTTCGATGCCTTGCGTTTCGCCATACATCAGATTGCCGTAAGTCAACGGGACGACGATATGAGCCGGTGCGGGGGTCGCTTCGAAGAAGTCCGGGGCGGGTTCGGTGGTGTCCTGGTGATTGTAGTCGTTGTAATACGAGGAAAAATCGATCGAGAACTGTTTGCCGATCACGCGACGGTAGCCAAGCTCGTAGGCAATCAGGCTTTCATCTTCGACCTTCGGATTCCCGATGAAGGCGATCAGAAATGGTGTCGGGTTTCCCGGGACGGAGAAACTGCCCAGATTCGCCCTGAAGTTGGTGTCGATCTCCGCCGGCGACCGCACGGCGTCCGACACCGCGGCCCATAGAGTCTGTTGCGGTGTAGGCGTCCATGCGATTCGTGCGCTGGGCATCACATTCAATCCCGTGTAGTCGTTATGTTCGAATTTCGTGCCGACCGTCAGGTAGAGCTGGTCGGGACGGATGGCAATTTCGTCCTGAACGAATGCGCCATAAACGCGATGATCGAGATGTGCGGGAAGGAAAGACGTAAAGAACGTGCCGCGAAATTGCGCGTCGCTGTCGAGGAAGTTCAAGCCCCAGACAAAGGATTTGTTTCACCCCAGCCGAAATGGTGCGAAAAATCGACGTTCAAGGTGCCGCGATCGTCGCCCACCGTATCGTTGCGTTTGTATCGATCGTAGGAAACCTGCAGGGTGGTTCCTGAGTGGGCGGAAATGGCGTGGGACCAGACACCCTGCATGTATCCGCCGGCCATATTCACGAGCAATTCCGTGGGTATCGGGGCCGGCGTGGTAACACTCGGGAAAGTGAAAGCAGGGTCGCCTATGCGCATGGAATATACGTCGCCTTCAAGGGTAAGCGAGTCCCGGGAAGAGAGAGTCGTGTCTGCACGGAAACCTCCCCTCAAAGAATGCCAGCCGTCTCCGCCGTCTCCCGCCGCCAGTCCAGGCAAATGGTCCTCGTCGAAATACTTCGCGAAAACTCGAAAGTCCGGTGTTTGCCCAGTGCGCCGCCAAATTGCCAGTCCGAAACCCTGATCGATATTTCCGCCGCCGGCGGTTACAAGCACGCCTTTCGTCTCCGAAGCTTTTTTGGTGATGATGTTGATCACGCCGTTCACGGCGTTCGTTCCCCAGATCGAGCCGCCCGGGCCGCGAATCACTTCGATACGTTCGATATCCTCAAGCGGGATGTCCAGCGCCTCCCAGTAGACGCCCCCAAAACTGGGCGTGTACATGCTGCGCCCGTCCACCATCACAAACAGCTCGTTGCCAAACCGCGCGTTAAAACCGCGGGCGCTGATGGCCCAGGTGTTCGCGTCGATTTGCGCCACGTCCATGCCAGGAACCATGCGGAGCAGATCGGGAATGTTGGTCGCGCCGGAGCGCCGAATGTCTTCTTGCGTGATGACAAAGATGGCGGCGGCGGTTCGTGCGATGCTCTCATCCGTTTTCGAGACGGAAACGACCTTGATGTTCATCAGGTCTTCGAGGCTCTGGTTGGCGAGGTCGACGTTTGCGCTGCGCTCCGGCCGGGCCGGCGAGAATCAGCAGGGATGACAACGAGTGCGACGAAGGCCCGCAAAGGTGTGGCCGTGCGGAGGAAAGAATTCGTCATCCGCCGGGTCGCACTCCTACTGCACGCGCAGAGTTGCTCGCTCACCTTTTCACCTCCGATGCCTCCCGCGGTTGTCATCGCCCTTCCGACACACCCCGTTAGGAGGATGATCGGCAGAAACTCGTACTCCATGCAGGGACTAATGCAAACAGCGGAGGAGAGCAGGCACGTCTCCAAATGAGCGAAGGTCGGACCCGTGCAACTCTTGTGGATTCAGCGGGCTGTGGGTGACCCGATGAGGAACAGGGGGGAAATAGAGCGACACGAGAGATTCAATTGTGAAGGCCTGTGCCGGTGTGAAACCCGGGGAAAATCTCTCACGAACCGAAGGCAGCGAAAATCACCGGCTTGCTTCTGAAGAACGATTTCCCGTATGGTGTGGACGACAAAATCCAGAGAGACACGATGAAACGCATACTTGTAATCGAAGACGACAAAGATATCGTCGAGCTGGTGAGGTACAACCTGGAGAAGGACGGTTTCCAGGTGACGGCGAGCGCCGAGGGCGCCACGGGCCTCGCGCAAATCCGCAAGGCTCCTCCCGATCTGCTGATTCTCGACCTGATGCTGCCGAAGCTTTCGGGTCTGGAAATCTGCAAGGAAGTTCGCAAGGACGTGAGCTTGAATCGGCTGCCGATTTTGATTTTGACGGCGAAGGGCGAGGAAGCGGACCGCGTGGTCGGACTGGAACTCGGCGCGGACGACTACGTGACGAAGCCGTTCAGCCCTCGCGAACTGGTGGCGCGCGTGAAAGCGCTGCTGCGCCGCGCCGAACCCGGCACGCCTTCGGAAAAGCCCATCGAAATCGGGCCGCTGCGCATCGATCCAGCGGCCTATCGCGTGACGCGCGGGGGCCGGTCCGTGCCGATGAGCACGCTCGAATTCCGGCTGCTCTATTTTCTGGCGGCGCGTCCGAACCGCGTTTTCACGCGCGATCAATTGCTCGACGGCGTGTGGGGCACCGAGCGCTTCGTGACGCCGCGCAGCGTGGATGTCTACGTCCGGCGGCTGCGGGAAAAGATCGAGGCGGATCCGCAGCATCCCGCGTACATGAAGACGATCCGCGGCGCCGGATATCTCTTCGAAACCCGTGCGAGCTAGGCTTTTCTGGAAGCTCGGGCTGAGCTATCTGGCCCTGCTGCTTGGCATTTTCCTCGCCTTTGATTTCTACTCCTCGCACGTTCTTCGCCAGCGACTACATCCGGGCCGCCACCGATACGCTCGCGTCACTGACGAATCTCGCCGAGGCGCGGCCGCCGCGGATGAGCGAGCCGCGCCGACTTGCGTGCGTGGACCGCATGGGTCGCGTCCAGCGGCGCGCGCGTCACCGTGATTGCCCAGAACGGGCAGGTCCTCGCCGATTCGGCGCACGATCCCGAAACGATGGAAAATCACGCGACGCGGCCGGAGATTCAGCAGGCGTTTGCTTCGGGCGAGGGAGAATCGGTGCGGCACAGCGCGACGATCGGAGTCGATTTCGTCTATCGCGCCGTGCGGTATCAGCCGGCGTCGGGTTCGCCCGTCGTGATACGAATGGCTCTGCCGCTGGCGCAGATCGATTCGTCCGTCGCGGAGCTGCAGCAAAGATTTCTTGGTGCGTCGCTGCTGATTCTGGCGATCGCCGCGGCGATTTCGCTGGTTTCGTTTCGCATCTTCGCGGCGCGGGTGGAACGGCTCAAGCACTTTTCGCACCGCTTGCCGAGGGAGATTTTCGTCCGCTGCCCGCCGAGCGCCGCGCGATGAACTGTCCGAACTGGCCGAGGCGCTGAACGAAACGGCGGCGTCGATGGATCGCACGATTCGTTCGCTGAGCGGCGAGCGCAATCGGTCGAGCGCGATCCTGCGAAGCATGGTGGAAGGAGTGGCGGTGATCGATGCGCAGGAGCGAATCGTTTTCTCGAATCGCGCGTTCTCGGAAATCCTGAATCTCGACGCAGCGGCGATCGAAGGGCGGCCGGTGATCGAAGTGGTCCGCAATACGGACTTGCTGGGGTTGATTCGCAGGGCGCTGAACGGCGAAGAGGGATTGCAGACCGACATCGCGATGGGCATCGTGCAGCAGCGAAGGTTTGCGATTACGGCGACGCCGGTAAAGGCGCTCGAAGCAGGCGTCACCGGCGCCGCCGTTGTTGTGCCGCCTGTGCCGGAAAAGCCGTCCGGAGCGGTTGTGGTGCTGCATGACGTGACCGAATTGCGGCGGCTGGAGCGCGTGCGCCAGGATTTCGTCGCCAACGTCTCGCACGAATTCAAGACGCCGCTCACGGCGATCCAGGGCTTCGCCGAGACGCTGCTCGCGGGCGCGATGGAGGATTCCCGCAGCAACCGGCGCTTCCTCGAAATCATCCGCGATCATGCCGTGCGGCTGGCGCGGTTGACGAACGATCTGCTGAAGCTCGCGCGGATCGAGGCGGGGAAGCTCGAAGTGGAATTCTTTCCCGTCCAGCTGATGGAAGTGATCGAGCGCTCCGCCGAGACGACGCTGCTGAAAGCGAGCCGGAAGCAGATCGCGCTCGAGGTGGATGTGCCTGCCGGCCTGCCGATGGTGCGCGGCGACGCGAGCCTGCTTCGCGACGTCCTGCAAAACCTGATCGACAACGCGATTCAATACACGTCCGAGGGAGGACGGATTCAGGTGAACGCCACCGTGGGGGCGCGCGAAGTGGTGGTCTGCGTGGCCGACACGGGAATCGGGATTCCGCTTGTCGATCAGGAACGAATTTTCGAGCGCTTCTATCGGGTGGATGCGGCGCGCTCGCGCGAAGCAGGCGGCACGGGCCTGGGCCTGTCCATCGCGAAGCACATCGTCGAGGCGCACGGCGGCCGCTTGTGGGTCGAGAGCGAAGTGGGCCACGGATCGAAGTTCTTCTTTTCCGTGCCGCTTGCGGCCTGATATTCAAGCGGCTGTCTTCGAACATTCACCTCCGTTTTATCTCCTTGCAATGATCCGAAGCGATCCTATACGCGGGAATATAGAGTCAGGCGGCCAAGGCCCAGGGAGGAGAAACCGTGACTACGACAACGATGAGCACGGAGAGCGTCTTTCAGAGCGTGCTGATGAATTATCTGGTGTCGCAGGCGCGCACCGTCGAGTCGTCGGTAAGCCGCGCGCTGATGGCTCTGCTCGACCGGAACGAACGCCTCGCGAGCGAGGTGTTTCTCACCGAACCCCGCATCAACGAAATGGAGATCGTGATCGACGAGCACGCCATCCGCCTGCTGCGGCAGGGCAATCTTACCGAGACGGACATCCGCCTGATCGTAGCGACGCTGAAGATCAACAACGACCTCGAACGGATGGGCGACCTGGCCGTCAATCTGAGCGAGCGCGCCATCTCGCTCGCGGCCATGGGAGATGTCGAGACGCCGGCGGAACTCGAGCCGATGACCGGGGCGGTTCGCGCGATGGTTTCGAAATGCCTCGGCGCGCTGATCTATCAGAACGTGGACCTTGCGACCCAGGTGCTCGAAAGCGACGATGTCGTGGATCAGTTTCGCGATCGCGTGTTCGACGCGCTGCTGGCTGGAATCGCAGAGAATTCGGCGCAGGCCGCTCCGAATCTGCAGTTCGTGCTCGCGTCGCGCAATCTCGAACGGATCGCCGACCACGCAACGAATATCGCGGAGGACGTTCTTTTCTGGGTTCGAGGACTCGAAGTGCGGCACGGAAGAGCACGGCAACTCGAAGCAACGGCGGGGGATTCGGCCGCTGCAAACGCATAGTCACCGAGTTTTCACATTCCGATCATCGAACGTTCAACGAGCGGCTCTACCCTTTGCACCTGTCGATTCACCGGGCAATCGGGGACTACTGGGGACAAGTTTGATTGAGTTCTGGCGCATGGCGACCTGCGCTGGAAGTACCACCCCCTTGGTTCGCCTACCAGGGGCGCGGTTTGATCCACCCCCCGAGACCGCGCCCCACCCTTTCCAAGTCGAAAGGCGCATTCATCTCTAATTCTTGTGGGTGTAACACGGACGTAACAATGGCGCAAAAAAATTCAAGAGGAGGGAAGTAATGAAGAAGAGTCTACTTTTTGTGTCGCTCCTGCTGAGCGTCGCCTTTGCGGCTGGCGCACTGGCGCTGGCAGCCGTTTCTTCGGCCGACGAGACCACTATAACCGGTGCCGGCAGCACGTGGGTCTATCCGTTGGTCGCCAAATGGTCTGCCGAGTATGCAAACAAGACCGGCGTCAAAGTTAACTACCAGTCGATTGGCTCGGGTGGAGGCATTGCCCAAATCAAGGCAGGCACCGTAGCCTTCGGCGCCAGCGATATGCCGCTCAAGCCCGAAGATTTGAAGGCCGCTGGGCTCATCCAGTTCCCCACGGCGGTGGCCGGTTGCGCCATGACTTATAATCTTCCCGGGATTGAATCGGGGAAGCTCATTCTGAGCGGCCCCGTTACCGCTGACATTTTTCTCGGGAAGATTACGAAGTGGAACGACCCGGAGATCGAGAAGATCAACCCCGGTCTGAAGCTGCCCGACACGAATATCACCGTCGTACATCGATCGGACGGTTCGGGGACAACGTTCACGTTCACCAACTATTTGTCCAAGGTCAGCCCGGAGTGGGAGCAGAAAGTGGGCTCCAACACCTCCGTTTCGTGGCCCACAGGGGTTGGCGGCAAGGGGAGTGAAGGTGTCCAATCTTACGTGCAGCGCATCCCCGGTTCGATCGGTTACGTCGAGTATGCCTACATTCTGGAGACCCACGGATCCTACGCGCGCGCGGTCAACAGCGACGGCAAGATCGTCAGCCCCACCCTTGAGGGTTTTGAAGACGCCTCGGCGCATGTGGACTGGACCAAAGCGCAGGATTTCTACGTGATCCTCACCAATCAGCCCGGCGCAGACACCTGGCCGATTTCGGGTTGCACGTGGCAAATCCTGCGGAAGAATGCGCCCAAAGATACCAATATCGCGGTGATGAAGTTCTTCGATTGGGGCTTCGAGCAGGGGCAAGATATGGCTAAGTCGATCATCTATGGTCCCCTGCCGCCGAGCACCGTCAAAGCAATCAAGGCCTATTGGAAATCCGAGCTCGGCTACGGCCTCTAAGGCGTCGGCGGCGAATCGGGGTAAGGTTTCAGGATAAGGGAGAAGAATGAACGCCTCGGACGTTGTGCTTGGGACAGATGCAGGGCCGGCGTCCGAGGAACCCAGGGTTGCCGCGAAGGCGTGGCTGTCGGGCGATTCCTTGTTCCATGCTGCAGCGGTGTTCGCGGCGTTCGTGGCCGCGACGACGCTGTTCGGCACGGTTATCGCGATCGCTTACGATAGTCGATTGTCGATCCACACGTTCGGCATTTGGAAATTCATTACATCGAGCGAGTGGAATCCCGTAACGCAGACGTTCGGGGCGTTTCCGTTCATTATAGGGACGCTGGTCAGCTCCACCATCGCGATGGTCCTTGGCGTGCCGATCAGCTTCGGGATTGCGGTGTTCATTGTCGAGATCGCTCCGGAGTGGATCAAGAGACCGGTGGCCGGAGCGATCGAGCTGTTGGCGGCCATCCCCAGCATCGTTTACGGCTTATGGGGGCTGGTGGTGTTCGCGCCGGTGTTCTCTCAAATCGAGCCTTGGATCAACGACACCTTCGGGGCAATCCCAGGGATAGGAGTGTTGTTCAAGGGTCCACCGTTGGGCATCGGCATGTTGACGGCCGGAATCGTGTTGGCGATCATGGTTCTGCCGTACATCTCGTCGATCATGCGGGATGTGTTCATGGTTGTGCCTTCCTCGTTGCGCGAATCTGCCTACGCTTTGGGAGCCACGACGTGGGAAGTGGCTTGGGACGTCATCCTGCCCTACACGCGTTCGGCGGTCATCGGCGGTGTTTTCCTGGGTTTGGGCCGGGCCTTGGGCGAGACGATGGCCGTGACCTTCGTCATCGGCAATAGCAACATGTTGTCAGCGAGCCTACTAATGCCGGGTGCGACCATTCCGTCGGTGCTAGCCAATGAATTCACCGAAGCGACGACCCCGTTGTATTTGTCTTCGTTGATTTATTTAGGCTTGATCCTGATCGCCGTCACCTTGGCCGTGCGGTTCCTCGCGGTGCTGCTGATCCGGCACCTCGGCCGCAAGGAAGGAACGGCGTCGTGAGTGGCGTGCTCGCAAGACGGCGTATCGTCGACGTGAGCAGCAAAATCCTGATGGCGGTGGCGACCGTCATCGGGGTCTTCTTTCTATTTTGGATCATCTGGTCAACGCTGAAATACGGCGTTTCCGGAATGCATTGGAGTCTGTTCACGCAGGACACGCCGCCGCCCGGCACCGACCAATACGGTTTGCGCAATGCCTTCGCCGGGAGTCTGCTCCTGTTGGGGCTGTCGATGGCGATCGGGGTACCCATCGGCTTGATGGCGGGCACATGGCTGGCGGAATACGGCTTTCGGAGCCGGACGGCCGAGACGGTGCGATTTCTGAATGACATCATGCTCAGCGCGCCATCAATCGAAGTCGGCTTGTTTGCTTATGCTGCCGTGGTGGCCCCCATGGGGCACTTTTCGGGGCTGGCGGGCAGCATTGCTCTATCGATTTTGATGATCCCGATTATCGTGCGCACGACCGACGAAATGTTGAGTTTGGTCGGTGGTGACGTGCGCGAAGCAGCGGTTGCGCTGGGAGCGCCAGCCTGGGTGGTCATCACGAAAGTGACGTGGAAAGCGGCCCGCGCCGGCATCCTGACCGGAATATTGATCGGCCTGGCGCGCATCTCGGGCGAGACAGCCCCCTTACTCTTCACCGCGCTGAATAACCAGTACTATTCGTCCGATATGTTCCGCCCGATTGCGAATATTCCCGTGGTAATCTTCCAATTCGCGTTGAGCCCCTACACCAACTGGCAGCAGATGGCTTGGGCCGCGTCTTTTATTACAGTGGCGTTCGTGCTGGTGCTGAGTCTGGTTGCGCGTTGGTTCCTAGGTAAGGTGCAGGTGGCCAAATGACACCCAATCAATCGGAAGGATCCCGTATGGCGCCCATCTCCGTTTCGGTCAAGCCGGGCGATAGAGCGCAAGAAGGCACCGCAGCACCGAAGCCGGTGAAAATGGCGGCCCGGAACCTGAATTTCTATTACGGCAAGTTCCATGCCGTTAAGGATGTCAACATCGAAATTCGCGAGCATGTGGTCACGGCCTTCATTGGTCCATCTGGCTGCGGCAAGTCGACGCTTCTGCGGATTTTCAACCGCATGTACGATCTGTATCCTCGGCAGCGGGCGGAGGGCGAGGTCGTCCTGGACGGCGAAAATATCCTGACTGTGAAAAGCATCCGCCAACTCCGGTCAAAAGTGGGCATGGTCTTTCAAAAGCCGACGCCTTTCCCCATGTCGATCAGTGAAAACATCGCGTTTGGCGTTCGGCTATATGAAAGCTTGTCCCGCTCGGCAATGGACGAGCGCGTGCAGCGGTCCTTGACCCGGGCCGGGCTCTGGGATGAAGTGAAGGACAAGCTGAATCAATCCGGGCTGGGCCTTTCGGGCGGCCAGCAGCAGCGCCTCTGCATCGCCCGCGCACTGGCCGTCAATCCCGAGGTGCTGCTCATGGACGAGCCGTGCTCGGCGCTCGATCCCGTCTCGACAGCGAAGATCGAGGAGTTGTTATTTGAATTGAAAACAGGCTGCACGATCCTCATTGTCACCCATAACATGCAGCAGGCAGCTCGAGCCAGCGACTATACCGCATTCATGTTGCAAGGGACGTTGGTCGAGTATAGCGAGACTTCCAAGCTGTTTACGACGCCGTCCGATCCACGCACGGAGGCCTACATCACGGGCCGGTTCGGATGATGGGAGGGCCAATGGGGGCCGAAGGATCTATGGAACACCTGGAACGCCACTTTGCAAACGATCTTGAGGAACTGAAGCAGCGGCTGCTTTGGATGGGGAGTCTCGCGGAGCGAGCCGTCCACCAAGCGGTTCAGGGGCTGCTCCAGGCGGAGGAGAGCCTCGCCGAGGCGGTTCTCACCGAGGAAGACGCCATCAACGAGATGCAGATCGAAATCGACGACCGCGTGCAGCGCCTGCTCGCGCTGCACGCTCCGATGGCCAGCGACCTGCGCTTCCTGCTGGCGGTTTCGCGCATCAACGGCGACCTCGAGCGCATCGCCGACCAGGCAGTGAACATCGCGCACTCCGCGATGCGCGTGCTGCGGCATCCGCAGGTGAAGCCGTACGTCGATTTGCCGCGCATGAGCGAACTCGCCGAGGGCATGGTCCGCGACAGCCTCAACGCCCTGGTCCGCGGCGATCAGGAACTCGCGCAGAGCGTGATGCAACGCGACGATCAGGTTGACCGCCTGCGGGATCAGCTTTTCCGCGAGCTGCTCACCTATATGATGGAGAATTCGTCGGTGGTGTTCTCGGCCTTCGAGCTCATTATGGTTGCGAAGAACCTCGAGCGCATCGGCGACCACGCGACCAATATCGCCGAGGACGTGATCTACTTCGTGGCTGGCCGCGACGTCCGCCACCCCGCTCTCGACCGCCGCTGACCGGTTCGCGTCCGGCTCCCGCTCGTGACGCATGGAATAATCTCGTGTAAAATCGTTGCCCCATGACAAACACAACTGCCAGTGCGCCCAGCGTCGCCGAAATGCTGCGCGGTTTTTCGATTGAATTGAATCCGGGAGACGCCAAGGTGATGGACGCCGCCCCCAACCGGCTCGAACCGGGCACCGAAGTGTTCTTGACGTGGATTCCCGGCACGAACCCGATGGAAACGATCGCGCCGGCGGCCAAGCTCCGCAAGGCGGGACTTTTCCCGACGCCGCATGTCGGCGCGCGCCACGTCGAAAGCGCCGCCCAACTCGAACAGCTCGCTTCCCGGCTTGCGGGCGAGGCGGGCGTCGATCGCGTCCTTATTATTGGCGGCGACCGCGATAAGCCTGCTGGCCCCTACGACTCGAGCCTGGCGGTGATGCAGAGCGGCATACTTCAGAAGGCCGGTATCACGCGCATCGCAATCGGAGCCTTTCCCGAAGGCAATCCGGCCATTCCCGATGCGCTGCTTGTCCCGGCCCTGCCGGCCAAGGTGAACTTCGCGAAAAGCAACGGCTTGCAGACCGCCATCGTCACGCAGTTCTGCTTCGACGCCGAGCCCATCATCAAATGGCTGCACCTCATCCGCGGCCAGGGGATCGACTTGCCGATCCGCGTCGGGCTGGCGGGCCCGGCCAGCATCATTTCGCTCACGCGCTACGCGCTGAAATGCGGCGTGGGCAATTCGATCAAGGTGCTCACAGAGAAGCCCGCATTCGCCAAGCTGCTCGTCGATAAAGGACCCGAGCCGATCATCCGCGATGTTGCTGCCGGGATCGGCCCCGGAAACGGATCGCAGCTGCCGCTCGGCATCGCCGGGTTGCACTTCTTCGTTTTCGGCGGATTCAATAAGACGGTCGACTGGATCCAAGCCCAGAGATCTCAATAGCTTTCATCCCCTTCGCCCGGGAACGCGCGGAGGATTTTGCGCGGGGTCGCCTGCCGATTCTGGGGTAGAATCGGCGACCGATGGCCTCCTCCGAAAAAGCGGTAACCGCAATCTATCCGGGATCGTTCGATCCGGTCACCAACGGCCACCTCGATCTGATCGCGCGAGGCGCGATGATTTTCGACCGTCTGGTGGTCGCGGTGGCGCGCAATGTCGAAAAGGAGCCGCTCTTCGACGTCAAAGAGCGCGTCGAAATGCTCGAAGCCGTCACATTCGACTGGAAAAATGTCGAAGTCGAAATCTTCGACGGCCTGCTCGTCGATTTCGCGCGCGCGCACACGGCACCGTGATCCTGCGCGGCATTCGCGCCGTCTCCGATTACGAGTACGAGCTGCAGATGGCCATGATGAACCGCAAGATCGAGCCCGCGATCGAGACCGTCTTCATGCTGCCCGGCGAAGCGTACGGCTACTTGAGTTCGCGCCTCGTGAAGGAGCTCGCCCGTTTGGAGGGCCTGCCCAAGGGACTTGTCCCGCCGCTTGTCGAAGAGCGTCTGAGCGCCAAATTCAGGTAAAATTGATAAACTAGATCGGATCGCATTTCGTCGAAGGGGACCAATATGGCTACTAGTGTGAAAACAGAAGAAATTTTTCGGCTTTCGGACCGCGTGAACCGCATCACCGCATCGCCCACGATGATGGTGGTGCAGGCCGCGGAGCAATTGAAGGCCAAGGGCGTCGACGTCGCCGACTTCGGCGCGGGCGAGCCGGATTTTCCGACGCCGGACCACATCAAGCGCGCCGCGATCAAGGCGCTCGAGGAAAATCGCACGAAGTATACGCCGATGCCGGGCATCATGCCGCTGCGCCAGGCGATCTGCGAATGGCATGCGCGGAGCTTGGTCGTCCTATCAATCGGCCGAGTGCATCGTCACCGTCGGCGGCAAGCACGCGATTTTCAACGCGGTCTGCTCGCTGATCAATCCCGGCGACGAAGTCATCATCGCCGCGCCCTACTGGGTGAGCTATCCGGACATCGTGAAATACGCGGGCGGCACGCCGGTGTTCGTCGAGACGCGCGCCGAAGACGGTTTCATTCTGCGCGCGGCGGATGTCGAAAAGGCCATCACGCCGCGCACGCGGATGGTGATCGCGAATTCGCCGAGCAATCCGACGGGCGCCGTGATTCCGCCGGATGAGTGCGCAAGATTCTGGCAGTTTGCCAGCGCAAGGGAGTCTGGCTGATGTCGGACGAGTGCTACTCGCACTTCACCTATGGCGACGCGAAGCCTTTCTCGATCGCCAGCGTGCCGGATTCGAAGAGCCGCCTGATCATCACCGGCTCGCTGTCGAAGACTTTTGCGATGACCGGATGGCGCGTCGGCTATGTGCTCGCTCCGCAGCCGCTGATCGCCGCGATCACCAAGCTGCAGAGCCAGTCCACGTCGAACCCGACCTCGATCGCGCAGTATGCGGCGCTCGCAGCCATGCGCGGCCCGATGGATTCCGTCGCCGGGATGCTCGCCGAATATGCCCGCCGGCGCGAGCGCATCCTCGCCGGCCTGCGCGCGATTCCCGGCGTCACGTGCACCGCTCCGCAGGGCGCGTTCTACGTGTTCCCGAACATTTCGCGCACTTCAATCCGAGATGCCGAGCGCTGCGGCGGAGCGAAGCTGCTGCTCGAAAGCGAGTATGTGGCCGTGGTTCCTGGCGAGGCTTCGGCGCGCCGGGCTACCTGCGCATTTCCTACGCCACGTCGATCGACCGCATCGACGAAGGCCTGCGGCGGATGAACACTTCTTCGCCGGGAAAAACTGATCGCGTGAATCCGCGCTCCGAGCCGCGTGTGGAGATTTGCCCCGCGCGGCTGGAGCCGGTTTTTAGCCCACGCCCCTGGGGCTCGCTTTCTCTTGCCCCGTTTTTCCCCGAAAAGTCGGATCTCGCCGAGCCGCTCGGCGAGGCCTGGATGACCGGCAACGAGTGCGGCTTCGCGAACGGCCCATTCGCCGGCGAAAGGCTCGGCGAAGCGTGGCTCAGATGCCTGTCGAATGGACCGGCACGCGATCGATCGCACCGCGCGGATTTTCCTCTGCTCGTAAAATTTATTTTCCCCGCGGACAAACTATCCGTGCAAGTGCATCCGGACGATCCCTATGCCTCGCGGCATGAAGCGGCGGCGGGCGGCCGCGGAAAAACCGAAATGTGGTACGCCGTGCAGGCCGCCCGGGCGCGGAAGTTCTTGTGGGGATGAAGCCGGACGTGACGCCGACGATTTCAAGCGCGCCATTGCCGACGGCACGGCGGAAAATTGCCTCGAACATATTCCGCTGCGCGCCGGCGAAGCGGTCTTTGTGCCGGCGGGCACGGCGCATACGATCGGGCCCGGGCTTGGTGCTCTGCGAAATTCAGCAGCAATCGGATCTCACCTATCGCGTTTACGATTACAATCGCCGTGATGCGCAAGGGCTGGCGCGCGAGCTGCACATCGAAAAGGCGCTGGAAGTGATGCGCTTCGGCAGGCAGACTTGCGGCCCGCTCGAGCCCGTCCGCGTCGAGCGTGGTGGCGTGAGCGAGAGCCATTTCGTCGCCTGCCAATATTTTGCCACCGAGCGGTGGGAATTTGCCGCGCCCGCGCGCGCTATACGTCGCGCGAACATTTCGATGTGCTGATTTTGCTCGAAGGAACCGGATCGATTGGCTGGGCTGGCAAGACCGCGGAATATGCCATGGCGCAAGTCTGGATGATTCCAGCAGCGCTCGGCGGGTACGAGCTTGCGCCGAGCGCGCGCACTTCCCTCATGCGCACCTACGTCCCCGGCGATTTGGCCGAATTAGGACGCAACCTCGCCGCTGACGGCGTCTCGTCATCTGACATTTCCCGCCTGATCCGCGGATGATGGATGGAAGGGATTCATGGGCCTGAGTGCATCGCCCACCGCAACCGAACTCGAACGCCTTCGCGTGGTGCTGGTGAACACGCGGAACCCGCTCAATATCGGCGCGGCGGCGCGCGCGATGAGCAATTTCGGCGTTTCGGATTTGCGCGTCGTAAATCCCTATGAGCCGGGGTTTCGCGAGGCAAAATGGGCGGTCGGCGCGGCAGCCCTGCTCAAGGAAGCAGGGCTATACGATTCCGTCGCCGAGGCTGTGGCGGATGGCACTCTTGTGGTTGCGACCACGGCGGCGCGCCGGCGCGACCTGCAGCATCAGGTTCGGCGGCTTGAAGACGGGGCGCGGCTGATACGCAGGCGGCTGAAATCGAAGAGCGTCGCGATCCTCTTCGGCTCGGAAAAATCGGGCCTCTCGAACGAAGAAATGAGCCACGCCGACTGGCTGATGCGCATCCCGACGAGCCAGCAGAATATTTCGATGAATCTCGGCCAGGCGGTCGCGGTTTGTCTCTACGAACTGATAAGAGATGCCAAAACTGCGAGCGAGGCCGAAAAGCTCGTGCGGGCGTTACGTCCATCGAGCGAAATCTTGCGCAAAGCTGCTGCATCGCAAAAAAAAAAAAAAAAAAAAAAAAAAAAAAAAAAAGGTGAGCGAGATGCAGTCGCTGCTTGATCAAGCGACTATAAATGCGCGAAAGGACTGAGCTGCATCGCTGAAAAATTTGTTTGGTGGCAAACGCAAAAAAAAAAAAAAAAAAAAAAAAAAAAAAAAAAAAAAAAAAAAAAAAAAAAAAAAAAAATGAATTTGTTTGGTGGCAAACGAAACAAAAAAAAAAAGACATTGGCGATCCAAGAAAATAGAAAAAATAAAAACACTTCCCCCTTGCGCCGTCCTGCTTGCCGGCGGACGCGGCACGCGCTTCTGGCCGCGCAGCCGCATGCGCACGCCCAAGCAGCTGCTGAAATCGCCGGGCAGCGAAACGATGCTGCGCGAAACGGCCGCGCGCCTCGAGCCGATGATTCCGTCGCGCAATATGTGGGTGGTGACGAACGTGGAGCAGGCCGCCGCCGTGCGGCGCGAAATGCGCGGCATGCCCGCCTCGCACATTCTCGCCGAGCCCGTGGGACGCAATACCGCCGCCGCCATCGGCCTCGCCGCCATGCATCTGGCGCACGAGCACGGCGACGCGCTGATGGCCGTGCTGCCGTCGGACAGCTACATCGCCGATGCCGAGCGCTATCGCAGACTCGTGCGCGCCGCGCTCGAACTGGCGCGCACGCCCGGCAATCTGGTGGTGCTCGGCGTTCCGCCCACGCGCCCGGAGACCGGCTACGGCTATATCGAGAGCGCGAGGATTCGGCGCGGCCGCGCGGCGTCGCCGCCTACGCGGTGCGGCGCTTCACCGAAAAGCCGGCGCTGCCGTCGCGCAAAAATATGTGGCTTCCGGGAAATATTTCTGGAACGCGGGGATGTTTTTCTGGCGCGTCTCGACGTTTCTCGAAAACTTGCAGCGCTTCCTCCCGCAGACGCACGCGGCGCTGCTCGAACTGGGCAAAACCATCGGCACGCCGCGCTACGCTTCGGCGCTGCGCCGCATTTATCCGCAGCTCGAAAATATTTCCGTGGATTACGCGATCATGGAGCCGGCCACTCGGCCCGGCAGCGAGCCGCCGCGTCTCCGTGATTCCCGGCGAAGTCGGCTGGAGCGACATCGGCTCGTGGGCCGCCGTGTACGAACTGCTCGCGGCCGAAGCCCGGCGCGAATGTATCCGCGGGGCCGTCTTTCACGCTCGACGCCGAGGAAATTATTTCTGGAGCCCGAAAAATTCGTGGCCGCCATCGGCGTTCGCGACATCGTGCTGGTCGAGACCGACGACGCCATGCTGCTCTGCTCGCGCGACCGCTCCCAGGACGTGGGCAAAATCGTGAAGTGGCTGGAGGAACGCAAGCGCGAAAACCTGCTGTAAGCGCGGATACATCCGAAGCTGCGGACTTGCTCGAATCGCGATCGCATTATACTGCTGACCGTGACTCACAATCAAATTCGGAACCGACGGCTGGCGCGGCGTGATCGCCGAAGATTTCACTTACGAGAACGTGCGCAAAGTGGCGCACGCCATCGCGCGCTACGTCGTCGCGCGGAGCAAGCCCGAGCGCGGCGTCCTGGTCGGCTACGACACGCGCTTCGGCTCCGAGCATTTCGCGCGCGTCGCCGCCGAAGCCGTCTCCGCCACCGGCACGCCCGTCTGGCTCGCGGCCGACGCTTGCCCCACGCCCGCCCTTTCGTTGCTCGTCCGCCAGCGCGGCGCCGCCGGCGGAATTCAGATCACCGCGAGCCACAATCCGTATCGCTGGAACGGAATGAAGTTCAAGGCCAGCTACGGAAGTTCCGCTTCGCCCGCCATCGTCGCGCAGGTTGAAGCGGAGCTCGAAAAGGTGCTGCGCGACGGCGTTCCGCCGCTTCCGCCGCGCAAGGATCTGATTCATTCGCTCGACGTGCGCACGCCGTATCTCGAGACGCTCGACGAGCTGGTCGATTGGGACCGCCTGCGCGCGTCGAAATTCCGCTTCGTGATCGATCCGATGCACGGCGCGGGGCGCGGATTGCTGCGCGAACTGTTTCGCCGCCACGGAATCGAGGCGGACGAAATTCGCGGCACGCGCGATCCGCTTTTCGGCGGCGTGAATCCGGAGCCGATCGAGCCGCACGTCGAAGCGCTGCGCCAGCGCCGTGCGCGAAGGCAAATACGACGCGGGCTTCGCTCTCGATGGCGACGCCGACCGCATCGGCGCGATCGACCGCGACGGCACGTTCATCACTCCGCACCAGATTTTTTCGATTCTGCTGTGGCATCTCGCCGGAACGCGCAAACTCTCCGGCGAAGTGGCGAAAACATTTTCGACCACGAAGATGATCGACAAGATCGCCGCGAAATTCGGCCGCAAAGTCTGGGAAACGCCCATCGGCTTCAAATACATCTGCGACCGCATGCTGGAAGGCGACATTCTGCTCGGCGGCGAGGAAAGCGGCGGCATCGGCACGAAACTGTATTTGCCGGAGCGCGACGCCACCGTGAACGCGCTGCTGCTCGCCGAAGTGATGGCCTGGCACGGCAAGCGGCTCGGCGAACTGGTCGCGATGCTGCATCGCGAATTCGGCGAGCATCATTACGGCCGCGTGGATCTCACGCTGAAAGACGGGCAGAAGGAAAAGGCGCATCGACGCATTTCGCGAGCGCGAAATTCAAGCGCTTGCTCGATTGGCCGGTCGTGCGCCGCGAGGATCTCGACGGCGTGAAAGTTTATCTGGGCGAAATCGGATGGGTGATGGTGCGCGCTTCGGGCACCGAACACATGCTGCGCGTTTATTCGGAGACCACGCGCCCGGAAACCACGCGCCGCGTGCTCGACGAAGTTGCGAGATTGGTGCAGGCGCTGTGAGTCGCGCGAAGCTCGTTGCAGCTAGCCGTCGCGACGCGGCTCGTTACTCTATGATTTGCTTGAGCGCGGCGTCGAGAATGCCGTTCAGGAAAGCAGGCGCTTCGGCGGAGGAAAATTTCTTCGCCAGTTCGAGCGCTTCGTCGATCACCACATTCGGGGGCGCGGTTCCCGAGCGCAGTTCGTAGATCGCCAGCCGCAGAATGCTGCGATCGATGGCCGCGAGCCGTTCGAGCCTCCAGTTTTCCGCAAGCTCCTCGACGAGCTTGTCCGCTCGCTCGGCGCTCCGGCGACGGCGCCCTCGAACAATTGATTCGCGAATTTGCGCGTCGAATCGGCGGCGCGCGCCGATTTCCAGAAAAGCTTTTTCGACGCGCGTCGGGTTCCTGGCGCGTCATGTCCCATTCGAAAAGCATCTGCAGCGCGAATTCGCGGGATTTGCGGCGGAGGGTCATCGCTAGCGGCGCCGCGATCGCGATTGCCGCGGGCGCCGCGCGGGCTTCTTCGGAAAGTTTGCGCGAGAGCTGCGCCATTTCGATCGCGCGCGAGCCCCGCTTCGTAGCCTTTGTTGCCGCCTTTGAGGCCGGCGCGATCGATGGCCTGCTCGAGCGTGTCGCAGGTGAGCACGCAGAAGATCATCGGCACGCCGGTATCGAGTTGCGCGAGCTGAATGCCGCGCGCCGTTTCCGAGCGACGTAATCGTAGTGCGACGTTTCGCCGCGCAGCATGCAGCCGATGCAGATGATCGAATCGAAGCGGCCGGTGGCGGCAAGTTTCTTCGCCGCGATCGGAATTTCAAACGAGCCCGGCACGCGCACGATCTCGATCTGCTTCTTCCGTCGCGCCGCGTTTGTTTGAGCGCGTCGAGCGCGCCGGCAAGCAGGCGGTCGGTGATGAAATTGTTGAACTGGCTGACGACGATGCCGAAGCGCAGCCCTGCGGCATTCAGATCGCCGCGCACTCGATCCGGTTTTCCGGCATTAGCCATGAATTCCGCCTGTGACGGAAGTCAGACTGCATTACCCTTCTAATGGACGATTTTACGGAGTGGCGAGCGCCACAAGCGCGTTGCCGCCGCTGCTGGCGCAGCTTCGTCCAGGCCGGCTTCGGCGCGATTGATCCATTCGGTCACGCGATCTTCGGTCTCGTCGCCGGGCCGTGAAGTGGCTTCGGCCACCACGGCGCTAACGGCTCAGCCTCCTGCGCGCCCCACGGCGGGCCGCACGGAGCGGCTGTTTGGCGCAGTTTTTCCGCAAGGATCCGCGCGTTTTCAAGCGAAGTGTCGGGCAGAATCAAACACGAGCGACCAGGCCGTATATTTCACGGCCATATCGGTCTGGCGGATCGCCGAAGAAGAGCTGCGCGCCAGTTGCTCGATATACTGATCGACGGCGGCGTCGCCATGCTGCCGCAGAAGCTCGCCGCCATGGTCGACGTGCAGAATGATCAACGAAAGCGGCGTGCCCTGCGCTCGCGCGCGATTGGATTCGACCAGCAGGCAATCGACGTACGCGCCGCGGCTGAGCAAGCCCGGTCTTTTCGTCGGCAACAGCAAGCGAGCGAACCAGCGAGCGCAACCGCGTGTGATTCACCGAAAGCACGAGTTGATCGCCCACGGCCTGCAGGAAAAAACTCTCGTTGGGCTTCCACTTGCTGCGCGGACGAGTCGCCCACGAGCAGGACGCCCGCGATGCGCGCCCGTTTCTTTGTCCGTCAGCACCACGGCCAAGCGCCGATTCCAGGCCAAGTTCGCGCAGCCGGGCACGCCGGCGGCGTGAGTTCGATCCCGCCGAGGCGTCGGGCGAAGCTCGAAGACAATCGACGACGATCGCGGGAGATGCGCGGCGCCACGGCGGGCATCCCGGCGCGAAATATTCGGCCGTCAAGTGGCGGCGTCCCTGCCGCGCCCACAGCCACCAGGCAGCGGGCCACGCCGAGATATTTGCCGACCTCCGCCGCCGTGGCGGAGAGAACTTCGCGCGGCGTGGGTTGCCGGTACATCAGCCGGTTGATTTCGGCGATCGGCGAAAGATCCCGGTGGGTTTCGGCAGCCGAGAAGCCCATCGAGGCGGCGCAGGCTCGGCCACAACGGGTGGAGCGGCTGGCGGCGGGGCGGCGGGGCGACCGGCGCAGGCGGCGCGGTGCGGCGCGGGCTTGCGCGGTGCGCCCTTGGGCCACCAGTTCGCGCGCTCGTAAAGAGCGCGCAAGCGCTCGTTCTTCTCTTCTTCGCCCGGAAAAAGTTCGCCGATGCGCTCGAGCCGCTCCATGGCTTTGGTCTGCAGCGAATACTGCAGGAAAATTTCCACTTGCACGATCAGATCCTCAAGGGCCTGCTGAGCGCGCACTTCCTCCGAAACCGGCGCCGCGGCCGCGGCGACATCGGAGCCCGCTCCCGAAAATCCGAGCCGCTGCGAGTCGAAACGGTCGCGGCCTTCGCCGCGCGCGCAAGAATATTCTGCAAGAAAGCGGGGTCGGCTTTTCCCTCGAGCTGCGCGATGCGCTCCTGGTTGCGATAGTCGTAAGGATCGATGTCCACGAGGCGGTCGAGTATTTCGCAGGCTTCCTTCACGCGCTCGGCCCCCAAATAAAGATCGAAGAGGTGCACGAGCGCGTCGAAATATTTCGTTTCGCGATTCAGCTCTTCGTAGAGACGCGCGACGGTCTCGGCGAGGGGCAGAGAATTCGGATAGAGTTGCGGCCAAGCCGATCGATCTGCGGGACGAGCTCCGCTTCCCTGCGGGCTCCGCGCATCCATTCCTTGGCTTGCGCCAGCAGCGAAACGGCTTTGGCATCGTCACCAGCGCGAAGGTAAGCCGCCAGCCAGCTCGAAGAGTTTCCCGAAATTCTCCGGCTTCTGCCTGTAATAGGCCTCGAAAACTTCGCGGGCGCGGTCGAGGCGCCCCGTGCGCAACAAGGGCTTCGCCAAAGAGCGCGAGAAACGCCGTGTCCTTCTCATTGGGCGAGAGCGGATCGAGCAGCGCGGCGGCGCCTTCGGAATCGCCCTTTCGCAGTTTGGCATCGGCGAAAAGCAGGGCGCCGGTGCGGTCGCTGGGCAAGAGGCCGTGCGCACGGCCGAAATATTCGAGGGCCTGGTCCAGGCCTCCGGCTGCCAGCGCCAGTTGGCCGGCGCGCAGGAAGCTGCGGGTGGCAAGGTCGGCATGCTTCAAGCGCTCGGCCAGGTCTCCGAGCATCACGTGCGCGATCGGATTCTCAGGATCGAGCAGCGCGATGCTCTCGTAACAGGCCAGGGCATCAATGTCGCGCTGATGCTGCAGAAAAAGCTCCGCCGCCGTGCCGAACTGTTCGATGGCTTCGGAGGAACGATTCTGCTTTTGCAGCAGAATGCCGTAGCGCATCAGCCGGTCGGGGGGCTGCGGGAATGATCGAAGGAAGCGCGTGAAGATGGCCGAGGCTTTGGCGGCATCGCCCGCCTCGATGTGCCGGTCGAACTGCGCGCCGTAATATTGGGCGGCCAGCGCAGGCTCGTTCAGCCGAGTGTAGATGTCGGCGAGCGCCTGCAGGGCTTCCTGGTTGGCAGGAGCCTCTTCGAGGACGGCCTGATATTCGGCGACCGCCTCGCGCAGCTTGTTCTTTTCGAGACTGCGCCGCGCACGATCGAGATGCTTGTTGAGGTCCGAAGCCATGCGAAATTCCACGTCCTTCGCGCGCTTTGCGTGGCAGGAAAAACCCGCTTGCCTGTTCAGACGCCCCTGCGGATAGCCCGCAGGGCGCGAAAGCCCCACAAAAACTATATAACGGACGAGTCGCCGGCCTCTCAAACGAAATCAGGCGTGATGTGCCTGAAAATGCCGGAGCGGCAACGCGCCCGGGAACGGCAAGCCCTCAGTCGGAGGCGGACGATTCGCTGCGATGCCTGGGGAGGCGCGTGACCTCCCGCATCGAGCGCAGCGACAGCCCGCTGCTCAGCAGAGCGGCAAATCCCAGGAAAACGAAGGGCAACGTAAGCGCGATGAAGGCGAAAATCGAGAAGCCGGTGGCCGTCGTTTTCTCGACGTCGAAAACGCTCAAGCCGAGCACGCAGAAAAACTGGTAGGAGCCGACGTTGGCCGGGTGCGTTGGGCAGCGAAACCCCCAGATTGATCACCAACAGCACGACCACGGCCGCCCATGAACGACAGAGGCAAGCCATACGATCGCATCAGCGCCCAAAGAGCGAGCACCTGGCAGAAGGGCATCAGCAAGGACATAAAAACCGCCGCGTAAAAGCTGGGCGCCGTGCCCATCGCGTGCAAGTCGAGCAGAGCCGACATGATTTTGCCCGGCAATTGGCGTCGCCCAATGTGAGGCGCCGAAGTGCCGCCGACCTTGAGTTCGAGATAGAGAACGAGCACCACCACGATCGTCACGAGAACGAGGGTTACCGCACCCAGCACATCCGCCGTGCGCTCGAAGCGGCGTGGCAACTCCACGAAAAGTGAGACAAACGCCAGGGATGCCGTGGCAATCACAAGATCGATGAAGCGTTCGATGCCTACCGATCCCAGCACGCGCCCAATCGAAATTCCCTCGGAATTGGAGAGCAGGTAGCTGCGCAGAAATTCGCCCGGCCGAAGGGGCAAGACCAGGTTGGCGAAGAGACCCGAGAAAACGGCGCGAGTCGCTTTGCCGACGTGCACCTTCCCAAAAGGGCTCAATAGGAATTTCCAGCGCACCGCCTGGGCGGCATAGCTGATCACATCGAAGGCCATGCCGGCCAGAACCCATTTCCAGTTCGCATTGGCCATGTCGTGCAGGGCCCGGACGATGTGGAAATCGCGAAGAACCCAGATCAGGCAGACGGTCGCCAGTCCGTAACCGAGGATGAGCAGGATTCTCGATCGCTCGGGCCTCTCGCGATTGGACTGAGAGGTCAACTCAGCTGTTCCGGAAGCTCCAGGCATTTGGGTAGATAAGGCTCTTTCTTTATCAGGCCGCACACACGTCCAAAGCCTACGATAGGGCCTCACTCGCGCAATCGGAGGGCGTCGGCGCTGCCTTCGCGCCCGTGAAATTCGCCGGTCGCCCCGGACGGGCGTATAATAGCAGGGAGAGATGAAATTCCTCGCGCAAAAGTCTGTCTTCGTTCTCCCCTGTTTACTTGGATGAAAACCCCACAACCCGTAGATCGCCGGGAACGGGTTTTGCTGGTGGGCGTGGCTCTGAAGAGAGCCCGGCGCGCGAATGGCCTCGCGCGCGCGAACGCTGACGGCGTGGCGAATCGCGATTCGCTCGACGAATTGCAGGAGCTGGCGGAAAGCGCCGGCGCGAAAATCGAGGGGAGCCTGCTGCAGGTCCGCGAGACGCTCGATCCTGCGACGCTGGTCGGGCCGCGGCAAGCTCGAAGAAATTCGCGCCGAAGCGCAAGTCCGCGACGTGCCGCTGGTGATCGTGGATCACGATCTAACACCCGTGCAGCTCCGCAACATGGAAAAGGGCACCGGATGCCGCGTGATCGACCGCACGCAGCTGATTCTCGATATTTTCGCCACGCACGCGCGCACGCGCGAAGGCCAGCTCCAGGTGGAGCTCGCGCAACTGAATTATCTGCTGCCGCGGCTCACGGGACGCGGCGAAGAGCTCTCGCGGCTCGGCGGCGGAATCGGGACGCGCGGTCCCGGCGAGCAGAAGCTCGAAACCGACCGGCGGCGGATCCGCGATCGCGTGCAGCAAAATCCAGCAGGCCATCGAAACGGTTCGCAGGCAGCGCGCCACGCGCCGGCGGGCGCGGCAGGCGGTGCCGCTCGGAATGATCGCGTTCGTGGGATACACGAACGCGGGCAAATCGACGCTCTTCAACGCGCTGACGGACGCCGAGCGTGCTGACGTCCTCGAAAATGTTCGCGACGCTCGATCCCACGATTCGCGCGATGCGCTTGCCCTCGCGGCGCCGCGTGCTTCTGTCCGACACGGTGGGATTCCTGCGCGATCTCCCGCCCGATCTTGATCGCGGCGTTTCGCGCGACGCTCGAAGAGGTGCAGGAAGCGGCGCTGATTCTGCATGTGACGGACATTTCCAATCCGCACCATGCCGAGCAGGACGCCGAGGTGCTGAAGAGTTCTGCGCGAGCTGGGCGTCGAGGATCGCCCGCGTTTGCACGTGCTGAACAAGATCGATCGGCTGAGCGAACGAAGAACTCAAAGCGTTGACGGATTCCAACGGGCGAGGCGTGGACACGGCCTTCGTCTCGGCAATGACGGGCGCAGGGCTGGAGGAATTGCTCGTGAAGATCGACGCAGACATGCCCATCGATCCGCTATTGCGCCTGCGTCTGCGCATGCCGCTCGCCGATGGCCGCAGCCTTTCGCGTGGTGCAGGGGCGGGGGCGCGTGCTGCACTCGGAAGTACACGACGGAAACATCGAACTCGAAGCCGAAATTCCGGAATCAGCTGCGCGGGAACTGCGCGAATTTATTTTCGAATGCAAGATGGCAGTACTGGGACCTCTGCATGTGGAAAACCCTGTGGAAAAGCTTCGCACGATCCGGCGGTTTCGGACAAGCGGCTGCAGCATCGCCCGGCCGGAGGCCGCCAACCATCCATTACTAAGTTGCTGTAATTCCTGGAACACTTACGCGCCACTTTGGTCGAGCCAGGATACTCGATGCGTTTTCGTGCGCTCCATAGTGCCGCGACCGGAATTTGCACAGCGCTGGGGCATTGTTTCCGCTAACGAGTAACTAGCCAGAGGATTTGCCTCTCTCGTTACCTCGGCAAAATGTAGCGGGAAGCAGTATGGTTGACTCAGCCACGACCCCGGGACTATCATTCCATGTTGAGATTGCCGTCAGACGCCGGGCGGCTTCATCGGTTTGTCTTTCCGAGAGCGAAATGAACCTGCCGAACAGCCTGACGATCCTGCGGATCTTTTTCGTTCCGCTCCTCGTGGTCGTCCTCTTAACGCGCCAGCCGAATTGGAATTTCTGGGGATTGCCGATTCATTTTGAGGTGTGGGGCGTCCTGATTTTGCTGGTCGCGGCGGCGACCGATGCGATGGACGGATATCTCGCGCGCTCGCGCAGGGAAATTACCACCCTGGGAATCCTGCTCGATCCGATTGCGGACAAGCTTTTGATCTCGGCGGCGTTCGTGTCGCTGGTTTCGATGGGACTCATCCAGGCGTGGATGGTCGTGATCATCATCGGGCGGGAATTCATCGTCGTCGGTCTGCGGGAAATCGCTTCGGTCGAAGGCCTGGTGATTCCCGCGTCGCCGCTCGGCAAAGGGAAGATGATTTTGCAGGTGCTGGCCGGATGCACCGTGATTCTGACTGCCAACCATCCCGCGCTGAAATTGGTTGGCACGGTTCTGCTGTGGCTGGTGGTGCTCAGCGCGGTGGCGTCCGCGATCCACTATTTCCAGATGTTCTGGGGCCAGATCAATTTCCGCGTGCAGCAGCGCCGCACCCGTGTTCTCGTAGTTGATCCGAAAGAAAAACCGCAGGATGTCCTAGCCGGTAATCGCGAAAAGAGACTGCTGTTGGAAGTGGCGCGTCGAGCCATGAGCGCCGCCGTCGAGGGCCGCGAATTTGCGGACGATCGCCCGAACATTCGAAATCCGCGGAAGTCGGGGCGGAGCGTTCGTCACGCTGCATCGTCGCGGCCGCCTGCGCGGTTGCGTTGGCCAAGTGGCTTCGAGTCAATCGCTGCTTGAAACGATCGCTCATTGCGCGAAAGCAGCCGCGCTCGAAGACCCGCGGTTCGATCGGGTCCGCCCGGACGAACTCTCCGAAATCGAGATCGAGCTTTCCATTCTTGTCAGGACTCGAAACAATCGCGCCCGAACAAATTCAAGCCGGCAAGCATGGCCTGATGGTCAGCCTGGGGAGGCAGCGGGGCGTCTTGCTGCCTCAGGTGGCGACACAATTCCGATGGAGCGGCCGGCGCCTGCTCGAGGAAACCTGCGTGAAGGCGGGGCTCGACCGGGATGCCTGGAAAAATCCCGAAGTACGAGTGCAAGCTTTTACAGCGGAAATATTCAGCGAATCGGATGTGCCAGACGAGTCCGGCGCGGATCTGAAGCGCCCGGCCCGGAAAGCCCGGCTATTCGAGTTCGACGTAATCGCCGGGATAGATTTCGCGCAGGCTGAACGTGATCAAGATGGTCGAAGAGTTGGGGCCGGTCCGCAGCACCACTCCCTCGCCGACGTCCTCTCGCGGAGTATTGCTCCAATCCCATTTCTTGGGCGCGCTCCCGAAGCCATAAATCGGGACGAACGGCACGGCGAGCTGATCGTCCTGATCGAACGCGTAGCGGGGATCCTGATAGACCGTTTCGTGCTGGGTGCCGGTGTAGCGGAAGATGCGGAAATAGTCGCCGACTTTCACGCCCTGGCCGTTGCCCAAATTCACATAGACGACATCCTCGCGTCCGATTTGCGCCTGGAAATTCTTGCCGATGATGATCATCGCCAGGGGCTTGCCGTTTGCCGGCGTGAACGTGGTCGAAATGCGCTTCGGACTTGAGTGGCGGCGCGGGACGCTCCGTGAAAGGCAGAAGAATGTCGCCGCGCTGCAGAACGTCGCAGGAATGCTCGATCTTGGCGACCGAAGTGTTGGCGAATACCCGGTCACGCGGACGCGGCCTTCGTCGGCCCAAACGCTCCCCATTTTCTTGAGGATCATGTCCTGCCACTTGGTCCATTCGATTCCGTAGGGATCTTCGACCTCGCGGACAACGGAGAAGACGTCGCCCGACGTTCACCCCTTGGCTCGCGCCCTTGTTGATGTAGACGTTGTCGCCTTCGTCGAACGTCAGGCGATAGTTGGATTCTTCGCCCGTGATGATGTAGGCGCCGCGCGGGACGGACTCCGTCGTCACGGTCCCGGAGCAATAGAGATCGTTCGGGGTCGGGACCTGCGGCGTCGCTTTGCGCCGATGCAATCGCTCCAGAGAGGGCCACTATGAGACCGGCAAGGACAATTTTCCCACGCATGATGCTCGCTCCTCCATGCTGATTCTTAGCGCCGAAAGGGCTGGCGCTCCCCAATGACCTGACCGTAACATTGGCGTTCGAGAGCGTCAAGACAATGGTCGCGCGGGCTTTACACATTGGGTACCGCGTGGTAGAAGCGAGAATTCCCCTCGCGCACGGCTGCCGGGCGCGGCGGGGCTTCACCCCGAAGAGATTGGAAATACAGTGTGTTAGGGCGAGATAAAGTGTGCGCCGTGGTGGCGGCGCCCGATGCCGAATTCCATGCTGGCGCAGCTTCGCCTGGCGCTCCGGCGAAGCCGCACGATCGAGTTGCGCCTTGACTGGCTTTCGACCGACTCGCGAAATCGACCGGTTCTTGCGAAGGCTTGGGGCCAACGGCTCGCCGCGGGAGGGCGTGACCTTGCATCGCGACTTGCCGCCGGCGAGCGGCCGGCGGCCGATACGGCGGCACGATCGCCAGGCAACTCGTGCATCTGGCGGATGCGATCCGGGCAGGATGCGCGTGGTACGACCTCGAAATCGAAACTGTGCGCCAGTGCCCGAGCGAACTTATCGACGTGCTCCTGGGCGAGGGGCGTCAACTGGCTTCGGCGCACTTTTTCGAGCGGATGCCGAAAAATCTACCCCGCGTCGCTGCGGAACTGCGCCGAGGCCGGCCTGAGGCGATCAAAATCGCCGCCCAGTGCGATTCGCTGGCGGACAGCCGGAAGCTGCTCGATTTTGCACGAAAGCAGCGCAACATCGTCGCGATTCCCATGGGAGACGTGGCGCTTCCGGCGCGCATCCTCGCTTTGCGCGAACGAAATTCCTTCGCGTACGCGCCGGTTGAAAACGCGACCGCGCCGGGCCAAGTCTCGCTCTCGGAGATCAAGGATGTTTATCGCGCGGACCGGCTCGGACCCGCGCACGAGCGTCTACGGCGTAATCGGCAATCCCGTTGGCCATTCGCTTTCGCCGGCGATGCAGAACGCCGGTTTTGCCGCGCGGCGGGTCGAACGCGGTCTACGTGCCGTTTCTGGTGCGCGATCTGAGGGATTTTCTGGGTTCGATCGGGCCGCTCGGGATTCGCGGTTTCAGCGTGACGCTGCCGCACAAAGAGAAAATCCTGCGTCATCTCGACGGCTGCGATCCGCTGGCGGCGCGAATCGGGGCCGTGAACACGGTCGTCGTGCGCGGCGGCGGCAAGCTCTACGGATACAACACGGATTACGTTGGAGTGCTGCAATCGCTTGAGAAGCGGATACCTCTTCAGGGCAGCCGCGTCCTGATCGTCGGAGCCGGCGGCGCGGCCCGCGCGGTGGCTTTTGCGCTAGCGCAGGCAGGGGCGGCGGTTTGCGTCACGGCGCGGCGGCCGGCGCGCGCGCGGGCGCTCGCGAAAGCAGCCGGCGGAGAGGCGATCGCACGGAATCGCGTCCGCGGCGAATTCTTCGATGCGATCGTGAATGCGACGCCGGTCGGCATGCATCCGGCAGTCGGCAACTCGCCGCTCGATGCGCGCGAATTGAATTGCCGGCTCGTATTTGACACCATCTATCGTCCCCGTGTGACGAAGCTTCTGAAGCTTGCGGCGCGCCGCGGCATCGAAACGGTTTCGGGCGTCGAGATGTTTGTCGCGCAGGGCGCCGCGCAGTGGGAAATCTGGACGGGCGAGCGCGCGCCGGTCGAGGCGATGCGGCGCGCGGTCGTTCGGGCACTTGCGGCCGGGGAAAAAGCCGGGCACAGCGCCGCGGCAAGAAGTGAAATCCCAAAGAGGGACGCATATCGGACGATGATTCAGCCGGACTTCAAGACGTTCAGCCGCCTGGCGCGCGAAGGCAATCTTGTGCCGGTGTACGACACGTACACGGCCGATTTGCTGACGCCCGTCGGCGCCTACCTGCGCATCGCGCGCGGCGCGGAATATGCATTTTTGCTCGAGAGCGTGGAAGGCGGCGAAAACATCGGGCGCTACACCTTCACCGGCGCGAATCCGGAAGAAGTGTTTCGCGCGCGCGGACGCGTCTGCGAACTCGAAACCGGCGGCAAGACGGTTCGCTTCGATGAAAATCCCGTGGAACAGCTGGAACGGCTGACGGCCCGTTACCGGCCGGTGCGCGTGCCCGGAATGCCTCCGCTGACCGCTGGCGCGATCGGCTATTTCGCGTACGACATGGTGAGGCTCGTCGAGCGAATTCCCGACACGGGCCGCGACGATCTCGGCGTCGACGACTGCATGATGATGTTTTACCTCGGCCTCGTGGCTTTCGACCGTGTGCAGCATCGCGTCTGGATCATTCGCAACGTTTTCACCGAGGCGCCGGGTAGCCTGCGCGCGAAATACAACGCGGCGGTCCGCGAGATCGCTCGCACGCGGAAATTGCTGGAGAAGCCGCTGCCTGCGCAACCGCACGCGCGACGCGCGAAGCCTCTGCGTGTGAAATCGAACATGACCAAGCCGCAGTTCACGTCGGCGGTGCGGAAGGCCAAGTCGTACATTCGCGCGGGCGACGCGTTTCAAATCGTGGTGAGCCAAAGATTCGAGGCGCGCACGTCCGCCGATCCCTTTGAAATTTACCGCGCTCTGCGCGTCGTGAATCCTTCGCCCTACCTCTATTATCTGAAGCTCGACGACTTATCCGTGGTCGGCAGCTCGCCCGAGATGCTGGTGAAGGTGCAGGGACGCGATGCGTTTTACCGGCCGCTCGCCGGAACGCGTCCGCGCGGGCGCAACGAAAAGGAAGATGAAAAGCTCGAAGCCGAGCTTCTCGCCGATCCGAAGGAGCGCGCCGAGCACGTCATGCTGGTCGATCTCGGGCGCAACGACCTGGGTCGCGTGTGTGAGTACGGCTCGGTGAAGCCGGAACGGCTGATGTTCGTCGAGCGCTACTCGCACGTGATGCATCTGGCGTCGAGCCTGCGTGGACGACTACGCGCCGACGTCGATTGCTTCGATGCGCTGATGGCGTGTTTTCCGGCCGGAACGCTTTCGGGTGCGCCGAAAGTCCGCGCCATGGAGATCATCGACGAACTCGAGCCCACCCGGCGCGGAATCTATGCGGGCGCCATTTTGTACCTCGATTTCTCGGGCAACCTCGATTCGTGCATCGGGTTGCGCACGCTCGTCGCAAAGAACGGCCGCGCCTACGTCCAGGCGGGCGCGGGCATCGTGGCGGATTCGGTTCCCGAGCGCGAATATGAGGAATCGGCCAACAAGGCGCGCGCGGTGCTGAGGGCGCTCGAAATCGCTCACACCGGCGGAAAATAACGCGGCGCGGGGTAAAGAGGTGCCTCAACACAGAGAACACGGAGCGAATCAAGAGGGCACGGAGAAATAATCGAAGTTTCTCTGTGTACTCAGTGCCTTCTCTGTGGGCTCTGTGTTTAGTTGGGCGATCAAACCTACCCCCCGGGTAAACGACACCACTATCAAATGACGCGGGGGGGGCGCATCCTCGCGGCCTCGGCTGGTAGAATGGAGCTGTATGATCCTGCTGCTCGACAACTACGATTCGTTCACCTACAACCTCGCGCAGTATCTCGGCCAGATGGGGCAGGAGCTGCTGATCCGGCGCAACGATCAGATCACTCTTGACGAAATCGAAGAGCGCAAGCCGGAGCGCATCGTGATTTCGCCGGGGCCGTGCACGCCGAAAGAGGCAGGCATCAGCGTCCCGCTGATCGAGCGCTTCGCGGGCAAGATTCCGATTCTCGGCGTTTGCCTGGGGCACCAGTCGATCGGCGCGGCCTTCGGCGGCCGCGTGATTCGCGCACCGAAAGTAATGCACGGCAAGACCAGCCAGATCCACCACGACGGTGAGACAATTTTCCACGGGCTGCCGCAGGATTTTCAGGCCACGCGTTACCACTCGCTGATCGTCGAGCGAAAGTCGCTGCCGCCTGAACTCGAAATTTCCGCCGAAACCGCCGACGGCACCATCATGGGCCTGCGCCACCGCAAGCTGAAGGTCGAAGGCGTCCAGTTCCACCCCGAATCAGTTCTCACCGAAGCCGGTTTCCGCCTCCTCGAAAATTTTCTCACCATCTAAACTTTAGGAAGCGGTATGCGAGTGGCCTTTGTCAGCTTGCGAGAACGCGACGAGAGCGTCGAGTTTCTCGCGGGCGGCGCCGGAATCGATCGATTTCTTGGCGAGATGCACGCCCTCGACAAAATCAGCCGCGTGGCCGGCGGCGACGAGAGCCGCGCTGGCATTCGCGAGCACGATCTCGCGATGCGGGCCACGTTCGCGATACAGCATGGAACGGCCGAAGATCTTGTGAATGATCTCGGCGTTTTCTTTGGCGTCGCCGCCGCGAATTTCTTCCAGCAGTGCGCGGTGCAGCCCGAAATCCTCCGGCGTCACGGTGAAGCTACGGACAAGACCGTCGCGGAGTTCAGCAACAGAGGTTTCGCCCGAGATCGAAATTTCATCCAGTCCATCCGCGCCGTGAACCACGAAAGCGCGCCGCACGCCAAGTTCGCCGAGCGCTCGCGCCAGAAGCTCCGTGTAGCTCTCATCGTAAACGCCGACGACCTGCGCCGACGCCCCGGCGGGATTGGTGAGCGGGCCGAGCAGGTTGAAAACGGTGCGCATCTTGAGTTCGCGGCGCGCGGTCATCGCGTGCCGCGTGGCCGCATGCACCGCAGGCGCGAACAAGAATCCGATGCCGATCTCTTCGATCGCTCCCGCAACCCGTTCCGGCGGAAGATCGATGCGCACGCCGAGCTGCTCGAGGACGTCCGCCGACCCGCACCGCGAGCTGATCGACCGGTTCCCGTGCTTCGCCACGCGCACGCCCGCGCCCGCCACGACGAACGCCGCGGCCGTCGACACGTTGAACGTGCCGGAAGCGTCGCCGCCCGTGCCGCAAGTATCGACCAGCGCTTCCTCCGCAATCCGCGAATGCCCCGGAAAAATCGGCGTCGCATGTCGCCGCATCGCCGTCGCGAAACCAACCAGCTCATCGAGCGTTTCGCCCTTGAATCGCAAGGCCGTCAGGAAAGAAACAATCGAGGCGTCGTCAGCCCGCCCCGACAGAATTTCCTCCATTGCTGCTTCTGCCTCCCGCCTCGAGAGATCATCTCCTTGGCCGACGATCATTTGTGTGACTATGGTCAGGCCGCCCGGGTCCAAAGTGATCGCCTCTTCGGTGTCACTGGTTGACGTCTCGACCGCATTTTGATTTCTGGCGGATTTGAATGCTGCCTCTTCTTCTTTGGTCATACCCTTCATTGTGAGCGCAGTCCACAGGGCTCTCATCTGATTGGCACTTGCTTGGCCAGTACGGAACTCTTCGATTACGGCCTCAACCTCTCCGTGCGTGAGGTTCTCGCCAGCGACAATTTTTTCGAGCGCTTCGTGAATCATGTGATTTCAGCGAACGAGCGCATCCGCTTGCTCGCCTCTGTGGATGCAGGTAAACTGCTTCGTTTGCACCGTGAATAAATACTAGCACTATTGAGGCGACGTTCAGTCCGGTCGATGCGATCAGAATGAAAATCCACGAATATCAGGCCAAGGCGATTCTCGCGAAGTTCGGCGTTCCGGTGCCGCGCGGCGAAGTCATATCCAAGAAAGAGGATGCGCGCGCGGTGGCGAAGCGCCTCGGCACGCCGGTGGTAGTCGTAAAGGCGCAAATTCACGCGGGCGGGCGCGGGAAGGCGGGCGGCGTGAAACTGGCTAAATCCGCGGACGAGGCAGCGTCGCTTGCGGACAGCATTCTCGGCATGACCTTGGTGACGCCGCAAACGGGCCCCGAAGGGCGCGTGGTGCGGCGCCTGCTGATCGAGGAGGGCCTCGACATCAAGCGCGAGATTTACCTGAGCATCCTCGTGGATCGCGCGGTGGGTGCGCCGGTGTTTATGGCGAGCGCCGCGGGCGGAATGGAAATCGAGGAAGTGGCGAAGGAGCATCCCGAAGCGATCCTGCGGCAGACGATCCGCCCCGAGACAGGTTTTCAGCCGTATCATGCGCGCAAGCTGGCATTCGGCCTCGGCTTTTCGCCGGAACTCGCGAGCGTCGCGCTGCCTTTCATGCAATCGCTCTACCGCGCGTTTATCGAAACGGACGCATCGCTGCTCGAAATCAATCCGTGCGTCATCACCGGCGATGGCCGCATGGTGGCGCTCGACGCGAAAGTAAATTTCGACGACAACGCCCTCTTTCGCCATCCCGAGTTCAATGACCTGCGCGATCTCGACGAAGAGACGCCGCTCGAAGTCGAAGCCTCGAAATTCAAGCTCAACTACATCAAGCTCGACGGCACGATCGCCTGCCTGGTCAACGGAGCGGGCCTCGCCATGGCGACGATGGACATCATCAAACTCACCGGCGGCAGCCCGGCGAATTTTCTCGACGTGGGCGGCGACGCTTCGGAAACGCGCGTGAAGAACGCGTTCCGCATTTTATTGAGCGATCCAAACGTGAAAGCTGTTTTCGTCAACGTCTTTGGCGGAATTTTGCGCTGCGACGTCCTCGCCAGCGGAATCGTAAACTCGGCAAAGGAGTTGAACATCAAGGTGCCGATGGTGGTGCGCATGGAAGGCACCAACGTTGAAAAGGGACAGGAAATTCTGCGGACCTCGGGCCTGAATTTTACCGTGGCGCATGGAATGAAAGACGGAGCGGAAAAGGTGGTCGCTCTCGCAGGAAAATAGGGGAAGCGCAGGAGGCGCAGGAAGCAAAGGAAGTGGAGGAGAAACCGACTCGCGCGGGGCCCATACGCTGGTATCGCGACTTACTGGTTTATCAGCCAGCATACCGGCTCACGCTTGAGGTTTCGCGGCTATCGAGGACGTTCCCGAGGCAGGAACAGTACGAGCTTGGCCGCCAGATTCGTTCATCGTCGCGCTCCGTGGCGGCAAACATTGTTGAAGGATGGGCAAAGCGGCAATCTGCGGCGGAGTTCAAGCGGCACCTCCAGATTGCGATCGGCGAGTGCGAAGAAACCAGATTCTGGCTTGAGTTGGCGAGCGACGAAGGATTGGCTTCGAAGTCCATCTCAGAGCCGCTTGCGACAGAATACGCAAAGCTGGGAATGATGATCCGCAACTTATGGAAGGAGTGGCGAAAACTATGAGCAAGTACTTTTCCTTTGCCTCCTGCGTCTCCTCTGCTTCCTTCGCCTCACTCCCATGAGCATTCTCGTCGATAGCAACACCCGCGTCATCGTGCAGGGCCTCACCGGCCGGGAAGGCGGCTTTCACACGCAGCAGATGATCGACTATGGCACGAAGGTCGTCGCGGGCGTCACGCCGGGCAAGGGCGGGACGAAGCATGTCGGCGTGCCCGTGTTCAACACGGTCTCCGAAGCTGCCGCCGAGACGGGCGCCAACGCGGCGCTGGCTTTCGTTCCGCCTCCATTTGCGGCGGATGCGATTCTGGAAGCCATCGATGCGGGTTTGCCGTTTGTCACTTGCATCGCGGAGGGCGTCCCCGTGCTCGATATGGTTCGCGTCGCCGCCGCGCTGAAGAATTCGAAGACGCGCCTGCTCGGGCCAAACTGCCCCGGCATCATCTCACCCGGGCAATGCAAGCTCGGCATCATGCCGGCATTCATCCACAAGCAAGGAAACGTCGGCGTAGTGAGCCGCAGCGGCACGCTCACGTACGAAGCAGTAGGCCAGCTTTCGGGCTTGGGCATCGGGCAATCGACGTGCGTCGGCATCGGAGGCGACCCGATCATCGGTACGTCTTTCCTCGATGTCATTCGCATGTTCAACGACGACCCGGAAACGCACGCGATCGTGATGATCGGCGAAATCGGCGGCAACGCCGAGGAAATCGCGGCCGAATTCATCAAGCAACACGTGAAGAAGCCCGTCGTCGGCTTCATCGCCGGGCAGACCGCGCCGCCCGGACGCCGCATGGGCCACGCCGGCGCAATCATCAGCGGCGGCCAGGGCACCGCCGCCGACAAGTACAAAGCGCTGCGCGCCGCCGGAATCCACACCGTGCAGAGCCCCGCCGAAATCGGCGAAACAATGGCCGCTGTGATTAAGAAATAGCTGAGCACAGTCACGAAAAAATTCTGAAAACGATCCAGGAGGAACGACCACTTGTCCGTTGAACGCACTCTCGCAATCATCAAGCCTGACGCTGTGGGCCGCGGCCTGACCGCCGATATCCTGAGCCGCATCCACGCGGCGAAATTCCAGATCGTGGCGATCAAGTCGCTGCGGCTGACGAAATCCGAAGCCGAGGGATTTTACGCCGTTCACCGCGAGCGGCCATTTTTCGGCGAGCTCACCGAATTTATGAGCTCGGGCAAGGCGGTTGTCATCGTCCTCGAAGCGGAAAACGCGATTGCCAAGTGGCGCGAGACGATGGGCGCCACCGATCCCGCCAAGGCCGCGCCCGGCTCGATCCGCCGCGAGCTCGGCACCAGCATCCAGTACAACTGCACGCACGGCTCCGACGCGCCCGCGACCGCCGCATTCGAGATCGCCTACTTTTTCTCCGGCCTCGAGCTGATCTAGGACTCGACTCTTACCAGAATTCAGTCGGAAGCCCTTCGACGTGAGCAAAATGTCGATCCAGCGTGATCAGAGTCATGCTATGACGAGTTGCCGTCGCGGCGATCCAGATATCGTTCTGTGGAATCGGCTTTCCTTTGCGCCGTAAGTCAGCTTGAATGCGACCGTAACGGTCGGCGATCTCGATATCCCACTCCAGAACGGGAATTTCGGCGCAGATGCGCCGTACCTCTCCCGCGTTGAAATCGCTCCGGGCTGACTGGTGAGCCCCGGCGTACATTTCTCCAACGCTGATGAAGCTCAGAAAGCATCGGAAGTCATGGCCCATTCGCCAGCGGAGACTCGGATCGCGGCTTAACAGCTTGATCAGCGCGTTGGTGTCGATCAGAAACTCACCATTCATTGGCGTCCACGCGGCCGCAGCAGTCGTCAATGATGCGCGTGAGTTCGTCTGCATCCTCGCGGCTGATCCGACCCATCAGCCTCATGAGTGCCTCGGCGGAAGCTCCTCGAGATCTCGAAGTCGGTTCTGCGGCCTCCGGGGCTTTGTTGTATTCAGTCTCGTACCAATCCAAAAGCTCGTGGTATTGCTCGGGCAAATCCTCGCGGTGCGGAATGGATTTCCCGCTCCGGCGCGAAGGGTGGACCTGATCTCCGGACCGAAACAACCGTCGGCGGCCGGTACCCATTCGAGTCAGCATGCGGTGCTTGGCGGGACTCGCGGGCTTCGACGCCACGCAGTGAGTCGAGATGTGCTGGGATATCCCTGGTCGGCGAGCTCCCGCAGCATCCAATATCTCGCAGCGCTGTTGGATTTCCTTCTTCGAGAAACTGGCGCGATCCGAGTGCTCCCGATGCAACAATGCGGTCGCAATCCAGACTTGGTCGGCAACACTGAGACTTGCAGCAATGTCCAGCTTCATGGAAAGGGTCCTCCTTTAATCTCCTGTGTAACATTACAGTGACATAATGTCAAGAGTGTAATTATATTCATGCCAGGTGTGTTATTATATGCCATAAATGCTTCCATGGTCTGCCGGGCAGTTTGTACGAATCGCGCTAGAATGAGCCCGATCGGGAATTTCGCATGGACCCCTCGCGCGAACTCGGGAAGCTGCTGCTGATTGCCGGCATCGTAATCGTCGGCGCGGGCGCGTTCCTGTTTTTCGGCGCGAAATTGCCGTTCCGGCTTGGCCGGCTTCCGGGCGACATCTCCTATCAGGGCCGCAACGGCAGCTTTTATTTCCCGATCGTGACGTGCCTCCTGGTGAGCGCCGCGTTGACGCTCGTATTCTGGGTTGTGGGCCACTTCCGACGATAGCGAACCAATGACGCCATGAGCCAGACGCCCCTTTTCGATTTCGACATCATGCCCGAGCGCCACATCTGGCGCGTCAGCGAGATCACCGAACGCGTCGGCGAACTCCTCGAAGGCGAATTCCCCGATGTGTGGATCGAGGGCGAGGTGTCGAATTTCAAGGCCGCGCAAGCGGGACATCTTTACTTCACGCTGAAGGACGCGCGCGCGCAGTTGCGTTGCGTCTGTTTCCGCGATCAGGTCCGCGGGCTGAAGTTCCGCCCCGAAGACGGCCTGCACATCACCGTGCGCGGATCGCTGGGCGTCTACGAGATGCGCGGCGAATATCAGCTCTACGTCAGCCACATCGAGCCAGTCGGGCTGGGCGCGCTGCAGCTTGCGTTCGAGCAGCTGAAAAAGAAGCTCGAGGGCGAAGGGCTTTTCGCGGAAGCCCGCAAACGGCCGCTGCCCGTGCTGCCGCGCTGCATCGGCGTGGTCACGTCGCCAAGCGGCGCCGCGATTCGCGACATCCTGCGCGTCCTCAAGCGGCGCTTCGCCAACGTGCGCGTCCAGCTCTATCCGGTGAAGGTGCAGGGAGACGGCGCGGCCCTGGAAATCGCCGCGGCTCTGCGCTATTTCAGCCGCGCGCGCTCCGTGGACGTGGTGATCGTGGCGCGTGGCGGCGGCTCGCTCGAGGATCTGTGGGCGTTCAACGAAGAAATCGTGGCGCGCGCGATCGCCGCGTCCGAAATTCCGGTGATCACAGGCGTGGGCCACGAGACGGATTTCACGATCGCCGATTTTGTCGCCGACCTGCGCGCGCCCACGCCTTCGGCCGCGGCCGAGATCGTGCTGCGCTCGCGCCAGGAATTCGACCGCCAGATTGCCGAGCACCAGCGGCATCTCGTCCATCACATCCGGTATCTGCTTTCGGAGCGGCGCCATCGCGTTCGCGATTTTCAGACGCACCGCGGGTTCCGCCAGCTCGAAGCGCTGGTGCGCCAGCGCCGCCAGCAGGTCGACGATCTCGCTGCGTCGCTGGGCAACGCGCTGCGCATTCGATTCGTGGCCTCGCGCCAGCGGCTGACGAAGGCGGGCACTCGCATCGCAGCCTTCGATTTACGCAGGCGCGCGGAAATACTCCGGCGCAGGATCGACCAGCAGCGCCAAGGCCTGCAGGCCGCGCTCGAGCGCCTCGTGACACGCAAGCAGCGCCGCTTCGCGGTCGCCCACGTGCGGTTCGCGCGAATGGATTTGCGCGCGCGTGTCGGCAGGCTGCGCCACGCGCTCGACGAGCGCTCCGCCAGCCTCCGCATCGGAATCGACCGCGCGCTCATCGCCAAGCGCCGCCGCTACGAAGCCGTCGAGGTCCAGCTGCGCGAGCGCAATCCCGAAAATCTTCTGCAGCGCGGCTACGCCATCGCCTACGACGCCTCGGGGAAAGTCCTGCATTCAGCCGATCAGGTCGCGCTCGGCGAAGATATTTCCGTCCGTCTCGCGCGCGGCCAGCTCGACGCCACCGTCCGCCGCAAGAAGTAGCAGCCGCCTTGATGTTAGGCCGGTGCCTTTGGTTTCCACGCGGGCAAGGCATCCCCGCCGTAAGACCTCGCTTTAGACTTAACTGTAGCGCCGCGGCCTTAAGCGCGGCATCTTGTTTTGCCGGGGTTGTCGTTGCCTTCGTAGCGGCGACCTTCAGGTCGGCGGTTTTGGCCTTAAGGTTCGGGCCACTAACCAGTCGCCACGTCGTCGTCGTTCGTAGCCGCGGAACGGGACTTCTCAGAAAAACACAGCGGGGGAAACTCCGAATCTCTTGCTGAGCTTTTCGATGTGATGTTTGTTCAGTTCTCGTTTGCCGCCCAGCACCTCGGAGACTACGCTCTCCGAGCCGAGCAGCGGGGCGAGATCTTTCTGGCGGAGATTGTTGGCGCCCAGGAGTTCCTTCAAGACTTCGACGGGCGAGGCCGAGCGGACTGGGTAGCGTTCCTCTTCGTATGCCTCGACCAGCAGGGTCAGCACCTCGGCGAGATTTTTCTCGGCCGGGGTCGGATGGCCGCGGCGTTCCAATTCCAGGAGCGCGGCGATGTAGCGGTCGTTTTGGGCGTCCGAAGTGATTATCTTGGGAACGCCGTCGAGGATGTCGGGCTTTTCAAGCACGGCAGTCATTTTTCCACCAGTCCTTTGCGTATTCGGCGTGCGAGAGAATATGCAAAATGAAAACCTTTTGGCTCCTGTAGTTGATGTACGAGATCAGCCGGCACCTGTTGTTGCTCACGTCGAAAACGACGCAGGTTCCCACGCCGTCCACATTTCTCCAGCTCTGCTTTACGTCCGGAAAGTTCCGCCACTCCGAGGCTTTGGTGATCCTGTACCACGCTGCCAGCGACGCTTCCCATTCCGGGTGCTTCGCGGAAGCCTCGCGAATCCTTTTCCGGCTGAGAATCCTCACGGCAAATCTTCGCATATTGCGAAGATCGCGTCAAGCGCATAGCGGGCGCTGGCGCATCCGCCGAGGAAGCGCGACCAGTCTTTCGGAATCGACCGCGCGCTCATCGCCAAGCGCCGCCGCTACGAAGCCGTCGAAGTGCAGTTGCGCGAGCGCAACCCCGAAAATCTCTTGCGGCGTGGCTACGCCATCGCCTACGACGCCACGGGAAAGGTCCTGCACTCAGCCGACCAGGTCGCTCTCGGCGACGATATTTCCGTCCGCCTCGCCCGCGGCCAGCTCGACGCCACCGTCCGCCGCAAGAAGTAAGGTTGACGAGTAATCGACTCGCAGAGACCGCCGAGTCGTGCTTCAGTTCATCGATCGGATCGGTCGTGCGGACGTCGTCCAAACGCCCACGCCACCATCAGTGGGAACTCTCCTCGCCACAGCACGTCGCCGTGCGACGCGACCCGTTCGCTCATCACGACGTCCGCACCTGCATCGTGCAGCGCGACCGCCCACCGGGTCGCGTTCTTGAGGAAGAACGGCTCCAGCGTGCCGGCGACGAGGTACGTGCGCGGAATCGAACTCGGCATCACACCACCCGGTTTGTAACCCCCGCCTGGCGAGCCGGAGAAGACCGCACCGTAGACGTCCGGATGCCGAAGCCCAAGGGCAAGCGCGAGCTCTCCACCCGCCGAGACACCGAACACCGCGCTGCGTTCGGCGGGCAGCGCGATTCCGAACCGCGACCGCGCCCATCGGCGGACGTCCTCGACGAAAAACTTCTCATGAGCCGCGAACCGTTCCGCGTCAAAGACGGGCGAGTACTCCTTGAGTCGTGCCATCTCATCGGCCAGCCCGTGTACACCGACGATCATCGTGGACGGTACGTCGGCAGCCTCGAGGAATCCGCCCCACTGCGAGATCCCCTGACCGTCACCGGCGAACACGACTGCCTGGGGCGGATCCAGCGGGACGTACACCGTAACTTGTCGACCACCGTCGTAGTCGAGCGGCTCGGTGAAGAGCTCTCCCGCTATCGGGTCGGCACGCGGCGGTTCCGGTGGTGGTTCGGGACCGCCCGCGCCGCCGGCTGTTCGGTCATCCATTGTCGGACTCCTTTCTTCGAGAGTCGGCGCTTCGATCGGCGGTTGGGGCAGCCGTGCCCTCGAACCGGGAACGCCGAATTATCGGTAAACTTCGCGCCTGTGGCCGATGTCGGATTCTCGCGGAGACCCATAATCGCCTGTGTGATTCTTTGGAGTTGTTGTGAAGCGAGTGCGGAGAACTCGCGCTGCGCGCGTGGAAGGATAAAAAGCGAATAGCTCACTTGCGGGAGCGTTCGATATCCTGGAGAGTTCGTTCAAAAGGGACGGGGGTTTCGCCAGATTTCTTGGCGGCATCGTAGGCCCGGATCGAATCAAGCTCTTCAAGATCCTCGATCAGACGTTCATATTCCCTCGAGGCCAGTACGATGCTGACTCTATCGCCCTTCTTTGTGACGCGGAGTCTCGTCTTTGGCATATGCGCTCTGACCCCAGTTTACTGCCGTGAGTCTGACTCAGGCAATAGAAGGAAGAGACATCCGCGCCGCCCATCGCAACAAAGGTAGCGGGGAGCTACGGATTCTAGCAATCACAACTGCATGCACTGCCTTGCTTGTCGTTCGAGCCGGCGGGTGGCGCATTCGAGGAACCGCGACCGATTCACACCCGAGTTCATTCGAGCCGCGAGGGAGATTCAAGGGTGCCGCATCCCTTCACGCTTTTTGTGAAGGGTGCGCGAGGTGACTCTCAAATCTGAAATCTGAACTCTGAACTCTGAACTCTCGACTCTCAACTTCTCACTCCTCGACATCCTCATGCGTCAGCTCCGAGACAAACTTCACCACATCTCCCTCGCGCAGCTTCCAGCAGACTCGGCTGATCGATTCCTGCTCGCGCCCGTCGAGAACGCGCATCAGCGCCTTCACCATTTTCGCGTGCCGCGGCAAGACGCTCCCGATGAACTTCTTTCCCGCCTTGCTCAGACCCACCACGCTGACCTTCGGACCCTCCCGATCCACGGCCCGTCTTACTTTCGGAAGGCGGCTCTCTTTTATCGCGGCTGGCGGAATCCTCACGATCATCTGCCGCACCAATCCGCGCTCCGCCAGACGCGCGATGATAAAGTCCAGATTCTGCCGTGAGCACCATCGCCTCTTGGCGGCGTCCGCCACAATCACCGCTCCCTCGCGATAGAGCATCTCCAGCAGGCGAAAACCAGGCATTGTGAGGTCGAACGCCTCAAGCGGCGCGCGCAGTTCGCTCTTCAGCCAGTCGGCGGTATCCATCAGGTCCAGGTACGCGCGAAAGGCTCGCTGCGTCTTCTCTTTTTGCGTCGGCCGGGGCTTCATCGTGCCAAAACCTGCCAAAACTGGCTTTTTTTTGAACATTTAAGGCCAGTTAAGCCGCTTACGGGAGCAAAGTCCTTGCGGTTGTTATAACAGAACATAAGGCGAAGATCGGAAGAAATACTGCGGCGATCCGCCGACGTCAAGAAAGCGGCGAGCTAATCCTCGTCGGTGCTGCCGGCAACTTTCAGGACGGCGAGAAATGCCTCCTGCGGAATATCGACGCGGCCGACCCGCTTCATCCGCTTCTTTCCTTCTTTTTGTTTTTCGAGGAGCTTGCGTTTGCGCGTGATGTCACCGCCGTAGCACTTCGCGAGGACGTTTTTGCGGATCGCGCTGATCGTCTCGCGGGCGATCACGCGGCTGCCGATCGCTGCCTGGATGGCAACCTCGAACATCTGCCGCGGAATGAGCTTCCGCAGCCGGGAAACGAGATCGCGGCCGCGCTCGTACGACTGATCGCGGTGGCAGATGATGGTGAGCGCGTCAACCGGCTCGCCGCCGATCAGCACGTCGAGTTTCACGAGGTCCGATTCGCGATAGCCGGAAAGGTGATAGTCGAGCGAGGCGTATCCGCGCGAGACGCTCTTCAGCCGGTCGTAAAAATCGAGGACGATTTCGTTGAGCGGCAATTCGTAGGTCAGCATGATGCGCGTCGGCGAAAGATACTCGAATTTCTTCTGCACGCCGCGCTTTTCCTCGCAGAGATGGAGCACCCCGCCCACCGATTCCTCGGACGTGATGATCATCGCCATCAGGATCGGCTCCTCGATTTTCTGGATCGAAGTCGGAGGCGGAAATTTCGTGGGATTGTCGACTTCCATCACCTCGCCGCTGGTTGTCGTGATGCGGTACTGCACGCTCGGCGCTGTCGTGATGAGGTCGATGTTGAACTCGCGCTCGAGCCGCTCTTGCACGATTTCCATGTGTAAAAGGCCCAAAAAACCGCACCGGAAGCCGAAGCCGAGCGCGACGGAATTTTCCGGCTCGTAGAAAAACGCAGCGTCATTGAGCTGCAGCTTGCCGAGTGCGTCGCGCAATAATTCGTAATCGGTCGCGTTGACCGGGAAGAGGCCCGCGAAGACCATCGGCTTGATGGCTTCGAATCCGGGCAGGGCGGGTGCGGGCCGGTCGGCTTCGATGACGGTGTCGCCCATGCGGGCGTCGGCCACGCGCTTGATATTCGCGACGATAAAGCCCACATCGCCTGCGGCGAGTTCGCCGAGCACGACAGGCTTGGGCGTGAGCGCGCCGAGCGTTTCCACCTCGTAGACTTCGTCGCTCGCGCACAGACGAATTTTCATCCGCGGCGCGATGCGGCCCTCCATCACCCGCACGAGGACGACCGCGCCGCGGTAGATATCGAACCACGAATCGAAAATCAACGCCTGCAGCGGCGCATCCGCCGAGCCTTTCGGCGGCGGGACGTGCTTGACGATCGCTTCGAGGACTTCGTCGACTCCGAGGCCACTCTTCGCACTGATGAGAAGCGCCTCGTCCGCCGGGATCGCAAGAACGTTTTCGATTTGCTCCTTCACGAACGCGGGCTGGGCGGCGGGCAGATCGATCTTGTTGATCACGGGAATGATTGTGAGGTTGTGGCGCGAAGCGAGGAATGCGTTCGCGACGGTCTGGGCTTCGACGCCCTGGCTCGCATCGACCACCAGCAGAGCCCCCTCGCACGCGGAAAGCGCGCGCGAAACTTCGTAGGAAAAATCGACGTGCCCCGGCGTATCGATCAGATTGAGCTGATACTCGTTTCCGTCACGCGCCGTGTAGTGCAGGCGGATGCTTTTCGCCTTAATGGTGATGCCGCGCTCGCGCTCGAGGTCCATCGAGTCGAGCACCTGCGCTTGCATCTCGCGCTGGCTGAGCGCGCCCGTTAATTCGAGCAGGCGGTCGGCCAGCGTGGATTTTCCGTGGTCGATGTGCGCGATGATGCAGAAATTCCGGATGAACCGGGGGTCCATGGTGTCTCTTGGGAACGACGTGCGGCGAACGCGGTGCGCGCTCAGCTGCGCCCGCCGCGTCCTTCAGACTATCGAGTGTGCCACAGTTTGCAGCGCGCGGCCAGCGTCCGCGCGTTACTCGATTCGCGCGGCCAAGCGATCAGAGCTAGAACTGCCGCTCGATACCGCCGATTGCGACGCGCGTCGTATCCGAATCGAAGAGGAGCGCGGTATTTTTGTCGATTAGGTAGTAGACGAGATTGTAGGTGATGTCCGGATTCTGGCCTTCGAGCACGGCCGTTCCGCGGCCGGTGGTGCCGGGCGCTGCGATCGAACTGTTGGCGGTGCTCACCGGATCGGCTTTGAAGGTGGCGCTGAAATTGTTGATGTCGAAGTGCCCGCCGGAGACGCCGGTGCCGGTGAGTGTGAGCTGGCCCTCGGCATCGGGTTGAGCGGAACCGGAAACCAGATGGAACATTCCCTGGCCGCCGAGAGCGAAGGCAAAGCTACCGGCAGCAGGCGCAGTGGCTGCGTCGGCTGTGACCTGGGAATATGCGAGGCCGGTTGAAATGCCGGCCGAATCGAGCTCGACCATCACCGCCGTTCCCGCTGCGGTCGGATACACGGCGAATTCCGAAGTGGTCGCAAGTTTCAGATCGATGCGTCCAGTGGTTCCGTTGACCGAAAACGGAGTCGTGCTGATGGTCGCGTTCGTAGTAACGGTGCCGGCGTTATTCGTGTCGAGCGCGCCAGCGGTGATGCTGGTGCCGCTGGAAACGAAAACGCCGCCCTCGGCGTACGCGCCGCTCGTACCGTTGGCGGACGTCCCACCGGCGGTGAAAACGTAGGTGCCTGCGAAGCTGGCGCCGCTGCCGGCCCCTTCGTACATGTCTCCCGCGAGGAAATCATTGCCATCGACTTCGACGATGTGGAGATGGGTGCTGTCGATTACGTAGAAGGCAAATTGCAGCTGGGTCCCACTGGTGTTCGGCAGCATGAGCGTGCCGCGTCCAGTTCCCGCATTCGCGGCGTCCAGAGAGTAAGCTCCGTTGACGGTTGGGCTCTCAGTCGTGAGCGTGCCTCCATCGTTTACGTCGATCATCGATCCCGATGCGATGAGAACGTTTGAGCCGGTGGAGGTGAACTCGCCGGCCATTGCCATGGGTTTGAAAGCTGCATCGGTGCCGGAGGCGCTGAAGGCGTATGGCCCGCTTACGATGTTCGGCGACGTATTGAGGTCGTTCAAATTTTGCTGATCGAGGGAGCCGCTGCCGTTGGCGCTGGTGTCGAAACGAATCATGACGGCGTGCTTATTCGTCGTGAGCGCGAATTGCCAAGTGGCGACGCCACGGCCCGTGTCGATCGTGGCCATGGTTCGGCCGTCGGGTCCCACAACGTAGGTGCCGGTGAACGACAAGCCAGTCGAAACGCCCACGAGGAAACTGCTGGTGTCTTCGATGCCGCTCGTGATGTTTCCCCCGCCGTCGGCCACAAAGCTTCCGGCTGCGGCCAGGAATCCGCTGGAGTCATTGCCGGAATAGGAGAAGGCGAATGGACCATTGAGCGAATGATTGGAATAGACGAGCTGCACTGTGGCAGTCGCGGGCGCGGTGGCGGCCGGATCGGTGGCGGTAATGGTCACGGTGCCCCCCGGTGGCGGAAATTCGGGCGCCGTATAGCTTCCGCCTGCGCTGATGGTTCCGACGTCACCGCCGTTCGTGGAACTGACCGTCCACGTCGCGTTCGGGTCGTTCAGACCGTTCAGTGTTGCGGCAAATTGGCGTGAGGTTCCAGCCGGAACCGGCAGAGTCGTTTGTTCCGTGATGACCAAGCCGCCCCCGGCGCCGATCTTAACGACCGCAGTATTGGACGTTACCGTGGCGCTGCTGGTCGTCGATGTCGTCGAGTTGGGATTTTGGGGCGCGACAGCCGTGATGTTGACGTTGCCGTTGTTGCTGCTCGGTACCACTCCGGGCGCGGTGTAGACGCCGACCTGCTCGTCGGTCGTGGAAGAGACAATGGTTCCGGTTGCGGTGCTGCCGCCAGCCACGCCGTTTACTTCCCAGGTGACGACGGTACTCGTGCTGGTCGACGTCGATGAATTCGTCAGATTGACCACGGCCGTGAATTCCGTGGTGCCGTTCAGCGGCACAGTGGCTGTTGTCGGCGTGATCGCCACCGAGGTTACGGTGCTCGTGCCGCCGGAGCCGCCGCCGCACGCCGCGAGAATGAGCGCGGATGCAACCGCGAACGCAAAGAAACCTAGAGCTGGAGCCCTTTTTTGCATAGGGAAGCTTTTCTTTTCCTCGATTTTGGTTGACGCGGGCAAACTCGCGCCACGCCGACGAACGGCCACACCGCACCCTGCGCTCCCTTGGAAGACATTTGTGCGGCTGGGGTTGCCAGAGATAGACCTACGCCACCCCGTCCTGGCAGCGGATAACTCTAACATTCTTGCGGCTGATAAAAAAGTTCCCGAATCTTCGGCGGTGGGTCAGTTTCCGATTACACGGGTGATCTCAATAGGTCGACGCAACACTCAGGTCGAATCCGACTTGCCTTGAAAACAAAGGCTAAATCGCTCGCTACGGTTAGATCGGCCGGAACACCACCCTGGCTAGGTTTTGACCGAGGACAGCCAAACAAAGCAATTCTCCCGGGGAAATATGGTCGAATGAACGCATTGGATGGTGTTGCATCGACCGGTTGAGCTGGCAGCCGCAATCGGAAACTGACCCACTAACGAATTCTCCCGGCACGTCAGCCCGGGCGTTCGGCGGGGGGAAGGCGGCTTGAAGCGGCAAGGACGAGTTCGGAAAGGAAGTCGCCCAGTCTGCGGCCGGAGAGCGCAAACTCCCGATCCCGCGTTGCGCGGTCCAGCCAGCCGAGGCACACGAGAAGAGCAACCTCGGACCACGCTTGCGCCGCCGGCGGCGTAAAGCCGACGTCTTGCAGAACGTTCGCGATGACGATTGTCTTCTTCAGTTCCACGGCTGCTACCCGCCGTGCCACTTGTTCATTCCGGCGCGCCCAGGAGCGCACCGAGGCTTCGAGCTGAATGCGGCTGGGATCGGCTGTCACCTGGACGATGCGCGCCCAGCGGGCCGCTGCACTGGTGGCATCCGCATCGAGATCGAGGGAGGCGAGCTCACCCTGCTCCCAGTGGGCTAGCGACTGCTGGAGCAGTTCCTGGCGGTCGCGGAAATGCCAGTAAAAGCTGCCCTTGCTGACGCCAAGATTGCGGGCGAGAACCTCGACGCGAACCGCTTCCACGCCGTCTTGAGCGAGTTTGGCAAGCGCCATCCGAATCCAATCGATTGGTTGGAGAGGGGATGCCTTCGCGAGTTTAGCGGCGGTTGCCATACGCTACCGTATGTCGGTGCAAGCGTAGTGGAAACTGCTTACAAGGTCAAGATGCGAGGGTAAAGCTTCGCGCGATTTCGAGGGCTGCGGACTGGATGGATGGGTCGTCGCCGAAACCGGTCAGCCATTCGACGTGTTTTTCTTTGCCAAACCAGGTGATCTGCCGTTTGGCAAACTGGCGAGTGGATTGTCGGATCTGCTTGATGGCGGCGTCTCGCGCGAAAGAGCCTTCGAGGCAGGCGCGCAGTTCCGCGTAGCCGATAAATTGAAATGGCTTTGCATCGGGAGGCAAGCCACTGGCGATCAGTCGGCGGACTTCATCGAGCCAGCCAGCCTCGATCATCGATACTACGCGCGCGTCGATGCGCGAATACAGGGCTGGGCGCGCGGGCAGAAGTCCGATTTTGCGAATGTCGTATCCCTCCAAAGCAGCGCGGCCCGCGCGATGAACGTCAGCAACCCCCTTGCCTGCGAGTACGCGAATCTCGATGGCGCGGATGATTTTCTGGGTGTCGCGCGGAGCGATGCGGCCAGCGGTTTCGCGGTCGAGGCGGGCAAGCAGGCGGTGGAGATATTCGGGGCCGTGCCGGGCAGCCTGCTTGCGGAGGCGCTCGCGGAGTTCCTCCGATCTGGCCGGCGCATCGGCGAGGCCTTCGAGCAGCGCGCGCAGGTAGAGTCCCGTTCCCGCGGTGAGAATCGGCAGCTTCCGCCGCTGGCGTACGCCTTCAAGGACCTCGATTGCCCGCCTCCGGTAATCACCGGCGGTAAAGACTTCCTCCGGTTCGACGAGATCGATCAGATGATGAGGAATGCCGCGCCGCTCGGTGAAAGGAACTTTCGCGGTGCCGATGTCGAAGTGCCGGTAGACCTGCGTCGAGTCGCAAACGAGAATTTCGCCGCCGAGGTCTTCCGCAAGACGGATTCCGAGTTCGGATTTGCCGGAAGCGGTCGGGCCGAGAATCACCACGAGCCGCGGAAGTTCGCTCATCCCGAGAATTTCCAGTAGCGAAGAAGCAGAACCAGCAGCGCAAGAGCTGCAAGCAGCAGGGCCCCCGCGACTTGGGCGCGGCTCAACTTCACCGGGAATTAGGCCATTGATCCCGAGGAATATTGTAGAGGAACCATATTCTCAGCTCGAGATATGGGCCATGGAACTGGGGCGGCAAGGGTTCGAAAGGATTCGAGGCGTGAATCGCGGACATTGCGGCATTGTCGAGGGGTTCCTTGCCGGACGTCCTTTCTAGCGTGGGATCGGGTGGGATGACGCTTCCATCCGGAGCGATCTTGAAGGTTGTGGCCGTGATGCCCCTGTCTCCCATCATCGCGGATTCCGGCATGACGGCTTCCCAGTTGCGCTGGAGTGTTGCGAGGAGCCGCTGAATGTAGCTCCTGAAATCGACCCCTTGCGTGTCCGAAAGGATTTGGGCCGAATCGCCTACCCCCGGCCCGCCCCGGCCTGTTCCCGGTGCCGTTTGACCACCGGGATATACGCCGCCGCGATTGCCGTGCTTAATAGCATCCTGAATCTGATCCTCAATCTGTTTCCCGGGCGAATCGTCGTTCAAATGGAGATTGAGATGGCTCTGTGGGTTGGGCCGGAGCGGCTCGACAGGCTCAAGCTGAGAAGGAGTGGGAGTTTGCGGAGCCGGCTGCTGCGGCCGCGGAGCCACAGCCTGAGGCTTCGGCGCTTCCGGCAGATCCGTAGGCGGCTTTTCCGGGCTTGGCTGTGGCGCGGGAATAACCGGCTGCTCGATCTTCGGCGAGATCGTATTCAGCGTCTTCGCGGTGATGTGAAGCTTCGGCGAGGGCGGCGGGGCCGTTTTCGGCAGCTCGGGCGGCGTGTAGATCCATCGTAACTGCTGCTTGGCCAGATCAATTTCCTGCTGCGTCGGAACGTGCGGCGGGAAAATCTTCGGGGTGAAAATCAGAAAAATGATCAGACCGATGTGCACGAGGACCGAGAGGACGCGCGTCAGTAGGTCGGACTTGGGGTCCCGCTTATCCTTGGCCTCCATCAGGAGGTTGGCGTCGCCGGTCATGAAGATGTCTGGCTCGATCACCTCGCGCAACTGATCCGTCATCTCCGGCGCGTGCTCGAATTCCAGTTGTTCTTCGGCGTCGGCGGGTTCTACGTAGGCTGGGACCACGACGCGCGAGTCGAGCACCGCAATTGAGACCGCCGATTCGCGCATTGGCTCGAGGCGTTCGATCGGTGTCGCCGGCATACCCCGCGGCACAAGCGTGCGGTCGACGAGAACGCCTAGGGGCAGATGCGCAGGGATGTTCGTCTTGCCGTCGAGCGGAGGCGCGTCGGAAAGGCCGGAAGGCACCACGGTCCGGTCGTCCATGTAGGTTTCGAGGCGATGCCCCTGCGTTCGCACCTCGTCAGGTCTGACGGGGCGCAGTTTGAGCGGAACTAAAGTGCGCGGAATCATCGAATTTCCTGGGGTGTGAATGCACCCAGTTGGACGCTGCGGGCGTGCGCAAGGATGCCTTCCATCACCTGGTCAGCCAGCGCCAGGGCGCAGCGCCCGGCAGGCCCATCGACGATGGGCTCTTTGCGCGTGCGAACCGATTCGGCGAAGGCGCGCAACTCGGCGTGCAGCGGCTCTTCGGACGCGGTAACCAGCTTCTCGAATCCGATTCCCGGCTGCGGGCTTCCCGGCCGGACGCGAATGCGCAGCGCATCCTGGCGGGCAAAGTCGAGCGAAATGTATTCGTGCTCCTGGAAGAAACGCATCTTGCGGATGCGTTCCGTGGAGACGCGGCTGGCGGTGACGTTGGCCACGGTGCCGGTGGAAAATTCGACGCGCGCGTGGGCGATGTCCACTTTATCTGTGATCACCGGAATGCCGACGGCTTTCAGATCGACGACCGGCGCGTTGACGAGCGCGAGCAGGATATCGAGGTCATGGATCATCACGTCGTAGACCACGTCGATATCGAGGCTGCGCGGCGTGAAAATTCCGAGCCGATGGACCTCGAAAAACATGGGCCGCGAAACGACGCTCTGAGCGGCCGCCACCGCCGGATTGAATCTCTCGACGTGGCCGACCTGCAGAATCCGCGCAGAGTGCTTTGCCGCAGCGATCAACTGGTCCGCTTCCTCGATCGACGCTGCCATCGGCTTTTCGACCAGCACATCGATCCCGGCATCGAGCAAGCAGCAGCCGATGCGCGCGTGTGCCTTTGTGGGGACGGCGAGGCTGACTGCCTGGACGCCCACAGCGGCGAGTGCATCAACATTGGGAATCACCTGCGTGTTGAATTCCGCAGCGACCTGCTTGGCACGCTCGGCATCCGCGTCGACGATGCCGGCGAGTTCCACGCCTTCGAGCTCGCGCCACACGCGGACATGATTGCGTCCGAATTGACCGGCGCCGACGACTGCAACGCGAATGGGTTTATCGCTCACGATTTCGCCTTAGCCTGATCTGCGCGCTCGGGCGGGAACGCCTGAATGGCGATGCCCGCTTCGTCGGCCTCGCGAATCAGGGCTTCGCGGTCGAAAAGCAAAGTGCGCCCGGCATCGATGGCGAGCGCGGTCGCATTGGCGCGGCGCATTACTTCGATCGTTTTGCCGCCAATGACGGGCACATCGAATCGCATGTCCTGGCGCGGCTTGCTCACTTTCACCACCACAAGCTTTTGGCCGCCGGCAATTCGCGCGGCGCGCTCGATTGTCTCGTCCGTGCCTTCCATCGCCTCGATGGCGACACACGCGCGGTCGCGGATCACGACCGTTTGGCCGAGATCAAGCCCCGCGATCTGATGCGCGATCTGCCGGCCGTAGGCGATGTCCGCCGCCTCGGCCTCATCGGGACCGCGGCGCGTCAAAACGCCTGTTGCCGGCAGCAGCGGCCCGAGGAACTTCGTCGAATCGACGAGCTCGATGCCCTCGCCTTCGAGCACGTGAGCCACGGCGCCGATCAGCGAATCCGTATTCTTCGAGGGCAGCGCGAGCAGCAATTTTGCCAAGCGCCAGTCAGGGCGGATCGAGCTGAAGATTTTGTTGTGCTTCACCTGCCCGGCCATCACCGCGTGTTTTACGCCCTCCTGGTGGAGCAGGTCGATTCCGCGGCCCAACTCACCGAGGCTGATCCAATGAAATCGGGTCGCGGCCCGCTCGAGGGCCGGCGAAGCCTCTTCGCGAATCGCGATCACGGCCATATCGATGCCACGGCTGCGAGCGCCTTCGAGCACGAGAAAAGGGAAATCGCCGTTGCCTGCAATCAGGCCCCAATTGCGCGAGGTGTCTTCGACGGCGGCCATTCTCACTCCTATTTCGTCAAGCCGCGCGCGGTGGTCGACTCGATGAACCGGATAAGGCTTTGGACGTCCTCGGAGTCGCCGAGGGTTCCACGCATTTTTTCGACCGCCTGCGAGGTATTCAGCTTCGAGCGCAGAAGATACCGATAGGCTTTTTCAATCACGCCAATGCGCTCGGGAGAAAATCCGTGGCGCTCGAGGCCGATCTTGTTGATCCCGAAGCAGCGCGTCTGGCGTTCGCTCACGATCAAGGAAAACGGGGGCACGTCCTGGGTGATGATCGTGCCCGCACCGATATAGGAGTGGGCGCCGATGCGCACGAACTGGTGGAAGAGGCAGAACGCGCTGATGCCGGCATAGTCCTCGACGACGCTGTGCCCGGCCAACTGAGCTCCATTTGTGAGAATCACGTGATTGCCGATCTGGCAATCGTGACCGATGTGCGCGTAGGCCATGATGAGATTGTGGCTGCCCAGGCGAGTCACACCGCCACCCTTGATCGTGCCGCGATGCACGGTGCAGAACTCGCGAAACTCGTTTTCGTCGCCCACCTCGAGCCGGACGCGCTGGCCCGTGTACGTGAGATCCTGCGGATCACCGCCGACGATCGAAAACGAGAAGAAATGATTCTTGCGGCCGAAGGTGGAAGGACCGCTGACGACCGCGTGGGACTCCACGACGCAGCCATCGCCGAGTTCGACTTCGTCTCCGACGACGGCGAAGGCGCCCACCTGCACGCAATTTCCGAGTTTCGCGGAGGGCGAAACGACCGCCCGCGGATCGATTGCACTCATTGAGCTTTTCCGGCGGGTTCGACTGCAGGCGCCTGTTCCGTCTGGAGATCGACCATCTTGCACATGAGCGTGGCCTCGGCCGCCACTTCGCCGTTCACGGTGGCGCGGCCATCGAATTTGCCGAAACCGTGCCGCCAGGCCACGACATTCATCTCGATCCTCAGCTGGTCGCCGGGGACGACCGGGCGACGGAAACGCGCGTTGTCGATCGAGACGAAATAGAGCAATTTTTTCTCGCGATCCTTCACTTCCTGGAGCAGCAGCACGCCGGCGGTCTGCGCCATCGACTCGATGATCAGCACGCCCGGCATGATCGGCATCCCCGGGAAGTGGCCCTGGAAGTAGCCTTCATTGATGGAGACGTTCTTTATTCCCACAATGCGCTTCCATCGTTCCATTTCTTCGATGGCGTCGACCAGAAGGAAAGGGTAGCGATGCGGCAGTATTTTCTGGATCGCGTTGGTATCGAGAAGCATCGTTGACCTCAGTTGACCTCAGACGGTTGAGTTTTCGCTTGGCCGAATCGATCAATTCTATACGAATTGCCAATCACGGACAGCGGGAATCCGGGCGGGCGTGTCGTACGATCCTTGCAAAATCCCGATCTTGTGCATAGGCTCGGAAGCTTGAAACCGAACAAGAATGCGGACGGCCGAGGCAAGAGCGGCGCGCCGATGGGCGTTTTGTTGCGCGGCCTGAAGAGCCGCGAAAAGGAAATCGTGCGGCTGCTCGGCGAGTTCGTGCGCTGCGAATCGCCGAGCCATGAAAAAGCCGCGGTCGACCGGATGGGCCGCATCGTGGCGCGCGAATGGCAGCGCCGGGGAGCGCGCGTACGGATCCTGCGCCAGAAGCAGGCCGGGGATCACGTGCGCGCCGAAGTTTGGCTCGGCGAGGGACGGCCCGCCGGACAGATTTTGATTCTGGGCCATTTGGATACGGTGTATCCGCTTGGCACGCTCGCGAAGATGCCGTTCCGCTCGGTGAATCGGCGCTTGTGGGGTCCGGGAACCTTCGACATGAAGGCGGGGCTCGTGCTCGCGCTCTTTGCCGTGGATGCTTTGCGGGCTGCCGGGCTGCGGCCGCGCAAGCGTTTCGTTTTCCTGTGGAACTCGGACGAGGAGATCGGCAGCCAAAGCTCGCGCGGCGAAATCGAGCGCGAAGCAAAACGCAGCGACGCTGTGCTGGTCCTCGAACCGGCATACGGACGCGATGGCTGCCTCAAGACCGCGCGAAAAGGCGTCGGCACCGCCGAACTGATCGTCACGGGCCGATCCGCGCATGCGGGCATCGATCCGAGCGCCGGGGTGAATGCCGTTCACGAACTGGCGCTGCAGATTGCGCGGCTGATGAAAATGAATGACCGGCGGCGCGGCATCACCGTGCAGGCCACCGTCGTCGCCGGCGGAACCGCATCGAACGTTGTACCCGAGCACGCGCGAGCGATGGTCGATATTCGCTATTCCCATCTCGCGGATGCGCCAGCAATCGATCGAAGACTTCGCAGCCTGCGGCCAATATTGAAAGGCGCGCGAATCGAGGTGCGAGGAGGGGTGAACCGCCCGCCGCTCGAGCGCACGCATGGCGTAGTCAAGCTCTTCGAGCACGCGCGCGAGTTAATGAGCGAAATGGGCCTTTCGCTGGATGAGGCTTCGACTGGAGGCGGCTCCGACGGGAATTTTACCGGCGCGTTGGGCGTGCCCACGCTCGATGGCCTCGGCGCGGTGGGCAACGGGGCACACAGTTTGAACGAACACGTCGTGATCCGTTCGCTCCCCGAGCGCGCCGCTCTGCTCGCAGGCCTGCTGGTGACCCTGTAGTGCAGAGAGCAACCGTGCGGCTCGCAGTCGCGCGAATCGCGTTTACTGCAAATACGCGCGCTTGAGGTAGGTGACGGTCTGCTGCTGCAGATCGGCGTAATTCACGCGCAGGGTTTCTTGCAAGGCTTCCGATGTGGACGACGCCGTCGCGACGTGGTCGAGCAAGCGGCTGATGTCGCTCACGCCGCCTTGATCGATGATCGACTCGATCACAGCGAGCGACCACGCATAGGCAAACGAGGCGGAATCTCCCGATAGCCCCATCCACGATCCTTCCATCGACCCGAGCGAGGGGATGTCTCCCTGTTCCGCCGCTGCCACCAGCCCCGCGGCTGACGCGCTGCTGCGGCGCCCTTCCATCCACTGCGCAATCCCTTCCTGAAGCCACGTGGGCGCGCGGCCGTGCGTTTTCTGTCCGACGAAGCTGTGCGTCAATTCGTGCTTCAGCACGTGCGCGAGTTCCGGCGTCACTTCCGTCAATCCCTGCACGGGAATGCGGAGGCGGCCGTCGTTGAGCGCTCCCACCCAACCTGGCGCGCGGGTGATATCGGCGAACGCCTGCTGGGTATATAGGATGACGGCGATCTGGTCGGGCGGCGTGTAATCGAGCTGCGATTCGAGGTCTTGAAAATCGCCTTCGAGGGTTCGCAAGATGTCGCGCGCGAGATTGGGATTGGCTCCGCCGTAATATTTCAGGTCGAAATGCGCGGTTTCGCCTTCGCGGTAGCTTTCCTCTTCGGCTTTGTCGCGCCGCGCTTTTGCGAGCGCGCTTTCGACTTCCGGGTCCGGATGCAACTGCTCGGCGCGTTCCCATGCCTCGATCGCGTCGTCCGTCTTATTGGCGCCGTAGTATGCCCAGCCCATGAGCTTCTCGACGTCCGCCGAATCGGGCGCCACCTGGCGCGCATGTTCGAGCGGATCGAGCGCGAATTTGAATCGGCTCTCGCGGAGATACAGGACGGCGAGATTGAGCAGCAGGCCAATGTTGTCTGGCGCGAAAACCAGCGCCTGGTGGTACTGGTCGATCGCGGAATCGGTGTCGCCCTTGGCGGCTAGAAACTGCGCGGCCGCGTAGCGTCCGGCGGCAAGCTTCGCGATGGCAATCGCCGCGCCGCTGCGGGCGTTGGTGTCGAGGGTGGCCAGATAGGGGTAATCGACAGCATCGTCGTGAACCGCGAGGTGCGCCACGTCTTCATAGCCGCGAACGGGCTCAATCTTGGGCGCGGAGACAGGCGGCTCGGAATCAGCGTTTGCCGCGGACGAGTACGTAAAATCATCGCGATCGATTCTGGCCACGATCGATTTTGGAATGGTTAATTGACCGGCGGGAGTCTGATACGTGACATGTTCGGCGTCCTGGGTGATGTTCGTTGCGGCAATCTTGTGGCCATTTTTCAAAACGATCGTGTCCGCCGTGGCGGAAGACGGCACGGCGAGAGCGAGGAGCACGGCGAGTGGCGTCGCGGAGCGCACGAATCGATGGTACCAATGCCGGCGTCGCCAGAGACGCGATTCATGCGGGGTGATGTTCTAAGGCTATACGGCAAAGCGGAGTTTTCGATGCCTCCGACGACCAAATACTGGCAGAAATTGGCAAACTTGTTTTCCGATCCGGTCCAAAGTTTTTTTGATTTCAACTTGCGTCCGAGCGTCCGCAGTTTTATCCTATTGCGTCCTAAGTGAGCCGGGCGGTTGGTAGAAGGCCTAAAGCTGGGAGAAACTGCAGGTCATTTTTCGCAATGATATTTGTTCGGGACGGAATCGAGCGGCAAATCTTCAGCCGCCGATTCCGAACCCACGATGCCCCTTTATTATCGATAACAGCAGGCATCCGTTACTGAAGCCGGGGACACCGCGTGGATTCTGAAGATTCTCAGAAGATAACTGCAGTCGTTGAGCCGGATGCGCTTCTAGCGCCCGGCCACACATTTGAAAGCGTCACCGATAAGATCAGCGCGATCGTACTGACGCGCCCGGTGACGCCCGGCTGGGTTTTCGGCGCCCTCATCGGCTTTTCCCTCCTGATGCTGTTGAACATGGTGATCACCCTTTTGATGATCAAGGGTGTGGGAATCTGGGGCATCCGGATTCCGGCGGCCTGGGGCTTCGCCATCGTCAACTTCGTCTGGTGGATCGGAATCGGTCACGCTGGCACACTCATCTCCGCGATTCTCCTGCTGTTGCATCAGAAGTGGCGAACATCCATCAACCGGTTCGCCGAAGCCATGACGATTTTCGCCGTAATGTGCGCGGGTATGTTCCCGCTGCTGCACATGGGCCGTCCGTGGCTGTTCTTCTACCTGATGCCGTATCCGAATCCGATGTGGATGTGGCCGCAGTTCCGCAGCCCGCTCGTCTGGGACGTCTTCGCGGTATCCACGTACTTCACCGTTTCGTTGCTATTCTGGTTCGTCGGTCTGATTCCGGATTTGGCGTCACTGCGCGACCGCGCTAAGAACCGCGCCGCAAAAATCATCTACGGCATGCTTTCGATGGGCTGGCGCGGGTCGGCGGTGCACTGGTCGCGCTATGAGATGGCCTCGTTGCTGCTCGCGGGCCTGGCGACGCCGCTGGTGCTCTCGGTCCATACGGTGGTGAGCTTCGACTTCACAATCGGCATCATTCCCGGCTGGCACACCACGATATTCCCGCCATACTTCGTCGCGGGCGCGATCTATTCAGGTTTTGCAATGGTGTTGACGCTGGCGATTCCGATTCGCAAGTACTATCACCTTGAAGATCTCGTCACGATGCGCCACCTGGACCTGATGGCCAAGGTGATGTTGGCGACGGGCCTGATCGTTGCGTACGGCTACGCGACCGAAGCATTTATGTCGTGGTATAGCGCGGATCAGTACGAGCGATACATGCTATGGAATCGCATTCATGGTCCTTATCACGTTCTGTATTTCATGCTGATCACCTGCAACATCATACTTCCGCAGTCGCTGTGGTCGAAGAAGGTCCGCCAGTGCATCCCGCTGCTGTTCATTGTGTCTCTGATCGTGAATATCGGGATGTGGCTTGAGAGATTCGTGATCGTGGTGATCAGCTTGACCCGCGATTTTATTCCGTCGTCGTGGGCGATGTACTACCCGACGAAGTGGGACTGGGCGACATATCTGGGAACGTTTGGTCTGTTCTTTTTCCTGTTCTTCCTCTTCATCCGCTTCCTGCCGATGATCTCGATTGTCGAAGTCCGGTCATTGGTGCACGAGACGAATGAAGAGAAGGCGCATTCATAAGAGAGAGCGGTAACCGAGATCGATGCCACAGATCTTTCATCGCAGCACGAACATGATCGCGCGCGTCACCATTTTCGGTGGCGCTTTGATCATCGCCGCGCTGGCCTTCGGGCTGTATGAGATTGCGATGTCTCCGTGGTATACCGAACAGAACGACACGCGTCAGCAGCCCGTACCCTTCAGCCACCGGCACCATGCCGGCGAGCTGGGCATTGACTGCCGCTATTGCCATACGTCGGTCGAGAAGTCGTCGTTTGCCGGGCTGCCGCCGACGCAGACCTGCATGACCTGCCACTCGCAGATCTGGACGAATTCATCAATGCTCGAGCCCGTGCGTGCCAGCTTCCGCGACGACACCTCGCTTGCATGGACGCGCGTGAACGCGCTGCCCGATTTCGTCTATTTCGATCACAGCATTCACATGGCGAAAGGCATTGGCTGCACGACGTGCCACGGGCAGGTGGCGGAGATGCCGCTGACGTACCGCGCGGGCACGCTCTATATGTCCTGGTGCCTCGATTGCCACCGCGATCCGGCGAAGAATATCCGGCCGCGGTCCGAGGTTTTCGATCCTTTCTACCAGGGGCCCTCGCGATCGAACCCGATCCTCGTCGATGGCAGGGAATACACCGATCAGATGGCGATGGGGCGGCAGCTCGCGAGGGACTACAAGATCAAGAATCTGCAAAATATGGAAGATTGCGCGACGTGTCACCGGTGAAAACGGAACAATGAATCAAGACCCCAAACCAACGAATTCGATCGACCTGGCGGCGGCGCGGGCGAAGCTCGAGCGTGAAGGCGGCAGGAAGCTTTGGCAGAGCCTCGAGCAGCTCTCCGATACACCGGAATACCGCAAGTTCCTCGAGAATGAGTTTCCCTCGATCCCGGCAAAGAAAGCCGACGCTTCCGACGGCGTGAATCGCCGCGACGTGCTGAAGCTGATGGCGGCCTCGGCCGCGATGGCGGGCCTGGGCGCTTGCACAAAACTGCCCACCGAGAAGATCGTTCCTTACGTGCGTCCACCCGAGGAAATCATCCCCGGGCGCCCGCTGTTCTACGCGACATCGATACCTCAGTCGGGCGTCGCTGCGGGCGTGTTGGTCGAGAGCCACATGGGCCGTCCCACGAAGATGGAGGGCAACTCAGAGCACCCGGGCAGCCTCGGCGGCACGGATGCGTTCACGCAGGCGTCGATCCTGAATATGTATGACCCCGATCGCTCGCAGGTCGTCCTCAATGAGGGCCGCGTGAGCACGTGGGAGGATTTTGCGCAGGGGATGCCGTTGAAGAGCGCCGGAATCCGGCTGCTCACCAAGACTCTTACTTCGCCGACGCTGGGCGTGCAGATTCACGAATTACTGACGCGGTTTCCGGAAGCGAAGTGGCATCAGTACGAGCCTTGCGGGTGCGATTCCGCGCGCGAAGGGGCGCGCCTCGCGTTCGGCAAGGTCGTGAACACCGTCTATCATTTCGATCAGGCAGACGTCGTCGTCTCGCTGGACGCGGATTTTCTCGTCAATGGTCCCGGACATGCCCGCTATGCGCGCGAATTTGCTTCGCGACGCGATCTAGCCGCCGGGCCGGATTCGAAGTTGAACCGGCTCTATGTGGTCGAGAGCATGACTACGAGCACCGGTGTTGTGGCGGACCATCGTCTGCCGCTGCGCTCGAGCGACGTAGAGGTCGTTGCGCGTCAATTGGCGGCTGCCGTAGGCGTCACCGTTCCTCAGAGCGCGAACACCAGCGTCAAGATTCCGGCAGGCTGGGTCGAAGCGGTGGCTCGCGACCTGACGGCGCACCGCGGATCCTCTCTCGTTGTGGTTGGCGAGAATCAGCCGCCATTTATCCACGCCCTCGCGCACGCGCTCAACGCGTCGCTCGGCAACGTGGGCAAGACGGTGACCTACATCGAGTCGATCGAAGTCAATCCGGTGAACCAGCTCGCGTCGCTCGAGGATCTGGTCAACGATTTGAACGCGGGGAAGGTTGAACTGCTGGTCATTCTCGGCGGCAATCCCGTATACGACGCACCCGCGGATTTGAATTTCGCCGCAGCGCTTCAGAAAGCGACGACCCGCGTTCATTCGGGGCTCTACAACGACGAGACCGCCGAGCTTTGCCACTGGCACATTCCGGCCGCGCATTTCCTCGAATCCTGGAGCGACGCACGCGCCTACGACGGCACCGCGAGCATTCTCCAACCTTTGATTCAGCCTCTGTACGACGCGCATACGCCGCACCAAATCATCGGCCTTTTCACGGGCGATGCCGGAAAGTCCGATCACGATCTCGTTCACGATTACTGGCAGGGCCAGCGGCCGGAAAAGGGCCGGGCCTTTGAAGTCTTCTGGGAAACCTCGCTGCACGACGGTTTGATCGCGGGAACGGCATTCCCGCCGATTTCCGTTGCGGTGCGCCCCGATTGGGCCAGCCAGGGGACCGCGGAATCAGCGAGTGGCGCGGACGCAAGCGCGATGGAAATTGTGTTTCGTCCCGACCCCACGATTGGCGACGGCGAATACTCGAACAACAGCTGGCTGCAGGAATTGCCGAAGCCCGTCACGCGCATCACCTGGGACAACGCCGCGATGATCAGCCCGACCACGGCGCAGCTGACGGGTCTTGTGACGGGCGACTATGTCAAACTACATCTCAACGATCGCTACATGGAAGCGGGAGTGTTCGTCGTGCCGGGCCACGCGGACAACTCCGTGACCATGCACCTCGGCTACGGCCGGCGGCGCGCTGGAAGCATCGGCACGGGCCCTGGATTCGACGGTTACCTGCTGCGTTACGCGGCAACGCCTTTGATCGCGCGCGGACTGAAGATTGAAAAGACAGACAAGCAATACTCCTTCGCATCCATGCAACAGCAGCACATCATCGATGTGGAAGGCCACGCCGAGGAAGAAGAAAGCTCGAACGCCTTCGCGCGCGATTTGGTTCGCATCGCGACGATGGACGAATTCCGCAAGAACCCGGCGTTCGCGCAGCTGCCCGAGGAAGTAGAAGAGAAGGACCTCACGATCTATCCCGGGTTCAAATACGACGGCTACGCCTGGGGGATGTCGATCGATCTGAACCGCTGCATCGGGTGCAACGCCTGCGTGGTCGCCTGCCAGTCGGAAAACAACATCGCCGTCGTGGGCAAGGAACAGGTGATGCGCGGGCGCATCATGCAATGGATCCGCATCGATACGTACTTCCGCGGCGATCTCGACAATCCAGAAACGTATTACGAGCCCATGCCCTGCATGCAGTGCGAAAACGCGCCTTGCGAATACGTTTGCCCGGTCGGCGCCACCACGCACAGCCCCGAAGGGCTCAACGACATGACGTACAACCGCTGCGTCGGCACGCGGTATTGCTCGAACAACTGCCCGTACAAGGTGCGTCGCTTTAATTTCCTGCTTTTCTCGGATTATACGACGCCGAGCCTTTACGGCGTGCGCAATCCGAACGTCACCGTCCGCAGCCGCGGCGTGATGGAGAAGTGTACCTACTGCGTGCAGCGCATCAACGCCGCGAAGATCAAGTCGGAAGAAGAAAACCGCACGGTGCGCGACGGCGAAATCGTCACGGCTTGCCAAGCCGCGTGTCCGGCGGAAGCGATCGTTTTCGGCGACATCAACGACAAAACGAGCCGCGTCTCGAAGCTCAAGGCTCAGACGCGGGATTACGGCTTGCTCGAGGAATTGAACACGCGGCCGCGGACCACGTTTCTCGCACGCGTGAAGAATCCTAATCCGGAGATGCGCAGCTAGCATGAAGCGGCAACCGATTTACGGCATGATGGCCGAGTTCGAGACGCCCGAGCAGGTGCTCGAGGCGGCCAAGCGCACGCACGACGCGGGCTATCGCCGCATCGACGCGTTCACGCCGATTCCGGTCGAGGGCCTGGCGGAAGCGGTCGGCTTCGATTGGACGGCGCTCCCGATCATCGTGTTCCTTGGCGGATTGACGGGCGGCTGCACGGGATTCGGGATGTGCTACTACGCGAACGTAATCAGCTTCCCTCTGAATATCGGCGGCAAGCCTTACAACAGCTGGCCGATGTGGATTCCGATCACCTTCGAGCTGACGATCCTGGGCGCATCGATCGCCGCCGTGCTCGGTATGCTCGCCTTGAACGGCCTGCCGACGCCGCATCATCCGACGTTCAACGTCGAGCGATTCGTGCACGCCACCACGGACCGTTTTTTCCTGTGCGTCAAAGCGCGCGACCGCAAATTCGATCTGGTCCAGACGCGCGTGTTTCTCGAAAGTTTGCATCCGCATGGAGTGTACGAAATTGAAACCTGAGGCCCTTTTGCGCGTTGGTGCGGGCTCGCGCCCGGCCGAATCCGGCCGGACGTCTGCGCGGGGCCTGAGCGTCGCGTGCCTGGGCATGATCGTCATGCTGCTCGCGGGCTGCCGTCTGGATATGCATATCCAGCCGAAGTATCTGCCGGAGGAGCCGACCAACTTCTTTGCGGATGGGCGTTCCGAGCGGCAGCCGGTTCCGGGAACGGTGGCGCGAGGCGAGTTGCGCATCGACGAGCTTCTCTATTCAGGCACTGAGAATGGCGTTGAATCCAATCGGTTTCCTTTTCCCATCACGCGGGCCGATCTGGAACGTGGGCGCGAGCGCTTCAACATCTACTGCACGCCGTGCCACGACTACACGGGCAGCGGCCACGGGATGATCGTGCAGCGCGGTTTCCCTGAGCCGCCTTCGTATCACATCCAGCGCCTGCGCGACGCGCCGGTCGGGCATTTCTATCAGGTGATGACCAACGGATTCGGCGCCATGTACAGCTACGCCGCGCGAATCACTCCTGCGGACCGCTGGCGGATCGCGGCGTACATTCGCGTTCTCCAGCTGAGCCAGAACGCGACGATTAACGACGTGCCGGATACGGACAAAGCGAAGTTGGCGGCGCAGTCCGCTCAGACGGAAACGCAGGGGACAGCGCAACAGGCGGCCGCGCAGACATCGGGGCGATCGGAATGAGTCCTTCGGAGATTATTCAGCAGCGGCTCAACAGCCGCCAGACGCAGGCGCTCATCGTGGGCGCGCTGGGTATAGTCGTCTGGCTCGCCTTCGGACTGCGCGATACGCAGCAGTTCTTCCGGTCGTATATTCTCGCGTTCATGTTTTGGGCTGCCGTTCCGCTCGGCTGCCTTGGCATCCTGCTGGTTCATCACCTCACGGGCGGGTGGTGGGGTTATCCGATCCGCCGAGTGGTCGAAGCCGGGACGCGCACTCTGCCGATCGTCTTCATTCTGTTCTTGCCGCTCCTCTGGAGCCTTCGAATCACGCCCGTGGACCATCGCCTGTATCTATGGGCGCAACCGGCAATGGTTGCCGCCGATCCGATCATCAAGTTCAAGAGCGTGTACCTGAATCCCGATTTCTTCACGCTGCGCGCCGTAATCTATTTCGCGATCTGGATTCTCATCGCGACGTTGTTGAACAAGTGGTCGGCCGAGCAGGACCGCACCGCCAACCCCGCGCTCAAGGGACGCATGTCGAGCCTGTCGGGACCGGGCATGGTTATTTTCGTGGTCGTGCTCACGCTCGCCGTCGTCGACTGGGTGATGTCGCTCGAGCCGCACTGGTTCTCAACCATGTACGGATTCATTTTCCTGGTGACGGACGGCCTGGCCGGTCTGTCGTTCTCCATCCTCGTCATACGCGGCTTGTCCGATCAGGAGCCGCTCAAGGATTGCCTGCCGCCGAAACGCTTCATCGACCTCGGCAATATGATGCTCGCGATGGTCCTGCTTTGGGCGTACTTATCGTTTTCGGAATTGCTGATTATCTGGTCCGGCAACCTGAAGAACGAGATTCCCTGGTATAAGGAACGCGCCTTCGGCGGATGGGCTTCGGTCGGAGCCGTGCTGCTGATCTTCCACTTCTTCGTGCCGTTTTTCCTGTTGCTCCAGCGCCGGGTGAAGCGCCGTTTGGTTGTGCTGGCTCGCGTGGCGGGGCTCCTGTTCCTCGTGACGCTCCTCGACCTCTACTGGATCATCGTTCCTTCGTACGAGGTCACGACCCCGCGCGTGCATTTGCAGGATTTGCTTGGAGTCATAGGCCTCGGCGGTTTGTGGCTTGGCGCGTTCTGCTGGCAGTACAAGAAGCGGCCGCTGCTGCCTTTGCACGATCCGCGATATGAGGTGGCTTTGGAGCATTCTCATGGAGATTAGGCAGCCATATCCGCCGGGCGCTCCGCACGACCGCGGCCCGGGCTACGAGCGGCGCGACGCAAACGTTCGCGGACTGCTTCAATTCGCGTTCTGGATGGCTGTGGTTCTTGTAGTCACGCTGGTCGGCATGAAGTACACCTTCGACCATTTCAAGAAGGTGCAGCCGCTCGGTGCGACCACCTCGCCGATGGTCAGTGAAGCGGAGCGCACGCTTCCGCCCAAGCCGAGGTTGCAGGTTCAGCCGCATCTCGAACTCGCGGAGTTTTGCGCGGCCCAGGAGCAGAGCGTGAACAGCTACTCCTGGATCAATCAGCAGGCGGATATCGTTCACATTCCCGTGGATCGCGCGATGGACCTGATCCTCCAGCGGGGTTTGCCGACGCGCCCGGCGAGCGAAGCCCCCGGTGGCACGCTGCCGGCCGTCGCGGCGCCGCCAATTATCGCCGGCGGAATGGACATTCAAGGGCCGTGCGGCTATCTGGGCGAGCATCCGGTGCAGCCGGAGCCGATGGGGCGGAACGAATAAGCAGTTCGGAGACTGACAAGCAGAGAAATGAGAAGCGGGACGAAAGATCGAGAGACGATCGGAGCCGGGAGGCGCGCGGCGAGCGTTTGGTTTGTGGCTGTGGCGTTCGCGCTTTTACTCCTTCCATCGATCGCGGGGGCGCAGTTGCTCGGCGATCCCATGAACCCCACGCAAGGCCTTGGCATTCACCCCGACCTGCTCAAGCAAGTGCGAATCGATCAGAAACTCAACGATACGATTCCGCTGAATCTGACGTTTCGAGACGAGCACGGCAAGACCGTCGAACTCGCCAAATATTTTGGCAGCAAGCCGGTGATACTCACGCTCGTGTATTACAGCTGCCCGATGCTCTGCACGCAGGTGCTGAACGGGCTCGACCGCTGTCTGGAGAACATTCCGCCGACGATCGGGAAGGATTTCAACGTCGTCACGGTGAGCATCGACCCGACCGAGAAGCCCGTACTCGCCGAAACGAAACAGGAGCTCTACACCGGCATGTACGAGCGGCCGGGCGCGGCAAAAGGCTGGCATTTCCTGACGGGGGACCAGCCGCAAATCAAGCAATTGGCGGACGCCGTTGGATTCCGCTACGCCTACGATCCGGACTCGAAGCAGTTCGCGCACGCGGCCGCCATCATGATCCTGACGCCAGACGGCCGGATTTCGCGGTATTTCTACGGGGTGACGTATCCCGAGCGCGATATGCGGCTCGCCTTGATGGATGCTTCGTCGGGGAAAGTGGGATCGCCGATCGACGCCGCCCTTTTGTACTGTTACCACTACGATCCGCATACGGGGAAATACGGGCTGCTGATTTCGCGCGTTATTCAGTTGTCGGGCGCTTTGACGGTCGTGCTCGGGGGCATCGCTCTATTTATTCTTTTCCGGGGCGAGCATTACGCGCAGTGAAACAAAATGAGAGTGGTAGAAGTCGGACGGAAAGCGACGAAGGGATGCTAACGGAACTGTGATGATCGGTCTCGCTCAAATTGGTTTCCATAACGCAGCCGCGGCGCTCGGACTGATGCCGTTTGCGCCGCCCGACGCGTCGTCGATGGCCGGCGACGTGGACCGGCTCTATTATCTTTTGACGGGCATCACGGTCTTCTTCAGCGTTCTGATCTTCTCGATCATTTTCTATTTCATGATCAAGTACCGCCGCCGCTCCGAGGACGAAGTCCCGCCGGAGACGCACACGTCGATGGCCCTTGAGCTCACGTGGACGATCATTCCTTCGCTGATATGCGTGGTGCTGTTCGTCTGGGCCTCGGCGCTCTACGTGCAGGAATCCAGGCCGCCCGCCTCCGCCACGGAGATTTTCGTGATTGGCAAGCAGTGGATGTGGCACCTGCAGCATCCGGAAGGGCCGCGCGAAATCAACGAGCTGCACGTTCCGGTGAATGTGCCCGTCAAGATCACGCTCACTTCGCAGGACGTGATCCACGATTTCTTCGTTCCGGCGTTCCGCGTCAAGAAAGACGCCCTGCCCGGCCGCTACACTTCGCTTTGGTTCGATCCGACCAAAACCGGCAAGTATCATCTCTTCTGCGCGCAATACTGCGGGACGAATCACGGCGAAATGATTGGGTGGGTCTACGTCATGTCCGCGAAGGACTACGCGGCCTGGCTTGCGAACGGTGAGAAGACCGAGTCGATGGCTCAGCAGGGCGAGCATCTCTTCACCCAATACGGTTGCATCGAGTGCCACGTGGCCTCCGGCACCGGCCGCGGGCCATCGCTCTTGGGACTATATGGACAGCCCGAGAAGCTCGCGAGCGGCGAGACGCGCGTTGTGGACGAAACCCTTATACGCCAGGCGATTCTCGTGCCCAATTCCGTCCACGTGCCGAGTTACCAGCCGATCATGCCTACGTATCAAGGCCAGTTGACCGAAGAACAGATTCTTGATCTGATCGCCTACGTGAAGTCGCTCGGCTCGCAAGAAAGGAACGGCAAATGAGTACGGCCATTGCGGATATCCACCACGATCCGGTCGAATCCAATGTGAACTACCTGAACGCGAGCTACGGCATCAAGTCGTGGCTCTTCACGGTCGACCACAAGCGCATTGGGTTGATGTACCTGGCCGTGATCACCTTCATGTTCACGATTGGCGGCGTCGCGGCCACGCTGATGCGCCTGAACCTCGTGGAGCCGCAGGGCGCGCTCGTGGAACCGGAAACCTACAACAAGCTCTTTTCGACGCACGGGATCATCATGGTGTTTTTCTTCCTCGTGCCGTCGATCCCAGCCACGCTCGGCAACTTCTTGATCCCGCTGATGATCGGGGCGCGCGACGTCGCGTTTCCCAAGCTCAACCTGCTGAGCTGGTACCTCTTCGTCACCGGCTGCTGCTTTGCGATGTTCGCCATTCTGTCGGGCGGCGTCGATACTGGCTGGACGTTCTACCCGCCCTATAGCAGCCTCTATTCGCACACGCCCGTCGTCATCATGGCGCTGGGCATCTTCATCGCCGGCTTTTCGTCGATTCTGACCGGCCTGAACTTCGTCGTCACGATTCACAAGATGCGTGCGCCCGGCATGACGTGGTTCCGCCTGCCGCTGTTTATCTGGGCGATGTACGCCACCAGCCTCATCTTCATCCTTGGCACGCCCGTGATCGCGATCACGCTCTTCCTCCTGGGGCTGGAGCGCCTCTTCCATGTCGGCATCTTCGATCCGGCGATCGGAGGCGATCCGCTCCTCTTTCAGCATATGTTCTGGTTCTATTCGCACCCTGCTGTGTACATCATGATTTTGCCGAGCATGGGCGTGGTGAGCGAGTTGATCACCGCCTTCTCGCGGAAGAAGATCTTCGGATACAGCTTCATCGCATTTTCAAGCCTGGCGATCGCCGTCATCAGCTTCATCGTGTGGGGCCACCACATGTTCGTCACCGGCCAATCCGTGTACGCCGGGCTGGTGTTCTCGGTGCTGAGCTTCATCGTCGCGATTCCCTCGGCCATCAAGGTGTTCAATTGGACCGCTACGCTCTATAGGGGCTCGATTTCCTACCAGGCGCCGATGCTTTATGCCCTGGGCTTTATCGGCCTCTTCACGATCGGCGGCCTCACCGGCCTGTTCCTGGCGAGCCTGGCTACCGACGTCCACTTGAACGGCACCTACTTCGTGGTCGCGCATTTCCACTACATCATGGTGGGCGGCGCGTTGATGGGCTATCTCGGTGGCATTCACTTCTGGTGGCCGAAGATCACGGGACGTCTCTATCCGGACCTGTGGGCTCGCATCGCTGCGGGGATCGTGTTCATCGGTTTCAACTTGACGTTCTTCCCACAGTTCGTCGTCGGCTATTGGGGAATGCCCCGCCGTTATGCGGTGTATCCGGCGGAATTTCAGTTCCTCAACATCATGTCGTCCGCCGGCGCTTCGGTGCTCGCTGTGGGCTACGTGATTCCGCTGATTTATTTGACGTGGTCGATGCGCTACGGGCCACCCGCCGGCCGGAATCCCTGGGGCGCCAAAGGCCTCGAATGGACGACTCTCTCACCGCCGCCGACGGAAAACTTTGACGTTCCGCCGATTGTGACTGAAGGCGCTTACAACTACGCTCACGCCGAGGCCTCGCATGTCTGAAATGGCTGCACACGACGCGCACGCCCATCCGCCCGGGTTCGCGCATCAATTTGAGGACGCCGCCCAGCAGAAGGAAGCCGGAACACTCGGCATGTGGGCGTTTCTGGTTACGGAAATCCTGTTCTTCGGCGGGATGTTCACGGCGTACATCGTTTATCGTTCGCTGCATCTCCCGGGCTTCATCATCGGCAGCCATCTTTTGCTGGTGAAGTTTGGCGCCACCAACACCGCCGTCCTCATCTGTTCGAGCTTGACGATGGCGCTGGCTATCCGGTCCGCGCAAACAGGCAAGAGCAAGGGTACGATCATCTGGTGGCTGGTTCTGACGATGATCCTGGGCGCGGCCTTCCTGGCGCTCAAGTTCACGTTCGAGTGGCGCACCGATTACCTCGAGCACACGGTGCCGGGAGCCTTTTTCGGCTTTGAATACCGGCCCGAATGGGGCGCAAACGCTCCGTACGTGCAGATGTTCATGTGCTTCTATTTTTTCATGACCGGCTTGCACGCGCTGCACATGGTCGTCGGGCTGGGCATCCTGACCGTGCTTGTAATCATGACCGCGCGCGGCAAGTTTTCGTCTGAATATTACACGCCACTCGAAATCAGCGGGTTGTACTGGCACTTCGTCGATATCGTGTGGATTTTCCTTTTCCCGCTGCTGTACTTGATTGGCGGGCGTTACCCGGGGAGCTGAGAACGACATGTCCGACCATACGGAACAGGGCGCGCACGGCCACGTAGTGCCGGTCGGCGTTTATGTCGCCGTTTTTGTGGCGCTGATGTGTTTGACCGCGCTCACCACCGGCGTTGCCTACATCGACCTCGGCAAGTGGAACACCGTCGCGGCCCTCACGATCGCGGTCATCAAGATGCTTCTCGTCGTCCTCTTTTTCATGCACGTGAAATACGCGCACGGCCTTACAAAGGTTGTCATCATTTGCGGCTTTTTCTGGCTCGGTATCATGATCACGCTTTCGCTCTCGGACGAGCTGACGCGCGGCTGGGAAATCAATCCGGCCGGCTGGACCAGCGTCATTCCTTTCCTCCACCATCTTTTCTTCTAGAGCCCACATGCACACGTTCGCCCATCACGCTCATCTGTGGTTGTGCGCTTGAAGGTCAGCTCTTGACCGAGCGGAAGGCTACAACGGCGTTCAATCCGCCGAACGCGAAGGAATTCGAGAGCGCCGCTTCCACCTGCAGCGCGCGTGCCTCATTGGGAATGTAATCGAGGTCGCACTCGGGATCGCGCTCGTTGTAGTTCGCGGTCGGCGGCAGGATGCCGTGATGGAGCGCCATCACGGTCGCGACGGCTTCAAGGGCGCCCGCCGCGCCAAGCGCGTGCCCGTGCATCGATTTCGTCGAGCTGACGCCGATCTTGTCCGCATGCGCGCCGAAGACTTCGCGGATCGCCCGCGATTCCACGGGATCGTTCCCGGGCGTACCCGTTCCGTGAGCGTTGATGTAGCCGATCGATTCCAGCGCGATCCCCGCTTCGCGCAGAGCGTCCTTCATCGCGCGCGCTGGCCCGTCGACGGTTGGCTGCGTCAGATGGTGCGCGTCCGAAGTCATCCCGAATCCGCAAATCTCCGCGTAGATTCTCGCGCCGCGCGCCTTGGCCGAATCGAATGGCTCAAGAGTCAGCATCGCTCCGCCCTCGCCCAGAATCATGCCGCGGCGGTCCTTGCTGAATGGACGGCACGTGTCCGGCGAAATTACGCGCATCGCCTCCCACGCTTTCAGCATGCCGAGAGTGAAAATCGCTTCCGCGCCGCCGGTGACGGCGAAATCCGCGTAGCCGTCGCGCACCAGACGAAAAGCCTGTCCCATCGCATGGTTCGCGGAAGAGCACGCGGTCGAGACGGTGTACACCGGCCCGCTCAGGCCCAGATCCATCGAGATATGGCTAGCTCCGGCATTGGCCATCGTCTTGGGAATCGTCAGCGGATGAACGCGGCCGCGCCCCTGCACCCACAGGTCTTCGAATCCAGTCTCGATCGACGCTTGTCCGCCCACGGCCGAGCCGCAGACGATCGCCGACCGCTCACGCAGTTCCGGCGTGAGTTCGATGCCGGAATCCCGGAAAGCCTCGCGGGCCGCCACAACGGAGAATTGCGCGAAGCGGTCGAGTTGGGCGTCCTTGCCGCCTCCGAAATGTTTCAGCGGCTCGAAGCCGTGAACCTCGGCGCCGTTTTGAATCTTCAAATTGACGCTCGAGGAGTTGACCAGTGTGAGCGGGCCGATTGCCGGCCGTCCTTCGCGCAGTGCCTTCCAGCTATCGGCGAGATTCAAGCCCAGCGGCGAAATGATTCCCAGACCTGTGATTGCGACCCGGCGCGCCGCCATTCGTCAGTCCGCCGTGCTGGCCGAACCCATCGACGCGTCCGGAGGCGCAGCGGCAAGCAGCTTTTTGACGCCTTCGACGATGTCGTTGACGGTCTTGATCGACCGGACGTCGTCGTCCGGAATCGTGACCTTGAACGCGTTCTCGAGCTCGAAAAGCAGCGTGAAAACGTCGAGCGAGTCGATGCCCATTTCCTGAAGGTTGGTGTCCAGCTTGATGTTCTCGGCCGGGATGCGTTTCACGGACGCGAGCGTCGCAATCACTTTCTCCGCTACTGCATCGGCCATCGAATGTTCACTCCGTCGTGTTGCATGGCGCGCATTGGCGCGAGACTTGATTCCGTCGAGCGGCGCAGAATACCAAATTCTAGCAGGTGTGGGCAGTCATGGATCGTTTTTTGTCGGCCAGCCCGCGGGAAACGCAGCTGCGTGCCCGCGTGCAACCGCCCCCTCTGTGAGGGCGTCTGATATAGTAGACGCGAGGACGGCCATGAAACACGCGCTCCAGTTTGGCTTCGCTGCGGGAGTTCTCCTCGTCTCGTCCCTTTTGTGCTGGCCTGCCCAGGCGCAACATATGGGCGCTTCTGTAGCTCGCTCGATGGCCATACAGCCTCGCGCCACGTATAGCCGCCGTTTCGTGCCGCGTCCGATCGGTTCTTTACCGCACCGCGCAAATCATGCTGTTCCGAATGCTTTCAACGCAACCGGCTTTGCCGGATCAGGTCTCACGCTGCAACAGTTGCTCGATCCCGTGCCGCCTCCCGGCTTCGATTACCAATATCTCTCCGCAATCGATAGCGATCTGGCTGTGAAAGCCTTGATTGATCCGGTAACGGAATGGCGCGTCGCCGAGGCCGAGCGCGCCCTGCGCCTCGGCGGCGGATTCGCAGACTCCAGTTTCTACCTGCTGGATGGAGGAGGCTACTACCTTCCCGAGGAATCCGAACAGGCTGACCAATCGCAGCCTCAGCCGTCGCAGCAACCCCAGATCATCGTTTTGCAGCAAGCGCCCCCGACTCAGCCTGCCGCCCAGCCCGCGCTGGAGGCCGAGGCCAGGCCCGCTGCGGCGCCTGTGCCTGACGTGGGCCAGTTCATCCTCGTCCTGCGCAACGGCACAAGGATACAGGCCGTGGCCTTCACGAGTTCGAACGGGAACATCGTCTACATCACCGCCGACGGCAGCCGTCGCACGATCGCTCTCGCCGACCTCGACTCGGAAACGACCATGCGCGTCAACGAGGAGCGTGGCACGCCCCTCCAGCTCCCGCTATAATTTTTCATTGCGTCCGCGACGAATACACCAGCACCGCCCCGATCGCCGCGAAAACTCCCGCATACAAGAATCCGGCTCCCGGGCTCACGCTCGACCACAATGCGCCCACCGCGATGCTCGAAATAAGATCGCCCACGCCGTTCGCCGTCGCCAGCACGCCGAATCCCGATCCTCGCACCGTCTTTGGCAAAAGCTCCGCCGCCACCGATTTCTCGAGAGATTGCTGTACCGCCCCGTGCACACCCGCCAGCCCGAAAAGAATCGCCAGCACCGGAATCGTCGGCTGCTCGAAAATGAATCCGATGTAGGTTGCCGCACCCACCGCGTAACCCGCCGCCAGCAATCCGCGCTTGCCGATCCGGTCCGCCAGTGCGCCCGCCGGATACGCCGCTGCCGCATTCACCACGTTGAAAAAAGTGTAGAGCCCCACGGCGATTGTCGCGGCGCGCGCGCCTCCGTATCGCGGCGTCAGAATCTGGCCCGCGCGCAGGATCAGCAGCGTCGGCGCAAAATCACCGATCCCGTGCGCGAATACTCCTCCGAGGAGATGCCAGTAGCCTTTGGGGAGTTGTGCTAGCCGCGCGCCAAAGGACGAAAGCGCCGGCGCGTGCTGTCCATCCACTTTCTTCGCGCCCGGCGCCAGCAGCGCGAAGCAGACCGCCGCCGTCAATCCCGGCAACAGCGTCCACCGCAGCACGCCACGCGTCCCGAGCACGCCGATCAGCAGCGTTGCGCAAAGGGGCCCCAGCACCGCGCCGAGCGTGTCCATCGCGCGCTCGAATCCGAAGGCGCGTCCCTCCTGTCCCGGCAGGACGCAATCCGCCAGCAGCGCATCGCGTGAAGGTCCGCGGCTGCCGCGTCCCATCCATCCGAATGCGCGCAGCAGGAGCACGGCCGGCCAGCTCTGCGCGAACGCGTAGCCGAACGTCGTCACCGCCGTCGCGCAGTAGCCGATGATCCCGGTCGGCTTCCGCCACGGCGCGTGGTCCGCCACGAAGCCGCCTGCAAGCTTCGCGAAACTCGATAACCCGTCGGACACGCCCTCGATAATCCCGAGAGCGACTGCCGGCGCGCCGAGGCTCGCGAGAAAGATGGGCAGAATCGCCGTCGCGGCCTCGTGCCCCCAATCGGAAAACAGGCTCGCGAGCCCGATCCCGAGCACGCCGCGGGTCAGCCACGGCTGCTTGCCCGAAGGTTCCAGAGGAGGTGTTGTGCGAGTTTCGCTCATGGCCGGCGGCAGGTCCCATTATCGTATGTGTGGGTCGGAAACGTTACAAGCGCAAGAGAGGGGCGGGGACTCGCCGAGCCGGGCATTCTCCGTGCCCTCTGCCCTGCTCTGCGTCCTCTGCGTTCAGCTTTGGATTTTCCCCTCGCTGAAACGAAGACCAAATCGCCGGCTTCGCAATGTAGAATCATCCGCCTCGACATATGCGAATCGTTCTCCAGCGAGTCACGCGCGCCAGCGTCACCGTCGACGGCCGCATCACAGGTGAAATAGATCCGGGCCTCGTCGTGTTGGTCGCCGTCGGACGCGAAGATTCCTCCGCCATCGCCGTTTCGATGGCCGAGAAAATCGTAAATCTGCGCATCTTCAACGACGACCAGGGCAAGATGAATCGCTCGCTCCTCGATACCGGCGGCGCCATCCTCGCCGTCTCGCAGTTCACTCTATATGCCGACGCGCGCGGCGGCCGCCGGCCTAGCTTCGTTCTCGCGGCTCCGCCCGAGCTGGGCAAAGCGCTCTACGAAGAATTCGTCGCCGCGCTCCGGGCGCTCGGCGTTCGCGTCGAAACAGGCGTCTTCCAGGCGCACATGTCCGTCGACCTCGTGAATGATGGACCCGTCACCATCCTTCTCGATTCCAGCAAACTCTTCTAGTTCTGGGGTTTGTCGAAGCTTGTCTTCTGAGGAATCCGCGCACCTACTACCCGCCGAACAGTCGCTTCAGCGCCGCCCAGAATCCGCCCCTCTTCTTCGGCTCTGTGGCATCCGCGACGGGAGGCTGCTTTCCTGCGTCTACCCCCAACGATTGCCTCATCGCCGATACAAACTCCGGCGCCGCAACGGTTCCCGTGAATGCCCATTCGGGCTCGACGCGCGCTATTCGGATCAGCAGCGTCATGTCGGGCGTGAGATCCCCGGGCGGCAGGGGAGATGACGCCGAGAACGTCAGTGCCGGCAGCACTGCCGTGTATGTCGGCGGCGGTCCGGACGGCGCGTTGGTTGGCGTCTGTTTCGCAGGTGGGACTACCGGGTGCGCTTCGCTCACGCTCGCCGGCACGCTGTATTCGATTGGCGGCGGCGACGGCTCGTCTGGACGGGGTGCCGGGATCACGGCCGCGAGTTGCTGGTCCGCGAACACCGGAGGTGCGGTCGGCGTCGCGGTAGCGGTCGAATGTCGCGGCAGCGGTGCCGCTGGCGTTGCTTGCACGAATTGCGGCACGGTCACGGGCGGCGCTGTCAGCGGCGCGACGTCGGCCGGAACTTGCGGCGCAGGCTCGGGTAGCTTGGCCTGTGCGAATTCCGGCATCTCCGCGGGCGCGGGCGGCGGTTGCGGCTTCATTGCCGTGCATTGGCAGCTTCCAGGCTTGCCCGCGACCGGTTGCAGTTGCCCGGCGCTGAGGAAAAATTCTCCCGATTGCGGCACGATCAGCGTTTGGTCAGTGAACTGGTTGGAGAGCTGGATCGCGCCGCTCTTCGCGAGGACGCACATTGAATCATCCAGATTCAGCCCCATGGTTACGTCTCGCGGCCCGTCGCTGATGTCGAGCGGCGTTCCAATCACCGTCGGAGTGAACACGCGCAGCGACGTTTTCGGCGGCAGTTGCACCCGCATCCGCCCGAAATTCAGCGCCAGCGTGATCGCGCCCGATGACCTCAAAATCGTGATCTTCGCCGGACCGCAGATATCGACCTCGCCTCCCCCCAAAAGCGTCATTACCGCGGTTCCCGAATGCACCGTCAGCACGCTGCCGTTCGAGACGAAAATCTTTGGCGCGCTCGTCGCCGTACCCATCATCGCCGGCGTTCCACTGTCCACAGTGACGTCGTTTCCCTGTACCTCTCCCACGGCGCCAGGGGGAGGCTGCTGAGCGCGCACCGGCGCCGCGCAGAGAGCAAGCATCCCGAGAACGATCGCCCTGAGACAACAGGCGACACGCCCGCCACAAACGATTTGAAATCGGGAGTACATCGAAGACCGCCTATACTATACAGCAGTGCAGAGCGCCCCAAAATCCGCTGGTACCCAGCCCGGCACTCCCGGGAATGCGCCGCCGCGCGCCGATGCCAACGTCTCTTCCGGCATTCCGCATCCGCATCTTTCCACGTGGCGTAAGATGCAGATTCCCGTCATCGCGTGGGCCGTTTATTGGGCGCTCCGGCTGATCGGTCCCACTCTCCGATTCGAAGTGGTCGGCGTGCACAACGCCATTCAGATTCGCAACTCGGGCGAGCCTTGCATCGGAGCATTCTGGCACCGCTGCATTTTCCCGGCCGTATGGATGTGGCGCAAACGCGGCATCGTCGTGCTCAACACGGTCAACTTCGACGGCCAGTGGACTCGCCGCGTGATCGAGCGCCTCGGATTTGGCACCGCGCAGGGCAGTTCGACGCGTGGCGCGATCGAAGGCCTCACCAAGATGGCGCGCCATCTCGAGGCCGGCACGCACGTGGCGCTCACCATCGACGGTCCGCGCGGCCCGCGCTTCGTGGCCAAGCCCGGCGCCGTAATTCTCGCGCGTCGCACCGGCAAGGCCGTCTCCGTCTTTCACATCGCGCTGAGCCGCGCACACACCTTCAAGAAATCCTGGGACCAGTTCCAGCTTCCCTATCCTTTTTCGCGCGCCGTCATGTTCGTCGCGCCGCGGATTTCCGTCCCTACCGATGCGGATAGCGAGGTGCTGAGGCAAAAGCAGGCGGAAGTGCAGGCCGCGCTCGAACACGTTCGAGACCTCGCCGAATCCTGGTTTGGTTTGACGGAAGATCAGCGCGATCTTCTGCGAGAAGACTGGATCGATCCCAGCCTCAAGGCTCCCGCGCCTGATCCGAGGAACTGACAAGGTGTACGATCCCTCGGCTTGCCACTCTGGCCGCGCTGCCTTACGCTTTTCGTCTGGGGGGAAATCCATGAGCGAAATCCATAGAATCCTCGATCAAATGGACCGCGCCTTCTCCGGCGACGCTTGGCACGGCCCTCCCCTGATGCACCTGCTCGAAGGTACCTCAGCCGAGGATGCGTCGAAACACGTGGTTCCCGGCGCGCACTCCATCTGGGAACTCGTGCACCACGTCAGCGCGTGGCATTCCATCGTGCAGCATCGCTTGCAGGGCGAAATGGTCGATGTCACCGCCGAGCGCGATTGGCCGCCCGTCTGGGAAGTCAGTGAGCCCGCCTGGAAACGCGCGCTCGAAAGTCTCGTCGAGAGCCGCGCGCGCCTCCGGCACGCCGCTGCGGCCCAGCGCGACGATCAACTCGACGAAAAAATCGGCGCCACCAGCGTGTCGCGCTATCAGATTCTTCACGGCGTCATCCAGCACGACCTCTATCACGCCGGACAAATTGCCTTGCTCAGAAAAGCACTCGGACTCACAGCCGGATAAATCGCACCGACGGGAGCCGCAAATTGCCGATTGTCTTTCGTTCCGATCTGCCCGCCGAAATCGCCTTTTTCGCTGTGCTCGCTGGCTGGCTCGGCTTCGGCGCGATCCTCGCCCTGGGTAAGCGCCGCGCCGCTCCGGGTGCGGCCAAGCGCGACTGGAAGTCGGGCGCGGGATTTCTGCTGCAAGCTGCCGCGTACGCCATCTGTTTCGTCTTCGCTCGCACCTATTTCTCCGCGATTCGCCCGATGTCGTATCTGGCCGAGGTGATCCTTGCGGGAGTCACGATCGCGATCGTCGTGGCCTCCGTCTGGTTCTGCTACGCCGCCGCGATGGCTCTCGGCAAGCAGTGGGCGCTCGTCGCGCGCGTAATCGAAGGACACGAGCTCATCTCCACTGGTCCGTATGCAGTCGTCCGCAATCCGATTTATCTTGCGATGCTCGGCATGTACGTTGCGTCCGCGCTCGCCGTCACGCGATGGCAGGCGGCCCTTATCGGCTTGATTGTTTTTCTCGCCGGGACCGCGATCCGCATCCGCGCCGAGGAAAATTTGCTTCGCGGGGCTTTCGGCGCTCGATTCAGCGATTACGCGCGCCGCGTCCCTGCGTTCTTCCCGCGCTTCTTTGCTTGATCTGGCCGCCCCGGATTCATTTTCAGGAATGATGTAACCGCCGTGAAAATTCGCGCGTCCGACTATGTTTGCTGATAGTATGCTCGCGACTTTGGGGAGGGGGATTTCATTCATGCATCCGAAAACTTCCAGCTGGATGGCTGTGGCCATTCTCCTTGCGATTTTTACGCCGTTGGCCAAGGCGCAGAAGGTGGCACCGGGCGATTGGCCGATGTATCGCCACGACGTCGAAGGCTCGGGCTACTCGCCGCTGAAGCAGATCGATACGAGCAACGTAACGAAGCTCGCTCAAGCTTGGACGATGCCGCTCGCCGAGCGCCCCGGACTTGAGGTCACGCCCATCGTCGTGAAGGGCGTGATGTATCTTCCCGGCACCGGCAAGGTGTACGCGCTCGACGCCGCGACCGGAAAGGAAATTTGGCACTACGACATCGCCTCGCCCTCCGCCAAAGGTGTAGCCTACTGGCCCGGCGACAAAAGCAATGCGCCTCGCGTCGTCTTCACCACGTTCGCCCGCAAGGTAGTCGAACTCGATGCTGCCACTGGAAAGCCCGTGCCAACTTTCGGCAAGGACGGCGAGATCGAGCTTACCGTCGGATATAGCGGCGTCCCCACCATCTACAAGAATCTCGCCTTTCTCGGCGCCAGCGTTGGCGAGTTGCCTACCGGCCCTCCGGGCGACACGCGCGCCATCGACGTTCTTACCGGCGCCCTGGTCTGGACCTTCCACAGCGTGGCCCAGCCGGGCGAAGTGGGACACGACACGTGGCTAGACGACGGATGGAAAGGCCGCTCCGGCACCAACGTCTGGGGTTGGTACATGACCGTCGATCCGAAGAAGAATCTTCTCTACATGCCGATCGGCGGCCCTTCGCCCAACTACTACGGCGGTGATCGCCCCGGCGCGGACCTTTTCGGCAATTCCGTTGTTGCGGTCGATGCCACCACTGGCAAGCTGAAGTGGTATTTCCAGACGATCCATCACGACCTGTGGGATCAGGACCTCCCGCCGGGCCCGGCCCTCATCGATATCGATGCGAATGGCAAGAAAACTCCCGCAGTCATCGTCGTCGGCAAAGCGGGCCTGATGTATATCTTGAACCGCGACACGGGCAAGCCCGTTTTCGGCGTGGAAGAGCGCCCGGTTGCGAAGGGTGACGTTCCAGGCGAGTGGTATTCGCCCACGCAACCTTTCCCGCTCAAGCCTCCGCCGCTCGCTCGCAACAGTTACAAAGCCGACGACATTGTCACCGCCGACGATACCTCGCCCGGGCACGCCCAAGCTTGCCAGGAAGTCCTCGCCAAGAATGGCGGCACTTTGTATAACGCCGGACCCTTCACCGGGTGGCTCTATCACGAGGAAGGCACGCCTCCGAAAACCACGATCCAGTTCCCTGGCGGCACGGGCGGCGTCAACTGGGGCGGCGCGGCCACCGATCCCACCGATGGATATGTTTTTGTCCACACCCACGACATGTCGCTCATGGGCTGGATCGAAAAGAAGAGGGCCGGTGCCGGTAGCTACGGCCGCGGCACCGAAGGCTCGACCCAGATTTACGATCGCGCGAGCGTCGTGGGTCCCGGTCCCTACTACGGCTTCAGCGCCACCGTGAAGGACGCGAACGGCAAAGTGCTCGGCAACTGGCCTTGCCAGAAACCACCCTGGGGCAAGCTGATCGCCGTCAATGCGAACACCGGCGACATCGCCTGGGAAACCGTCTCCGGCATTACCGAAGGCCTGCCGCCGGATAAGCAGGACACGGGTAACGGCAGCAGCGCCGGTCCCATCGCCACTGCGGGGGGCTTGGTGTTCGATGGTTCCACTTCCGACAGCCGCTTCCGCGCCTACGATTCAAAGACCGGCAAGGAACTTTGGGTCACCAAAATGGCGAGAAGCGGCTCCGCCGATCCCATGACCTACGAGGCGAACGGTAAGCAGTACGTCGCCATCGTCATCGGTGACGCCGTGAACGTTTACACCCTGCCTTAGGTGGTAACCACCCTTCGCTTCCAGGCCGCGAATTCCCAAACGGGAGTTCGCGGCCATCCTCCTTTCTGGCTCTTAACTGTTAACTCTGAACTATCGACTCGATCTGTACGTTATATCGCAATACGATATAATATGCAGCATGACCCATCCCGCAATCGACTACCAGGCCCTCGCCGGATTCCGCTACGAAATCCGCCGTTTCCTGAATTTCAGCGAGAACGCGGCCCGCGCCGCCGGCATCGAGCCGCAACAGCATCAGGCCCTGCTTGCGCTGAAAGGATTGACGCCCGCGTTGTCGGCCACGGTCGGCGCCCTCGCCGAGCGCCTGCAGATTCGCCACCATAGCGCGGTCGAACTGAGCCGCCGCCTCGAAGCCAAGGGATTGCTCGAACGCACCCGCAGCCATTCCGATGCCCGCGAAGTCCTGCTGCGGGTCAGTGCGCGCGGTGAACACCTCCTCGAGCGCCTCTCGCTCGCGCATCGCGACGAACTCCGCACCGCCGGCCCGCGATTGATCGAGGCTCTTCGCCTGGTGGTCGTGCACTCTGCAACTCCGCGAATGAAGCGCGCCAAGAACAAAGCGTCACGGAAAAGGATGCCCATTTGAGAACTGGGCGCAGAGGAAGGCATGGCGGCACGCCCGCGGACGACGGTTCCGCGGCCGGATATCGTCTCGCTTTTGTTTCCGTGCTCGCTGCGGTGATCGGCTGCCTCACAGGCCTGATCGCTTTCGCTCTGTACGATCTGATCGGACTTTTCACGAACATCTCCTACTACCACGCATGGTCGTTTCATTTCCGCAGCCCGCAGCACACGCCTCTCGGCGCTTGGGTGATCCTGATTCCCGTAATCGGCGGCCTGTTGATCGGGCTGGTGGCAAAGTACGGCTCGGAGAAAATTCGCGGCCACGGAATTCCCGAGGCAATGGAAGCGGTGCTGATCTCGCGCAGCCGCATCGAGGCAAAAGTTGCAATCCTGAAGCCGCTTTCCGCCGCGATCGGTATCGGTACCGGCGGCCCATTCGGCGCCGAAGGGCCGATCATTCAGACCGGCGGCGCCTTCGGTTCGCTGGTCGGCCAGTTTTTCTCGACCACCGCCGCCGAACGCAAAGTGATGCTGGCCTGCGGCGGTGGCGCCGGTCTGGCGGCGACGTTCAACGCTCCCATCACAGGCGTGCTTCTGGGGCTTGAGCTGTTGCTCTTCGAATTTCGTGCGCGTTCGTTCATTCCATTGGTCATCGCAAGCGCGATGGCCGTCGGCATCCGGCGTCTGCTGTTCGGCACGGCGCCGATGTTCCTCGTCGGCGCGCCGGACTACAAGTTTTTCCCGAATCTGCCCTACTACGTCGTTCTCGGATTGCTCTGCGGATTGGCCGCCGTCGGCTTTTCGCTCGCACTCGACAAACTCGAAAATTTCTTCGATGGCCTGAAGCGTGTCCCGCACGTTTTGCATCCAGCCATAGGCGCTCTCGGCCTCGGAATCGTGGGCTTCTTTCTTCCGCGCGTGCTCGGCTCGGGGTACGACACGATTGAAGACATCCTCAACGCGCGTCTCGCCCTCGGCCTCGTGTTCTTGATCCTAATACTCAAAGCCTTCGTGGTGCTGTTGTCGCTCGGTTCTGGGACGTCGGGCGGCACTCTCGCGCCGATGTTCATGATCAGCGCGGCGCTCGGTAGCATTTTCGCGATCACGGTTAACGCAATCATTCCGGGCGCGCATCTTTCGCCGGCAGCTTTTGCGGTTGCCGCGATGGGCGCTCTGCTCGGCGCCGCGGCGCGCGCCACCTTCACCTTCATGTTCTGCGCTTTCGAGACGACGCGCGATTTTCACGCGCTGCTTCCGGTGATGGTCGTCTGCATCCTGGCGGATGCGGTGGCCTATTACATGATGCCCGCGTCGATCATGACCCAGAAATTCCTGAAGCGTGGCATGGCCGTGCCCGGTGAATACGAGGCGGGCGTGCTGAAATCGGTGCGCGTCAGCGACATCATGCGTAGCGACCTCGCCACGATCCCGCCTGAAATGACGGTCGGCGAACTCGCGCAGCGCATCGCGCGGCAGGATTCCGGCTTCAACATGGTGCAGGGAATTCCAATCGTCACGCCGCCAAATAAGCTCGTCGGACTGATCACGCAGCGCGATCTGTTGCGCTCGCTCGAAAAGGACCCATCCGGCAGCGAACCCGTTATCGCTGCGGACGGGCGGGCGTTGATCGTCGCCTATCCCGACGAACTCGCCCACACGGCTCTCCTGCGGCTGCTCCAAAATGATGTGGGCCGTTTGCCCGTCGTCGCGCGAAACGACGAAACAAAACTCGTCGGCTACCTGAACCGCTCGAGCTTCTTGGGCGCCTGGAAGCGGGAAATGGAAGAAGAGGGAGTACGCGAGCACGGCTGGCTGGCCGGATGGCGCGGCGCGAACGCAACAAATTCAAGGTGATCGATGATTACGCCCGACGATACTTGGCGAGGGGGTGTTTGCCTTGCTCTGAACTCTGAACTTTCAACTCTGAACTTCTGCCCTCACTGGATCCTAAGCTTGTCGATAATCCGAACCACATCGCTTGCCGAAACATCGTAGAGCGAGTGCTCGTCTTCCTGCTCGAGCCGCTCCCGCAGATATTCCGCGGCGATGTAGCTCGCCTCGCGGTCGCTCGGATTGCGTCCCGCGCGATCGCGAAACGTAACGAATCCGGGATGCGCCAGCCCGAGCACCACTCCTTTGCCGTCGACGAAGAACTTGCAGTCCATCGTGTCGCTGTGCCGCGTGGCGATGCCGTTCCAGCAATGCGAGAAGCGGCATTTGTAAGCGTAATCCGTCACCTTCGACGGCACGTCGAACGCGCCGATGAATTCGCTCATCGCGCCTGCATTCGGAATCGTCGCAACCGCCGCCGCTTTCGCCATGGACTCGCCTTCCCGTCGGCTACTTCCTCGCGCCGACCGCCGCCGGCTGCGTCGCGTGCTGGTAATTCTGAATCGCCGCCGCCACTCCCGCTCCCGCCGGCAGCCGGAATCCTTGATCGAGCAGCGTTTTTTCCAGCGCCGCGAGGAAAATCAGTACGTTCGGTTTCTGGCAGGAATAGCCCATCAGTCCGACGCGCCAGATTTTGCCTTTCAGTGGTCCCAGGCCTCCCGCGATCTCGATGTTGAACTCGTCGAGCAGTTGCTTGCGCACCTTGCCGTCTTCGAGCCCCGCGGGAATGTTGATCGCCGTCACGGTCACAAGCCTGTCCGCTGCGTTCGAAACCAGCAGCTCGAGTCCCATCGCCTCGAGTCCTGCGATCAGCGCTTGCTGGTTCTCCCGGTGCCGTTCCCAGCGCGCTTCGAGACCCTCCTCCAGCACGGCGCGCAGCGCCTCGCGCATCGCGTAAATCAACGTAATCGGCGGAGTGTGATGGTACAGGCGATCCTTGCCCCAATAATTCATCGCCGTCGTCAAATCGAAATACCAGCTCCGCACGGGCTCTTTGCGCGCGTGCATCGCTTCTTCCGCGCGCGGGCTCACGGTGATCGGCGCCATTCCCGGCGGCGCGCTGATGGCCTTCTGCGAACCGCTGAAGCAGATGTCGATGCGCTGTGCGTCCACGTCCAGCGGAACGCCCGCGAGGCTCGCGACCGCATCCACCACCAGCAGCGCGCCGAGTTCGTCCGCCACTTTCCGGTAGTCCTCGATCCGCTGCACGACGCCCGACGAAGTCTCGCCGTGCGTCAATCCCACAAACTTGATTTTTCTGCCTTTTCCCGCGCGCAGCACATCCGCCGGATCGACCGTCCGCCCGTACGGCGCCTCGACGCGAATCACCTTGGCAGGAATGCGCTCGGCGATAATGGCCATGCGCTCGGAAAACGCGCCGTTCACACAGACGATGCATTCATCGCCCGCATCGAGCGGGTTCATCACCGCCGCTTCGATACCGCCCGAGCCTGAAGCCGAAAGTGGAAACGTGATCCGGTTCTGCGTCTGGAAAACGCGGCGCATGAGCACCTGCACGTCGTCCATCATTTTCGTGAACCACGGATCCATGTGGCCCACGATCGGAGCCGCCATCGCACGATACACGCGCGGGTCCACGCACGACGGGCCGGGCGTCAGCATCAAGCGTTCGGGCGGCAAAAGCTCGCCAATCATTTCTTGCTCAGGGACTTTCATCTTCGTTCTTCCTCTTCTTCGTCGCGAACGTTCGCTTGCTTCACAAGATGACCGAAAAAGTTCCGCGACAGGCAACATCCATCGAGAAAGGCCACAAGTCTTCCTCTGTCAGGTATCTAGTCTCCCTAAATCATGCCGCCCGGGTCAACTTCCAAAATGGATCTCCGCGGCCTCTTCGCCCCTTATCCCCGCGTGCTGAATCCCTTCCCCGTCCCCGATCGGGTCGATTCTCGCGGTACATCGTCTTCGAGGGGGTTAGCGGTTTCGCAACTGCGCTCGAGTCGCATTGAGAAGCTCTCGATGCGTGTGCTAGATTGAAAAACGGACCCCCATGCCGATGGCTGACGGAAAAACTGTCGCTGGACACAAGCCCAAAGTCACGCAAGTCGAGGTGTATTGGCACACTGTAAAATACCGCACCGTCGTCCTCCTCGTCTTATGCGTTTTGGCGATTATTGGCGCGTCCATCTATCTCGTTTTCCCGGAGTTCTCCCAAAGAACATTGCAGCGACTCACGAATGCCGTCGCACCGAGTGACAATCCGGCCGCGAACGCGGCCAGCCGCCAGGCGCGTTTCGTCAACCTGGACGGCAAGGTGCAGATTAAGAAAGTGAACTCCCTTCAGTGGGTCAACGCCGATTATCAGATCACTCTCGACAAAGGCGATGAGATCGAGACCGGCCCCGATGGCGTCGCCCGCGTCTCTTTTGCTGATGGCACCGAGTATACCGTCAAGGGCGATACGTTCGTCACCGTCGAGGAAAACACGGTGGCGCATGACCACGCCACTCAGGTTGCCGTTCATCTGAATACGGGCCAGGTTGACCTCAATACCGGTGCCTGGCAAATCCCGGGTTCGAAAGCGCAAGTTTCCTTCGAGGATGCCGTTGCCGACGCGCAGGCCAATAGCCGCTTGAACGTGCGCAGCGATCCCACTACGAACGAGCAGGTCGTCACCGTTGATTCCGGAGGCGCCCAGCTGAATCGCGGCAACGAGCACGTGGATATCGGGCAGTACGAGCGCGCAACCTTCAGCGGCCCCGGCGGCGCCATCACGAAGAGTCAGGTGCTCGCTCCTCCCGAACTCACGGAGCCTCTCAATCTGCAGCCCATTATCGTGGCCGATCCGAAGCATAATCCCGTTCACTTCGCCTGGAATCCTTCGGCGACCGCCAAGGAGTATGATCTACAGACCAGCACGACAACGAGTTTCAGTCACATCGTGGTGGAGCAGAAGACGACTGCAAGCTCCGTCGATCTCTCCGGCTTCGAGCCGGGCGACTACTTCTGGCGGGTTCGTGCCATCGACGACAAAGGCAACGTCAGCGATCCGAGCGATTCGTACAAATTTACGCTCGTGGCGCAGGGTAAGGAACAGCAGATGCCGCTCGACATCGATGGGACCGAGCTTCAAGGCAACGTGGTCGAAGTAATCGGGCACACCGAGCCCGGCGCCGCCTTGATCATCAACGGCGAAGAAGTCGCGGATATTCAGCCCGACGGGCACTTCCGGTATTTCACTCCGCCGATGGCGCGAGGCAGCCACACGATCGTCATCACCGGGCAGGACCGGCGGGGCGGCACGGCGATCAAGCGCGTCGACGTCGTGATTCCGTAAACGCATTCGCCCGCATTGGAGGACCGGCACAAGCCGGGCGCTGCCGCAGCGGCGCAGTATCGGGCTCTGGGGGAGAAGGAATTGACAAAGAACGGTTACAACATGCGGTCGGTCTTCAGCCTCTTCTCCTCTGACCTGGCTATCGACCTGGGCACCGCGAATACCCTCGTATTTGCCCGCGGCAAAGGCATCGTCGTCAACGAGCCTTCCATCGTCGCCATCAATAAAAACAATTCCGAAGTCGTGGCCGTCGGCCGCGAAGCAAAGGAAATGCTCGGCCGCACTCCCGGCAACGTGGTGGCCATCAAGCCAATGAAAGACGGCGTGATCGCCGATTTCAAGGTCACCGAGAAGATGCTCACGTATTTCATCCAGAAGGCGCATAACCGCCGCGTCCTGGTGCACCCGCGCATTGTCATTGGTGTCCCGAGCGAGATCACGCCCGTCGAAAAGCGCGCCGTGCAGGACTCCGCTTACCGCGCCCGCGCGAGCGAGGTCTATCTCGTCGAGCAGGCCATGGCCGCCGCCATCGGCGCCGGGCTGCCCATCGAAGAGCCTTCCGGAAACATGGTCGTCGACATCGGCGGAGGCACCACCGATATCGCGGTCATCTCGATGAGCGGCATCGTCTATTCGCGCTCCGTCCGCGTCGCCGGCAATGAAATGGACGAGTCCGTCATGCACTACCTCAAGCGCAAGTACAATCTTCTCGTCGGCGAGCGCACCGCCGAACAGATCAAGATGGAAATCGGCTCGGCCTATCCGCTCGAAAAGCCGCTTACGCTTGAAGTAAAAGGGCGCAACTTGATCGAGGGCGTGCCGCGCACCGTCACCATCGACGACAGCGAAATCCGCGAGGCGCTTTCCGAGAATATCTCGACGATCGTCAACGCGATCCGCGTCGCTCTCGAGCGCACGCCGCCCGAGCTTTCCGCCGATATCAGCGACCGCGGCATCGTCCTCACGGGAGGCGGCGCGCTCATCAAGAATCTCGATAAGCGCATTCGCGAGGAAACGGGCTTGCCTGTTTCGATCGCCGACGATCCGCTCGCGTCGGTCGTGCTGGGGACGGGGAAAATGCTCAGCGATTTCCGATTGTTGCGCCTGGTTTCGATCGACTGACTTCCGGATAAAAGATATTGCATCGCGTCGCACAAACAGGGCTGTCATCCCGAGCGGAGTTCCGCGCGCTTTTGCCATCCCCGCTTGCCCTGACGAAGGAAGGGCGGTTTTTGCGGGCGCGGGACGCAGTTCGAGGGATCTGCTCTTGTTTTTTTCTTCGACTTTGGCTGGGCGGCATTCGACTGTCGGGCCTCTGAAATGCTCAACGTCTACTCTCGTCATCGTTCGCTCGCGTTGCTCGTCGGCGTCGTTTTCGCGCAGGTCTTGCTGCTGGCCTTTCAGATCAAGCGCGATCGGGACGTGCCCCTCATTCGCCTTTGGGCCGCGGACCTCGTAACTCCCGTCGGCCGCGTCGGCACGTGGACATCGTCCAAAGTCCGGGGCGTCTGGACGGGCTATATCGATCTTCACGGCGCGCGTGCGGATAATAAGCGCCTGCAGGCCGAAGTCGACCAGTTGCGGCTGCGCAATTTCGAATTGGAAGCCGGCGCCAGAGAAGCTCAGCGCTTGCAAAATCTGCTCGATTTTCGCGAGGCTCATCCCGAGGTTCCCATGCTCGCCGCTCAGGTGATCGGAGCCAGTGCTGACCCTACGTCTCATACGCTCTTCATCAATCGCGGCTCGCGCGACCATCTGCGCCGCGATATGCCGGTCATCACGCCGGAAGGCATCGTGGGCAAAATCGTCGAAGTTTTCTCGAATGACACGGCGCAGGTGCTCCTCATCGACGACCGCGATAGCGGCGTCGGCGCCCTCTTCGCCGATACGCGCACCCACGGCGTCGTGCAAGGCACGGCCGACCCCCTGCCCGTGATGGACTATGTGGCGAACGACGAGAAAGTCCACCCCGGCGAAGTCATCCTCACGTCCGGCGAAGATCGCATTTTCCCAAAGGGGCTGCCGGTCGGTGTCGTCAAAGACGCGTCTAACTCGACTCCATTTCAGATCATTCACGTCCAGCCAGCTGTCCACTTGGACCGCCTTGAGGACGTTCTCGTCCTACTCTCGCGCCAGGATGTCGTCCTGAAGTCTTCTGAGCTACCCGTCGATCCAAACGCTCAGAGTACTGCTCCGGCTGCCGCGCCCGCTCCTGCATCATCCGAATCGCAATCTCCCGCCGCCTCCGAAAAGTCCAATCCTGCGCAGCGGCCAACCGAGCCTGCCGCCAAGCCGCCCGCTTCATCCCCGGAGCCGCGATAAAATGGCCTCGATGCTCAGCGCCGGAATCCGCACCGACTCGAATATCGAGGTCCACAAGTATTACGGCGGCACGGTCATCATCACCGCGTTTCTGGCGCTCGTGCTCCAGGCGTTTCTTCACAAGTATGGCCGCTGGTCCGAGCTCATCGATCTACCACTGCTCGTGACCGTTTATTTCGGCGTCAGCCGCCGCAACACCTCCACCGGCCTGCTTCTTGGCGCGGCGATCGGCATCCTTCAGGATGCTTTGAGCGCCGATAATCCGATCGGTTTGTACGGGATTGCCAAAACGCTGGTGGGCTACGTCTCGTCTTCCATCGGGGGCCGCATTGATACCGAGCATCCGATCAGCCGCTTCGGCCTGATCTTCCTCTTATTTCATTTCCATCAGGTGGTTTTTGCGATCACGCAGCGCGTCCTGCTGAATCACTCCGCGCCATTTTTCACGCTGCGCCTGCTGCTCGATTCCGCTGTTACGTCCGCCGTCGGCGTTGGCCTCTTCGCCTTGCTCGACCGTCTCCGCCGCCCCGCCTAGAACGCCCGCCGCTTACTCTCACAGCGCCGCCACCGCCTCCGGTCGTCATTCTGAGCGAAGCGAAGAATCTCTCTCTCCTCGCCGCCGTCAAGTCCGCGTAAATGCGTGGTGAACGCCTCAGCTGTGCCAGTCGGCCTGTGGAAGATTCAGGCTACGATTTCCTTTCGTTGACCAAAAGGACATGCCCCGGTTGCGACGGTCCACGCGCGGTGATAGCTTTTAAGGTCAACCGATTCGCATTCGGGATGGCAGGGCGCACCTAGGGCCGCATACGGCCCGCCGCGTTGGAGTTTCGTTGGCACCATGGGGCATTAGCGATCAGAAGATTCCGCAGGGAAGGCTCGCCCTGTTTTCCTACCTGTCCGTCATCCTGGTAGCCGTGCTTCTCGTCGGCTTCTGGAAATTGCAGGTCGTCCAGTCTGACCATTTTGCCGACCTGGCCGAAAAGAACCGCATCCGCTACATTCCGATCATCGCCCCGCGCGGAGCCATGCTCGACCGCGAAGGCCGCGTTCTCGCCGACAGTTTTCCTTCGTTCAGCATCCTCTTGCTCCGCGACGATCCGAAGCAGGTCCAGAAGGAACTTCCGCGCATCGAAGAGGGCCTTGGCATCTCAGCCGACGACTTGCGGCAACAGCTCGAAGAGGCCAAGTCCGAGCCGAAGTTCCAACCCGTCGTTATCAAGCCCGCCGCTTCCGATGCGGATATCGCCTTTGTCGAATCGCACCGCGTCGACCTCCCCATGCTTGAGTTGATGATGGTCCAGCGCCGCCGCTATCCCCATGGTGAAATGCTCGCGAATACGATCGGCTACGTTGGTGAAGTCTCGCCCCAGGATCTTGAAAACAGTCCGGACAAATATCGCCCCGGCGACATCGTCGGCAAGGCCGGTCTCGAAAAGGAATACAACGACCAGCTCGAGGGAACGGACGGTCTGCGCCGCGCCGTAGTCAATAGCGTCGGCAAAATGGTTCGCAATCTCGACGACGTGGACGCTACTCCCGGCAAGCCGATTCAGCTGACGATCGACTATGATCTGCAGTCCGTCGCGGAAGCCGATTTCGCCAACAAGGAAGGCGCCCTCATCGCCATGGACGCCCGCACGGGCGCTGTTCTCGCCATCGTCAGTCGCCCCACCTTCAACCCCAACGATTTCACCGTTCGCATCCCCACAAAGGAGTGGGCCGAACTCAATTCCGACCCCCAGACGCCTCTCTTGAACCGCGCGATTCAGGCGCAGCTCGCTCCCGGCTCGGTCTTCAAAGTCGTGATGGCGACCGCGATGCTCGAGTCCAAGGCGATCCCCGCGAATTACACGGTGTATTGTCCGGGTTCAGCCGTCTTTTACGGCCGCACGTTCCACTGCGATCACGCTCACGGCCTGGTCGATCTCCACAAGGGCATTGTCGCGTCCTGCGACGTCTACTTCTATAACGTTGGCAAGCTGCTGGGGATCGATCGAATTTCGCATTATGCGATGGGTCTAGGCCTCGGCCGGCGCACCGGAATTGATTTGCCCGGCGAGGAGCCCGGCCTTGTTCCGTCCGAGGACTGGGTCGAGCGCCTCTATCATCACAAATGGTATCCGGGGTCCACGATTTCCGTTTCGATCGGGCAGGGAGCCGTGATGGCGACTCCGATCCAACTTGCTCGTATGATCGCGGCCGTGGCCAGCGGCGGCACACTGATCCGCCCGCATCTCCTGAAAGACGCGGCGTTACCGCCGCCCGAGGTTTTCCCTCTTTCGGATGACACAGTCCAGCAAGTCACCGACGGTCTGTGGGGAGTCGTCAACGAGCCGGATGGCACCACCTCCGGACTCGTCAAGCTGCAAAACATCGACTTCTCCGGTAAGACCGGCACCGCTCAAGTCGAAAGCTACGACCTGCAAAACAAGCTGGGGAAGAAATTGAAGGAGAACGGCTGGTTTGTCGGGATCGCTCCCCGTCGTAACCCGGAAATCGTCGTAGCCGCCCTGGTCCAGGCCGGCGGTTGGGGTAGCACTTCGGCGGCGCCGATCGTCCGCGACGTGGTCAAAGCGTATTACGACAAGAAGGCTGGCCACTTCCAGATGCCCGCCCCGCAGACCACCGGAACCTCGTCGGCTTCTGCGTCGCCGGCCCCCGCGGCGACGCCGGTGAAATCCTCGTCTCTTGTCGCGGCGGTTGGAGCGCAGCACCAATGAAAGACCGTCCCAGCATCAACGATTTTGACTGGACCCTCATGGCCATCGTGGCCGCGATCTGCACGATCGGCGTCCTCGAGATCTATTCCTCCACCCACTCCAGCGCCATGGCCGGAATGCAGTGGAGGCAGTTGATTTGGATCGGGATCGGAGTCGCTGGGATGCTCATCATCTCCCGCATCGACTATCACTCCCTGATGGACCAAGCGCCCATTCTTTACCTGATCGGGGTTGCCGGCCTGCTCGTTGTTCTGGTGCTTGGCTATTCGCGCCTGGGCGCCAAGCGCTGGATTTCGATCGGCGGCGAGAATTTACAAGTGTCAGAACTCATGAAGTTGATTATAATCATCGTGCTGGCCCGCTACTTCACGGAAGTGCGCACGGAGCGCCTCACGCTTCGCGATTTGGCGAAGGTTGCAGCGCTGACATTGGTTCCCGTGGCCTTGATTTTGAAGCAGCCCGATTTGGGAACCGCGATGGTGCTGGTTCCCGTGGCCGTGGTTGGTTGCTTTCTCGCCGGCATCGAGTGGAAACACTTGTTGATCGGCGCGGTTGTGGTGGCGCTGCTGGTTCCAGTTGCTTGGAACATGCGCCGTCATTTGAAGCCTTACCAGCAGCAGCGCATCCAGACGTTCCTGCACCCGGAAGAAGATCAGCGCGGTGCAGGCTATCAGATTTTGCAGTCCGAGATCGCCGTCGGCTCAGGTGGCTTTTGGGGAAAAGGATTCGGGAAGGGCAGTCAGAACCAGCTGGGCTTTGTGCCGGTCCGGTATTCGGACTTCATTCTCGCCGCGCTCGCCGAGGAGCAAGGTTTCATCGGAGTTTGCGTCGTTCTGCTTCTGTATCTGGGTTTGATTCTGCGCTTGGTGGACAACGCGCAGAAAGCGAAAGACAAGGCCGGCATGTACGTCGTGATGGGAGTGACGGCCATTGTGGGTTTCCACGTCTTGGTCAACGCTTCGATGGTGATTGGCGATATGCCGGTCACCGGCATCCCGTTGCCGCTGATGAGCTATGGTGGTTCGGCGACGGCTTTTGTGTTTTTGGCTTTGGGTCTGGTGATGAACGTCCGCATGCGGCGCTTCGTCAACTAGTCCCGCTCCGATTTGTGGGAATGGGTATCAAAGTTATAGGTAGCGGCGCTGACTCGGCCCGAGCGTTTTCGGCGAGGGCTTGCCGCACCCAGTGCCCCGCGTCCCGGCCCTTCGGGACCCGGGAATTCAGCTTCGTTCGAAGGACGCATCGAGTGGGGAAAGTCCATCCGAAAAATTTGGGTTCTTTCCTGGGCGGCCCGTCGTGGCTCGTTGAAGGCGCAGCCTTCCCCCATGCCAGCTCTGGCGCACGCGAAATTTTCCTGCGCCGCCGCACTCGCATGCTCCATGAGGAGTTTCTAAATGTCGAAGGAAATGGTTATTTCCGCGAACCCGCACGAGACGCGGGTCGCGATTCTCGAAGAAGGACAGCTTTGTGAATATTACGTCGAGCGTGAAAAGGAATTCGCTCTAGTCGGAAGCATCTACAAAGGCCGTGTGACGCGCGTGCTGCCAGGCATGCAGTCGGCCTTTGTCGAGATCGGCCTCGATAGCGACGCTTTCCTCTACGTCACCGACTTCCTCGAAGGCATCGAAGAGTTCGACGAGCACGTCGCTACGACCGCCGAGGAAAAGATTCAAAAGATGGAGGAGCAAGGCGGCCAGGTTTTCCCCGCCAGTGCGGCCGCGCCTGCGCTCGAACCCGCCGATGTTGAGGCGGCCCCGGCTCCGTTCGCCGCGCCAACGGAAGAATTCGCATCCGATCGCGCGATTCCATCGGCGCCTATCGCACCCCCACCTCCTCCGCCGGTGCTCAATACTTCTTCACCCGATCGCCCACAGTTTGAAAACCGCTCGCCCCGCCCCGATCGCGGAGGACGCGATTTCGGCCGGCGCGGTGGACGCCGCGGCGGTCGCTTTGGCCGGCGCGACAATAGAGGTGGGCGTGGTGGTGGTGGCGGCGATCGCCGCTACGGCCGCGAACTCCCGCCGTCGAAATACGCGTCGCCTCGTCCGTATGAAGACCAGTCGAGCGAGCCCGCTCTGCCGTCGGACTACGTTCCCATCATTCTTCCCGGCGAGTCTCTCGCGAAATACAAGGAGAAGCCGCCCTCGGCGGCGCCGCCTCCTTCTGTCGAAGAAAATGTTTCGACCACGGAAGCGCAAGTCGCGGCACCCGAGCCGGCAGCCGCAATCCAGGAGCCGCCCGCATCAAGTTTCTCCGCGCCCGTTGTCGAAGCACCCCGTTCGCCGCGCTCCGAATATCGACCTTCGAGTTCCGGCCTCGAGCCGCTTCCGGGCGAGTCGCTTGCCAAGTGGCGGCACGCCGAACCTGCGGCCAGCCCGAGTGCGGAGACAGTCGCCGCGCCCGAGGTGACCGAAGAAATCGCGCTACGCCGCGAAGAACGCAACGAAAGGGAACGCGAGTTCGAGTCTCAAGAAAGAATGTACGGAGCAGCCTCCGGATTCACCGAAACCTCCGCCGAAATCGAAGCCGCGCATGAGGCTGCCCCGGACTTGACCGACGAAGAAGCCGCAGCTCTCGCCGAGCACGTTGCCGACGCCCAGAGCGACGAAATCGAGCGCGCTGCCGAAGATCGCGTCTTCGCTTCACCCGAAGAGATCGCCGCAGCGGAAGCTGCCGACGCCGAAGAGGCCGAGGCTGCCTCCGAGGAAGAACAGGCGCTCGAGGAGGAAGAAGAGGTCGCCGAAACGGAAGGCATGATCGCCCCGCCCGAAAACGGGGGCGAAACCGAAATCGGCGAGCATCGGGAAGAAATGACGGCGGAAGAAACGCTCGCGGCCAATTCCGAATCAGCCTCGGGCGAAAACAATTCACCCGCAGCCGCTGAGGGCAATGCGCCGCAGGGCCAGCCCTGGAAGGCCAGCATGCGCAGCAATGATTTTCGCGCCCGCATGCAGCACCCGGGACGCCGCGGCGGACGCGACCGTGACCGCGGCCGGGGGCGCCGCGACGAGCGCGGTCGCCGTCCGCAGCAGGGCCACGGCGCCCACGGCCACCGCACGCAGCCGCGCCGCCCGCAACTCATAGCGGACATGCTGAAGCAGGGCCAGGAAATCATCGTCCAGATCGCGAAAGAGCCCCTCGGCAAAAAGGGCGCGCGCATCACAAGCCACATCGCGCTCCCGGGACGCTACCTCGTCTACATGCCCACGCTCGATCACACCGGCGTCTCGCGCAAGATCGCTTCCGCCGAGGAACGTTCGCGCCTGCGCCATCTCGTGAACGACGCCAAAGGCACGGCGGGCGGCGGTTTCATCGTGCGTACCGCGGCCGCCAGCGCAGCTCCGGAAGAAGTGCGCGCGGACGTCGAATTCCTCACCCGCACGTGGTCGGAAATCAAGTCGCGCTCCGAGCAGCGCAAAGCGCCGTCGCTCCTGCATCGCGATCTGAATCTAGTCGAGCGCATGCTGCGCGACCACATCAGCTCGGACTACGGCGCGATCTGGGTCGACTCCGAAGAGGAATACACGAAGATCATCGAGTTCATGAGCCGCTTCCAGCCGGGCCTCGTGAATCGCGTGAAGCTCTACACCAAGGAAAATCCGGTCTTCGAGGAATTCGGCATCCAGCAGGAAATCGACAAGGGCCTGCGTCCGAAAGTGTGGCTCAAGTCGGGCGGCTACATCGTCATCAACCACACCGAAGCGCTCGTTGCGATCGACGTCAACACCGGCAAATTCGTCGGCAAGGGCTCGAATCGCCTGGAAGACACCATCGTCCGCACCAACCTCGAAGCGGTGAAGGAAATTGTCCGCCAGATGCGCCTGCGCGATCTCGGCGGAATCATCATCATCGACTTCATCGACATGGAAGAGCGCCGCAATCGCGAAAAAGTGATGGCCGCGCTCGAAGAGGCGTTGCGCGCCGATCGCGCTCCATCGAAGATGCTGCGCTTCAACGAATTCGGCCTCATCGCGATCACGCGCAAGCGCACCAAGCAGGCGCTCGAACGCACGCTCTGCCAGCCGTGCCCCTACTGCACCGGCTCCGGCATGGTGAAATCAATCCCCACGCTCACCTACGAAATCCAGACGGAAGCGCGCAAGATGGCGCCCGAAATGTCGTCGGGCAGCATCACGCTGCGCGTCCACCCGGAAATCGGCAAAGCGCTCAAGACCCGCGAATCCTCGCTCGTCGAAGAGCTCGAGCGCTGGACCAAAAAGAGCGTCATCATCCAGGCCGACCCCACGCTGCATTGGGAGCAGTACGACATCTACTAGCCCTTGGCGCAGTTCACAGTGGACTTCACAGACGCCGCGGAGACCTCCTTCGCGGCGTTTCCCGTTTCAGGAAGCAGTCCGGTTGTAAACACTACTTCACTTCAAACCTTCTAATACTTCACGACTGGTGCCAAATTCGGCCATGAATGGCGTAAAATGGCTGCTTTCGGGGCCCTATCTCGGCTTAAAAGGGGCTTAAATGGCGGAACCTCTAAACGACAAGAAGATACAGGCGCTGGCGACCTATGCCAGCCTGGCGAGAGCGGTCCATTCGCTGGACGATCTGCTGGAGCGGCAATGCGACACTTTCGGGCTAACCTCAAGCCAATTCAGGGTGTTAGAGCACCTGCGGCTTTACGGTCCCGTGGCGACGGGCGAGCTTGCCTCAAGCGTGATGTTCGGCGACAGCACCATCAGCGTGGTCACCAGGAATCTGGAGAGCGCTGGGCTGGTGGTTCGCCGGGCCGATAAGACCGACGGACGCAAGGCGATCATCCATCTGACCCCCGAGGGAAAGAAAATGGTTGAAAGGATTTTGCCGAAGCGCGGGAAAGTCCTGCGAGCCAAGATGTGCGTGCTGGGGAAGCGCGAGCAGGAGAATTTGGATCGGATGTGCCGGAAGCTGGCGGAGGGGGATGCGGTGAAATTCGCCCTGGAGATGACGATGGACGATGGGGACGAGGTGGACTAAGAGGGACGAGGGTACTCACCAAAGGTCATCCGCGCGAGTTCCTTCTTTATGCGGTTGCGCTCAGCGGAATCCTGGGATTGCGAGAGGCGGTCGGCAAGTGCGAAGAAGTTTCTCGGCCTGTTTCGATTGGAGACCGGCTTCGATCAGATCCGCAAGCACTCGCTGAGGACAGTCCGTCAGCGCGCACGCTTCAATGTGAATTGGCATTCTGAATCTCGTCGTTGAATTTCGATAGATCGACGCGCATCAAGGAGAGCTCTTTTTCGACGCTCGCCCAAGCCTTACCGCTGATCTGCGGCTTCAATAGGGCGAGGCGTCGCAGCGAGTCTTTGTCTCCTGCGAGGGCCAGCCTCGCGTAAAGCAGACACGCGGCCTTGCCGTCGGCCTTGCCGCCCTCGCCGCTGGCATCCATTTCGGCGAGCATTTTCGTACCGAGAACGTCGCTTTGTTTCGCTGATTGCTCATACCACTTCCGGGCCTCCTTCGGGTCAGCTCCAACGCCCGCCCCGTGCCGGTATAGGTAGCCCATGCAGTTGTCGCCACGTGCGTCCCCCTGTTTCGCGTCTTGCTCGCACCAATATCGTCCCTGAGCCGGGTCCGGCGGAATCCCCTGTCCTTGGATCAGCCGCACCCCGATTGCAACCTGTGCGTCGGCATCCCCGCGGTTGGCGGCTTTCAGCCACCAGCGAGTAGCCTCAGCACGATTTTCCGGCAAATATTCGCCCTGCTCCATGAGTTCGGCAATCTTCTTGAAGGCGTCGGTAATCACCCATGGCTTCAATTCGGTCTCCGCCCTCTGCACGGCCTCAGTCGCCTTCGGGCTGCCCGCCTCTTGTGCAAGCGTGTACCACGCATACGACAGCGCGTCATCGATGTCGACGCCGTCGCCGTTGTAATACGCGGCGCCGAGATTGAACATCGCCTCAGCGTTGCCCTGGCGGGCCGCTTTGTGATACCACGCCACCGCCTGTTGTTTGTTCCTCGGTACTTCTTCGCCGGTCAGATACATGACCCCCACTTGGTTTTCGGCCTCCGGATTTCCCTGGTCGGCCGCCTTGGTGTACCACTTCGCCGCCGTCTCTTCGTTCTGGGGTACTCCGTTGCCTTGTTCGTAGGCTTGCGCCAAATGGAGCTCCGCTGTCGAATCGCCACGCTCGGCCTGCGCCTGCAATGGGAAATATCCTGCGCCGTCAGCGCGATGCGATTTTCTTGCGGGGAGGATGCGGCCGGCGCCGCGGCGGAATTCGTGGCAGCCTGCGATGCAAGCAGGGTAATACACAAGCCGATAACAAGTGCGGCCATGTCAGGGAAGGATACACAACTCGAATCCCTCCCACAACCGCCGCGTTTGCGCGAACTTTCCAGTCGGTGGCGAATGCCCTAGCCGGAAAATCGCTGCTCGCGGAAAGGGTCGCCGTACATGTTGTAGCCGTTCTCTTCCCAGAAGCCCGGCGCGTCGTGGGCCATGAATTCGATCCCGCGCACCCACTTCACGCTTTTCCACGCATAGAGGTGCGGCACCACAAGCCGCATGGGATAGCCGTGATCGCCGGGCAGCGGCTCGCCATTGTGCTTCAGCGCGAAGAGCGTCGTCGGCCGCATCAAATCCTCAAGCGGGACGTTCGATGTAAAATCTTCCTCGGCGTGGACCATCACGTATTTCGCTTCAGGCTTCGGCGCGGCAATCTTCGCTACTTCGCTAAACGCGACGCCTTCCCAGCGCACGTCGAACCGGCTCCAGCGCGTCACGCAGTGCATGTCCGCCGTCACGCCGGTCATCGGCAGGTGACTGAACTCGTCCCACGAGAGCCGCACCGGCTTTTCGACCAGCCCGGTAATCTTGAAATCCCACGTTTTCGGATCGAACCGCGGCACGCTGCCCACATGCAGGACGGGCCACTTGAGCGTCGCCGATTGCCCCGGTGGCAGCCGACCCGAGTCGCGCATCGCGCGTTCCAGCTGCTTCCGCTCGGTAAATTCGCCAAAGATCATCGCGGATGCCTCCGCCGTGCCGCCAACTGCTGAGGATTGCACACGTGTGGTAGATGCTTCAGGAGGACGGTCCGACGCACGCGAGTTAGCGGCGGGTCTGCGACATCTGCCGATACTCGTCGCCGGCAGCGTCCGGCAACAGCACGTACAGCGTATAGACGCCGAGGGCGGTGCCGAGCGGAATATGGAGAAGGTCCAGGAACGCCATCACCAGCGCAAATATTCGGCCCCAGGGCTCCAGCTTCAGCAGGCCCCATCCCGCCACAAATCGAAGCGCCGCCGACACGAGAAAAACGACGCACAGGATGCTGAAGATCCCCGGCACAATCGCAAACGCGACGTTATCGGTTCCGTGCCAACCCAGCGGCGACGTAATGATTCCGGCAAGCACAGCCATCACGATGGCGGGAATCAGCAAGAGCGCGCCGTCGACAAACCACAAAATAGCGAGCAGATGAACGTGCTCGGCGACCCGCATGCGCGCCGCGCTCGCCACGCGCGCCCCGGTCGTGCTCTTCCCGCAACTCCCGCAAATCGACTGCTCCACGGCGATCGCCGAACCACAGTTATTGCAAAACATGCACCCCTCCCTCGATGCGGCAGCCTCATGAGCGTCCCGGGACAGAGCCCGGCTGCAGTTCGGGCACACTACAGGATACGCATCCGGCTCGGAAGAAGTTCCGCACGCATCGCTTCGGACAAGTGCTTGCGTGTCGCAGTGGATGCGGATGTAACAGAGACTTGGGGCAAAAGGGCGAGTCGGCAGCGGTTGAGGATGCACAACTACAGCTTAGGATGACGCGAGTCGTACCCCCCCAACCCGTTTGCCGCGAAGACGAAGCAGCCTTACTTGGCTATCGCGAATCTGCGCAGGGCAAGCAAACCCAGCAGGCCGATAGCCATCAATGAAAAGGTGGCCGGCTCTGGCGTGGCCACAAGATCCACGTTATCCAAGATTTCGCCATAGTTGCTGGCGCCGTCGTTGCTGGTAAATACCAACTGCACCGTCGTGGGCGAACTCACGGTGAAAGTGTAGTTGACAATGCCGTCTGTAACGTCGCCTTCGCCCAGCACGAATGTTTTGTCATACAACGAGCCTAAAGTAACGGTCGTGCTATCCGTAACGTCGTGCAATGGCGAGCCGATCAGATCAAAACTAAGCGTATACGTTCCAGGAGTCAGCGTCAGGGTTTTAGAGCTGATCTGGCCCGCCTGGTTGGTGCTCCCATCCAGATCGACACATCCCCGATTCAGGCGCATTGCATAGGTCGTAAAAACCTGGACCCACAACGTCAACGGTGCCTGCGGTTACTGTGAAGTCGGGCCCGAGGTTCGTCGCGTTCAGCGATGTGGGCAACCCATTAATGTTCTCGCTCAGAATATCAGCCCGGGAAACCACGGGCAAAAGTAGAAAAGCGCATAATGCCAAGAGCCCCGAAGCAAATCGTGCTAGGTTGAACATAAGCCACCTCGAAAGGGCTTAGGGCACTTTCGGGGCCAAACTGCTGGGCACACACACCCGTAGAGCCATGAATCAAACTACATAGTAAGTACCCGACTCCGTAACTCACAACGGCGTTGTGAAAGACTTCGCCCATCATGGGAAATAAGAGGCCGTGAACGCCGATCGGCGCGTTTGTTCGGATTCCAGACTAACGAATCCGCGGAGAGTCGTACTTGAAACGATAGTTGCTAGCTGGTGGGCGCCTGAAAGTAATCGGGCAGGTCCTTCTTGGTTTCGTGCAGAATTTCGATGACGGTTTGCCGGTCGGCAAGAGAGAGCGTGGCGTACTTCTTGCCGGTTTCTCGTCCCGACAATATGACCCACAGGCGAGCGTAGATGGCCGCTTTCAGGTCCTCCGGCAGCGCATCGAACGCCGGCGAATAGATCATGTAGCTGCACGGATACCGCATCAGCCGCTTTTGCAGATCGAACTGCCGCAGCGATCGCCCCTCGCGGTCGCGCGGACCTTGCGCCGAAAACATCTCCTCGAATCCCGACGTGCCGCGAATCTCGCCGGGCAGGGGCTTCTCGTCGACAAACAGCATCGCGTCCGCCAACGTGTTCGAAGCTTCGCGCAGCACGGCCTCGGTGGTGCCCAGCCGGTCCACCGGCGAGTCGGTCGTGCGGTCCTCGTACTCCGAATAGCGCACTTCCCACCCGGCGCGCGTGAAAAGATTCATCATGTGCATCTCGTGCTCGAAAACCATCAGCGCGACGATGTCGCTGTAAGGCGAAAGATACGCATCCGTATCGAATTTCCCCTTGAGCGATTCTAGATTCAACGTTTGGTTGCCGAGATAAGATTCTGGTTTCGTTGGGTCGGTAACAATCGCATTGCCCATGTGCCGCATCGAGCCGGTGATGCCCGTGACGTACCATCCGCCCCACCGCTGCGCGAACGGGCTTCGGTCGTCGGTGATGTACCCGCCCAACTCTTCGAGCGGCATGCCGTTCGGCGACGGAAACACGCTGCGCACCAGCATCCCGGGCACGCCCGCGGCTGCTGTCGATTCGTGGCACGCCAGGCACGTGTCGTCGTGCCGCACGAATTGCGGCTGCTGCGCGGGCTTCTGATCGAGCGTGTAGAAGATCACGCCCTGCTTCGGATCTTCTGCCGCTAACTCCACGATCGGTCCGCCGCGCACCCAGCCCACCGCCACCGAATCGTTGAAATAAAGGCTGCGTGGGTTGCTCGGCGAGATGCGGTACATCTGAAAGCTCGTCTTGGAAAAGACCACGAGTTGCGACTGGATCGGAACGTCGAGCGCCTCTAGCACCGACCGCAGGTAACCCTGCTGATCGTCGAACTTCAAATGAACTTTGCCCTGCTGGATTTGCAGATTCAGCTGCGAGACCGCGTCGGTCACCGGCCGCGTGCCGTATTCGATCGGGGGCCTATCGATATCGGGAGCGAACGCGTCTTTGTAATCGCCAAAGGCGAACGCAACCGAAAGCATCACGAGCCCGGCGATCAACGCGGCGCGGCGCACGACGAACCCCTCTATTCTTCTTCGTCCTCGCCCATTTGCATGGTGAGATAACGCTCGTAGCCCAGTTCCTTGATCTGGTGCATTTGCGCTTCGAGCCAGTCGACGTGGTCCTCTTCGTCCTTCAACAGCACCACGAAGAGGTCGCGCGAGCCATTGTCCTTCTCCGCCACGGCCACCTGGATGGCGGCGTTGTAATCCCTGACGGCGCCGATTTCTAGATCGAGATCGCTCTGCAGCATTTCCTGCACGTTTTTGCCGACGGTAAGTTCGAGCGGCTTCATCGAGGGTGTGCCATCGAGGAAAAGGATGCGTTCCATGAGCGCTTCGGCGTGCTTCATTTCCCCGATGGACTGTTTCTTGATGTATTCGGCCAGCTTTTCATAGCCCCAGTTTTCGCACATCTCCGCGTGCAAAAAATATTGATTGATAGCCGTGAGTTCTTCGCGCAGCGCCTTATTGAGTTCTTCCAATACCTTGGGCGAGCCTTTCATGCCGGCGATCCTCCTGAGAAAAGGGGAGTGTAACGCACTTGGCGCGACGGCTCCCGATTTTCTTGTTATGTTCCGCCCACGGCGAATTGTGTTCACTTCCACCTGCACTCTGCCGCATCGATCGGCCTATGTAACGCGAAAGCCACCTCGAACGTCCTTGTAACGCAGAGGGGTGGCTCTATTTCCAGTCGAGCTTGCGCAGGTTGCCGGAACACCCGGCATCGGGGCTCCCCAAAATCGTCGTTCAATCGAAGGAGAATATCGAATGAAGAGAAACAGCATTTTGCTTGCGGCACTTTGCTTTTTGGTTCTTTCGATGGCGCACATCGCTCGGGCGCAGGATGCCAAGGTGGCAGGCGCGTGGGATCTCAGCGCGCCGGGTCGCGACGGCAACGTCATGACCCAGACGCTCACGCTGCAACAGGACGGCACCAAGCTGACCGGCACGCTCAAGGGCGCGCGCGGCGAAGCGCCGGTCACGGGCAGCGTAACCGGCAACAACATCGCCTTCTCCGTCACGCGCACCACGCCGAACGGCGAAATGAAAATCGATTACACCGGCACGGTCGACGGCGATTCGATGAAGGGCACTCTCTCCGTAATGGGCAACACAATCAACTGGACGGCGAAAAAATCAGCGGCACCCGCCGGTGGCGGAAACTAAGCCCGCTCCGGATTCTCACTTCTTCGCCCGCGATAAACTCGGCAGAACTCGGCCGGCACGGGGCCAAAGTCGCGCAACCGCCAGAGTTCTGCCGATTCCGTTTGTCACGTTGAGTGCGCGCGCGTAGCGCGTCAGTCGCGCCCTCCGCATGTCAGTTCAAATCGGCAGGGCATGTTGCGCCGATCCACTTGCCGGTAATGGAGGCATGGCCGTGCATCGTTTGGCCGTTGCCAGTGAGCGTAATCTCAACCGTCCCGGCGCCGTTCTCCGAATCCTGGACGTGAATCTTCTCGTGGACCTCCGCCGTCATCCCATAGTCCTTGCCGGCTTCGCACGACGTGCCCTGTATCTCCATCTCGGTGCCCGTGGAGTTCAGCACGGTCCACTTACACTTTTCGTCGGACCCGTTCGCCCAGGGATTGGTATCCAGATCCTTCTGTGTCACACACGATTTGTACTTCGTGGTCCGCCCGTCTTGCATCATCGCCTGCATTTGCGGCGGGAGTCCCGTCCACTTAACAGTCTGAGTCATCTGCCAGACTCCGGTCTTCACCTTGAGCGGTTCGAACTTCCCCGTGGCTGCCAGCGCAACCGAACCCAGCAAACAAATCACAGCAACCCACAGCGGCTTTCGCATTTGATCCTCCTCGAAAATTCAAATCGCACTCGTGGCGCGTACCGCGTCCGGCGCCATCGGAGAGAATTTAGGGCCGTGGATCACGCCAGCGGCAAGGCCCATTGGCGCTGGATTATACAACTGTAAGCAAGCGGGTTCCTGCCCGTTTCCCCTCGTACTGCTCACTCCGTAACGTCTCCTGGCCCGGCTTCACCAATCACGAATCACTACTCACGACTCACGGTTTTGCTATGATGGCGGGTCCGGAAAAACCACAAATCACCACGAGGAGTGCTCCTTGTCAGCCCGAATCCTGAATGGCAACGCAATTCGAGACCAAATCTACGCCGAACTGCAGGCGGAAATCGCCTCGCTTGCTTCGGCGGGAATCAAGCCGGGGTTGGCCGCGGTGCGCGTTGGCGACGATCCCGCATCGAAGCTTTACGTCAACAGCAAGATCGGGGCCTGCGAAAAGCTGGGCCTCGGCAGCTTTCATATCACGCCGCCCGCTTCCACCACCACTGAAGAGCTGCTCGCCATCGTCAGTGAATTGAATAATCGCGACGACGTCGACGGAATCCTCGTGCAGATGCCGCTGCCCAAGCAGATCGATTCCAAGCGGATTCTCGACGCCGTGATTCCGGAAAAGGACGTCGATGGGTTTCACCCGGTGAACGTAGGGCGGCTCGTCGCCGGCCGTCCGGCACTGGTGGCCTGCACGCCCGTGGGCGTGATGGAAATTCTGAAGCGCAGCAACATTCCGATCGAGGGCGCAAACGCCGTCGTCATCGGCCGCAGCGACATCGTCGGCAAGCCGCAGGCGCTGCTTCTGCTTCACGCGAACGCCACCGTCACGATCTGCCACTCGAAGAGCAGGGACCTACCGGGCATCGCGCGCCGCGCGGACATCATCGTGGCTGCGATCGGCAAAGCCGCGATGGTTACGCCGGATTACGTCCGGCCCGGCGCCACGGTGATCGACGTCGGCCAGATCGTGGTGAAAGACGCGGCCGAGGCTCAGCGCATCTTCGCGAAGTTCCCGGCGAAGCTCGAATCGTTTCGCACGAAAGGCTCGATTCTCGCGGGCGACGTTCATCCGGAGGTCGTCGAAGTCGCAGGCGCCTACACGCCGGTGCCGGGCGGCGTAGGCCCGCTCACCATCGCCATGCTGATGAGCAACACGGTGAAAGCGGCGCGCATGCGTCGCGGCGCGCGCGCACCCGCCGCAGTTTCTTCGCGTGCCTGATGCTGCGAATCGGGCTCACCGGCGGAATCGCATCGGGAAAGTCGACGGTCGACCGAATGCTGCGCGACCGCGATTACATGGTGTTCGACGCCGACGCCATCGCCCACGAGCTGCTCGAGCCCGGACAACCGACCTACGATGCGGTGGTCCGCGCATTCGGCGGCGGCATTCTCGGCGCGGGCGGCGCGGTCGACCGCGGTAAGCTCGGCGCGATCGTTTTCGCCGATTCCGCGAAGCGCGCGGCCCTCAACGGAATCCTTCATCCCCGCATCAGAGAGATTTCGGAGGATTGGTTCACGCGGCTCGACGGTCCCGGCGGCCCAACAATCGCCTTCGAAGACGCCGCCCTGATTTTGGAAGCGGGCCTGCGAAAATATTTCGACCGCGTGGTCGTCTGCTGGTGCCGCCCCGAGCAGCAGGTCGAGCGATTGAAGGAACGCGGCCTCTCGCTCGACGAGGCGGCTCGCCGCATCGCGGCGCAGATGCCGATCGACGAGAAGCGCCGCCTCGCCGACGACGTGATCGATTGTTCGGGCCCGCTCGAGGCGACGGAACGCCAAGTCGAAGCGCTGCTGGCCAAGCTCGAGCAAGGGACCGGTGCACCCGGTAAACAGAAATGACGACACAGGAAAATCGAAGGCGCGCGCTACGCCTGCTCGCGCTGGGCGCAATCATCGGCCTCGGCGCGTACTGGCTCGGCACGCACTACGGCCAGCGCACGCCGGGATCGGTGGTAGCGCTGCAGGCGCCCGGATCGACCGAAGCCCTCGACCCGATCGAAGAAGAAAATGTCCGCATCTACAAGCAGGCGTCGCCCGCCGTGGCGAATATCGTCACGCGCGCCGTGCAGTACGATTTCTTTTTCAATGCGGTGCCGGTGGAAGGCGCGGGCTCGGGATTCGTCATCGATACCGACGGGCACATCCTGACGAACTACCATGTGGTCCATGGTGCGCAGACGATCGAGGTCATTCTTGGCGACCAGTCGCATTACAAAGCGAAATACATCGGAGCCGACACGCGCAACGACATCGCCCTCATTCAAATCGATCCGGGCGGGCACAAGCTCGCCACGCTGAAGCTGGGCGATTCGCGAAATCTGCAAGTCGGGCAGCGCGTCCTCGCCATCGGAAATCCCTTCGGATTCGAGAGCACGCTCACCACCGGAGTTGTCAGCTCGCTCGGCCGCACGGTGCAAACCGGCGACAACACCTTCATCGACGAGGCAATCCAGACCGACGCGGCAATCAATACGGGCAATTCAGGAGGTCCGCTGCTCGATTCGCACGGCGAAGTGATCGGGATCAATAGCGCGATCTACGCGCCAACGGGAACGTCATCGGGAATCGGTTTCGCCATCCCCATCAACACGGCGCGCCGCGTGGCCGAGGATCTCATCACCAAAGGACGCGTAACGCACGCGACGCTCGGCGCCGAAGGCCGCGCCATCTGGCCCGGCCTCGCCGACGCTCTAGGGCTCGGCGTGAAGCAAGGAATCCTGATCGAGCGCGTGGAGCCGGGCGGGCCCGCGGCGCAAGCGGGGCTGCGCGGCGGCGACCGCATTGTGCTCGCCGGCCTCCAGCAACTGCGAATCGGCGGCGACATCGTCGTCGCGATCAACGGCAAGCCCGTCACCAGCCAGACCGATTTGAATTTGCTGCTGAATCGCGAGTGGCCCGGCGACACCGTCACGCTGACGGTCGTGCGCAACGGGAAGAAAATCGATATCCGCGTAAAGCTCGGCGAAAGCTGAGCACTTGCCCGCGTAGCGCCGGCTTGCCCTGAGTCGGACCGAAGGGCGTCTCCCGGCTCCGTTATACTGCGGCGAAAACCTGCGCGGTGACACTTCGGAGGGCAACACACCAAGGCGCCCTCCTCAGTGTGACGATCCTCATCGGATCGTCACATTCCCTCGTAATTCGGCCCGCCGCCACCCTCCGGCGGCACCCAATTGATGATCTGATACGGATCGGCAATATCGCAGGTCTTGCAGTGAACGCAATTCGCGGCGTTGATCTTTAGCTTCGGCTCTCCATTATCAAGAACCATCTCATACACGGCCGCGGGGCAGAAATACTGGCATGGATTCCCAAACTCCCGCACGCACCGGTCGCTGCAAATATTGGGATCGAGGACGACGAGATGGCACGGCTGATCTTCATCATGCCGCGTGCCGGAATGGTAGACGTCGGTGAGGCGGTCGAACGTGAGCTTGCCGTCGCCCTTGAATCGCGTCGATTGATCGACGAGCGTGCGATCCCGATTCAGCTTCGTGTAGTCCTCATAGCCGGGCTTCGCGCGCATCGGATCGATCAGTCCGCGCCCGCCCGTGACGAACTGAAACCCCGCGTGCACCAGCCCCTTCCACAATCCATCGTGAAACGCCTGATGAAAATTGCGCACAGCCCATAATTCCTGCTTGAGCCAACTGCGCTCGATTTTCTCCGGATATTTCTTCAAGCTATTCGCGGAAGTGTCGTTTGCGCAGAGGGCTTCGTAGATCGTCTCGGCGGCCAGCATGCCGCTCTTGATCGCGGTGTGAATTCCTTTGAGCCGCTGCGCATTCAACAAGCTTGCCGAATCGCCGATGATGAGCCCGCCATCCACGTAATTGCGCGGCTGCGAATACCACCCACCGTAAGGCACCGTTTTCGCGCCGTAGCGGACGAGCTTGCCGCCCTCGAGAATCTTCTTCACGAAGGGATGCGTCTTGAATTTCTGAAACGCGGCGTGCGGATCGAAAAGCGGGTCGTGATATTCGAGCCCGACCACCATGCCGAGCGATACGCGATTGTCGCGCAAGCCGTAGATCCATCCGCCGCCATAAATTTCTGAACCAAGCGGCCAGCCGAGCGTGTGCGCCACGTAGCCCGTGTCGATGCGTCCCGGCTGCACGTCCCACAATTCCTTGATGCCGATGCCGTAGACCTGCGGATTCAATCCGTCGAGCTTGAAATGATTCACGAGCTCCTTGGTAAGCGAGCCGCGCGGCCCCTCGGCCAGCACGGTCACCTTCGCGCGAAGTTCGTACCCAGGCGTGAAGTTATCTTTCGGCTTGCCGTTCTTGTCAACGCCTTTGTCCTCGGTAAGCACGCCCGCGATGCCGTTCGCTTCAAGAAGCAGTTCCTTGCCGGCAAATTGCGTGAAGAGATTCACGCCTTTTTTCTCGACGAGCCCGCCGAGCCACTTGACCAGCTTGTTCAGCGAGATGATGAAGTTGCCGTGATTCCGCAGCGGCGGCGGCGTAATGGGCAGCTTGAAGGAGCCGGTCTCCGTCAGATAGTAGGCGGCGTCGCCGGTGACCGGCGTATCGAGCGGCGCAGATTTCTCGAAGTCGGGAACGAGCTCGCGCAGCGCCCGCGGGTCCATGATCGCGCCCGAAAGCTGATGCGCGCCGATTTCGCGCGCCTTCTCGAGCACATAAATATTCTCAGCGGAGAGCGCCGGAGATTTCTTCGCGGTGGTGTGCTGCTCGATCAGATTCGCGAGGTGCAGGGCGCAAGAAAGCCCGCCGGGCCCGGCGCCAATGATGAGGACGTCCGCTTCGAGTTTTTCGCGCTCCACAGTCACGGCAGAATACTAGCAGACCCGGCCCGCATTCGACGCGCCGAGGCGCAGAAAAGGTGATCCTTTCGCAGCGGCACCACTTGAACGGCGCCGCGGCCGTAGGGGCGGGTTTCAAAGCCGCCCTTTCCGCTAATGCCTCAGCGCCGGATCGGCCTGCGTGATGCTGCCGGGCTCGAGCTTCGTCTTGATCGTGAGTTTCTGGCGAGGCAGCAGATTCACATCGGTGTCGAACGTGCGATAGCCGGGCAGGTCGATTTTAATGTGATGCTTGCCCGGTTTCACCAGCATGGCGCGCCCGATGCCGCCGAATTCGTGCGCGGTGCCGGCGTACGCGCCGTCGACAAACACAGCGGCGCGGTCGGGCGATACCTTGAGCTTAATTTCGGAAGTAACCTTCGAGTACTCGGCGTCAGGATCCTTCTCCATCGAGACGTTCACCGTAATCTCCTTGCCCGGCTCGATGGTGAGTTTTTCGGTGAAGTCTTTATACCCCGCCTGGCGGACGGAAACCTCATGCTCGCCGGGCAGAAGAAATATCTCCTTATCGCCCTTGAGCTCGTCAACGTAACCCACGTATTGGCTGTCGATCCAGACGCCCGATTTCTTATCCGCGTCGGTCTTCGCCACGAACTGCAGCCGCCCCATCACCTGATTTTGCGCGCGAGATACAGCCGGCAGGATCAGCAACGCCAGAAGTGTGCAAAGAAGTGCTTTCTTGGAAGCAGCGCCCATGGCAATCATCCCCCTTGGAATCGCCTGGGAACGATTCAGTTCACGAATCACATCGTAATACGCCGAAGGCGCCGTTGAACAGCAGCCGATTGAATCTGCCCGGACCGAGCTGGCCCCAGCAACGGGTCGCCGCTTTTGCGACCCGGCATACCGGTGGAAGCGTGGGCCTTTTTACCCTGAGCGAAGTCGAAGGGCAGGCCCGCGAAAAGCCGCTCACTATATGGACCGCTTAGCCGCGGCCTCACTCTGATCCTTCAACACCCGCGCCTTCCCGCCATGGGAGGCCCGCCCGCTTTACCCTTATTGCACCATGCGGGCAAGAGTTTGCGAGGGATGCGAAGCAACGTGATAGTTTTGAAGTGTTCGTCCTCAGAGGACACTTGACGGATACGCTCGCATCCATCGAAACGGGAAGCCCTTCGGGCTCGGAGAAGCGCCGGAGTTCGCGCGTGCCGGCCGCGATCCCCATCACGGTCAGCGGCGTCGATGCCCTCGGCGAGGCATTTCGCGAAATCACCTCGACGTTGAGCGTCAGCTGCAACGGCTGCAAATACAAGTCGAAGAACTACGTGCAGCGCGATTCGCTGGTGACGATCGAGATCACCCATCAGAATCCGAGGCTCAGCCCGCGCGTCGTCCGGGGGCGGGCCAAGTGGGTGCAGCGGCCCAGGAATCTGCGCGAGCAATATGAAATCGGCCTCGAGTTCGTCGTCTCGGGAAATGTCTGGGGGATTGCATCTCCTCCTCCGGATTGGTTCCCGCATCCCGACGATGAAGTGCCGCCACACGAGGCAGTCGCCGAGGCGGCACAGGAGCTTGCCGCCGAAATTGCGGCAGCCGAGGGGACGGATTCCGAAACACTGCGAGAAGCGGCGGCAATCGAGGCCAAGCGGTACATTCCCCCGGTTGCCTTCGAAGAGATCGACATTTCGGGCGCTATCGGATTCACGCCCGAGGAATCGGAACTAGACCCCGCGCCCGCCGATCTGAACGCGCGCCTGCAAGAAACAATCGCGACGTCGCTCAAAACCATGGTCAACCGCATGGCGGAAGAGGCGGCGCAGCACATCGCGATGCGCATTGCGCGCGTGATCGACGAAGCCCGGGAAGCGTGCGGCATGGCCGCCAACGAGTTCGAAGAAAAGCTGCGCGAAGCGCTGGACGACGCGTTGAGTCCCGAAGAGATCGACGCGCAAACGGCTGCGGCGGAAAAGCAGGTTAAGAGGCGCGCGCGGAAAGCCGCCAAAAAGAAAGCCAGGCAGTCGCGCGACGCCGACACCGGCCGCTGATTATTCCTTCCTTCTGTTGCAATTGCCGTGCCAGTGGGGATAAGGTTTGGACGGAGTTGTAGTGTAACCGGGTGGTAGTTGTGTTCGTCTCTACGAGGGGGGAGTCTCCATAAAGGGAGATTGGAGCGTCCATGATTAATAGACGAAAGTTGTTGTCATTGATAGGAGCGTCTCCTGCGCTTTTGGCCGCCGCGACGGCCGAAGCCAAGGAGAAAAAATCGAAAAGCAAAGCTGGCAAGGCCTCGGCCATGGAGCCAAAAATCACGGCGTTAAATCCGCGAGGCATGCCGCCTCCGATCACGCTGATCCCGATGGCGCCGCGGCTCAGCACGCTCGACGGAAAAACGATCTTCCTCGTTTCCGACGGCTTCCCGGGCGCGGACCATTTTCTGGCACAGGTGGCGAAGTGGTTCGCGACGAACATGCCCAGCGTGAAAACCGTATACCGTCTGAAAGCCGGCGGCTTCGCGGACGACGATCCAAAGCTGAATGCAGAAGTGAAAGCAGATGGCCAGGCAGTCATCATGGCCATCGGCCATTGAAGCACGTGCACGCCAGCGACCGTCGGTCACTGCATCGAATACGAAAAGATGGGAATCCCCGCAGTACCCATGGTGACGATCGCGTTTAAGGATCTCGCCAAGACCAACGCCGCAAAACGAGGCATGCCGCTCCAGCGAATCGTCTTCACGCCGCATCCGGTGTGGGGCAAGACGGACGAGCAGATGTACGCCTACCTCGAAGGCAACGACCCGGTGAGCGGCAAGCCGCTCATGCCGGAAGTGGTCGGCGACCTCACCCGCCCGCTCACGGCGGATGAAACGAAATCGGGAACGTCGACGCCTCCGGTGGGCGCGCCTACGTTCACGGACACTTCCGACAACCTGCAACAATATTATCTCGACAACGGCATGACCGACTTCATGCCCATCATCCTGCCCACGCAGGAAAAAGTGGACGCGATGCTGAAGGGCACGAGCCACATGCCCGACGAAGTAGTCGGCAAGATGTCTCCAGCGCAGGGCGCGTTTCCGCCATGGTCATACAACGTCCGGCAAGTCGCGATCAACGCGGTGATGGCGGGAGCGACCCCGGATTATTTCCCGACGCTTCTGGCGATCGCATCCACCGGCATTTCGGCGCTCTTCAGCTCCACGAACTCGCTGGTTTCCGCGGCGGTGGTCAACGGGCCGATTCGCGACAAGCTGCAGATGAACTACGGAATCGGCGCGATGGGTCCATTCAACCAGGCGAACGCCGTGATCGGCCGCGCGTGGACGCTGATGTCGAAGAATCTCGACGGCGGCGGAATCGCGGGCGAGACGTACATGGGTTCGCAGGGCAACGTCATCAACTACAACAACCTGATCATTCCCGAGAATGAGAAGGACAGCCCCTGGACGCCGTTCCACGTGCAGAAGGGGTTCAAGCCGACCGACAACGTGATCAGCTTCTTCTTCGGATTCCTGATCACGCAAGGGCAGGGCGGGCGCGGGCTGGGCGTGAAGCCGATTCCGCTGTATCACGAAGCGATCTCCTACAACGTGGGACCGTTCGCTTCGCTCTTCGGCGCGCTCGTGCTGGCCGATCCGCTGGTGGCCAACGGCCTGGTCGAATTGGGCTACAAAACCAAGGAAGACCTTGCCGACTGGCTGCAGAAAAACACGCTCATTTCGGTGAAAGACGTCAAGTCGATGCTCTTCAGCATGCTCCCACGCGGCCCTGAAGCAGCCAAGCTGACGGACGACAGCATGATCCCGAAGTATGCGCGCGCCGATTCGTTCAACTTCGTCGCCGTCGGCGGACAGACCAACCCGTACCACCAGCTCGCCAACATGAGCTACCGCGTAAGCGTGAACATCGATAAGTGGGCATAGACGCAAAACGATTCTGCGGCCGGAGAATCATCCTCCGGCCGCAGAATGAGCTTTCCCCCTTAGTTTCGCGCGTTCCGAGTAACCCCAAGACCCAGGTTCCCACACCGAACCTGGGGCACCCTCCTCCCCTCGATACTTCTCCGAGACGTGCCGCAGTGATATCCTCGCCGCGGTTGTCACGTCAACGGATTTTCATTTCTCAACGTGGGCCACCCGTCCGAACCCATTGGGACCCGGAGACAGGTGATCAAATAATCAAAGTGGCTGCCGTTGGAGTGACAGCTGTGGGCACGGGTGTGATCGTATGGCACGTGCTCGAGATTGCTGGCTTGGCGGCGGCTTTCTAGGGAGAAGGAAAATGAAAGCTCTTCAACTTGATGAACTGCGTAGATGGTGCGATGACTCACCTTCAGGCATTAAGATCGACCGTACAGCTCATCTCCGTTACGCGATCCCCAATCCCCTCGGCATCCGACTTGATATACCCTCGAAAGCCCCAAAGGCCATGGCGCTTGCGTCCAGCCTGATGTCGGCTGAAGAGGATGACGGATTTTACGGCGCTCTAATATGGTTCACAAACTGGGACATAGGCACGCCAAACATTGAACGTAGCGGACTGCGCATCCTTGAGCAGATGCGGCGTGGATACGGGGTGACAGCGTCGGTCGAAAACGCCCCTGCCCAGCTGTTCAGGAGCGACGAAGCCGTGGACGCCCAGGCGTTCCTAACTCTCCCAATGCTGTTCGGCTGGGATGCATACTTCACACCGCACGGAACCCGTTATTTTGCCTACGTCCGACAGAACGGATCGCTTTTCCTAGTCACTGATGGGGAGGAGGTTCTACAGAAGCTGAAGGCGTCGCTTGATCCGTATCGTCCGGCTTTGGAGCTGCCGTCTTACTTACAGAGTGCCTCTGCGTCACCATGAACGCTGCCTTTCACCGGTTCTGTTATCCCAGCAGGCGCAAGCCAAGCCGTTTTGCCGTTTTCCGCAAATCGCCGTCCAGCGTGGCCAATGGCAAGTCGCGCCGAAGGGCCAATTCCAGATAAATTGCATCGTAGCAGGTCAAGCGATGCGCGCGGCAGACCGCGAGCAGATTCGTGAAGGCGCGATTCGGAGCTTCGTCGTCCCGCTCGATTCCGAGTTTGCCCAGATCCGCAATGAAGGCGTCGGATTGCGCGGGCGCGATACGCCCTTTGCGTTCGGCCAGCGCAAGGACGTTCGTGACTTCGATGAACCACCAAGCCGGCACGAGCGCCGTCTCGGTCCCCAGCCGCCTGAGCAAAGCCGCCGTTTTCGTCGTCGCCTCGTCGCCAAACAGTCACGCCATCGCGATCGAGCAATCCAGCACAAACGCCGCGCTCATCGCCGCCCTTCGGCGATCAGATCCTTCACCTTCAATCCGCCGAGGGACAAGCTGGCGCCCAGCCTCTGAATTCGCGCGATGGCTGCCGCGCGCTCTTCCGCCGTTGTTTCCTTCTTTACGGGCACGAGCTTGGCGACGGCCGACCCGTGCCTGGTGATGACGATCTCTTCGCCCGCCTCGACCTTTTCCAGCAATTTAGACAAGTGCGTTTTCGCCTGGTAGGCGCCGACCGTGTTCCTGCTTCGCCGCATGCCCCACTCCCGGTCTAACTAGTCTATGACTAGTCTAATTGTCAGCGGCGGCTGCGTCAACCCAGCCTTTAATCTTGATGAAGTGCAGGTGACCCTGCCCGTAGCGGCGTTCCAGGCTATGGTTCATGCGAGGCCGCGCACCCTTCAAAACCGGAAGGGTGCGGGAGTTCCCGTCTTAGCGGCTGAGCAATCGATGCATTCGAGGGTCTGCTAAGTCTCGTGCCGGCCTTTGTTCCCGCAGGTGTCCCATGATGTAGAGCTGAATGGCGTTTCGATCTTCAATTTCGAGGCCGACGAACTCAACGCCGACAGCCTCGGATCCTTCCTTACGGACGATACGCGCACGTACGTCGAGCGAGGCGCGAAATTCCGCGATTTTGAACTCCAGCGAAACTTCCGAGCCGACCTCTACCCCTACCGCGTGCGACGATCGCAACAGCATGCCACTTTCGCTGATGTTCATGCTTCGCATGGAAAAGGTTTGGTTGCCGCACCGGCAATTGACCTCTGTAGACAGCGGCAATCGGGCCGCGCTCCTTCGAGCTTTCCAGTTGGGCGAGTCCATGGCGGTTAACATCGGAACGATGCGAGGGGCGGCAATCGGCTTTGGCAGAACGAAGGTGGCGCCGGCGGCGAAAGCCTTCCGCAACGTCTCAATATCGTCCTTGACACTGAGCATCACCACGACCGTGTCCTTGTTGTGCTGCGAATCAAGAAGTTGGCGAGCGAGTTCGATTCCGTCCGGTCCAGGCATGCCAACAAAAATCACGTCGAACCGCTCCTTCTCGGCGTGCTGCTTGGCCTCCTGACCATTGTCCAACGTCAGGACCCTATGACCGAGCGGGACGGTCAAAGACCTCATGACTTTTAGGGTTAGAGCTTCATCGTCGACGACCATGATTTTCAGTGACATAAGCCTCACCTAGGCAAACTGCGCCTCCCTGGACTCGTTCAAGGCGCAATCTCCTCGACTCAGAATACCGCGGAGGCTCTGAGGGGGCATGAGCGATTGGCCGATAGATGTCCAAAGCGTACCGCCTATAACCAGAGACATCATCCTCAAGCGTCCGTCCCAACGAGGCCATTCGGCGTGTTCCGTACTCTTCGCTTCCCACAAGGTTGCGCGAGGCAGCTTGTACAATCAGCAAGTTACGACGGTACAATTGGGGCGGTGCGGCGCATTCACCGCTTGCATCCGGTTCGATGATGGGATAAAGATACGCGGGGCTTTTTGCGGGTATTCGGGGTGGCTACCGGCAGAAGGCATTTGGGGAACATCCGAGGGGGAATTTTCATGCGATTTTTGAATGATAAGAAAGTGTGGCTTTTCGCGCTGGCGCTGCTAACGGCGGCGGGGCTTTCAGCCTCCGCAGCGAAGGCGCAGGACACCAAGGCGCTGCTCGATTCGGGCAAGAACGCAGACGAGTGGCTGACGACCGGGCACGGTTACATGGACTGGCGCTACAGCGAACTCAAACAAATTGACGCGAGCAACGTGAGCAAGATCGGGCTCGCTTGGTATTACGACACGGATTCGGACCGCGGCACGGTCGAGACGACGCCCTTGGTTTCGAACGGCGTAATGTACGCGACGCTGCCGTGGAGCGTCGTGGTGGCGATCGATGCGGCCACCGGAAAAGAAAAGTGGCGCTGGGATCCGAAGATTCCGCACACGAATTTCCCCGTCGGCTCGGCGGGAAAGCCCGATAAGGTCCGGACGGGCCCGAGCGTCTGCTGCGGCCCGGCCAATCGCGGCGTGGCGATCTACGACGGCAAGGTGTACGTCGGCACCCTCGATGACCGCCTCGTGGCGCTCGATCAGCAAACCGGCAAACCGGTGTGGACGACGCAGATGATCAGCGATAGCCAGGACTACAGCATCACAGGCGCTCCGCGCATCGCGGACGGCAAGGTGATCGTCGGCAACGCGGGCGGCGAGTACGGAGTCCGCGGGTTCGTGGCGGCCTACGACGCGGAAACGGGCAAGGAACTCTGGCGCTTCTACACCGTGCCCGGCGATCCGACCAAGCCTTTCGAGAACAAGGCCATGGAAGCGGCCGCGCCCACCTGGGAAGGCGATTGGTGGAAGCTGGGCGGCGGCGGAAACGTGTGGGACGGAATCGCCTACGATCCCGAGCTCCACGACATCTACATCGGAATCGGCCAGGGCGGACCCTGGGTGCAGGGCTTCCGCAGCCCGATCGGCATGGAGAATTTGTACCTGTGCTCGATCGTTGCGCTCAACGCCGACACCGGCAAATTCGAGTGGTACTTCCAGACGACCCCCGCCGACGAATGGGATTACGACGCCACGCAAGGATTCACGCTTGCCGACCTGAAGATCGATGGAAAGATGCGCAAGGTGATCATGCAGGCGCCGAAAAACGGCTACTTCTACGTGCTCGATCGCAAGACGGGACAATTCATCTCGGGCGCGCCCTACGTGCGCGTGACGTGGTCGACCGGCCTCGATCCGAAAACGGGACGCCCGCACGAAGCTGCCGACATGCGCTACGAAGATTCACCGAAGGACGTCTCGCCGGGACCGGCGGGAGGCCACGCTTGGGAAGCGATGTCGTATAACCCGAAGACGGGGCTGATCTATCTGCCGGCGCTCGACAGCACCTTCCACTACGTTTCGACGAAGGTGTTCCGGCCCGAGCTCGGCGTGTACAACTGGGGAATCGTCCTCGGCCCGCCGGACCCGAAACACCCGCTGCCGCCGAATCACGGATTCCTGACGGCGTGGGATCCGGTCACGGAGAAACAAGTGTGGCGCGCCGATCTGATGAACGGCGGCGGCACGGTGACGACCGCGGGAAACCTTGTGTTCTGCGCCTCGGACAGCGGCGATTTCGTCGCGCTCAGCGCGGACAAAGGCGAGAAGCTGTGGTCTGCGAAGCTGAGGCCGGGGTTCGCGAATCCGGTGACGTACGAGGTGAACGGTAAGCAGTACGTTGCGGTCCTTTCGGGACGCGGCGGCAAGGCGCGCATTTACGCCTTCGCTCTCGATGCCAACATGCCGATCCCCGGGGCGCCCTCCGGAGTCTCGGACAACGCATTTGGTCCGCCTCCTCCGCCGGCGCCCGCACCGCAAGCGCCGACGCACGAAAACCAGCCGCAGCAATAGCCACAGTCGAGAGTGAATAGGTAGGAGTTGAGAGAGAAACGGCGGTCCTGAGCACAGTCGAAGGGCCGCCGTTTGCATTTTCGTCGTAGGCTCTTGGTGTGAGCCTTGCCTTCGTAGCGGCCGCCTTTCAGGCGGGCGCTTTTTCACCCGCGCGACTGAGCACATCCCCGCCATCGGAGGGCCCGCCACACCCTCCTCGCACTAGGATTTGAATGTAGAGCCGCGGTCTTCAGCGCGGCAGCCTTTGTCTTCCCCCGGCCGATGATCTTTCCCGCGCTTGCAATCGGCATCCGGCGGAACTATAAGGTGAGCGACCCCCGAGTCGGGGAGTGCTCAACCGCGAATCGAGGTATAGCCATGAAAATCAACAGGCGAAGGATATTGTCGATGCTGGGGATGTCGCCCGCGCTGCTGGCCGGGGCGACGGCTGAGGCGCGCACGCCTGCAGCTGCTGGCAAGGCGGCCGAGGCTCGGACGCCGGCGGGCGCCGCGAATGTCGAGGCGGGCGGCGCGAAGCTCGTGGCGTTCAATCCCAAGGGGACGCCGCCTTCGATTCAGCTGATTCCGATGGCGCCGCGGCCGAGCACGCTCGATGGCAAAACCGTTTACCTCGTGGACACGGGATTCGAGGGCGGCGGGTTGCTGCTGCAGCAGATTCAGCTATGGTTTGGGCGCAACATGCCGAGCGTGACCACCGTGTTCAAGAGAAAAGCGGGGCCGTACGCGGAAGACGATCCGAAGCTCTGGGCGGAGATCAAGGAAAAAGGCAACGCCGCGATCATGGCGATCGGGCATTGAAGCACGTGCACGCCAGCGACCGTTGGTCACTGCATAAGCGTTGAGAAGCTGGGCATCCCGACCACTCCCATGGTCACGATCGCGTTCAAGGACCTCGCGATCCTCAACGTGGCGAAGCGCGGCATGCCCCACGAGCGGATCACGTTCACTCCGCACCCCGTGTGGGGAAAGACGCCGGAAGAACTTCGCGCGTACGTCGAAGGCAACGATCCCGTGAGCGGCAAGCCGATGATGCCGGAGATCATCGACTATTTGACGCGGCCGCTTTCCGCGGAGGAGTCGAAGACAGGAACGATTTCGCCTTCGGTGGGGCCGCCAACCTACAGCGATACCGCGGACAACCTGCAGGACTACTATCTGAACAATGGAATGACGGATTTTCTGCCGATCGTTCTGCCGACCGAGGCGCGCGTCGAGGCGATGCTGAAGGGCACCAGCCGCGCGCCGGACGAAAAGTGCGGGCAGATGGCCGCGGGCGCGTATCCGCCGTGGTCGTACACGGTGCGGCAGGTGGCGGTGAACGCCGTGATGGCGGGATGCCGGCCGGAATATTTGCCGGTGGTGCTGGCGATCGCGTCGTCGGGGACGCCTTCGCTGATGAGCTCGACGAACTCGTTCGCGTACGCGGCGGTGATCAACGGGCCGATTCGCGACAAGCTGAACATGAACTACAGCATCGGCGCGCTCGGGCCTTTCGCGCAGCCGAACGCCGCGATCGGGCGCGGGTGGACGCTGCTCTCGAGGAATCTCGCCAACGCCGGAATTCCCGGCGACACCTACATGGGATCGCAGGGCAACAACCTGAACTACAACAACCTGATCATGGCCGAGAACGAAGCGGCCAGCCCATGGGCGCCGTTTCATGTCCAGAAAGGCTTTCGCGCGGAGGAAAATGTGGTGAGCATGTTCCGCGGGCTCGGGATCACGCCAGGGCAGGGCGCGCGAGGGACGAGCACCGACACGCCGAAATACGAGGAGCAGTTCAGCGACCTCTTCAGCGTGTTTACCGGATTTTTCGGCGGGCTGGTGGTGGCCGATCCGCTGATCGCCGTGAGCCTCCACAAGCGCGGTTACGACACGAAGGAAAAGCTGATCGACTGGCTCTACAAGAATACGAACCAGACGGTGAAGGACTACAAGAGCCGCGACTTCGCCTACGGATTTGATTATCCGCGCGCTCTGAAGGGGCTCGAGCCCTACGCCACGTGGTACAAGATGCCGGACGACGCGGTGATTCCGCGATGGCCGCACGTGAGCGACATCAACGTGGTGGTGGTCGGCGGGCAGACGAACGCGTTCTTTCAGGGCGGCTGCCTGAGCTACGGCGTGAGCATCCCGATCGACAAGTGGGCCTAGAACGTTGGTGGTTGCGGAGGATGCCATGAAATTTGCGGCGAAGGTGTGGCTGGCGTGCGGGCTTGCGGCGGTTGTTGCGGTGGCGTTTGCGCCCTCCGCAGCCGCGCAGGGCAAGGAACAGGATCGCGTCGAGAACGCCGGGAAAGTGATGAAGGAGATCATGGACGTGCCGGACGACATTCCGCAGAGCGTGATCGACAAGGCGGATTGCGTCGTCGTGCTACCGTCCGTGCTGAAATTCGCGATCGGCATCGGCGGAAGCTACGGCCGCGGCGTGATGACGTGCCGCGGCGGCGCAAATTTCCACGGCCACTGGGGCCCGCCGACCATGATGGCGCTCGAAGGCGGAAGCTTCGGGCTGCAACTGGGAGGGCAGGCGACCGATTTCGTCCTGCTGCTGATGAACTCGCGCGCGGCATCGAGCATCCTCAGCAGCAAGGTAAAGCTCGGCGGCGATGTGTCGGCGGCGGCCGGGCCGGTCGGGAGGAATGCATCGGCTGAAAGTGACGTCACACTGCGCGCCCAGATTTTGTCTTATTCGCGCGCCCGCGGATTGTTCGCCGGAATATCGCTGGCCGGCTCGACGCTCCGTCCCGACAACGACGCGAACAAACGCCTCTATGGAAAAGAAATCTCGGCGAAGGAGATCGTGCTCAACCACGCCGTTCCTCCTCCGCCATCCGCAAAGCTCCTGCTGGCGACATTGAACGCAAAGTCGCCGAGAAACAAATCAAGCAACTAGCGTTTTGACAGCGACCGCGAGTGGGCGCAGAGGCGCGGGGAAGAGATCCTTCGCTCGTCCGCCGCGGTGGACCCGATCCCTTCGCCGAGACGCTCAGGGCAAGCAGGATGACGATCCCCTGTCCTGAGCCCGCGAAGGGTCGTCGGATCGTCAATTGCAATTTCCCGGTCAGCGGAATATAAATGAAGCGTTCCGGCCAGGGATGCTTTCGGGCGGAATTGCGCGGATTTATGCAGGGGGGCGGCGATGAATAGACGAAAGATGCTGGGGTTTCTGGGGCTTGCGCCGGCATTGTTGACGGGCGCGAGCGCGGCCGAGGCGGAGAAGGCCAAGGCGAAAAAGAAGGACGGAAAAGCGCCGGACGGCGAAGCGAAAATCGAAGCGCTGAACCCGCGCGGCATTCCTCCCGCGATTCAGCTGGTGCCGATGGCGCCTCGCCTGAGCACGCTTGAAAACAAGACAATCTACCTCGTGGGCGACGGATTCCCGGGCGCCGACCACTTCCTCGCGCAAGTCGCGCTGTGGTTCAAGAAAAACATGCCGAGCGTGACGACGTATTACCGCCTGAAGGCGGGGGCGTTTGCCGACGACGATCCGAAATTGTGGGCGGAGATCAAGGCGAAGGGCAACGCCGTCATCATGGCGATCGGGCATTGAAGCACGTGCACCCCAGCGACCGTCGGTCACTGCATAACGATTGAAAAGATGGGCATCCCGACCGCTCCCATGGTCACGATCGCGTTCAAGGACCTCGCCCTTTCCAACGCCGCGCAGCGCGGCATGCCGCACGAGCGCATTTGCTTCACCCCGCATCCCGTGTGGGGCAAGACGGACGCGGAGATGTACGCGTACCTTGAAGGCAACGATCCTGTAAGCGGCAAGCCGCTGATGAAGGAAGTGATCGGCGCGCTCACCGATCCGCTGACGCCCGATGAGACGAAAACGGGAACGGTGACGCCGAGCGTCGGGCCACCGACGTTCTCGGACACGTCCGACAACCTGCAGCAGTATTACATCGACAACGGGATGACCGACTTCATGCAGATCGTCCTGCCGACGCAAGAGCGCGTGGACGCGATGCTGAAGGGAACGAGCCACTCGCCGGACGAAATTATCGGCAAGATGAGCCCCGCGCGGGGATCGTATCCCGATTGGACGTTCAACGTGCGGCAGGTGGCGATCAACGCGGTGATGGCCGGGTGCAAGCCGGAATACCTGCCGATCGTGCTGGCGCTCGCGGCGAGCAGCTTGACCGCGCTTTCGAGTTCCACCAATTCATTCACGGTGGCGGCGGTGATCAACGGGCCGCTCCGCGACAAGCTCAACATGAATTATGGGATCGGCGCAATGGGTCCATTTTCGCAGCCCAACGCGGCGATCGGGCGCGCCTGGACGATGCTCTCGAAAAATCTGTCGAATTCGGGCATCCCGGGACAGACGTATCTCGGCACGCTCGGCAACAGCACCAATTTCGGCAACCTCATCATTCCAGAAAATGAGAAAGATTCCCCCTGGCCGCCCTTCCACGTGCAGAAAGGTTTCAAGGCCGAGGAAAACGTGGCGAGCGTGTTCGTGGGATTCAGCATCTCGCAAGGGCAGGCGGGCGTTGGCCTTGGCGTGAAGCCGGTGCCGCAATACGATCAGGCGCTGGCATACAATTTCATTCCATTCGGCCCGCTCTTCGGCGCGACGGCCGTGATGGACCCGCTGGTCGCCAAGGGACTGGTCGAGCTGGGCTACGACACGAAGGAAAAGCTCGCCGATTGGCTGCAGAAAAACTCGAAGATTTCGGCGAAGGACGCGCGCTCGACGCTGTTTGGCGGGCGCTGGGTGCCCGATCCGAATACTCCCGACGACACAATGATCCCGCGATACGCGCGGGCGGACGCGTACAACTTCATCGTGGTCGGCGGCCAAACGAACCCGTATCACATGGTGGCCAATATCAGCTACCGCGGCAGCGTCTCGATCGACAAGTGGGCCTAGGTGTTCCCTATGGCGACAAGAGAAGCGAAAAACGAAAAGTCCCACCCCGGGATCACTAAAGGGCGCGCTTGCCGGCAAAAGGAGCAAGAATATGTCCTTCGCCCAAATCCGTCAGGCCGCTGCGAACGCCGAACGGATTCGCCGGAACACGCGGTGAGGAAGCCGACGGTACGCGTGGAGACTCAATAGGGTGGGCAATCTTCCGCGTTTCGGTCTCGCCCTGATATTGGGCGCCGGCCTCGCCGCAGCGGCCGCAGGACAGACTGCGCCATCTGCGAAGTGCCCTCCTCCAGCCCGCACCGACAACATCACGGACACCTATGGCGGCACCATCGTTCCCGATCCCTATCAGTGGCTCGAGGATCAGAAGAGCCCCGAAACGCGCGCGTGGATCGATGCCGAGGACGCATGCACCAACGCCGCGCTTTCGAAAATCCCGGGGCGTGACGCGATTGCCAAACGGCTCGCGGACCTCTATCGCAACGATCAGTACTCGGTTCCGATCGAGCGCGCCGGCCGCTATTTCTTCACGAAGCGCGCGGCGGACCAGGACCTCTCCCTGATTTACATGCGCCGCGGGAGAACGGGCCGCGATGAGGTGCTCGTCGATCCGCTTTCGTGGAGCAAGGATCATTCGGTGAGCGCGACTCTCGATGCAGTGAGCCGCGACGGCACGCTGGTTTTCTACGGGCGGCGCGAGGGCGGGCAGGACGAAATAGCGGTGCACGTTCTCGATCTGAAGACCGGCCGCGACCTTCCCGACGTCTTTCCCTCTGCGGATTACTTCAGCGTGATGCCTACGCCGGACGATCGCGGTGTCTACTATGCGAGGACGACGCCCGGGGGGCCGCGTGCGTATTACCACGCGATGGGAACGGACGTGGCCCACGATCAAATGATTTTCGGAAAGGACCTCGGCAAGGACAAAGTTCTCATCGTGGATCTTTCCGAGGATGGCGCCTATCTCGTGTACACCGTTGTGTACGGGACCGGTTCCCAACAGACCGCGCTCTACGCTCAGGATGTAAAGGAACACGGCCCGATCGTCACAGTTGTGAACGATATCGTTTCGCAATTCGGCGAGTCCCTTGCGGGCGACGCTCTCTACATCACGACGAACTGGAAAGCGCCTCGCTGGCACGTCTATGAAGCCGATCTCTCCGCGCCTTCCCGCGATCACTGGCGCGAAGTGATTCCGGAAACGGATGCTCTGCTCGACGGTTTCGCGCCGGTGGGCGGCAAGCTCGTGACGGAATACCTTCACGATGCGACCTCGGAGATCAAGATTTTCGATGCCGACGGCAAGAACGCGAAGCCGCTGGCCCTTCCTTCTCTGGGCACCGCGCAGATCACGGGACGATGGGAATCGCCCGAGCTTTTCTACACTTTCACGAGCTTCAATTATCCGCCGACGAACTTCGTCTACGATCTCGCGACTTCCAAGTCCTCGATCTGGTCGAAACTCAGCGTGCCGATGGATCCCGCGGCTTTCGAAACGCGCCAGGTGTGGTACCGCTCGAAAGATGGAACGCGCGTCTCCCTGTTTCTCTTCTACAAAAAGGGGCTGAAGCTGGACGGCGAGAATCCCGTTTTCCTGACCGGCTACGGCGGCTTCGACGTAAACGAAACGCCAACGTACTCGCCCGTGCTGATTGTCTGGGCGGAACGCGGCGGCGTGCTCGCGCTGCCCAACCTCCGCGGAGGCGGCGAATACGGCGAGCAGTGGCACAAGGCCGGAATGCTCGGAAAGAAACAGAATGTTTTCGACGATTTCATCGCGGCCGCCGAGTACCTCGTCGCCAACAAATATACGAATCCTTCGAAGCTCGCAATCTACGGCGCCAGCAACGGCGGACTGCTGGTGGGCGCGGCCATCACGCAGCGCCCCGATTTTTTTCAGGCTGCCGTTTGCGGATATCCGCTGCTCGACATGCTGCGCTATCAGAAGTTCGAGGATGGTCCCTACTGGGTTCCCGAATACGGCAGCTCCGACAATCCCAAGCAGTTTGAATATCTCTATAAATATTCGCCCTATGCCAACGTCAAAGCCGGCGCGAAATACCCTGCCACGCTCTTTATCACGGGCGATGGAGACACGCGGGTGGCGCCGCTCCACGCCCGCAAGATGACCGCGCGCATGCAGGCGGCCACCGGCTCCAAAAGGCCCATCCTCATTCTCTACGACACGAAATCGGGGCACTCCGGCGGGCGCCCGGTCAGCAAACTCATCGAGGAAAATCGCGATGTCCTCAGCTTTCTCTTCTGGCAGCTCGGCGTTCCTCCGCAATAGCGCGGAAATTTGCTCCACGGAAACCGCGTGAGAAGCCGGCGCGTCTAGAGAATGCAAGCGGCAAATGCCTTGCAATCGGGTGCGTTGCAGAACTATAAGATTTACGGGGCGGCGGGGCTGCCTGAAGGTTTGGTTTGCACTTCGCAGGCCAAGGGAAACGGGGTGGTGGGATGAAGATCAACAGACGAAAACTGCTCTCGCTGATCGGGATGTCGCCGGCGATTCTGGCGGGCGCTGCGAGCTCCGCCGACGCCGAAGCGCAGGCGCAGAAAAAAGCAAAGACTGCCGCGACCAAAAGCAGCAGCGGCGAATACAAGATTGTCGGGGTGAATCCGCGCGGCGTTCCTCCTCCCATCACACTCATTCCGATGGCGCCGCGTGTCTCGACGCTCGACGGCAAGACGGTGTACCTCGTCGACACCGGATTTCACGGCTCCGACGCGCTGCTCGAGCAGGTGGCCGGATGGTTCAGCCGCAACAAGCCAAGCGTGACGACGGTTTTTCGCCGCAAGGCGGGGCCGTATGCCGAAGACGATCCGAAGCTCTGGGCCGAGATCAAGTCAAAGGGCAACGCGGTCATCATGGCCGTGGGCCATTGAAGCACCTGCACCCCAGCGACCGTCGGTCACTGCATAACAACTGAGAAGATGGGCATCCCGAGCGTCCCGATGGTCACCCGGGCGTTCAAGGAATTGGCGATTCTGAACGCCGCGAAGCGCGGCATGCCACACGACCGCATCGCCTTCACTCCGCATCCCGTGTGGGGAAAAACGCCGGAGGAGCTGCGCGTCTACGTCGACGGCCCCGACCCGATCAGCGGCAAGCCGCTGATGCCGGAAATCGTCGATTTCCTCACCGTGCCTCTGAGCGCCGACGAAAGCAAATCGGGAATCGTGTCGGTTTCCACCGGACCCGCAACCTACGGCCCCGACACGCCGAAAAATCTCCAGCAGTATTATCTCGACAACGGCATGACCGACTACATGCCGATCATCATCCCCACCGAGGAAGCCGTCGCCGAGATGCTCACGGGCACGAGCCACAAGCCGGACGAGCCTCTCGGGAAAATGGCGGCGGGCGCGTATCCGCCGTGGACGTACACCGTGCGGCACGCGGCGATCAACGCGGTGATGGCGGGATGCCGCCCGGAATATTTTCCGATCGTGCTGGCGATTGCGTCGTCGGGAATCGCGTCACTCTTCAGCTCGACCAACTCGTTCGCGTTTTCGATGGTCATCAACGGGCCGATCCGCGACAAGCTCAACATGAACTACGGAATCGGCGCGCTGGGGCCGTTCGCGCAGCCGAATGCGACGCTCGGGCGCGCGTGGACGATCATGTCGAAGAATCTCGGCAATGGCGGCATCCCCGGCGACACCTACCTCGGCTCCGTCGGCAACAACCTCAACTACAACAACGTGGTGATCGCCGAGGACGAGGCCAGCAGCCCCTGGGTGCCGTTCCACGTGCAACGCGGCTTCAAGCCCGAGGAAAACGTGGTGAGCATCTTCCGCGGCCTGGGCCTGGTACCGGGGCAGGTGGCGCGCGGCAGCAGCGTCAATGTGAATCCGAAATTCGACGAGCAGCTGAGCGACCTCTTCAGCACGTTCACCGGATTTTTTGGCGCGCTGGTGATCGCCGACCCGCTGGTGGCCAAGCGCCTGAAGGAACAGGGCTACGACACGAAAGAACAGCTCATCCAGTGGTTCTACAAGAACACGGTGCAGACGGTGAAGGATTACAAGAGCCGCAACTACGCGTACCTCTTCGATTATCCGCGCGCGCTGCAGGGCGTCGAGCCCTACGCCTCGTGGTACAAAATGCCCGACGACGCCGTGATCCCGCATTTCCCGCGCCCCGAAAGCTTCAACATCGTGGTCACCGGCGGCCAGACCAACGCCTACCCGCAGGCCGCCAACATGAGTTACGGAGTGAGTATCTCGATAGATAAGTGGGCGTAGGAGCTCAAGAGAGATCCTTCACCCGGCAAAAACCGCCGGTTTCCCTTCCTGCGTCAGGGCAAGCAGGATGACGATCCTCATCGGATCGTCACGGAATCACGATCCCTGCATAGCCGACCGCGCGCTCGCAGTCGCCGTTGATATCTCCCGAGGTCGCGTACCGCACGAGGCGCGCTTCTGTTGCGCCGAGATCGCGCACGGCGACCAGCATCGCCACCGTTGCGGCATAGCCGCACATCGAGATCTGCTCGCGCCGCACCGTGTCGTAGAGCCCCTGCGGATCGAGCGCTAGGATACGCGCGATGGCGCGCTCGTCCTTCGCGCGCGTAATCGCATCGCTCTCATAGTGGTTCATATCCGAGCTCGCAATCACGAGCACAGGTTCTTTCTGCGCGGCCACCACTCGCGCAACGGCATGTCCAAGCTCCTCGATCGCCGGATAGCGATCCGTTGCCAGCACAACCGGCACAAACCGGAAATCCCCCACTAGCCGCTGCAGGAACGGAATCTGCACCTCAAGCGAATGCTCGCGTTCGTGCGCCACCGAATCTTCCCGCAGACGCGGACACTCATACGCAAGCTCCCGCGCCAGCGTCGAATCGATCTGTGCTTCGCCCAGCGGCGTCGCGAAACTTCCCTCGGTCAGAATCGCCATGGCTTCGCCGCGCGGAAAATGGCGCGGCCCAAGCAGAATGCACCGCGCCGGAATCTCCATTGCGGCGTACACCGCCCCCGCGACGTGCCCCGAATACATGTACCCCGCATGCGGCACCACGCAGCCGCGCGCCGCAATTTTCGCCGCAGCGGCGGCAGGCGCAGCCGTCGCAGCGTTTGTGAATCCATCAATTTGGCGCGCGAGTTCCCGCGCATTTGACGGATAGAAAGCTCCCGCAACAGCAGGCGGCCGAATCATTACAGGATGATTGCACTAGATGGGAATTAAGGCGAGCCTTGCGCTCGCGCGGACGTAAGTTACAGCGAGGGTTTGCCCTTGATGCGAAGCGCCACCGTCTCTCCCTGTTTGTACAGGATCTTCACTTTGTCGCCGTACTGGTATCCGCCCGCATCGCTGATCTGCCCCATCGCGTCCTGCAGGTCCGCGGAATACGTGAAGGTATGGAGCGCCATCTCGTTGCCCTGCTCGCGCACGGTCATCGAACGCCTGTCCGCGTGCACCACTTCTGCCTTCAGCCAGACGTTCTTCGGCGGGGTCTGCTTCACGATCATCGGCGTCGCAGACGTCGTCGCCGACATCGTCACCTGTGCGAAAGCTGGCGCGGCCGCAAACATGACGGCCAGAGCCATTGCGGCGGCAATCTCGAGGGTGATCTTATAGCTCTTCATCGAAGGATATCTTCAGCGACTTCAGAAATTTGATGTCTTGCGGCGTAATCTCGACCTTCGGCTCGGCTTCGTCTTCCTCGAGAGCCTCTTCATCCACCCGAATGTGCAGCGACTCGAGAAATCGGCGGTCTTGGGTAGTCATTTTCGCGTCCTGTCCCGTCCGCTTCGCCAGGCCGATCGTCGCATCGAGCTTGAGGACGATATCGAAGCCGGCCGCGCGGATGCTGGAAATGGCCTCGGCGATCCGTTCAGACTCCGAGACGCTGTCGTTGATGGCGTGCCCGAGCTCGCGCAGGAGCTGCTTCATCCGGTCGTCGAGTTGCACAGGGGTGGCCTCCTCTCGAAGCCCTTTCCTACCCTAATTCTAAAGTCGGCGCAAGCACGAAACAAGGCCCGCGGCACGCCTCTCATCCGTCTTGTCACCTGCCCGCCCGTGCAGCCTGCTGGCCGCGCCCCCGGCGCAGCCGCGCGGCGACCAGCCGGATCTCATCGAAAGTGATGTCGGCAGGCAGCGCATCCTTCAGCGTGCGCAGTCGCTCGACGCCAAGCTGCCCGCATGCTTCCTCGATTTTCGCGCGCTTTTCATCGCCCAGCCATCGCGGCTCAAACTCGATTTCCCCTCGCTGCACCAGATCGGCAACCATCGAAATCACGCTCGATAGCTGCCGCCCACGAATGCCCGCGATTTCGGCCAACGTCCGCCCTTCCGCCAGCAGCCGCATCGTTTCTTCCGCGTGTTTCGATCTCGGTTCGAGTGTTCCAACGGCGCGCGCGCCGCCGCCGTAGCTTTTCAGCGCCTCGATGATCTGCTCGCCGTAGAGTTCGCATTTGCGCTCGCCGAATCCGGGAACCTGCAGCAGCTCGGCCAGCGATTGCGGCCGCCTCCGGCAGAGTGCATCGAGCGACGTGTCGTGCATGATGATGAAAGCGGGCGTGCCACTTTCTTGCGCTGTGGTGCGCCGCCATTCGCGAAGATATTCGCGCAGGTCCGGATCGACGTCGCCCGCTGAGCCGGCGGCTCCGCCAGCCTTCTTCTTGGATTTCGCGCCGCTCGCTGACACCGCGACGGGCGCGATCTCAGCGGCCGCAGCCAGCCATTCCGGCTCGCCGCTGCACGTATCGCAAGCCGAGCACGACTTCCACTTCGGGTTCTCGCCGAAATGCGCGCAGATCCCGTGATGGCGGCACTTGCCCGGCTCGACAAATCCGCGAATCTCGTCGTAGCGCTGCCACGCCCGCTCCCGCTCCGCCGCGTCGGCAATCTCCTTCGTGAAATGGACCAGCAGCGCCGTATCGCGCTTCTGCCACAGCATCAAGCAATCCGCGGGTTCGCCGTCGCGTCCCGCGCGGCCCGCCTCCTGATAAAATTGCTCGATCGATTTTGGCAACGACAGATGAACCACCGCGCGCACCGCGGCCTTGTTGATACCCAATCCGAAGGCGATCGTCCCGACCAGCACGCGCACCTCATCCGACATCCAGCGTTCCTGGTTGCGCCGTCGCGTTGCGGCGTCCATTTTTCCGTGATAGGCGATCGCCGGAATCCCGTTTTCTTCGAGGAAGTCCACGGTCCGCTCGACGCGGGCGATCGTCGGCGCGTAGACGATCACGTTGCTGCCTGCATGATTTCGCAGCGTGCGCAGCAGCAGATCGGGCTGCGTCCGGGCGTCGCACTCTTTCACGATGTAGCGGAGATTCGGCCGGTGGAAGCTCGCGATGTATTTGTCCGGAGTGCGCAGCTTGAGTTGGTCGATGATGTCGTGCCGCACGCGCCGCGTCGCGCTCGCGGTGAACGCCGCGATCGGCCGGTCCGGGAAACGCTCGCGCAGCCGGCTCAGCTGCCGGTACTCCGGCCGGAATTCGTGACCCCATTCCGAAATGCAGTGCGCCTCGTCGATCGCAAAAAGCGAAATCGGCACGCGCGCAAGCCATTCGAGAGTATCGGCGCGAGCGAGCCGCTCGGGCGAGACATACAGCAGCCGGTACCGCCCTTCGCGCGCCCCGCGGATCAATTCCGATTGCTCTGCATCCGAGAGCATGCTATTGAGCGCCGCGGCTTCAATTCCCATTTGCGCGAGTTGCGCCACTTGATCCTGCATCAGCGCGATCAGCGGCGAAATCACAATCACGGTTTGCCCCGCGAGCAGCGCCGCGGGAAGCTGGTAGCACAGCGACTTCCCTCCGCCGGTCGGCATCACTACGCACGTGTCGCGATTGGCGAGCAAGCTCCGCACGATGCGGTGCTGCAGCGGACGAAACGAGTCGTATCCCCAATAGCGCCGCAGCGCCGCCAGAAGTTCGCCATCCGAGACCATCTCGGCAGTATAGCCGCGCCGAGCCACAAGCGTCGATATTGGGAGAAATACCCACGGGTGACCGTTGCTCCGCGGATCCCGCCGGGAAGGCGCCACAGAGCAATTCGGGGCAGTGGCCGACGAGAAACAAAGGCTAAGAAACCGAGAAAGAGGCGGCGAGACGCCGGCGCTACGGACGCGGGCTCCGATGCGAATAGCGTACCCTAGCGGCCAAATCCGCATTAAAATCAACCTATGTCCGCCCGGATGCTTCTCGCGCTCTGGCGCTCGTTCATCGTTACCATGCGCGTGGCCTGGCGCCTCGCTCGCCAGCTTTTCCACGAAGCCACGGGCGTGTTTTTCGGAGTCTTTGCGGCTTGGGCCGCCTACGCGGTCTGGAAGCAGTGGAAGCAGCGCCCCGCCCTGTGGCTCATGGGCATTGCGGTGGTGTATGCCATAATGATGGCCGCGTTTTCGTTTGCGTCGTTTCGTCGGGCGCGCCGCGTCCGCTGAATTTCCTGCTGCACATGCCCTTTCGCCGATGCCCTATTGCAAATGACTGATCACGCCAAGAAATCCGCCACGATCACGGAGCGCAAAGCCGCCTCCACCACCGGCCTGCCGATGGAAGCGGTCATCACGCCGGAAGACATCGCCGGATGGGACCCCGAGCGGGATCTCGGCCACCCGGGCGAGTTCCCATTCACGCGCGGCGTCTATCCGACGATGTACCGCGGCCGCCTATGGACCATGCGCCAGTACGCCGGGTTCGGCAGCGCCACCGAATCGAATCGCCGCTATCGCTACCTGCTCGAAAAGGGGCAGACCGGCCTCTCCGTCGCTTTCGATCTCCCCACGCAGATCGGCATGGATTCCGATCACGCCCTCGCGCAGGGAGAAGTAGGCAAAGTTGGCGTCGCCATCGATTCCATCGACGACATGCTCGCGCTTTTCGACGGCATCCCGCTCGAGCGCGTGTCGACTTCGATGACCATCAACTCAACCGCCGCGATCTTGCTCGCGCTCTACGTCGCCGTCGCGAAAAAGCAGGGCGCGAATCTCGCGCGGCTCGCCGGCACCGTGCAAAACGACATCCTCAAGGAATACATCGCGCGCGGCACGTATATCTATCCGCTGCGCCCTGCGATGCGCATCGTCACCGACATCTTCGCGTGGTGCCGCGCCGAAATTCCCAATTGGAACGCGATCTCGATTTCCGGCTACCACATTCGCGAAGCCGGCTCGACCGAAGTGCAAGAGGTCGCCTTCACGCTTGCGAACGCCATCGCTTACGTCGAAGCCGCGATCAGCGCCGGGTTACAGGTCGACGAATTCGCGCCGCAGCTTTCCTTCTTCTTCAACGCGCACAATGAATTCCTGATGCAGGTGGCAAAGTTCCGCGCCGCGCGCCGCCTCTGGGCCCGCACCATGCGCGACCGCTTCGGCGCGCGCGATCCGCGCTCGATGATGCTGCGCTTTCACGCGCAAACAGCCGGCTCGGCGCTCACCGCGCAGCAGCCGGAAAACAACATCGCGCGCGTCGCGCTCCAGTGCCTCGCCGCTGTGCTCGGCGGCTGCCAATCGCTGCATGCCAACGCTCTCGACGAAGCGCTCGCGCTTCCCACCGAGCAGGCCGCGCTGATCGCCCTGCGCACGCAGCAGATCATCGCCCACGAAACCGGCGTCGCGAATACGATCGATCCGGTCGGCGGTTCCTACGCCATCGAAAAGCTCACGGACGAAGTCGAAGCCGCCGCGCAGGATTACATCGCGAAGATCGACGCCATGGGCGGCGTGCTGCGCGCCATCGAGGCGGGCTATGTCCAGCAGGAAATCCAGAAGTCCGCGTACGAATATCAGCGCGCCATCGAGCGAGGCGACCAAATCGTCGTCGGCGTGAACCGCTTCCAAACAGACCATGAGCGCCCGATCCCCACGCTGCGCATCGACCCTGAAATCGAGCGCTCGCAAATCGCGCGCCTGCAAGCATTGCGCGCGCGCCGCGACGCCGCCAAATCCCGCGCCGCCCTCGACGAAGTCGAGGGCCGCGCCCGCAGCACCGAAAATCTCATGCCCGCCATCCTGGCCGCCGTCGAAGCCTCTGCCACGGTCGGCGAAATCTCCGATTCCCTCCGCCGCGCCTTCGGCGAATACCGCGAATCCGTCGTCATCTAGCGCAGCACGTAGTAAAACGTCGATTTACCGCGGAGACGCAGAGGACGCAGAGGAACGCGGAGCCGAGAGCAGATTCCTGCCCGTCCGGCTGCCGGGGCGAGTTGAGATTCAATGGCACGATCGCGCTCGAGTCCGGGGCGCGGCAAGCAGCGCCCCTACAACGACCGGGTCCGTTAGTCATCTCTGCGGTTTCTCTGCGTCTCCGCGGTGAACCCTGCAGTTTCCCGGTGTTGCCTCGTTCTCTCTATTCTTCTCAGTGTTCTCCGTGCTTCTCGGTGTCCTCTGTGTTAAGTTTTTCGGTCCCTGAGACCGCCCATGAAACTAATCCTCGCATCCGCCTCGCCTCGTCGCGCCGAAATCCTCCGCAACGCAGCCATCCCCTTCGAAACCCAAATCACGCTTCTCGACGAATCGCTCCTCCCGGGAGAATTGCCCGGCGATTACGTCCGCCGCCTGGCCCTCGAAAAAGCCCGCGCGGCAGCCGACGCGCGCAGAGATCGGGACGACGCTCTCTTCATCGGCGCAGACACCGCCGTCGTCGCCGCAGGCGAAATTCTTGCCAAGCCCGAATCCGACGAAGACGCTCGCCGCATGCTCCGCCTCCTAAGCGGCGCCACCCACGAAGTCCACACGGGCCTCGCGTTGCTGCGCCGGCCAAATGAACTCGAGCGCGTGGTCGAAGAGATCACGCGCGTCTCCTTCGCCCCGCTCTCGGATGATGAAATCGCCGCCTACATCGCCACAGGCGAGCCATTCGACAAAGCAGGCGGCTACGGAATCCAGGGCGTCGCGGGACGCTACGTCACTCGCATCGAAGGCTGCTATTTCAATGTGATGGGATTGCCGCTCGCGCGGCTCTGGTCGCTCTTGAGGGAACTCGGCTGGGAAAATTCTGCAGGCGCGTGATCCGGGCCGGGATTGGCGCAAATGAAGACGGCGGCCGGGAGGCCGCCGTCACAAACTCACACGAAATTCGCGCGTTACTTCTTCTCTTCGACCGACACCGATGGCGGCGCATTCGTGGCGACCGGCGGCGCGGGTGTTGCTGCAGGTGGCTGCGGCGGCGGATCGCCGCGCATGCCGTCCTTGAATTCGCGCACGCCCTGCCCCAGGCCCTTCATCATTTCAGGAATCTTCTTCCCGCCGAAAAGGACGAGCACCACAGCGGCGATGATCAAAAGATGCATTGGGCTGTCAAACATCGAAACCTACCTTTCGCACCCGGCCGACCGCGCCAGGCGCCCCAAACCTACCATATCCGGCGCATGCCGCATATCGCTCAACCTCGCGGCCCGGCCGCCGGGCGCCCCAAACCCTTCATCTACGGCTACAGTATAACACGCTCGTCCCCGGCACGCCGCGTCACGTGCTCGCGGTCCAGGTGCTCGAGCAGCGGAATCGCGTATTTGCGGCTGATCCCGGCAAGCTCCTTGAACGCCGTGATAGGCAGGCGATTGCCCTTTTCCTTGCTGTACTTCACCAGAAGCCCGCGCAATTGCGCCAGCGCCTCGCGGTGAAACACGAGGTCGTCCGCGATCTTCACCAGCACTTTTTCGCGCAGCAGGATCTGCAGAATTTTCTGCGCGCGCGCGGGCTCGACCGGCAGCTTCCCAAGAACGGCTGTCACGCTCGGCACCGTCAAACCCGCGCGCTCGAATTCGCCTTCGATCATCTCCTTGGCGCGCGCCTCGTCCGCCGAAAGCGCAATCGCGCGCCCCGCGCGCTGGACGAGGTCGCCCGACACGCTCGCGGCCTGCCGCTTCGCCAGATCGCCCAGCGCCGCCTCGAAAAGTTCCGGCCGCGGCTTGCCGACTCGCCCGCGCAGCTCCTGCTTCGGGATGCCCGGCAGCAGCGGATTGTCCTTGTGGAAACGGTCAACGGCTTCCAGGATCGCAGCCGCCGTTTTCGTAAGCGCCTGCTCCGGGGCAACCGTCAGCGGCTGCTCGGCCAGGATTCGCAGCTTCTTCTGTTCGACCAGCTTCTTCACCGTCGCGCGGACATCCGCTTCGAGCCACCCCGTCCTCGCCACCATGTCTTCGAGAGTCAACCCGCGCGGCGCCGCCTCCGCAATCGCCGCGAGCACTCCCTCCGGGCTCCCGTGCTCGACCCGCTCCAGAAACTGCCCCACAGCCGGATCGTTTCGTTTGTGGCGCGTTGGCCGCGCATCGACCACAATCCCGCCACCAATGGTCACGACGGGCGAAAACTGCCGCAGGATGAAGCGATCGCCCGGCAGCAGCAAAATCTCATCGTCCAGCCGCAATTGAACGAGCGCCGACTCGCCCGGCGCCAGTTCCGCGCGGTCCAGCAGGACAACCTTGGCAATCGTCTCCGCCGCGCCCTCATGAAAGTGCACCTGCGTGCGATTTCGCAGAGGCCGTGCGGATGGCAGCAGCGTGATTCGCGCGTCCACTCGCTTCGTCGAAGCAAAGATCCCCGGCGGCGCCAGCACCATCCCGCGTTTCACGTCTCCGTGGTCGATGCCCTGCAAATTCACCGCCGTGCGCTGCCCCGCCACAGCTTGCTCGATCGCCTTCCCGCCCGAGTGCAGCCCGCGCACACGCACCCGCCGCCGCATCGGATAAATCTCGACCTCGTCCTTCACCTTCACCGAGCCCGAAATCAGCGTCCCCGTCACGACGGTCCCGAATCCCTTCGTCGCAAACGACCGGTCGATCGGCAGCCGGAAATGCCGCGTTACGTCCTTCGAGGGGGTCTCATGCGCGGCGCGCAATAGCTCCTTTTTCAGCGCCTCAAGCCCCGCCCCGCTCCGCGCACTCACCGGCACAATCGGCGCGCCCTCCAGAAACGATCCGCGCACGAACTCCTCGATTTCGAGGCGCACCAGCCCAACCATATCCGCGTCCACCAAATCGGATTTCGTGATCGCGACGATTCCCCGCGGAATTCCCAGTAGCCTGCAAATATCGAAGTGCTCGCGCGTCTGCGGCTTGATCGATTCGTCCGCCGCCACCACCAGCACCACCACATCGATTCCGCCCGCGCCCGCCAGCATGTTGCGCACAAACCGCTCGTGCCCCGGCACGTCGACAAACCCGAATCGCACATCCTCGAGCTCGAGAAACGCGAAGCCCAGATCGATCGTGATCCCGCGCCGCTTCTCTTCCTCCAGCCGGTCCGGATTTGTCCCCGTCAGCGCCTCAACCAACGCGGATTTCCCGTGGTCGATGTGCCCCGCCGTGCCGACAATTACGTGCTTGATGCTCGCAGCCATTGGAAGGCAATTCCCCCGGGGAGATGCTAACGAAGCGTCGCAGAAGGGTCAAACAGTGTTCGAGGAAAACTAGCTTGAGCGGCGAGCCGACGCGATCTCTTCGCCAATCGCTAGCGCCGCCTGTCGCGGATTCGCGGCACCGGTAATCGGCCGCCCAATCACGAGATAGTCTGCGCCGGCGCGGATTGCTTGGGCCGGCGTCGCCACGCGCGACTGGTCGTTCAACGATGCGCTCGCAGGCCGCACCCCCGGCACCACAATCAGAAACTTCGCCCCGCACGCCCGCCGGATCGCCCGCGCCTCGTGCGCCGAAGCGACCACGCCATCGAGCCCTGCTCGCTTGGCAAGCTTCGCCAGTGCCAGCGCCCGCGATCCCGGCGTGCCGCTGATCCCGACGCTCCGCAAGGTCGTCGCGTCATGGCTGGTTAGAATCGTCACGCCCAGCAGCGCTGGCCGCTGCCTGCGGCCCGCCACAGCCTTGACCGCAGCCCGCATCATGTCCACACCACCAAGGGTATGCAGCGTCAGCAGCCGGACTCCCGCCAGCTCCGCCGCCGCTGCCACGCTACCAGCCACCGTATTCGGGATGTCGTGGAATTTCAGGTCCAGGAAGACCCCAAAGCCGAGCCCAGCGATCTTCTCAACCGCCCGCGGTCCTTCCGAGGTGAATAGCTGGCTGCCTATTTTGAACATGCCTGCCGTCCCCCGGAGTCGGCGTGCCAAAACGCAGGCCGGCCCCAAGCGATCGACATCCAGGGCGACAATTAGTTGCGATGATCCGAGGTGGGGCGTGGAGGCACCTTCAGCAGTTCCAGGCGGACCTTGGCAGTTCCGCGCTGGTCGAACCCGAGTTCGTGGGCGACTTGATAGGAGACGTCCAATTCGCGTCCCTCGACATACGGTCCTCGGTCGTTGATCCGGACAACCTCGCTCCGGTGGTTCCGCGGGTTGACAACCCGCACGATCGAACCCAGCGGCAGCGTCGGGTGGGCCGCCGTCTGTCCATACATATCATATGTTTCACCGGTCGCCGTCGGCAGACCGTCGAAATCCTCACCATACCAGCTGGTGGTGCATTCCCAGACAGCCAGTGGCTTAGGCTGGGCTGAGGGGTTGGACTTATCGTGGGAGGTGTTTGCGATGCTTGAGGCCGTTTGGTCGGGGCTGCCTGTTCTGGCTGCGGCCTTCGGATTAGCCGACGGAGTCAGAATAAGCATACCCAGTCCTAAAAACACCGTCTCGAGAATCACAAATATTTTGGCCTTCATATTCACCTAACCTTTTTGAAATCAGTATATTGTAACCTTCCGAGGGCCGTGAAAGCAACCGCTTTAGCTTTCAAACGATCCCCGTAAGTTGCTGATCTCAAACAGATTTTCGTCCCGGCACCACATTTCGAGTTCTCCGACTAACTTCTCTGAAGCTCGCGGGTCCACGAAATGGGCTGTCCCTACTTCCACCGCCGAGGCACCTGCAAGCATATATTCGGCCACATCAGCCGGGCCTTCAATACCGCCTAACCCTACAATCGGTATCTGAATCACCCGACTCGCCTCGTAAACCAACCTGATGGTTATAGGTTTTATCGCCGCACCCGACAATCCGCCCGTCGTACTTCCCAAGCGGGACCTTCGGGTGTGTGCATCGATACACAGCGCCGGATAGGTGTTTGCTATGACCACGGCGTCAGCCCCCTCAGATTCGGCTGCCTTCGCCGTAAGTCCAATTCTACCAACAATAGGGGATAGCTTCACCCAAAGCGGTCGGCTGGATGCCTTTGTAGCCGCTCGGACGACTTCCCCTGTGAGTACTGGATCGACTCCAAACTCCGCCCCGCCATGCTCTACATTCGGGCACGAGACGTTCAGCTCATAGGCCGCTATCCCCTCTGCATCCTCTAGGATACGAATCACTTCCACGTAGTCTGCGATCGTGTGGCCGAAGACATTCGCGATGATCGCCGTCTCGTATTGCCGCAGCGCGGGCAGCTTTTCGGCGACAAATGTCCGCGCGCCGACATTTTGCAGGCCTATCGCGTTGATCATCCCGCTGGCCGTCTCGGCCATCCGTGGCGCCGGGTTGCCAGCCATCGGCTCCCGGGACAGCCCCTTGACCACAATCCCACCCAGGCGGTTCAGGTCGACGATGGGCGCAAACTCCAGCCCATAGCCAAACGTGCCGCTGGCCGCAATAATCGGGTTTTTGAGGGAAACGGTGCCTACGTTAACTCGGAGGTCTACCCCCGAAGGCCGCTCTGGGATGCGTACCGGCTCGGGCGAACTCACTGCTTGGAAGTCTATCACGCTAGTCAAGAAAGCAGCCCCAGCCTGCCCCGATTCCGAGGGGAAGCGAGGCTCCTTATTGAGCACACGCAGAATCAAAGGCAAAGCCCGGGGCTAAAGCCCCCGATTACCTCGTGCTTTTTCGCGGGCCTGAAGGCCCACGCTTCCACCGACAACCGTCGATCGCAAAAGCGCGACCCTCCTCCCATCCTCGGTTCGTGAGGGTGGGGCCTCTACATCGCTCACGAGATCGCCAGCTTCGCCCTGAATCCGCGGCTGCGGACTCGCCGCCGTCTATGCTAGGATGAGTCGCCGAAAATGCGCGTCGTCGAAAAGCGTCAACTCCTATCCGCCGAAGAAATTAATCGGACTCTCCAGCGTCTAGCCCATGAAATCATCGAAAAGAGCGAGGGCGCGAAGGATCTAGCCATCATCGGCGTCCGCCGTCGCGGCGTCACGCTGGCCGACCGCCTGGTGCGCTCGATTCGGGCTTTTTCAAGGGCCGATGTCCCGATGGGCATTCTCGATATCGCGCTCTATCGCGACGATCTTTCGACCATCGGCTCGCAGCCGTCGCTGCAGGGCACCGAAATCGCTTTCCCGGTCGATAATCGCGATCTGGTCGTCGTCGACGACGTTCTCTACACTGGCCGCACGATTCGCGCCGCGATGAACGCCCTGTTCGATCTGGGCCGCCCGAAACGCATTCGCCTCTGCGTCCTGATCGATCGCGGGCATCGCGAGCTTCCCGTGGAAGCCACCTTCGTCGGCCGCAACGTGCAGACCAGCGACACCGAAATTGTGGAAGTTCGCCTCCAGGAGATGGATGGCGAGGAGCGCGTGGTTCTGGTCGACCGCGTTCCCTGATCGACGCCGGGCTTTCGGAGGCGGCTAACTCAACTAAAGGGACACAGTGCAGCGCCTGTCACACTTGCTCGGAACAGAAAACCTCACCCGCGAGCAAATCACTTTTATTCTCGATCAGTCGAAGCCCTTCCAGGAATTTCAGCGCTATCCCCTGAAAAAACTCGCCACTTTGCGCGGCAAGACGGTCGCCGTCGCTTTCTTCGAGTCGTCCACGCGCACGCGCATCAGCTTCACCACCGCCGCCGCGCGACTCGGCGCCGATACGATGGCCCTACAGGCGGAATCCTCCAGCCTGAAAAAGGGCGAATCGCTCATCGACACGGTCCGCACCATCGAAGCCATGCGCCCCGACGGCATCGTGATCCGCCACGCATCTTCCGGCGCGCCCGAATTCGTCGCCCAGCGCCTCGAAATCCCTGTGCTCAACGCGGGCGATGGCACGCACGAGCATCCCACGCAGGCCCTGCTCGACGCGCTCACGATCCGCGACCGCAAAGGCGGCCTCGAAGGCTGGAACGTCACGATTCTCGGCGACATCATCCACAGCCGCGTCGCTCGGTCGAATATTCATCTGCTAACGAAATTCGGCGCGCGCATCACGCTGTGCGGCCCCGCGATGTGGGTGCCGCGCGAGCTCGAAAATATGGCTCCCGGCCTGCGCGTCACGACGCGCATCGAAGACGCCCTCGAAGGCGCGGATGTCGTCATGGTCCTGCGCGTGCAAACCGAGCGCATCCACGAGCCTGCGCTCGCGGCCGAGGAATACATCCTCGGCTATCAGCTCACGGCCCAGCGCCTGCGCCTCGCGCGCCCCGATGCCCTCGTGCTGCACCCGGGCCCCATGATTCGCGGCCTCGAAATCGATCCGGTGGTCGCCGACGGCGCGCAGTCCGGCGTCCTCGAGCAAGTCACCAACGGCCTCGCCGTGCGAATGGCCCTTCTCTATCATCTGATCGGCGGCGCGCCCGTCGACGCGCCCCATCCCGCAAAGGACCGCTCGAATGCTTCTGATTAAGAATGGCCGCGTCCTCGATCCGGCTACCAAGACCGATGCCGCTCTCGATGTTCTTCTCGACGGCGATCGCATCTCGCGCGTCGGCGCGAATCTCTCCGCCGACGGCGCCGAAATTTTCGACGCCAAAGGCCTGATCGTCGCGCCCGGCTTCATCGATCTTCACTGCCATCTGCGCGAGCCCGGCGGAGAATTGTCCGAAACGATCGAGACCGGCACGCTTGCCGCCGCCCGCGGCGGATTCACGGCCGTCTGCTGCATGCCGAATACGCAGCCGGTAAACGACAGCGCCTCCGTCACGCGCGGCATCGTCGAACGCGCCGCAGCCTCAGCCGCCGTCCGCGTCTGGCCCATCGGCGCAGCCTCCATTGGCAGTAAGGGCGAGGCGCTCGCCGAAATCGCCGCCATGAAAGACGCGGGCATCATCGCCGTCAGCGACGACGGCAAGCCCGTCGCCACCGCCCGCCTGATGCGTCAAGTAATGGACTATTGTAATTCGCTCGGCCTCCCCGTCATCGACCACTGTGAGGATCCGTCGCTTTTCGCCGGCGGCGTTATGCGCGAAGGCCCGCACTCGCTTCGCCTCGGCCTGAAAGGCATTCCCGCGCAGTCCGAATCGATTTGCGCCGGCCGCGACGTCGAAATCGCCTCGCTCACCGGCGCGCGCCTTCATATCGCGCACATGTCGACGCGCGGCGCGCTCGAATACGTCCGCTGGGCCAAGAAACAGGGCCTCCGCGTCACCGCCGAAGTAACGCCGCACCATTTCACGCTCACCGACGAGGACGTTCGCTACGACACGCATTACAAAATGAATCCGCCGCTCGCCTCGCGCGAAGATCGCGACGCTCTGATCGACGGCCTCGCCGACGGCAGCATCGACGCCATCGCCACCGACCACGCCCCGCATCACCCCGCGAGCAAGGATGTCGAATTCGATCGCGCCCCCTTCGGCATCACCGGCTTCGAAACCGCGCTCGCGCTCGGTCTCACGGTGCTCGTCGATTCGAAAAAACTTTCGCTGATGCGCCTAGTCGAGCTGTTCACCACCGGCCCCGACCGCGTCCTCGGCCTAGAGCGCAAAATTGCCCCCGGCGAACCAGCCGACCTCACCATTTTCTCGACCGATCACGATTGGACATTCCGCGCCGCCGACTCCCCCAGCAAATCCCGCAACACCCCCTTCGACGGCCGCGCCTTCCGCGGCGCCCCCATGGCAACAATCGTCGCCGGCAAAATCGTCTTCCGCCGCTAGCCCGCGCACACTAACCACTGCCTTGGAATTTCTCTGCGCCCTCTGCGTCTCAGCGGTGAATCCGTCTTTACTCCGAGCGCCCCCAAACTATGTTACTTTTCCCACTCCGCCGGGGAGGTTCTCTTGACCCAAACACCCGCAACGCAGCATCCCGACCGCAGCCCCGGCGACTACCTCGCCGCCGAACGCACCTTCCTCGCCTGGATTCGCACCGGCCTCGCCTTCATGGGCTTCGGTTTCGTCGTGGCCCGGTTCGGCCTCTTCCTCCAGGAATTCAGAATCATCGCGCCTGCTCTCGCCGTGCAGAGCCGCGTCACTGGTGGACACTCCGTTTGGTTCGGCACCGCCCTCATTCTCGCCGGCGTGTCGATCGACGTCTTCGCCTGCATTCATCACGTGAATCTCGTGCGCCAATTGAATCGCGGCACCACCGAGTTCACGCAACCCTCCAGAGCCGGCGTGGCCCTGGCCATCTTTTTGGGAATCGTCGGCCTCGCCATGGCCATCTATCTCGTGTCGGTCTAAATATAGCTCGCTTCAGGGATTTCTCAGGAGAGGAGACAGCAATGCCTTCGCTCGCAGACAACGGAATCGTCAGCAAGCCCAGCAATCATTCGGTCGATGCAACCGTGGAAAAGTTGAAGGGAATCCTGCAAGCCAAAGGGGTAGCCCTCTTCGCGCTCGTCGACCACAGCGGCGAGGCCGAAAAAGTAGGCCTGAAAATGCGCCCCACCAAGCTCCTGATCTTCGGCAGCCCGAAAGCCGGGACGCCGCTGATGGTCGCGTCGCCCAGCATCGCCATCGACCTGCCAATGAAAATCCTGATAGCGGAAGACGCCGCTGGCAAAGTCTGGGTCTCCTACAACGCGCCGCAGTACCTGAAGCAGCGCCACAATCTGCCGGATAATCTCGTACAAAATATCGCGGTAATCGAAGCGCTCGCAAGTACAGCTGCAGCTTAGCGCGACACGACCGATCTTCGAATTTCCATTTTCGATTTTCGGGGTTTGCTACTGTGCGGCAGGCTCTGCGGCGGGATGCATTCCATGTTGCGGCACTTCGTGAACACCGCGCGGCGGCGCTTCCTGGTGGAATCGGAAAAGCTGGTTCAGCGGCCCAGCGCCTTTGCCGATCTGATACGACTTCTCGATCGCTTTCGTCACGTACGCCTTCGCCAGAATCACGGCTTCGCGCAACTGCTGACCGCTTGCCAGTTGCGCCGCGATCGCCGACGAAAACGTGCATCCGGATCCATGGGTGTTCAGGCTCTTCACGTGCTCGCCGCCGAACGTTTCGATTTCGGTTCCATCGCACAGCACATCGATCGGTTTGTCGAGGTGCCCGCCCGTGACGATCACCGCGCGCGCGCCCATCTCCAGAAGCTTTTGTCCCGCGGCTTTCATCCCGTGCACATCTTTCACTTCGAGCCCGGTCAGAAATTCCGCTTCGGGAATATTCGGCGTGATCACGCTCGCGCGCTTCAGCAATTCGTCGCGAACAAATTTCAGCCCCGGCGCGTCCAGCAACTCCGTGTCTCCCGCCGTCGGCCGCGAAACCGGATCGAGCACCACGTGCGCGAATTTATATTTGTCGAGGAACTCGGCCACCACTGCCGCATTCGCGCGGTTCCCCAGCATTCCGATCTTCACGCCCGCGATCGCCGAATCTTCCGCCAGCGTATCGATCTGCGCGCGCAGCGTCGCCGAAGGAGTCACCTGCACCGCGAGCACGCCCTGCGTCGATTGCACCGTGAGCGCCGTCACCGCGGCAATGCCGTAACAGTTGTGCGCCGCGAATGTTTTCAGGTCGGCGGCCACACCCGCGCCGCACGAGGGATCGAATCCGGCAATCGTCAGCAGGATCGGTGGGACGTGAGTTCCGTGGTTCGTGTGCGTAGCGTGACTACTCAAATTCCAGTGCCCTCCGCGCGAGGCACAAATGCCGGCGACGCCCAACCTCAGAGCGTGCCGGCAATTGAAATGTACGCGCCTTCTTGCCCTGCGCGCAACAGAATTTTTTCTCGCGCGGTGCGTCAGCGAGTCCGCCAATCGGCCGCCGCCTCATTCGATCGAAGCGGCGGCGCGGTTGGCTCACGCAAACGGATTTTCATCCCCGCTCGGCCCGTAGATCGAAGGCACCGGAAGATCGAGCAGCCGCAAATAGACGGAGAGTTGCCCGCGGTGGTGATAGATGTGGCTGAGCATGATCATTCGCACCACGTCCTGGCGTGATTTGGTGAAGAGCGGCCGGCCGTTCGCTTTCAGCGTCCACGTCGCCCGGAGCTGCTCCTCGCTGAGCCCATCCAGATACGCTCCCGCGTCTTTCACGCTTTGATCGAACACGGCGAGAATCTCCTCCGTGCTCTTCGCCTCCTGGAACCGGAAGGCTGTCGGATCGACTTCGTGCTCCGTCTTCTTGAGATTGGCCACAAATCGCCCGGGAACCGCCGCGATGTGGAAGGCCAGCTGCCCGAGCGACATCGACTTCGGGCTCGGCTTCCAGCTCAGCTTGCTCGCCGGGACCCTCTCGAGGACGCGCCGCGTTGTCTTGGCCTCTTCGCGGAATTCCGTCCCAACTGGTGTCACGCTGCTTGTCTTTTCCACTGCTGCTGCCACGTTCGTCATTGCTTTTCTCCTTGTGCGCCGGTTAAACCGGCGAGGTGTAGTGAATGCAAAAGTCATACGAATGTGAACTAGCGACCCACATCGGCCCCGAGTCATGCGGAGCTGCTCGCAAGGGCAGCGTCGAAGCGTTGACAGGGGAACGTGCGGGCCGGGTATTCAGCCGCGTAAGAAACTCACTCCGGGACGCCGACGCTGTAAGGAGAAGCGGAAGGCCCCATCGGGTGCACCGATATCGCGAGGTGTGCTTGAGTCCCGCGCGGTCAGAGACCCCGTGCACGTACGCAGGCACCTCGCGCGGGAACCGGGAGATCCCAGGTTCGCCCAAGGTAGCAGTTGCCTTGGGACGCAACGGGAAGTCTAAGGACGTACGCCGATGATGAACGGACCTGGGAAGTCGGACAGACCCACTGTACCTGCGAAGTCCCCGAACAACGCCGGGCAACCGGCGGCGGAGGGGGTGGAGGGAAGGGGTTTGGCCAAAGGGAACCTGCCTCAGCAAAACGCGTCCCGGACTCCGAGCCGGGCAGACGCGCTCAGTGCGCTGGAGCGGGTACGTCAAGCAGCAGCAAAGGATAAGAAGTTGCGGTTCACGGCGCTCCTGCACCACATCTACAACCGGAACACGTTGCGGATGGCCTACTTCAGACTTAAGAAGGAAGCCGCGCCGGGCGTGGACGGAGAAACGTGGCGGCACTATGGGGAGGAACTGGAAGGGAATCTCCAGGACCTTTCCGCAAAGCTGAAGCGTGGAGCGTACCGAGCAAAGCCGGTGCGTAGGGTGTTTATCCCGAAGGCCGACGGGCGGCAAAGACCGCTCGGGGTCCCGGCGCTGGAAGACAAAATCGTCCAGCGTGCGGCGGTCGAGGTGCTGAACGCCATCTACGAAACGGATTTTCTCGGCTTCTCGTACGGGTTTCGGCCGGGGCGCAGCCAGCATCAAGCGCTGGACGCGCTCTACACGGGACTGCTGACGAGAAAAGTGAACTGGGTGCTCGATCTGGACATCCAGGGCTTTTTGGATCGTGTTCCATAATGCCCCCTTAGTCATGAAATAACCCCGGTTGGTCATCTAACAGTTTGATTCGTAAGCCTCTACGACGTCCGCGCGTAACCAACAAAGCTTCGAGCTCGCCACGCTTTACACGTTGCAACACGGTTTGGCGGGAAACGCCAAGTTTCAGCGTTGTTTCCAGCATGGGCAGATAACCTGGCGGTGCTTGCTCGACAAAGCGTGCGCGCAACTCATTGGTGATTCGAATCTGCCACGGTGCTCCAGGCGTTAGCTGTTCTCCAGCGATGAAGCCATCATTCAACCACCGATGAATCGTGGAAGGGTAAATGCCGAGGATCCGGGCTGCCTGGCGGATCGGCACAACTTGTCCGGTGGGTGGCTCGGCCGGTGGTTGGCAACGTGGAATGTTGCGGTAGCGACGCAGGCTGCCGACATGAAGCGCCGTGAAGCGTTCACCGCTCGCAGTTTTGCGTCCCTGACGATTGAAAATGCCGGCGATCACGTCGTCCGGGTACAGAGCGGCCAGACGACGAAGCAAAGAGACCGTATCTTCGTCGGTGTGGAGGCCGCGAGGCTTCATGCGCGGCAAGGACAGATCTAATTCGGTGAGAGTACCGCCTCGCCAGCGCAGGGTAAGATGAGCCCGCCGTTCATCCCGATCGACGGTCACCATCACCTCTTCCAGAAGAGCGCGCAGAAGCTCTTTGCGATCCCGGTCCGTGGTGGTAGGCGCTCTCCAGACTTTGTGCAGATCGGAACCGAGAGAGGAAATTTTCTTTTTCTCTTCTTCGCTCAGCACGCGCGGGCGTTGTCGTTCCCGTCGTTCGAGTTCGGCCTCTGCAGCGGCGAGATCGCGCAAGCGCCTTTCCCACTCGGTTTCGAGTCCGCGTGCCACCAGTCTGTTCTCGGGCTCCACGGCACGATATTGACGCTCGGCTCGTTCCGCTTCGTAGCGAGCACGTTCCACTGCCAGGCGCCATTGACTGAGTGCGGCATCGTGATCCGTTTCGAGTTGCTGTATGGCGAACTGGGTTGCTTCGAGAGCCGCGGGCGTCAGAGCTTTGAGAAAAGCATCGACAACGGCTTGATCGATTTGAACGCCGCCCACGTTTAGGCAGTACACTCCGCGTCCGTCAACGAGATCCTTGCCCGCGCAATGATAGCCGGGCGACGCGCTTCTGCCCGTGTAGTGAGTGTGCAGCCGACGGCCACACTTCCCACATGTAGCCAGGCCCTGCAGCAATGCGCCGCCTTCTCTCACGGCGCCGCCCGCTTGGTGCGGCTGAGGATGCTCGTTGGCATCAATGCGTGCTTGATTGGCTTGGAAGGTCGCCCAGTCAATGTAACCGGGATGATGTTCAGGAAGAAGCACGGGCCACTCCGCCATAGGCAGAAGGCGAGTTCGCTTCCGCAGCCTGCCTTGGTTATCGACGTAGCGGTCACGATGAGACTTCCCGTACGCGTACGCGCCAGCATACACCGGATTGGTGAGGACTTGATGGATGGTGTGGTAGCTCGGGGCGACCCAACGGATCTCGCTCTTCATATGGGACCGCAGAGGGAAGGAAAGACCTTCGGAGCGGAACCACAACCAGACCTTGCGGACCGATCCCAGTTCGATGAATTTCGAGAAGACCGTGCCAACGGTGCTGACGACGGATTCGTCGGGATGAAAGCGCACTTCGCCGTCCTCTTCTCCCCAAACGAAGCCCACGGGCAAACCGCGGCGCAGTTCACCGCGTGCGGCCTTGTTGCGAATTCCACCCTCGAGCCGTGCACGAAGAATGTGCAATTCCGCTTCTGCCATGATGCCTTTTAATCCGAGCACCAAGCGATCGTTAAAAAGCGCCGGATGGTAGAGGCCGTCACTGTCTCCGATCAGAGTGTCGGTGATGCTGCAGAGATCGAACAAGCGATACCAGTCGGCGTTGTTGCGCGCCATGCGGGAGACTTCCAGGCCGAACACGATGCCCACACGGCCGAGAGCCACTTCCGCGGTCATGCGTGCGAAACCGGAACGCTCGGCGAATCCGGAGCCGGAAACGCCCAGGTCTTCGTCGATGACGATCACTTGTTCTTTGGCCCAACCGAGTTCCTGCGCCTTGTTAACCAAAGCATATTGGCGTGCGGTGGACTCGCGGTTGTACTCGACTTGAGCTGGGGAGGACTGGCGGATGTAGACGAAGGCGGTGCGTTGGGTATGGCTGGGCTTCACTTTGGCGAGATCATTCATGATTTTCCTCCTCGGTGTCTGTGGCTGCGCGGGTGATGAGCCTGGCGAGGATTTCGATCGCGAGAGCCCTGGGTTCGTTTTCCAGTGTTTCCCATACGTAGATTTCCTTGAGCAGGAAGTCGAAGAGTTTCAGGTTTCGCTGCAAGGATGCCCTCCTTTGTTACGGTGGGATCGGCCTCCTCGCTTTTCGGTCGAGCGAGGCGGCCGAGGAGAGCATCTACGACGGCTCGTGCGTGAAACAAGTCTTCCCGAGAGCCAAGCGTTGCGGTCTGATTCGAAGGGACGCTAACCTGAGGCTGCGCGGTGGGCGCAATGTCGGTCCAGTCGGCAGGGATGAGCGACTTACTGCCGTCGGGCAAGATCAGAACGAGATGCAATCGACTGTGCCGATGGATAGTCCCAAGGACGGCGAGTGATTTACCTTCGAACGGATGACGAGCACGGACAATCGTGACTCTCTTGGGAAGGTCCTGATGATGGGTAGTGTGTCGTAGAGTCCTTCGATGGACTGTCCCACGAATGGCTTGTGAAGTTCATCGAGCATCGGGTTGCGGATCGGCGCGTCGTGCGGCTCATCCAGAAATGGCTGAATGCCGGCGTGCTGGAGGATGGGAAACGAATACGGACGGAAGAAGGGACGCCCCAGGGCGGAAGTGCCTCGCCGCTTTTGGCGAACGTCTATCTTCATTACGTATTCGATCTGTGGGTCCAAGCATGGCGTCAGAAGCGCGCACACGGAAATGTCATCGTCGTGCGCTTCGCCGATGACATCGTGGTTGGATTTAACAGCCAAGCGGATGCCGATCAGTTTCGAGCGGAACTTACGGAACGAATGCGAAAGTTCAACCTGGAACTGCATCCCGAGAAAACGCGGCTGCTGGAGTTCGGTCCGTATGCCATCGACCAACGGCAGTGGCGTGGAGAAGGGAAACCGGAGACGTTCAACTTCCTCGGCTTTGCGCACATCTGCGTGAAGAAGAGGAGTAATGGACGGTTTACGGTGCTGCGGCAGACGATCCGCAAAAGGTTGCAGGCCAAGCTGAACGAGGTGAAAGCCGAGCTTCAGCGACGCATGCACCAACCCATCCCCGAAGTGGGCAAATGGCTGCAAGCGGTGGTGCGTGGACACCTCCGGTATTACGGAGTGCCCCTGAACCAAAACGCGCTGTGGCTCTTTCGGTTCCAAGTGGGGCGGCTCTGGCATCGCGCGTTGTCGCGGCGCAGTCAGAACGGTCGCGTCCTTTGGGACCGCATGCGGCGCCTGATCACCCGCTGGCTGCCTATACCTACCGTCTGTCATCCCTATCCCCTGCGCCGCATGGGCGTTGCTACCTAAGGCAAGAGCCGGATGCGGGAAAGCCGCTCGTCCGGATCCGTGGAGGGGGTTATGAGCGATCATGATCCCTACTCCGACTTCAGTGATGAGGTTTGACCGCTTCCTGCCGCCGCGTTACTTTTCCAGCCGCTCTTTCAAACGCGTGTGTATGTAGTTCCAGCCTTTGCCGAATCCTTCCCTGTGGTCCGCGGGAATCGCGCCGAGCGCCAGGTGGTGGAATTTAATCAGCGTCCCGCCCGCTTCCTCGCTCAGCCGGTACTGAACATTCGAAATGGCCGCGTACGACATCATCAGCGGCCCGTAGATTTCGAGCAGCGTCGGCCGCTTGATCGCCTGCACGTGCCCCCACAAATGCCCGTTGCCGTCGCCCAGATCGCGATACCATCGCCCGCCCGGCCATGGCTCGATCTTCATCGGCATCGGCCGGTCCTCGGCGCCGCCCATCAGCGAGCCAAGCTGTTCGAGCAGCGAATCAAACGTTACCTCCAGCGGCGCCTTCACGTGGATTTCCTCGTTAATGCTCAGCGTCAAATCTTCAACTCTTGCTGCCGTTGCCATTGCGCTCATCCTTCCTCCTCCTTTTCAGTTTGTTGGTTAGAAACGAAATTCGTGCGCGGCTCGCTCAGTGCGCCGCCGTCCGTCCGGCGCGCAGCGCCTCCGCGCGTTCCTTCAGAAGCGCGTGCGTGTACCTCCACCCATTTGGAATGCCCTGCCGGTGTTCGTCGAGAATCAGCCCCAGCGCCAGATGCTGGAATTTGATGAGCGTCCCGCCTGCCTCCTCGCTTAGCCGGTATTGCAGGTTCGACATGCAGGGATAAGACATGATCAGCGGGCCGTAGATCTCGATCAGCGTCGGCCGCTTGATCGCCTGCACGTGCCCCCAGAGATGTCCGTTGCCGTCGCCGAGGTCGCGATACCATCGCCCGCCGGGCCACGGCTCGATCTTCATCGGCAGGGGACGGTCAGCGGCCACCTGATTGAATTGCCCGAGCTGTTCCAGCAGTGTGGCAAACGTCAGCTCGAGCGGCGCCTTGATGTGAATTTCTTCGGTGATGCTCATCGTCAAATCCTCAACTCTTGTTGCCATTGCGATCATGATTCCCTCCCTCTTTGTGTTCTTTATGTTTCGACTCGCTTTCCTTCACCTTGGCTTCCGCGCGTTCCTTCACTTGCTGCAACTGATGCCGCCAGAGTTTTTCGAACATGCCCGCCCATTCGTGCAGCGGCCGGATTCCGTCGGCGTTCGTGCGATAGAGCATCCGCCGCCCGTCGCGCCGCACCCGGACCAGCCCTACATCCCGCAGCACCCGCAGGTGCTTCGACACCGAAGGCTGCTCCAGCTGCAGCCTCGCCACGATGTCTCCCACCGGCCGTTCCTCGAGCGCCAGGTAATTCAGTATCTCCCGCCGCCGCGGTTCGGCCACCGCATTGAACGCATCCGAGGTTGTCGCTGCCCTTGCCATGCCCCGGATATTACATTCCCATATGGGAATATGTCAAGAGCTATTTTCCCGCCATGCGGCCTGCCGCCTCGCGGCGTATGTCATTTGGTGGGTTAGGCCCCTGCGCGGTTTTTCTCTCAACTCGTGATATAGAATCTCTCGCGGGAAAACGAGAACGCTCAAGAGGACGTCGAATGGGCACATCGGGAACGGAATCTGCGCCAGGCTTTCGCTTCGACCCGGGCCTGATCCTCTTCGGGGCCGCCATCATCGCGCTTGGCGCGCAAAACATCATCTCCGCCAAAGACGTCACCCAGCTGATGGGCCCGGGATACAACGTCATTCCGGTCCTCCCCTACCTTCCGTCGATCTCGTGGCTGGCCGACGTATTGGGCGCGGTCTGGGTGGTGTTGGGCGCGGGCCTGCTCTTCAGGCGCACGCTTCTTCCTTCCGCGCTTGCGCTGGGGACGATTCTGTTTCTTTGCGCCGTGATTGTCGCAGCGCCCAAGAACGCCGCGCACTTCGGCGACGTCGGTCTTCGAACCGGCGTCTTCGAGCCTCTCGCGATGGCGAGCCTCGCGTGGTTGCTGCCCGGCGTCGCCGCGATTCCGCGTTTCCTCGCGCTCGCGGCCTGCTGGATTTTCGCGGTGTCGCTCGTCATTTTCGGCGTCGACCATTTCCTCGTGCTCCAGTTCATTGCGGGATTCGTGCCTAGCTGGCTTCCATGGCACACCTTCTGGTCCGTGTTTTTCGGAGTCGCATTCATCGCCGCCGGAATCGGCATCGCGCTGAATGTCCTCGCGCGCTGGAGCTACGTAGGCATCGCCTTGATGTTCGGGATCTGGGTCGTGACGCTGCACCTGCCGCGCGTCTTCCACGCGCTGCACGATCCCGACGAGTGGTCGAGCTTCTTCATCGCCCTCTCGCTCTGGGGCGGCTCGTGGTCCGTCGCACTCCGAGAAAAACCGCCGGCCTGAAGCAACGGCAACCCACCCTTACACGGCAAGGGTGGGGCACCCGACAAACCTAATTCAAAGGCAAAGGCGGGCGCAGCAAGCATGCGCCCCTACGGAAGGGCCTTGAACCGCGTCGGCCCAATCGTGGACAATCTTCGGCATGGCCAGCCCGCAAATCGAAAACGTCTCGGACACCGCATTCGCCGTAGCGAATTTCCGCGCGGAAGAAACAGCACGCGCCGACGCGCTTTTCCGCGATCCGCTCGCGGGCGTTCTCGCAGGCGATCACGGCAACAAAATGGCTGCGGCGATGCCCATGCCGTACATGGTCAGCCAGATCGTCGTGATCCGCACCTGCGTGATCGACGACTTCATCCGGCAGGCCATCTCGCAGGGCGTCGACGTGATCATGAATCTCGGCGCGGGCCTCGACACGCGCCCGTATCGCATGGACCTGCCCGAGTCTCTGCTGTGGATCGAGGTCGATTATCCGCGCGTGATTGAATTCAAGGACGAGCGCCTCGCGGGCCAGCAGCCGCGATGCAAGCTGGAACGCGTGCCGCTCGATCTCGCGAACGTCCCCGAGCGCCGCAAGCTTCTCGCAGCCACCAACGCGCGCGCGAAGAAGCTGCTGATCCTCACCGAAGGAGTGGTTTCCTACCTAAGCGTCGAAGAAGTCGCGTCGCTCGCCGACGATTTGCGCGCGCTCGACCGCATCGAAGGCTGGATCGTCGAATATTTTTCGTCCGAGCTGATGAATTATCGGGGCAGGCGTCGCGTGCGCTGGAACATGCAAAACGCCCCATTCAAATTCACGCCGCCGGACTGGTTCGCATTTTTCGCGAGCCACGGCTGGCAGTCCAAGCGCATCGGCTACTTGGTGGAAGAAGCCGAAAATCTCGGCCGCCCGCTGCGGCTGCCTGGCATCTTCGGCGCAATCATGAAGCTCCGCGCCATATTCATTTCCAAAGCGCGCCGCGAATCCTTCCGCAAATTCCAGGCCTACGTCCTCCTCGAGCCGGCGAAGACGCGCGAGGAAAATCCAACATCCGGTATTAAGATGTAGGCGGAAAGTGAGGCTAACGTGAGCGCTCTCGAGGGCTATCCCCGCATCACGCCGTTTTTGTGGTTTGACTCAAATGCCGAAGAGGCTGTCGACTTCTACATCAGCGTCTTCAAGAATTCGCGCCGCCTCGACGAACTCCGCAACACCGGCGACGCCCCGGGGCCGAAAGGCGGCGTCCTCACGGTCGCCTTCGAGCTCGACGGCCAGAAGTTCACCGCGCTGAACGGCGGCCCTGCCTTCAAATTCACGGAAGCCGTTTCGTTCGTCGTGCGCTGCGATTCACAACAGGAGATTGATTACTACTGGTCGAAGCTGACTGCCGGCGGCAGCGAGGTTCAATGCGGCTGGCTCAAGGATAAGTTCGGCCTCGCCTGGCAGATCACTCCCGCGCGCATGTCCGATTACCTGAAACACTCGAAGGCCATGCAGGCCATGATGAAAATGAAAAAGCTCGACATCGCCGAACTCGAACGCGCCGCCCAATCGTAATTCGGCCCTACAACCCACGACAAACCGCAAGGGATGCTATAATTTGGATATATGGAAACCGTGGATATAAAGTTGCCTTCGGAGCTTCTGAAGGCCGCGAATTTGGAGGCGGGCAGTCTCTCCCAAGAGGCCGCTCGATTGCTAGCCCTCGAACTTTATCGCGAGGATAAGGTCTCGCTGGGACGCGCCGCGGAGCTATGTCAAACGCCCGTGGCGGCTTTCATGGATTTCGCGGCGAAGCACGGTGTCCCGCCACTGCGGTACAGCTTTGAAGACCTGGAAGAAGAACGCAAGATCGCGGATCGTCTCAAAGTGTGACCCCTGTAGCTGACTCATCTCCGCTTATCATACTAACCAAGCTCGATTGTCTGGACTTTCTCAAGCGAGTTTTCCCGCTTGTTTATATCTCCCCTGAAGTTCACTACGAAGTTGTGATCGCCGGCTCGGGCTTGCCCGGAGCGTCGGAGGTGTCGAAAGCCGATTGGATCGAGGTCAAGTCGGTTGGGAATCCAGCCAGCTTGCGTTCGGCGCAGCAGAAATACGGCCTAGGTCCCGGCGAGATGAGCACGATTCTCCTGGCCAAAGAGTTTGGCGCGAATCCCGTGCTCATCGATGATTACAAAGCGCGCAAACTAGCAAAGGCGGGGGGCCTCGATACTTTGGGAAGCGTCGGCCTGCTTGAAATCTTTTACTCGCGCCACTATTTGACCGATCTTAGAAGTGCATTCCGGCAGCTGCTGGTCCACAACGTTTATATCGATCAACGGCTGTTGGATCGTCGTCTGCGTTCCCTTGGCCTTCCTCCGCTCTAAGTGTCCTGAAGTAGAAGGTTCAAGATTGGAAGCCGCCTCGCGCACCCTTCACAAGAAGCGTGAAGAGTGCGGCACCCCTTAATTTTCTTCGAGGCTTGAACGGACTCGGGTGTGAATCGGTCGCGATTCCTCGAAGGATCCTCCACCCGCCCGCATGTCCAGCAGATGCGCGACTAGATTGGAGATGACCGGAGAGCAGGGACTACCTTGCGGCAAGAAATTTTCGTGACACGCGATTTGCGCGAGCACGGTCGCAACTTCTTCGTTCAAGCCGAAGTCTCGGTTCTTGAGTAGAAAACGGCGCACTCTGCCGAAGTTAATTGATGGGAAGAACTCTTCTAGATCGAGGTTGAAGACCCATCGGCGGTGGCGGTGCTGTCGGGCGTTCGTGATGATCGACCGCTTGCGTTTGAAGCCATGCGCCGTCCGGTCTTTGCGCTGCCTAGTTGTGTTGATCTCATCGGCGCAGTCCTGTAGGAGGTTGGATAACTTTCGCTGAAGGAGCTTAAGCGCATCGATGGGAGCATTGATCGTCCGTTGCCCTCCATTCCTTTTGGGAATCTGAAAGGTCTTGTACTTTGTCGCAGCGGGTTGCCTGTACAGGATGTAGGAGAGGGCCTTAGGCCTGAAATCTAGCAGCCTCGCAACGTCCCTCAGCGACGTTGCGGCCTTTAGAGTGGCGAGTCTGGACATATGTCACAATGTAAGAGCGACTCACCGGCACTCCTACGCGATAGTCAAAGCGCCAACGCATACGCACAGTCGGGCACGATGCGAGCCAGCATACTCTCTCACATTTGTTTCAAATGCCACGAAGCATGGCACAAAATCTGCCGGTGAGTCCGCAAGGTTCTGACCATAGTGCTCGTGGGGAAATCGCGCAACCAGAGCAGTTACAAGAGAAAAACCGCCCGCCTGAAAGGCGGTCGCTGCGAGTGGCACAGACGAACAGCGAATTACGGGAAAAGGCCGCGGACTAGCGTTGCGTCGGCTACGCGTCCCACCGCTAAGACGTAGGCGCCAGTGCGCATGTGTGTTCTGTGCTTGCGCATGGATTCGTAGACTTCGAGGAAGGCGCGGCGCATCAGCGCTTCGAGTTTCAAGTTCACCTCGGCGGCCGGCCAGAAGAAGCTTTGCAGATCCTGCACCCATTCGAAATAGCTGGCGGTGACGCCGCCGGCATTGGCGAGAATATCGGGCAGCAGCATGATGCCTTTGCGCGCGAGCGCTTCGTCCGCGTGCGGAGTGGTGGGGCCGTTGGCCGCTTCGGCGACGATTTTCGCCTTGATCTGATCGACGTTATTCAGCGTGATCACGTTTTCGAGCGCCGCGGGAATCAGGATGTCGCACTTCATTGTGAGCAAATCGTCGTTGGAGATGCGCGACGTGCCCGGCATGCCGACCACCGTGCCGGAGCGTTCCTTGTAGCGCATCGCTTTCAGCGGATCGATGCCCCGCGAATTGAAGACACCGCCGCGGGAATCGCTGATCGCGACGATGCGCGCCTTTTTCTCGGCGAAAAGCTTCGCCACCATCGAGCCGGCATTGCCGAATCCCTGAATCGCGACGGCCGCGCCGCGCAGCGACATCTTCTTCACCTTGCACGCTTCTTCGACTGCCACCAGGACGCCGCGCGCGGTCGCTTCCTTGCGTCCTTCGGAGCCGCCGATCGAAACCGGCTTGCCCGTCACGACGCCGAGCGTCGAGTATCCCTTGGTCATGGAATAGGTGTCCATGATCCACGCCATGGTCTGCGCGTCCGTGTAGACATCGGGCGCCGGAATATCCTGCTCCGGCCCGATCAGCGGCAGGATTTCGGACGTGTAGCGCCGCGTCATGCGTTCGAGCTCGGCCTTGCTCATGCGCTTGGGATCGCAGATCACGCCACCCTTGCCGCCGCCAAACGGGATGTTCACCGTGGCGCACTTCCACGTCATCCAGGTGGCGAGCGCCTTCACTTCGTCGACCGTGACGTTGGGGTGATACCGGATGCCGCCCTTGGCCGGGCCGCGCGCCACGTTGTGCTGCACGCGATAGCCGGTGAAAACCTTCACCTGGCCGTTGTCCATTTTCGTGGGGATCGACACTTCGAGCATGCGCTTCGGCGTGCGGAGGATTTGGCGAAGGCCCGCGTCGAGCTTCAGGTATTCGGCGGCGATGTCGAATTGGATTTGCGCAATCTTGTGGGGATTGAGGTCCTCGCGCGGAGCAATCCGCGGTATGGGCTGGGGAGCCGCTTTGGCAACGGTGGCCATCTTGCCTTCCTCCTGGAGGGTGGGGAGCTTGCGCTATCCTACCGCTTCGTAAACTTTATAAATGGCCTAGTTTTTCGATACGATCGCTTGTAAGTCTATCGAGACTCGAAGTTTAGCCAAGCGCCAAAAGATGTCAACGGAAACGATGCCCCAAGCCACTTATTGGGTAACGCAAAGAAGAGCCGCGCAAGACGGCGGTGCCACTCTAAGCTATTGAAATAGCGTGTCTTAGCGATCCTATGCGTGCACGCCGAGGGCACAGGCCCTCGGACGAAAACAACCACATTGACCGGGCGCCGACCCCCAAGGTAGGCTCGCGAACGCTGCGTATCGGCCGAGCGCTGGAGCCGCCGACCAGGTTTTGTGTAGCTCACGGCCGCCTTCGCCGTGTTTCGAGTTTCGAATTTCGGCTTTCGAACTGCCTGGCTGCGCGACAATCCAACGGCTTCGCCCGCTGCGTACCTTCGAGAAGGGAGCTTCCAACCTGGTGAGTTCGCAGATGGGAGCGGAGGAGCGGGCCTCGGATGCGGCGCTCATCGAGCGAATCGCGCAGCGCGACGAAGCGGCGCTCGCCGCACTCTACGACCGCTACGCCTCGATGCTTTCGTCCGTCCTCAATCGGATTCTGCGCGACACCCAGGCAGCCGAGGAAATCTTGCAGGACATTTTCTTTCAGCTCTGGCGCATGCCCTCGCGATTCGACGCGTCACGCGGCTCGCTGCCCGGCTGGCTGCTGGTGATCGCGCGCAATCGCGCGATTTCCCGACTACGGCGCCACAATCCCGCAGCAGCGGGCAGCGACGAGCTCGGCGAAAATTCCGTCGTGCTGCCGGTGAATTTCGAAAGCGTGGTCGCGCAGAAACAATTGCTGGAGCGCGTGAAAGGTGCGCTCGAAAAACTGCCGCCCGAGCAGCGCGCCTGCGTCCAACTCGCGTATTTCGAGGGGCTCACGCACAGCGAGATCGCCGCGCGCACGGGCGACCCGCTCGGCACCGTGAAGACGCGGCTGCGGTCCGCAGTCGAGACGCTGAAACGCACGCTGCACGCGGCGGCGTCATGAACATGAATATGTTGGCGACATGACAAACGGCCACCCAACTCGCGACGAAGACTTCGATCTGCTGGCGCTCGGCGCGCTCGAAGGCGAAGAGAAGCAGGCGCTCGATGCGCATGTGGCGTCGTGCGCCGATTGCGCGCGCAAACTGGCCGAGGCGCGCGGCCGCGTCGCGATGCTCTCGCTCGCCGCGCCGCTCGTGGCGCCGTCGGTCGCCGTGAAGCAGCGCCTGATGACGCAGATTCGCGGCGAGGCTGCGTCCGCTCCCACGCCTGCCGTCTTCGGCCGCCGGTGGAACGCGATCCTCGTCCCGGCCGCGGTCGCGCTCGCCGCGCTGACGATTTTCCTCTGGCACGAAAATCGCGCGCTCGATCGCCGGCTTGCCGCGCTGCACGCCTCGATGGACCAGCAACAGCAGCAGCTCGACGAGGCTCGCGAGGTCGCCGAGCTAATGACGTCGCAGAGCACGATCACTGTCCCGCTCGCGCAGCAGTCCGGCATGCCGAAGGGCTCGGCGCACGTGATGTACAACGCGAAAATGGGCATGGTGATGTACGACGGCGAAATCGCGCCCGCGCCCGCCGCGAAAACCTACCAGCTCTGGCTCGTCCCCGTGAAGGGCGATCCGATCAGCTTGGGCGTGTTCAGCGGCCAGCCGGATCACTGGATGATGAAAGTGCCCGAGGGAATGCCTCCGAAATGGTTCCAGGTGACGCTCGAGCCCGCCGGCGGCATGCCGCACCCCACCGGCCCGATGGTCCTGATGGGCATGGTCTCCTGATTTCCAAGTGGCTCTTCCGGCACAGCCACCCCCAAAATGTTTGTTGTAGCCTCCAGCCCGTGCCTGCGGTATAACCGAAGGTGCCCGGCTGAGGGAGCTTGGCGCCTTTTTTCGCGACCGATTACCCATCTCCACGACAACCACCTTGCAGTCCGAATTGAAGAGCGGTTCGCGGAAAGGGCTAGCTGGACGAGTCAGCAAACTTCTGAGGAGGAAATCATGAGGAAGGCCATCAGCATGTTCGGTCTGCTCGCGCTAATGTTCGCGGCGATCAGCGTAGCCGGCGTCACCACACGCGCCAGCGACAAGGCGATGACGTACACCGGTTGGATCAGCGACAGCCACTGCGGCGCAAAAGGCATGAGCGCGGACCACAAAGCCTGCGCCGAAACCTGCGTCAAGACCAAGAACGCCAAGTGGGTCTTCGTGAACGAGAAGACCAAGCACGTCATCCCCATCGCCAATCAAGATTCGATCGTCCCCGACGATGCGCTCGGCCATGAAGTGAAGGTCACCGGCCACATCGCGAAGGGCGTCCTCACCATCGATAAACTAGAAGCTGCCAGTTAACTCGCGCCACTTTGCCTTTGACGTTTCGGGTGCCCCATCCTCGTTTTATGAGGGTGGGGCCTCTCCTTCTCTTCGCCCTGCCACCCGCCACCAACAACCCGCGCCCTAAATCTTCCCTGGAATTTTCTCCACGCCCATATACGCCCGCAGCGCCTCGGGAATCAGAATGGATCCATCCGCCTGCTGGTAATTGTCGACAATCGCGATCCACGTCCGCCCGACCGCCAGCCCCGATCCATTCAGCGTGTGGACGAACTCCGATTTCCCGCCGCCGCCCTTCGCCTTGAATCGAATCCCCGACCGCCGCGCCTGAAACGCCTCCGTATTCGAGCACGACGAAATTTCCATGAATTCGCCCGACGACGGCAGCCACACCTCGATGTCGTACGTCTTCGACGACGCGAATCCCATGTCGCCCGTGCACAGCAGGACCACCCGGTAGTGCAGCCCCAGCTTCTGCAGCACCAGCTCGGCGCTGCGCACCAGCGACTCCAGCTCGTCGTAGCTCTGCTCCGGCCGCGTGAATTTGAAAAGCTCCACCTTCTGGAACTGGTGCTGCCGCTTGATCCCGCGCGTGTCTTTTCCCGCCGCGCCCGCCTCGCTCCGGAAGCACGCCGTCCACGCGCACATTTTCACGGGCAACGTGTCCGCGTCGAGCGTTTCCTCACGGTGATAGCTCGTCAATTCCACTTCCGAGGTCGGCGTGAGCCACAGGTCCGTGCCTTCGAGGTGAAACATGTCCGCCGCGAATTTCGGCAGTTGCCCCACGCCCGTCAGCGATTGCGTGTTCACCAAAAACGGCGGCAGAATCTCCGTGAATCCGCTTTCGCGCGTGTGCACATCCAAAAAGAAGTTCGCGATCGCCCGCTCCAGCCGCGCTCCCAGCGCCTTATATACGACGAACCGCGACCCCGCCATCTTGATCGCCGCCTCGAAATCGAGAATCCCCGCGCCCTCGCCCACCTCCCAGTGCGGCCGCGGCGTGAAATCGAATTTCGGCGGCGGACCCCACCGCCGCACCTCGACGTTATCCGCCGCCCCGTGCCCCACCGGAACGCTCGCGTGCGGAATATTCGGCACCGTCAGCATGAATTGCTTCAGCTGTTCGTCCAGCTCCGCAATCCGCTCGTCGTTCCGCTTCAATTCCTCCGCGAGCGCCTTCATCTGCGCGAGAATGCCGGACGCATCGCCGCCAGCCTTCTTCAGCCGAGCAATCTCTTCGCTGGCCTTGTTGCGCTCCGCCTTCTTCGTCTCGGTCGCGTGAATGATTTTGCGCCGCTCACCGTCAATCGCGCGAAACGCGTCGAGATCGATCGCCGCCCCGCGGTCCCGTGCCATCTTCTCAATCACTTCGAAGTGTTCCCGTACGTATCCAAGATCTAGCATAGGGACACAAGAATAGCGGAATTCCTCGCGCCTTTGTAGCGGCGGCCTTTCGCGATGTTCGCGTCCCGGTCGAGCCGCGACCGGGAAGGCCGGCAGAAGTTGGTGTGGCGGGTGATTGGTGAGCGGTGATTCGTGCAGCGTGAATGTGAACCGACGCGGGTCATTCGCGGCACGCTAACCGCGCGCGCGTCATTCTGCCTGCCCTGAGAACAGTCGAAGGGAAGCCCGTCTGTGGCCGAAGAATCTTTCTTCTGCTTCTTTGCAGTCTGCCGTTCGAGGTCCAGGAACTCTCCCCGATACCACCGTTGTAGCGCCTCCTCCTCAGGCGTCTTCTCAAAAAATACCCCGCGTAGGCTATCGAGGTTTACCACTTTGCCCGCGTCGCACGGAATCCGACCGTCCATCGGAACATCGTGGCCATATAGGCTGCCGCCGATCAGCTTACGATGATGCGCGCAGGGGTACGCCTGCATGTCGGGTGTTCGCAAGGACAGTCCTCCAACAATCTGTTCCGGCGTCCTGCCCGAATGAACTTCCTTTTCCAAATCCGCAAGGGTCTCCGCGAGAAACAGCGGCACAATATTCGTCAGGAAAAAATTGTCGAGCCAATTCGACTCGTCCAAACTGACGGCTTGGAGAGCGGATTTGTCGAAGATAAGTATAGGCCCCGGCGGCATGCCAGTATGATACCAGTGGCCGTGTCCCCAATCGCCAGCAAGCGCTCGATACGGCAATCGCTCAGAATCGTCGAAACTAGAACAGCACTTTCTCGGCGGAGATTCTTGCGGCGACTACCAGGTCTTTGAAGACTGTCGCGTTGTAGAGGGAGCGCGAGGCGGATTTGCGCAGAATAGCCGGGATATTTTTCCTTACTCGCCGATAGATGCGTCCCATCTGGTCAACGGTCGGCTGCTGACCGGGCCTCGTGAAGATGTTGCGGAGTTCGCGGAAAACTCCCACGATCACGCCGCCATGAACATAGGGATCGGTTCCGTTCAAGTCGCTGAGGGATTTCAAGAGTCTTCGGTCTTTCGCCTCGCAAACAAACCAGCCGTGGGTTCGGCCGCGCGGGCTCATTTGATGAGCGACGGCAAGGCCAAGCTCAAATGGCATGTTAAACCGCGGGACCTTAGGAGCGTTCGCATCCCGCTGGACCCGCGAAAGGTCGTGGATCGAGTAACGACACTGCGCGATCAGGTCCCGAATCTTCTCGAGGCGCCGTTGGCTGGTGCGTATCTCGAGCGTTGCCCTCGGCGCGAGACCGAATGCGCTGATTCCCGCGATATAGGCGAGAAAAAGGTTCTCGAATTTCGGGTCGTACGGAATGTTAAGGAAACTTCAGCGGGCTGCCTTCGCTTTTTTGGCACGCTTTTGCGTCCCTCGACGAGTCTGGGGCCTGTTGGCGGACCGCTTCCTCGCGAAGCGGGAAGCGGACTTCCTGAATTTGAATCCGGCCGATGCTTTTTTTAGGCCATTGCGCGTCCGGGTAGACATTTCTCGCGCGCCATTAATCAGCTTCTCCAGCTGTTCCGCCCGTCGTGGCGACACGCCGAGAATCTTGGCGGTCTCGTCGATAGTCGCGAACGGTGATTTTATTCGAACGCCCATAGCATCACTATATATCCAGATCGGTTCGGCTCCCAGGAGTTTGTACCCTGTCAGGCACCGGCATTGCTGGCCGCGCCCTAGCCTCTTAACTCTAAACTCTCGACTCTCAACTTAGTCGTCGTCCTCATGCATGACCTCCGCGAAGAACCTCACCGGATTTCCCGTGCGCAGGTTCCGGCAAATCCGAAAGAGTGAATCCTGTTCCCGCGCATCGAGCGCCCGCATCAGCGCGTGGACGTACTTCGAGTGCCGGGGCAGCATGCGCCGCACGAGCCGCTTTCCTTCCGCTGACATTCCCACCACGGTCATTCGCCGCCCGCAACGCTCAAAAGACAGGTCCAAAAAACTGGCCTTCTCCTGTACCTCCGGCCAGCGGCGTCTCGTGCTAGCGTGGTTCGAGCTATGCGCGAGGACAGACGAGCATCGACAGGCCACCGCGGCGGCGGACACGCACCGGCGCAGGACACGCCCAGCTTTTATCGGGCGGCTGCAAAATCGGCGCGGACGCAGATCGCTCGCGCAGAATCCCATGCAGCCGCACATTCCGCGAACAGAAACCGATCGCAAATCGCCCAATTTCTAATCGACATTTGGCGATTAGAAATGGCCGCAACTCGTTGGAAACAAACGATGGGTGTCCACTCTAATCGACACGGTTGCGAGGGGTCGCCCGGACCCGAAATTTCGCGTCCAGCGAGCCGCAACGAAGGCAACCGCAAAGGCCACGGCTGCCGGGCTCAAAGCCCGGCGCTACATGAGGAGGAAACCACGTCAGGCGCTGATGTAGCGTTTCGAGATTTCGGCGATGTTGCGGGCGCCGGCGAGGCGCATGGTCATTTCGAGCTCGGCGTCGAGGTGCTGGAAGACGGCTTGCACGCCCATCCATCCGCCGAGCGCGAGGCCGTAGAGCACCGGCCGGCCGATGGCGACGGCATTCGCGCCGAGCGCGAGCGCCTTGAAGACGTCTTGACCGCGGCGCACGCCTCCATCGATCAGAATCACGCCGCGGCCGCGCACGGCATCGACGATGCGCGGCAGGGCGGCGATCGATGCGGAGACATCGTCGAGCTGGCGGCCGCCGTGATTCGATACTTGCACGCCCGCGCAGCCGTGGTCCATGGCCGCGGCGGCGAGCTCGGGCGTGAGCACGCCTTTCAGCAGCACGGGCAGGCCGGTCGTCTTCTGAATGAACTCGACATCGTCCCAGCCGAGATCGCTCTTGAATCCCAGGCGGCCGTAGGCGGCGTTCTGACCGGCGAAATTTCCGGCGGGCAGCGGCGAACGAAAATGATTGCGGGTGTCGGTTTCGCGATTGCTCGCGACGACGGTATCGATCGTGAAGTCGATCGCGCGGTAGCCAGCGGCTTTCGCGCGGCCGAGAAGCTCGGCGGCGGCGCCGCGATCGGACGGCATGTACAGCTGAAACCATTTCGGGCCGGGCGAGGCTTGCGCGATTTGCTCGAGCGAGAGATTCGAGGGAGTGGCGGCGATGTAGAGCGTGCCGGCGGCGTCCGCGCCCTTCGCGGAGCCCGCCTCGGCCGTGGCGTGCGCCATGCCGTGCGCGGCCATCGGCGAAGGGACGATCGGCATCGAGATTTTCGTCCCGAGCAGCGTGATGGAGCGGTCGGCGGCGGCGTAGCCCGAGAGGTAGTGCGGCGCGATCGTGAGGCGTTTGTAGGCGGCTTCGTTTTCGCGCTTCGTCCATTCATCGCCGGCGGCGCTCGAGATGTAGCCGAAGCCGCCCAGCGGAATCACTTTTTGCGCCGCGGCCTCGAGCTCGCGGAGATTGATGATCTCGATGGCTTTGATTTCCGTGGGCGCGGCGTAGCCCGGCACGGTCGAGGTTTGCGGCGGCGCGGGCGGCGCTGCTGGATGCGGGCGCGGCTCTTCGGCGGCGAGGGCTGCGGGCAGCGCGGTCGAGAAAGTGACTGCGGCGGCGGTGGCGGAAAGAAAATCGCGGCGATTGCGATTCATGGCGTGTCCTCCGGCGGATCGCGATTACAGACGCGATCGAATCGCGCGGATCATAGCACGGGAGCGGCTAGTGGCCAGCGGCTAGAGGAGTTCTTCGCAGTTGCCTTTGTAGCAGCCGCCTTGCCTTCAGGCGGGCGGGTTGATCGTCGCCGGCGCGGCGAGCGGCGCGCTTCGGTCATAGGAGGTCGGAGCTTTAGCTCCGACATACGACAGTCGGCGCGAAGCGCCTACCGCTGCGCTGCCTCACCCGCGGCATGTGTTCGCGGTGCGGTCCGAAGCTCGCATTACCGTAGGCATATTCCAGGGCTGTGTGCCCGCAACTCAGATCGCGATGGCGATTTTGCCGAAGAAATTGCCGGAGGCTTGGAGGCGGAAGGCGTCTAGCGCCTGATCGAAGGGGAAAACTTTGTCAACGACGGGCTTGATGCGATTGACTTCGATGGCTCGAATCAGCTGCTCGAGGGTGACGCGCGTCCCGACGCCGATGCCGTGCAGGTTGCCGCGCTTGAACATGAGGTCGTGCGGGTCGGCGTGGCCCTCGTTTCCCGCGAGGACGCCGATCAGCGCGACTTTGCCTTCCCAGGCGAGGCACTGGAACGAGCGCTGCAGCGTATTTACGCCGCCGTTTTCGATCACGCAATCGACGCCGCGCCCGCCGGTGAGCGCGAGCACTTCCTTTTCCCAATCGGGATACGATTTGTAATTCACGCCGGCGGAGGCGCCGAGGCTTTTGGCGCGCTCGATTTTCGCGTCGCTCGACGAGGTGACGATTACGCGCGCGCCCGCCGCATGCGCGAATTGCAGGGCGAACGTCGAGACGCCGCCCGTGCCGAGGCAAAGCACGGTGTCGCCCGGCTTGATGCGCTTGCCGGCGTTCATCAGCGCGTTCCATGCGGTGGGGCCGGCGCAGGGCAGCGTGGCGGCTTCTTCGAACGAGAGGCTGGGCGGCATCGGGACCAAGCCGTCTTCGTGCAGCACGATGAATTGGGCGAGAGTGCCGTCGAGAGGGGCGCCGAGCGCGCCGCGATTTTTCGGGGGCGCGCCGTCGATCCACACCTGGAAAAACGTGGGCACGACGCGATCGCCCACCTTGAAGCGCGTGACGCTGGGGCCGACGGCGACCACTTCACCCGCACCATCCGAGCACGGAATCGTGGGCTTTATGAGATGCGTGTGATATGCGCCGGTGACGATCGCGTGGTCGCGATAATTCAGCGCCGCAGCGCGCAGGCGGACGACGACTTCGAGCGGGCCGGGCTTGGGATCGGGGCGCTCGCCGCGACGCAGATCGTCGAGCGATTTCGGACTCAGCGGAATCTCGTAGGCCTTCATGCGCGCTCAGAAAAGCCGGATGTGGCCGATGATAATGACCAGCACGACCAGCACGATCACGAAAACGAACGAGCCCACGATGGTGATCCCGGCGACCCACATGTCGTGCGCGGCCTTGCGCGCGGCTTCCGCTTCCCTCTTTTGAAATTCGGCGCGCGCCTCGGCGCTCATCGAATTCGGGTTCATTCCTTGGCTTGAGTTCATCGCTGGTAGCTTACTTCGCCGAGCGCGGATGTCAATGGTGACGTGCATGCCAATCGCGGCGTGGAAATTCGCGGACGGCGCTCTCCGGCCCGGGGTGGGCGAGCCGGAGAGCGGAAGCGCGCGCTAGAACGTCAGGTGCAGCGACATCTGGAGGAAGCGACTGCTGCCGATTGTGCCGGAGATCACTCCGTAGCCCCTCGAAGTCGAAGGGGTCGTCGTGTAGCACGGCACGGGGTTGTAGCAAGGATTCAGGGTGAAGTTGGAGTAAGGCGCGTCGAGGCTCGGGTGATTGAAAACGTTGAACGCGTCGAATTCATACTTCAGTTTGAAACGCTCGCTCAGATTGAAATTCTTGAAGACGGAGAAATCGAAACGGGTCTCGAACGGGGCGCGGAAAACGTTGCGGCCGGTGGTGCCGAAACCGGTTTCGAAGTTGTCGCAAACCTGATAGCCGCTGATGGTCTGGCAGGGCGGCACGCCGTTCGAGCCGTCCGTCGGCAACAGATACGGAACCGAGAAATCGTTGGGATTTACTCCACCGCCCGGCGTCTTGGCCTGGGCGGGGGTAATTCCCGGAGCCAGAGGAAGAAGCGGGTTGGTGACGAAGTCGTCGGCGCTGTAATAAACGCCGCCGGCCGTTCCGGAGAAGTCGACGATGCTGTACGGCTCTCCGCTTTGCAAGACGGTGACTCCGGTAATGCCCCAGCCGTTCACGGCGGCATCGAGGAGACCCGAGGCCTGTTTCATGGTCGGCAGGTCGTAGAGGTAGCTGATCGTGAACACGTGGGGACGATCAAAATCGGACGACGCATACGAGGTGCGCGGATTCAGCGGGTTGTTGCCGTTGAAGAAGAGACCGGCGCCAAGTCCGCTCCCCTCGTCAAGAGTGTGAGAGTAGGTGTAGGAAGCATTGACCTGCAAGCCGTGACTCATTCTCTTCGTCACGCCCAATTGCAGGGCGTTGTAGAAGGAAATTCCGTTTCCGGTCCAAAGATCGCCGTCCGGATTGATGCCGATGTAGGGCGTGCGGAGGTCGACGTTGCCGTCCGAGAAAGGGTAGTCGCCGACCCACGTCTGCACTTCCTCTGCCGGGAGCTGGAAGCAGGTCGGCGACGCATCATTGTAACCATCACAATTCGATCCGTTCGCGGCCAGATAACCGTACGAATAGATCTGATTGTTGATGGGATTCGACGGAGTGGCGATTCCGGGCTGGTTGAAAGGGATGGGCAACAACTCGTGCACTCCGCGATTTCCCAAATAACCCAGTGTCAGAACGAGGTCGTTTTCCGGCTGCCACTGCAAATCGAGGCTCCAATTCTCGGAGTACGGCAGTTTGTTGGTGGGATTATAGCCGCCAAAGAGGAAGGGGCGACTCTCTCCCGAGTTCACGTTGCAGTAGGGCTGGTTGGGCTGCTGCAAGCCAGGCGCAGTCGGCTGGTCGCACGCAGCCATTTGTCGCATGTTCGGAACGAGAGCCGCGAGGCCACTGAGGGAGTTTGGCACCGGCGGCAGCGTGGTCCCAAAGGGTGCGTTGGACAGGCAATTCTGGCTGCTCGCACACGACGTGTTGAGCGGAATCGTGAAAGGCTGCTGGGTGGTGACGCTGAACGGTCCGCTGATGCCAAGACCGGCGCTGGCGGAGAGTTCCGTGAAGTATTCGCCGCGGTCGTAGAACATTCCGAAGCCGGCGCGGACGACGAAATTCTTGCGCGGGCTCCATGCAATTCCGATGCGCGGCGCGAAACCCCACTGGCGGCCCGTCAAGGTCGAAGGACCCACGCCTTTCGTGCCAAAGGTTTTGTTAATTGCCGGAACCACGATTCCGATGCCGGGAGTTCCATTCACCGGATTGAAGGTATCGGATGCCAGGTTATATCCGTAATCCTGGGGATAGAAATTGGTCATCAGACCATTTTTCTCATAGAGCGGACCATCCCAGTCCCATCGAACGCCAACGTTGACCGTCAGATTTGGCGTCCACTTGAAATCATCCTGGGCATACAAACCAACTTGTTTCGAGCGGAAATGACGATTCGTCTCGCCATCCAGAAGCAACCCGCTGCTGCGATCCGAGCCCAAGGTCCCGGTGAGGAAGTCCGCGATCGTGTTGAAATTGAATATAGCGGCGTTGTTCTCGCGATTCGCGACGTTGAGCTGGGTGTAGTCGAAAGTTCCGCCGAAGGACAACGTGTGCCTTCCGAAAACCCATTCGTACTTGGACGATCCTTCGAATTGGTTCTGGAAGATCCCGGCGTTCGCGAAGTTCGTCGACGGACCGATCGCCATGGTATTTCCGCCGTACGGATCGACAGGGAACCCATCTGAGTTGATGGCGCCCGCGTCCGCGTTATAGATGTTGATGCCCGGGAAGAGCTGGCCGCTGGGGAGAGTGATGCCGACGGAAGAGGGAGTAAACGGCTGAGCGGTGGTGGCGTTGGCGATTTCGCGAATAAACCCGAATCTCTGTTCCCAAGTGGTGTTGGGCGTGAGCACGGTGGTGTTGTCGAGCGACAAAACCTGACTGCCTGCTTGGAGTGTTTGGGGAAAGCCTGCTACCGCACTGACGGCGAAGGGGGCACCCGTCGGGTTGCGTTGAAAATAATACTTCGCGGCAAGGCGGTCGCTGGAGCTGAAATTGTAATCGACATTGCCGTTTACTTGATTCGCCTTGAAGGTGCTGGCCGGTCCGCGAATTTCGGAGTTGAACAGCTGGCCCGTGGTTTCGGGATTCTGCGAAATGCTCGATGCGAGCGTCTGCGAAGGAATGAGGTACTGTCCATCCGGGAGTTTCGCCTGGAAAAGCTTGAGCGCGGTAGGATCGACCTGGCCAACCGTGATGCAGGCTGGATTATAGCCCCCGCACTGCTCGGCGGCATTCACCAGATTCACCAAGTCGGTCGCGTCACGATTTGAATCGGTGAGACCCTGAAGCGTGGGAACGCCGCTAAACGCTCCACTCAGGGCGTCGCTGACATTTTGGCGCTGGTAGGAAACAAAGAAGAACAGCTTGTCCTTCTTGATGGGTCCGCCGAACGTTCCGCCGAAAACGCTCCGGTGCAGCGGGGGCGCATTGCCGTTGTAGAATTCTTGGATCGCCGGCTTCGCGAGAAACGTCGGCTTCGCGTCGAGGGCGCTATTCTGCAGGTAACCGTAGGCCTGCCCGTGGTAGGCGTTGGTTCCCGACATGGTCGTGAGTTCGACGTGCGCGCCGCTATTCTGGCCCATGGAAGCGTCGTACATCGAGGTGGTGACGTGAAGCTCCTGAATGGTTTCCGGCGGCGGCGTGGGCAAACCCTCGCCGATCGCGTCGAAGACCGAAGTGTTCGTCTGCACCTGGCCGCCGGTGCCGAAGATTTCGCCCGTGTTCAGGGTGAACCGGCTGTCGGCGATGTTGCTGGTGGAGTTTCCGTTGAAGAGGTTGTTCGCGTTCACCGAATTGAACGTAAAGCTGTTGCTGGTATCACGCTGGCCGTTGGCCACGATGCCCTGGTTGCCCAAGCCTTCATTGCTGCCGGAGCCGGAAAGGAAATCGGCGCTGGTGCCGGGCGCGAGAATGGCGAGCTGAGTGAAACTGCCGGTGCCGAGAGGAGTGGACTGAATGACGTCGGTGCCCAGCGTGTAACCGTTGGATGTGTCCGTTTGATTGAGCAGCGGCGTGGCATTCACGGTGACAGAGGTTGTGATCTCGCCGGGCTGCAGCGTCGCTTTGACGGTTGTCGTCAGATTGCCTTGGACGAGAATTTGCGGGTAGACCGCCTTCTCGAATCCCTGCTTGGTGATGGTGACCTCATAGGTGCCGATGGGCAGGGCAGCTACGCTGAACGAGCCATCGCCCTTCGTTTGGGCCGCGACCGTGAGGTTTGTGGCGACGTTGCGCACACTGATGCCTGCTTGCGGCACGACCGCGCCGCTGGAATCGGTGACAATGCCGTCAATCGAACCGAGCGTCTGCTGAGCGTATAGAGCGGAAGGAACGAATGCATAGATTGCAAGAAGAAGAATCGCGGCACACCCAACGCACACCCTCAGAGATCGCGTCATAGCACACCCCTCATGAATTATCTGCGGGCTGCCAACTGCGGCCGACCCACACCCCATCCAACCCGTACGACACGTGCTCTTCGGCCCAAACTCACCACAACTTATGTAGTCCGTCCGTATTTCTCAACGAAGAAAGGGAAATGAATAGACGGTGAATGAGCGGAAAACACGGTTTGCCTCGCCAGAAGCGCCGATTATCGTTTCGGGGATGGGTGCAGTCAAGTAGAAAAAATCTATCCAACGCTCGCCAATTTGCTGATGGGTCTTGTGCGAAAGACGATGACGGGCGCCCTGTCGCTGCCTTATGATCGGCGCTCATCGGGTGTGTCCTGGAGTGGCGCGGAATGGAGCAGAGTCGCACAGTGATTAAGCCTTTGCCGAAAATGATTCGGGCCGCCTGGATTTGTTGCGCCATCTTGATGGCGACGCAGGCGCAAGCCCCGGCTATTCCAGCCGTTATCGCCGTCGATCATGGCGCGAATTCGGCGGCGCAGCAGGCAAGGCATTATGTAATCCTCGTTTCGCTCGACGGCTTTCGGTACGACTATGCGGCGAAATTCGGCGCGCCGAATCTGGAACACTTGGCGGTGGAAGGAGCAAGCGCGCCCGAGGGAATGATTCCTTCGTTTCCGTCGGTGACGTTTCCGAATCACTACACGATCGTCACCGGGTTGTATCCGGAGCACCACGGCATCATCGAAAACAATTTCCACGATCCGGCGCGCAAGAAGACGTATGAATCGAGGAATGCGGACACGGTTCGCGACGGGAGCTGGTATGGCGGCGTCCCGCTCTGGTCGCTGGCGGAAAAACAGGGCATGCGCAGCGCCTGCTTCTTCTGGCCCGGCTCGGAGGCGGAGATTGCGGGCGAGCGTCCTTCGTATTACCTGCACTACGACAACGCGGTCCCCGACGAGCAGCGCATCGACCAGGTGATTGCGTGGCTCAAGCTGCCGGCGGCGCAGCGGCCGCATTTCATCACTCTGTATTATTACGAGCCGGACCATACGGGGCATGAGGCGGGTCCCGAGAGCCCGCAAACGGGCGATGCGGTTCATCACGTGGATGCCCTGATGGGCACGCTGATGGCGGATTTGAAGGCGGTCCATCTGCCGGTCGATCTGATCGTGGTGTCGGATCACGGGATGGCGACCGTGCAGGGCGACTGGATCGATCTCGACCGCTACGCCGGTCTCTCGAAATTCACGACGGTGGGCTCGTTGCTCTATCCGCCGGACGAACAGGCCGCGGAGCGGGCGTACCGGCAATTGCGCGGGGCGAGTGACAAGTTTGTCGTCTATCGGCGGCGCGATGTACCTGCCTATCTGCATTTCAGCCGCAATGCGAGGATTGGCGATCCGGTGGTGATTCCCACGGGGCCGTATTTGATTCGCGCGCATGCGCCCGACAAACCAGTAGCGCCGCCGAAGGGCGAGCATGGCTACGATCCCTCCAAGATGAAGTCGATGCGCGCGATTTTCTATGCGGCGGGGCCCGATATTCGCGCGGGATATAAAGTGCGGCCGTTTGAGAATGTCGACGTGTATCCGCTCGTCGCGCATATTCTGGGGCTGAGGATCGGGCACATCGACGGCACGCTGGCGCCGCTGCGGGCGATTTTGCGAGGGGCGCCGGGAAAATGAGAAGAAAAAGCGCCCGCCTAAAAGCGAGGCGGCCGCTACAGAGGCAACGGCGCTAGCGGTGGGAGGAGGTGGGGGCGCGCCAGCGCTGCTCGAGCGCGGGGATGATGGCGCCGCCGACGTTGGCGAGGTTGGCGTCGGGGAGCGGGGGGCGTTCCGCGCGCGGGTTGATCGAGCGAATCAGCGAGCCGAGCAGGTTGAACGCGGCGCTTGCTTTTGCGGCGAACGAGACGCGCGGCCTTTTGCCGTTGGCGCGCACCATGAGGACGGTCACGTCGTCATCGGTGAGATTTTCGGCGTGGCGGTCGGCGATTTCGGCGAGCAGCGTGTCGATCATTTTGTGCGGCGGAACGTCGCCGAGCAGGCGCGTGATGCGCAGCACGCCTTCCTCGCCGAACATTTCGCCATCGGCATCGCGCGATTCGATCAGCGCGTCGGTGTAGGCGAGCAGGCAATCTCCATCGGCGAGCTCGATATCGAAATGCTCGTATTCGGTGATGGCGATGATGCCGAGCGGGAGATTTTGCGGGCCGGCCGAGGCGTCGGGATCTTGGGCGCCGAGAAAATTCCATTGCTGGTCGGCGGCGCGATAGACCAGCGGCCGCGGGTGGCCGGCGTTGGAGAGGATCAGGCGCCCGGTCGGCGCAAAGAACGTGCCCACGATCGCCGTGGCAAACGATCCCGCGCGCGACAATGCAGCGAACTCCCGATTCAACTGGCGCACGAACTCGGTTTGGTCGAGGTGGTTGACGAAGCGGCGCATCAGCGTGCGCAGGTCGGCGGCGGTCGCGGCGACCGTGTTGCCGTGGCCTGATACGTCGGCCAGCAGGAGGCGCGTGATGCGGCCTGTGGCGCAACTGGAGGCGTAGTAGACATCGCCGCCCCGCTGCGCCTGCTGGTAGGGCTTGCTGTAGACCCAGGCGTCCAAGCCGCCCAGCTCGACGGTGCGCGCCGTGAGCTGGCTGCCGCCCCACACTTCCATGCACTGCATCTGCTGAGATGGTTGGTCGGCCACGAGGCGATTATACCGGAATCGGGGATTCGGGCGTGTGGGTGCGGTGGGCTCGCGATTCGTGCGAATCGCGAGCGCGCCGAGGCTTTGTTGGAACTAGAAGCTGTACTTCAATGCGAACTGCATGACGCGCGGATCGTTCACTGTTTGGTTGAGAGCGCCGAGGCCGGCGGTGCTCGCCGGGGCGGGCTGGCCAAACGTCGGCAAAGAGCCGCGCCTATGCCGCTCGGCGGGTAGAGATTCGCGTGATTCGGGAAGGTTGAAAACCTCCCAGCGAAACTCCACTTGCTGGCTTTCCCGATTTGGAAGATGCCGCGACAACGCCGTGTTGACGATGATCGCGCCGGGCCCGAACAGGCTGTTATTCCCCAGATTGCCGAAAACGTATGGAGCGGGCGCGGCGTAGGCTGCTTTATTGAGCCAGCAATCCCGTCCCTTGGGCTGGCAATACGGATTCACTCCCGGAACCAGGTCGGGGCGCTGGGTGAGACCATTGCCGCTCCCGGAAAAATCGAGCAGGAGATCGGGAGAGCTAAGGTCCGTGCCGGATTGCACGATGGCGGAAACAGAGAGTCTCCAGTGTCCGGCGATCATCTCCGTCATGTGGTTGGAGAAGTTGGGAGTCTCGGCAACGAGCGACTCGTTGAAAATGAGGTGCGTGTCGGCGTTCGGGCAATTGCCGCGATCCGCGTGCCGGTCATAGGGAACCATTTCGGCTGCGAGGAAAAAGCCCAGCGTGGTCGTGTAATTGTCGGAGATGCAGTGAGACCACGTGAAATTGGTGGTCGAGGTGTAGTGGTTGGCGAATCGGTGTTGGGCCGAGAAGAGCAGACCGTTGTAGTTTCCCGTGCCTCCTTCTTCCAAGAGAAGCGTCTCGCCGTAAAGGTTTCCGCCCTGTGGCACTCCGCCGACAACTGCGTTGTATTGGGTGAACAAACGGTTGTTGTTCAGCCCGGCACCGGGGCCGAAAAACACAGGACAGAGAAACGGGTACAACGGCTGGCCAAAGAACGTGGACGGGCAGGGGCCCGGTTTGCAGGCGCCGAATTCTGAAGGAAGCGGGTAGCCTTGAGGGCACGGTCCCTGTGCTCCCGGATTCGCTTCGTTGTTTCCCCACAGGTGGCGCTGCTGATTCCCCAGATAGGTGATCGAGAGCAGCCAGCTTGATCCCACTTGCTTTTCCACGCTTAGGTTGTATTGCATGACATACGTGGGCTTTATGTTCAGCGGATAACTGAATACGAGGGAGCCTGGCAGGTAGGCCGCATTCGCCGGGCCCGTTCCGACATATTGCGGGAACGGGTCCTCGGCGCTGTGAACATTGCCTTGCTGGTCCGTAAAGGAAAAGTTCGCCCAGGGATTCGTGATGCAAGTCGTCGTACAACCGTCGGCAGGCACCGTGACTGCCCCGCCATAGGGCTCCTCGAATCCGAATTGGTCATAAGAGAAATTGGGAAAGTCGTAGAAGATGCCGAAGCCCGCGCGGACGGACATGCGGCCGTCGCCCATGGGGTCCCAAGCTACTCCGATGCGCGGGCTCCACTTGTCGAGGGCGTTGTGAGTGAGTTTGTTGCTGCTGGGGCCTCCGGGATCGCCATTGAAAAGGTAGCCTGCCGGCGCTGTTGGAAATTTCACACTGTGAACGTTGTTAATCAAATTAGGAATCGAGATGCTGACAACGTGCCCTTTCGGATCCGTGTGCCCGAAGAACGGATCCCAACGCAGGCCAGCGGTGACGGTAATGCGCCGATTCAGCTTCCAGGCGTCTTGCGCGTAGAGCGAGAAGACATTCTGGTGCTGGATCGAAGGGATGGGGGCGTCCTGAGCGAAGCCACTCGTTGCGGATGTTTCGCCTAGCAGATAGTCCGCCATTCCAACGCTCGTGGCAGGACCGCCGGTGGAAGTTCTCGATCCGTCGAAGGTGAACGCGCCTTGATTGTTCAGGTAGTTTGTTGCGAAGGCTCTGAGGTTAATGAAGTCCGCGCCAAACGAGATCTGGTGAGCGCCGCGTGTGAACGACACATCGTCGGAAAATTCGAGCGTGTCGTAGGGCTGGATACTGGGCGTCGATGCCAGGAAACCGAAGAAGCCGCCGGCCACGTTGAAGCCCGGCATGTACTTCGGGAATTTCGGCGGGCCTAGCTGATAGAGGTTGACCGTCGCGAGGTTTATACCTGCCTCCGTAAACAAGTCGGCCATATTGACGGTCGAATTCTGGTCTGTAATGTTCACACTCCTGATTCCCCGTGAAGTGAACATTGTTGACCCAGTTGGGGCTGAAAACATAGGTGTCGCCGACGAGTAAGGCTCTGCACGCGGTCGGACTGGCCATCGATGGCTGCGATCAACAGGCCACCTTGGCTCGCCGGCAAGTTAGGGATTCCCGGCGGTTGGACCCAATTCGTAATGAAGTAGCGCCCAAAGAGCGTGTTCTTGTCGCTCTGGTGATAGTCAATCCGCGCGAGTCCCTGGTTCTCGGTGAAATTTGCGGGCGACTGATAGTTGTAGGTGCCGCAGGGATTCGTCGGCACCGGCAGATGGCTTTCCAGAGCCAGCGTGATGGGACTGTAATTGGCGGGGTCAGTTGTGTTCCCCGAGAACGGTCCTCCGAGAGCAAGCAGCGGATCGCACTTGGCTTGATAGGTTGTGAAGTCTCCCGCCAGCATGTCAGCTGTCGGCAGCGTTGTGGTCGCCGGGTTGGACGAGCGCTGGATGGTATCTTGCCAGCCGAGGAAAAAGAAAAGCTTGTCCTTCTTGATCGGCCCGCCGACAGTGCCGCCGAACTGGTTGCGCTTCAGGTTGTCCCGAGGAGAATTGGCGAGGGCCGCCTGCAGCTGACCCGGCCACCGCCGGAGAAGCTTCCGCAAAGGCTGTGTTACGCGAGTCGAAAATGTAATTTCGGACGTATTCGAATGCATCACCATGGAAGGCATTCGTTCCGGACTTCGTGACCACGTTGACCGTGCCCGACGGATGCGTGCCGTACTGAGCGGGCAACGAACTGGTTTCAACCTTGAATTCCTCGACCGTGTCGGGGAACGGCAACGGAAGATTCTGATTGCTCAGAGGGTCGTTGTGCGTGCCGCCGTCGAGCCAGTAGGCGACGCTGCCTTGCGCGCCGCCTGCGATCGAAATGACGGCGGATGAAGGATACGACGCGCGAAAGGCGCGGCCTTCGCCGACAGCCGGGGCGAGAGACAGCAGGTCGGTGAGCTGGCGACCATTGAGCGGCAGGTCCTGCACCTCCTGCGGGGCGGTGACCTGGCCGACGCCGGTATTCTGTATCTCGACCATTTGCGCGGCGGCCTGCACGGTCACTTCCTGCGTCATCGAGCCAACTTGCAGCGAGACGTCAATTGTCGGATTGACGCCGACCTGGAGCACGATGCCGTTCTGTACGTACTTGCTGAAGCCCGTTTTCGTCACCGTAAGCTGATACGGGCCCACGGGCAGCTCGGGCAGCGTGTAGCCGCCGTCTGTCCCGCTGGTGGCGGTGCGGACGGCGCCGGTGGCCGTCTGCGTCAGAGTGATCTGAGCGCCGGGCACGGGCGCGCCCGTCGCATCGATGATCGTCCCGCGAATTTGGGATGTAGAGATGGTTTGCGCCGAGAGAATTGCGCAAGAAAAGAAAAAGCATAGCCCGATGACGAACTTCGATCTCATATTCCCCCCTAACAGGAGATCAGTCCCTCTTTCGTGCGTGGCCTAGGTTATGCCGCGAGCATATAGCAGAGGCGCTTCGCGGTTGTCAATCGGGAGTTTCGTCGACCAGCGCCTGTCGCGAAGCTACTTCTTCGGCGTGATGCGGTAGAGGTGGCCGTCGTCGGTGAGGATATAGAGGGCGCCGTCGGGGCCCTGCACGACGTCGCGGATGCGCTGATTGAGATCGGTGAGCAATCGTTCCTCGGCGACGACCCTGTCGTTTTCAATGACCAGGCGAATCAGGCATTTTGCGGCGAGTCCGCCCACGAAGAGATTTCCCTTCCATTCGGGAAAGACATCGCCCGTGTAAAACATTGCCGAACTCGGAGCGATATCGGGATACCAGAAATAGATGGGCTGCTCGGTGTCCGGCTTTGAGGTGGCGCCGGTGCCCGCGATCGGGTCGCCGTTGTAGCGGCGGCCGTAGCTGACGTTGGGCCAGCCGTAATTGCCGCCGGGCTTGATGATGTTGACCTCATCGCCGCCGAGCGGGCCGTGTTCGACGACCCAGAGCTGTCCCGTGGCGGGATTGATGGCCGCGCCTTCGGGATCGCGGTGGCCGTAGGAATATGTTTCGGGGAGCACGGTCGGATCGCTCAGGAACGGATTGCCCTTGGGAATCGAGCCGTCGGTATTTATGCGGATCACGCGGCCAGTGAAATTACGTAGGATGTCGGGATCGGTGGTCTCGTGATTGGAGCTGTCGTAGGAGGCGTCGTAGAAGCGGAAACGGTCGGCGCCGGTGACGAACATCGTGCCGTCGGGCGCGAAAACGATGCGGCGATTCACGCCATCGATCAGCACCTGCACGTCTTCGAGATGCTTTTCGTCATCGCTAAGGCGCGCCCGGCCGACGCGCTCTTCACCGACGCGCATGGTGCGGCGCTGGGCGACGGTGGCGTCCCAGACGTTTTTATAGAAATCGTCGATCGGATACGCGCCGGGGGCTTCACCGGGCGGCGGAGCGAAATACGTGAAATAGATCAGGCGGTTGTGCGCGAAATCGGGATCGAGGGCGACGTCGTGGAGCGATTCGGCGGCAACGATTTTCGTGTCGGGCACGCCGGCGATCGGCGCGGAGTAGAAGCCGTTCATCTGGGCGACGCGCATGAAGCCGTAGCGCTCGGTGACCAGCATGTGGCCGTCGGGCAGAAACGCGAGCGACCACGGCGCCATGAATCGGGTGATGACCGTGTCGACCTGGAGCGGCGGGGACTTTCTTCGCGGGCGGAGGCGCGTTGGTCTGGCCGGGGAAAGCGGGCTTTGGCGGCGGGTAATCGGAGGCTTTGGCCATTTGCGCGTGAGCGGGACTGCAAAAGATCGCGAGGAGCGCGAGTGCGAGCGCGAATTGGCATGCGCGGCGGGATGCGGCTGTTGCGAATGTTAACCCTCTCATTTCGTGGCTCCTCGTCGAACCGGTCGTGCTTGGCTCTCCGGTCGCGCCTAAACACTTCCGGGCTGAAGGACCCGGCGCTACGCTCAAACCTTAACCGCGGGCGTGAATCTTACTTGGAGTGGCGGCGGTTGGCAATCGGCGGGCGGCGCCGGAGCCAATGAATCCGCAGGCCGTCCAGCCCGGACGGCACGCCGCGGACGGGCGCAGGGGTCTTGCCACATTGTGTGTGTCCGGCGGAATGGGCGTAGCGGTCGAAATCGAAACGGTCTAATCTTCTCGATGGTGCTTTCAGGGAGTACGGCGGACGTTTGGTCCTGTGCTCGCGTTTCCACGACCCGCATCACCGGAGCGATTTCATGTCCCCAAAGGGGCTCGGAGTAGAGGTCCTCGGCACGCTGGCGCTGGCCGCGCCGAAGCTCGATGAATTCCAGTTCGTAAAGGTGCGCGTCGAAGGCTCGGTCGCGCGGCTGACGCTCGATCGCCCCGATCACAATCTTCTGAACGAGCGCATGATCGCCGAGCTGACCGCAGGCATCAACACGCTCGGTGAGCGCAATGCAATCAAGCTGATCGTGCTCGATTCGGCGGGCAAGACTTTTTGCGGCGGCATCGAGCTCGGCGAATACACGCAGCGGCGCGTGTTTCAATTGCTCGACGCGTTTCACGGCGCGTTTGCGGCGATGCTCGATACGTCGAAACCGCTGCTCGTGGTGGTGAACGGCCCCGCATTCGGCGGCGGCGCGGAATTGGCGGCGCTCGGCGACCTCGTGATTGCGACTCCCAAGGCGAAATTTGCGCAGCCGGAAATCAAGCTGGGAGTTTTTCCGCCGCTGGCCGCGGCTGTGCTTCCGTATATTCTCGGGCCGAAGCAGGCGCTCGAGCTTGTCCTCACGGGCGAGACGATTTCGGCGGAACGCGCGCGCGATATCGGGCTGGTGAACTGGCTGGTGCCCGAAGAGGAATTGGAAAAGAAAGTCGAGGATGTGATCGCGAAGGTGACGGCGCAGTCCGGTCCCGTGCTGACCATGGCGAAGAAAGCGATTCTCGGCAGCCTGGGCGTCACGCTGCGCGAAGGCGTGCGCAACTCGATGAAAGTTTTCCTCAACGAACTCGCCGAACTCGAAGATTCGCAGGAAGGTTTACGGGCGCTGGTTGAAAAACGCGCCCCGAAATGGAAGAACCGCTGAGGCAGATTCCGCGCCGCCTCGCGCGGATTGACACCATCGCAAGCACAGCATACACTCACGAACGACAATTGAACTGGCGCGGGGAACCCCTTCGAACCGCGTAACGCGGATTCTCAGGGTAAATGGAAGGCCGTGAAAATCGGCCACGGTCCCGCCACTGTGATCGGCTACCCATTTGAAGCGTCTACCGGACGGTTCTCAGGGTAAACCGAAAGTCAGGAACGCCCCCGAGCCAGCTGGAGCTAGCCTCTTCGCGAGAAAGAGAGCGGCGATCAGCCTCGCGATCCTCGCGAGGCTTTTTTATTGTTGGAGACCCGAGCGTGGCATTGCGCGGAAGGAAGAGAGATTCTTCGGGCCAAACGGCGGCCCTCCCTTCGACTATGCTCAGGGCAGGCAGAATGACGGCGCGCTTTTGTCGGCGGCCCTTGCGCGCGTGCTTGGCGATTGCGGTGACGGCTTCGCTGTTTTCGTTTGGGGCGCCGGGAGCGACGGCCGCGCGATTCTCGGCGAGCGATAGCGCGCGGGCGAATGGCACGCGCGTGGTGATCGACGATGTGGGCCGCCGCGTGCTGATGCCGGCTCAGGTGAATCGCATCGTGACGCTCGCGCCGAATCTCACGGAAACCGTCTACGCGCTCGGCCTTGGCGACAAGCTCGTCGGCGATACGGATGTTTGCGACACGCCGCCCGCCGCGATGCAAAAGCCGCACGTCGGCGATCCGCAGGACCCGAGCCTCGAAGCGATCGTAGCGCTGCGGCCCGATCTCGTGCTGGCGACCACTTCGATCAATCGCGAGGAGACAGCCGATGCGCTGGCGCGGCTCGGCATCGCCGTTTACACCACGGCCGGCGACACGCAGACCATGCTCGAAATGCTCGATTCGATGGCGAAGATGGGCGACCTGATGGGCGCGGGGCCGCAGGGCGCGGCTTTCGTGGCGCGCTTGCGGGCGCGGCTCGATGCGCTGCACGCGCGGCTCGCCGGACGGCCGATGGCGCACGTGCTCTTTGTGGTCTCGCAGGACCCGCTGATCACGATTGGGCAGAAGACGTTCATCGCGGATGCGCTGCGCTGGGCTAGCGCCGAATCGATTGTGGACACCGATCAGAATTGGCCGCAGCTGAGTCTCGAAGAGGTGGTGCGGCTGCAGCCGGAGTACATCATCTTCGCAGGGGGCCACGGCGATACGGCGGCATCCGAGCTGGCCGGGTTGCGCGCGCGTCCCGTGTGGCGCGATCTCGATGCGATTGAACAAGGTCATGTGGTGAATCTGAGCGAGGAGTCGATTCGGCCTTCTCCCGGGCTGCTGGATGCGATCGAGCATCTCGCGCATGAAGTGCATCCAGAGGCGTTTGGCGAAAAAGGCGAAATTCGAAATACGAAATTCGAAACACGGCGGGCATTCGGGACGGCACGCGTTGCCACATGGGGATGCAATCAATGCGGCCGCTGACCTCGCGCCGCGTGGCGATGATTTGCCTCGGGCTGGGCCTGGTATTGTTTGCGGCGGTGGTGATTTCGCTGCGCATGGGGGCGTATCCGATCGGCGTCAAAGACATTGTCATCACGCTCGTTCAAGGGGCGCTGGGCCGCTGGAACGACATTCCGTCCGAATTTAGGCTCGTCGTATTCGGGCTGCGGCTGCCGCGGATCGCGCTGGGGATTCTGGTCGGAGCATCGCTCGCCACGTCCGGCGCGGGTTTTCAAGCGCTGCTGCGCAATCCGCTTGCCGATCCTTACGTGCTGGGGGTTTCGAGCGGGGCGGCGCTCGGCGCGATCATCAGTCTGATCGCGGCGCCGCACACGGCCGGCCTGATTCAAGTGGCCGCATTCGCCGGGGCGCTCGCCACGATCGCGGCGGTCTATTTTCTCGGGCGGCGCGGCGGCCAGCTCGACAGCGCAACTTTGCTGCTCGGTGGCATCATCACCGCGTCGTTTCTTTCGGCCGTGATTATGTTTCTGATGACCTTGCTCAGCACCCGCGATTTGCGCGGCATGGCTTTCTGGCTGATGGGCGATCTTCAGATGACGATGCCGACTCACCCGCTGCCGTGGTTTGGGGCGTTGTTCACGGTATTTGCGATCGCGGCCGGAGCGATTTACGGGGCGTCTTCCGACCTGAATTTGATTCTCACCGGCGAGCAGGAGGCGCGTCACTTGGGAGTGAACGTCGGACTCGTGAAGATCGTGGTGTACGTCGCCGCATCGGTGCTCACCGGCCTCGCGGTTTCGGTGAGCGGAGCGATTGGCTACGTGGGGCTGCTGGTGCCGCATCTGATGCGCATGCTTTTCGGCAGCGATTACCGGATTTTGATTCCGGCGTCCGCGATCGGCGGCGCGATTTTGATCGTGGTGGCGGACACGCTGGCGCGCACGGTGGTGGCGCCGACCGAGCTGCCGGTGGGCGCGATGACGGCGCTGGCGGGCGCGCCCGTCTTCATCTATCTCATGCGGCGGAGGGTGCGATGAGCACGCCAACGCCGACTCCATTGCCATCGCTTGTCTCTCGAGCGCCGATTGCGGCTGGCGCGAACGTGCCGCGAGTGAAAGTGGAGCAAGCAAGCTACGCCTACGCGGCGACCGACCGCTCCGCGCCGAAATTCACGCTTGGCCCCGCGAGCTTCGAGGCGAGGCAGCGCGAGCTGGTGGCGATCCTTGGGCCCAACGCGAGCGGCAAATCGACGCTGCTGCGGCTGCTCGCGGGCCTGGCGAAGCCGCTCTCGGGCCGCATCGAAATCGACGGCACCGAAATCGGCAAACTCGATTTGCGGACGCGCGCGCAGCGCATCGCGCTGGTGCAGCAGGAAAGCGAGCTGCTGTTTCCGCTGCGCGTGTGGGAATACGTCTTGCAAGGGCGCTATCCGCACGGGCGGCGGCTGCGATTCGAATCAGACGAGGATTGCCTGCTCGCTGGAAACGCTCTCGCGCAGGTAGGCGCCGATGCGCTACGCGATCGTTGGATGGACCGCCTCTCCGGCGGCGAAAAGCAGCGCGTGATTCTGGCGCGCGCGCTGGCGCAGCAGCCTTCGCTGCTGCTGCTCGATGAGCCGACGCAGCATCTCGATATCGGCGGCAAAGTGGAACTGCTGCGGCGGCTGCGAAAGCTGGCGGATGGGAACCGCTACACGGTGCTGGTGGTGACGCACGAGCTCGATCTTGCGGCGGAATTTGCCGACCGCGTCGTTCTGCTGCATAAAGGCAAGTGCCTGCGCGTGGGGACGCCGGCGGAGGTTTACGAGCCTGCGTTGCTGAGCGAGGTTTTCGACGCGCCGATTGAGGTCGAGATGCGCGCCAGCGGGAAGCCGCGCGTGATTTTGCGCGGGAATTCGTAGCGGACGATTGTGTTAACCGCGTCTTGGTGCTCAATGGGAGCATGCGTGGTAGGTGAGCGCAAAGGCCCCACCCTCACAAGCCGAGGGGCACCCGGAACTTCAAAGGCGAGAACATTTCGGGATTTTCGCTGTTTGCAACGTCGCGGGGGCGAACGTTTCGCTCCCACAAGCGGCGGCTTCGCAATTGAGCCGGCGTCGACAATCACCCGAGACTCCGCGCACGGGAAGACGGTGAAAATCCGTCGCCGCCGCGCGACTGTAAGGCGGAGCAATTTCGGCGCGCGCCACTGGCCCGCGCGGTGAATCGAAGCGATTCGATTCGCTGCCGGGATGGGAAGGCCGCGCCGTAGCCCCGATCGAATCGATCGGGGCGATCCGCCGAGCCAGGAGACCGGCGGAGTCTCAATCCCGATGTCGCATGCTCGTCGCATGTGAATCGGGACAACCTTCAGCTCCCGCGCGAGAGGGAGAGGAGGACACCATGAAACTTCGTGTTTCCTTGCTGCTTTTTTTCGCCGCTCCGCTGCTTTTTGTTCACTCGGCATCCGCTCAAACGTCCGGTTCATCGCAATCCGCCACAATCCGAGGGGTTCTCACTGATCCCAGCGGCGCCGTCGTGGCAGGCGCACTCGTGGCCGCTCGACCAATTGATTCAACTGCCGCAACGGTCGGCACTCACAGCGCGTCCGACGGGACCTTTTCGCTCGCGCTGGCACCGGGGAAATATCGCGTCAGCACGAAGCAACCGTCATTTGCGCAGGTGGAGCAGGAGTTCACTCTCGTCGCCGGCGAGACGCAAACGTGGGATGTGCGGCTTACGCTCGAAAAACTTTCGGCAAACGTCATCGTTACGGCTCAGGCTGAACCCGCAGAAGCGGTAAACGTGGCGGCGCCGGTCGACGTGATCACGCGTCAACAGATCGAGCAGCGCAATGAGATTTGGCTCACGCCGCTGCTGGCTTCGGAGCCCGGCGCGAGTCTTTCGCAGCTCGGGCCGATGGGTGGCGTGACGTCGTATTTTCTCGACGGCGGCAACTCGAACTACACGAAGGTGCTTGTCGACGGTACCCCCGTGAACGAGCCGGGTGGCGCGGTCGACTTTTCGAATTTCACGACCGACGATGTCGACAAAATCGAAATCGTGCATGGAGCGTCGAGCGCGCTCTACGGTTCGGATGCCATGGACGGTGTGGTGCAAATATTCACGCATCGCGGGACGACCCGCACGCCGGAACTCGATCTCGAAGGAGACGGCGGAACATTCGGCACGGGGCATGGAAGCGGCCAGTTGAGCGGAATGCTGGGCGCGCTCGATTATTCGCTCGGCGCAGGGTATTTCTCAAGCGAGGGGCAAACAAGCCCGCCGGTGATGGGCGAAGTTCCTACGGACTATTTTCGCGACACCACGCTTTCGGGAAACTTCGGCTGGAAGTTTTCGGATACGGATTCGCTGCGCCTCACGGTGCGCAACAGTGCAAGCGACGCGGGACAGCCGGGGCAGACGCTTTTCGCGTCGGTGCCGTTCGCCGTCGATCCTGGGCAGCATACCGACCTGCACGATTTCTCGTCCGGCTTGGCGTGGAATTTCTCCAACGGTGGGCACTGGCAGAATCAGCTGAGCGGTTACGAATCGCGCTTTCAGGAAACGGAGTTTTCGCCTCCGTTCAGCCCGTTCGTCAGCAAATTCAATCGCGCCGGGCTGAACGAGCAAGCAACGTATTCTTTCGCGAATGGCGGCGTCACCACCGGCTACATGTTCGAAGTCGAAAACGGCGGGGCGCAAGCGCGACACAACCAGGCTGGGTACATCGAGGTGCGCTACAACTTCCGGCCGCGTCTCTCGGTAGTGGTGGGCGGGCGCGTCGAGGCGAACGGATTTTTCGGTACCCGTGCCGTGCCGCGCGTAGGCGCGTCGTACGCGCTGCGGTACGGCCACGGTTTCTGGGGCCCTACACGCCTCCGCGCATCGTACGGCGAGGGGATCAAGGAACCGGAGCTTTTCCCCGTCGATTGCACGCCCATTCTCAAGCCCGAGCAGAGCACGACAGTGGACGCGGCACTCGACCAGTATTTTGCATCGGACCGCGTGCGGTTCTCGCTCACTTACTTTCATAACGACTTTCGCGACATCGTGAGTTTCGCGTTCGTCGCCGACCCAACGATGGCAAACTGTCCCGCCTTTGGCGGAGATTTCTTCAATACCGACAAGGCGCGCGCCTTCGGGGCAAATTCGTCATTGACGGTGAAGGCGGCGAAGTGGCTGGATTTCGCGGCGAATTATGGTTACGACGATTCCAAGGTGCTCGCCTCTCCGAACGCCACCGATCCGGCGCTGGTGCCGGGCAATCGTCTGCTCAAGCGTCCGCTGAACTCGACGAACGCGACGCTAAATGCACACTGGCACGGCGCAAATTGGTTCGTCGGGGCCTATTACATTAGCCGGCAGACCGACAGCGATTTCCTCGGCCTCGGCATTACCAGCGACCCCGGTTATTTCCGGTTGGACATGGCTGCCAGTATGCCGCTGCGCTACGGCCTTTCGGCCACCGCTTACTTCGGCAACCTGCTGGACCGGCACTACCAAGTCGCGACCGGGTATCCCGCACTCGGATACAACTATCGCTTCGGCGTGAAGTACACCTGGGGCGGAGAGTAAGAGCGCCTCGCGGGCGGGTTTGAAACCCGCCCCTACCGTGCAATTGGTGTCGCGTGCCAATTGTCTTCCGAGCACCGTTGCAGCCAGCGGATGCCCTGGTGGCGGCCAATGCTATAATCGTGCGCTTATTATGAGCAAGGCTGCACAAGATATGGCCAGCGTGACGGCCGAGGTGAAGGCGCGCTACGAAGCTGTGATCGGGCTCGAGGTGCACGCGCAGCTCGACACCCTAACGAAGGCGTTTTGCGGCTGCTCGACGAAATTTGGCGCGGCGCCGAATTCGAATACGTGTCCCGTGTGCCTGGGGCTGCCGGGGGCGCTGCCGGTCCTTAATAAGCGGGCGCTCGAGCTGGCGCTGCGCGCGTCGCTGGCGATCCACTGCACGATTCAGCCGCGCTCGCGCTTTGCGCGCAAGAACTACTTCTACCCCGATCTGCCCAAGGGCTACCAAATTTCGATGTACGAGCTGCCGCTGGCGCTGGCGGGCGGGATCGAGATCGAAGTCGAGGGCGAGAAAAAGCGCATCGGCATCACGCGGCTGCACATGGAAGACGACGCGGGCAAGAGCCTCCACGAAGGCTTTCCCGAGTCCGACCGCTGGAGCTACATCGACTTCAACCGCTGCGGCGTCCCGCTGATCGAAATCGTTTCCGAGCCCGACCTGCGCACGCCCGCCGAGGCCTACGCGTACCTCAACACGCTGAAGCAGATCCTCGAATACACGGAAGTGAGCGACTGCAACATGGAGGAAGGCTCGCTGCGCTGCGACGCCAACGTGAGCGTGCGGCTGCGCGGCGCGCCGAAATTCGGGACGAAGGCCGAGGTGAAGAACCTGAATTCGTTCCGCTATCTGGCGCACGCGCTCGAATACGAAATCGAGCGGCAGATCGGCGCGATCGAGGCGGGCGGCACGATTTCGCAGGAAACGCGCCTTTGGAACGTCGCCGCGGGGCGCACCGAGCCGATGCGCTCGAAGGAATTCGCGCACGATTACCGCTATTTCCCCGATCCCGATCTGCTGCCGGTGGCGGTATCGGCGGCGACGATCGACGGCGTGCGCGAGGCGATGCCGGAATTGCCGGACGCGAAGATCGCGCGGTTCCTGCCGCGATTACGGCATCACGCCGTACGATGCGGGCGTCCTGACGGCGACGCGCGCGCTGGCGGATTATTTCGAGGCGACGGTAAAAGCCGGCGCGCCCGCGAAGGCCGCCGGAAACTGGATTTCGGGCGAGCTGCTGCGTCATCTGAAGGACGCAGGCAAGGAGATCGCGGACTGCCCGCTCGCGCCCGCGGCGCTGGCCGAACTGCTCGCGAAGATCGAAAAGGGCGAAATCACCGCTGCGAGCGGAAAGAAAGTGTTCGCGAAGATGTTCGAAACCGGGAAGGGCGCGGCTGAGATCATCGCGGCCGAAGGCTTTTCGCAGATTTCGGATACGAGCGCGATCGAGAAAATCGCGCGCGAGATCGTCGCGAAGAATGCGGACAATGTGGCAAAATATCGCGCCGGAAATGAAGGCGTGTTCAAGTTTTTCGTCGGCCAGGTGATGCGCGAGACGCGCGGCCAGGCCAATCCCCAACTGGTCAACGAAATCGTCAAGCGCGTTCTAAGCGAATAGATCGAGCGCGCTCATCCCCATGCCGTGTGACGGAGGATCACCATGCTCAAGGAAGGCGACAAGGCCCCGAAATTTTTTTCCACGGCGGACGACGGCAGCACGGTCGCGCTCGAGGATTACAAGGGGCGCAATCTCGTCCTCTATTTTTATCCCAAGGCCGATACGACGGGCTGTACGAGCGAAGCGATCCAGTTTCGCGACATGCTCGGCGATTTCGAGGCGGCCAACGCGGCGATCGTCGGCGTAAGCGGCGATTCGGTGGCGGCGCAGGCGAAATTCAAGGAGAAGTACGACCTGAATTTTCCGCTGCTCGCCGATACGAAGTTCGATGTGATCGAAGCGTATGGCGCGCGCCGCATGAAAAGCTTTTTTGGCAAGACGGCGCTGGGGATCGTCCGCAGCAGCTTTTGGATCGGGACCGACGGGAAGATTCGCAAGATCTGGCCCAAAGTGACGGTGAAGGGCCACGCCGCGGATGTGCTCGAGACCATCAAGGCGGGCGCGGCACCGGCGGCGTCGCGTTCGGCTACACCGTAACGCGAAACGAATCGCCTTGCTGCTCGATGAGCGCGTTGTCGATCAAGCGCGTAGCTCCCACCCGGGCTGCGACCAGCGCGTAGCACGTTTTTCGCAGGCTGACCACGGGCTCGAAGGTGTCCGCGTCGACAATCTCGGCGTAATCGAGCGCGACGCCGGCCTCGACATCGAGCACGCTGCGCATCGCGGCGATCAGGCGCGCCGCATCGCGCTCGCCTTTGGCCACCTCGCGCCGCATCGCATCGAGCGAACGATAGAGCGCGGTGGCTGAATGGCGCTCGGCGCCCTTTAGATACGCATTGCGCGACGAAAGCGCCAGGCCGTCGGGTTCGCGCACGATCGGGCAGACCGCGATTTCCGCATCGAGATTCAGGTCGGCGACCATCTGGCGGATGATGCGCGCCTGCTGCGCGTCTTTGCGGCCGAAAAACGCGAACCGCGGCTGCGCGATCTCGAAAAGCTTCAGCACGACGGTCGTGACGCCGCGAAAATGCCCGGGCCGCACGCGCCCTTCGAGCACGTCGCCCAGCCCTTCGACCGTGACCGCCGTGCGAAATCCCGGCGGGTAAATTTCTTCCGGCGGCGGCACAAAAATGTAATCGACGCGCAGGTCTTCGAGCGCCGCCTGGTCCGCGTCGAACGTGCGCGGATATTTCTTGAAATCTTCGTTCGGGCCGAACTGCGTGGGATTCACGAAAATCGAGACGACGACGGGCGAGCACTGCTTCTGCGCCGCGTGCACGAGCGAGAGATGGCCCTCGTGCAGCGCGCCCATCGTGGGGACGAGCCCGAGGATGCGTTCTTTCACGCGCGCGTCGCGAGCGACCTGCTTCATCCACGCAGTTGTGCGAATGATTTCCACGCGGAGGGCCGGGCGGCTCAGCCGGCGAGCAAGCGGCGGATCGTCATGCGCTCGCCTGCGCTGCAGCGCGCTCGCGGTAGAAGAAGATCAGATCGGTTGCGACGGGCTTCGCGCCCAACTGGCGCAACATGGTCGCCACCTGTCCGCGGTGATACGAGCCGTGATTGGCGACGTGCTGCAGGCACTGCCAGAGCGGCTGCGAGAACGCGACGCCCGCCGTGGTCTTGAATTGGACCACGCGTTGAACATCCTCGGTGCTGAGTCCCGCCACGTAATCGACGAGCGTGGCGTCCATTTCGGTCAAGCGCTTGCGGATCGATTCGAAATCCGGAAAATCCGCGGCAGGGGGAAGCCCAGCGGCGACGCGTCCCTGCCAGCGTTCGAGCCAGATCCACTCGGCGCCGTAGATGTGGGCGAGCGTGTCGCGCAGCGAACGAAAGCTCGAGCCGAGGTCGCGCGTGAATTGCTCGGGCGCGAGGCTCGAACAGGTATCGAGCGTGCGGCGATTGGCCCAGGCGTTGAAATCGTAGAGCAGGCGAAAATCGTTCGTGTCCATGCGAGTTTCCTTTCCTTCCAGATTGATGTTCGTGCTCGAGAATCAAGAAAGAGCAGATCCCTGCCCGTCCGGCAGGCGGGCCTCGCTTCGCTCCCTTCCTGCGTCAGGGCAGGCGGCATGACTGCTCTTTGGCCCTTGCACTGTCGTACCGAGGCGAAGACTGCCGGGCTAAAGCACCCCTTCCTTCGTCAGGGCAAGCCGGCGCTGCGTCTAAATCTTTACCTTCACGGGCTTTTCGCGCAGCTCCGCTGTCGAATGATACGACTCCGCATCCGACGGGAACTTGCCGCTGCGGACGTCGCCGCAATATTCGGTGACGGCGCGCGTGACTTCCGCCGCGAGGTCGGCGTAGCGCCGGACGAATTTCGGCGTGTAGCCTTCGGTTAGCCCCACGAGATCGTGGAACACGAGCACCTGGCCGTCGCAATCGGGGCCTGCGCCGATGCCGATCGTGGGAATGCGCAACTGCTTCGTGATTCCCGCGGCAAGCTCGCGCGGCATCGATTCGAGCACCACAGCGAAGGCACCTGCCGCCTCGACGGCGCGCGCATCGCGCTCGACGTGCCGCGCCGCGTCCACCGATTTGCCCTGCACGTGAAATCCGCCCATCGCATTGATCGATTGCGGCGTCAGCCCGACGTGGCCCATCACCGGAATCTCGGCTTCCACGAGCCGGTGAATCAATTCGAGGCGCCGCTCGCCGCCTTCGACCTTCACGGCTTCCGCGCCGCCCTCTTTCACGAGGCGCATCGCGTTGCGCACCGAATCCTCGATCGACACGTGGAAACTGCCGTACGGCATGTCGGCGACCAGCAGCGCGTGGCGCGTGCCGCGGCGAACCGCGCGGACGTGGTGCAGCATTTCGTCGAGCGTGACCGGCAGCGTGCTGTCGTAGCCGAGCACGGCCATGCCCACCGAATCGCCCACGAGAATGATGTCCACGCCGGCGTCGTCGAGAAGGCGCGCGGTCGGATAGTCATATGCTGTGAGACAGGTGATCTTGTTTTGCGATTCGGAAGAGCCAGCGGATGGAACAGTCTTGCGCGAAAGAATGTCGGGCACGGAAACCCTCCCGTTGCCCGCGTGCGGAAGCATACTCATGTTACCCCCTGGTGCCGCTCCCAAGCCTCGGGATGCAGCCCGCCAAACGACCTGATCCTAACAGAATTGCCCATGCCGCGGCAAAACGAATATGATGCGAATTACGCGTGCGCGACGGGCTCCGGAGGCGGAGCCACCGCCGGCTGATGAGTTTCGACGCCGCGCCAACCGACGGGGCGCCCTCGCACCGCTTCCTTAACCGAGCGGAAGAGCACGACGTACATCATCTGCCTGTAATAGAAGCGCTGGATGATCAGCGGCGCGAGCAGCGTCCAGTCTTCTTTCTTTTCGAGCGCGAACGCGACCACACAGGTGAAAAGGTCGATCAGCATGAAGAGCGCGAAGAAAATCAGCGAGCGTTCCACGTCCTGCGAAGTCCACAGCTGCGGCAATTCCGCTACGCGCAGCTGCGCCAGCCCCCAGAGCACGAGCGACAAAATAAACAGCAAGTCGATCACCGGCGAAACGAGCGGCAGAATAATCTGGAACAGGAAAATATTCGGAATCGCGACCCATCCGAGCGTGCCGTATTTCGGGTTTCCGGCCGTGTCGCGATGCTTCCACACTGCCTGGAGCGTGCCGTAGGTCCAGCGGAAGCGCTGGCGGATCAGCGTGTCGACGGTTTCCGGCACTTCCGTGCGGCCGATTGCGTCTTCGTCGTACAGGATTTTCCAGCCGTTGCGCCGGATGGTCAACGTGAGGTCCGTGTCTTCGGCGACCGTGTCGCCCGAGAATCCGCCGCTTTCGCGCAGGACGTCCGCACGCCACGCGCCCGCCGCGCCCGGCACCACGGGGATGCAATTCAGCAGGTCGAACGCGCGCTTCTCGAGATTCTGGCTGGTGATGTATTCGAGCGCCTGCCAGCGCGTGATCCACTTGTTGCGGTTGGCTACTTTCACGTTGCCGGCGACCGCGGCGACCTTCGGATCCGCGAAGTGCCGGACGAGACGTGGCACCGCCTCCGGATCGACGATCGTATCCGCATCGATCGAGACGATCACTTGTCCCGTGGCTTCGGCCAGCCCGTGGTTGAGCGCGGTCGGCTTCCCGCGATTCGGCTGCTGCAGCAAGCGGACGCGCCGGTCGCGGCCGAAATTTTCGCGCACGAGATCAGCGGTACGATCGGCCGAGCCGTCGTCCACCACGAGAACTTCGAGGCGCGGATAGCCCGAGGCGAGCGCCGCCTCCACCGTATCGACAATCACCGATTCTTCGTTGTACGCCGGGATCAGGATCGTCACGCGCGGCTGATATTCCGGATGGTCGAGCGGAGCTGGACGCATTTTCTCGATCAGCGCCAGCACTCCGACGATCAACGCGCGCCCGCTGACCAGCACAATTCCGGCGATGAAGATGAACGCGATGCCCTGCCGCAGCAGCCGGAAGACGTCGAAGATGAAAGCGTCGACGCGCGCCATCAGCCATTCCTTGTGCGAAAGGGGAGGCATCATCTGCGCGCGCGTCTGCCCCAGCAGATCCGAGACGGAGACGAATTGGTAGCCCTTGGCGCGCAATCCGTCGATGATCTGCGGCAGCGCCTCAACGGTGTGGATGCGGTTGCCGCCGCCATCGTGAAGCAGGATGATGTTGCCCTTGTTGGCTTCGACGTCTGTAAGCACGCGCTGCACGACATCGTCCGCCGGGGGCGGCTTTTCTCCGTCCGCTTCGCCCCAATCGTGCGGATCGATGCGCCCGCCGACGAGCACGTAGCCCATCTCCTGCGGTACGGGCAGCATCTGGATTTCGGTGGCGGATTCGGGCTCGTGATCGATGCCGTACGGCGGGCGGAAGAGCGTGGTCTTCACGCCCAGACTGCTTTCGATCAGGAGTTCGGTGAGGTTCAGCTGGATTTCGAGGTCGGATTTCTTGATCGTCTCGAAGTCCGGGTGCGTGAACGTGTGGTTGCCAACTTCCTCGCCGAGCGCGTACTCGCGCTTTACGATGTTGTCGTACGCGTTGGCATTTTCGCCGATCACGAAGAAAGTGCCCGGCGCTTTCTTCTTTTCCAGGATATCCAGAATTTTCGGCGTCCAGTCGGGATCGGGGCCGTCGTCGAAGGTCAGAGCCACTTTGTGCGGCGCGGCGCCCACTTGCTGAATGCGCCACGACATCGGATAGCTCTGGAAGCTTTCGTCGTCGAAGTCATCCGAGCTCGCATCGTAATCAAGCGTTCGCGAGCCGTTTTGCGGCGTCCCGGTGATGCGCCAGATGTCGCCCGCGCCTTCGAGAATCAAATCGTAACCAGGAGGAACCTGGTCCAGTTTGGCGCGCGTCGGATCGTCCGCGTGCGTCGCGTCCCAAATGTCCCACATCGACGGATCTTCGAGGCCGAGACGCCACATCGCTGTGCCGCGCACGCCAGCGCGCTCGGCGGCGCGGAGCTCGTTGTACGCCGTTACGCCGTCCAGCATCCAGACGTTGTGCGCGTGATTGTCCTCGTCGTCGTAGGAATAGTGGAGGTTGAAGGAATCCGGATCGTAGAGAACGTCGGAACCCGATTCGACCGCCGTCACCACTCCCTGCTGGAAGCTGATCGCTTTCGCCACCGGCTGCGAGGCATCCTTTTTCGTTTTTACCGGCCAATCGTAGCCATACGTCGCGATTCCCATGATCAACTTATCCGGCGGCACCAGCTTGACCATGTTGTCGATGTTCCTGACGAACCAATCCTGCGGCGCGATCGGCCCCGGCAGCGACGTCGGCCAGTGAAAATCGTAGTTCATCAGGATGATGGCGTCCGTCTGCGCGGCAAAATATTTGTAGTCGTAGCTCCAGTCCGCGGCAGGCAGCGCGACCATCAGTTTCAGATTTTTCGCGTGCAGGTCCGCCGAAAGGTGGTGGATGAACTGCTGAAAATCCTTCATGCTCGATTCCGGCATCGATTCGAAATCGACCACGATTCCAGGCTCGTGCTGCGCGTCGGCGTACTCTTCGATCTGCGTGGCCAGGCGTTCGCGGGCCGCTGGATTCGCCAGCATCTGCAGCATCGTGGGCGGACACCAGACGTTCGTCTTCGCGTCGTAGTTATTCACCATCGCCATCACTTGCATGTCGACTGGAGGGTTCTTGGCCTGCAGCGACTGCAGAAACGCGGCGAGCTTCGGATCGGGGTCCACCGTGAGAGTTCCGTCCACCGAAACGGCGGCCAGCGCCTCGGGAATCAGCAGGTCGATATCCTTATAGTGCAATTCGAGGGACGTAAGAGCCGTGTAGTCGTCGCTCACGTAGAACGCGGCCCGCAGCGGGTTGTAGCTCTGGGGGACCTTGCCGAGTGCCGCCACTTTTTTCTTTCGTTCTCGCAGCGGCTTTCTTGGCTTCCAGCGGATGGCGTGCAGGCTGGCGTGCGTGTCCGTGCGCAGAATCTCCGGCAGCTCGGGATTGCGCCCGATATTGAGCACGAAGATCAGGAGGACCAGCGTGAAGGTAGCGCCGGCGATTTCGAGCGCGAGCCGGGTTCTCCGCCAGCGCCGCCTTTCCTGATCGTAGAAAATGGGCTTGCGTTCAGGCATGCGTACAATCCAAGCTAATCATCCATCACGTCGAGAAATGAACTGGACCCCCACAGCTAAGATGCGTGCAAACGCGGTTTGTGCTGCACTCGCCGGACTGGTATTGCGTTTCTACTTCATTCTCAAGTTCCCCGCAAGCGATTCCGGAGATGCGCCATTTTACATCGAGCTGGCCTGGAACTGGCTGAAGAACGGCGTGTATGGCCTTTTGATTAACGGGCGCCTAATAGCGGTCGACCTGCGCGTTCCGGGCTATCCGGCGTTGCTCGCGGCGATTTTCGCGTTCTCGGGGAAATCGCCGCGGGCGGTACTGTTCGCGCAGGCCGCGCTCGACGTTGCCGGGTGTTTCGTGATCGCGCTGATCGCCGCGCGGCTGGCGCCGGAGGCCTCGCGCCGCCGCGTCACGATCGCCGGGCTTTGGCTCGCCGCGCTCTGCCCGTTCACGGCCAACTACTCGGCCGTGGTGCTGACCGAAGTCCTGGTGACGTTCCTCACCGCGCTCGCGATCCTCGTGCTGCTCGAGGCCAATCGCCGCGAAATGATTGGCGCGTCCGCCACGGGCAGCGCGCGCGGATTGAGCCCGTGGTTCCTCGGCGGGCTCATCGTCGGCTTCGGCACGCTTGTGCGGCCGGAGACTCCGCTCTTGCTTGCCGCGACCGGCGTCGTCCTCGCGGCGCGCTGGTGGCGTCCGCGCGATTGGAGGAAGCTCGCGCGCGCGGGCGTGCTGATGGCGGCGGGGCTCGCGCTGCCGCTCGTCCCGTGGGCCGCGCGCAATTGGCGCGCGCTGCACGAAGTGCGATTCCTCGCGCCGCGGCACAGCACGCTGCCCGGCGAATTCGAGCCGCTCGGATTCGACCACTGGACCGCGACGTGGCTCTGGCGCATGCACGACGTGTATCCAACGCTATGGGCAATCAACGACGAACCCATTCAGATCGGCGATCTGCCTCAATCCGCATTCGATTCGGCGGAGGAGCGAACGCGCGTCGCCGCGTTGCTCGACCGGTACGACAACACGCTCACCCTGACGGGCCAGCAGGACAGCGCCTTCGCCGAAATCGCCCGCGAGCGCACCGCGCGCGACCCGCTGCGCACCTACGCCAGGATACCGCTGCTGCGCTCGTTCGCGCTGTGGTTCACGCCGCGCATCGAGCTGTTGCCCTATTCGGGGCAGATGGTGCCATTTGCGAGCGAGTGGGAGGACGATCGCGAGGACCTTGTTGTTACACTCGGCTTCATCGCCGTGAACGGCATCTATCTCGCGCTGGCGCTGATTGGGGCCTGGATCGCGCGCGGGCGCTGCGGCTGGGGGATTTTGGTTGCGTTCATCCTGCTGCGTACGATTTACATCGCGGGATTCGTCGAGACGCCGGAGCCGCGCTACGTCCTCGAATGCTTTCCCGCCGCGATCGCGCTTGCCGCGCAGGCGTTTTCCATGCCGTGGCGCAGGCGAGCGGCGCCTCAGCTTTCCTCGACCGGCTCGGGGTGAATCGTCAGGCGGAAAATCTGCGGAAAATGATCCTTGACGCGGCTTTCGAGCGCCGCCGTGATGTCGTGAACCAGCGTAATGGGCAGGTCGCCATCCATCGCGCAGTGGCACGACACCAGAATTCTGTGCTCGACGCTGCGGACGTGGACTTCATGGCAATCGAGCAGCTCGGGATATTCCTTCGGCAGCGAATTCAGGAAATCCTGCACCGCGTGCGAGAGTTCCTTCATCTCCTCTGCGCCCGGGATGCGCGCACCCAGCGGCTCGATGTGGATGTTGACGAGCGCGTGCGCATCGGTGGCCGCGCGGATTTCGTCCTCGAGCTCGGTGGCGCGCCGGTGCGCCTCGCGGAGGCTTGCGTCTTCGTCCACTTCGAGATGCAGCTCGATGAAGAGATGCCCATCGAGCTGGTGCGCGGACAGCTCGTGGACGGCGAGGCCGCGGCGCTGTGCGATGGCGCGAATGGTGTCGAAGAGGTGCTCGTTCGTGGGGGCGCGTGGCTCGACGTGCACCACCACGTCCGCCGGGACGATTTTCTCGATGTTGCGCTCGACCGCGTCGCTCGCCGCATGCGCCTGTTCGAGGCTCGCCTTGCGCGGCACGCTGATGGTGACGTCGACGAAATAGCGCTGGCCCGAGCGCCGCACGCGCACGCGTTCGGTGCTTAGCACTCCTTCCGTTTCGTCGACCGCGCGGGCGATGCTGTCGTGCAGGCCGCTCGGGGCAACATCGAGCAGCGCGTCGATCGTGCGCTTGCCGAGCCGCGATCCAATCCAGATGATCACGCCCGCCACGCCGAGCGCGGCGACCGCGTCCATCATGCCGAGCCACGGGATGCCGAAGCGCTGGCCGAGCCACGCCCCCGTGATGCCGAGCACGACAACGAACGTGCTCCACACGTCCGTCGAAAAATGCAGCGCGTCCGCCTCGAGCGCCTCGCTCGGATATTTGTTCGCCACGCGGCGCAACGCCCGCGACCGGACGAAGTCGATTCCCATCGACAGTCCCAAGATCACGATCACGCCGAGGCTCAGCCGGATCGTCGCCGCGCGGAAGAGCAGCCGCTGAAACGCCTCCCAGATGATGTAGACCGCGGTGAGCAGCAGTAGGCCCGTCTCGACGAATGCCGAAAAGCTTTCCACTTTGCCGTGGCCGTAGAGGTGCTGCGCGTCGGCGGGCTTGTCCGCCACGCGCACCGAGAGGTAGGTGATCACCGCTGCGACAAGATCGAGGATCGAATGCAGCGCTTCGGAAAGAATGCCGAGGCTGCCGGTGACAACCGCGAGGATCACCTTCAGTGTGACGAGCACCAGCGCCGATGCCACCGAGCCGAGCGCCGCCATTTTTTTCTCGCGCGTCGCTCGCGCGTTCAACTCGGCGCTCGCCGCCGAAGCCGCACGCGCCGCGGCTGCCTGCGCGGATTCCGCCGCTCGCTGCGCGCCCGATTCTCGTTCCGCTGCCTGTGCGGCCATTCCCGCGATTATACGCTCCGGGGCTGCATTTTCAGGGCTGCGGCGACCTGCCGTTACTGTGTCGATTAGACTTGACCTCGGTTGCACAGACTTCGCTCGCCTGAAGGACGGCCGCTAGGAAAGCACAGAACTAGCCCGGCAAGAAAAAGCAGATCCCTCACGCCGTCCGCACACTACGCGGCCGGGTTCGGGATGACACGCGCCGAATTGGGCGGCAGACTCCTGCCACGGGTGCCGTGAGCCCCCAGGTACGTGTATGATCCCGGTCGGCAAAAAAGGAGGGTGGACATGCGACTGAAGGACAAGGTGGCGATCATTACGGGGGCGGGGACGGGGATTGGGGAGGCGATCGCGCACAAATTTGCGCGCGAGGGGGCGCGCGTGCTGCTGGCGGGGTTGCCGAGCGACCCGGTGAAGGACGTGGCGGATGCGATCGTTGCCGCGAATGCGGCGGCGAATGCGCCGGGCGGGGGCGAGGCCGAAGTGTATCTCGGCGATCTGGGGGAGGAGGCGAACGCGCGCGCTTGCGTGGATGCGGCGATCCGACACTTCGGGCGAATCGACGTGCTGGTGAATAACGCAGGCGTCTTCATCGCGAATGCCGAAACCGACGCCTACCGCGTCGAGGATTTCGAGCGCACGATTCGCGCGAACATCCGCACCGCGTTCCTGATGACGAAATTCGCGCTGCCGCACTTGCAGAAGGCGCGCGGCAACATCCTCTTCACCGGCTCCGAGGCGGGGATCAACGGCTCGGCGATGTTCACGCCCTACGGCGCGAGCAAGGGATTCCTGCACGCGTTCGCGAAGGGAGTGGCGCTCGAGCAGGCGAAATACGGCGTGCGCGCCAACTGCGTCTGCCCCGGCGCGATCGACACTGCGTGGACGCGCGGCCCCGGCGGCCCGCTGAGCCTCGAGATACAGGACACGATCGACGCGGGGGTGCCGCTGGGGCGGCGCGGCAGCCCCGAAGAGATGGCGAATATTTTCGCGTTCCTTGCGTCGGACGAGGCGAGCTACATCACGGGCGCGCTGTTGCTCGCCGATGGCGGCGTAACGCCGGCGAAGGGCAGCCCCGGCATGATGGTGCCGGACGAGCTGCGGCAGATGCCGAAGGGAGTGCTGCCGCTGCGGCATTCGCACGATGGCTTGCGCGGCAAGGAAGTTTACTTCGCGAAGAAATGAGGAGAGATCCTTCGCTCCGCTCAGGGATCCTTCAGCCGACCGCGGCAACCACAGGGAGAGATCCTTCAGCCGACTCAAACCAAAGGCGTCGGCTTCCCTTCCGATGTCAGGGTAAACAGGATGACGACCCTCTTCGGGTCGTCACTTCAGTGGCGGCGCAGGCACGAGCGGCAGGCGGCGCGGTTCGCCGTGGAACCCGCGAATCTCGACTTCATCGAGCAGCAATGACGGCGCTATCACGGTGCTGGGAATCCCAGCCTGGGCCGAACCAAATGAGCCGAGCGCCGTGCCGGCAAGGCCGGCGGTGGAATTCTGCTGCATGTAGGTGTAGACGGCGAGGTCGTTGCCAATCCCGAGAATATTGCGCAGCGAGCGCACCGTGAGTCCCTCGATCACGCCCTGGCGCACCGGCTCTTCGTGCCCGTCGGAGACGTACACCCTATAGAGGGCGAGCGGCAAGCGCGCCCCGCTCTCGATATCTCCGCCGATCTGACTCATGAAATCTCCGAAGTCCTGCTGGCGCAGCGCGGAGAGTGCCGGATCGTCCATCCGCTTCACCTCGATGCACCATTGCTGGCCATCGTCCTTGCAGGCGGCGAGGAATTTCGTGCGCAGATCGGCCGGGCTGACCGCGGCGCTCGACTGAAAGAAAAGGTTACTGCTCAGCGGGAGCGGATCGGACAGCATGGACGAGCGCGCATGGCCGTTGGACATCTGAAAATCGGGGCCGGGGCGGCGCGACATCAGCATGTTTTTCAACATGCCGTTTTCGACGAGCGTCACCTTCTGCGATTTCGCGCCCTCATCGTCGATATCGTAGGCGCCGAGCAGCGGCTGGCCCTGAAAATCCGTCGCTGTAGGATCGTCGACGAGCGTGACGGTCGTAGGCAGCACGCGCGTGCCAATGCGGCCGGACCATTCGTTGCGTCCGCCGACGCGGCCCATAAATGAATCATAATCCTGCGTCGCGGAGAGCGGCGGGCGCGCACCGGAAAGCGAAGGCTCGAGCACCTGCGCGATCACGGAGGCAGCCGCGGGCGCGTCGAAGAGCACCGGCCCGGTGTAGTCCGAGGCGAGCGGGCTCGCGCGGAAGATGAGCAGATCGGTCGCGGCTTGCGTGAGCGCTTTCGAAACCGTCGCGGCATCGGGCAAATCGCCGGGCTTCGCGGTGTATACGGAATAAAAATTGTGCAGGGGCAAGCCGTCGTCGGCTTCGGTGTCGAGCGCGGCTTCGATCGAGGCGAGGCTGGTGGAGGTGCGCATCGTGGTGCCTTCGCTGGTCATCAGGTACGTCGTCGCATAGACGATGTAATAGGTGACGCGCGTGCCGTAAAGCTGCGGGTAGTCTTTCAGCGCGACGGAGGCGGCGCGCGCTTCATCGTCCCAGTTGCGCGAGGTCCAGTCCGGCTCGGCGTGCGGCTCGATTTTGATGATGGGCGAGGATTGCGAGAAATCGTCGATCTCCGGCGGCTTGGTCAGGCTGCGCAGAAACGACTGCTTGAGCGACATCTGCGTGACGGCGGCCTTGTACGCCTGATCGGTGGCGAGCCAGAGGTCCTGGCGCAGCGAATTGTAATCGCGGTCGATGCCGACTTCGCCGGTCGAGCCGAGAAAACCCCGAAAGCCGTCTTCGCTCAGGAAATTCGAGCTGTCGAGGTGGTAATCACCGACGCGCACGTCGACGCTCATGAATCGCGTGCGCGAAACCGAGCTGGAAATCAGCGAGCCGAAGGATGCGGTAACGCTGCGAACGTCGAGATCGAGCAGGCGGTACTGGATGAAGAACGGCTTTTGCGCGTCGGGCAGCACGAGCCGCGTGCGCGCCCGTTCCATTTCGTCATGCATCGCGTGGAGCGTCTGATCGCTGTCGTTTTCGACGGCGGTGGTCTGCGCCGCAAGAGCGGCCGAAACATCACCCGGCATCGTTCCCACCGCGGCAGCCGCGCCACGCGGGCCATGCGCGCCTTTCGCGGCAGCGCCCGCAGGCATCGCAAACATTGAAAGAAGCAGCACACACGTCGATAGTTTCATCACTGCGGCCCCTTTGCGTCGGGATCGTGCGCGGGCGGCGGCAGGATCGGCGGCCGGTCGGTGGAGGTCTCTTTCTTGGCGAATTCCATCTCGGAAAACAGCGTCTCAGGCGCGACCGCGGATACCGGCACCGAGCCGGATTCCGCTCCGCAATAGCCGTTGAAAATCTCGGGCGTGTCGCCGGTCGCGACGATCTTGCCCAGCGAGACGAGGGGCGTGCTCACGAGATTGACTCCGCGAACGAGTTCGTCCGGGCGGCCATCGGGAAAAACCTTGTAGACGACCAGGGGAGTCACCTGCAATGCCTGCGGCTCGCTGCGACCGGTAAACGTAAACCCGCCGGAGATATCGTCGATCAGCAGGCCGAAGGGCTTGCCCTGCTCCTTGACCAGCGCGATGAGTTTTTCGCGAAGCTGCGCGTTGGTCATCGTTTTCGAGCTGGAAACGATCAGGTTGCCCTGGCGCGCCACCGGAGCGTAGCCAAGCTGGCGGCGCCCGTGGCCGTTCGAATGCGGGATATTGATCAGCGGCGAGCGCGACATCAGGAACGTCTTCAACACGCCGTGATCGACGAGATGCACGTCCTGTGCCGGCACGCCCTCGTCGTCGTACGGGTAGTAGCCGAGCAGCATCTGGCCGTCGAGCGTTTTCTCCGTCGGGTCGTCCTTAATCGAAATGAAATCGGGCAAGATCTGTTGGCCGATCTTGCTGGCGAAGGTCTGCCCTTCATTGATGTCTTTCTCGCGGAATCCTTCGGCGCGATGGCCGAACATTTCGTGGAAATAAACGGCAGCGGCGCGGCCCGTGAGCAGAGCGGGCCCGGCGTACGGATCGACGAGCGGCGCTTTATCGAGCGCCTCGGTTTCTTCGATGAGCTTGTGAATGCTGGCGAAGACCGTTTTATCGGTGGGCTCGTCCTTAGGATCGAGCCAATCGAAATTGGCGTAGCGCTCGATGTCCATTCCGTCGGGAGCCTTGCTCTGCACGAAAAGCTCGAGCCGGTAATGAATCAGGCCGAACGCGAGCTTCGTTCCTTCGTTGTTGACCTGATATTGATTCGTCGCCAGCGCCGTGAATGTCGCGATCGAATTCAGCACCGCGGGCGACTTGCTGAAAGCGGCTGTGTATCTCCGCACGCGCTCTTCCCAGGGCTTGCGGTCGACGTGAATATCCACGTAGGGGCCGATATACGTTTGCGGCGGCTCGTGCGAAAAATCGGCGGCGGCGCCTTCGGCCGTCTGCACCTGCACCTGCTCACTCGTCTTCACCTTGATCAGGGCTTGCACGGCGGCGCGATACTGCTGGTCGGTCTCGCGCCAGATTTCGCGGCGCAGCACCGGGATGTCGTTATCGAGGATCGCGGATGTGCCGGGGCTGGTCCAGCTGGGCTGCTGGTTGGGCAGCTTGTGCGTGTCGTCGAGCTGGTAGCTGCCGACGCGCGTCTGCGTCTCGAGCCATCGGCCGCGATCTTCCGTGCTCGAAAGCAACGCGCCGTTCGAGCCCGAGACGTCGGCGTACCGCCGGTCGGAGAGCGTGTAGCTGATGAAGTAGGCGGGCGGATCGGCCTTCGAAAGGGTGGCGAACGACCGGTCGAGCTCCTGCTGCATCGCCGTCAGGACAGCGGGCTGAGCGTCCGCCGGCTTGTCCGGGGGCCGGTTGGCTGCGAGACATGTCCAGGCCATGGCCAGCAGCGCCGTGGCGGTCACAGAGATACCGCGTCTATATTTGCTTTTCATGATTGCGCAAAGTCCAACAGTTTAAGATAGGATGGTTCGTTTCCCAAATGAAAACCCGGAGGCGGTTGCTTTCCGGTCGAATGATGGACGGGATCGAGAGAGTGGTGGTTACCGGATTTACGCACGGACTGGGCACGAAGGAGAGTTAGATGCGCGCGCTCGTCGTAAGGCGGTATGGGCCGCCCAACGTTTTTGAGCTTCAGCAACTGCCCGATCCGCAGCCGAAGGCGGGTGAAGTGCTGATCCGCGTCAAGACGATCGGCGTCAACTTCGCCGACCTGATGCAGCGCATGGGCATCTATCCCGGCTCGCCAAAGCCGCCGTTTGTTCCCGGACTCGAAATTGCAGGGGTGGTTGAGAAAATTGCCGAGGGCGGAAAGCCCGTCGAAGGTGAAACTCTGAGGCCTGGCGACGCCGTGATGGCTTTCACCGATTTCGGCGCGTACGCTGAATGGGCCGCCGTGCCCGCATCGCAAGTCCACCGCTTGCCAGCCGGGATGCGCTTCGAGGATGGCGCCGCAATCCCCGCGAACTACCTGACTGCGTATCACGCGATGTTCACGATGGGTAATCTGCAGCCCGGCGACCGCATCCTGATCCACGGAGCCGCGGGCGGCGTCGGAATCGCGGCCGTGCAACTGGCGCACACTCGCGACTTGGTCATCTTTGGCACCGCAGGGCCGGCCAAGCAGGAATATCTCCGCAAGATTGGCGTGGATCACGCGATCGACTACGAAAAGAGCGATTTCGTGGAAGTGGTGAAGAAATACGCGCCGGACGGCGTCGAGATGGTGATGGACCCGCTCGGGGGAAAATCCTTCTCGCGCAGCTTCAAGTGCCTGGGGCCGGTCGGCCGGCTCGTGGTCTACGGCTTTTCGGCCGGGGCGAGTTCGGACGGAAAACGAAGCCCACTGCGGCTTGCCCGCGCTTATCTCCAAACTCCGCGCTTTCATCCGCTGAAGCTGATGGAAAAGAATGCGGCCGTGATCGGCGTGAACCTGAGCCGCGTGCGGATGCGCGGCTCGTTGCTTCGCCGCGAGCTCGAAGACATTTTCCGTCTCTACGCCGACGGCAAGATCAAGCCTGTGATCAGCAAGGCGTTTCTCCTCGAACAGGCCGCCGACGCCCACCAGTACGTCCAAGATCGCAAGAATATTGGCAAGGTGATTCTGTCCGTTCGCTAGCAAAGGCGCCTTGCACCAGCTCACAGGCGCTCAGTTGCCCTTCCGGCTACGCCTCGCTTTCGCCAGTTGCCAAGTTCGCACACCTACGACATCGAAAGTTGCGACCGGCTGGCCGGTGTGGTGCCATAGAAAAAGCGAATGCGAGGTGGATCATGAAAGGTTTGGGAAGCGTAATCAGTCTTCTGATCGTGGCGCTGATCGCGGCCATGATCTACAAGTACTTCCTTACTTCCGGCCAATCCGTGGGCGCAACCACGCCCGTGCAAACAATCGACGCGGCGGGCGCGCAAAACGATCTGATCGCCATCGGACAGGCCGAGCGCATGTACCAGGTCCAAAACGGCAGGTATGGTTCGCTCGATGAGCTCCTCTCTGACGGCACAATGCAGATGCGCAAGCCGAATCGCCACGGCTACACGTACGACGTGGACGCATCTGACCAAGGCTTCCGCGCGACGGCGACCTGCACGTCGCCCCCGCTTCCCGGCTGCCACAATTATTCGGTCGATCAGACGATGAACGTCCAGATCGCACCCTGAGCTCCAATAGCCTCTGGCCCCATTTCCCCGGCTGAACTCGAAGACTGTCCGCGCTACAGTATGAAACCGCTCTCGCTACGGAACATTCCGCGGCGCGCGCGCGTTCTCTACCGTGAGGCGTTTCTATGGACGGATCTGTAGCGGCGGAACACGATTCGATTGGGCAAGCGACGGGTGCACGCGCGGAAGAATGGGCGCTTCTGGGCGGGCTGTCGTTCATCGTGTTTGCGGCACACATGCTGGTGAGCGGGCGCTACGGCTACTTCAGAGACGAGTTGTATTACCTCGCGTGCAGTCACCATTTGGCGTGGGGTTACGTCGACCAGCCTCCGTTGATCGCGGTGATCACGTGGCTTGAACGCATTACCTTGGGCGATTCGCTGCATGCGCTGCGTTTTCTGCCGGCAGTGGCTGCAGGGCTGCGCGTGTTCCTCACGGGATTGATCGCGCGGGAACTGGGCGCGCGGCGGTTCGGGATGATCTTGGCGTGCGTGTGCGTGATGGTCGCTCCGATTTATCTTGGCCTCGATTCGTTTCTGACCATGAACGTTTTCGAGTCGCTCTTCTGGATGGGCGCGGCGCTGATCGCATTGAAAATTTTCAATGGCGCGAGCCCGAAGTTGTGGCTCTTGTTCGGTGCCGTCTGCGGTGTGGGCTTGCTGAACAAGGATTCCATGCTGTTTTTCGGGTTCGGATTGTTTGCGGGCCTGCTGCTCACGAAGCAGCGCCGGCAATTTGCGTCGCCCTGGATCTGGCTGGGCGGCTTGCTCGCGCTGCTGATTTTTCTGCCGAACCTATTGTGGCAAATTCATCGCGGCTTCCCGACGATCGAATTGCTTCGCAACGTGCAGCGGAGCGGGCGAAATGCCGAGACCGGGCCGCTGGCGTTCATGGCGCAGCAGGTGTTGATCCTCCAGCCGCTGGCGGCGCCCGTGTGGATTGCAGGACTCGTGGAACTGCTGCGCGACCCGAACGGCAAGGGCTGGCGCGTCCTAGGCATCACGTGGATTGTGATCATGCTGTGCATGTTGACCCTGCACGGCAGAATTTATTATCCCCCGCCTGCGTATCCGATGCTCTTCGCGGCAGGAGGGCTGGCGTTCGAGCGATGGCTCGCCGGACTCCGGAGCGCGCGCTGGCTGAAGCCTGCGTATATCGCGCTGCTGGTCGCGACCGGACTCCTGCTTGCGCCCTTCGCGTATTTTCCGATGCTCACCGTGAATCAATACATCGCCTACGCGCGATTCTGGCATTTCGAGCCGCCGCGCATCGAGAATCACCAGTTCGGCCCGCTCCCTCAGATATACGCCGACCAGTTTGGCTGGAAAGAAATGGCGCAGGTGGTGGCCAACGCGTATTACAGCCTGCCGCCGGAGGAACAGAAGTCTTGCGCGATCTTCGGGCAGAATTACGGCCAAGCGGGCGCGATCGATTTCTTCGGTGCGAAAATGGGCCTGCCGCCCGCGATTTCCGGGCACCAGAACTATTTCTATTGGGGACCGCGCGGCTACACGGGCCAATGCATGATCGTGATGGACGACAATCCGCAGCGGCTGCACGAACTATTTGACAGCGTGGAATTCGCCGGGAAAGTCGATCATCCGCTTTCGATGCCGTACGAGCATTTCGATATCTACATCTGCCGCAAACCGAAATTCGGCAACCTCCAGCGCCTCTGGCCCGAAATCAAGCACTGGGATTAGAAGCTTCCTCGCGCGGTGACGTGAGCGCTCACTTGAGACGGCGAGGAAATGCTACTCTTGCGCCTGTTTGGCGGCGCTTGGGGTGGGGCTTTCCGAGCGCGCTTCGATTGCTAAGGGATGTGAAAGGAGAACGGTGATGGCCGCTGACGCGAATGCGAGAGAAGCAGTTCCCCAAGGGAATGAGGTCCAAACTGACCGGCGCGATTTCATCAAGGGCGCCGCCGCGGCGGGACTGCTTGGCGCTGCCGGAGTGGCATCGGCGCTCGGCCAGCCGGCTCAAGCTGAAGCGGCGCAGCAGGCGGAGACGGCGGAGCCAAATCTCAAGCCGCCCGCCGGCATGTCGCCTCGCGGCATTCCCGACCTGCGGTTTCCGATCTGCTACAAGGACTGCGTACCCGCCGCCGTGGGCGTGATGACGCAATACTTTGCCGCGTTGGGCCAGAGGGAGCTGAAAAGCATGGCGGAGATGCTGCACTTTCCCTTCGGCACGTTTGAGCGGACCGACGCGATCTTGGTCAACACTCCGGATGAACTCATGGCTCACGCGCCCGCATCGATGAACATGACCGAACATCCGGAACGATTCACCGATCACGACGGCTACCTGAAGCCCGGCTGCTACGACGTCCTCGACGGCATCGAGATATTCAACTCCAATCCGGTGGCCGTGAACCTCTCGCTGAATTACAACCGCTACGACGCCGACGGCCACAAACTCCTGAGATGCGAGGGAATCTACTGCGTCACCAACAATGACGGAAAGTGGGCGATCCAAGGGATGTCCACGATTTTCACGCCCGCTCACATGATTCACGTGGCCTACGAGGACAGCATCGCGGCGGCAAGGCGCTTACGCCAGGATCATTGCCTGGCCTACATGAACATGGACCAGCAGGCCGTATGGGGTCCCATCCGCCAACTGGGTTTGAACCTTAGCGTCGGCGCCGGCGGACCTTCGTGGGAGCTTGCTCCGCAAGGAGGGTACAAGGCGCTCGAAGGGCTTCGAGTGAAAGGCGTCAAGAGTCGGCTGTCCACTCAGAACTACACGCAGGAGATGCTCGACAACACGCGCGTCGACTTTGCGGCGTATCGCGCCCTCTTCGCGCCTCTCGGCCTGGGCAACTGGGGATGGGACCTTGCGGATGCGCCGCCTGGCGGCCGCGTTCTCCATGCGAACCTCGAAAAGGTGCACGCGTTACAGGGCGCGAGCCGCTACACCACAAGCGGCGAGTACATCAACGACAGCGTGGAATTGGACGTCATCACATACAAGAAAGGACGCTGGGGCATCGCCGGCTTGTTCGGCTATATGACAACCCACGATCGCGCGAACGACGTCCGCGTCTGACCCGTCAGATGTTCCGATAGGCTCTAGAACCGTTGCCCGCGAAAGTCCTTAGGAGGATACCCACGGCAGCGAGGAACGCAATCAACATGCAGGCGGCTTTCACCCAGTCAAGGGTTCCCACAAGGGGCATTGAAACTAGATTTCGGATCCAGCCAAGAAATATGGCCCCGATCCAGCCCGCCACTAAAACTCTTTCCTTGCCCTGGGCGCTCCGGTAGAACACTACCGCTAGCCAGAGTACGTACGCGTAGAACCCGACATTAACAACCGCCGCAGCCGGCAGTATCCCGCGCAGGTCAAGGAGCCAATAGGATTTGTGTTGGGCATGACGGACGACTTCTCGGAAACTCAGCGCCGCGACAAACCCGGTTAAGCACAATGCAACTACCGCCGTGCGCCTGCTCTCGATCAGTCGGGGCTTGTTTTCTGACTGCTCCATCAGGCGGATTATATAGTAAGCGGGAAGCGAGACGCCCGCCTAGACCGGTGCGAGCTCGGCCTTCGCGATTGCCCACGCGCCGGAAGTCTTCACGTATTCTACTTTCAGCACGCGGCGCTCGGTCCGGCGGACGAAGCCGCTGCCTTGCGCGTGCGCCATTTGCCCGAGCGTGGAGTCCTGCGCGATCGCGGTTTCGGTTTCGACGGCGCAGTGGAACCGCCCGGCGGCGCGCTTGCCGTCCGCGGCGACCTCGATCGTATCCGGCTCACCAGCGTGATCGGCGGCGATACCGCGCACGGATTGATCGAACGCAGCGCTCCCGGAATCAGCGAATAGCGACGCGGTCGCGTCTTCTGCTCCCGTGCCGTCGGTTCTCATATTGATCCGCCGCAGCCAGGCCTGATGCAGTTCGCGAATCGCAGCTTCGTTCTCCAGCCTCGCCAGACGCGCCTTCAGTTCATCATCCGCCAGGATCGCGGCGGGCGCCGCGACAGCGGCGAGGGGCGCGGCCAGCAGCGCGCCGCGCTTCAGAAACGACCGGCGCGTGGAAGTTGAAGCAGCATCCTTGCTCATGCCACACCTCCCGATGCCTTCACCTGATAGAAGCGCCTGATATCGAACCGGCCAGCGAGCCGTTCGTGCGCGCCGAGCGCGTTCATGTTCAAGCCGTTCGTGCCGCAGTTATAGCCGATCCCAACGTCGCGCATGGTATGCAAGTTGACCAGGATGGTACCCAGCGTGCCGTTGCAGGCCTCCTCCAGCCAATACATGAAGTACAGACCGTTGCGAATCTTTACGTACGAGGCAGGCCCGCTCCACTCCAACCCGCCGGCATCAGTCCCGGTGAAGATGATCCACGAGAGCGAATGCGGCGTCGCGTACAGGTGCATGGAGGTGAGGCCCGGCGCGTAGTTCTGGCTCACCGCGCCCCCGACCATCTCATCCGTGAAAACGTGGCGGCGATATTTCGGTGGAATCAGCCCCTCCATCTCGATCACGCCAAAGTGGATTTTCACCCCAGCCTCGTTTGCGAAGTAGGGCGTGTTTAAGTAGCCGTTGAAACACGTCACCAGGCCCTCGTGGAAATCCGCGACGATGCAGTGGCCGTCATGATTCGGCTCGCCTTCCAGCAGGTGGCCGAAGAGGATCGCTCCCGGCATCGACTCGAAGGCCTGATAACGCGCCTTGGTCCAATTACTCTGGCCTTCTTTGCGCCACTGCAGGTTTTGGGCGTCGTCAAAGCGGTATTCCATCGCAGGTGCGTCGTCGTACCGAAGAGTGAAACTCTTTCCGGCGAGCCAGTCGGTGTTCGGTCCGAGATTGCCGGCCATCGATGCGGCGGGCGCGTTGGCACCGGGGGAGATTCCGCGCGGTGCGAAGGCTGACGTGTGCTTGGCGCAGACGGCGTCGACTTCGGCCTTGGTCATTTTCGCCATGGTCTGAAACGGGCGATAGACGCGCCGGTCGCCCTTCTTTGCAGTTTGGCCGGGCGCGGCTGCTGGAACCGGCGAGCCGCTCTCGTCGCCGAACTTCTCGAACTGCGCGAGCTGCCCCAGCCACTCGCCCTTGCCGCGGAAGACGTAGTATTCGAGCGCGTCGTCGGCATTGAAGCCGAGGCGCACGCCGACCTGCTCGATCCGGTTCATGTCCATCACGTACGCGGTGAAGGTGCCGGAGAATTCGCATTCGGTGCGGGTGTAGATGTAGCGGTCCTGGTTGATCTTGATGTAGTCGGACGGCCCGCAGAAGCTGAGTTCGCCACCCAGCCGCGACAGCTCCACAAAATTCGAATACGCCGCTGAGGGAAAGAACTCGAGCGTCTCCGCGCCGGCGTCCTGCTTCCAGTAGAAGCCGTGGCCCTCGACGCGGTTCGTCGTCACATGGCGGGCTTTCGGCGCATCCTGCCCCGGCTGCTCGACGTAGCCGTAATAGATCTCGCGCTGCACTTCGCGATTATCTTTGTAGCCGCTGAACCACAGCTCGAATACCGTCGCCAGGTTCGTGCCCTGATCGATCGCCACGGCGTAGCCGCGCTGCGTGCCCGGAATCATGTGCGAGAAGAAAGCGACGTCAGCCAGCGTCAGCGCGCCGTATCCTGCGTCCACCATGGCACCGCCGGTTTCTGCGACCGAGAGGCGATTGTTCCCGCTAAATTTGTAGGCGAGCGCCGGCCCGCCGTTGTCGGTGACGATGCGGATCGATTTGTCCGCGAACACATCGGAGAGCGGCGACGCGCTCGTCGGCCCGCTCTTGGCGACCGGGCCCAGCTTGTCGGCAATCTGTTCTGGCGTAAGCTTCGTATAAGCGATGCGATGCATCTGCTCTTTCGGATATGGCGTTCCCGGCATCATTCCCCCTATTGCGTGCATCCCTTTGCGTATCGCGCGTATGCGAGGCGCCATCGCCTCGCATCGTCATAATCGTGGCGGCGTGATGCTATCGCTGAATGCGCTCGTTTTCAACCGTCGGCGCACCACGCGCGGCGGCTAGTGGGCGGGCGGTTCGGCAGGCGTAGTAGGAGCTGGCTTTACGACCGTTGTATATCTGCCGTTGACGATCGGATTGCGGTCGGTCGCCGGGTCGTCGCAATCGTCGGCATTTTGTTCCATGCGGTCGATATCTTTTACGCGGTTCCAGGTGAAGGTCACATTGATCGGCTTGGCCAGCGCGATGGGATCCTCGATCGTGAACTGAATCTGCATCTGATCGTGGTTCAACATGCGAATCCGCTCGACGGTGTGAAGCTCGTTGCTCATCGGCACGAAAGGAACTCCTGCTCCTCGCGCCAGCCCTGGAAGATATACCGGCGACCTGATCGAAACGGTGTCGACCACCAGCGTGTCGCCCTCCCAATGCCCGATCGAATCGCCCTGGCTCATCGGCCACAGCTCATCCTTTGGCGGATGCGAACGTCCGTCGGTATAGATGTGGCGCACCGAACCAAGAAGGCTAATGAGGGTGGTTTCTTCAGGGGTCACCCGCCACTCGTATGTCCCGGGCAGCATCGTGGCCGGAAACCCGGGCGTCCAGCCGCATCCGCCGAATCGTCCGAATTCTTCGAATGCGGGCGGCTCGGTGCCGTCGGCAGTTTTGGCGGCGTTTGCCACTTTTTTTAGCTCGGCGAGCTTTGCCTGCCATGCGGGAGTGAAGATCGCTTGCATCTCGGCGGCATAGACTTTCGCCCTCTCCATTCCCTTGGGACCCATTTGCTGCCCGTCGAGTTCGTCGGTCCAAATATCGAATTCCCAAAGTCCCGACCAATCCGGCAGCTTGGCAAAAGCCGCGATGCGCGCTTTCGAAGATTCTTGCGCGCGAGCGAAATGGACACAGCCTGCCGCGAGCAGTGCCGCCGCCACTACAATCGCCCGGCGAATCATGTTCGATCCTCCCCCAAATTCACCTGCTTGGCTCCCCTACTTGCTGTTTGCTTCCGGCACCGCACCGATCGGCTTGCCGTCTGGGCCGATTGCGGAAACGATCTGCCCGCCGGGCCGGCCATCGCGCAACGGATTCACGACCACTTTGATCTTGTCTCCGGGCTTGAGGCTGTCGGGCTTCCAGCCGTGACGAATCAGCTGGATGGGCGCGCCCATCTCAACACCCCATTCGACCGGAGCGGCGTTCGGATCTTTCGGATCCACCACGAGCAATTGAATCCAGCAGTGCGGATTGTTCCACTGGAATTCCTTCACCGTCCCGACCAGCGTGACTTGCTTGTCGAGATCGAACATCGCGTGCGAGTGATGAGCAGATGCCGAGGTCGCCATCAGCATAGCGGCAACCGCGATGAGACCATAATTCAGCACCCTACTCATTTGTTTCTCCACAGCCCCGAATTCCGTGCCTTCCTCTCCCGGAAAGAGCAGGATAATGCGTGGATTCTACACCAGAAGCGCCCCGTCGATGCAAACGCCCGACTAACTCTGCGGAGCGACGCTAGGAAACTCGATTGTTCGTTGGTTCTGCGCCCAAACCAGAACGCGGCGGCGTACGTCATACAATTTGACGCTGCGCAGAATTGGGACGGGAGCACGGCTTCGGGGCAAGGGGGCTCGGATGAGTTGGATTGGCCGGCGGGCGGGATCTGTGTTTACGGGACTGGGGGCGAGCGCGATTTTGCTGGCGATGTTCTCCGCGAGTAGCACGCCGGCCAGATCAAAGGCCAAGCTTGCCGGTGCGATGGCGCCGAATGCGACGACGGACCGGCTGTATTTTCTCGATACGCGCGGGCATCAAGTGATGTCCGCGAATCCGGACGGATCGGACGTGAAAGTATTGGCGCAGGCGGGAGGCAGCCCGGACGGAATTGCCGTGGATCGGGCGACTGGACATCTTTATTGGACGAATATGATGACATTCCGCCCAAACGCTGAAGATTGGGGAGGCGATGGCGGATGGGCGGCACGTTTTGGGCCGGGTTCGCTCGAGCGCGCGGATTTGGATGGAAGCAGCGTGACGACGGTGGTGCCAAGCGGTGGGGCTCTTACTTATCGGCCGAAACAGATGACCATCGATCTGCGCGACGCCAAGTTGTATTGGTCCGACCGGGAAGGAATGCGTGTGATGCGTTCGAATCTCGATGGATCGGACGTGGAGACGCTCGTGGAAACGGGGCAGAGAATCGAGGGCCAGAGAAGCGATCCGAAGGATTACTGCGTAGGAATAGCGCTGGATTTGACGCGCAACCAAATCTACTGGACGCAGCGCGGCGATCGTTCCAACGACGGCAGCATTCGTCGGGTGAGCATGGACACTCCGAAAGGAGAAAGTCCGGCGCACCGGACCGATATTCAGGTGCTGTTCGACGGGCTGCCGGAACCGGTCGATTTGGCGCTCGATTTGAAGACGCGAACGATGTACTGGACTTCAGACGGAGGCACCGGACCCGGGGCGGACACCGTGAGCCGGGCCCCGATGGACCCTCCTGCGGGATACGATTCCGCGCATCGCACCGATCAGCAGATTCTAGCGAGCGGACTGCGCGCAGGAATCGGGATTTCGCTCGATTTGAGTCACGCACGCATGTTTTTCACCGATTTGGGCGGCAACGTTTACAGCGCCAACCTTGATGGATCGGACGAAAAGACTTTGTTGAGTGAAATGGGCGGGTTGACCGGGATTGTGTATGTCGATGGCCAGCCGGCCGGCACCGCCAAGCCAGCGAGTACTCAGATTCACTAGCTCAATGAGCCGGCACAACCAATCGTCCACTTGGTAGAGAGTCGCTGGCTACGTCAATCGTGATCCGCTATTCAAGTCGCCACGGGGAACGCTCGACCCAGTGGCTCATTGCCTCTTCGGCCCAGGATGTGGACTTATCCGTGTGGCATGAGGTGCATGGATTGGGGATCTTGTATTTGTCCGTCATCGCAGGCGTAATGAATCGGAAGGTATGAGCGTGCACGAAGGTGTTGGGAGGCCCTTCGGTTTCAATCGCTGGCATGTGGCAGGCCACGCACTGGCTGCCCGCGCTGTCGGCTTTGTGATGCGTGTGCTCCTCAAGAGTCGCCGTGCGCGGCCCATTGGGCGACATTGGTCCGTGGCATTCCAGGCAGAGCTTATCGGCGGGTTCCCGGAGTTGTGCATAATTCCCAGTGCCGTGTACGTCGTGGCAATCGAAGCACGTGATTCCGCGGCGGTACATCACGCTTTGAACGAAATCGTTTCCCTGCATGCGATTCTTGTGCGCGGTGCCATCGGGATAATAGAAGAAATTGGCGGGCTCGCCGAGCGCATGGTCCTCCAACTTCCAAAAGCTTTGCAGCCTTAGTCCCACCTGATAGCCAACGGGCCAGTCATAATACTTGCCCTCGATGGGATTTGAGAGCGGCTGGCCCTGCGAATGGCACTGTATGCAGGTATCGCTCGCAGCGACGTAGTCCATGCGGGCGGGATTTAGGATGTTTCCTCTCGTCGGGTGCGCCACATGCGCACTGCCGGGACCGTGGCAACGCTCGCAACCCACATTCCATTCAGCCACCTGCTTGCTGCGAATGTCGTAGCCAACGGAGTGGCAACCGTCGCACAGAGGGCCAGTGGGCCGGTGCATGTTATCGCCCGGATAAAACCGCGTCCACCAGTCGGCGCCCGTAGGAGGAACGGCGTATTTGCTCCACTTGTGATTCGTCACTTCCCACTGCACCGGCAAGGGGAAATAGTCGTCGCCGATTTTTGTGAAGTAACGTTGTTTCCATAAGCTGCCATAGACGAACGCGACCTGGTCTTTGGAGAACTTGTAAACCGTGTTCGTCGCGAGATCGGGAATGATGGCGTCGGGATGCTGGCGCGGATCGCGAACGACGTTTGCCATGGGCGTTTTCTTCCAATGAGCGTAAATCCCCGCATGGCATTTTTCGCAAGCTTGTGATCCTACGTAGTGGGCCGAAGCAGCGGTCTGGGCTTCTTGGGCCCTCTCCGCATTCCCTAGCGGTCGAAGGCTGCGAATAAAAAGGACGAGTTCCCAGCCGTCGGCGTTCCGCGGTCGATCGGGATCACCCCATGCGGGCATCCCGGTTAGCTGAACGCCATTTTCGATGATGTAGTGTATCTCGCCGTCGGTGAGGTTTTGAGTCTGTGCGGAGCGAAGATCGGGCACTCTCGGATATAGAGAAGTGCCCATCGGCGTCAGGCCGCTGCCATCGTGCCCATGGCAATTGGCGCATTTCGCCAGGAAGAGTTCCTCGCCATCCTGAAGATTCTGCGAAGAAGGTTCAAGTGGATTTCTTTCCGCTTTGGCGCGATGCGGAATGGCCAGGTCGCGGAAGGTTCGGGCTACGAAGGCCTCGGCAGCCGACGGCTCGGACGTAGCGCGAAACCCACGCTCAATCAACAAAACCGCAACGATGGCTCCCGCAACCACAACGAAAGCGATAGACAGAACGAGCGATTTCCAAACCTTCATGCCGAAATTTACCCGCACCTGATGTCGACCGGAGCAGGATTGTATCCTGCGCCGTTATCCCAATCCACTTTTTCTCCCCTTCTCCCCGGGGTGGCGGGTCAGTTCTGGGGCCGAATGCAGCCGTCAGCTCGAGGCAAATTGCGTTCTTTAGGAGAGGCTCGTGACGGGAGGCAGGACGGAGTTCGCTTCAGGCGACGGTTTCGTAGACTGAACTTCGAAGACGCGGACTGGCTCGGGAAATCCCTTCGCGGAGATGGGAGGGAGCGGATTCAGAGAAAGGGTGCCCTCGAGTTCTATGGCGACGGCCTCCGAAACTAAAATTTGGCCGGATTTGGCAGCGGAGCACAGCCGCGCCGCAAGGTTCACGCTGCGTCCGATGGCGGTGTAGTCGCGGCGATCCTGGCTGCCCATGCTGCCTACGACGACCTCGCCGACGTGGATGCCGAAGCCGATTTCCGTGCCAGCCTTGCCTCCAAAACGTGTTTGGAGCCCGGAAAGAATTTCGACCGCGGCGTCGACAGCGTGGCGGCAGCGGTCGGGCCCGGAAAACCACGCGAACATCGCGTCGCCGACAAATTTATCCACGTCGCCACCGTGGCGGCGCACCACATCGGCTTCGAGGCCGAGGACTTCATTCAGCCGCTCGATCACGAGCGCCGGATCGCGGTTTTCGGAGAACGCCGTAAAGCCTCGCACATCGGAGAAAACGAGCGCGAGCCACTTTCGTTCGCCCGCGGGATTTGCCGAGCCGCCTTGCTCGAGCATCTGGTACGTCGTGCGCGACATGTACTTTGACATCGCAAAGCGTTGCTTGAGGCCGCGGGCCATGTCCACGAATGCGCGGGAGAGATCGCCGATTTCATCCCTGGCTTCAAAGCGGTCCGCGTGTGCGGAACGGAAAGATTCGATCGCGTCATATTTGCCCTGCTCGATCTCCCGCGCTGCGCCCGCGAGATTCACAAGCGGGGCAGAGATCACTCCGGAGAAGAGAAATCCCAGGCCGGTGCCCAGCGCGAGGGCGGCAAGAGCGAGCCCGGCCAGAAATTCCTCAAGGATCCGGAAAGGCTTCATCCGGCGGGTCACCGATTCGATGAACGCCATGTGCACGCCGGCGGGATTGTGCTCGATCATCCCGGTGTCGGCCACCAGCACTTCCTCGCCCTCGTATTCGCCGTTGCGAGTGTGAAAATCGAAAGGATGCTGGAGATCGGGGTTCTGGTCGAAGAGCTTCGTCAGGGGCCCGCGGAGGCTCGGATCGCTCACCCCAAGAATGTGCACCTGATTGTTCTCATCCTGCTGCCACGTGACGAGGTCCACTCCGGAGCGAAGCTTGGCGCTGGCCGCGATGCCGTCTTCTTCGAATCCGAGATTGAGAAAACCGATGGGCCCGTCCGCGCCGCGGACGGGAAACGCAAAGATGCGATACACCGCGTTGTCCGGCCCGCTCCATGTGGTGATTTCCGGAGCCCCGGAGAGCGCTTCATGCACGTCCGCGAGGTGCCAGGAGAGAGTCTGCGGATCGCAGACCGGATGGTGCTGGACGGCGAAGCCAAGGATCGAGCCATCGCGAGGACGGATGGAAACGTAATCGAGGTCGTCGTCATTAGGACCGAAGCGCGGAGCGGCGAGGACTTGCGAGAGAAACGCGCAAGCGGCGGCTCGATCGTGGCGTTCCAGGGCGTGAACCACAGCCGGAGAAGCCGCGAGTGCCGTGCCTTTGTAAACGCGAGACTGGTAGTGGCTGCGCTCGGCGGAGGCAAGGAGCTGGCGATTTGCGTCAAGCTGGTCCTGGACGATCGCGCGCACCTGCCGCACGCTCTGAAACCAGACGACAGTGAGCACGGCGGCCGTGAGGACGCAAACGCAGCCGCTGATCAGAAGCACCAGCTTTCCGCGAATGCTCAGATCGTTGAGGAGTTTGCGCATGCGTTATTCTTGAAATAAGGAGTTGCGCGCGAAAACAAAACGAATCCGGAAAAGCGTGCTCGCCTAACCGGAAATGCGCGCCAATGTTGAACGTAGCATGCCGAATCGAGACGCAACAAGAACGCGGACAGGCGGATTGCCTTGAGAGTTAACGAGAATGCGACGCGAAGAGATCCCGCAACCCGATTTTCCAAGAGTTGGCTGCTCGTTCGCCCTGGGTGTAGTATTGGCGCCGGGTAGACTTCGGGCGTGGGAATTGGGTTCGGATCGGCTAACCGCCGGACAGGGGGGAACATGCCAAAGGACCTGACGCGAAGAGAATTGATGAGTCGTTCGATTGCGGCTGGCGGATTGTTCGCGGCCGGATCCCTGATGCCAGTTTCGTCGGCGCTAGCCGATCAAGCTGGCGGGCCATCGACGGAGCAAACCGAACACAGAGTCCCGGCGGCGATGGTCGGCGACAAGGTCGTGCAACCGCGAAGGGATGTGCCGGTTCTGCACAAGACCAGCGTCCTGGTTGTCGGGGGCGGCCCGGCGGGGACGGCGGCCGCCTTTTCGGCCAAAAAGCTGGGCGTCGACGTCACTCTGGTCGAGAGGTACGGCTATCTCGGCGGGCTCGCGACCGGCGGCCTCGTCCTCGGAATTTTCCCGCTCTACAATCGCGAGAACAAGCAGGTCATCTTCGGCATCGGCGAAGAGTTCATGAAGAAGCTCGATGTGCTGAAGTACGGCATCATCGATCGCAACAAGGCGCCGATTTACCCGACGATCGACGCGGAGGCTTTCAAGTACTTGCTTGCCAGCATGGTGCTCGATTCGGGCATCACTGCATACCTGGATTGCTGGGGCGTCGATGCCATCGTGGATTCCAGAGGTGCCGTGCGCGGCGCCGTTTTTGAGAGCAAGTCGGGGCGGCAGGCAATCCTCGCCGATATCGTGATCGATGCCTCGGGAGACGGCGACATTTACGCGGCCGCGGGGGCGGCTTTCGATAAAGTGAAAACCAACATCGGCCTGATCAGCCGGATCGGAAACATCGATGAAGTCGATATGGCTCCTGGAAAAGGATCGGAAGACCCGACCAAGCCTTCCATAGGCAAGCCCGATGAAGGAGGCAGGCCCTCGAAGGGCCGCGTGAACGACTTCAGCGGCCACGCTGGAAATTCCACGCCCGCGCCCCACGTGAACTGGCTCAACATGCGAGGCCCGGTCGGCGACGCCCTCGACATCTCCGATCTCACCGAGTTCGAACTCAAGCATCGCATCGGAACCTGGGGCAATGTCGAAAAGCTTCGTCAAAAGGCGGGAAACGAGCAGGTGTATTTGACCGAAACTGCCCCCCAGCTCGGCGTGCGGCTTAGCAGGCTCCTCGACGGCGTGAAGAAACTGAAAGTGGACGAAATCCGCAACGGCGCCAAATTCAAAGATGTAATCGGCTATTCCGGCGCCTATGCGAATGCTCCCGCATTCCAGATTCCCTATGGCTCGCTCGTTCCAGCGAAGGTCGAAAACGTTCTGGCGGCCGGGCGATGCATATCGGCGGAATTCGACGTTGCGGATATCACACGGCTCATTCCGGTTTGCTGGGTCACAGGACAGGCTGCAGGCCTGGCGGCAGCATTGTGCATCCAAGATAAATGCAAGCCTCGCCACGTAAATGTGGCGAAGTTGCAAGATCTGCTCCATCAGCAGGGGGCGTATTTGGGATGACGTTTCTCCATCGCGTACCGCGGCGAGTGATTCAGCTGACTTGCTTTGTCGGCGCGGTCGTGCTGGTTTGGCCCTTGCTGCCATGGGCGATCGCACCGCGGTTTTTCCAGCAAATCAGTCCATTCGTCGCTCTCTCGTCGAGCATCGCCGCGCGCTCCGTCGGCGTGGGAGCAATCCTCGCGCTCATCGTGGCCGTCGCGAGTTCATTCAAGAAGCGGTGGTTTTGCCTGTACCTCTGCCCCACCGGTTTCCTGCTCGAAAACACCTCGCGCGTGGGGCTGCGCAAGACGCGATGGTGGGGCAAGTTGCCCCCGGTCGGCAGATATGTCGCGATACTCACTCTGGTGGGCGCCGTGGCGGGATATCCGGTGCTGCTGTGGATGGATCCGCTCTGCATTTTCAGCAGCCCCTTCGCCGTCAACAGAGCGACGAATCCGATGACCGTGATCCTGGTCTCGCTCGGGCTGGGCGTTCTAGTGGGAGCCACCTTTGTTTTCGGCATGGCCTGGTGCGTTCGCATCTGCCCGCTCAGCGGATTCCAGGACATGCTCTTTTTCGGCAGAAAAGCCTTGTGGACCAGAATAAGCCGTTTAGGGGGTCGGAGCGTTCCTGCCCTGAGTCCGGTCGAAGGGAGCTCCGGCGTCAAGCTGGTCCAAATCAGTGGGGCGACGCCGAAGTCGAACCTGACGCGCCGCCTATTCTTCGCTGGCGCGGGCGGCGCGCTGCTGGCGCTGGGGGCGCGTCGACTCGGTGCGGCGCGATACCGCAAGAGCGACACACTGCTGCGTCCTCCCGGCGCCGTGCCGGAGGATCGTTTCGCCGGGCTGTGCATTCGTTGCAACAACTGCGTGCACGCCTGCCCGACGAAAATTATTAGCCCGGATACCGGTCATGAAGGAGGGCTGGCGGGTTTCGGCGCGCCCATCATTCGATTCGACCGCGACTACAAATATTGTCTCGAAACCTGCGATGCCTGCACCCAGGTTTGCCCCACCGGCGCGCTGACGGCGCTTCCTCTCGAGCAGAAAAACAAATACATCATCGGAGAAGCGCTCGTCGACAACAACATCTGCCTTACCGCACTCGGCAAAAAGGAATGCGACGCGTGCGAGCTTGCCTGCCCCTACGATGCGGTGAAAATCACTTGGGACGAGGCGCAGTACATCTCTTACCCGGTGGTGAATGATAAATGCGTCGGCTGCGGCGCGTGCGAGGTCGTGTGCCCCACCAACCCGGTCAGGTCTATCCGCGTGTGGACCCAAAAACCTGCGTGATTGTTCGCGCCGCTTGGTTGTGCGAGGAAGCCCCTTGGGAGTAGGTGTCGATCGCTCGAATCAACGCCTACCACCAGGAGCACATTCACCAATCACGCCCGCTACTTAAAACATGTACTTGATCGCGAACTGCATGATCCTCGGGGCAACATCCGATGAAATCATGCCAAATGTGGGGCCGCTTGCCAGGACGGTGTTGCTCGTGCCCACCGCAGCGATGCCGGCGGTCCCGGGATTCACGAAATTCACGCGATTTTCGACGTTGAAGGTCTCCCAGCGGATTTCGATCGACTGCCTCTCCGTGATTGGGAACCGGCGCGACAATGCGAAGTCGACATCGAAGAAGCCGGGGCCTTCCAGGTTGTTGACGCCTTCGTTTCCAAAGGCACCGGGCTCTTGGTATTGCTTGGTGATCGGGTCGTACACCGCGCCCCCTCCAGGAGGGGCGAACGCGGCCGCGTTGATCCAGCAGTTGCCTGCCGAGGTGAAATACGGCGAGACGCGCTTCGGTGCGCAATAAGGACTTACGCCAGGCACCAAATTGGGACGCTGCCCGGCGATTCCGTTAGCTGCGTCGTCGGCGTTCACTCCACCCAAGGTCACCGTAAAGTAGCTTCCGGTATGCGCACTGAAGATCGGCGAAAGCTGCCAGTCGCCCGCGATTAACTGGAGAATGTGCGACGAGAAATGCGGTGATTGCAGAACGGCTGACAGGTTAAAGTTGTGGTGTATATCCACGCTCGCGCAGTTTCCGCGGTCAAATCTCGGATTCGCCGGGTTGGTGTACTCCGGAGCGTTGATCGCCTGGGTCCACAGATCGGAGATGCAATGCGAATATGTGTAGTTCGCCAGCATCGAGAAGTGGTTTGAGAAACGGTGCTCTGCGGAAAGGAGCAGCGCGTTGTAGCTGCCCGTCCCGCTGTCATCCAATTGCGGGTACGTTCCGTAATATTTTCCTTGGGCCGGATTCAACTGCGAGAGTAGGCGCCGCTGGTTCGTATTCCTACTTGTGTCGCAAACACTATAGGTGACGGTGTTTACGGTGCAACTCAGTCCCGCCGTAGGAGTAATGTAAACCCCGGGATTCGTTTCCTTAATCGACCATAGATGTATAATGTTGTTGCCCAGATAGCTCGCTTTCAGGACCCACGAAGCGCCGATCTGCTTCTGAATTGTCAGGTTCCACTGATCCATAGAAGCGTTGTGGACGTTCAATGGGGCTGTCTCGTACGATGAATAGAACGGGTACGGCGTCGTGGCATTCTGCGTGACCGGAAATGGGCTTACGCCAGTTTGGTAATAAGACCACGGATTCGCGAATGTATCCGGTGTTCCCGCTGGAGGGATGATCAAGATGCTATCGCCCCACAGCGGCTCCCCCGCGTAGTTGTAAAAGAAGAGCGTCTCAGGCGTGTCGTAGAAAATCCCCCAAGACGCGCGGATAAGCGTCTTGCCGCTTCCGGTGGGGTCCCAGGCCAATCCAATCCGTGGCGCCCAGTTGTTCCACCTCGTATAGCTCGGCCGTGCGCCGGTTTGGAAACCTGGATCGCCTGGATACAATGTTCCCGCCGGAGCATTCGGATATTTCGGCGAATGCATATTGGCGAGGAAATCCGCCATATTAAAATGGCTAACCTGATTGAGCGGGAAGGTACCACCGAAATAGGGCTCCCATCGCAGGCCATAGTTTAGCGTCAGGCGTGAATTGACCTTCCAGCTATCCTGCGCATAAAGCCCCAAGTACCGCCAATTCTCGTTGTCATGCGAGATATTCAACTGGAGCATCGAATCCAGCGCTCCGGCGATGAAATCTCCCATCGGATCGCCGCTGAGCCCACCGGTGAACTGAAACAGTCCGTTGCAATAGACGCAGAACGTTGAAGTCTGTGACGGACGAATGAAGCTCGCCCCGAACTCCAACTGATGGGAGCCTTTGGTCCAGCTAAAGTCATCTGCAAGCTGCCAGGTCTTTGTGTTAACAAGGCCCGGAGTAGCGAATCCGCCGGCGCTCTGGAAATCGCCAGTGATGTTGATGTTCGAAAAGTGGGTGAAGGGAGCCGCCGAAATGTACATGCCCTGCACGCCAACGTCGGCGGGAGTGACGATCGGCACCTGAAATTTCGTGATGCCGTCGGTGTTGTAGGTGAAGTGGAACGAGTTCAGCATATTCGTGCTGAGTAGATACGTATGGCCCAGCACGAGCGAATTTACGGTGTCGTCCGTGCCCGCATTCACAACGGTTAGCTCGTTTCCGGTGTAGCTGGATGGCACCAAGCTGTGAGTCCCGAAATAGCGCACGAACAGAGTCTGTTTGGAGTTGATCTGATAGTCGACCCTTCCTATGCCCATGTGCTCGTTTTGATTGGCCAGGATTTGAAATGTCGTCACGCCGCAGGGCCCTTGGCCGACCGGGAAGTGGCTCGCGAAACTCAAAACGTCCGCAGGAACCGCGTACTGCAGAACGTTGTTCGTGTAATACAAGCCATTCAATTGTTTAGGCAAGCCGGTAACAGGATCGTGAGGCACACACTGATCCATATACGTCGTGAAGTCGCCGCCTAGCTCCGCCGCAGTGGGGAGAATGGCCTGGTTGGAGGGAGGCTTGTCTCGAATCAGCGTCCCTTGATACCCCAAGAAAAAGAACACCTTGTTCTTCTCGATCGGCCCGCCAATGGTGCCTCCGAACTGATTGCGTTTCAAGCCGTCGCTCAGCCCACTCGGACTGTTTTTACTCACGCTGAAGAAATCCTTGGCGTTGAAATCCGAGTTGCGAACGAACTCGAACGCGTCGCCATGAAACTGGTTGCCGCCGGATTTGGTGGCAATGTTGATCGCGCCTCCCGTGTGTTCGCCGTACTGCGCCGGTATCGCGCTGGTTTGCACGTTGAATTCTTGAATTGCATCCGGGAAAGGCGTTGGCAAGTTCAGGTTGTTGAAGGGATCGTTAAACGTTCCCCCATCCATCAGGTACGTCGTTCCGTTCAGCATTCCGCCGCCTACGCTTACGAGTGCTTCGTTCGGGTAATTCTTGCTGGAAACCAGGTTTCCGACCGATGGCGCCCCGCCAAAACCGTATTGGACGGAATTCGCTGCGCCGGCCAGCGTGATGAGCTGCGTCACCTGGCGCCCGTTGAGCGGCAGATCGACAACGGACTGAGAATTGACTACCTGGCCGACACCCGTAGTCGTCGTATCGACCATCGGCGCCGTAGATTCCACCTGCACGGTTTGGTTGACGGCGCCCACCTTCAACACAGGGTTGACTGTCGGAGCCGTGCCGACTTGCAAAACGATGCCCGACTCAACGTGCGTGGTGAAACCTTCCTTCTTGACCTCCAGCCGGTACGGACCGAGCGGCAGGCTTGGCAGCGAATACACGCCGTTCGCATCCGACGTGACGCTCCGCGTGACTCCTGTATCGGTTTGCGTCGCGGTAATCTGCGCGCCCGCCACCACCGCTCCGGATGCGTCTGTGACTGTTCCGGAGATCTGCGAGGTGGCCTGGGCGAAAACTCCAGCACAACATCCCAAGAACAACACGCTCAATACGACGAACTGGGCTGAGATCCTCTTCATGTGACCCCTCCAAAGCCGTGCTGGATTAGAACTGCTGCCGGTGCGTGAAGGCGCGAGGAAGAGGCAGGTATGCCGCGACATACCAAGACACTCTCGCGAAACTTGGACATTCTCCCCACCCCAATACAACACCCTGAGCGACTGTCCCATAACACCTTGGCTCGATTGTTGTCAAGAAAAATTGAGGCATGGCCCGCCGGGGCTGCGCGAACGCGGAAATTCCCCGATGTTCAAGAACGAGCACAGCCGTGCTGACCCCGGCCTGGCACGCCTCCGCCGGGTTCGCCAATCGAGGCCGGGCGCGACACTGTGCTAGAATGCCCGCTGCGTGCAAAAGATTCTCCAGACGCTTCTCGATCTGCAGGCCGTGGACATCCGGCTCCTTGAGGTCCGCGCCCGCCTCGCCGCGTTGCCGAAGAAGACCGCCGAGGTCGACGGCCGCGTAGCCGCCGCCAAAACTTCTGTCGAGCAGAGCAAGGCCTCGCAGCTCAACACCATCAAGGAACGCAAGAAATACGAGCTCGACGTCGAGCAGTGGAAAGAACGCGTCCGCAAGTATCGCGACCAGACTTCGCAGATCAAGACCAACGAGGCCTACAAGGCGCTGCAGCACGAAGTAGAGATGGCTGAAGCCGAAATCGCCAAGGCCGAGGATCGCCTCCTCGAGCAGATGGTCAACGCCGAGGAATACGACCGGCGCGTGAAAACCTCCGAAAAGGATCTAAAGGAAGTCGAGGATGCCGCCCGCGGCCAGCGCGCGAAAATCGACGCCGAGAAAGCCGCGGAGGAGACGGAGATCGCCATGCTCGAAGCCGAGCGCGCCCGCGCCGTCGCCGGCATTCCCGAAAATCTTCTCGATCACTACGATCGCATCGTCCGCAAGCACAACGGCATCGCGCTCGCCGAAGTTCGCAGCGAAAAATGCGGCGCCTGCGGCATGATCGTCCGCCCGCACGTGATCCAGGAGATGCGCCGTGCAAAGGGCGAAGACGAGCTGTTCCACTGCGAGACTTGCACGCGCATCCTCTATTACATCGAGGCGGACGACTCCAGCGTCCCGGCCTCCAGTCCCGCCCAGCAGTCGTCCGCGTCGGCGGCAGCGCACGGTGAGTGCTGAGGCTTTTCGCCGGACATGACCCCGAAGACTCCGCCGCACGCAAGCGCCCGCCTCTTCTCGGATTCGAACCCGGCAGCGCCGCCCTCGGGCGTCTACGTTGCGAATATCGACGGCGCTTCGCGCGGTAATCCCGGTCCGGCATCTTACGCCGTCGTGATGCGCGACCCGAACGGCAAAATCATCCTGGAGTTGGGCAAGAAGCTCGGACGCGACACGAACAACGTCGCCGAGTACTACGCGCTCCTCGCCGCTCTCGATTACGCCGCCTCGCACAACATCCACGCCTTGCGCATCCGCAGCGATTCGGAACTTCTCGTCCGCCAGATGCAGGGCCGCTACAAGGTAAAGAGCCCGGACCTCAAGCCGCTTTACGAGCGCGCCTCGAAGCTCGCGCGCCAGTTCGAGTACTTCGTCGTCGAGCACGTGCGCCGCGAGAGCAATCGCGAAGCGGACGCCCTGGCCAATCTCGCGCTCGATTCCGGCGGGTTCAGCTCGGCCGCTTCGGCGGCTACCTCTCAGGCGTCACCGGTGACCCGGCCCGCGGAGGCCGCCGCTGCTCGTCCCGCATCGCATCCTTCGCGCATCCGCGCGAAATTTGTGAGAGGTGTTCTTGTCCCGCACGAGCCACTCGACCTCCCCGAAGATACTGAAGTTTTGCTCGACGTTCGCAGCATATTGAATAAATGAGACTTAGCGTCGCGCTATCGACGTCTGGCTAAGCCTCGCGCGCCTCAGCGTGTCTCATCGTTCACCGTTAGTACCCGCGCTCCATTGCGTCCTCTGTTGGCGATCTTTACCATGTTGACTCGGAGGTTACGTGTTTTTTACTTTTTCGGCGGCCTTGCCGATCGTGATCGTGCTGGTCGTCCTGGTCGGAATCTTTGTATCCATACAACGCAAGACTCCCTCACCGCGCCTGCGGCTGTGGACGCTCGCCTGGGCGCTCACCTTCCTCCACTTCTTCGCGCAAGCCCTCGAAATCCACGCAGGAATGCTTGGCAGCTTTCTAACTGCGGTTGACTTTGCCGCTCTCGAAAGCGCGGGGCTCATATTTCTCTCGTCGGTCCTCTTCGAGCCCGACGACACGCAGAAACGCACCAGCCTCATTATGCTGCTGGGCCTGCCGATGGTGGCCCAGTCCTTCTCGATCGGCTTTAACTGGGGAATCCCTTGGCTCGCGACCGGATCGACTGCCGCCGTCTTTTTGGGCGCAGCCGCCCTCTCGTTCCTCGCATCGCGGCGCCTGGGCCCTTACTTCGCCGCGGGGCTTCTCGCCATCGGAATTGGAGCAGTTCACCAGCAATTGGTTGGCAATGTGTGGGTCGCCGTCGCAGCCATCCTCGGACTCACCTACGGTCTCACCGGCCTGTTTTTCGGCCGGCTGTATGGGCGTGCCTCACTCGGCGTGCGCACCGTGATCGTTGGCTTCTTCGCGTGGGGAGCGGAATATCCGATCGGCGCGATCCTGCACTTTCTGGCGCCGAAATTTCAGGCCAATCTGGATTTTTGGAATGTGCCGCGAATTCTCGTGGCTCTCGGCATGGTGCTCACGCTGCTTGAAGATAAATCCAGGGCCGTCGAAGACACCACGGCGCGAACCAAAGCCGAGAATCAATTGCTCGGCCGTCTTTCTCAGATCACGTCGCGCCTGCTGGCGGGAAACGACCCGGTCACGCTTTGCGGTGAGGTCGCCAAGGCGATCACCGACACGAGCAGCTTCAGCCGCGCCGCGCTTTTCCTGCTCGGCGAAGATCGCCGCTTCTACCTTGCCGGCTCGAGCGGCTTCACGCCCCAGGAAGAGGAAATACTGCGCGAACACTCCGGTGGCTACGCGATCGAATCTTTGAAACATCGCGCCACGGAGCACGAATCGGGCAGCCAGTCGTTCCGCATGTCGGACGAAACCGATCTCGTCCTCATTCCCATGGTGTCCTGGCGCGGCTCGCACGTGGGCTGCCTCTATTTATCCGGCTCCAAGGACGAAGGCGATTCGAAGACTTCCGAGATGGTCAAGCTCGAGGTCTTCGCCTCGGATCTCGCTGTGACCTTCGAAAACGTGCGCCTGCACCAGCAGCTCGTACGTTCGGAGAAGCTCGCCGGCCTCGGCCAGCTCGTCGCCGGAGTCGCTCACGAACTCAACAATCCGCTCACGGGCGTGATCGGCTACGCGGACCTGCTCCACGATGAATTGCGTGAAACAAAGGTGGGGGCGCGGGTCGAAAAGCTGGCGAACGAGGCCCGCCGTATGCAAAGAATCGTCGACGGCTTGCTGCGCTTCGGCCGCCAGAATAATTCCACTTTCCGCTCCGCCAACGTCGCGGCCGCGCTCCACGACGTCCTGCAGCTGCGCGAATATCACGTTCGCGCGCGCGGCATCCACGTCAAGCTCGAAGTCGACGAAGCGCTCCCGCCCGCCGGAATCGGGGAAGACGAGCTGAAGCAGCTCCTGCTCAACATTCTGAACAATTCGATCGACGCCGTCAGCGAAAGCGCCCACCGGGATATCGACGTGCGCGCCTCGCATCACGACGGCCGCATCCTGATTCAATGCGACGATTCCGGCCCCGGCTTTGCCGACCTCAATCGCGCGTTCGATCCCTTCTACACCACCAAGCCTGTCGGCAAAGGGACCGGCCTCGGGCTCAGCATCTGCTATGGGATCATCCACGAATGCTCCGGCGAAATCACGCTGGCGAACAATCAGCCCTACGGCGCGCGCGTCGCCGTCGAACTCCCCGTCGCCGCGCCCCAAACTCCCATCGTCCCAACCACCGACCCGGGCGTGCAATCCTACCCGCTTACCTCCAAGCGCGTGATGTAGTGGTGCGCACCTACACACGACGGGCCTTTAGGGTTTGAATGTAGCGCCGCGGCCTTTTTACCCTGAGAAACGAAGGGCAGCGCGGCATCTTCGCCTCGGCAAAGCTACGCGGCGGGCTGGACGTTTGCTGCGGGCTTCCAAACGTAGGAGCGATACAAGGTGTCGCGCTGTGCGGGCATGTAGCCTGCATCCGAGATGATGCGGCGCAATTCTTCTTCGTTGGTGCGATTGCGCACTCCGGCCGCGTACACCACATTCTCCTCGATCAAAATGCTGCCGACATCATCCGCACCAAACTGCAATCCCACCTGGCACACCTTGATTCCCGGCGTGAGCCAGCTCGATTGGACGTGATCGATGTTGTCGAGGTAGAGCCGGCTGATCGCCAGCGTCTTCAGGTAGTCGAACGCGGTCGTTTGCGCCACTTTCTTCCCCAGCGGCGTATTTTCCGGCGCGAAAATCCACGGGATGAAAGCGGTGAACCCGCCGCCGTTGTCTTCCTGCAGCCGCCGGACGCGCTCGAAATGATTCACGCGGTGGCGATATTCCTCGCCGCAGCCGAACATCATCGTCGCCGTGGTGCGCATGCCGAGCTTGTGCGCCTCGCGGTGCACCGATTCCCACTCCTCGGATTTGCATTTCAGGCGAGCGATGCGGTGCCGCACTTCGTCGTCGAGAATCTCCGCGCCTCCGCCCGGAATCGACTGCAAGCCGGCGTCGCGCAGCCGCGCGATCGTATCCCGAATCGAAAGGCCCGAAACCTCGGCGATGCACAGAATTTCCGGCGCCGAAAAACAGTGCAGGTGCACCTGCGGGAACTTTTCATGGATCGAGCGCAGCATGTTCTCGTACCACTCGATTTTCAAATCCGGGTGCAGCCCCCCCTGCAGCAGGACGCCTGTCCCGCCGAGCGCCAGCATCTCTTCGATCTTCTGGTAGATCGCTTCGAGTGGCTGGATGTAGCCCTCTTTCGAGCCCAGCGGCCGGTAAAACGCGCAGAACGAGCAATACTCCGTGCAGAAATTCGTGTAATTGATGTTGCGGTCGATCTGGTACGTGGCCACGCGCGGGTCGGTCTTCTTGCGGCGGACTTCGTTCGCCGCCATCCCGATGCCGATCAGGTCATCGGAGTTGAAGAGATCGAGCGCTTCTTTTTGCGTGATTCCCATGAGTGCCTAGGATCCTCGTTTACAACCGAGCGTGATTCGCCCGAGTCGCTGTGTCGGCGCTTGCTGCAAATTCGATTGGACGCGCCCGCGGAATCAATCCCGCTTCCGCCGCTTTCTCGTGGAAGAGCCGCAGCCCCGCCAGATTTTCCTCGTCCAGATCGAAATGGATGTTGTCCGTCAGGTACCGCTCGAGCGCGCTCGGCGGCAGATCGAGCTTGATCGAAGCCGCTTCGGCGATCTCGCGCACATGCTCCAGGCCATACCGTTTCGACGCCTGAAAATCCGCCACCACTTCGGGCGTCAGCACTTCGCGCTTTCCCACCCAGATCGCGAGCACCGCCGGTAATCCGGTCATTTCGCGCCACTGGTGAATCACGTCGTAGACGAAGATCGTCTCGAATCCCGGCACGGGCATGTCGTCCGGATCGCCCTGGCAGCAGTCGCCGCCGCCGGGCGTCTTTCCGGCGATCGCTTCCATCTTCAGCGAGATTCGCAGCGCGGGGTCGCCGATCACCAGCGCCGCGTCGGCCTGCTTCAGCATTTCGGCGACGTCCGGCGCCGCGTCCACAAATTCCGGCTGGATGCCCCAGTGCTCTTTCGCGAGGATTCGCACCAGCGCCGCCGTGCTCCGCGAGCTCGTGTCCAGCGCGATCCGCTTGGCCATGTCGATCGGCCGTTTTGACACGACCAGCAGGCTGCGCACCTCGCGCTTCGACGCAATCGCCATGTCCGGCAGCGCGCCTACATTCTCGATCCGCTGGTATTCGATCGACGGGATGATCGCCACGTCGGCATCGCCGCGCCGCAGCGCCTCGGCGCACTGCGAGGGCACCGTGAACGACAGCTCATATTTCCCCGCCAGCGGCCCGTCGGTAAATCCCCACACCAGCGGTGCCGTATTCAGGTATTCGACAATCGAAATTCGCAGCTTGCCCACGATCTCCTCGGTGCCTTGCTGATCGACAAATATAGCACACCCGTTCAATCCGCCGCCGGTGCGGCGGGCTCCGCGAGGCGCCATCTATAGATTTACGTCGCAAGCACCGGCACCAGGCTGATCAACAGACCGTTGCGCGATACCTCTCAAAAGCTTTGTGGGCGTTGCAGAGCCGCGCCGCAATCAGCCGCATGCACCAGCCGCCCGCAATTGTCTAAGGGAGACATCGGCATCAATCGCGCCCCGGCCTCCGTATATTCACCGACTTGACGGCCTTGCACCGTCTGCGTAGGCTCGCCGCGGGTTTCCCTCTCGATGCATGCCGACGATTACGTAGGCTGGCTGGCGCTCGCGCTGACTCCCGGCCTTGGCGCGCGCATGGCCGGCAAGCTGCTCCGTGAATTTGGCAGCCCTGACGCCATCTTCTCGGCCTCGCTCACCGCCCTCGAAGGCCAGCGCCTGCCCGCCGCCGTCGCCCAGGCGCTCCACTCGCGCCGCCCCATTAGCGATGCCGCCAAGGAATTGGCTCAGGTCCAGGCCGCCGGCTGCCGATTGCCGATTGCTCACCTGGGACGAGCCTGAATACCCGCAGCGCCTCAAGGAGATCTACGATCCGCCGCCCCTCCTGTATGTGCGTGGAAACGTTGAGCTTCTGGGACGCCACATCATCTCGATCGTCGGCGCGCGTCGCCCCACACCCTACGGGAATCAAATGGCTGAACGCCTAGCCCGGGATTTGGCCGACCGCGGCATCGTCGTCGCCAGCGGCCTCGCTCGCGGCATTGACGCTTGCGCCCACAAAGGTGCCCCCGCCTCCGCCACCGGAGCCACGATCGGGGTCCTCGGCTGCGGCATCGACGTGGTCTATCCCAAGGAGAATAAGAAGATTTTCGACGAGATCGCCCAGCGTGGAGCCATCATCAGCGAATTTCCCCTAGGCACATTCCCGGGCGCCCAGAATTTTCCGATCCGCAACCGCATCCTCGCAGGGATGGGCCTTGGCGTGGTCGTGGTCGAGGGAGCGCAATACTCGGGCTCCCTGATCACAGCTCGCCTGGCCATGGAATTTGGCCGCGAGGTCTTTGGCGTTCCCGGCAACGCCACCCAGGAGGTGAGCTTCGGCCCCAATCAGCTGATCAAGCAGGGAGCCAAGCTCGTCACCAGCTGGGAGGACGTCGTCGAGGAGCTGCCCACCCCGGTCCGCGCCGAGCTGATGCCGGTCGAATCCGTCTCCCACGACGAGCGCGCCGCGCTGATCGAGGAGGGCCTCGCGCCCACGGAAAGGCTTCTATACGGCCTTTTGAGTGTGGATGAGGCCCGCCACATCGACGACTTAGTCGAAAATTCGGGCCTCAGCTCCTCCGAAGTCCTGGCCGCCTCATTTGACTTGGAGCTCAAAGGCGTGGTACGCCAGTTACCTGGGAAGCAATTCTTGAAAGTCCTGTTGTAATCATCGCGCCCACAACGGGTTAGGATGGTGGTTCTGGCAGGGACGCGGAAGCATGTGAATCGGATGAGCCTTCGGGCGCATCTTTTGGGCAAGAAAGAAAGGGCAACGAGGTACTAGGAAAGCGAATGGCAAGATCACTCGTCATCGTCGAATCGCCGGCCAAGGCGAAAACCATCAACAAATATCTCGGCCGCGGCTACAACGTGAAAGCCTCCTACGGCCATGTGATGGACCTGCCGAAGAAGACCATCGGCATCCTGCTGCCCGGCGAAAACGGAAACAAAAAGAAGAAGCGCAGGGGGAAGGCGAAAGGGAAAGCCGCCGAAAAGAAGGTCCCGAAGCCGATCCCGGTCACCTCGGAAAATATTTTCGAGCCGACCTACGAGGTCATCCCGAGCAAGCTGAAAGTGATCAGCGACCTCCAGAAAGCGGCGATCAATGCCGACGCGATCTACCTGGCGGGCGACCCGGACCGCGAGGGCGAAGCCATATGCGCCCACCTGAAAGAGATATTGAGCAAGCCGCGGAAATACACGAAGGTGGTCGCGGCCGCCGCGGAGAAGCACGCCGAGGAAAACGGCGCCAACGGCGATGGCGCGAAGGAGGCCGCGAAGGCCAAGCCCGAAAAAAAGGCCGAGCCGGACACGCGCGCCGCGGCGCCGAAAATTTATCGCGTCATGTTTAATGAGATCACCCAAAAAGCAATTAAGGCCGCGTTCGAGCATCCCACGCAGGTGAACGAAAACCTGGTCGACGCGCAGCAGGCGCGCCGCGTCCTCGATCGCCTCGTGGGCTACAAAATTTCGCCGCTCCTCTGGGACAAAGTTCGCCGCGGCCTATCCGCCGGGCGCGTGCAGACGGTCGCGCTGCGCGTGATCGTCGAGCGCGAGCGCGAAATTCGCGCCTTCGTCCCCAAGGAATATTGGACGATCCACGCGCTGCTGGCCGCGGGCGAGCCGCCTGTCTTCGAAGCGAAGCTCATCAAGCACAAGGGCGAGGACATCGAAGTCTCGAACGAAGCGGAAGCGCAGAAAGTGGTCGCCGCCGTTGAACGCGCCGCATGGCAGGTCGCGAGCGTCACGCAGAAAGAAAAGCGCCGCTACGCGCCGCCGCCGTTCACCACCTCGAAATTGCAGCAGGCCGCCTACAACCGCTTGCGCTACACCGCCAAGCGCACCATGATGCTCGCGCAGCGCCTCTATGAAGGCGTCGAGCTCGGCAACGAAGGCTCCGTCGCACTGATCACCTACATGCGCACGGACTCGGTGAAAGTCTCGAACGACGCGCTCGATCAGGTCCGCGAACACATCGGCACGGCCTACGGCGCGAACTACATGCCGGAAAAGCCGAACTTCTTCAAATCGAAAAAGGACGCGCAGGAAGCGCACGAAGCGATTCGTCCCACCGACGTCGCGCGCACTCCCGAAAGCGTCCGCCCGTATCTCGAAGACGACATGTACAAGCTCTACCAGATGATCTGGCAGCGCTTCGTCGCCTCGCAGATGGTTCCGGCGGTTTTCGACCAGACCAGCATCGACATTTCGGCCGCGGATTACACTTTCCGCGCCACCGGATCGGTGATCAAGTTCGACGGCTATCTCGCCGTCTACCAGATCGTGAAGGAAGAGGAAGAAAAGGAAGACGAGGGCGATACCGACAGCCGCACGCTGCCGCGCGTCACCGAAGGCGAAAAGCTGCGCCTCGAATCCGTCCGCCCCGACCAGCATTTCACCGAGCCGCCGCCGCGCTACACGGAAGCCACGCTGGTGAAGGAGCTCGAAGAAAAGGGCATCGGCCGCCCGTCCACGTACGCCGCGATTATTTCCACCATCGTCGAGCGCGAATACGTCAATAAAGAACAGGGCCGCTTCACGCCCACGCGCCTTGGCGAAACCGTCGCCGAGCTGCTGGTGAAAGCCTTCGAGGATATTTTCGACGTCACCTTCACCGCACGCATGGAAGACGAGCTCGACGAAATCGAGGAAGGCAAGCTCACCTGGCGCTCGTCCGTACAGGAATTCTGGGATCGCTTCGAAGTCGATCTCGATAAAGCGGCCGATTCGATGGTGTCGTACAAGGCAGGCATCAAAACGGGCGAGAAGTGCGAGAAGTGCGGCCAGGGCGAACTCCTCGAGCGCATCAGCCGCCACGGATTTTTCCTCGGCTGCTCGCGCTATCCCGAATGCGATTACACGCGCGATTTAGCCGAGCACGGCCACGACGATTCCGAGAGCGAAGGCGGCACGATCTATTGCGAAAATTGCGGGAAGGAAATGGCGATCAAGCGCGGGCGCTTCGGCACGTTCCTCGCCTGCACCGGCTACCCGAATTGCAAGACAACGCGGCGGCTCGCGAGCGGCACGCGCAAAGCGCTGCAGCCCGATGTCGTGCTTGACGAAAAGTGCCCCACCGACGGCGGCCAGTTGCTGCGCCGCGCCGGACGCTTCGGCGATTTCATCGGCTGCCAGAATTATCCGAAGTGCAAGTACACGCGCCCGATCACGCTCGGCATCAAATGCCCGAAGTGCAACGAGGGCGAATTCGTTCGCCGCGGCACCGCCAAGGGCAAAGGACGCGGCCGCATCTTCTACGGCTGCTCGCGCTATCCCGATTGCGATTTCACCATGCCCTACGAGCCGCTCCCCGAGCCGTGCCCGAAGTGCGGCGCGCCGTTCATCGTCGAGAAGCGGACCAAGCAGGGCAATTTCCGTTCCTGCATCCGCGAAAATTGCGATTGGGAAATCGTCGCGCCGGAAGCGCCGCCGGCCCAGGCGCCCGTATCGCCGCAAGCCTCAGCCACGTTCGTCCATCCGCAAGAGCCCGGCGCGGAACCAGTAGGCGCCGGCGTCCGCGAAAAACCCTAAGGCCAGTCGAGAGTCAAGAGTTCAGAGTTCGTAGGGGCCGGTGTCACTCCACTTCACTGCGGATTTCCTTCCACATGAGCTTTTGCCAACGGCCTCGATGCGTTCTGAAAAATGGGGGCTCCAAACGGGGCGCCCGTGGCTCCGCCATCGACCATCAGCTCGACCGCGTTGACGTATGAGGAATCGTCCGACGCGAGGAAGAGCACGGCTTTGGCAATTTCTTCCGGCTCGCCCCAACGGCCCTGCGGAATTACAGAAGAGAAGAACTTCTCTACCTTGGCGGATTCTTCCGTGGAAATAAAGGCGCGAGGCCCGCGCTTCCAAATGGGAGTTTTGATCGCGCCCGGCGCGACCACGTTCACGCGAATGTTGCGCGGTGCAAGGTCGGCGGCGATGGAACGCGCCATCGAGACGAGACCACCCTTGGTGGCTGCGTATGCGGCGGCGCCAGGTTGGCCGAGATAGTTATGCACCGAGCCACAAAAGATAATGCTGCCGTTGTCGTTCAGCAGAGGGGCCGCTGAATTCACGGTAAAGAAAGCGGCACTGAGGTTGGTGCGGATCACGTTCTCAAAAACGGCCTCGTCGGCGGAGCCGGTAGGGGTCCGGCCGCTGATGCCGGCATTGGCGAAGACAATGTCGAGCTTCCCGAAATCTTTGGCGAGGGCTGCGAAGAGCCGCTTGCGGTCTTCCGCAATGGTGACGTCAGCGCGGTAGCCGCGCGCGCTCGATCCAAGTTCGGCGGTCGCTTCATCGAGTGTCTTCTGGTCGCGACCGGTAATGGCGACCTGCGCGCCCTCCGCAATGAAAAGACGGGCTGTGGCAAGACCGATGCCACTGTTGCCGCCGGTAATAAGAGCCGTCTTGCCTTTGAGCTTCATATTGCCTCCTTTTGCAGGACCGGCATCGAATATGATTTCCATCATAGGTGGAAGGATACAAAAAATCTGCGCGATCCCGCCGAAGAGACTGCCGCAAAACATGAACGGACGCGCGGACGGTGCGTGTCACCAAACGCCGGTCGCGGCATCAGATTAAGCGGAGGGAAACACCATGAGCAAACTTGCGATTTGGGCGCAGTTGGAAGCGAAGCCGGGGAAAGAGAAAGAGGTGGAGGAGTTTTTGAAGGCGGCGCAGCCGCTGGCTGAACGCGAGGCGGGGACGCTGACGTGGTACGCGATCAAGATGGGGCCGGGGAAGTACGGCATATTCGACACGTTTGCCGACGAGAATGGGCGGAACGTTCATCTGAACGGGGAAATCGCGAAGGCGTTGATGGCCAAGGCGAGCGAGCTGCTTGCGAAACCGCCGGAGATTGCGAAGCCGGAGATTCTTGCGTCGAAGGCAAGGTCGCTTAGCGCCGGATCGCGGTGATTGCGAGACGAGATTAGACGTCAGCGGCAAGCACGCGCGCCGGATCGGGCGGGTTTGAAACCCGCCCCTACCACGGAAGAAAAGCAAAGGCGCCCGCCTGAGATCAAGGCCGCTACAAAGGCAAACCCTGAGGCAGCGCCCCTGCGGAAACGAAGATCGCCCGCCTCAAAGGTGGGCGCTATGAAGCCAACGTCGAGAGCAAAACCACAAGGCAAAGGCCGCCGACCTGAAGGTCGCCGCTACGAAGGCAACGACAAGAGCAAAACCACAAACCGAGAAGAGATGCGTTTATCGATGGCTTCCGGTGAACGAGGCGAGGCGCACCGCAGCCGGGGCTCGAGACACCGGATGATGCGAGCGCGTGCTGGCGCTGGTGCGCGCGGCGCTCAGGATTGAGAGCGCGAACGCGAGCAGGAGCACGGCCGTGGTCCATCGGAGCTGCCTGCGACGCAAGCCGACGAACAGGAGGCCGAGGCAGAGCGCGCAGGCGATCGCGAGCGCTGCGACCGGTGCGGTGATTGTCGGGCGATCGATCGTTGCCGGGGGAGCGGCGGGCGGAACGCCGGCCCAGAGCGTCGCATTTACGAGGTTCGCGGCGTTCACGGAGCCGAGACCTGTGGTGAGATCATAGCCTGTGCCCGCGTTGTAGCCGGTCAACACGCCCTCTGGCGTGCCTTGTCCACTCGTGATTTGTGAGCCGTTGTTGCCGCCACCGCAACCGACGCTAACGACCAACAAGGCGGCGGTGCCGCAGAGGGCCGCAGCCGTGACCCAGCGCGGCTGTTTGCGGCGCAGGCCGAGGAGAAGCAAGAGCCCGATGCCGAGAGCACAGAAGATCCGTATTGCCCGGATCGTGATGGGCGAGAGCGGGCTTCCAAAAATCGCCGGGAGACTTGCCGTTGTGGTGCAGTCGATGCTGCCGATTGTGCAAGGGGTCGAGTTCGTCCCGGCCGTAATGTCGTAAAACGTGCAAGTCGGCGCCGGTGAGCCGGCGGAGGTGCAACTGGCGCCTGGCTGCGCAGCTATGGAGTAGAGATGCGAGCTGGCGTTGCCCTGCTTGGAGCTGTGCTTCTGGTCGACGAGAGCCATGATGCCGGCGAAAGCCTGCACGGAAACCGAAGTTCCTCCCACGCCAGTAAAAACTGGGTTTGAGCCGAGAGTGCATGGACTGCCATTCTGTCCAGAACCTGGCCCGCCGCCCGAGGAGATAACGGAGTCAATTTCGCACATCACGTAGAAGTGGCCGACGAGGCCATCGCCCGCGAACAACGAGACATCAGGAAGGTTGCGCGTAGAGCCCTGGACGCCGGAGAGACCATTTTGCCAGGCAGGCTGCGCGTTACCGCCGGAGCAGGTCGAAACCGTGTTGCCGCTGGTGGCGCAATTGCTTACGCCGCCTCCGCTGCCGACGACGTCCACCAACCCATTCTGCTGGATGGACGTGTCGCTGCAGCTTTGCACCGCATTCGTAATTGGGGGACTGACGCTGACCAGCGGAAAGAGCAGTGCGTTGGTACACGTGTCGTTCCATACGTCCTCGGGAATGTAACTCAAGGCGGAGGACTGCGCGCCGGGCGTGGTGTTCCAGTAAGTGCCTTCCATGCCGAGATCGTTGAAATCGGTGCCGCCGACGGCGACGTTGTAGGGTGTCGATGCGATGCCACTTACGGCCAGTCCGCAGCGAGCGGTTTGCAGGAGCGCGTTGGATGAGAAGCCGCAGCCCGGCGGGCTGGGTGGAGGGGTGTCACAGGATGCGGAGGCCTCGTCGCCCGATGCCACAACTACGGTGATTCCTTCCGTCGCGGCTTGTTGCCAAGTCTGGTTGTAGAACTGGTTTCCGGTCGTTCCGATGTCGAATTCGCATGCGCCGAAGCTCTCGCTTAAAACGCTGGCGGGCACGGCGCCGACGTTACAGCCCGCGAGAGCGGTCGGACAGTTCACGATGTAGGTGGCGGCGGTGTCCCCGCCGAACGCTGTATTCGTCGAAGGCGCGATGACCAAGTCGATCGTGGCCCCTTTTGCGACGCCTCCGGACCACTCGGTGTCGAGATCGGCTTCGATTTCGTCGCTATTCACGGTGACAGTGCCGGCGGGCTCGATAATGTTGGGAACGTTCGCGGGCAAGCCGAAAATCTGACGGAATTGCGCGACGTCTTGAACGTTGATATTGCTGTCGCCGACGACGGCGATGGTTTGACCTGTGCCATCGGTGCCGGCGTTCCACAATGTTTGGACGTTATAGATCGTGGCAAAGTCATTTGGCCCAACCGTAAAACAGTTGGCATTACTCCCGGCGACATCGCAGCCATTGGCGTTGAACGTGAAATCAGGACGCAAGGACGAGGCCCGCCGGACGTGGCTCTGCGGCTTAGGAAAGAAGCTGTTCAGCGAGCGGACACCCGCGACTACCGGCGTGAGCGCGGTGGGGATCGACGGGTCGCTCGAGTTGGCCCAATGCTGCTCGCCCTTCACCACGTACTGATGGATCGCGCTATGGAAGGCTGACTGGACCTCGGCAGCGTTGCCGGAGAAGTCGATGGTCATGCGTCCATTCGCGACGTTGTTTACTTGAAAGCCATGCGCCTGGAGCCACTTCGTGATCACAGTGATATCTTGCTGCGCGGGCCCATAGAGCTGCCCATACTCGACCGGCGTGAGCCAGTGGTGGTATTCGGGAGATGACGGATCCAACTGCTCGGATGCGAACGCTTCGAGCGCGGCTTCCTGAGCCGGGCTGCGTTTGAGGACGAGCAGCATGTGCTGCATCGGGAGATTCGCCGGCGCCGGGCCGTGGTCGAACTCCGGGCGCGCGAGCGGGTGCGTGTTGCCGCGCAGCACGGTCAATTTGGAGTCGTCGACAGCCGCGTTGATGCGAGGCGCGGAGTAGGTAGCCTGGGAGGACGCACGCAGAACGATCAGCGAAAGAAGAGCAAACGCCAGCAGCACTTTGCTTGTTTTCATGTGTAGGTCTCGCATGTCGGATATCTCAGATGCTACCAGTCGCCTTCCGGGATGGATGGCGATCCTGAAACGATTGCGTTAAGAGTAAAGGCAGGCGAACGGACGCAACTGCAGAACTCTGCCCCTGGATGATTCCCGCGAAGAGCGGAAATGGTTCCAGCGAAACGGGCGCATGTTGGCGGGTGCCGAAACTGTGTCGATTAGACGAGGATGCATCGCTTTGTTTCGAGCAAGTTGGGGGCGTTTCTAATCGCCGATTGTCGATTAAGATTGACGCGCGAGGCGTTGAGTAGCGGTCGAGGACGGGCCCGGCGTGCGAGCGAGGCGCGTCGATCGAGCGCCGATCGAAGCTGCAACCGGGCCCAGGGTCTTCCGGCCCCGCTTTCCGGCGCGCGCGCTGCGTCGTCGCCATAGCCCGGCTTCGTCCTTCCCTGCGGTTCCCAACACGCAAACCGCCCACTCGATTCAATCACATTGCGCGAGAAAAAGTTGCTGTCCCGAAGTATAGAAACGGTACAGGCGCCGGGACCTGTGCGGTTGCAGCTGCGCCAGAGGCAAGCGGTCAGCGGCTGGCGCGGATGCGGGCGGCGAGATTGCGGGCGCGCGCGCGGGCGATGTCGACGAAGTGGGTGTCCGCGCCGAGCTGGTCGAGGGCCGGGAGGAACTGATCGGGCTGGAGAAAGAGCCTGTTGTCGTAGTCCTTTTCGACTTGCATCAGGATGTCGTTTACGCCGAGGCGATCGTAGCGCATGGTGCGCTGGAGGTCGGAGAGGTCGGTCTGCTGGCGCGCGAGATCGTCGAAGATGGCCAGGAGCTGCGAGGCGGGCTCATTGAGCGTGTAATTGAAGGAGACGGAGTGCGTTTCGGCGCCGCGCTGATACGTGAACGTCTTCTGGCCGAGATTGGCGATGCGGTGGTGCATCTCGATGTCGATGCCGTCGAAATCGTGGAGCTTCGCGGCAAGGTCGAAGATGCGCGCCACGAGCGGCGCGGAGATCTGAGCGGGCTGCGGGGTGGAGGCGTCGCTGAGCTGGCGAATGTCGTAGGTGGCCGCGCCGGACTGGCTGATCTTGATCTCGGTATATTCGGGATAGCTGGACTTGAAGACTTTGAGGTAAGTGATGGTCGCCTCGTCGGCGGGCGTTGAACGCGCGCTCGCGGCGATGAGGGCGGCGAACGCCACGGCGAGCAGGAATACGGCGAGCAATCCTTTGTAACTGGGCCACGGGTTCATTCGAGTCGAGACAAGATTAACTCAGGCGTGGATTCCGATTCCAGCGCGAGGTGAGATAGGCCGAGCGAGTTGGCATTCATCGCGCACGGGGAATTGAGATGCGGCCGGACCGCGATCCCTTGCTCGATGCGACGGAGACGCGGCGGAGGCTGGTGGACGCAATGAAGCGCTCGCGCGCTCGCGAAGTCTGGGCGTGGCAGAGGGCGACGGCGAGTGCGTCGGCAGCGTCAGTCGGCTCGGGGCATTCCGCGAGGCCGAGAAGCGATTTCACCATCTGTTGGACCTGCTGCTTCGAGGCTGCGCCGTAGCCGGTGACGTTGGCCTTCACCTCGCGCGGCGAGTAACTGTGCGCGGGAATCTGGGCCTGGGCCGCGGCAAGGAGCACGACGCCGCGAACCTCGGCAAGCTTAAGCGCGGTCCCGACGTTGAGCGCCGCGAACACGGATTCGACCGCGACAGCATCCGGCGCGAACTGCTGGACGATGCCGGAAACGAGAAAATGAATTTCGCGCAGGCGGACGGCAAACGTGACGGTCGCTGGAATCTTCCAGGCGCCAAAACGCATCAGGCGCGCCCCGCTGCCATCGACTTCGATGACGCCGAATCCTGTGGCGCCGACGATGGCCGGATCAACGCCGAGGACGCGCAACTTGCGTCCGCTCGCGGCGGCTTGCAGCAATGGAGAGGGCATGGTCGGGCACAGTCTACGTGCTGCGCGCGAGCGCGGGTAGTGCTATTTTGCGGCGGAGCGGCGCGAAGGGAAACAGGACGGAAATTGGGAATTGGAAATTGAAAATCGGAAATTTGAAATTGAAAACCAACGCGCCGTCGCCCGGCGGAGCCGATAGCTCGCGTAAAGGCAGCAAATCGCAAGATCGAAACTCGAAATTCGTAAAGCGGAAGGCGACCACGAGGGCGGGCGCCCCTGAAGGGCGGCTAAGTCGCCGGGCCCTCAGCCGGCGACGGCGGCCTGGATTTCCTTTTCGTCGATGTCGAAGTTGGCGTAGACGTGCTGCACGTCGTCGTGATCCTCGAGCGCCTCGACCATGCGCAGCATCTGCTGTGCCTGCGGGCCGCTGAGCTTCACGTAGTTTTGCGGCAGCCAAGCCACCTCGGCTGAGGTGGGAGTGATGCCCGCGCCGATGAGGGCCTCGCGCACTTTTTCCATCACTTCGGGAGGTGAGGTGACTTCCCAGGCCGCGCCATCGTCGCGGAGATCCTCGGCGCCCGCATCGAGCACGATGCTCATCATCTTATCTTCGTCCGCGGCGTCCTTCGGGACGACGATGTCGCCCTTGCGATGAAACATCCAGCCCACGGCGCCGGTCTCGGCCATGTTGCCGCCATTTTTCGAGAACATGTGGCGAATCTCGCTGACGATGCGGTTGCGATTGCTGGTGACGACCTGCACGAGCACTCCCACACCGCCGGGACCGTAGCCTTCGAAAGTCACTTCGTCGAGCGTCTCGCCCTCGAGAGTGCCCGCGCCGCGCTGGATCGCGCGCTCGATATTGTCGTTGGGCATGTTTTCGCCCTTGGCGGTAAGGATCGCGGTGCGGAGGCGGGGATTGGTGACCGGGTCAGTTCCGCCGGTGCGGGCCGCGATCGTCAACTCGCGGATCAGCTTGGTGAAAATCTTGCCGCGGCGGGCGTCCGTGGCCGCTTTCTTGTGTTTGATTGTGGCCCACTTCGAGTGTCCAGACATAGGTAACCTTCTAAGGGAGGTCTAGCAGGAGCAGCCTCTTTGCTCTTGCCGCGATAGTTTAGCAGCAGCGCTTGGATCAGGCAAGAAAATGGCGGCACCGGTAGTGGTGGCATCTGGACTGGAGTATGGACTTGAACGCCCGGCTAGACACAGAGTTCACAGAGGCTGACAGAATCTGATGATGAATCGCGGCGCACGGCAGTGAGAGATGCGAATTTTCTGTAAACGAACGTTCACGGGAGATTCATAGGGACTGCCATCCGGTGGGCGAAAATACGTCGCTTCGCTCTTCGCGCGAAGCTAGAGTTTCAAGGAATCGTCGTTTTGCGGGCTGTTGGGGAATAGCACTCATCGAAAGGATACTCATGCGGCTCTGCCGCGTCCTGGCAATTGCTCTCTGCGCGCTGGCGTATTTCGCGCTCGCTCCTGGACGCGCGCTCGCTGCGCACACAGTGTCCGAGCCGTGTCCGCTTCGGCCCGCGCCGGGCAGCGTGGTGCATGAACCCGAGGATCTGAGCAGCCGGAACGGCGTGTTGCGCGTCGACTTCACGTACCGCAATTTTCTCGATGCGCAGGGGCAGATGCGCTACTGCTACGTCTACAAGGATGGCAGCGAGGCGCCGACCTTGCGGCTGAAGCCGGGCGATCTGCTGATCCTCCACCTGAGAAACGAAGAGAAGGCAGCCGAGCCGCTGGGAAGCAGCCAGGGGCGCGGCGACGCGATGCCCGGGATGCGCGGCGGGTGCACGGGGAGCGGAATGACGCCGGCCTCAACGAACATGCACTTTCACGGGTTGACCGTGCCGCCCGTCTGCCACGAGGACGACGTGCTCAACACATTCGTTCAGCCGGGCAGCCGGCCTTTCGAGTACCGATTCCGGATCCCCATGAACGAGCCGCCCGGACTCTACTGGTATCACCCGCACGTTCACGGCTTTACGAACGTGCAAGTGCAGGGAGGAGCGTCGGGAGCGCTGATCGTGGAAGGGATCGAGCGCGCCGATCCGGTGTTGGCGGGGCTGGCCGAGCGGGTCTTCATCATTCGCGATCAGGGCTTGCTGGATCCCAACGCGAAGCCCGCGACGACCAATTCGATGCCGCCGCCCCTGGTGCTTCGCGACAACGAAGGCGACATCCTGAACACGAATTCAGGCGGAGGCACGCCCGCGAAAGACCTCTCGATCAATTTTGTGCCGGTGCCTTACCCGACGTATCCGCCCGGGATCATCGAGATTCGGCCCGGTGAAAAAGAGCTCTGGTGCGTGCTGAATGCGTCGGCGATCACGTATCTCGATTTGCAGATGCTGGTCAACAACAAGCCAGAGATGATGGGAGTGGTCTCGCTCGATGGCGTGCCGATCGATGAAAACGGGATGGCGCGCAATCGGATTATTTGGGAGAGCCACGTCCTGCTGCCGCCTGCGGGGCGGGTTGGCGTGATTGTGAAGGGTCCGCCCGAAGGCGCGAGCGGAAGTTTCGTGACGCGCACGGTCGACACAGGGCCAGCCGGCGAGAACGATCCCACTCGGCCGCTCGCGACGATCGTCGCCGAGGCGAACACGCCCGAGCCCAGCGTGCGATTGGCCGCATCGCCTACTCCGCTTCCGCCACCTAGTGCCGCCTGGCTCGGCGATGTAAAGCCGGTGCGAACGCGGACGCTTTATTTCTCCGAACAGCCTCACGACCCGAACGATCCGAAGAGCAAGACCGATTTCATGATCACGGTCGAAGGGCAAACGCCGAAAGTATTCGATCCGAACGACAAAACCCCCAACATCATCGCGCAGCAGGGAGACGTGGAGGACTGGATCATCGAGAACCGGACCCAGGAACTGCATGCCTTTCACATCCATCAGCTCCATTTCCTGCTCGTGGAATGGAACGGCGTCCCGGTGGATGAGCCGTTTCTGCGCGATACGATCAACGTGGCGTACTGGGATGGGAAGAGCAAGCAATACCCGAGCGTCAAGCTGCGAATGGATTTCCGCGATCCGAATATTGTGGGGACATTCATTTACCATTGCCATCTGCTCGAACACGAGGACGGCGGGATGATGGGCGTGATTCGCGTGGTGCCCAAGGGCAGCAGCACCAATCTCCTCGGAGCGCAGGCGTACGTCGGACGTCCGCTGTGCGGGCTCGCAGGTTCCGCGAGCAGAAGGCAATCGGTCCGAATTTCCTACCGCGCGAAGAGTGCGAAGACGAATGTCGCAGAGATTTCGAAGGCAGCGGCCAGTTTTTAACGCGCGTGTCATCTTGCAATAACAACGGGCGCGTATCCCTTGCTGCACGAGTTTGATTCCGAAAGCCTCTCAGGCGGCCGTATGCGGCTGCCGAGCCCCGGGGGGCGACACGGCGTCAGACCGAAGATTTCCAACTTCGAGGAGAGCTCATGATCAGGACGTATCTTCGCCGGATGGCAGCGATCGCGCTGGCCTCCAACCTCGCTCTGGTGATGCCGGGCAGCCTTCTGGCCGGACAGGGCAAAGACGACGCCGAGAAAATCGACACGACTACGCCGATCAAGCACGTGATCGTGATCTTCCAGGAGAACGTTTCGTTCGATCACTACTTCGCCACCTATCCCTACGCGACGAATCCGATGGGCGAGCCGGCATTCCACGCGAAAGATGACACCCCGAGGGTGAGCAATCTCCTGGCAGGCGGCTTGCTAACAGAAAATCCAAATTCCACGCAACCGTTCCGCATGGACACGGGCGTTGCGTCCGTGACGTGCGACCAGAACCATAGTTACGGACCGGAACAACAGGCGGCCAATCACGGATTGATGGACAAGTATCCGGAGTCCGTGGGACAGGGTAACTCGGCGGCGTTTCCCTGCAATGACTACGGCAAAGGCACCGGCGTCGTGATGGGCTACTTCGACGGCAATACCGTTCAGGCGATATGGAATTACGCGCAACACTTTGCGATGAGCGACAACTCGTACGGGACGATGTTCGGGCCATCGGCGGTGGGAGCCCTCAACCTGATTGCAGGAACCACCGCGACAGCAACCCTCTTCCCGACGAGGCCCAACGGCAAGGCAGCGAGCGCGTCCGGGAATATCGCCAACGGCTTGACGACGGGTCCGGCCATCGGCGACCCGCGGCCGGCGGGCGATGAGTGCGTCCTGACGAGCCCGGCCTTGCAGAACACCAACACGATCTCGATGGCGGGAACGAATGTCGGCGATCTGCTCAACAAGGAGGGCATTACCTGGGGATGGTTCCAGGGCGGATTTGCGCCAACTGGTTACGACTCGATGGGCCGCGCCATTTGCGCCGCGCATCACGTCGGACTCGCGGGTGACGACCTCGTGACGACGACGGGCGATTACATTCCGCACCACGAACCGTTTCAGTATTACACCAGCACCCAGAATCTCCACCACGTGCTGCCGAAGGATCCTTCGCTGATTGGCACGTCCTCCGACGGCGCGAATCACCAGTACGACCTGAGCGCGTTCTGGACTGCGCTTGGCGAGGGTCGCCTGCCGGCCGTGACGTATCTGAAAGCAGGCGGGTATCAGGACGGACATCCGGGCTACTCCGATCCGATCGACGAGCAAGTCTTCATCGTCGGCGTGGTCAATGCGGTGATGAACAGCCCCTACTGGAAAGATACGGCGATCATCATCAATTACGACGACTCCGATGGCTGGTACGATCACGTGCTTGGACCGGTGGTCAATCAGTCGGCGGTCGCGGACGATGCTTTGGCCGGCGGCGCCGATTGCGGCGCTGCGACGACCTCTACACAGGGCCAGTGCGGCTATGGCCCGCGCCTGCCGCTGATCGTGATTTCTCCCTACGCGAAGCAGAATTACGTCGATCACCGCACCACTGACCAGTCTTCGATTCTGCGCTTCATCGAGGACAACTGGGATTTGGGGCGAATCGGCGGCAACTCAAGCGACGTGAAGGCCGGAAGACTCAACGGCATGTTCGATTTCGACGACAACCATTCGGCACACAAGTTGATTCTCGATCCGGCGACCGGAGTCGTGTTGCCACATCAACCGGATTGAGGCGGCAAAGGAATCCCCGTAGTACACCTCACGCCAGTGCAACGCCCCCTAGCCCGTCTCGACGCCTTCGGGACGGGCTAGTTTTTTGAGGGCGCACAGTTGCGGCGTCTCCGATGTATGCTTGGTCGATTGGTTCGTCGAATGGGCACGACATGTCGACCGGAGATGCCGCTTGCCACGAAAGCAGCGCAGCGTCGATCTGACGCAAGTTTCTGAATGGGACGCAGGGAAGGTTCGCCGCAAGGACGACTATCTCGCCGCCGAGGAGCCGCTCGAAATTCGCATCGGCAAGCATCCGTTGAGCGTGACGATGCGCACGCCGGGAGACGACCTCGATCTGGCGGCGGGATTTTTGCTCACCGAGGGCCTCGTGCAACGCTGGGAGCAGATCGAGACGCTCGAGCACGATCCGGGCGATCCGGAGAATCCGGGCGCGAATCGCGGGAACGTGGTGCGCGTCGCGCTCGACGCGGAGTCGATGCCGGACTTCGAGAAGATGCGGCGGCATTTTTTCGCGGCGTCGAGCTGCGGGATTTGCGGGAAGGCGTCGATCGATTCGGTGCGCGCGCGTTCGATGCAGCCGCCGAATCCGGATTTCCGGCTCGATCCCAAAGTGCTCGTGAAGCTTCCGGACACGTTGCGCGCTTCGCAAGCGGTTTTCGGGCGCACGGGCGGCTTGCATGCGGCCGCGCTGTTTGATGCGAAAGGCGAGCTGCTGGTGCTGCGCGAAGATATCGGGCGGCACAACGCCGTCGACAAGGTGATCGGCTGGGCGCTGCGAAACGGCCGGATGCCGCTATCGAACATGATGATGCTGGTAAGCGGGCGCGGCGGATTCGAGATTATTCAGAAGGCGATTGTGGCGGGGCTGCCCGTGGTCGCGTCGGTATCGGCGCCGTCGAGCCTGGCCGTGCAGCTGGCGCGCGAGATGAGCCTCACGCTGATCGGCTTCCTGCGCGGCGAGCGGTTCGTGGTATACGCGGGAGAAGAACGGCTCGCGCGAAGGGCCTAAGCTTCTCTGCGTGGTTTGTAGGGGCGCCTGCTTGCTGCGCCCCGGAGTCGTGCACGACCGTAGCTAGGAGCGCCCCGTCGACGGGCTCGGATTAGTGGGCTGCTCTTTTGCCCAGCGTGGCGGGTGGGGCCGCATGCCCATCGCGGATCATGTCGCGGAAAGCGTCGAACAAATTGCGGTCCCACCAGCCGAGCGCCGCTTCGTCTTCCATGATCTGCAAACCCACGTCGGATGGCGATGCCTTGCGATACGGGCGATTCGTGGTGAGCGCGTCGTAGACGTCCGCCAGTTGCAGGATGGCCGCGGTAAGCGGAATTTCGCCGTTGCGCAGGCCGTCGGGATAGCCGGAGCCATCATGCTTCTCGTGATGGTGGCGAATGATCGGCAGAACCAGCCGAAAAGCTTTGAGCGGCGCGCAGATGCGTTCGCCGACCACGGGATGCTTTCGTATGACCTCGATTTCTTCCGGCGAGAGCGGCCCGGGCTTCAGCAGAATCGCATCCGGCACGACCACCTTGCCGATATCGTGAACGATCCCGGCCCAGCGCAGCGCCTTGATTTCTTCTTCCGGCAGACCGACCTTTTCCGCGAGGCGCGCGGACATATTCGCCAAGCGCTCGCAGTGCCCCGAGGTATACGGGTCGCGCGCCTCGATGCTTTGCGCGAGGCTGAATAAAACATTTTCAGCGTTTTCAAGCTCGTCGGTAAAGTGCTTCAGCCGCAGCAGCGAGCGCGTGCGCGCCAGAAGCTCATTGAAGTCGATGGGCTTGCTGAGCAGATCGTCGGCGCCCGCATTGATGCCGTTGATGCGGTCGGCCGTTGCGGAAAGGCCGGTGATCAGGATAATGGGCGTGAGGCGCGTTTCGGGCGCGGCCTTGATCTGGCGGCACACCTCGAAGCCGCTGATGCCGGGCATCACGATATCGAGAAGAATGAGATCGGGGCGGAAAGCGGCGCTTTCGGCGAAAGCCCCGGCGCCACTGCTGGTTTCGCGGACATCGTAGCCTTCGCGGCGGAGAAGGGCGGTGAGAGCGGTCCGTGCGGAAAATTCGTCGTCGACGATCAGTATTTTTTCAGGCACCAACGAAGCAATGTATCCTTTCGGGTCCCCTGGGACAACCCGGAATCAGGGCTCCGGGAAATTGCAGCGCCGGCCGGAGCATAGCAGCAATCGCGCGAGGAATCATGCGAAGAACGCTCTCTCCCGAATCGCTTCACGACATTACCACGCGGCTCGAACAGGCGCACAAGGCGCTCGAGCGGCGCTATCCCGGCCCGCCTAGTACGCGGCAGCCGATCCACGCTGTGTACGGCGGCGCACATTTGTTTCGCTCGGGCACCACGCGGCGGCTGGGGGAATTCGCGCTGCGTTCGTTGGACGAATACGCGCCGGATTTTGCCGCCTTTGCGAAGGCAATCGGAATGCCGGGCGCAGCGGGACTTCCGGACACGCACAACGCGGCCGCGGCCATCGCGAAATCGATCGAGTTTGATACCGAAGCGGCGCGTCACGAAAATCATCCGGCGTGGTTTGCCTACACGGTGTACGAGCGCATGCGAGAAAAATTGCAGCGCGAGCCGGTGGAGGATTTTCGGATCGATTTCGAGGATGGGTACGGGAACCGTCCCGACGACGAAGAAGATGGCCACGCCGCGGGGGCCGCGAATGAAGTGAGCGCGGGCATGAACGCCGGCGAGCTGCCGCCCTTCATCGGCATCCGCATCAAGCCGTTCACCGAGGAGCTGCGCGAGCGCAGCATTCGCACGCTCGACATTTTTCTGACGGAGCTCGCGGCGAAATCGCGCGGCGAGTTGCCCAAGGGATTTTGCGTCACGCTGCCGAAGGTCAGCTTGCCGGATGAGGTCGCGGCGCTCGCGGACGTGTGTTCGCAGCTTGAGCCGATGCTCGATCTCGAGCCCGGCGCGCTGCGCATCGAGCTGATGATCGAAACGCCGCAGTCCATATTCAACGAGCGCGGCGAGGTCAATCTGCTGCCTCTCGTGGGTGCGGCGCGCGGGCGCTGCGTGGCGGCGCACTTTGGTCCATACGATTACACTGCCTCGCTCAGCATCGCCGCGCCGCAGCAGGCGATGACGCACCCCGCGTCCGATTTTGCGCGCGAGACGATGCAAGTGGCGCTCGCGGGAACGGGCGTGCGAATCTCCGACGGTCCCGTGAACGTTCTTCCGATTCCGCCGCACCGCGCTGCGAAGGATGGCGAGCCGCTCAGTCCGCGCCAGGTGGAAGCGAATCGCGCGACCGTGCATGCCGCATGGAAGCTGCACTACGATTGCGTCCGGCGCAGCCTTGCGAACGGCTACTGCCAGGGCTGGGACCTGCATCCCGCGCAGTTGCCGACGCGCTATGCCGCGGTCTATTCTTTTTTCCTCGAGAATCTGGATTCCGCCGCGCAGCGATTGCGCAATTTCATCGAGAAGGCCGCGCAGGCCACGCGCATCGGGCACGTTTTCGATGATGCGGCGATGGCACAGGGCTTGCTGAATTATTTTCTGCAAGCGGTGAATTGCGGCGCGCTGAAAGCGGATGAGGTCGAGAGCCTCACGACGCTTTCTTCAGAGGATATTCGCAGCGGCTCGTTCGTCAAGATCCTGGCGCGGCGAGCCCAATAGAGGATTGCACATGAGACTTAACATCATCACGCTTCTTGTGGGCCTCTCCGCGCTCGGCTTCGCCGCCTACTTCATCGTTGCGTCGCACCAGCCTTGGACCCCGCTAAAGATCGCCGGCGTCGCCATCGCGATTCCGTCCCTCGTGTTGTTTCTCATTGCGCGTATGCAGCTAGGCAGCGCCTTCTCTGTCAAGGCTAAGGCGCAAAAACTAGTCACCACCGGCATTTACTCCCGCATCCGCAACCCCATCTACGTCTTCGGCGGGCTCATGATCGTCGGTCTTTTCCTCTACTTCCAGCCAATCTTGCTGCTGATACTTATCGTTCTGATTCCCATGCAGATCGTTCGCTCGCGCAACGAAGAAAAAGTGCTTGCTGAAAAATTCGGTGAGGAATATCAGCGCTACAAAGCCAAGACCTGGTTCTGAAATAAAAAGCCGGGCTGAACCAGGGTTTCGGTATATTGGGGTTATCGAGCGAAAAACAGATTTCCCGTTCGCACCTCAGTGAACGCGAGCGCGGTCGGCGGGCGGGCCTTTGCGTTTTTTCATGATGAACATCAGCGGAATCACGCCCACGCAAATCACGCTCATGATCCAGAAATTGTCCACGAACGACAGCATCATCGCCTGCCGCTGCAACTGCAGATAGATCGAGGCATTCGCCTGCATTGCCGCGTGCGCCGCGTCCATGCCGCGCGCGATCATCTCCTGGGTGATGTGCGACATCGCCCGCTGGTAAAGCGGGTTGCCGGCGTTCACGCTGCTCGAAAGAACGTTCTGATGGAACTGCGCGCGCCGGTCGAGCATCGTGGTGACGAAAGAGATTCCGGTGCTGGCGCCGACGTTGCGCGCGAGATTGATCAAGCCCGAGGCGTTGTCCATCTTACCCGGCGGCACGAAATAGAATGCCATCACGTTGATCGGCACAAACAAAAAAGCTGTGCCGGCGCGCGAAATGATCCAGTCGTTGACGGCGTTGCTTTCGCCCGCGTTCAGCGTGAATAGCGAGAGGTAATGCAGGCCCAGCGCCATGACGCACAGGCCCGTCACCACGATCCAGCGCGGCTCGAATTTTCCCAGCAGCCATCCCACGCACGGCAGGATCGCCAGCAGCACGAGTCCCCCCGGCAGCAGCACCAGGCCGCTCTTCATGGCCGTGTATCCCATGAGCGTTTGCAGAAGAATCGGGAGCAGCACCGTGGTGCTGTAAAGCACGAAGCCAAGCGTGTACATCATGAATGTGGAAATGGCGAAGTTGCGGTCCTTGAAAAGGCGCAGGTCGACCACGGGATGATCGGTGATCAATTCCCAGATCACCAGCGCCACAAGAGAGCACACGGTTACGACGGTGGCCCACACAATGAATGGCGAGCCGAACCAGTCGTCGCGCTCGCCCTTATCCAGCACCACCTGCAGCAGGCCCAGGCCGAGGCCCAAAAATCCCAGCCCGACGAAATCGATCTTGAATCCGCTTCCGAGGCCCTTCCTGCCGGTGCGCGAATCGACGATGAGCAGTGAAATCATCAAGACCGAAATCACGCCCACGGGAACGTTCAGAAAGAAAATCCACCGCCAGGTGTAGTTGTCCGTGATCCATCCGCCGAGCGTGGGCCCGATCGTCGGCGCGACGACCACGCCCATGCCGTAGATCGCCATCGCCATGCCCTGCTTCTCGCGCGGGAAGCTATCGACAAGGATGGCTTGAGAAGTCGGCTGCATCCCGCCGCCGCCCGCGCCCTGAATCACGCGAAAGAGCACGAGCATGGGAAGCGAAGGCGCCATGCCGCACAGGAAAGAGCTGATTGTGAAGATCACCACGCAGGCGATGAAGAATCTCTTGCGCCCGAAAATGGAAGAGAACCAGCCCGAGAGCGGAAGAACGATCGCGTTCGACACGAGATAGGAGGTGAGCACCCAGGTGCTCTCGTCGACGCCCGCCGAGAGATTGCCGGCAATGTGCGGCAGCGAGACGTTGGCGACGCTCGTGTCCAGCACTTCCATGAACGTCGCGAGCATCACCGTGGCGGCGATCAGCCACGGATTGATCTCCGGCACGGGCCGCGCCGGCGCGTATTCAGCGGTCGAACTCATCCATCTCCGGGCACAACAATTCCTGTGCGTTCATTGCGGCGATATAAGATTGTACGCGTGATTCAAAACCAGAAAGAACCGATTTGCAAGCGCGGGATGATCGCTGCTGTTCCCCCCGGGAACAGAATATCACCGGCCGAATCACATCCGCAAAACCGCCCGCCCTTATTGTGCCTTTGCTCGCGCCGTTGCCGTCGTCGTTTTTGTCGTTGACGTTGCCTTCGGAGCGGCGACCTTTAGGTCGGCGGTTTTGCCGTATGGTTCGTCGGTCGCCTCCGTAGCGGCTTGTCCTGCCTGCCCTGAGCGAAGCCGAAGGGGGTGCCGTGGCGAAGGGCCGCCTCGCTTCTAGGCGGGCGCATTTGCTTCGTCTAAGCGCGGGACGCGCGGCACAAGTTAGCCCCGCCCGGAAGGGCGGGGAAATGAAGACAAGAAGGTCCTGAGCGCTGTAGGCCGCTACAAATTCAAAATCGTAGCCCCGGTTGCGCCGTTGCACTGCTTTTGTAGCGGCCGCCTTGCCGCTAGGCGGGCGTTTTCTTCGGGGGCTTTGGTGACAAGTTCGTGGTGTCGAAGGCAGGACAGATGTACGATGCGCGAGAGAGTGAGGCACATCGGAAATCCGGATTAGGGCATCCATGCGGGAATGGATTGGTCTTTTAATTTCGCGGGAGGGATCAATGAACCAGATGGGCCGAAAAATCATCGCCACGATCGCGTTGGGAACTTTTGCGCTGGTGATCGGGCTCGGCGAGTTGCGGCAAGCGCAAGGGCAGGAGGCCAAAGAACCTTATCCAAGGATGGCTCCGCTCGGTCAGTACTTGATGGAGCGCAACGCCGAGATTGCCATGGCGCGGAGCGCGGCCCCGGAGGCCATCTCGCGCGACGCCGAAGTTCTCGTCCTGGGAAGGCATGGCTACGAAACCGCGGTCAAAGGTAAGAACGGTTTCGTGTGCGCGGTGGAGCGAGGGTGGATGGGCCCGTTCGATGGCGAATTGGCCGCTAATTTTTGGAACCCTAAGCTTCGGGGCCCGCTCTGCTTCAATCCGCCTGCTGCGCGCTCGATTCTGCCGATGACCTATAAAAGAACAGAGATGGTATTGGCCGGTGAATCCAAAGCTCAGATCATCGAGAGCATCAAGACGTTCATGAAGCAAAAGCTGCCGCCTCTGGAGCCTGGAGCCATGAGCTACATGATGTCGAAGGAGCAGTATCTTACCGATGGCAGCCCGCACAACTGGATGGCTCACGTGATGATCTACACTCCGCTGATGGACGGCGCCGTTTGGGGCGCGGATGTGGACCACTCTCCCGTCATGCTGAATCCACAGTTCGATGGCCATCCGGAACCGATCGACGTATTCATGATTCCCGTGGGCAGATGGTCGGATGGAACGGCGGACCCCGTCGAGTATTAGAAGCCGTCCGATACGCGCATGCACGGTAGATGAGCCCAAAGGCCCCCACCCTCGTGGGGCACCCGGAAATTCAAGGGCGAAACCAAGATGCGTGTCGCACCTACGGCGCTTGGGTCCTTTTCGTTTTTATTTTCCCCGCCCTTCCGGGCGGGGCTAACTTGTGTCGCGCGTACCGCGCTGGGGCGAGGCTGGGCGGATCGGCGATTCAAATTTGAAATTGGAGATTTGAGATTGGGTCAAGGCGCGGATGAAACTGGAGCGGCGGCTGCGATGAAGGCGTGCGCCTTCCGCTGCCAGACGTAGACGAGGACCGTCCCGAGGAGAATCAGCGAAAGCGAGAGGCCGGACCAGAGGCCGGCAGCGCCCCAGCCGCGCTGGAAACACAGGTACGCGCCGAGAGGCAGGCCGAGGAGCCAATACAATGATGCGGAGAGGATCATGGGCGTGCGCGTGTCGCCTGCGCCGCGCAGCGCGCCAGTGATGACGGCCTGCTGGCCGTCGAACAGCTGGAAGAAGGCGGCGACGAATAAGAGCTTGGTGGCGCCGTGGATGACGACGGGATCGGGCGTGTAAATGCGCACGATGTAAGTGGGCAAGAGCCAGAAGATGAGGGCGGTGCACGTCATGAAGAATGCGCCGAGCGCCATGGCGGTCCAGCCGGAGCGGCTGGCGGCGTGCGGATCGCGGCGGCCGAAGGCTTGTCCTACGCGCACGGCGGCGGCGCCGCCAAGGCCGAGCGGCACCATGTAGGTGAAGCTGATCGTATTCAGCGCGATCTGATGACTGGCGAGCGGCACGGCTCCGAGACGCGCGATCAGCGCGGTGACGACGGCGAAGATGGTGACTTCGAGACCGAGCTGCGTGGCGGCGGGAAAGCCCAGCCTGACGAGCCGCCAGACGCGCGGGAAGTGCGGCCAGCGCGACGCGTTGAGCAGGCCCATCTTGTAGCGCAAATCGTAATAGAGGCAGTAGGCCATCAGGAATGCGGCCATGTAGGTGCGCGCGACGCATGTGGACCAGCCGGAGCCGACCGTCCCCATCGCGCGGAAGCCGAGATGGCCGTAGATCAGCGCCCAATTGCCGACCAGATTGATGAGGTTGGCCGAGATCAGGGAAAACATCACGGGCTTGGCGAGGTCGATGCCCTGCAGGTAGCGGCGGAAAACGAAATAGAGCAAGAGCGGCAGCGTGCTCCAATTGACCGCCCGCAGATAAGGGACCGCCTGCGCGAGCACCGCCGGATCGGTCCCGATCGAATGCATGGCGCGCTCGAGCAGCCAGATTAATCCCATGGCGATGGGCGTCATGGCGAGGCTGAGGTAGACGCCGTTGACGAGCGAGCGGTGAGCGTCGTCGAGATCGCCCGCGCCGTAGGAGTGCGAGACGACCGTGTCGAGGCCGAGCATCAGGCCGGTGCCGAAGATCGCGACGGCGTTGTAGAGGATTCCGCCGAGGCTGACGGCGGCGATCGCGACGGAGCTTTGCGCCTGGCGGCCGACCATCATCGTGTCGACGATGCCCATCGTCATCCAGCCGACCTCGGCGAGGATGATGGGCGTCGCGAGGGCGAGCATCGGCCGGACTTCGTCGGCGATGTATTGCGAGAAGAGGCGCTTGAGCATGGTCGATGGATTCGCGAGCGAACAATCCGATGATATAGCGCGGGGCTGCGCGGTAAAGCGAAATCGGACGAATTCGGCGCGATGGAGGTCCTGGTTTTGCCTTTGAATTTTCCATCCTCGGTTTGTGAGGGTGGGGCCTTTGCTAGATGGCTTCTAGTCGCGGCTTGCGGAGCCGGTGACTTGGACGAGCGGGCCAGTGGCGGAGGGCGTCCCGCCGCCGAGGGTTTGCGGGGCGCGCCAGCTATCGACCACCGAGATCTGGTGGACGCAGGAGACGGTGCAGCGCGGGGCGCAGCCTTTTTTCGTGAGGAATTCGCGGCGGCGCTGCTCGAGCGTGTATTCGGCGAGCGGGATGCCGGGATAGCCGCGCTGCTGCGAGCAGTAGTGCACGAGGCCATCCTCGCAGATATAGAGGTAGCGCGAGCCGGCGCGGCAACGCCACGTGTTTTCGCGGCCCGCGGCGATATTGTGCTGGAAGCGATTCACGCGCGTGAACGAGCGCTTGCCGAGCGACATGATCTCTTCGAAGATTTCCTGTTCGCGAGGGCCGAGCGGCTGAAGCTGGCCGTTGCCGTCGTGGAGGATGCCGACGGTTGAGGTGAAGCCGAGGCCGATGGCGCGGTGCGCGATGGTGAGCGCGTCTTCCGGATTGCGGACGCCGCTGCCGAGGACGGAATTGATGTTGACGTCGAACTCGGCGTGCTCGGCGAGCAGCTCGAGCTTCTTGTCGAGAACCTTGAGGCTTTTCTTCGAGACGTCGTCGGGCTGCACGTTGTCGATGCTGATCTGCAGATACTCGAGGCCGGCGCGATTGAGGCGCTCGATGCGTTCGGCAACGAGCAGGTAGCCGTTGGTGATGAGGCCGGCGGTCATGCCATTTTTGCGGATGCGGGCGATGATCGCGTCGAGATCGGGATGCAGCAGGGGCTCGCCGCCGCTGATCGTGATCACGGAAGTGCCCATCGCGCCGAGGCGATCGATGCGCCGGAACATTTCCTCGGTCGGCACAGGATTCGAGAAATCGTCGAATTCGTTGCAATACGTGCAGGATAAGTTGCAGCGCCGAATGGGAATGATATGCACGAGCAGCGGATGGCGGGTCGAGATCAGGCCTTTGACAATCATGCGCGCGGCGCGCAGCTTGCGATGCGCGGCCAAGATTTTCTTGCGAAGTGATTTCTTCGATGCCATCGGCTTTACGTCGAACGCCCCCAGCGACAACTATTATGCCACATGGGTCGGGCTTCCTTGGGCAGGTTGGGACGTATGAAGTACGGAAAGAGAAGATTCAAGAAACGGAGGGCTGCTGCTAGTTGCTGGGTATCGTGGCGGACACTTGATTCGAGTAAGCGCTCTCCACGTTGGCAGGATCGACAGAAGTCACAACGTAATAGTAGGTCGCACCATTCGAGACGTTGCCATCCGTGTAACTGGCTGCCGTATCGGCCGACAAAATCAGCTTCGAGTAGGGCCCGCCGGATGTGGTGCCGCGATAAATGAAGTAGCCCAGCACCGCCGATGCGCTGGGACTCCAATTCAGGGTCACCGAATGTTTTATGGTGGACGATGACGACGACGAACTCGCCGCGACGCCCGCTCCCGACAATTTCACACTCGTTGAGTTGGTGGCGTTACTGGCAATGGCGAGTGCACCTGCGACGGATCCGGCCGCCTTGGGATCAAACGTGATCGTGACCGTGGTCGATTGACTCGGAGTAAGAGTAACGCCTGAGCCGCCGCTCGCCGTAAAACCGGCCCCGGAGGCGGACACCTTTGAGATGGACAGGTTCACGTTGCCCGTATTCTTCAGGGCCACTGACTGCGTGGAAGGCGTTCCCACAGTAACATCGCCGAAGCTCACGGTCGAAGTGCTCGGGGAAAGCTGCGGCGCCGATGCCACACCGGTGCCGGACAAGGTCACCGACATCGCGGCGAGGTTGCTCTCGATGGAGATATCTCCGGAAGCAGCGCCAGCGGCTGCCGGCCTGAAGGACGCCGTAAAGTCGGCACTTTGGCCCGCGCCCAAGACGAAAGGGGTGGGAATTCCGGAGGCGGCGAAGCCCTTTCCGGAAATTACAACGGCCTTAATCGTCAAATCGACTTTGCCCGTGTTTGACAAAGTAACCGGGTGAGAATTTGCCGTGCCTACCACAACCTTGCCGAATTCCAAGGGCGAGGGAGTCACGCTGATATCTCGCGCGCCCGACGGCGCGAGCCGACTTGAACCCGTGAGACCGATGCAGCCGGCCGATCCCAGCAATGCGAAGAGAGCCGCGGCAACAGCGAGGCCGCGAAGAGATGTTGTACGCAGGCGCCGAGCAAGATTGGGCGCGGACTCGGCGCGAGAGGTTTCGCGAGTGCGAGGGTCTCCCATCGGGAGCCATTGTCAGTTGGGGCGAGTGTGCAAAACTACTGGACGCAGGTACATGTCGAGGACAGGTGTGCGAGCCTGTCCGTCAGGACAGGCCTTCCCTGGACCTCGCGTAGAGGCAGGCTTGCCGCGAATTTCTTTCGATCACTTCGTTGCGAACGCTCTTTCTTCCTTCAACGTTTCCTCTCGCTACGCCCGCGGCAAGCGTAGACACGAGCCTAAGGGACTGAGGCGGTTGCCTGGTTCGAGTCCGCGCTTTCGTTGTTGCTCGAGTCGACGGCCGTAACGACGTAGTAGTAGGTGCCCGAGGAAACAGTGGAGTCGGTGGCCGGCGAAGATGTAACCGGGGACAAGGGCAGTTTGGTATAGGGTCCGCCCGAAATCGTGCCGCGATAGACGTTGTAGCCGACGACGCCCGACGATGAGCTGGACGCCCACGACAGACTCACCGAAGACGCGGTGGCGGCTCCCGTGCCAGACACCGAAATCGAAGGAGTCGTCGTCGAATTGCTGGCGATTGTGATCGTGGCGCTCGCGGCCCCTGACGTGGTCGGCGTGAACGTGATGTTGAGCGTGGCCGACTGATTTGGCGTAAGGATTGTTCCCGCGCTGACACCGCTGGTGCTAAATCCGCCGGTCGCGCCGCTGATCCCGGAGATGGTGATATTCGAGTTGCCGTTGTTCTTCAGAGTGACGCCAAGCGAGCTGTTGCTGCCGACGTTCACGCTTCCGAAAGTCAACGTCGTGGGACTCGCGCCGAGACTGAAGGTCGCGGCCGTGCCGGTGCCGCCGAGACCGATCGCGGTGGGAGATCCTGGCACGTTTGTGCCGAGCGAAATGCTTCCGGTGACGCTTCCGGGAGTGGTCGGCGCGAAGACGGCGTTGAACGACATGGTGTTATTGGGCGTCACCGTTTGCGCGGAAAAGCCCGTGACGCTGAAGCCGGCACCCGTGACGCTCTGGGACGAAACGACCAGGTTCACCGTCCCCGTGTTCTTGACCGTAATCGTTTGCGAGTTGTTCGTACCGTCCACGACGCTTCCGAAGGTGACGCTGGAAGGCGTGATCGACATCGCCGGATTGGCTCCCGTGCCGGTGAGCGGGATCGCGGTCGGAGAGCCCGGCAGATTCGCGGACACGGAAATGCTGCCCGAGACAGCGCCCGGCGATGTTGGCGCAAAGACGGCGTTGAAACTCATGCTGCTGCCCGGAGCGAGTGTCTGCCCCGTGAAGTTCACCACGCTGAATCCAGCACCGGTCACACTCTCGGATGAAACCACGAGATTCGCGTTGCCCGTATTCTTCAACGTGATCGCTTGCGTGGAACCGGTTCCATCCGTCACGGTGCCGAAACTGACGCTCGACGGCGTGACGGACATTGCCGGCTGCGTGCCCGTGCCGGTAAGAGCGATCGCCGTGGGAGAGCCTGACAGATTCGTGGAGACGGAGATGCTGCCCGAGACGGCTCCAGGAGTTGTGGGCGAGAAAACGGCGTTGAACGTCATGCTGCCATTCGGAGTCAGCGTCTGCGCGACGAAGCCGGTTACACTGAAACCGGTGCCCGTCACGCTCTCCGATGAGACGACCAGATTCGCAGTCCCCGTGTTTTTCAGCGTGATGGGCTGCGTTCCGGTTGCGCCATCCGCGACGTTGCCGAAACTGACGCTCGACGGCGTAATCGAAATGCCGGGCTGAGTGCCAGTTCCGCTGAGGGGGATTGTGGTCGGTGAACTCGGAAGGTTGGTGGCCACCGAGATGCTGCCGGACGCGCTTCCGTCGGAGGTCGGTGAGAAAACCGCGTTGAACGTCATGCTGGCGTTGGCAGCCAGCGTTTGCGCGGCAAAGCCGGTGACGCTGAAGCCTGTACCGGTGACGCTCTCGGACGAAACTACCAAACTCCCTGTTCCGGTATTCTTCAGTGTGACGACTTGCGTCCCGGTCGTGCCATCGGGGACGTTGCCGAAGCTGACGCTGGACGGCGTCACGGACATTCCGGGCGCGGTGCCGGTCCCGGTTAAGGCAACTGTGGTCGGGGAACTTGCCGCGTCCGAGACGATCGAGATGCTGCCGGAAACGCTCGCCGTGGAAGTCGGCGTAAACGTCGCGCTGAAGTTCATGGTGCTGCCCGGGGCGAGAGTGACCGCGGAGAAGCCTGTCACGCCAAATCCCGTGCCGGTCACGCTCTTGGAGGAGACATTCAAGTTCGCGGTTCCTGTGTTCTTCAGGGTGATCGACTGAGTCGCGGTCGTCCCATCGGGGACGCTTCCGAAACTGACGCTTGATGGCGTGACCGAGACGCCCGCTGCTGTTCCTGTCCCGCTCAATGCAATCGTGAGTGTGGGATTAGAGGCATTGCTCGAAATGACCAGGTTGCCGGTAGCGGTGGCGGCCGCAGTCGGCGCAAACTGGATTTGAACCGTGGCGCTCTGGCCAACGGCGAGAGTGGCGGCTCCGCTCCCACTCATCACGGTAAAGGCGGATCCGGAAATCGACGCCTGGCTGATGTTCACCGCCTCGGTGCCGGTATTCGTGACGCTCGTGCTTTGCACCTCCGTACTGCCCATGGCCACGCTCCCGAAAGAGAGCGTCGTGGCGCTGGCGGAAAGGATGCCGGTGCCGGGGTCCGTCGATCCATTTGACCCGGTGGATGCTGCGCTTGTAACGCCGGCGCAATTCGTCAGCGTGATGGCTGTCAGTATCACTGCCAGGGTGGCGAGTATGCTGCCTAGCGAACGGCGAAACGGGGCCTTCGGCTGGTACTGGGTCCCGGAGTGAAGGGACTGACGATTCCTGGCATTGGGCTGTTTTCTCATCGCACGCTAAGTCTAGGGAGCGCACCATGAGTCTTCTACTGGACGACGGAACAAAGATGGTGCAGGCGCCTTCGCCTGTCCAAATGGCCGTGTGTCTGCCTGTCCTTGGCTGTTCGAAACTAAGCTAACTGTAATTGATACAATAAGTTAGTAAAGTCGGCGGATTTGTTCTCTCTTGCTCGGCTAAGTGAAAACCGGCAGGGCCGGAGAGCGAAATGGCTAGCCCTCCCTTACGAACAGGGTACGAAACCAAACATGCTAGACTTGGTCGAGGCAAACGGGGAAACCACGAGAGTGATGCAGAGTCAGGCAGCCCAGCCGAATCTCCAATCGGACTCCGAAGGGTGGTCAAACCGGATTCTGATTGCCGCCATGGCGGGGATACTCTTTCTCACCTGCTTCCCGTTCAGGTTCATATCCCATGCCAAGTTGCCCGATGGCGTCTCTCCTTTCTTCTTGGGCGTGACCTTCGGCAAGCACACGCGCGTCCTCGATGATTTCCTGAATGTGCTGCTGTTCGTTCCGTTCGGATTTGGGTTATCCGAGAAGCTCTTCGAAAAGGGAAAGTCGCGAACTACAACCTTTTTTCTGGTGTGGATCGGCGGGTTCTTCCTGTCTTACGCGATCGAGATCATCCAGTTGTATATTCCCGGCCGGGATTCTGGCTGGGAGGATGTGCTCACGAATAGCACCGGGGCGGCCGTTGGGTTCTTACTCTTCATTGTCTTAGGCAGCGCTTTGCTGCAATTCGCCACTACACCGGAACGAGCGATCGAATCCGTCGCTTCCATAAGGTGGCTCGCGATCGTCCTGCTGATCTACTTCTCGTGCTGGTTCGCAGTTTCGGCCCGATTGCAGGCGGAGACCAGGCTCACGAATTGGCTTCCGGATTCCCGCCTGCTGATAGGCAGCGACGTGATAGGTCAAGCCGGTATGGGGTGGAAGGGTGAAATTTCCAAGCTGGAGTTCTGGGATCGGGCGCTCTCGCCTCAGGTGGCGTTGGCACTGACACGCGGGGCGGTTTCTCCAGCCGATGCGCCCGGGGCGCTGGCAGCTTACGATTTCACCGGCAGTGCTCCCTTTCGCGACCAGATGAAATTTCTTCCGGATCTCGCGTGGTCCGCCGGCGTGCAAGCACAGGGGGATCCGAACCAACTCGTCCTCGATGGTGGTGCGTGGCTCATTTCGGTGGCGCCCGTTTCGGGTCTGATCGCGCACCTGCGACGGACGAATCAGTTTGCGATTCATATCCTTTGCAAGCCCGCGGACGGCAATGGTCCCGACAGCCGGATCATTTCGATTCCGCGCTCACCCTACATGGCGAACCTGAACGTGTGGCAGGAAGATCAAAGTCTTGTCTTCTGGTTCCGCAGCCCGCTCTCCGCCCGGCATGCGCAAATCGCCTTCAACGTCCCGAAGGCTCTCGCACCGAATCAATTGCGAAACATCCTGTATTCCTACGATGGTGCGGATCTGTCGCTCTACGTCGACGGGAAGCGTGCGGGGTTTCCTTATCGGCTGGGGCCGGGAGCGGCTCTCGCGCGTTTTGTCCGGTGGGTCAGACCAAAGGAACTCGACGGCTACAGCGACATCTATTACGGGATGGTGTTTTTTCCGGCCGGGGTTGCGCTCGGAATCTTCCTGAAAGCCGGCCGAGCGCAAGGGGCAGCGGCCTGGTTGTTGTTTGCCCTGGCGCTGATCGCTGCACCGCTGCTCCTCGAGTACCTCCTGATTGCCGTGAGTGGCCGGACTTTTTCGCCCGGCAATGTGGTCTTTTCAGTGGCGCTTTCGGCGGCTGGGGCTTTGTGGATCAACGCGGAAGGCGCGCAGCGAATGCGGGCATCGGCCCCGCAATAGCCCTGTGCACACTCCACGAGCGCCGGGTCCCGCCGAAGGCAAAACAATCGATGGCCGGCGCGAGCAGTGGGTCAGTTTCCGGTTAGCGCGACTTAAGCCGTAGGTTCTTGAGTTTCGGTCGGGGAAGCCGATCAATGCCATGGGAAAGTCGAGTTAATTGCCGAACTTTGGATTACACTCGACGGCGTTGTGAAGGCAAACGATGGGGGGGAAAAGTATGTTTCACTTGATTTGGTACATTCTCATTGGGCTACTCTCGGGGTTCATCGCGAAATCGGTGATGCACGTGCACATGACTATGTTCTGGACGATCGTGCTCGGCATCATCGGATCGATCCTCGGCGGCGCCGTTACCCACATATTCTTGCGTCCGAAAAACGAGCGATATCATCCCGCCGGCCTCATTCTTTCCACACTTGGCGCGATCCTGGTACTTTACATCTGCTATAAGCTGAAAATTCATTTTCCCGAGGTCTCGTCTCCTCTACTGCATTAACGGGCTATGCGTTTCCCGCCGGTCGATGCGCGCCCCGTCGTTCCAGCGACTGACACGCGAACGGTTTGACCAAGCGCGAGTGGGCCAATCTGCTTCGACGCTTTCATATGGGGCGAGGACTTCAAGTTTCCGGTAAGGGCTGCCAGCTCAACCGGTCGATGCAACACCATCCAATGCGTTCATTCGACCATATTTCCCCGGGAGAATTGGTTCGTTTGGCTGTCCTCGGTCAAAACCTAGCAGGGGTGGTGTTCCGGCCGATCTAACCGTAGCGAGCGATTTAGCCTTTGTCTTCAAAGCAAGTCGGGTTCGACCTGAGTGTTGCGTCGACCTATTGAGATCACCCGCGTAACCGGAAACTGACCCACCGCCTTGGCGCGGGTTTGCTTTTCCCTATGGGCGGGATGTGCTATAAACAACGCTCCAATTGAGGAGCGAGGTGGCTCAACTGGGAGAGGCGATTCCGCCAACGGGAGGCGCTCGGAAGATTCTCGAAGCCGCGGAGCAGGATCTCGGCGGCAACGGGAAAACGGAATTTGCTTCGGAGTATTGCCCGCGATGTTCGGCGCGGCTGGCGGCGCGAAGCTGCAAGATGATATGTCCCGGATGCGGTTATTATATGTCCTGTTCGGACTTCTACTGAGGGAAGACACACCTGGCCGAGGCGTCAGGCGGCCATTCAAACTGCAAGCGCAAGATTGAATCGAACTTTCGAGGAGGCGCGAACGTGGCACTGCGAATGACGGATCGGGAAGTGAGCGGCGTGGATGTGATCGACATCGAGGGACGGATCGTCCTTGGGGAGGAAAGCAACTCGTTCCGCGAAAAAGTGAAGAGCTTGCTGGCGGCGGGGAAAAAGAAGATCGTGCTGAACCTCGCCCAGGTCACCTACATCGACAGCGCCGGGCTAGGCACGCTGGTGGCGACGTTTCACAGCGCGCGGTCGCAAGGCGCCACGCTGAAGCTGACGAACCTGGGATCGAAGTTCAAGGAAGTGCTGCAGGTGACGAAGCTGATGACCGTCTTCGATACCTACGACAGCGAATCGGCGGCGATCCAGAGCTTCAACTAGGCGGCTCGGCGCCCCTCTTTTCGGGCGCCAGGAATTCACGGCGCGCGGCCCGATCGAGCGATTGGGCCGCGCGTTTTTGTGTTTCGCGTTTGGGCGAACTCGATCCGCCCTGTCCCTCGCTCTATTCCGTGATTCGACCTTCCAGCCGGTAGATTGCGATTCCGCTCAGAAGCTTGGGGTAGAAGTCCGTCGACTTTTGCGGCATAACGTTGCCGCCGAGGGCGATCTCGACGACCTGCTTCACCGGCACAGGATTCAGGAGAAAGACGATTTGCGCGCGGCCGGAGTCGACTGCGGCGAGCGCGGCGTCCATTTCGCGCTCGTAGCCGACGCTTTTCTCCGATGCCACATCTTCGGGCGTAATGCCGAGGCCTTTCTGCAAAATCAGGCGATGCAAGAGGACGACGTCGAGCTCGCGCTGCGCCTCGGGCACTTCGGGCATAACGTCCTCGAGATCGATGCCTCGCTGCAGGGCGAAGAGATAAAACGCGGGACCCGGCTTTTCCTTGGAATCGGCGGCACTGCCAGGGCCGGCGTAAACGCCGAGCGCCCGGCGGCCGTGGCTGCGTCCTTCGAGATCCTTGCGGAACTCAGCGCAGGCGGACTGGCGTTCCTCCGGGTTGAGAAACGGATAGGAATACCAATCGAAATAGGGCGCGAGAGTCTTGCGGAAGCGATCGAAATCGAAATTCGGGAGATTCGCCACGGTGCGATGCGTTGGGAGAATCGTGAGGCCCTTGGAATGCGTGTTGATGAAGGTGGCCATCGCGAACTCGGGCGCAGCGAGGGGATCGGTTTTGCCCGCGCGGGCGCGGCATTCGTCGCGATAGTGCAGCGCGGTTTCGTAGCGGTGGTGGCCGTCGGCGATGACGAGTTTTTTCGGCGCCATCGCTTTTTGAATGCGCGCGACGAACGCGGGATCGGAGACGGGCCAGAGCTTGTGGGTGACGCCGTATTCGTCCGTCATGGCGAGCGGCGGATTTTTGCGCGCGGTTTCGTCGAGCCAGCGATCGATCTGCTGCGAAGGGTCGTCGTAGAGCAAGAAGAGCTGGCCGGTTTGCGCGCGCGTGCGGCGGAGAAGCTCGATGCGGTCGGCCTTCGGCGCGGAAAGAGTGCGCTCGTGGCGGAAGACGACCTGGGCGTCGTAGTCCTCGACGCGCGTGAGAGCGATGAAGCCGACGCGCTCGCGGCGCGCGTGCGTGCCAGGCACCTCAAATTCCTGTGCGTAGATGTAGATGGCGGGCGCGGGATCGGACACAAGGATTTTCTCGGCGATCCATTCGTCGACCGTGCGCGCGGCGCGGGTGTAGACATTATTTTCGGGCGAATCGCCGGGAAGCACGCGGCCTTTTTCGATCGCGATCAGGTTGTAGGGGCTCGCGGCGTAGTAGCGCTCCTGCATCGCGGGCGTGATTTTGTCGTAGGGCTGCGTGAGAACGTCGCTCGGCGCGACACGGTTCGTATCGTAGCGATATGCGCGAAAGGGCTGGATTTCTGCCATGAGGCCTCGGGATGAAATTGTGGCGATGCGGCAGGTTATTGTAGCAGCGCGGCGCTAGCGGCCCAACATTATGAGGATTTGGAGCGAAGCCAGAAATTCGGCGAAGGGGAGCAGAAGACGAGACCTACGCGCGTTTTGCCGGAACAAAGCTCGCAAGCGTGAACAACGCGGCACTCCTGTTCCGCTTGGGTGCGCGTGTTAGCGAGAAACAGGCGCTGGCCGCGGACGACGGGAGTTTCGATCACCAGCAGGCAGCCGTGTTCGCCGACATCGATCGTGTTTACCTCTTCGTGGAAGGGCTGCTTGTCGGGGCCCGAGCCGTAAACGAGAACGGCAACGATGTGAGGATGGCGCAAGCCTCGGCGGTGGTTCGAATGGGCAGGCGAGTCGGCCGAATCGTCCGGCGGAACGCAGCGTTCGCGCGACCTTTCCTGCTGCGCCTGCTTCAAGGCTTCCCAGATGCGGCTCAAGGCAATCCCCAAGTCTTGCCAGGCAGCTTCGCCTATATACAAACGATAACGTCGCAGCGGCGGGGGCGCGCCAAAAAGCTTCGGCCCTTTGCGTTTTCGGTAACGGGCGAAAGGTTTCGCTTCAGATGCGGCAACAGCGTGACACGGGTGCCAGCGGCACATAGAATGAATGCTGCTTCGCGCGGGAGCGCAAAAGAATGGGCCAGGATGGCGCGGAAAATAACGGGCCGGGGCGTTTCGCGGGAGTGCGCGCGCTGTTTTTCGATCTGGATGGAACGCTGATCGATTCGAAGCTCGATCTGGCGATTTCGGTGAATGCGACGCTCCGCCACATGGGGCGCGGGCCGCTTGCGGACGACACCATTTTCGGCTACGTCGGAAACGGGGCGCAAACGCTAGTCCAGAGGGCGCTGGGCGAAGGCGTGACGCCGGAGGAAATCGAAAAGGGCCATGCGTTTTTCCTCGCGTACTACCGCGCGCACATGCTCGACAATACGGTGGCCTATCCGGGCGTGCGCGAAGGGCTCGAATTGCTGAAAGGCCGCGACCTGGCGGTGCTGACGAACAAGCCGGTGCGATTCAGCGAAGCGATTCTCAGGGGATTGGGCCTCGCGAACTATTTCCGATACGTCTATGGAGGGAACAGCTTCGCGACGAAGAAACCGGACCCGGAGGGCGTGAACACGCTGTTGCGGCATTTCGGAGCAAGCCCGCGCGAGGCGGTGATGGTCGGCGATTCCGATGTGGATGTGCGAACGGCGCGCAACTCGGGGACGTGGGCGATCGGCATGAGCTATGGACTGGGGCTCGAGGGAATGCGAGCGCATCCGCCCGACCTGATGCTCGATAGCCTCGCGGAACTGCCGCGCCATCTCGATCAAGACGTGGAACGGCGAGAGTGAAGCTAGTTTGCGCCTGCTTCGCGAGTTTCAAAATTCGGCAGGACAAGAAATCACATCCGGTGTAATCTTCCCCGCGATTATCGTGCTGAACTAGTAATGGCAATGATTCCCCGACAAGCGATGTCGGGAGCGAGAGGTGCGAATGAATTCAAGCAAGGTTGCGGGATGGGTGGTGGCGCTGATCGCGATCGCGGGCGCCGCGTATTTTACATACACGCACTATTTCCGGATTCCGACGAACGTCGCATACGTAACCAACGAAGACGGCGGCATCAGCGTGATCGATCTCGACACGCTGCAGGTGGTGAAACGAATTCATCCGCAGGATGTGGCGCCGCGTGGCGAAGGGCTGACGTTCGACGGCAAGTATCTCGTGACGGCGGACAAAGACACGGCAGATGCGGCGGTGATCGACACGAGGCGGATGAAAGTGGTTCGCAAGCTGCACGTGGGCGACAATCCGGAGTTCGTGAAGCTCGATCCGGCGGGGCAGTGGCTCTTCACGTCATACGAGCCGGGCTCGACCGGCGGACCGCCGGGCCCGGGGGACGAGGAAGAAAACACGAACGAGCCGCCGTCGGAGGTCGTCGAGTTCAATACAGACGATTGGACGCGCGCGCTGAGCTTTGTCGCCGGGCAGGAGACCGAGGGCCTGGAATTCTCGCCCGATGGCAAACTGCTGATCGTTGCCAACGAGGCGCAGAACAATCTCGGCGTATACAACGTCACGACGGGCCAGCAGGTGAAGAACGTCAATCTCGAATCGTACGGCAGGCGCCCCCGCGGTGTGAAAGTGTCGCCGCAGGGAAACCTGTATGCGGTGACGATGGAGGGATCGGGGACGCTGCTGCTGCTCGATGCGAATTTCAACGTGCTGCACGCGACGCAGACGGCGGCGAAGCCTTACGGAATCGCCTTTGACCGCGACGGCAGGCGGATTTTCGTGGTGGCGGCTGCGGCGCAGGAGCTGCAGGTATTCAAGACGGACACGCTGCAGCAGGTGGGCGAAGCGCCGCTGGGGAAGCGCTGCTGGCACTTCACGTTCACGCCGGACGATTCGAAGCTGCTCTTCGCATGCGGGCGGTCGAACGACGTGTACGTGCTCGACGCGAAGACGTACAAGCAGATCAAGGTGATCGGCGGATTCCAGACGCCCTGGGGCATCCTCACGTATCCGCGCGCGTACGGCAGCCTCGGTTTGCCGTGAGAATCTGCCCCTCGACCGCCGGAGGTGACGTTGAACGGAATTCGAGAAAGGGGTGGGGGATGACGAGACTCTTGCGTTGTGTGGTTTGCGCCGGCGCGATCGGGGTGTTGATGGCTTGGAGCGGGGGAACCGGCCATGGCGCGACGCGCAAAGCCGCGGCGCAAGAGTCTCGGCCAAACGCGTGCGATCGCGCGTGCCTCGATGGATTTGTCGATCAGTATTTGACGGCGCTTGTGGCGCGGGACTCTTCGTCGCTTCCTGTGGCCAGCGATGTAAAATTCACGGAAAACGGCACGGTGCTGAAGCTGGGCGAAGGATTGTGGGGCACGGCGAACGGCCTCGGCAAGTTCCGCCTTTACACCGACGACCCGGCCGCAGGCGAAGTGGGATTCATCGGCGTGGTGCACGAGTGGGACCGTCCGGCGATTCTGGTGCTGCGGCTGAAGATCGTCGACAAAAAAATCGCGGAGATCGAGACGATCGTGAATCGCGATATTCCCGGCGCGACGGCTCTCGACAAAATCGGAACGCCCGATCCGAGGTTGACCGCAACGGTGCCGGAGGCGGACCGCGAATCCCGCGAGGAATTGATCAGGGTCTCGAATCGGTATTTTGCCGATCTGGAAAGAAGCAGCGGAAATGGCGCGAATCTCTTCAGCGCCGATTGCAACCGGATCGAGGGCGGCACGCAGACCACGAATAATCCCGCGCTGGATGCGGCTCGCCCGTATAGCTATCCGATTTTCAGCAAGGGTTGCGAGGCGCAATTCAAGACCGGCTTCTTCAAGTTCGTGACGCGGATACGCGATAGGCGCTTCATGGTGGTGGACCGCGAGCGCGGGCTGGTTTTCGCGTTCGTCTTTTTCGATCACGACGGCACCGTGAAATCGATCACGACCACCGACGGCGCGACGTTTCCGGAGACGCTGCGGCATCCGCTGACGTGGGAGATTGGCGTCGTCTTCAAAATCGAGAAGGGCAAGATCGCGTTCATTCAGGGCGTGCCGACACAGGCGCAATATGGATTGAAGGCGGGATGGGGGCCGGGCAGCATGAAGGTGAGAGCGTCATGGGCGGTGACGCCGCCGACTCCGCCGGCTGCGGTGGCCGATCCGGGTTGCGACCGCAAATGCCTGAATAATTTCATGAACAAGTTTCGCGTGGCGATGCTGGACCACAATCCGGCGGAATTGCCGCTGGCGAAAGATGCGCGGTACACGGAGAACGGCCAGGAACTCAAGATTGGCGATGGCCTGTGGGGGACGCTCAGCGGGTTTGGAAGTTACCAGCTCTTCATCGACGATCCGGCGGCGGGCGAAGTCAGCTTCTTTGGCACGACCGATGAAAGCGGCATGGCCGGAATTGTGGTGGTGCGCGTGAAAGTGGTGGACAAGAAGGTGAGCGAGATGGAGGTTGTCCTTACGCGGCAAGAGACGCGCGGAGGATTCACGCGGCCCGAGAATTTGACGACGCCGAAGCCGGCGATGCTCGAGGATCTCGATCCCTCCGACCATCCGACGCGACAGCAGATGGTGGACGCGGCCGATTTGTATTTCGACGCGATCGAGCAGGCCAATGGCGCCGTCGCGCATTTCGACAAGGACGTCACGCGCATCGAGAACGGCACGCAGACTTGCCCGTCGAATTTCCCCGGCTCGAAAATGGGGCCGCTCGATTGCGAGAAGCAGCTCGATACGCACCTCTTCGATTACATCAAGCCGATCAGGCCGCGGCGCTACATCACCGTGGATCAGCAGAAGGGTTTGGTGCTCGGGATTTTCATGTTCAACACGCCGGGAACGATTCGGTCGGTCGACGTGCCGGGCGTAGGCAAGGTGGATGAGTCGGCGGCGGCCACGCGGCCGTTCAGCGAGGAAGTCGCCGAGCTTTTTAAGGTTGAGAATGGCAAGCTCCACGACGTTGTCGCGGTGATGGTCACGCTGCCGTACGGCGCGACCTCCAACTGGCCGCAGTAGCGTCCAGATTCCGAATCGAATTGACATTCAGGACCTCGCTCCCTATCTTTGGGGACAACTTGGGATGAATCTGTCCCATCGGCGATGCAAATCGAGGAAGCTATGAAGAAAAATATGAATTGGCTGCTGGCGGTTGCGCTGGTGATCGGGAGCCTTTGCGTTGCGGGCGCGGCATCCGCGCAGGTGACGATTGAGGTGATGAATCCGCGGGGCGAGATTCCTCCGCCGAAGACGTTGGGCATCAGCCCGCGCGGCGGAAGCCTCGACGGAAAGAAAATTGTTCTAATCGACAATGGAAAATTTGGCGCGAGCAATTTTCTCGACGTGCTCGCCGCGATGCTGAAGGAGAAATATCCGACGGCTACGGTGGTGATGTATCCGAAGCCGGCCGCGCAGACGATCACCGATCTGCCGAACTGGTACCCCACGGTGAAGCAGCAAGGCGATCTGTTCGTTTTCGGTGTCGGTGATTGAGGGAGCTGCACGTGGTGGGGTTCCCACGACACGATCTCAATTGAAAAGACAGGGATGCCGGGCGTTTACTTCACAACCACAGAATTCCTGGACGACGCGAAATCCGCAGCCAAGGACAGCGGCATGCCGGGAATCCGCGCGCTGCCGCTTCCGGCGGACAAGTATTACATCGCGCGCGGCGACAAGGCACGGCTGCAGCCGATTGCCGACGCGTTTTTCGACAAAATGGTGGACGCGCTGACGCGGCCGCTGACGCCCGAAGAGGCCCATCCGTCGCAGGCGCAGAAGGAACTCGAGAGAGCGAACATCAAGGTCACCGGCAAGGATTACGAGGACGCGCTGGAGAAGGTGAATGAGGTGTTCCTCGCAAATCGCTGGGCCGACGGGCTGCCGATTATTCCTCCGACGCCGGAACTTGTGAAAGCGATGGAGGCCGGGACCACCCGCTCGCCCAAGGACGTGATCGGACAAGTGGAGCCGAAGAATGGGACGGCAACCGTCGAGAAGGTAGCGATCAACGCTGTGATGGCGGGAGCCAAGCCAGAATATTTCCCGGTGATTTTGGCCGCGATGGAAGGCTTCACGGACAAACACTACGATCTGACACACGTGATGGCGTCCACGGGATCGTTCACGCCGGTCGTGATCGTGGACGGGCCGATCGCCAAGGAACTCGACTTCAATTCCGGGATCGGGATGCTGGGAATCGGCTGGCAGGCGAACAGCACCGTCGGCCGGGCGCTCGAGCTTTCGCTGCTGAATCTCGGGCAAACGTGGCCGCAGGTGAACTTCATGGGACTCACGGGGCGGCTCGAGGGCTACACGTTCTACACGTTTGCGGAGGACACGGCGAAGAGCCCGTGGGAACCGTTCAACGTGAGCGAGGGCTTTCAGGCCGGAGACAGCACGGTGACGGTGTCGTCGGTGGGGACCCCGGTGATTTTCGGCGGGGGCGCTGTGGCGCCGTGGACGGCGCAAGGCGTGATCGATCAGATGGCCGCGCGAATTCGGGAACGAGGGCCGGTCTGGCCTCACGCTCAGAAACACATCGTTGTGCTGCATCCCGATTGCGCAGTCGAACTCGCGAGCCTCGGATACACGCGCAAGAGCCTGCAAGAATATTTGTACGAACATACCCGCACGCCTTACGAGAAGCTGGCCAAGCAAGTTTCGTTCGGGGAGGGCAGCGAGGAGGCCTTTATCCGGGCGTCGGTGGCCGACGGTCGAATCCGGCCGGATCGCGCGCAAATTTTCCTGGACAGTCTGAAGCCCGGCGGGCTTGTGCCGGTCGTCCAGAGCCCCAGCGATTTTCACATCGTGGTGGCGGGCGGCTCGCCGGGATACGATCTGCTATTTACGTATCCGGGAACGAACTGGGCGCACCAAACGAAGAAAGTTACCGCAGCAACTTTGACCAAGGCGGGCCAATAGCGAAACGGCCGCAACCGGCGCGGGCAAGCGTGCGTCTCAAGGGGAGAATGCGGAGAGGGGAATCGAATTGAAGAAACTTGCGCTTCTTGCGCTTGCCGCTTTCGCAGTGATTTTTTCGATCGAGGCGCAGCAGGGCTATCCGGGTGCGCCGAATCCGAATGAGCGCGCTGCTCGGGAAGCCGCGCAGGCCGCCGCGGCAAAGCGCGGCGAGCCGCTCTACAAGCAAGATTGCGCGGTGTGCCACGGCGACGATTTGACGGGCGGCCGCGGTCCGGATTTGATTCGTTCGTCGCTCGTGCGCCACGATAAGGGCGGCAACATGATTTCTCCCGTGGTGGTGAATGGCCGAGCGGACAAGGGCATGCCTGCGTTTCCGTTCTCGCCGGACCAGGCTTCCGACCTCGTCGCCTATATCGATTCCGAGCTTACATTGTTTGACCTGCACACCCGCATTCCGGGTGGCTACCCCAACGACATTCCGGCTTCGCGTTTGGCGACGGGAAGCGTCGAGGCAGGCAAGGCGTTCTTTGACGGCCCCGGCGGCTGCACCAAATGCCACTCGGTGACGGGCGACCTCGCGGGAATCGCGAAAAAGCTCGAGCCGCCCGATCTCGAAACGCATTTCCTCTATCCGCCCGGCGTCCCGAACACCGCAACCGTGACGCTGCCTTCGGGCAAGACGTTCGAGGGTTCGCTGGTGCTGAATGACGGCTTCAACGTCGGGATTCAAGGGACGGACGGGTGGTATCACTCGTGGCCCCGCAGCGCCGTGAAGCTCGAAATCCACGATCCGCTCGCCGCGCACGCCGCGCTTCTCGATAAATACACGGACGCAGAGATGCACGACGTATTCACATACCTGGAGACTTTGAAATGAAAAGGGCGCTGCCCCTTTTGCTGCTTTTCGGTTTTGGGCTTTTCTTTGCGACGCTTCCGTCGATCAGGGCGCTCGCCGCGCCGGACGGCACGCCCGCCCAAGACCTCGATCCATCTGAACTTCTCAAGCCGCCCACGAACGACTGGCCGACTTTCAACGGCGATTACACGGGCCGACGGTACAGCACGCTCACGCAAATCGACCGGGCGAACGTGGGCTCGCTCACTCTCGCCTGGGCGTATCAGACGCACTCGCGGTCGCTCGAATCGATGCCCATCGAGGTCGGCGGAATCATGTACGTGACGTCGTCCAATCAGATGTGGGCCATCGACGCGCGCACGGGCCGGCAGATTTGGCAGTATCAGCGTGGAGCAGGAGGCGGCGGCGGAGGCAACAAGGGCGCGGCGATGTGGCACGACCGCCTCTACATGACCACGCCCGACGATCACCTCGTCTGCATCGACGCGCACAATGGAAAACAAATTTGGGAAATCCAGATCGACGATCCCGCACTGAAAGCCTTCGGCAGCGTCGCGCCGCTCGTAGTGCGCGATCACATTATTGTCGGCACTTCCGGCGACACCGAGGATCTGCCGGGCTTCCTCCTGTCCGTCGATCCGATGACCGGAAAAATCCAGTGGCGCTGGGACGCGATGCCCAAGCCCGACGATACGGTGGCGTGGAATAGCTGGCCGCACGATGGCACCGACGTCGTCACGCGCGGCGGCGGAATGACGTGGATCACCGGCACCTACGATCCGGAGCTCAATCTTCTCTATTGGGGCACCGGCAATCCGCATCCGGTGGAAAATGGCGATACACGCATCGGAGCCGATCTCTACACGTGCACGATCGTCGCGCTCGATCCCGATACCGGCAAAATGGCCTGGCATTTCCAATCGTCGCCGCACGACACGCACGATTGGGACACGGTGATGACGCCCGTGCTCTTCGACGGGACGTTCAAGGGCAAGCCGCGCAAGATGCTGGCGCAGGCCAACAAGAACGGGCTGTTTTTCGTCCTCGATCGCACGAACGGCAAAGCGCTGCTTTCGGAGGCGTTTGTCCCGGCGAATTGGCTCAAGGGCTTCGACAAGAACGGCGAGCCGATCCCCGATCCCAAGCGTGAGCCGCAGACCGACGGCGTGCTCGTCACCGGCGGCGTCGGAACGAACTGGCAGGCGCCCAGCTTCGATCCGGAAACCGGCCTCTTCTATGTGAACTCGCGCGAGTCCATGGGCGTCTTCTACCTCACGATGCCGGGCAAGAGAGCCGAAGGCTGGGCGGGCCGCGACTTTTTCCTATCGTCGAAATCGATGCTCAAGGCGATCGACTACCAGACGGGCAAAGTCCGCTGGACGGCCGACACGCTGGGCCGCGGCGGCCAATTCGGGATTCTCACCACCGCCGGGCATGTGCTCTTCACCGCCGATAGCTCGGGAAACCTCGTCGCCCTCGACGTCGCTACCGGCAAAACTCTGTGGCACATGTACCCGGGCGGCACCCTTGACACCGGCCCGGAGACGTACGAGCTGGATGGGCGCCAATATGTGGTCTATTCCGTGGACAGCGTGGTCTATGGATTCACCCTGCCCGCGCACTAGAATTCGGCGCTCCTGGGCCGCCCCGCTTTGGCACTTTTCTGAAACCCGAGCGGGTCTGTTGCGTCTATTTATATGGTGGGAGTGGTTCGCTTGACACCCCCCCGGAGCGGTGAGTAACATTCACCGTAACGGCGCGAATTAGGTTTGGCGTTTTGCCAATTTTATGAGAGTGACGGCAAACAATCGACTTGCTCCTCGACGGTATCCTGCAGGCCTTGCCGGGAATCCAATGAGTAGTGAGGGTTTCGGCCGATCATTTATGAGGGAGGTCCTTATGATGAAGTGGGTTGCAGCGCTGTTCGTTGTGATTGCCTTGGCGTTTTGTTCTTCGAGCGCGCTGGCGCAAGATGACCTCGGATTGCCCGATGATGCCAGCATGGTTCCGCCGCCGCAGTTCATCAAGCCTGCCGAAGTTCTCAAGATGATGCAGGACCACGACACGAGCTTCGTCCTGGTCGACACGCAGCCCGCGGAGGCCTTCGCCGATGGACATATTCCGGGCGCGATCAATTATCCGTGGGTGCCGCGCGTGACGCCGCCGATCAGCCTTCCGCGCGACAAGATGCTGGTCTTCTATTGCCCGTGCAACCACGACGAAGATTCGATCGACATGTACAAGAAGCTCGCCGAGTTCGGCTACCTCAATACGAAGATTCTCGAAGGCGGCTGGTACAAGTGGGTTGCGCTGAAGTACCCCGTCGAGGGGACGGACGCCGCCAACGCGATCAAGGAGGCCAATGCAGCCGCGGCGTCCGGCGAGACCGGCGGCGCCGCTTCTTCTTCCAGCAGCGCGCCTGCGGCTCCGGCAGACACAGCTGTTGCGACCACGAGCGGACCGATCACCTCGGGACGCCCGGTGGGAGCGGTAACGCCATCGCTGCGCGTGATCGACGTGACCGGAAAGTACAAGGGGCAGGACACCTGCTACGTGTGCGAGTACGGCACCGCGCCGACCGTGATCGGCTTCTTCCCGAAGCCCAGCGATCAGGCGGCCGACATGATCGTGAAGCTCAACGCCCTCGTGCAGGCGAATAAGAACCTCAAGGGCTTCGTTGTGATGATCAATGGAGCTGAATCGAAAGACTGGCTCACGAAGCTCGCGGCGGATAAGGGCATCACGATCCCGATGGTCTACTTCGCAAGGGGCACGTCGGATACAGGCATGCGCCTTTACAAACTGAATCCGGCGGCGGAGAACACGATTCTTGTGGACATCGGCCGTCAGGTGTACGCGAATTTCGTGAACACCACGGACGCCACGTTCCAGAATGTTGTCGAGGCTTCGACGAAGATGCTCGCGTCCGCACCGGCGCCGAGTTCGGGGAACGGTCAATGAAGTCGGGCGTTGCGATCAAGTTCGCAAGCGTGGCGCTGGGCCTAGCCTGCATGTTTTTCGCGGCTCCGCCCCGCGCCGCTGCTCAGGACGCCGTCGCGCCGCAGATCAAAGTCGTCGCGCCGCAGGATGTGAAGGATCTGATCGCGGCGAATAAGGGCAAGGTCGTCTTCCTCAACTTCTTCGCCACCTATTGCGTCCCATGCCACAAGGAATTTCCCGACATCGAGAAGCTCCAGAGCAAGTACGGCGACAAGCTCCAGGTGGTTGAGGTCTCGATGAACGACGTGACCGACGCCGCCGAAAAGACCGAAATGGCGAAATATCTCGAAGAGCAGAAGCCTCCGTTCCCGGTCTACATCGCATCCACCACCGACGACTCGTATTACCAGGGCATCGATGCCCGCTGGGCCAAGAGCGAGGCCTTGCCGATGACCATGATCTTCGATAAGGACGGCAAGGAAGCGCACTTCTACGAGAAGGCGCTCACACTTGCCGAGATGGAGCAGGATGTAAGCCCGCTGCTGGCGGCAAATTAGCGGGGTGGCTGGTCGCGGACGAAAACGGCTGTTTCGAAATTTCAAGAGCGGCGCACAACTCGCCGCTCTTTTCTTTTTTCTTCTGCCGCTGGCGCTGAAGGCGCAGGGTACGAACTGGCAATATCCCGGCTCCGACCCTGAATCGACGCGCTTCTCTCCGCTCACCCAGATCAATCCGCACAATGTAGCGAAGCTGGTTCGCGCGTGGACGTTCCACACGGGCGGCGAAGTCGGCGCGGACGTGAATTCCGAGGGCGCTCCCCTCGTCGTGGATGGCGTGATGTACTTCGACGCGGGGAAGAACGTCTTCGCGCTCGATCCCGATAACGGGAAGCTGATCTGGAAATACGAAACGAAGGGAACGCAGCGCCGCGGCCTCGCCTACTGGCCTGGCGATGCCACGACCGCCCCGCGCCTTTTCCTCGGCGTGGCTGGCCGCCAGATGCTCGCACTCGACGCGAAGACGGGCAAGCCTGCCGAGGGTTTTGGCGAGGACGGATTTGTGGGGGACGCTGCCGCCGCGTCCGCGCCGGTGATTTACCACGATCTGGTGATCGCGGGACAAAATGGTGTGCAGGCGGTAAAGGCGTGGGACGCGCGCACCGGCAAGCTCGTCTGGACATTCGACACGAAAGCGCAGCCGGGCACGCCCGAGCACGCCACCTGGAAGGGCGATAGCTGGAACGTTCGCGGCGGCACGGACGTGTGGAGCTTCATGACGCTCGATCCCGCGCGCGGCATCGTCTACGTGCCCATCGCCCCGACCGGCGGTCCCGATTTCTACGGCGGCGTGCGGCTCGGCGACACGCTCTTTGGCGATAGCGTCGTCGCGCTCGACGCCAATACCGGAAAGCTGATCTGGTATCGCCAACTCGTCCACCACGATCTGTGGGATTGGGATGTGCCGGGCGCTCCCACGCTCTTCGATATCAAGCGCGATGGCAAGACGATTCCCGGCGTCGCCGAATTCAGCAAGCAGGGCTTGCTGTTTATGTTTAATCGCGTCACGGGCGAGCCGCTCTTTGGACTCGAAGAGCGGCCCGTGCCGCGGACGACCGTTCCCGGCGATGAGACTTCGCCCACGCAGCCCTTTCCGCTGGAGCCGCCGCCGCTCGCTCCGATGAGCATCACGAAAAACGATCTCTATACGCTCACGCCGGAGCACGCCGAATACTGCAAGAATTTCTGGGACGAGAATCATCTTTACAACATTGGCCCATTCATGCCCTACGGCATGGACGCGAACAAAATGGCGGTGATTTTTCCGGGGCGCGAAGGCTCGGGAAACTGGGCTGGCGTCGCGTTCGATCCGAAGCTCGGCTACATCTTCGGCACCACTGCGTTCAACGCGGGCCAGACCGGGCGAATCGTCAAGGCGGATCATCCGAATCCGCAGGGTGGGCCCTACGACAAAGTCTTCCCGGGCGGTCCTTCGCGCTACGGCTCGCGTTTCTGGGATCCAAAAAACGGCTGGCCGTGCATCCAGCCGCCGTGGGCGGAAATCTTCGCGGTGAATGCGAAGACGGGCGACATTGTTTGGCGTAAGCCGCTCGGCACTGTCGACGCGCTCGCGGAGAAGGGCTTTCCCGATACGGGCGCGCCGAATACCGGCCCGATGATTGTCACCGCAAGCGGCTTGATCTTCATCGGCGCCACCAACGACGGCCGCTTCCGCGCCTTCGACGCACGCACCGGAAAGACGCTGTGGACCGAAAAGATCGACGCCAGCGCCCACACCCTGCCGGCCACCTACACAGGAAAGAACGGCAAGCAGTATGTGGTCGTCGAAGCCTTCGGCGGACCCGGCATCGTCGCCATCAACGGCTACTTCAACGACGCCCCCGGCGACAGCGTCATCGCCTTCGCTCTGCCCTAAGCGTTTCCCCGGGGAACGCCGTTCTCGCGAATGGCGGTTTCGGGTTGGAGTAGCCGTCATCCTGAGGCCGGCACCGGGGTAGGTCAGTTTCCGGTCATCCCTGCCAGCTCAACCGGTCGATGCAACACCATCCAATGCGTTCATTCGACCATATTTCCCCGGGAGAATTGGTTTGTTTGACTGCCCTCGGTCAAAACCTAGCAGGGGTGGTGTTCCGGCCGATCTAACCGTAGCGAGCGATTTAGCCTTTGTTTTCAAAGCAAGTCGGGTTCGACCTGAGTGTTGCGTCGACCTATTGAGATCACCCCACTTATCAGGAGTGACCCCTCATTTGCTCTGCACCTGTGGAGTGGGGGGATTGCTTCTTCACGCAGATCCTATATCATGGCTCGATGAGGAAGAGAATAAACTATTACAGCGATGGCCTAAAGCTGTCCGGAATACTTTCCACGCCTGACAATTCCGAAGGAAGACGTTTTCCTGGTGTCGTGCTTGTGCCAGGTTTCATGAGTACGGCGGACGCTTTCTTTCCTGGGTTCGCTGAAGAGTTGAACGCAGGTGGCTTTGTAGCCCTAACCGTGGATTTCAGAGGATTCGGAGAGAGCGAAGGCGTCCGCGGCGAGGTCATTCCATACCTACAGATCTATGACGCTAGAAACGCCATATCCTACTTGCAATCAAGACCAGAAGTTAACCCCGACCAAATCGCCTTGTTAGGTGTGAGTTTGGGAGGAGGAGAAGTAGCATACATAGCAGCTCAAGACCGACGAGTAAAGTGTGTTGCCTCAATGGTCTTGGTCGGTGATGGCGAGCGCAGAATGCGAAGATTTCGAACCGAGCAGGAGTGGGAAACGCTCATGCAAAAGGTTCAAGAGGACAGGATAAACAGGGCTTTGACTGGCAAGTCCAAAGACTTCCATGGGTTTTTGGGAAAGGGAACCGATTCGGTACTGATCATGCCTCCTGATCTGGCCTCTTCCCTGAAGAGTGCTGAACAGGTGGAAAAGGAAAAAGGCAACAGAACAACTCTAGCAACCGTCGATGGGTGGCTGGGCTACAAGCCGGAAGAGATTATTGACAAGGTGTCTCCAACACCAATTCTCTTCGTTCAAGCTGAGAAGGACGAGCTCGAGGCTGATGATGCCGATAGGTTGTATAGTAAGGCTAAGGAACCGAAGAAGCTCTTCACTCTAAAAGGCGGCGTACACTTCGACGTGTATGGGAAGAGGACAAATGAAGCTATGCAACCGGTCCTCGAATGGTTCAAACAGTACCTTCAATGAATCAAATGCAGGATCGATCAGAATCTACAAGTTTGACCGTTCAAACGTAACGTGTATATAGGACAGAAAGATCGCCTGCATCGGATCCCCAGTCCCGCCAACTATAGAAGTTATCCGCGCTCTTGATGCCGTTCGAGCGATTGATTCCGAAATGGAAGGCCTCACCAAGCCACTGCCAATCAGATGAGTGTCACCAAAAGCGAATCAGGGGGCTGGAAGGCCCACGCTTCCACCGGCACCCTCGTGCTCACCGCGGAAAGCGCGGTGAGCTACGTGAAGACCGAAGATCCGTCGGCTAGCTGTCACCTCTGTTTTCCACGGTCTACGAAGCAGACTCGGTTGCCTGCCCTTTTGTGCCAGGTTTGGGCTAGTTCTAGTTCCTGTCCTCTTTAGTGCATGTTAACCCTTGAAACTCCCCCGCCACCGTGCAAGCGTAGATTGAGTAGTTAGCGTCAGATTTGAGGAGTCGCGAATGAAATGGAGAGCGGCGAACGAGGCGAGGGCGCCCAGAACGAATGCCGCAGCGCGCACGATCAGGAGTCTGGTTCGTCACGCTGACGACGGCCATTTTCCGCCGGTTTCTAATCGACATTTGGCGATTAGAAATCGAGCTATCCCATTGAAACATGGCTCGGAGCTTTTTCTAATCGACACGGTAGCGGGAGGTTTTTCGCCCACCGAAAACCCGCTCGGCGGCGCTTTTTCTGCGAGACTTTCGAAATGATCGACGCCATTCGACCAGCCGATGGAGCCGCGCATGACGATTGAATCCAAACTTTCCTTCGTGTATCAGGCGGCGCCGGTGCGCGCCGTATTTGGAATTGGCGCGATCGAGAAGGCGCCGGAGGAAATCGCGAGGCTGGGCGCGGAGCGCGTGCTGATCATCGCGACGCCGGGGCGGCGCAAGCTGGCAAGCGATCTGGCGGCGCGATTGGGAGTGAGAGCTGCGGGAGTTTTCGATCGCGCGGTGATGCATGTTCCGATCGAGAATGCGAAGGAAGCGCGCGCGGAGGCGGAGCGCTTGCGCGCGGATGGCTACATCGCAGTTGGCGGCGGCTCGGCGACCGGCGTTGCGAAGGCGATCGCGGTCGAAACAGGCCGACCGATCCTGTGCATCCCGACCACCTATTCCGGATCGGAAATGACTCCGACGTGGGGCTTCACCGAGGGCGGCATCAAGAAGACGATGCGCGACGCGCGCGCCCAGCCCAAGACGGCGATCTACGATCCCGCGCTGACGGTGAGCATGCCCGCGACGCTTTCGGCGACGAGCGGGATGAACGCCATGGCGCACTGCGTCGAGGCGCTCTACGCGCAGGACGGGAATCCGATCGTGTCGCTCGAGGCGGAGGAGGGAATTCGCGCGCTCGCGGCAAGCCTGCCCATTGTGGTGAAGGAGCCCTCGAATATGGAGGCGCGATCCCAGGCGTTTTATGGCGCGTGGCTTGGCGGCATGGTGCTCGGCGCCACCACCACGGCGCTCCATCACAAGCTGTGCCACATTCTTGGCGGCGCCTTCAATCTGCCACACTCCGAAACGCACACTGTTCTGCTGCCACATGCGACGGCGTATAACGCCGGTGGCGCGCCGCATGCGATGGAGCGAATCGCGCGGGCGCTCGGCGGCAAGGCGGGCACGAAATCCGCAGCGGCTGGATTGCATGAACTCGAAGCGTCGATGGGCGCGCCGCTATCGCTGAAATCGCTCGGGATGAAATCGGACGGTTTGGACCGCGCCACGGAGCTGGCCATGCAAGCGTCCTTCTACAATCCGCGGCGGCTGACAAAAGAAGGAATCCGAACGCTGCTGGAAGATGCATTCGAAGGACGAGCGCCGCGCGCGTGGGCCGTTTCGGCTTCTTCGAGCTAGGGCTTCGGGTCGGCGGCGGGCTTCGATCCGAGCATGGCGGGGGTGACGTCGAGCGAGAGGCGCACCCAGCGATCCTGGTGGGTGATCTTGGCCTGGCTGATGAGGGCGTTGAGAAGAGCGGCCTGATCGCGGCTCATCTCGCGGCGCGTTTTGGGATCGGCGAGCGCCATCGATCCGATCATGCGAAAGCCTTCGAGCAGCGTCGACATTTCGATGGCGTGCGTCATCGAGTCGCATTTGGCGTCGAGCGCGAGCTGCAGGTCCTCGGCTTTGGGCTGGCCGACGAGCGTCAGGCCCTGAATATTGCGCGTGAGCTGCTCGAGCTGCGGAGAGCTGCTGAAATTGTTGTAGAAAGCGGGAGGCAAGTTGTCGGTGCGCGCCACGGCAAAGATGGGCGCTGCTGCGACTCGATCGATCAGGGCCTGAATTGCCGGATCGCGCGGGCCCGGTTTGAACGGGCCGAGGAGGCTGGCCGGATTTTTCCCGCTGGCGAGGATGATACGCGTCGGCGAGAGAAACTCGAACGCGGTCGGCGGGTTACCGGGCACTTCGTAGATCGCGCCGGAGCCGCGCATCACGACGTGGCCCGTCCGGAGGGCGTAGGATTTGATTTTCGGTTGATCGAAGCGGCCTTCGGCGATGGCGACGGCGCGATCGAAGATGCCCTGCGCCGCAATATGGCTGGCCGGCCAAAACGCGATCGCGGCTTTGTCGAGATCGCGCGTGTAGTCGAAGCCGGTGCCGCGAACGAAGTTGGCGTAGTCGCGGTCGCTCGCGGGGTTGGCGCCGGCAAGGCCCAGCATCGCTGCCAGCGGCGAGCCTTGCAACTTACGGAGCGCTGCGACATCTAAGTAGGCAACGCCGGGCGCATCGGGTGGAAGCTCACTAAGAACGCTGGGAACAGGAAGGATGCTTGGAGCAGCGGCTGGCATCGGTCGCCGGGCGCGGTAGAGATAGACTCCCGCGACTACTGCGGCCAGCAGGAAGATGGCCGCGAGCGCGATGAGCGCGCGTTTTGTGGCGGACATAGACATGGCAGCGTGCGGCAATTAGTGTAATGTTTCGCGGCGCGATTGCGAACGGGAAACGTGAGATGAAATTGAAACGAATGCTCGCATTTGCGGTGATGGCGATCGCGCTGGCCGTGCCCGCGCGCGGGCAAGCACCGGCCCAATCCTCATCGGCTGCGGCGATTCCCTCTGTCGATCGGATCCTGGATCATTACCTTGATGCCGTGGGAGGACGCGGCGCGTGGTTGAGATTGACCTCGCGAGTGACGATGGGAACGATCGACGTGCCGGCGCAGAATCTTTCCGGGACGATTGAGCTGCGCGAGAAGGCGCCCGACCGGATTCTCTCGGAGATTCGAATTTCGGGAATTCTCTTCCGGCAAGGTTTCGATGGCACGGTGGGATGGACCGACGATCCGCAGAATGGCCTCCGCGAGCAAAGTGGAGCGGAGCTGAGCGAAGCGCGGCGCGACGCGGATTTCTATCACCCGCTGGATATGAAAAAGCTGTACACGAGGCTCGCGGTAGTCGGCCCGGATAAGGTCGACGATCAGGACACGTACGAAGTGGAAGCGGATGTTCCGGAGGGAGCTCCGGACGAGATATACTTTAGTGCCGCGACTGGATTGCCGGTGCGAGTCGTGAGCCATCGCCACGGCGCGCAGGGAGTCGTTGACTTCCGCGAGGATTTTGACGATTATCGCGAAGTGGACGGAATCAAACGTCCATTCAAGATTCAGGAGACGACGGGCGACCAGGTCGTTACGATCACGGTCACGGAAGTCCGGCATAATGTGCTGCTGGATGATAGTGTGTTTACGAAGCCAGCTGCACAATAGGGCATCGGCTGGTTAAGAGGTTATAATAAACTCAACGGTGGCAATCGTTTTGCAGCGGGCCGGAAGCCGCGCTTGCAATTTGATTGCCGCTGTGATAATTTCGGTAGGTTTGGCAGTGCTGGCGTAGCTCAGTTGGTAGAGCATCTGATTTGTAATCAGAGGGTCGGGGGTTCAAATCCCTCCGCCAGCTGAGTTTGAGGGAAGCGGCATTTTTTGTTCAAGTATAGGGACGGCTTCCTCGCGAGATGAGCGAACAGGGCTGGTGTCTGCGGACACGGCCCTTTCTGCATTGCGGAGTACCTCATACAGGAGTCCGATCAATTCTGGCGAAGTTCGTGGGACGCGACTTTTGTGTCCCGAGGGTTTCTAGCGGGACGGGTGGGTGAGTGGCTAAAACCAGCAGACTGTAAATCTGCCGCTCCTTGCGGGCTACGGAGGTTCGAATCCTCCCCCGTCCACCAGTGTCCTGTGGAGTCTGGATTTTCCGGGAGGCCGGATCGGGCCTGCCCGCCGATAGCCGAGCGGGTGGATCCGGGAGAACCGGCAGGCGGGCCTGGGTAGCTCAGTTGGTAGAGCGCGTCCTTGGTAAGGACGAGGTCACCGGTTCAATCCCGGTCCCAGGCTCCAGATGGAATGGTTGGGATGAGCGGGGGTAACTCAGTGGTAGAGTCTCTGCCTTCCAAGCAGATGGTCGCGGGTTCGAGCCCCGTCCCCCGCTCCAATATAGGGACGATGGCGAGCGAGCTTCGAGGCGATTGAGACTCTGGCAGGGAACGCGGGGACCGGCTGCGGCCGCGAAGCAAGTGATGCGAGGGTGAGGCGCGATGGCGAAGGAGAAATTCGAGCGGAGTAAGCCGCACTTGAACGTGGGGACGATCGGGCACATCGACCACGGGAAGACGACGTTGACGGCGGCAATCACGAAGGTGCTCAGTAAGAACAACCCGAAGGTGTCGTTCCGGGCGTTCGACACGATCGACAACGCGCCGGAAGAGCGGGAGCGCGGGATCACGATCGCGGTGTCGCACGTGGAGTACGAGACGCCGAACCGTCACTACGCGCACATCGATTGCCCGGGTCACGCGGACTACGTGAAGAACATGATCACGGGCGCGGCGCAGATGGACGGAGCGATCCTGGTGGTGGCGGCGACGGACGGCCCAATGCCGCAGACGCGGGAACACATTCTTCTGGCGCGGCAGGTGGGCGTGCCGGCGATTGTGGTGTTTCTGAACAAGTGCGACGTGGTGGAGGATCCGGAGCTGCTCGAGCTGGTGGAGCTTGAGGTGCGCGAGCTGCTGAAGACGTACCAGTTTCCTGGCGATACGATTCCTGTGATTCGGGGCTCGGCGCTGAAGGCGCTTGAGGGCGATCCGAAGTGGGAGAAGTCGGTGCTGGAGCTGATGGAGGCGGTGGACAAGCACATCCCGCTGCCGCCACGGGAAGTGGACAAGCCGTTCGCGATGCCGATCGAGGATATATTTTCGATTTCGGGACGCGGCACGGTGGTGACGGGGCGAATCGAGCGCGGCAAGGTGAAGGTGGGCGAGGAAATCGAGATAGTGGGCTTCCGACCGACGATGAAGAAGACGGTGACGGGCGTGGAAATGTTCCGGAAGCTGCTGGATGAGGGGATGGCGGGCGACAACGTGGGGCTGCTCTTGCGCGGGACGGAGAAGGACGAAGTGGAGCGCGGGCAGGTGTTGTGCAAGCCGGGATCGATCACGCCGCACACGAAGTTCAAGGCGGAAGCGTACGTGTTGACGAAGGAAGAGGGCGGGAGGCACACGCCGTTCTTCACGGGCTACCGGCCGCAGTTTTATTTCCGGACGACGGACGTGACGGGAGACGTGAAATTGCCGGCGGGAGTGGAGATGGTGATGCCGGGAGACAACGTGAGCGCGGAGATCAGTTTGATCACGCCGGTGGCGCTCGAGAAGGGGCTGCGATTCGCGATCCGCGAAGGCGGCCACACGGTGGGCGCCGGAGCGGTGACGGAAATTATCGAATAACGTGCGGGCGCCCTTCATTCGCTAGCGCGAATTCAGGGTAAACCGGAGCCGTGACGGAGATCATCGAGTAGACGACTATGCGCGAAATCATCACACTGCAGTGCAACGATTGCAAAAACCGCAACTACACAACCACGAAGAACCGGAAGAAGCATCCGGACCGTTTGGAGTTGCAGAAATTCTGCAACACGTGCCGGAAGCACACCGCGCACAAAGAGGTCAAATAGGCAACGCGTCGGACAGGGGCCTGAAACGAGCGAGGCGCCCGGATGGTAGCCGGCGAGATATGGTTCTGTTACATGGTGCGATGCCGCGACGGATCGCTGTACGTCGGCATCGCAACGGATGTGAACGAGCGGGTGAAGCGACATAATTGGGGAGTGGGTCCGGCGTTCACGGCAAAGCGCAGACCCGTGAGTCTGGTGTGGAGCGAGCGTTGCGCCTCTTGCGATGCGGCCCGCAAGCGCGAGAAAGAGATTAAGGGTTGGAGCCGAAGCAAGAAGTTGGGGCTGTTGCAACCGAAATTAGGACCGCCGGCTTGCCCTGAGACTGCGAAGCGGTCGAAGGGTCGCAATGAGGTGGTGACAGGGTAAACCCTTCGAACCGCCGAGGCGGTTCTCAGGGTAAAGGGGAGTAGGTTCAACGGTAGACCGCCGGTCTCCAAAACCGGATGTGGGGGTTCGAATCCCTCCTCCCCTGCCAGATTTTGGGCGGCGGAGATGGCGGGCGGTTGACTGAAATTGGCAGGACGAGAGCAGGCGGCAAATGGCCGACGCAATACGACGAAATCGAGAAGAAGAGTCCCACGGCGTAAGCGGGTTTTCGCTGATGGAGCCGGCCCAGAAGCTGGGCAGCTATCCAAAGCGGATTCAGAATTACATTCACGAAGTGCGCGTCGAGATGAAGCAGGTGAACTGGCCGTCGCGCTCGGATGTGACGTCGACGACGGTTGTTGTGGTGGTGACGGTGGCTTTCTTTGCGATATTTTTTGCTTTGACGGATACGATTCTAACGCGTGCAGCAAACTGGTTATTCCACCTTGCCTCACACTGAACAAGAAGGAAGCGGGATGTCGAAACAGTGGTACATCGTCCACACATACTCGGGGTTTGAGAAGAAGGTGAAGGAAAGCCTCGAGGGCCGCGTGGCCGCATTCGGCCTGACGGACAAAATCGGGCAGATCATCATCCCGACCGAGTCGGTGGTGGAGGTGCGCGGCGGCAAAAAGGTGATTTCGCCGCGGATGTGCTATCCGGGCTACGTGCTGGTCGAGATGGATATGGACGATTACACGTGGCACGTGGTGCGGTCGACGCCGAAGGTGACGGGGTTCGTGGGCTCGGGGCAGATGCCGTCGCCGCTGAGTGAAGAGGAAGTGCAGAACATTTTGAACCGGGCCACGACGACGGCGGAAAAGCCGAAGCCGAAGCTGTCGTTTGAGCGCGGCGAGAAGGTGCGGATCGGCGAAGGGCCGTTCGCGAATTTCACGGGCGTCGTCGAGGAAGTGAATTCGGACCGCAGCACGCTGAAGGTTTCGGTGACGATTTTCGGCCGGTCGACGCCGGTGGAACTGGATTTCGCGCAGGTTGAAAAAGTCGCGTAACGCGCGGCTTGGGGCGAGGAAAGCACTGATATGGCAAAGAAAGTTCAATCGACGGTGAAGCTGCAATTGCCGGCCGCCAAGGCGACGCCGGCGCCGCCAGTGGGCACGGCACTGGGCCCGCACGGCGTGAACATCATGGATTTCTGCAAGCAGTTCAACGCGAAGACGGCGAAAGAGCCGGACGGAATGATCTTTCCGGTGCTGGTGACGATCTACACCGACCGGACGTTCACGTTCATTTTGAAGACGCCGCCGGCCTCGGAGCTTTTGAAGCGCGCCGCGGGAATCGTGAAGGGTTCGCCCGAGCCGAACCGCAACAAAGTGGCGAAGGTGACGCGCAAGCAGGTGGAAGAGATCGCCAAGATGAAACTGCCCGACCTGAACACGCTGAAGCTTGAATCGGCGGTGCGGTCGGTGATGGGAACAGCCCGGAACATGGGCATCGAAGTAACAGAGTAGGACAGAGGGGTAGGGAGAGAATCGATGGGCCGCAGCGCAAAAGTAGGCGGAAAGAATATCGATCGCGCCCGGAAACTGGTCGAGGCGCGTCCGTATGGTCTGGAAGAGGCGGCGGAAGTGCTTCGCAAAGCGCACTTCGTGAAATTCGACGAGACGGTCGAGCTGGTCCTGAATCTGGGCGTCGATCCGAAGCAGTCGGACCAGATGGTGCGCGGCACAGTCGTGCTGCCGCACGGGCTCGGGAAATCGAAGCGCGTGCTGGTGATCGCGAGCGGCGAAAAGGTTCGCGAGGCGCAGGAAGCGGGCGCCGATTTCGTCGGCGGCGACGACATGGTCCAGAAGATCACGGAAGGCTGGACGGATTACGAAGCGGTGATCGCGACGCCGGACATGATGAAGTCCGCCGGGCGATTGGGCAAGGTGCTCGGCCCGCGCGGGCTGATGCCGAACCCGAAAACGGGGACGGTGACTTTTGATGTGGCGCGCGCGGTGAAGGAGATCAAGGCCGGAAAAGTGGAGTTTCGTCTCGACAAGACGGGGCTGATTCATTCGCCGATCGGGAAGATCAGTTTCCCGGCAAAGAATCTGGCGGAAAACGCGCACGCGCTGCTTGGGGCGGTGGTGAAGGCCAAGCCGGCGGCGGCGAAGGGAAAGTTCATCAAGAAGATCACGCTGACGTCGACGATGGGCCCTGGAATTTTGATCGATCACGCGGAAGCGGAAACGGCCACGGCGGTGGCGGCGTAGGGGAAGTCGGAACCGGAGGAGTTCGGCACCATGAAGAAGAAAGCCGAAAAGATAGAAAAGGGCGAGCAACTTCGCAGTCAGCTCGCGAATGTTTCAACTGTAATCCTGTCGACGTTTCAGGGGATTACGGTCGAGCAGGACACGCAGCTGCGGCGAGCGGTGGAGGCGGCAGGCGGGCACTACGAAGTGGTGAAGAACACGGTGGCGGAGCGCGCCGCGGCAGGCACGCCGACCGAAGGGCTGCTTAAGGACCTAAAGGGCACGAATTCGATCGCTTATACAGCAACCGATCCGGTGTCGCTCGCGAAGATTCTGACGAAGGTGGCAAAGGACGTTCCTGCGTTTCGGTTCCGCGCCGGATGGGTCGAGGGCCGCGTCATTTCGATTCAGGAGATCGGGCAGCTCGCGCTGCTGCCGAGCAAGGAAGAGCTGATCAGCAAGATCATGTTCCTGCTGAATGCGCCCGCGCAGCGCATCGCGACCGCAATGGCAGCGCTGCCGCGTAATCTGGCGGTGGTGACGAGCGAAGCGGTGAAGGCAAACAAATTCGGAGGCGGAGGCGCGGCAACCGAAAGCGCGCCGGCGCCCGAAGCGGTTCAGTCGTAGCGAGCCGCTCGACGAAATTTTCTGCAATCAGATTTTCATTTCTTGAAGAGGAGAGAAAACGGCAATGGCTAGCAAAGTGGAAACAATACTCGAAGAGATCAAAGGGCTGACGCTGCTCGAGGCTTCCGATCTCGTGAAGAAGATGGAAGAGGCCTTCGGCGTGTCGGCGGCTGCGGCGGCTCCTATGATGGTTGCGGGTGGAGCGGCGGGCGCGGGCGCGGCGCCGGCTGAGGAGAAGACGGAGTTTGCCGTCGTCCTCACCGAAGTGGGCGCGAACAAGATCAACGTGATCAAGGCTGTCCGCGAAGTCACCAGCCTGGGCTTGAAAGAAGCCAAGGATCTGGTTGATGGCGCCCCGAAGACGGTGAAAGAGGGCATCAACAAGGACGAGGCCGCGACGATCAAGAAGAAATTCGAAGACGCCGGAGCCAAGGTCGAGATCAAGTAGTGGCAGCCCTGAACGGCCAAAGTGCCGGGCTGCAAAGGGATTCGCCCACCGCGGCGGGCAAGCGCCACCGCGGCGGCAAGAGCTCCTTGGAACACAGAACATCAAAACACGTCCTTCCCGGACCGGCAGGGCGGGCCTACGCCTGCGCTGCCGCTATCGGCGTCACCCTGAAGGGAATTATCTATGACCCATCGTAATGGTAATCGCGTGGTTCGCGAGCGAGAACGGCTGGACTTCGCCAAAATCAAGACGACCGTCCAGATTCCGAACCTGATTGACGTCCAGAAGAAGTCCTACCAGCGCTTCCTGCAGATGGATCTGCTGCCGAGCGAGCGCGAAGATGCGGGGCTGCAGTCCGTTTTCACGTCGGTGTTTCCGATCCAGGATTTTCGCGGGCTGTCGCAGCTGGATTTCGTCGACTACGCAATCGGAAACTGGGAGTGCAAGTGCGGCCATCTGCGCGGCCTGCACCACTTGCGCGCCACGTGCCGCAACTGCGGCGCGTCGGTGGTAACCAACCCGTACAAGACGGGCGACGTGCTGTGCACGAAGTGCGGCACGTTCAACAAGAACACGCCGACCTTCTGCAACAAGTGTGGCGACCCGGTCACGCTGCAGCTGAAATACGACGTGAACGAGTGCCAGGAACGCGGCATGACGTATTCCGCGCCGCTGAAGGTGACGATCCGCCTCACGATCTACGACAAGGACCCGGACACGGGCGCGAAGTCGATCCGCGACATCAAGGAACAGGAAGTTTTCTTCGGCGACATTCCGCTGATGACGGAGAACGGCACGTTCATCATCAACGGAACCGAGCGCGTGATCGTGAGCCAGCTGCACCGCTCGCCGGGCGTGTTTTACGAAACGGCGAACAACCGCAGCTACTTCCTCGGCAAGATCATTCCATATCGCGGGTCGTGGGTGGAATTCGAGTACGACACGAAGAACATTCTGTACGTTCGCATCGACCGGAAGCGGAAGTTCCTCGGATCGATTTTCCTGCGAGCGCTGGGAATGAAGTCGAATGAGGACATCCTGCGCACGTTCTACCAGGTGGAGCGGATTTCGCTGCGCGACGGGAACCTCTACTGGAACGTTTCGGAGGGCTTGATCGACCGCAAACTCACGCGCGAGATCAAGCACCCGAAGACGGGCGAAGTGCTGGTGGGCGCGCACAAGCGCATCACCGATCCGCTGTACAAGGAGCTGGTGAAGGCGCGGGTGACGCAGGTGGAGGCGGGCGGCGCCGATCTCGAAGGCGCGGTGACGGTCGGCGAGCTCGTGAACCGGCAGACGGGCGAAGTGCTGCTCGAAGCGAACAAGCCGCTAACGGCCGAAATCTGGGCCACGATCGCGGAAGCGGGAATCAACGAGGTGGATGTGTGCTTCCCGGAGCGCGACGACGTGGGCATCATCGTGTCGCGCACGCTTGAGAAGGACACGATTCACACGCCGAAGGAAGCGCTGATCGAGATTTACCGGAAGCTGCGTCCCGGCGATCCGCCGACGCTTGAAACGGCGACCGCGCTTTTCAACGGGATGTTCTTCGATCCGCGGAAATACGATTTCAGCAAGGTGGGCCGGCTGAAGTTCAACATCAAGCTGGGCATCGAGACGCCGCTCGACAAGCGCACGCTCGACCCGGGTGATTTCGTCGGAGCGATCAAATACCTGCTGAAGCTGCGCAAGAACATCGGCACGGTCGACGACATCGACCATCTCGGCAACCGGCGCGTCCGCGCGGTGGGCGAGCTGCTGGAGAACCAGTTCCGAATCGGACTGGTTCGCATGGAGCGCGCGATCAAGGAAAAGATGTCGGTGTACCAGGAAATGTCGACGGCGATGCCGCACGACCTCGTGAACGCGAAGCCTGTAATGGCGGCGATCCGCGAGTTCTTCGGGAGCTCGCAACTGTCGCAGTTCATGGACCAGACGAACCCGTTGAGCGAGATCACGCACAAGCGGCGGCTTTCGGCGCTGGGTCCCGGCGGTCTTTCGCGCGAGCGCGCCGGATTCGAAGTGCGCGACGTCCACCCGACACACTACGGCCGCATCTGCCCGATCGAAACGCCGGAAGGCCCGAACATCGGACTGATCAGCTCGCTTTCGAGCTACGCGCGGATCAACGAATTCGGGTTCATCGAGTCGCCCTACCGCAAGGTGAAGGGCGGACGAGTGATCGATTTCGTTCAGATCGTCAACTCGGGCGACAGCGAATTCAAGGCGGGCGAAGTCGTCGAGCGCGAAAAGGTGGAAACCACGAATGAGGAGCTGAAGCGGCGGCGGATCGTGGTCGAGCCGCACTGCTTCTACCTCTCGGCGTGGGAAGAGGACCGCTACGTGGTGGCGCAGGCGAACGCTTCGCTCGACGACCGCGGAAAGATCACGACCGAGCTCGTGAACTGCCGGCAGGCGGGCAACTTCGTTCTGAAGAGCCGCGACGAGGTGGATTACATCGACGTGTCGCCGAAGCAGCTCGTGTCGGTGGCGGCGAGCCTGATTCCGTTCCTCGAGAACGACGACGCGAACCGCGCGTTGATGGGCTCGAACATGCAGAGGCAGGCCGTGCCGCTGATCAAGGGCGAGGCGCCGCTGGTCGGGACGGGCATGGAGCGGGTTACCGCGCGCGATTCGGGCGCGGTGATCGTGTGCCGGCGCGACGGCATCGTCGATCAAGTCGATTCCGAGCGCGTGATCGTGCGCGTGGAGTCCGATCAATCGGGCGTGCTGAGCCGCGAAGTGGGCTCGGACATCTACCTGCTGACGAAGTTCAAGCGGTCCAACCAGAACACGTGTATCAGCCAGAAGCCGCTGGTTCGCGCGGGAGACCGCGTGAAGCAGGGGCAGGTGCTGGCGGACGGCCCGTGCACCGAGCGCGGAGAACTGGCGCTCGGGCGAAACGTGCTCGTGGCGTTCGTGCCATGGCGCGGGTACAACTTCGAGGACGCGATTCTCGTCAGTGAGAAGCTCGTCCAAGAGGATTACTACACCTCGATCCACATCGAGGAGTACGAAATCGAGGCGCGGGACACGAAGCTGGGTCCCGAGGAAATCACGCGCGACATTCCTAACATCAACGAGAGCTTCCTGCGGAATCTCGACGAAAGCGGCGTGATCCGCATCGGCGCGACGGTGCGGCCGGGCGACATTCTGGTCGGCAAGGTGACGCCGAAGGGCGAAACCACGCTGACGCCGGAAGAGAAGCTATTGCGCGCGATCTTCGGCGAAAAGGCCGGAGACGTTCGCGACGCTTCGCTCTACTGCCCGCCGGGCATCGAGGGAACGATCGTCGACGTGAAGATCTTCTGCCGCAAGGGCGCGGAGAAGGACGAGCGTCACAAGGCGATCGAGGCGGCGCACGTGGCGAAGCTCGAAAAGAACCTCGCCGACGAGATCCGGATTTTGACCGACGAGCGGCTGAAGCGCCTGAACGACCTGCTCGGCGGACAGAAGCTGGTGGCGGACCTGCACGACGAGCGCACGAACAAGCGCCTGCTGACCAAGGGGACGGAGCTGACACGCGACATCCTCGAGAAAATCTCAACGCGCAACCTGAAGCGGCTGCGCCTGAACGACAAGGACCCGCTGCTCATCGAGAAGATCGACGAAGTGGAGGAAATGACTTCGCGGCAGATCGACGTGCTGCGAAAGATCACCGACGAGCGCATCTCGAAGCTGAAGAAGGGCGACGAGCTGCCTCCGGGCGTGATCAAACTCGTGAAGGTTTACATCGCGATGAAGCGCAAGCTTTCCGTGGGCGACAAGATGGCCGGCCGCCACGGAAACAAGGGCGTCATCGCGCGGATCGTTCCGGCGGAAGACATGCCGTACATGCCGGACGGCACGCCGGTCGAGATCGTGCTCAACCCGCTGGGCGTTCCTTCGCGCATGAATGTGGGCCAGATTCTCGAAACGCATCTCGGCTGGGCTTCGAAAGAGCTGGGCGTGCGGATCGGCAAAATGCTGGACGAAGAGGCTCGCGCCGATGTGGTCCGGAAGTGGTTCAAGGACGCGTTCGGGCCGACCGCGGTGTGGAAGACGCTCGCCGATCTGGACGACGAAGCGCTGCTCAACGTGGCGGAGAATTTCCGCGACGGAGTGCCGTTTGCAACGCCTGTCTTCGACGGCGCCCGCGAAAACGACATCCGGCACTTGCTGCGATTCACCGAGCTGCCGGAGAGCGGGAAGATCGCGCTTTTCGACGGCATGACCGGCGACGAGTTCGCACAGAACGTGACCGTGGGCTACATCTACATGCTCAAGCTCTCTCACCTGGTCGATGACAAGATTCACGCACGCTCGATCGGCCCGTACTCGCTGATCACGCAGCAGCCGTTGGGCGGCAAGGCGCAGTTCGGCGGACAGCGCTTCGGAGAAATGGAAGTGTGGGCGCTCGAGGCTTACGGCGCTGCGCACATCCTGCAGGAACTGCTGACGGCGAAATCGGACGACGTCTACGGCCGAGCGAAGATTTACGAGGCAATCGTGAAGGGCGAGCCGGGAATCGAACCCGGAGTGCCCGAATCGTTCAACGTGCTCGTGCGCGAGCTGCAGTCGCTGTGTCTTGACGTCGAGCTCATGAAGCGCCAGAAGCCGCAGCTGGAAAAAGCGGAAGCGGCCGACTAAATTTCGCGCCCGGAGAGAATTCCGGGCGCGACCGATATTCTTGGAAGTAGGTTTTCGGTCCCGGCGGAGTCGGGACGGGAGGATCATACCTTGTATCGATCAAGCCCTTATGACCGTGCCAGCCAGATCGCGGATTTCGATTCGATTCGCATCAGTTTGGCGAGTCCGGAGAAGATCCGTTCGTGGTCGCACGGAGAAGTAACAAAGCCTGAAACCATCAACTATCGAACGTTCAAGCCGGAGCGCGACGGCCTGTTCTGCGCCAAGATTTTCGGGCCGGTGACGGACTGGGAGTGCCTCTGCGGCAAGTACAAGCGCATGAAGCACCGCGGCGTGATCTGCGACAAGTGCGGCGTCGAAGTGACGCTCAGCAAAGTCCGCCGCGAGCGTCTGGGGCACATCGAACTGGCGTCTCCCTGCTCGCATGTGTGGTTCTTCAAGGGACTGCCGAGCCGCATCGGCTACTTGCTGGACATCACGATGCGCGATCTCGAGCACATTCTCTACTTTGAGACGTTCGTGTGCGTCGATCCGGGCGAAGCGCCGGGGCTGAAGGAAAAGGACATCCTGCCCGAGGAGAAATTCCGCGAGATGCAGCGCGATTTCCCCGGCAAGTTCACGGCCGGGATGGGCGCCGAGGCGATCAAGGAACTGCTGCGTCGCGTCGACGTTGAGAAGCTGTCTTCGGAACTTCGCGAGAAGATGAAAATCGATCCGAGCCTGCAGAAGCGGATCAAGTACGCGAAGCGCCTGAAGGTGCTCGAAGCATTCCGCAAGAGCGGCAACAAGCCCGAGTGGATGATTTTGGACGTGATTCCGGTGCTGCCGCCGGAGCTGCGCCCGCTGGTGCCACTGGACGGCGGCCGCTTTGCCACGTCCGACCTGAACGACCTCTACCGCCGCGTGATCAACCGGAACAACCGGCTGAAGAAACTGATGGAGCTACACGCGCCGGACGTGATCGTCCGCAATGAGAAGCGCATGCTGCAGGAAGCCGTCGACGCGCTGTTTGACAATGGCCGCCGCGGCCGAGTTCTGCGGGGGACGAACAACCGCCCGCTCAAGTCGCTTTCGGACACGCTCAAGGGCAAGCAAGGGCGCTTCCGCCAGAATCTTTTGGGCAAGCGCGTGGACTATTCGGGACGCTCGGTGATCGTCGTCGGGCCGGAACTGAAGCTTCACCAGTGTGGCCTGCCGAAGAAAATGGCGCTCGAACTCTTCAAACCGTTTATCTATCACAAGCTCGAAGCTGCCGGCCACTGCACCACGATCAAGCAGGCCAAGGAACTGGTCGAAGCGCAGGAATCGATCGTCTGGGACATCCTCGAGGACGTGATCCGCGAGCATCCCGTGCTGCTGAACCGCGCCCCCACGCTGCACCGGCTCGGCATCCAGGCATTCGAGCCGACGCTCGTTGAGGGCAAGGCGATCCGCATCCATCCGCTCGTCTGCACCGCGTTCAACGCGGACTTCGACGGCGACCAGATGGCGGTGCACATTCCGCTATCGCCCGAGGCGCAAGTGGAAGCGTCCGTGCTGATGCTCAGCTCGCACAACATCCTGTCTCCGGCCAACGGCTACCCGCTGGCGGTGCCGACGCAGGACATGGTGCTCGGCATCTACTACATGACGAAGGCCAAGCCGCAAGCGAAGGGCGAGGGCCGCGCGTTTGGATCGACCGAGGAAGTGATCATGGCGCTCGAGGCGGGCGAGGTCGAGCTGCTGACGCCGATCCGCATGCGCTACACGGGCGAAGTGATCGACCTGACGAACGCGTACGACGATCAGGACGTGTCGCACACCGAGCCGATTCAGCTGCACAAGCAGTTCCTGCACACGACCGTGGGCCGCGTGATCTTCAACGATCACCTGCCTTCGGATATGCCGTTCATCAACGGCTTGCTGAAGAAGAAGGGCGTGCAGGCGCTGGTGCAGTACTGCTACCTGCGCTTCGGCCTCGAGAAGACGGTCGTGGCGCTCGACAAGCTGAAGGAACTCGGCTTCCTCTACGCGACGAAGGCCGGGGTTTCGATCGGCATCAGCGACATGGTCATCCCGAGCGTAAAGTTCAAGCTCGTGGACAACGCGGAGCACGAGGTCGTCAAGGTGCAGCAGCAGTATCTCGACGGCGCGATCACCAACGGCGAGCGCTACAACAAGGTCATCGCGATCTGGTCGGACGTCACCGAAAAAGTGGCGGACGAGATGTTCAAGACTCTCGAGGAGCAGGATAAGCAGGGCGTGATCAACCCGATCTACGTCATGGCCGATTCCGGCGCTCGAGGTTCGAAGCAGCAGATCCGGCAGCTTTCCGGAATGCGCGGATTGATGGCCAAGCCCTCGGGCGAAGTCATCGAGACGCCGATTACGTCGAACTTCCGCGAAGGATTGACGGTGCTGCAGTACTTCATTTCGACGCACGGCGCCCGCAAGGGCTTGGCCGATACGGCGCTCAAGACCGCCGATTCCGGCTACCTGACGCGGCGTCTGGTGGACGTGGCGCAAGACGTGATCATCAACGAATTCGACTGCGGCACCGCCGATGGAATTTTCGTCGAGCCGATTCTCGAAGCCGGCGTCGAGGTCGAGCCGTTGCGCGACCGCGTCGTGGGCCGCGTCTCGCTCGAGAAGATCAAGGACTACGAAGGCAACGTGATCGTCGAGATCAACCAGGAGATCACGGAAGAGCTGGCGAATGCGATTCAAGCCGCCGGCATCGAGCGGGTGAAGATTCGCTCCGTGCTGACGTGCGAGTCGCGACGCGGCGTGTGCGCGCGCTGTTACGGCCGCAACCTGGCCACCGGCCGCTTCGTCGAGATGGGCGAGGCCGTCGGGGTGATCGCCGCACAGTCGATCGGCGAGCCGGGCACGCAGCTTACGATGCGGACCTTCCACATCGGAGGCACAGCCACCCGCGTCACCGAACAGTCGAAGGTCGAGGCCCGCAACAACGGCTTCGTGAAGTTCATCGACTTGAAGGTGGTGGAGGGCCGCGGCAAGATCCTGATTTCGATGAACCGTTCCGGCCTGATCGCGGTGGTCGACGAGAAGGGCCGCGAGAAGGAGCGCCACCACGTGGTATACGGCGCGCGCCTTCGCGTGGAGGACGGGCAGCCCGTCACGCTCGGCCAGACCATGTGCGAGTGGGATCCGTACACGTTCTCGATCCTCACGGAAACGGCCGGCACGATCGAATTCAAGGATTTGCAGCTCGGGATCACGATCGAAGAGCAGGTGGACGAAGTCACCGGGCTTTCGCAGCTCGTGGTCACGCTGCCACCTGGCGATGAAAAGCATCAGCCGACGATTCAAGTCCGCGATTCGCAGGGGCGGGTACGGAAGAAGTACCTGATGCCGTCGCGCGCCCACTTGATGGTTGCGGATGGCGATGATGTCCAGCCCGGCGACGTGCTCGCGAAGATTCCTCGCGAGACGACGAAGACGAAGGACATCACCGGCGGTCTCCCGCGCGTGGTCGAACTCTTCGAGACGCGGAAGCCGCGCGATCCGGCCGTCATCAGCGAAATCGACGGCGTGGTGAAGTACGGCGAAATCGCCAAGGGCCAGCGGAAGATCTACGTCGAGAGCGAAGATGGAAGAACGGTGAAGGAATACTCCATCCCGCGCGGCGTTCACATCAACGTGCAGGAAGGCGAACACGTCCGGGCGGGCGAACCGTTGATCGACGGGCCGCTCAACCCGCACGACATCCTCGCCGTCCTGGGAGAAAAGTACACGCAGGCTTACCTGGTGAACTCGATCCAGGAGGTCTACCGGCTGCAGGGCGTCAACATCAACGACAAGCACATCGAGACTATCGTCCGCCAGATGATGCGCTGGGTGAAGGTCGAGGACGTTGGCGACACCACGTTCCTTCTCGAGGAGCAGATCGACAAGTTCCGCTTCCGCGAGGAAAACGACCGGGTGATCCACGATGGCGGGCGCCCGGCCACCGGCCGTCCGCTGCTCCTTGGCATCACCAAGGCGTCGCTCTCGACCGACTCGTTCATTTCGGCCGCGAGCTTCCAGGAAACCACCCGCGTCCTCACGGAGGCGGCGATTTCCGGGAAGGTGGATTACCTGCGCGGCTTGAAGGAAAACGTGATCATGGGCCGCTTGATTCCGGCTGGCACCGGGCTCGAGCGCTACCGCAACATCCAGCTCCTCACCGAATTGCCGAAGGAGGAGCCGCAGATGGCGGAGCCCGAACTCAGTCCCGAAGAGGCGGCAGCGCTGGATTTCCTGCGCAAGGAAAGCGACGCGGTCGCCGAGGGATAGTCCTACGGCTGTATTTCGCGGGCGGGTCCGCTTGCAAAACGGACCCGCGGCGCGCCTCTTGCGATTTGTGGCTCTTCTCTTTTTCACAAGGCCCATTATTTAAATTGGTATCGAACCCCAGTTATTTCGCCGTTTCGTCGCTTGCCATCGTAGAATTTGACCGGGGAAGGAAATTCGCCGCAGGCAATTCATCTTCCCGGAGTCAAATCGCGGGCCAGGGCGCAGCCATGTCCACGGACTCATCGGGCAAGCAGGGCAGGCACGAAAGCCCGGAGCGTTGCCCCGAAACGCCAATCGATAAGCTGGTCGAGGTCATCTCCCGATCGCAGCAAAGCTATCGGGAGCTGATCGATAATCTCGATCAGGCCGTTTTCACGCTTTCGATCGATGGTGAAGTTCGTGTCGCGAACCGCCAGTTATCCGAAATCATCAGCGTCTCATTTCAGGATCTTGTCGGCCATTCGCTAGCCGAGTTCATCGAGTCGCCTACACTCGACGAAGCCCGCCGGCAGCTTGCCACGCTCGCGAAGAGCGGGACGTGGTCCGGCGTCATCCCCATCAAACTCAAGAAGGATGCGACCGTCCGTTACTTCAATTGCTGGTTTCAGGCGGTGGCGGATTCGGGCCGGGTAACGGACGTAATCGGATGGGCACGCGACGTTACCGACGAGCACGAATCGGAAATACGCTTCACGCAGTTCGTGGAGTCGCTGAGCGCCGGCGTCTTCTTTTCGACGACGGAAGGCAAGATGATCGATGCGAATCCTGCGCTCGTTCGCATGTGGGGCTTCGCCAGCAAAGAAGAGCTTCAGGCGCATAACATTCGCGAGCGCTATGCGGATCCGGCGCAGAGGGAGCAACTGGTTCGCGACACGACCGTCAACGGATCGGTGCAGGACCGGCGGATCACCTACCTTCGCAAGGATGGCACGCCGATGCAGGGCCGCGCATCAGCGTTAGCGATCCGGGACCACAGCGGCAGGCTGGTCCGGTTTCAGGGCACGATCGTGGACGTGACGGACCGGGTCGAGATCGAGAAGCAGCTTCATCGCGAGCAGGAATTCACGCGGCGCCTGATCGAGTGCTTTCCGGACCTGATCGCCGTGATCGATTTGGAGGGCCACTTTACATTCGCGAGCGAGCGGGCCAGAGACGTCCTCGGCATTCCGGGCAAGGACCACGTTGGCCGGCCCATGGGCGGCCGGACGCACCCGGACGATCAGGCAGCCCTTACCGAGACGCTTGCGGACGTGGCTTCGGGACGAAAACGATCCGCGCAACTCGAATACCGCGTGCGCCACGCCGATGGCTCCTGGAAAACGCTGCGGGGCAGCTTCAGCCCGTTATTCGACGAGGCTGGGAAAATCACGGGCGTCATTGCATCGGCGCGCGACGTCACTGAGTCGATCCTGATCGAGCAGCACCTCGTACAAAGGGAAAAAATGGCTGCGATGGGGCAGATGATGACGGGAGCGGCGCACGAGCTGAACAATCCGCTCACAGCCATTCTCGGCGTCAGCGATCTGCTGCGCGAGCATGCCGTCGACGACGCGACGCGCCGGCGCGCGGACTTGATCCTGCAGCAGGCGCGGCGGGCAGCGAATATCGTGCAGAATCTTCTCGTGTTTTCGCGCCCCGCGGCGCTGGGGAATGCGAAGGTCGGAGTCGCTGAAATCGTCGAGCGGGCGCTGCTGGCGCAACGAGTATCGCTGGGAGAGCGAGGCATTCATGTGAAGTTCGAAGCGCCTCCCGACCTCCCTCAAGTCGAGGGCGATGCGCGGCTTCTGTCACAGGTATTCGCGAATCTGATCACGAACGCGGAGCAATCGATCGCAGCTGCGCGCGGGAGTGGAAACCTCGAGGTTTCCGTGTCCAGGCAGGGGAATCATCTGTGTGTGACGTTCACGGACGATGGCGCGGGCATTTCTCCGGAGAATCTCGGGAAGATTTTCGACCCCTTCTTCACGACGAAGCGGCCCGGTGGCGGAAGCGGCCTCGGCCTCACGATTTGCCTGGCGGTGATCAAGGAACACGGCGGAAGAATCGAAGTCGAGTCAAAGCCCGGGCGCGGCGCTACGTTTCACGTGCTGCTGCCTGTGGCTCCGGGCACTCCGCCGGCGAGTGCGCCGGCGAAGGCTCCCGCCTCCTCAAATGCGCCGGCGGATTCGGATGGCGATGCTCTCGCGGGACATACGGTTTTGATCGTGGACGACGAAGAAGGGATCCGGGAAATCGTGCAGGAAGGGCTCACCGCGCGGGGGATGAAAGCGGAAGCGGTGGAAAGCGCGGAGGCCGCGCTGGCCTACCTCAAGTCGAATATGTGCGAAGCAATCGTCTGCGACTTCAATCTGCCGGGATTAACTGGAATACAGTTTCTCGAAAAGGTGCGCGCGCAGGCGGGGAGTGTGCTGCCGCTGTTTGTCTTTATGACCGGCGAAATGCTCGATTCGGAAGCCTTCAACCGTTTTCGCAAGGAAGGAATGCGTCTGCTGCAGAAGCCGTTTCATCTTTCGGCTCTCGCCGAGCTTCTGGCGGAGCTTTTGCAGACGCAGCCTTCGCCGGCTCGCTGATTTTCCTTCTGATTAGCGCGCGTTCGCCTCGGCGTTCGTATCGACGCCGAAATCCCACACATAGAAGCTCATTTGCTCGTTCTGGAGAACTTCCGTGAGAACGTACTCCCCGGGTGAAAGCGGCTGACCGAGCGTAAATCGAAAAACGCCTTTGGCCATTTCCCAGCGTTGCATGGGCACTGTGTTGGCGGACTGCCACTCTTGATCTTGCAACTGATCGACATGCTCGAGGAAGCGGCCGCCGTCATGGACCTTCGCACGAACGAGCTTCAGGTCAGGCGTGCGTTCATCGGCCGTGCGCATGTAGAACTCGGGCTGTCCGGTGTGTATCCGCGTCGTGGCGCGTTCGCCTTTGATCGAAATGTTGTGCCGCGTGGGAATGATCGGCACGGGAATCATCACCTGTTCGAGGAGACGCGTCTTGCTCAGCTTCGAGTTGATCTCGGCCTGGGTGAGCGCCCGCATGGTGTGACCATTGAACGCCCAAAGGCCGACGCCGGAAGGCAGGAAAACACCGGGAGCCGCTTCGAGGCTCGCATCGATGTCCAGCGTACTGGCGCTTCGCTCTTCGTCCTGCTTCTGCACTTTAGCGAGGATCGTGGATTCGCGTTGCGCGTCCTGGGCGGCGACTCTCTTGGTCGCGTCCCAATCGACGAGCGCGGCGGGCATTACTTCCCATTGCGAACTATCGAGGTTGTAGTAGCGCACGCGGTCGCCCTCGACGTGATATTCGCGCACGAGCTCAAAGCTGCCATCTTTCAGCATGAGCTTGGTCCCGCGCGACGGCACCGGCGTGACCACCGCAGGCGATTGATCCTTTTGGGAGGTTGTTGAAGAGGAGTTCGGGGAAGTTTGCGCTGCCGAGGAAGGAATCGTTCCGGCGAGAATCAGCAGCGCGAGCCACCCTGTTCGAGCGGTGTAGGTGAATTTGACGGGCTTAATTGGCATGAGCGCTGCCCCAGGGCCCCCAGCGGCTTTCCCGAATTCTAGGATGCCGCGCGGGCCCGCAAGAGCAGCATAGCCCCTACGGGCGGCAGGCCACAACTCGGTTCTATGGGAGGAATGCGGGGGCGGGCCCGCCTTCTCCAGAATCAGGCGAAGGCGCGGCAAGCTAGTGTTCGCAACGCGGATGCAGGGCGGTCATGATCGACAGGTCTGAATTCGTGAAGAGCCACTTTTCAGCGTGGGCGCCGGCCGCTTCGGCGACGGAGGCCAATTTACCGAGGTGCTTGTTGCGCGCGATACCGCGGAGATGCTCGAGGCAAATGCCGGTGAGGTTGGCGACTTCTTCCTCGGTGAAGATCTTCTGGCTCGACTTGATCCGGACCATTGGCGGCCTCTCGATCTGTCCGATGCTGGGGTAAGGCTAAATGTCGCTCACTTTCCTTGCAATAGTCGTTCCGTACCAATCCCGCCAAAACGCTTTGGCTACGCCCGCAGGGGAACCCCGTTGCCGCCTATGAGTTAGGCGGAAACGGGCGAAGACTGCCCGCACGGAAACTGTGCAAACTGGAGGTGCAGTGGAGGAAGAAGAGGTTCATTCGTGGAATATTTCTACAATTTGGCAAACGCGTGGAGCCGTGACTCGATGCCCTGGGGGAAGCCTGGGAGCGTGCTGCGAAAGAAAACCGAAGGGTCCTAACGCAGTTATAGGTCAAAGCCGCCGGCCTTTTCGAAGGCATGCGCGATTTGCAGGACTCGGCCCTCGCTGAAATGGGGTCCCAGGATTTGCATGCCGACCGGCAGGCCGGCTTTCGTTCGGCCGCAGGGCACCGAGATGCCGGGCACGCCTGCGAGCGAGCCGGTTACGGTGTAAATGTCCGCCAGGTACATCTGCAAAGGATCGGCGGTCTTTTCGCCCAGACGGAATGCCGGCGTCGGCGACGTGGGCGCGATGATTGCGTCCACTTTCTGAAACGCGTCGGCGAAATCCTGAGCGATCAGCGCACGGACTTTTTGGGCGCGCAGATAGTAGGCGTCGTAGTAGCCGGCGGAGAGAGCGTACGTGCCGAGCATAATCCGGCGCTTGACCTCGGGGCCGAAGCCGCGCTCGCGCGTGTTGCGGTACATGTCGATGAGCGTGGCCCCGGGGACGCGCAGGCCGTAGCGGACGCCATCGTATCGGGCGAGGTTAGAGCTGGCCTCGGCCGTCGCGATCAGGTAATAGGCCGCAATCGCGTAGTCGGTGTGCGGCATCTTGAGCGGCACGCGGCGGCAGCCGAGTTTGTGGAGCAGCGCGATGCCGGCCTCGACTTTCGTTTTGACCTCCGGGTCGATGCCTTCGCCAAAGTAGTCTTCCGGGACGCCGATGCGCAGCCAGTCGAGCGGCTTGCCGAGTTCGGCGGAATAGTCTGGAACCGGGACGTCAGCCGAGGTGGAATCATTCGGGTCGTGGCCGGCGATTACCGCTGTTACTGCTGCGGCATCGGCTACATTTGCGGCGAAGGGGCCGATCTTGTCGAGTGAGGACGCAAAGGCGACGAGGCCGTAGCGCGAGACGCGACCGTACGTCGGCATCAGGCCGGGAACCCCGCAGTATGCTCCGGGCTGGCGAATCGAGCCGCCGGTGTCCGTCCCGAGCGATGCTACGGCGAGACCGGCTGCGACGGCCGCAGCAGAGCCTCCACTCGAGCCGCCGGGAACGCGATCGAGCGCGACCGGATTTCGCACCGGGCCGTAGGCGGAGTTTTCATTCGAGCCGCCCATCGCGAATTCGTCGCAGTTCGTCTTGCCGAGGAATACGGCGCCCGCGCCATCGAGGCGTTCAACGGCCGTGGCATCGTATGGCGGCACGTAGGATTCGAGAATCTTCGAGGCGCAGGTGGTGCGAATGCCGCGCGTGCTGAGCACGTCCTTGATGGCGATGGGCACGCCGGCGAGTGGCGGCAGGGTTTCGCCGCGCCCGATCGCGGCGTCGATGCGATCGGCCTGGGCGTACGCACGCTCGGGCGAGAGCGTGAGGAACGCGTTCAGCTCAGCATTGCGGCTGTCGATCCGGGCGTAGAACTCGGCGGCGAGCTCGCGCGCGGAAATTTTCTTCGCTTCGAGCGCGGCACGGACGCCGGCAATCGTCCATGAAGTCGCGGCGCTCACTTTTCGATCACTCTGGGAACGCGGAAGAAAGGCTTCGCAGCGTCCGTTGCCTGGGCCAGGATCGGATCCGCCGCGTCGCAGGGAAGCGGCGTGTCTTCGCGTAGCTCCGGGTGTCGGTCGCTGCCGGCGTACAGCACCTGCGCCATGGGCTCGACGTGGGCGAGGTCAAGCTCGTTGAGCTTTTCGACGTAGGTGAGGATGCTATCGAGCTGGTCGCGATATTTGTCCACTTCTTCGGGCGTGAGGCCGAGGTGAGCGAGCTCAGCGACACGGATCACGTCTTCACGGCTGATTTTCATGCGAATTATCTTAGTGGAAACGGCTGGCAATGCAAAGGTGAGTCCGCGAAGGTCGATTGCGAGATGCCGGCGAGACGAACGGAGGATGGAACAAGGGTGGCTTATTCCGATTTTCGGTCTCGAGATGGTGGCAGGCGCAGGGGAAAGGAACGAAGGTTTAGCCGCGACGGCGGCGGATGAAGGGCCGATATTCGTTGTCGGCTTCGTGCCGGATTCCTTGCGGTCCGGGCTTTGGCGCGACGAACTTCACTTCGCGTATCAGGCTGCCACCCCAGGCCTGATTGATGCGGCCGCAGAGTTCGCTTTGCATGGTCTCCAACTGGCGTTGCCAGGCTTTGCCGTCGGCCGTCAATTCGAGGCGGCCGCCGCAGCAGCGAACGGGCCGCGTGTGCGCGGCGAGCGCCGGTCCGACGACATGCGGCCACGCGCTTGCGAGCCACGCAAAGGTGGCGTCGGGCTGCTTGAGCCGATGCACGACGCGTCCGAGAAATTCTCCTGCGCGTTCCATGAGGGTGCGAATTCTAGCACAACGGGGCTGTGGAAATCCGCGCGCTTGCGTGGGAGATTTGGCCGTGCGAAAATTGCAGAGCACTCCTCCACAATTCCCCGATCATGTTTTCAGGGAGCGTCACCGTCGGGGAGCGCTCGGTGCGGCGATATCGTCTAAAGGTTAGGACGTGGCCCTCTCAAGGGCACGCCGCCGTTTGGCGACCTTAGTTGAAATTGATAAATAAGCACTTAGGTTGGGCTAGGTTAGGTGTTCTTAGCTGAAACCGGCGCTGTTTGATGACAAAATGATGACAAATTCAGGGACTCACCCGCCCGCTCGACATGGACAAGGCAAAAATTATCGCCGACGCGAAGGCTGCATTTTCACAGCATGAATGGTCAACGTTCGTTGACGATCCTCCATCCGTGGCGCAGGGCGGCAAAGGCGTCGTCGTCTCTGGCTGCCCGAAGTGCCGCAAGCGGCTGAACACCACCAATCAATACATGAGACATCTTTTTGACGACGTGCTGACTCAAGTTCTTGAGAAGGCCCTCACGGATGCCGAAAAGTAAGGATGGATAAGCCTCAGACAGACTTCGCCCGAATTAGCGTTCGATTCTGTCATTGACCCATACGACAAAGTACTATTTTAAGAAACCACCCTCCCCTCCAGATTTGAACGACGACATCCTAATCAAGGAGCATTTATGATGAAGCGCACGTTCACAGTCCTATTGGTTTTCGGTTTTGCGCTGCCGCTTCCAGCACAGCAAGCGCAGACGATTCAAATGCAGTGCCGCGATCTAGCCTCATCTGGAAACTACATCGGGCCAGACGAAACAATCATCAACGGCAGGGCGTGCCACCAAGTCACGGTCGCAGCCCCCGCCCCGGCCCCCGCCGATCCGGTCCCATCAGCGGCGAACAGTGATACACCACAGCCAGCGACATCTCCGAAAGATGCCCCTGTTCCAATGGCTATCATGCTCGAAGACGGAACTCCTGTTCATCTGGTTCTGGCTCAGAACCTATCGTCCGCTACTGCCGTCACGGGTGACACGGTTGAATTTGAGGTTGTGGACGACATAGTGGTGGACGGCCTCGTTGTCGTGCCGCACGGCTCGACTGCTTGGGCAACCGTGACTGACGCACAACATAAGAGGCACCTCGGACGCGGCGGCAAGTTAGACCTCAACATCGACAAGGTTCGCTTGACGGACGGCGAGAAGGCCCTGCTCCGTGGGGTCAAGGATACGAGTGGTGGCGGTCACACAGGAGCAATGACCGGAGCGATGGTTGCCACCTCGCTTGTTGTTTGGCCCGCAGCGCCTTTCTTCCTGTTCATGCACGGCAAGGACGTGAATATTCCCAAGGGAACACAGATCACGGCGTTCGTTCAGGGCGACATGAGGCTGGACGCGAGCAGATTTCCGAGACAGCTCGCAGTCGCTCAGTAAAACGTGAGCAAAGAGACAATCGGGCCGGAAAAGGCTGGATCGACACGATCCGGCCCCCGGCGGTCGAGCAGCCCCTTCATAAGAAGCAGAACCGGCGACCATCCACCATACATTTGCCGCGATTCAAATCAGCGATCCATCTTCTCTGCGTTGCGAATTTCCGCGCTGCAAAAAGAAGTCAGGGACGCGGCGAATCCGCATCCTTCGTCCTCTGTTTTAGCAAGGCCACAATCTTCTGGATGTCATCGTCGCTTTTGATGTAACCCGCCCACCCCCTGTAATCATGTTGCGCGTCGGTATACGGCTCGTAAGGCTCCGGTTTCGGTGGCAGGTGTTCCCTAATCTGTGCTTCCTCTAATCCCGTGAGGTCAGCCAGCCTTTTCGAGAAAAGTCTGTACCGGAGGCCCGCGTCGGCATTGCTTTCGGCGGGCACCAGATGGAATACAACCCTTTTTGAGCCGCTCGAATTTTCCGCGAGGAAGACTAACGTCGTGTTTGTAGTGCCGCTTCGAAGGTCCGGGGCCGACGCCAGCGCGTCACGCACTTTCTTGTATAAATCACCTACGCCTGCATCTGAAGCGCGCTTTTCCATTTCTTCCTTGCTCGGAGCAGGCAACCGCTTCCCCGGTCGCTTCGTGATGTTCACCTCTGCTTGTTCCAGCGCAACCGTGAAGGTTCGAGCTAGCAGTTGGCGACGGTCCTTTCCTTGGAAGAAGTGGAACCGGACGGCATTGATATCAACGCCGTAGGTTTCGGAAAGGTAGCGAATGATGCGCTCAGTGCTGTCGTCAATCTCGGCGGCAACAATCCGCATTGCGTGGTGCTCGTTAATTACCTCTGGAAGATCGCTGCCAAACTGGGTGCCAAAAGCCGATTCCAAGGTTTCGCCCTTCCCTTTTTTCTTGAAGTATCCCGCCGCAATCTGTTGAATCTCGTCTCGCTCTAAATCCTTGACCCAAGATGCATAGTCGAGAGCCTGCGCTGTGACCTCTCGTGGCGTCAGGTCCCGTTTCAGTTCCACAATCACTAGATTGCCCGCTGAGTCCATGCAGAGCAGGTCTATGTACTTCCCAAATGCGGTTTCCACTTCCTTGCCGATGACTAGCAGGTTCGGGTCTAGTATCGAAATATCTTGCTCAATCCATTTGTGGATTCGGTCTTCGAGATCGAGTTTCGAGCGTTCAATCTCCAGCAATTCGTTTCCACTGGCGTCCCACAAACGAACTTCGTCTGCCATGTGTAGCCTCCAACTCTGTCACCTGTGCGCGAGATTCTATGCTATTTCCGGTCGAAGTGTGAATTGAAGGCGAGGCCGCTCAGCGTCAATTGCGGTGCGCCCGCAAGAATAGATGTTTCTGCGATTCCCGCTCGAAATAGCGGGCCAGTTCAAGACACTTCTTACATTTGCCGCTGTTTACATGGGCAACCCAAGTTACCGCGTCCGTTTTGCGGAATTTCGCGCACGGCTTAGGTTCGCGTGCCACAGCGGGATGTTATCCTGCCAACAATCCATGAAGCAAGAAAGTGGAAGAACGACTCAATCTTGCGGGTTGGGCTTACGAGATATCCAGATTGCCTGCTTATGCTTCTCGCCTTGATCGATGCCCGCAGAAAGTAACTCGGCCTCCGCGAGGTTCAGGTCACGCAAGATTTGCAGAAGCTTCCACCTCTGCCCTTGCGGTGAACTAACTCAGGCTCTTCCAGCAGCGGCTGGCGCACTCCCTTCGTACAGCAGCCGCAGAGTCGTCGTCCATGTGCTCAACTGCTCGCGGGCAAGCTCCCTCGACACCGTTGCGTGCTCTTGGTGAGCGATGTACTTGTTCCTGAATTGGTAAGCCGCACCCAGAGCCTCCGACAACTGCTTATCATGTTCCGAGCCAAACTGAAGCTTGATCGCACTGAACACACCGCCGAGAACTTCGGTCGACTTTAGCGCGTATTCGAGACAGAACTTCAGGTGACCCATCGGCGAAATCGGCGACCGAAAGACCAGCGTCCTCTCCAGCTTCTTTAGCTCATCTTGATAGTATTTCCACTTTTTCTGATCGATGCTCGACAGTATGGGATTGAAGAAGTCCTTTTCCGCCATGCGCCCAGTCGGCATTACGGGCAACAACCTCGCGAGGATCAGCGCGTTGCACGCGTCTTCCATCGCGCCAAGCAAAGGCGTGAAAACGGGCGAGAACGACATGTTCTCCTTGTTCTCAAGAAATCTGAATAGCATTACGGCTTGCTCAATGTTGCTCTGGTAGCGCGGCGGAAGCTTGGCAAACGCCTTCTGGGGTACGAATTCCTCCACAGCCCCCCTGCCCGCGGGCTGCTCAAATGGTAAGGAGGGTTGAGAACGATCGGCTTCGACGAGGAGATCAGCAAGGGCAGGTCTGCACAGGGAAACCAAGTCGTTGAAGTCTGGGGAGGAGAGCCTTTCAAAAGTACCCTGCTGGACATAGACATAGTTCCACTTTGCCGTCTTAGAACTCGCTGCCTTGCACCACCCTACTGCGGCTCTCGCTTTCGCCGAGACATCCTGATCGGCTCGACCCTTCGTTTCGACGAGGTAGTAATTGCTGTCGAAGACATGAACGAAGAAATCGGGTGTGTAGAAGGCGAGCCGTGTGCCACCCGACAAGTAGTCTATGCGAAGCGCCTGAGGACCTGCATTCTTCGCGAAGGCAATCACGTCAGGCGAACCCCCAACGAACTTCGAGAAGGCGACTTCCAACCCTTGATTGCAGGGAACCAAGTTAAAGAGAGTCTTTGGCGAGCTAACAGTCGGTCGGCTTTCAGAGTGTGTCACCTGATACGGTTTCCAATGACTCAGCAGCGCGGATTCCCCAGCGCGTTGGCGCTTCTCTTGCTTGGTGATCCGCTGTTGGATAAGAGGCACAAATGTGGCTCGAATGTGCTCTGCTACATCGGCATCCGGCAAGCGGTTGATGAGCCTCTGATCGCTTAGATCGGCGTGGACTCCAAACAGAATATCCTCCAAGAAGGTCTGTATGAGCGGGGCAAGAACCGCGTGCAATCCGCGAACCTTGCACATTCTCTCTAGCTGTTCCCGATAATAGGAGACCGCGCCGAACCCGCTCTTGAGCAGCGGGATACGGATTTTCATCTGTTGGATTATTTCGTCCGTGAGCAGAGTTCGTCCTTCATAGTTCAATTCCGTCGAGCCTTTCTCCCCGAGCCGAAGCGGCTCAAATCCTGCGCTTGAGAAACGATGGCGCACATTCTCTATGCTCAGGTCTCCCAGTTCTGGAACGATTCGATACTCTTCGCTGACGGTTGGCAGTGCAATCTCCATCTCGCCGAAACTCGGCTTCTTCTCGTCGGGGAAGATGGCGACAGTTGTACGGGGAACCTTATCTACCTCCACAACCTCGATCTCAACACCCTGCTGACTCAATTCCTGCTGGTACAAGGAAGCGAACGCCTTATGCTCTACAACAGTTAGGATTTCACTCGCCTGTCCGGGAGGGGTCATGCGACGCAAACCTCTGCCAAGCGTTTGTTCCGGGAGAATGTTTGCCTGTGCTGTGAGCGGGCGCAACGGCACAATTGTGGTTACGTTCCGAATGTCCCATCCTTCTCGCAACATGAGCACGGAAACGATGCAGGCGTGCTGAGGGTTCTCGTCCAGCTCACGCGACAGCTTTCGAAGTTCTTGAAGGTCGTCGTCCGAGATGTCCTTGTCGCTTTCTACAAATTCATAGGTGGCAGCCCTGCCTCTCCCCACCTTTTTGAGTTTCCCTTTGAGGTTGGTGTGCAGGTTTATGGTTCTGCCGTTTAGTTCCTTGTAAAGCTCGGACTTGTTCAATTCTTGAGCGATGTCGTCTGCGGCATCCGTATCCTCGGTCATCACGAACATGACGGGTTTCTTGCCGCTCCGATTCCACTCCTCCCTAGATGACTTCCAGCGTTCGTACCCGAGCAGCAGGTGCTGCTGGTAACGCTCTGCGGCATTCTCCGAGAGACGTTCGGTCAATTGGCTGCACCTGCCGATGACGGGTGTTTTGACGATCCCAGCATCGACCGCCTCACCTAGCGGTGAGTCGCAAATGATGTACTGGAAATATTGCCCTTTGTTGTCTTTGGGAGTCGCAGAGAAATCCAACTGGGCGCAAATTCCTTCGGAGCCGTTCCGCTCGCGGATAGAACGATCCACAAATTCGATTGCCTCATTCCACGCCGACTCCGCGTCCCAAACGTGATGCGCCTCATCGTTGAGAACCATTACCCGGTCGTGGGAGGTTATTCTCTCGCGCAACTCTGCGCCCGTGTCTAGCGCCTTGGCTCTCGAAACCGCCGGACCTGCCCAATCATAGGTTTCGGATTCCTTCTTGCGCCGTTTGGAGGTGTCGTAGAGGCGGTGAATGTTCGTCAGGTAAAGGGTACCGCCAGCACTTGCCCCTCCAGCCTCATCTTGGAGAACTGTGCTCAGATTCCAATCGCCGCGCCATGTGGTGGGAATCAGCGGGTCAGTTTCGAAAATAGTGGCTCCTCCGGCAGGCGGATCAAAATCCTCTTTGAGCCGCTCGAAAACTGTGATGTTCGGAGCAATGACCACAAAATGGCGTGCCATTGGCGAATCAGTCTCACGCAGGGCATGAAAGTAACTCCATACGATGGCGAGACTCATCACCTTCGTCTTGCCTGATCCAGTCGCCATTTTGAAGGCGTACTTCGCCCACAAGTCCTTTTCTGGATCGACGCCCAGCGCCAAGGTCTCTGCTTCATAGCCCGCGAACTCCGCCATGAGTTTTGTCACGCGCTCACATCGAATCACCTCTTTCAGATAGACAAATGTCTCTATCGCTTCTCTTTGACAGAAGTGGTACCGAAAGGGTGCGTCAGAACCGTCTTTAGCCCTTACAGTGTGATCCCGAAGAAACCAGTGCTCCAGCAAGTCGCGGGTCGTATCAGATGTGCCGGGGTACGAGCTATCTCGCCACTCACGCACAGCGGCTCGGACATTCTGCGCGATGGTAAGTGGGCTTGGGCGTCTGCTGTTCTTTATTTCGCCGCCCCTCAGCCGATGCTTATTTGGCTCTTCCCACGGCTGGTACAGCGGTTCGAGTGCTTTGGGATTGAGAATTTCGTCCGGCATTTCTTCTCTATATTTCTATTGGTACGGTGATGCTGGTATCGCACCCAAACGTATCCACGACCTTCACACACGCGGTGTGCTTTCCGGGCGTCGGATAGACAAAATTCTGGTCGCTAATCGTCGGAAGACTGCGGTCTTTGCGGGTGCGGTATGCCTGCCAGTGATGCTTGAACGGCTGCCCGTCCCGATAGTCGAAATCAACCGCCCAAAAGTCGATGAAGTCGAATCCACGCTTGATGGCACGCTCCTCAAGTGCTTGCAATTCCTTTTCTGGAATCTCAGCTAATGATGGCAAGAAATTCGTCAGCTTGATGTTAACTACTCTCTCTTTCCCTCTTTTCGTAATGACTGGCTCCGCTTGTAAGGTCGCGATCTCGAAAAATGTGACCTGAGTCCTGTTCTTCTCCATGATCTCCCGTGGTATTCGCACCAGTCGGATTTCAATCCCGAGTTCTGCTTGTAGCGAATTAGCTTGCAGGCGCAAATCCATTTCGAACTCCCACGCCAAACAGTTGACTTGCCTTGCGCCTGCCTCTTTAGCGGCTTCCGCTACGACCCTAAGCTCGCGCCGAGTAAATATGCTGTCGATGCTATCAACATGCACAAGTGCAGGCCCCTTGCGCCCGTGGATCAGCGGCGACGTAGAGTTTTGGACTGGCTCTGCCTTGTAAAATTCGAGTACAACTCGCCGATGTTCCTTGTCCGCGCCTTTCAGTCGCTCCTTCTGCCACCACTGCCTCTCGTAACGACCAAGGTTGTAAACGTCAAAAGCTCGATATGGCTTGCCATCCGAATGCAAGGTTCGCTGTAACTCAATCATCCGCTTTCGACTCGTGTGAATTGAGAACCGTCCTAAATCTGCCATGATCCAGCGGCGACCGAGCCTCTCCGCCACAGCACCCGTAGTCCCGCTTCCGCAGAAGAAATCCGCGACAAGATCGCCTTCGTTGCTGCTGGCTTTGATGATGCGTTCGAGAAGAGCCTCAGGTTTTTGCGTGGAATAGCCGAGTAACTCGTTCGATTGTGAAGACACGGGATTGATGTCCTGCCAGACGCTTTGAACCTCGATTCCGGGAAGGTCATCCTCGTATTGCTTAAACCTCGGCATCCCGCCCTCTTTCTTTGGCCAAAGAATGCGACCAGCCTTTTCGAGTTGGTCTAGCGCGGCTTGAACATTCTTAACGTCCGGGTCTGATAAGAGGTGCCGAACATACCCGGGAATTGCCCAATGGCGTCCTGACTTTGTTGGGTCTGCGTGTCTCCAAGGTAGTCCTGAACTCCCTGTTCTCTTTTCGGGAGCCGTGATCGGTGCTGCCTGATACCTCCTGCCGTCCTCATCCGTCTGCGTGAAGAAAGCATCTAAATACTCCTGCGAATACGAAACATACTGCTTATTCCACGTATACCCATCTGTCTTGCTGAAAACCAGAATGTAGTCGTGGATTATGTTGAAATTCTTAGAACCACTTCTCGCCGCTGTTCGCTTCCAGACAACTTCATTGAGCATGTGTTCCAAACCGAAAATGTCATTTAGGATCAGCCTAAGGTTGCTATTCATCCGACCGTCGCAATGGACGTAGATGCTTCCCGTTTCCGACATTAACTCTTTCATCATCGTGAGCCGCTCGAACATCATGTGAAGGTATGAGTCAGTACCTTTCCCCCACATATCGCGATAAGCGACCATTTCGAGGGTGGACTGATCCTTGTCGACGGTCTCTCCTTCATCCCCAATGGGTACATCCATAGTAAAATCGGCACCCACGTCGAATGGCGGATCGATGTAGATCAAATCGATCCCGCCCGGAAACTCCTTCAGGAGAGAAGCCATAACTAGCTTGTTGTCACCCCAGATCAGTCGATTTCGGAAATCCCCCAGTTTTTGAGCTTGCTCGTTCAGCTCGAAGAGCGTCTTCTGATCCCCAACAGCCTCAGCCCGACTACGCGGCTCATCAATGGTTTCGATCTTCTGAAGTGGCAGAGCCGCACCAGCAATATCAACCTCACGTCGTCTCCCGTACTCGTCGTACTTGCCTTCCCAGACAAGCTGGGTTTTTAGCTGAGAGAGCGGGTGAGGATTGTCAGGACCGTAGCGATTTGATGCTGGAACTGTGCCACCTTCGACTGGTGGGAGTGATTTTGTGACCATAAAGGTTGTTGTTCCTGTGCGCGTCTCACCACTTTAGTTCAGCTTAATTTTCAGGAGCATCCAAAACTTCTGTGGATCGACCAGCAATGTGCTTGTTGGATTTCGTGAACGGGCTGAACGAGCAATGATACATGGAAGTCCATTGGGGGACGACAGACAGTTTCGCGAAGAAGCTGGTGGGCGGTTCGGTCGCGGTGAGCGATTGGCGAAAATCGTCTGGGGTCATTTTGAGTTCCATTTGACTTTGTTGCTGGTGCAACGTTGAAAAAAGGGCGCGGAGCACAAAACGCCGCTCACAGATTCCCGATGTCGCCGACGATCTGAGCCGCCTCTGCCGGGGATAAACCTTGTGCTCGATTCGTGCTCGCTATCCCCATCTCGTTAAGGAACTGAGAGCGAGGCAGCATGACCCGTGGCTGCTGGCGCAACCGAAAGGCACTAGCTCCGGCATGCAAAGCCGAATGGCTGATTATGCATGCTGCCATAGCACGAGTGACGGACACATAAAACAGCCTGCGATGTTCAATTAGCAGTCCCGCCGCGTGAATTGCTCGAAAGCTCGGCATGATTCCTTGCTCGACGGAAGGAATGAATACTACCATCCCACTTAAACCCTTCGCACCGTGCATTGTGAGTATGCGAAGTCTTTTAACGGGAGCCGCAGCCGGGGCGGGCGCAGCGCCGATTCTCTGATTTACCAACTCCAGTATCACCCTGCGGTCGGCATCGGTATCGGCACCAAAAAAGCTCAGCAATTCATCGAGTGTCATGTCTGCGGGCAACGTCCCGATGAGGGCATTCCAAGAAGCCAGTTTCGCCAGCCCCTGCGGGCCGTTACAAATGTTAGCGAGTTGCTGAGCGATGACAGCGCCACGATTGGCTAAGGTGTCTGCCATCTGCCAACCAGCGACTGCGTTTGCAATAGCGATGATGCGACCGACAGCGCCAGACTGTCTCACAGTCAGCCACTGCGGCGGAGCGGGCAAGCGAAACAAATCGTGAAAGTTCTGCTGGTGCCCCACGCAGGCGTCCGCGACGCCCTTCGCCGTGGTCATACCGACCCCTGTCAAAAGAGCAAGCAGCGCACGGTGCGCGACATAATCGGGCTGCGCGGTCGCGAGGTCTTTTGCAATTCGAAGCATGCAGTAGACTGCTCGAATCCCTTCATCGTCCGTCAAGGCTTCACCGCGAGGTGGGTCATACGGCAGTCCAAGGTTACCGAGCGCCTGAGCGATGGTTCCCAGTTGCAGCCCGCTGTCCGAGATTAAGATGACGATTTCGTCCTCCCGCCCTCCCATTCCAGAATTGATTAGCCGCTGACATGATTCGGCGATGGCTGCCGCTTCATCCTGCTCTGTCGGGAATGACCATATGAGGGTCCTGCCGATGACGGGTGGCGCAGCATTTTGATAAAGCGAGGTGATGTTCTTGGCTAAACGACCCTGATTGACCGCAATCATTGCAGATGCGGGAGCCAACACGTTCGGCGTGCATCTGAAGCATTCATCCAGCACATGCGTCGTGGAGTGTGGGTATCGCACGTTGAAGTTGACTATCCCGCTTGGGTCTGCATGGCGAAAAGAATATATGCTCTGGTCATCATCACCAGCGATGAACAGCACAGCTCCGTTCGCTGCCAACTGAGAGACGAACTCTTGATCGCAGGCATTCAAGTCTTGGAACTCGTCCACGATCAAGTGTTCGATGTTCGGAAGTTGCGCCTGCTGAATCTGCCCGAGGCGAATAGCATCTACGCATCTGAAGACGAGTTCTCCCGGCAGTACGCAGGAATACAGGTTTGTGCGGGTCGGATGAAATGCGTTGAACCCTTGGATTTCGGGCTGTGTGATAGCCGCTTGATTGATAAATTGCGGATTGAGCGTTTGCCAAGCAGCATCGTGCGCGAGGCGGATTTCCGCAGCACGCCCCGGTGTGCGCCCGAGCGCATTTGCGAGTTCTAGGTCGTAGATGTTTCTGCGTTCCCAGTCGTCCAGCACTACTGGATTGTGGGGGTAGAGCACAGCCAACAAATTCGCCATCCGCAGGATGCGGAGGGCGAGTGAATGCATGGTCGATACGTGTATCGCCGCCGCGGCTGCCGCGCATGGCTGGCTGGCGCAGAATGCCGTAATCCGTTCCCGAAGTTCTTTTGACGAGGCTACCGTAAACGAGATGACGTACACGTTTTGCGGTCTTGCGCCCGTGTTCAGCACCTGTGCCACGCGCTTTTCAATGGTCTTGCTTTTTCCGGTGCCCGGCCCCGCGACGAGGCGGACTTGAGGAGCAGCGTCGCGGGCAGCAAGCCATTGCCGCTGTTCCGCAACTGCCCGCTGAGCAGGTGTGATTGCCATGTTTGTGGAGAGCTAAACGGAAAAGTATAGCCCGTTCGAGCCACGAGGATTCCACAGTTCGTGTTTCCATCGTAAACCCGCTGACAAGGTGGTCACAAAGCCTTCCACCGCCTCGGAAACGCCCCAGCCGCGCCCCAACCCTTCTGGGCAGCCAAATCGCCGTAGAATCGGCTTCCTGAGAGGTCACGCAAGGCAGACCGTCCGTGGGAAAATGACTGCCAACGAGATGGACGCCGCAATCCCAGAGCGCAAACCCGCGACCGAGGAAATCTCCGGTGTGATCGAGCGCGTCACCTTCCACAACGACGAAAGCGGCTTCTGCGTCCTGCGCGTAAAGACGCCGGGACGGCGGGACGAGATGACGGTCGTCGGGTCGCTTCCGTCGGTGACCGCAGGGGAATGGCTGAGCGCGGAGGGCTGGTGGGTCAGGGACAAAGAACACGGGCTGCAATTCAAGGCGGCGACGATGAAGACCGTGCCGCCGACCACAGCCGAAGGGATCGAGCGGTACCTCGGCAGCGGCTTGGTGAAGGGCATCGGCCCGATCCTCGCGAAGAAGCTCGTCGGGCGGTTCGGAGCCGACGTTCTTGCCGTTATCGAGAAGCGCCCCGCCGAACTGCAATCCGTGGACGGGATCGGCCCCAAGCGCCGGGAGCGGATCGCACACGCATGGCAGGAAGCGAAGCAAGTCCGCGAAATCATGCTGTTCCTGCACAGCCACGGCGTGAGCACCAGCCGGGCGGTGCGGATATTCAAGACCTACGGCGAGCAGGCAATCGAGAAGGTGCGAGAGAACCCATACGCGCTGGCGAAAGACATCCAAGGGATCGGCTTCGCGACCGCCGACCAGATCGCGCAGAAGGTCGGGATTCCGAAGGACTCGATCAACCGCGCCAAGGCGGGCATCGACCACGCGTTGCTGGAAGCGACTTCGGACGGGCATTGCGCCCTGCCTCTCGGGAAGCTAAAGCTGGCGGCGGTGAAGCTGCTGGAGGTGCCGGAAGGGACTGTCGAGCAGGCACTGTCGCAGATGCTCACGGCGGCTCGCTTCTGCTGGAGGAAATCGACGGCGAGCCGCTGGTCTTCCTGCCCCACCTGAGGAAGGCGGAAGAAGGCATCGCGGCAAGGATCAAGAGCCTAGCTGAAGCGGAACCGATCTATCCGCCGATTGATTTCGAGAAGGCGGTCGCGTGGTGCGAGCGCCAAACTGGGAAGACTCTCGCTCCCAGCCAGCGCGAGGCGCTGAAGACGGTGCTCAACAACCGGGTCGTCGTGGTCACCGGAGGGCCGGGCGTGGGCAAGACCACGCTGGTGAACTCGATCCTGACGATCCTCCGCGCCAAGGGCGTGAAGTGCCTGCTGTGCGCCCCCACCGGGCGGGCGGCGAAGCGGCTCACCGAAACCACGGGCATGGAGGCGAAGACCATCCACCGTCTGCTGGAGATCGACCCGCGAACCGGGCGCTTCACCCGCAACGAGTCCAACACGCTCGCCTGCGGTCTTCTGGTCGTGGACGAGACCTCGATGGTGGACGTGCCGCTTATGCACTCCCTCGTGCGGGCGGTTCCGAATCGCTCTGGACTCATTCTGGTCGGCGACGTGGATCAGCTTCCGTCCGTGGGGCCGGGCACGGTGCTTCACGACCTGATCGAGAGCGGCGTCGTGCCGACCGTGCGCCTCACGGAAGTGTTCAGGCAGGCGGCGGACAGCCGGATCATCACCAACGCCCACCGGATTCGCCGGGGACAGATGCCGGACATGCGCGGAGCAGACCCGAATTCCGACTTCCATTTCATCGAGCGGGACGAGCCGGAGAAGATCGTCGCGACACTGGTCAAGCTCGTGCAGGAGCGAATTCCAGAACGGTTTGGTCTCGACCCGATCCGCGACGTTCAGGTTCTTTGCCCGATGAACCGGGGATCGCTCGGCGTGCGGGAACTGAACAGCGCCTTGCAGCGGGTTCTCAATCCGATCCGCTCCGGCGAGCCTAGCGTCGAGCGGTTCGGCTGGCGGTTCCAGATGCGCGACAAGGTCATCCAGACCGAGAACGACTACGACAAGGACGTGTTCAACGGGGACGTGGGGATCGTCGAGCGGGTGGACTTGGTCGAGCAGCAGGTCGCCATCCGCTTCGACGACCGGATCGTGAAGTACGACTTCGGGGAACTGGACGAGATTTCGCTGGCTTACGCGATCACGATCCACAAGTCGCAGGGGTCGGAGTTCCCGGCGGTCGTGATCCCGCTCGCCACGCAGCATTACATGCTGCTTCAACGCAACCTGATCTACACCGGCATCACTCGGGGCAAGCAGCTGCTCGTGCTGATCGGGCAGAAGAAGGCGCTGGGGATTGCCGTCCGCAATGATCGTCCGCAGAGACGATATTCGGGGCTTCTGTCCAGCCTGCGCGGCAACGGACAATGATGTTGAAGCGGCGTGAAACGTGCCCCACATGGCAGGACACCGAGCTTAGTCATCACGCCCCGGCTGCCCGCCATAGAACGTCACCTCCCCATCGACCACGTTCGCCACGTAGCGGCCCTCGCTGAGAAATTGCATCACTTTTTTGCCGGAGCGTGCCATCTGTGCCCAACGGGATTTGGTCTGGGGGTTCTGTTCCAGCCCCCGAATCTCGTTGCCGTCGAAAACGAAATCCACCTGCCGCAGGCGTCGCTTCGGGGTCAACCGGACGGGGTAACGCTCTTTTCCCAGCTCAACGAATTTGGCGTTCTCGACGAGAGCTTGCTGCCAGACTTCAACGAGTACTTCCTCTAGAGACATCGGCATGGATTAGAATAGCGCCACACGAGGTCGGCCACCGATTCCTTTTGAACGCCATCGAGCGCCGCGCTTTCCCTTCGTTGCTGGGATTCAAGTCACGGACATCGTGACGGGAAAGCTAGTGGCAGCACACACCGAGAACCTGAGCATGTTCGGCTGTTTTGTCGAGACTACTGCTCTTTTCCCCGCCGGAACGAAGGTCAGACTGCGAATCTTACATGGGGCGCATGCTTCACGGGCCAAGGTACAGTGATCTACTCGCGACCGAACGCCGGGATGGGGATAGCGTTCACGTCGATCGAGCCTAGTAACTTGCCAATCTTGGACATTTGGCTCACGAATATAAGACAGTAAGCCCTTGCTGGGTCACGACACGTTGTGATTGACCTCGCCGAACTTGGCGTGCGAGCGGAGTGGGCTTAGAATTTTCGGGTGGCTGACAAACCGAAGGTCATTCCGATCGCCGACGAGACGCTGTCGCTATTCGACGCCGCGCAGGAATTGGCGGATCAACAGAAACTCGAACGGCCCCTTAGTGTTCCCGGCTTGCGGATCGGCACATCGGCTTTCACAGCGGCTGGTTGGCCGGGCTCTTTCTACCCGCCTGAGCTAAAACCCAGAGAGTATCTCAGCTACTACGCCACAAAGTTCAACACGGTTGAAGTCGATTCGACGTTTTACCGGTCGCCCGCGGCATCCACGGTTAACGCGTGGTACGAGAAGACGCCCTCAGATTTCATCTTCGCAGCCAAGGTTCCGCAGATCATCACGCACGAAAAAGTTCTTCTGGATTGCGAGAAAGAGTTTGAAGAGTTCGTTGACACGATGGATCTGCTGGATGACAAGCTCGGCCCGCTACTTTTGCAGTTCCCTTACTTCAAAGAGGTTGACTTCGGTCAGGCGGACTTTCTCACTCGGTTGCGGTTCTTTCTGAAACGGCTACAAGGCACGACTGTCCGATACGCCATTGAGATTCGAAACAAGGCTTGGCTGAATGAGAAGTTTGCGGATCTTCTGAGACAACACAACGTCGCTCTGGCGTTGCAGGATCAATCGTGGATGCCCCGACCCGAGCAAATATCGTTCGATTACATCACCGCGGATTTTGCCTACGTTCGCTTGCTAGGCGATCGCAAAGGCATCGAGCGACAGACGAGGGTTTGGGATAAGGTGATCGTGGATCGATCGAGAGAGCTGAAGAGCTGGGTGGATGTTTGCCAGCAGACCGTACGACGCGGCCTTCCGACTTTCATCTACATCAACAATCATTACGCCGGTCATGCTCCGGCGACGGTTGCGCAGTTCTTGAAGTTCTGGAATGAAAAAGGATCGGCATGCTAGACAGGGACAAAATCATTCGAATTGCGCGCGACGAGATGGTCAAACACACGCTCGACACATTTGTAGATGAGCCGCCCGCAATGGCCCAAGGCGGGCGCGGGGTCGTGGTGACCGGTTGTCCGGAATGCCGGAAACGGTTCCAGAGCATCAATCAGTTTGTAAGCCATCTTGTTGATGACGTTCTGCCAGTAATCGCAAACCGAGTAGTAAATGAGGAAGCTGCGGGCTTGACGTTGCTGGGCGACGGACCAGTATGACAAGTACTTGCGTACTATAGATTTGAAATCTCAGCATTGGTAATCTAGCAGCGTATCAAGAGTGGGTGTTCAGTTCGCGCCCCGGCAACCGAGCGAGAAAAAACGCCACGGTGCCAGCCTCCAGAATCTGGAGGGATACGGCCTGTAGGGGGCAAAAACCCACCTTAGCCTTTCCCCAAGACGTAATTCCTCTGGCGGCTTTCTCTGATACCGGAGAAGTACGATGCCAAATCGCATTGCAAGCCGGAAGCCTACGGCCACTCACGAACCGCGTGTCGATTTCAGTGTTGAAAATCACGGCTCCATCTTCCTGCTACATCCGATCACTCCTGCTGCGGTCAAGTGGGTGAACGAACACATTGGGCGAGGCAATGGTTTTCAACCTCATTGGCCCACAGTCGTGATCGAGCCTCGCTATTGCGAGCCTGTCCTTCGAGGCATTGCCGCAGATGGGTTGGGTGTCGAATGAAAATGAAAACTAAGGAAGCATCCATGCCGGAGACCTCTACCCGTACAATCGCCGATTTAAGACGTGAGGCCGAAGGGCTAATCGCCAACGGTGAGATGCCATCGTTCGAAGAGGTTTTAAGAGCGGTCGCGGAAGCGAAGAAGGTCTATCGAGCGAAGGTGCGATTCGAGAGGCTTAAGCAAACCAAGAGAGCACAGTGAACTTACTCGGCCCAATCGTCTGCCTTATGAAACTTCGCGCCATGAATGCCAGCAACTGGCAATGCTGGTGCGCTCAGAGCCGTCTGGACTTTGCGATAACAAAACTGAAAACGGGGGGAACGATGATTTCCTTCGAAAAGCTGATCGAGATGATGCAGAAAGAGTATCCGGGCAGGGTGAAAGTGGCGAGTTACGCTGACTTCAAGTTCCAACACGACTGCGGCATCGCATTAGACTTCGACCTGTACGGCGGCTCCTTGGTGTTTCAGCATTTCATTCGCGATCACGGCACAGACGAGGAGAAGCAGCGGCTGCGTGATATGAAGGTGGGCTACCCGTGGTGACACGCATATGAAAATTACGCTGGAATCGCTGGTCAATTATTGGCTGAGAGAGCCGGAACGACATTTTCAGCACGGCTATATCAACTTCAACGAGCCATGCTTCCCAGACTTGGCGACCTGCACGCTGGAGCAGCGGGCAAGGTTGAAGCCCGTGCTAGAGAGGCATCCAGAGTACCTTCTCGAAATTTGGTGTGAACTGTCGGTGAACTAACCACCTTCCTGTAGCTCCGCGAGTGTGCGCTACTCCCGCCCATCATTGGCAAGGATTAGGCCCTACGGGTTATCTATTGGTCGCGTCGCGACCCACGGGAAGGCTACCACAATATCTTGTGTGGTCCCGGATTTGTATGGTATATGTGGCGTAATGATTCCTTTGTGTTGGGCGTCTCGGCGATCAGGGCAACCTGCGAGCTTGGGGCCCAATGCAGCGGCGAGGCGAAAGTCTCGATTGAGCGAAACGGGCCTAACGGTTCCATCGCTGGGGACAGACCTGACGCGTCCGACGGTAAGCTAGCCGTAGCCTTCGCCTTTCAAGGCACCTGTTCGGCGGCTGGCAACTTTTATTTAACGGGCGGGGAGGGGCCGGGGTCGCGGCGCTTGCCGGCGGGCCTAAAAAGCGTAGGCTCGAAGGAGAGAACAAGTGATGCGAGCCATAAGCAAAAACGCGCCAATTCGGCGCGGCGCCGTCGGGTGGGCTTGAAGTCTATCCTGATGGCACTGACCCTTGTGTTGGGCGTCTCGGCGATCAGGGCAACCTGCGAGCTTGGGGCCCAATGCAGCGGCGAGGCGAAAGTCTCGATTGAGCGAAACGGGCCTAACGGTTCCATCGCTGGGGACAGATGAGTTGTCCGACGGGTCAGGCGCACGAACAGGGCCTAAGAGACCGGGCAAGTGGAATCAAAACTGACGCTCCAAGTCCGGCGAAGAAGAGTGATCGACGATGCGTGGTTCGCGATCAAGCGAAACGCCAGAGCGTCGAAGTCCGAAGAGACGAAGAAAGAAATAGCTGCATTTGAGGCAAACCTCTCCACAAACTTGCGACGGTTGAGTCGCGAGCTACAGCAGAACAAATTTGCTTTCCCGCCGGCGCGGGGAATTAAAATCCCCAAGGATAAAAAGGATAAGTCCAGTTTCCGCCCGCTCGTCGTTGCAAAAGTCGAAAGCCGTATAGTGCAACGCGCCGTTCACGACGTGCTGGTTTCCGTCCCTGCAATCCAGAGATTTGTTTCTACCCCTTATAGTTTCGGGGGTATCAAAAAGAAGAAAGACGACGAAATGGCGGCAGTGCCCGCTGCTGTCCAAGCTGTGCTTAATGCAGTTGGTAGTGGGTGTAGGTTTGTCGTTCGTTCGGACATCGCAAAATTTTTCACTCGTATCCCTAAGTCCACCGTTACGCAGATTGTTGCGAGGGCCGTGGAGGACGCGGAGTTTGTTGACCTATTTAAGCGGGCGATCGCCGTCGAATTGGAGAACATGGCCCAGCTGCGAGAGCATGTTAACGCATTCCCAATTGAGGATATCGGCGTTGCGCAAGGAAATTCACTGTCCCCGTTATTGGGCAATCTCTTGCTGCATGACTTCGACGCGGAATTGAACAAACGGCCTGACGCCCGATGCATTCGGTATATCGACGATTTCATTGTCCTCGCGCCGACCAAGGAACTCGCGGAAAACACGTTCGCGAAGGCTGTCCACATGCTTGAGCGGTTAGAAATGAGTGTCTCGCCTGACAAAACGAATCGGGCGGCGGTAGAGGAAGGCTTTGAATTCCTTGGCATTCATCTTTCTAATGGCTTTATCAGGCCTTCCACGAAGACACAGGAACGAATGCTTGAATCGATAGAATCGAAACTCCGGGAAAGCCGAGAGGCCTTTCGGGAGCACAGAAAAACGGCTGATCTGGCGGCCTCGCTGTCCCTCCTTGGGTCGCTCGACAAGGTACGTGGAATCATGCAGGGCTGGGGTAAGCACTATAGATTCTGTAATGACTCGCGGTGCTTCGAGCGCCTTGACCAACGGGTTGGAGAATTAATCAGGGTCTATCTCGCCGTGTACCGAGAGGAGCGCGATAAGACTGACAACGCCGGTCACTGGCGTCTCCTTGGAATCGAGGCGCTTGCCCAGATCAAGCGCGATCCTTTTGTTTGGCCGAGCATGAAAAGCGTGAGCTGGCCCGCCGGGGCGGGTGGCCCACAGGCCGGAGCAGTCACGACCGATTCACGCGCCTGAGTCCATTCGAGGCGTGAGGGAAGAAGGCAGTGGCTCTTCGCGAAGCTCGACCCTCTTAATCCGCAGATCGAAGTGATTCAGCGGATCGGTCATGTCGAGGGATTTATCTGTCTCGACTCGGCTTGATTCTCAAATCTGAATGCTGACGCGCTAGGGAGTTCTTCTTCACTACTCGTGCTGCTGGGACTGTTGTGTTCTGTTTCTCCATGCGTGTAGACCTTTCATAAAGTTGAAAACTGAACATGAAGAGCCGAGTCTGCCGGGCGAGAGACAGATCCGGCCCGTCCACGTTGTTGGCAGGCTTTGTTTCATTAGTCACCGAGCGGCCAGAAGGAGCGTGTGAGCGGCACGTTGACTACACTCCGCTCGGGCTGTCACGGAATCTCTCCGCGCACCATAGAAGCCTGCCAAACTTGTGTTGCTATTCCTTCGCGGGCGGTTCGCCGTCAACGAGCTGACCGTTCCGATAGACGACGGTCTTCTGCGTCGAGGATGGCTTGTCGAGGAGTGCGGCCCGGCGGTTGAACTCGTCGGGATCGTTGAGTCTCATCGACTCCATCTGGGCAGCAGTTAAATCCCTCCAAGGATCGAGCGGCATATTATTCTTCTCCTTCCTCGTCAAATTCTTCCAACTGAGGCTGCGCGACCGAGAAGTCGAATCGGGATGAGCCGCTCTGAGTGTTGTTGGTCGCGTATTGGATGGCGGTAAAGTATCCCTTCGTTGCGGGCTTCGCCACGCCGCCGTTTTGCAGCGCGGTCAACGGCCCGTGCCACTCCCTGCCGCAACGCTGGCAAAGAACAAGATAATTGCCTGCGGGCAAAAGATGTTTTACCACGCAATACATGGAAGACTGGCCCTGACCACGGATGACGGCATCAGCGCCGACTCCGCCCTTGCGGTGAACGCATTGTGCTTGACGTAACCTACGCTGCGCCATGAATTGGTCTATAGCGGCCTTCTGCCCCGCCGCTCTATCGAATGCTGCCTGCTTGGCTGCGCGGATCGTCTTAACTTGCTCACGCTTGATTTCGAGATCGAGTTCGCGCATCTCGTTATCTATACGAATCCGTTCTTGTTCCAACTCTAGATTTTTCTTTGAACCCAACTGATCGTCGAGTTCGTTGTGATCTTCATAACTCTTACTCATGTACATATCCTTTTGTGAGTCGCTGACTCACGATTTATTTCTGAACATTATCGGCATCTTTGGATAAATCAGATGGCGTTTGTGGACGGCTGGTACAAAATCAAGTTACTGACGAAGACGATCAAGGGCGGCACGAAATGCGGGGTCTTTTTGGGTACGTTCACGAATCTGTTCCGCTGTGTGGCTGGCCACGAACTTCAAGGCTGCCTTCTGGGCTTCGGCAAGACCGATATCACGACCGGAACCTTCACCGTTCGCTTCGGCAAAATCTGTGCGGACAACGCCGGGGAATTTAAGAGATACGTTCTCGTTCACTGTCATACGGCCTGATTTCACCAAATGATCGAAGCACAGCACGAGAGATGATTGGTTGATCTTGAGTCCGGCTTGCTTCACCGCGTCGAGCAGCATCTTTTTATTTGCGTCTGTGCTGACAAACTGCGGTCGTAACTCAAGGAACTGCTTCACCTGCTGGGCGACAAATGCTGCATCTGCCGCCGCTACCTGATCGGTTTGAAACTTCCAAGCCTCAGGATGTGCTTCACGATATTGCTTGGCTGATTTCTCAGGCTCATATACGTCTGCCTTGGGGTAGGCCGGATGGCTTTCGAAGAGCCAAGAGAAGTCTACGGAGTTAAGTCGAGGCTCGAAATAGCTACCAAGGCGAGCCTGTTTGCTGAGATCGGGACGGCCCGCAGCAGACGGAGTAAAGTAGATTTGGCGGTATGCGTCCTTCACCGACTCCACAAAATTATGTAACTCCGCGCCAACTTCGTGGGCGTTGATCCACTCCGCAATCGTTTTCTGATTGCGCAGACCTGCTTGGCTCACATCGTCCAGCGGGATGTGAGGATAGAGGTTCTTGAAACGGCCCATCACACTGTCAATATGATCGTGAAACTCGTCCCAGATTTTCTGACGTTGCTCTGTGTCTTCGACACCTTCCAGACGCTCTTGCAGGCTCGGTGTCTTGTGTAGCGGGCCTACCCGACCTTGACTACGACTTACTTTGAAATCATCTCTTGTACGCATGCTGAACCTCTTAGGACTTCATTTGGATTTTTACTTCTAATGCTGTGCTACATGTGCTGCAACTTCAGTAGGGCTGGGAACGAGTTTTGTCGGGCGACCGATTTGCTCCGCCGATCTTGGTGTCGGGTGCGGTCTCAGGGTCATGAAAACTTCCGTTGCACGGATGCTTACCGGCAGGGCGACCGTGCTGGTCAACCATCGGGATACTAAGTTTTGTGGACGGTCTGTCGCTTCCGCAAAATTCACATTTTCGAGGTTTTTTGGCGGGCGCGGCGGTTTGCTTGTAGAACCTGTTGCGGGATTGTAGTTCATTGGCATTTTATTTTCCTTTCAACTGCTGAACATCTATTTGGACTGCATACGCGGCTCTAACAGCGAGGTGCGTTTAAGACTTCTTCTCGGCTGCCCGCCGCTCGGTTTGTTTCTCTGCTGCGCGGGCTTTTGACTTCTCGTGGTCCTCGACGCGTTTAATCGATCTGGCGATGATCTGGGCTGCGAGGGCTGCCGGGTCGGACCAGACGGTGCTCTGATTGATGGTGCTCATGGTGACGCTCCTTTGTTGGGTACTGAAAAGGTGGTGCCGGACGGGCGGGCAAGGGAGCCTCAAAAAGGGACTCTTTCTTGAAAGATGGGCTAGCGCACCCCCATTCCCAGACCCCCCTTCTAACTGCCTATGAAATCAGCAGGCTACTGCCGCCTTTTTTGAGGTTCTAGCCGATTCCCGCCCGGCGCGAGCTTGACGAATCCGCTTGCGAGTATTCCGTGTCCGTTTCTCATCTTCTGTGGAGGAATCATCCGCCCACTTTTTTGTGGTCAGTTTTTCGAAGCGGGTGTCTTTGAATTTCAATTCGGCGGTCACGATGAATGGATTCAACACGGCCATGTTATCGGCGGACAAATCTGGAACGCTCTCACCTTCGGAACACGCGGCGGCTTCTCTCCACCATACACGGGCGCGGCTGACTTCATCCTTGGCTGCGGACAGCCGCTGAATCAGCGACGGAATACCGAAACCGCGAATGATGAGTGCTCGACGGGAATTATTATCAACCCACAGATCGGTCGCCGCATGTTTACCTCGCTTACCCTTAGCGGTCATCGGAATGCCGGTGCGGCGGAGAAACTGTATCCACAGAAGAGGGGCGTTCGGATCGAGCGCCGATATCTCAGCCGGGCATTGTGTCAGATCAATTTGCGGTCGCTGTGTTACTTCTACCTGTTTTGTTTCTTCCTGCATGGTTCTATCTCCACGGCGCTGTCGCCGTCATTGCCAATTGCATTCGGTGCTGTGGTGCTGAACTACGCGCCTTTCGCTAAAAAAGCATTCCGCTCCTGAAGGCTCATCACACGGCGCTCGAAAAATACGGGGTCTGAAGTGCAGTGCCCCGTACATGATTCGTGGGGTTTGCCGGGGGAACAGTTTGGACAGCTAAACGGCGAGCGCGGCGCTGGTTCAGACTTTTTATGCGCTTGGTCGTAATCACGTTGATTTCGATACGGTGATTCGGGCGTTACAAAAGGGACGACAGTTCCGTTCTTCGTGATGCGTTTTAGATGGGCGAGTTCCTTGGCTTTGCGTTCCTCGGGCGTGAGCGTCTTCGCTCGTTCGGGCACGGTATTGGCCTTCGACCATTCTGCTGCGGATTGCTTTTGCTTTTCGTCTTCAGCTAAACGTTCTTCGAGGATTTCCTGCAAGAGTTCCGCCGCTTCTGCTGCCTTTGGAAACTTCAGCGCACGATCACGGGCATCGCAAATTTCCTGCCACGAGCTGGTAGCGTATGCTTTTCTGATGGCTTCGATTTCGTAGTCCTGCATGTTGGACTCCTTTAAAAATATCGGTACCTGTGAAGGAACCACTTTCAACACTGAAAAAATTTGCTCACCATCGGATACCCCGGACCATTTGGCGGCTGAAGGTGCTGCGGGGATGCCCGGGTGGCCTCGACCTTTTGGCTCAGGGGCCCTCTGTTGAGCTGGAAATTTCAGACGGCTTGATAATCAAAAGCATGATCGAAACCATCTGCTCAATCGACCGGCAGATATCTCATCGGATATCTGAAGCCGTTCGCCGTTTGGTCTGAAAAAGATTGGGCGAACGATTGCGCTTGACAAATGTAACGTTACTTTCTATCGTTGCTTCATGGAGAACACCATGACGCCATCCATCGTACGAAACGTGGTCAGAATGCCGAAGCCACGAGCGAAGCAAGTTCGAAGCCGCATCTCCTACATGAACAACGAACAACTAGAACGCTTTCTACGGGCAGCGAAAGAATACGGCCCGAGGGAGCACGCTATGTTCTTGTTCGCTGTCGCCCACGGCGCAAGGGCGTCGGAGATCGCCAATCTGCGGCTGTCTGATATCAACTTCAAGACCGAGCAGATTCACATCGCACGGTTGAAGGGTTCGCTCGACTCGACGCAGAACTTGCTGAAGGTCAAGGGGAACGCGCTGTTCAACGAGGCCGCTGTTATCAAGGCGTGGCTTGACGTTCGAGAGGCCGATGCCGACAACTTCGTGTTCAATTCACAGAAGAGCACTCGGCTCGACCGAGTTACGGTATATCGGCTGTTCAAGGCTATTGCTCGCGAGGCCGGTCTGCCTGAAACGCTGCAACACCCCCACGTCGCGAAGCACACGGCTGCTATGCTTATGGTGCAGGCCGGAGCGAACGCTTTCCTTATCCGCCAGCACCTTGGGCATCGCTCGTTCGATTCGACGCTGGCCTATGTAAATCCTACCGACTCGGAAGCGTCGGCGGCTGCTGCGAAGGCTTTCTCCCAAGCCTTTTGACCCGTGTTCGTCTTGCTGCTCTGGCGTTTTATAGTAAAATCCCGTGCCTGACGGGAGCGAAAAATGACGCCGATAAACGTCTTAGCGTCGATAATCCTGCTCGCGATTTTCTTCTGGTTCATCTACGAACTTCAAGAAGAGCACCCTTGGTTAGAGGGTGTCTTCGGACTGGGTTCGCCTCTACTACTCATACTCATGGGTTGGTATTGGCACATAATCTGGCTCGTCGTCTTAGGAATAGGTTTCTACATCGTAATCTTCGCTTTAATGATTTGGTTTGGACGCTTAGTGCCGTACCTAAAGAAACGGAGATGAACGATACAGAATCTTGGTATTATTCCTGCACGGACTAGTGGAAGGAGAGTGAACTGTGAAACACCACCACCACCGCCGGATTGGCAATAACCGTCCCTCAATTCAAAAGACGCTAAGGCGAGAGTGGGAGCTTCGGTTCAAACTTCAACAAAAACCATGAAACGTCGAGGCGTATTACCGGGTGAGTCCAAACAACCGTGAACCTCTCCGTGCTACAGAATACGGGTATTGTTGCATTCTAGCCTTTTAACCCATTCCAAACGGGTGAGAAGGCTAGACTTATTTTCAGCCTAAAATATGCAACAGTACTTTTCGGGGTGATTTCGTTACCGCTGACCGACCATCCCGCCGGGCTGCACGAATCCTGACGGTCAGTCGTCCATGGCCCACGCTTCGCCGCGTTCCCGGCCAATCTCTCGATCAATGCGCTGGGCGATCTCCGAGGCGATCTGGGCTTGGGTCTTGATCGGCGCTGACGGCTGATCCAGACGCTCTGTGGCGACTCCTGCGACCTGTTTAGGCTCATCCCTGACTTCCCGGCGGTTCTTAGCAAACCACTCAGCAGATCGGATTGATGAAGGCCAGTTAGGATTGCGCTTCTTGTGACGCTTGTGGTTCTCTTTGCCCTTCTGATAGTCAGCGAGCTGGGCCTTGGCAGCAGCGATAATCCGCTTCAATTCCATCTCGATATGAGAGCGGGCGTGCTTGCCGCGTGTTTCGAGCGAGTAAATCGCCTGCTCAATCTCGTTCGGTGTCGCGAGGGCTAGTTTCTTACGTCGTTTTGACATAAATCACCTCGAAAAAGGGAAAAATCGGAAATGAAAACTTTTTGCGGTTCAAAAAGAAGACACGCGTTTGACCTTAGGGTGTGCCATGTGTCCGCGAATGCCCGTACAGCCAACGAAGTGGAAGGTAAGTATTATCATAGACCGTATATACTTGCCCGCGTGATGGACTGGAGGGGCGAATCAGATGGGCGCACCGGACATTCAGAAGTACTGCGAACTTATGGAAGAAATTAAACGCAGGGTCGCTGTCATTGACTTTTTTGTGACAGGCAAGGGACACGCCCTTTATGAGCCGACAACAATTGAGTCCGTTTGTCTACAATTCAGAAAAGTACTCGAACTAATTGCGTTTGGTTCGCTCATTGCCAACAAGGAACTGTACTCGGCAGCGCACGAAAAGTTTGCCGCGCACTGGAATGCACGGCTGGTGCTACAAGACTTGGAGCGAGTTAATCCCGACTTCTATCCAAAGCCGGTGGTGGAGGCTCCCGCACCTGACCCTAGAGCTATTCACCAACTTAAGCCACGGCAAGCCGACTACCTGACGAAAGATGATTTCGAGAAACTCTATGAGAAGTGCGGAGCCACCTCCCATGCGGATAATCCTTACGGCTCGCGCACCGACTACAAATACTACCGCGACAATCTACTCGGGTGGCGCAACAAAATTGTCAACCTCTTGAACAATCATCAGATTAAGCTGGTTGGTCAGGAGGGCTTCTACCTTATCCATCTGAAGGAAAATCAAGACGACAAGGTTCACTTCTACTTGTTCGCGCCGCCGCCGTCCGGCGGGACAGTCTCGCGGAGCTGAGGTTCACCGAACAAGTCTTCGGCGGTAAGCGCCCGGCTCCGGTCGCCGACGAGTGGCTTACTTCCCTGATGATTTCGCCATCGCAGCACACGCATCTTTAACGGCGTTGCCCAGCTCGCGTGTAGAGTCACTGTAGATGTCATCACCGTCACGATTGAAGACCGCGATTTTGTTGCGATGAGCCAGTAGCCCTTTCCCACCTTCGTGGTCGAGAACGATGACAAAGTTGGCCTTTCCGAGGTTATCGGTCACCGTCAGTTCAGGGCATCGTTGATTGAGAGTCTTGATGATCTCCGCCGTCTGCGGGCGAGCACCGCCAGAGAATGAACTGCCTGCGGCCCAGCCATTCTTATTCCCACCGCCCCCGCCGCCTCCGCGTTCTTCCCACGATTGACTGTCCGTGACGAAGACTCGAACTTTGCCATCGCTAGGCTCGGGAACGGATGTAGCGGCCACTGGCACGGTGTCCAGCATAGCTGCCACTACCTTTGAAGAAACCCCGGCCTTCTTCAATTCCAACAGATCGGAATCCGAAAGCTGAAAGTTACAGGCACTATGCTTGATCCGGGCAATGATAACGTCGTCGTCCAACCCCAACTTGGTCATCTCAATGACCCGAGCGTTAGTGATCGTTGAAGATTGTGCAGACACGACGGCGGGCGGCGCTGATTGCTGAGTCTTTGCGTTTGTATTTGCTGCGATACCGACTAAGCACAAAACTACAGTTAACAGGGATTGCAATCTCATGGGTTGGCCCCCCAAAGCCGACAGTAGCACATCCCGGTGAGTTCCTCATGTGATTAGTGGCACGATGTGAATACATACTTGGTCAAAGAGGTAACTATCCCAACCAAGTATTCATATTCGCTAAAGCTGTAGACTCTTTCTCTCGTCGCTGCTGTAGTTCCGAATCCCGCTGAAGCCGTTCATTTTCCAGTTGTGCGGCAACCTGTGCGCGAATTACGGCCATCTCTTCCCGCGTGTACTCTGGCTCCGGCCTGTTCGCAGGATCGTAGTAATCCTCAAAGTCACGGAACAGAAAGTAGGCTGGATTATTCAATCCGGTCAGCGGGCGGTTTTCGAGCCATTGCTGCACACTGCCCTTTACAGCTTCGGGCAGACGGTTGAGAAACAGCTTCTCCGCATCCCGCGTCGAAAGAACCTTCCCGGTTGTCTCCTTGAACTTCTCTCGCACCCACTTGACCGCCTCATCCAAATCCCCCTCCGCCGGGGTAGGTAGGAGGGCGGGTTTGTTGGGCAGGTCTGTAGGGAGGGTATGTCGTCCAATAGCTGTTGGACTCTCAGAACTGAGTTTTGGACTTCGAGAGCCGAGTTTTAGACTCTGAGAATTGACTTTTGGACTCTCAGAACCTTGAGTATTGGACTCCGGAGACCGGAATAACAAGCTTGCGGACGGCAGGCCCACGTTGCCCTTTACGCCCGGTGCGCTCCACTCTCCCGAGTTCCTTTAGATCATCTAGGATGTAGCAGACCTTCCCGTGAGACCAGCCAAGGCGCTCCATCAACGTCGAGATTTTGGGATATGCGTTAGTGCCATCGGCGTTAGTGAAACTGGCCAGCTCGATGTACAGTGCCCGCCGCTGCCCGGCCATGTGCTTCCATTCGCGGCCATCATTGCTCATGCGAAACTGTTCTAGAGGTATTTTGAACGAATCAAATGTGGCATTGCTCATCGCGCACCTGCCATCTCGCCGATGTGCGCGTTCAAGGCCTGCTCTAATTCCGTTGCCGATCGGGCCGGACCGATTTCGAATGTGACGACTCGACCAAGTTCCGGTGTTCCTTCTACTACTTTCGAGATGTGCAGAAAGTACCGGCGGGATTCAACAGCATAAATGATTCCCCACGATCCTTGCCATCTTTTCAAAATGCCGCGTCCTTGCATGGTTCTTCCTTCGATCTATTCGATCAATCTAAGCCCACGGTCGGCGGTGGGCTCACCTGCATGCTTGATGCCCCGGGCATGCGCCGATCTATCGCTTCTGAATCACAACGTCCTGCGAGAAACCGAAGCGGATTCCGGCGGGATTACTGCTGGAGTCTACTTTGCGGACAACTTATTGATCGACTTCGCGAGGGCCTGCGCTTTGTAGGGCTTCCTCACTTATAAGAGCTGTAGGTGGACAATTCCACTTTGCGGACAGCCCGACAAACGCTATCTTGTTCGCCATCAATAAAAGCCGCATGCAAGATTCTTGAAAATAGTGTATGCCTCACTCTTTACGTCTCCCCGGCCTCCCATCGCTTCGGATCAGTGCCCGGGCCGATCCCGCGCTCAAACTGCCTGTATTGAAATTTCACGCGCTGTGGTTCCACTTCGGTGACTTCTTCAGGGAATCGGAGCCGAATCTCCTGCAGGATGCGCTGGCGATGCTTGGTCAACGCGCCCACACTTTGCCCGTGAGCCTTCGCGGCGTCTTCAACCTTCGCGCCGTAGACCAGAGTTTGAGTGAGCGCCGCCTTACGGTGAAAGTCTTGTGGATCAGATTGAAATATTTGATCGAGCGCCGCCTTCGACACCGTAGCGCCTCGCGCTTTCCGAGGCACCGTGTAGAGATCGCGGTTACTTACCGCCGCGAAGGACTGTTTGACACCCACAAACGAACGAACCACGGGAAAGTAACGACTCGAACCTTCTGGCTGAACGGCCCAAGGAACACCGAGATCGAGAAAGTAGCGAATCAGGTCTTTCGGTTCCATCTCGAACCACGGGATGCCGGCCAGTGAGACGACCGCGAAGTCTTTTTCCATCTCATTCCAAGGGTCATGGTTGATCGCGTAGCGGTTGAGCGGAGCCGGATCGTCGCTAGAGTAATCAGACACGAAACGTCTTTCAGGATGCGAGCACTGTCCACACTCGAATGGGCGCATCCCGTGAACACACTCGCGCTGATTCACGATGATCTGCTCGGCAACATCGCCAGCATGCAGCCACACCCATAGCGCCGCAGCGCCCAAATTCGGGTTGAGTCCTGCGCCGATGGACATTCCCTCTTGACTCGCGCTTTGGGTCATGTAAACTCCGTACACTTCGCCGTCGTCACCCGACGCATAAAGCGTTAAGTGCAGATCGACACAAATTCTTCGGCCACGTCGAACCTCAACGAGCACACCCATAACGTCTAAACTTCCTGAGCCACGACTCTCGCCTTTACTGGCGGGCTACTGCTTGCTGATGTATTCCTCCAGTAAGATTTTGTCGCCGAATGGAACCGCATGTGGCTTTGTCAATGCCCACAAAATCGGATACAGACAACCCTTGGGATACGCGCCATCACCGTCAGTAAAATAGACGATACCGTTAGGCTCGTGATTTTCGGCTTCCCTCAAGGCTGGAGCGAAGTTCGTTCCGCCGCCGCCTTTCAGTTCAGTCGGGAATGGATCGCCGGGCTGCACAATCTGCGCGACTGCAGCATCTGCGCTGATAACCACAGCCGCGATGCCCGCCAGTTCTAGGATTGCTTTACACTCAGCCACGAAGGCATTCAGGATGTTTCCCGTGACGGAACCAGACGTGTCAATGCAGATTGCGATGCGGCTTTCTATCTCACGATTCCACCCCGGTAGACCGGGCACGCGGCGCGACAGGCGGTTCCATGTATGGCTTTCGGATTTGCGCGTGGAATGGATAAACCGCGCCAACTCGTTCTTCCAATCCTTCGTGGATGCCGTGGCCTCTTCGATTATTCGTGATAGGTAGTCGGGCATCAGCGTGTAAGACGACGCGATGGCGTCTCGCCAATCCTTCTCCGACATCTGCTCACCGCCGTTTGCGTCCGTGAATGAACCGGCCTCCAGCACATCTTTGCAATACAGGGCCATCTCTTCTGGCGTAATCTGCTCGTATAACTCTTCGGCCAACGTACCCAATGGCCCGGGCGTAACACAGTTTTTAGGCAGCGTAATGTTTGCGGCCACGAGTACCGCATTCACGGCCTTATCACACGCCACGTTCCACCGCTCTGGTTCTCGGTACTTTCTTCGGTAGCAATGCAGGAAAGCGCAGTGTCCTGTTTCATGCATCAACACGCCGATGCACTCTTGGTCTGTCAATGACTCCGTGAACTTGGGGTTGTAGTACAGATGCGTTCCATCAACCGCCATAGTGTCCACCGCCCCGGTTTCTATTCGAACCAGATGAAGATACAAGCTGGCCCACCACGGATACTGGAGCAGCATCTGCGCAGAGCAGCGTTCGATTTTGTCAGCCGCGTGACTCATTTTATTCCGATTTGCCGGATGCCCGAATAGAAGAACTCCAAGCGGTTAACCGGGAACTCCACGATATCGGCACGTCTGTACCAAACTGCCCGGCTGCTGTTAGCGTGCTCGATGCAAGTTGCACCCACGACGGTGTTCTCGTCCAGAACTGCCGCACCGGATGGAACTGCACGATTCAGGTACAAGTGTGTTGCTGGCGCGTCGCACGCTTCGCAGGTCAGATACTTTGCTACCGACTCCGAGCCGGTCTCGCCGGTCTTGAAGGCGTGGTCAATCTGATTCGTGATACGCTGACGACGCTGTATGCGGAGCTTTTCCTCATACTGCTTCGCTTTAGCAACCTCGGCAGCCTTTTGACTCCGCTTCAGCGCGATGGCTGCTCTTTCTGCCGCGATAACGTCTGGTGCGCGACGCTTTGCCCGCCTGTTCACGAGGCAGACACATTCAACGGATATCTTCAGGTTCGCGGTCGATACCTCCTTTTCTGCCAAGGTATGTAGGGTTCCCAATTGCTTGTAGAGCTGGGTTCCTATGGCATCTTTGGCATCCTGAAGGAGTTGGTACGGCCAAGCACTTTCCGTCGTGTGTACAACCCTGCCGTCTATCTTGACGGTGTTCCTGTAGGTTTTCATGGTTACGCCGCCTGCGCCATTTCGGTCTCGAACAGCTTGGCATGTTCGCTGATCCACTTCGCGATGCCCTTATCAGCGCGGATGTTGTACTCACCGCCTCGACGAACGTCCATGACGTAGAGCAGCGCGAACTCCGCAGGCATACGCGACACGTAGGTCATCGCAGACTTCTGTCGTTCACGAGTGTATTGAGCCAAGGAAGTCACCAAGGCATACAGCTGAGCCGGAGACTTGGGCACCTGAGATTTGCTCTGGTTCTCCAAAATGGATTCGATTGCAGGCAACTCTCGAGATGTTCGCAGGTAGGCACCAAACTCGGTTGATGCGGCCTCGCCAATCGTGCCTAGGACAAGTTCGCGTTCGACGCTACCGCTCATCCGCAGTGACAGAATGTTGGAGACCGCCTCCCACGAACGAGGCGAGGGGAACCCGCCGTCACCCGGAATTTCCTTGGCCATGAGAAGCTCTGGACGCCATCGCACAAAAGCCGTGATGATAGGCGACACGTTGTTATCCATCGCCCACTCGGCCCACTGCTTGATATCCGGTTCACAGTTAAGAATCGTCAACCGATTGCGCAGGGGCCCAGAGGTGGCTCGAAAGAGCGTCTTGTCTGCGGCGCGGTTTCCGGTCAGCACGATGTGCCATCCCTCGGGCAAACTCATGTCCGATCCCGGTTCCGCGTGAACAAGATGGTGAGCCGCTACTTGCACATCTGGTGTCGCGCTGGATAATTCATCCAGCAAAATGACGCCCTGACCATCGCGAGGCAGTGGTGACGCCCACTTCGTAACACCTTTCTCGGCGATGGGAAGGCCGCGCAGGTCTACGCTTTCACAAGTGGGCAACGCGAACGTGATCAGTTCTTTGGATGCACTTTGCGCCGCTTGTCCAACCGCCGCCGTCTTGCCAATCCCCGGAGGCCCTTGCAAGAACAGGACAATGCTGCGGGTATCCTGCTTGAATATCGTCGTTAACGTTGACGCAATTTCCTGTGGAAACATTTACTTTCTCCTGTGCGAGGGGTTGCCTCGCCTTACTTCTTCACTGCTTCACTACAAACCTGTTTCGATCAGATCACGCCGCACCCCGGCGCTTCGGGCGTTCACGGCGTGCCTGATCACGTTTCCGAGTGAGATATAAATCAAGGTCTTCGCGCAGAATCACGTAGTGCTTGCCGTGGAGCGTGGCGGTCAACTTGCGATTCCAGATGAGCGTGCGCAACATCCACACCGTGAGGCCGGAGTATTCTGCAGCACGGTCAAGCGTGAGACCGCGAGGGAAGGGAACTACAGATTCAGTTGACGGAACGGGATTAGCCGCATTACGAGCGGCTATGACCTCTGCAATTCTTGGACGGCCCATGTTATCTCCACGGCCAAACTACAGCCAATCCGAAGAGTCACATGAGCCTTAGCGGGGTTGCCGCAGGCGGGTCTCGGTGCCGTCAATTCAATAGCGCCGAGTCATTGACTTGTTAAGGGCAGAGCCTTCGTAAACTCTGCGCCACCGTGGGATTGAGACATCCTCCCCGAGTCCAACTTCACGGGCTACCCACTTATCTTCATTCCACTGCCGCCCAACGATTGATTGGGACCGTCCTTATAGTACCAAAGCCGCACACCCTTGTCAATAGGGAAGTGGCCTTAACTCAGGACCTTCCGAATACGTCTGTAATCGGAAGCATGTCATCATCTCCTGTTGACATCACTAAGGGCCATGTGAGATAAATGTTTCTGTCAATCTTAGGGTCGGATCGTTGTGCGCCGGACAATCGAGAGGTAGCCATGCAAAACGGAACAGTCTTCCAACGCGGTTCAACGTGGACGTATCAGTATCGACTCAATGGGAAGTTCAAAACAAAAGGCGGCTTCCCGACCGAGGCCGAAGCTAAGGATGCGCTGCAGACAGCTCTGGCCGACACGAAGCGCGGCGCGATCGCTCCCTCGGATGTCCAGCAGTTGCGTTACGAGGATATCCGTGATTCGTACCTCCGCGACCATCCGGCGAATCCTTCGCAGACTTCGAAGGTGAAGAATCTTGATGATTTTTTTTGCGGTATGCGCGTTACCGCGATCACCTCAGATGTCATCCGCGACTTCATCGAAGACCGCCGCGAAGACGACGATCTTTCTGATCCGACAATTCGCCGGCTGCTCGTGCCGCTCCGGGCGATGTTCAATCAGGCTAAGAAAGAGAACAAGCTGCGCCTGAATGACGTTCCGCACTTCCCGATGCCGAAGGACTCGGAACCCGCGGGACAGCGCATCGAACCGAAAGAGTTCGCGAAGATTCTTTCGCACCTGCCGAAGAACCTGCACTCATTCTTTACGTTCATGTACGCCACCGGCTGCAGGCTGGGTGCGCTTCAGAAGATCACATGGGACATGGTGAACAAAGAGTGCGACGAGATCAACCTGCCCGGCACGATCACGAAGACTAAGAAACCGCTCACGATTGTGTTGGCTGGCCCAATGCTCAAGCCGATTCAAGCGATGCTCAAGAAGATGTTCCGCGACGACGAGAAGCCGGTCTTCGATTCCACGAACTATCGGACGGAGTGGTCTCGGGCAGTAGCGAAGGCGAGACTGGGAACGTTTGATGAGGAAACTCGCCGCCGCGATGGCGTCCGTATCCACGACTGTCGGTGCTCTGCGGCCATCAACCTCATCGATGCCGGAGTCGATCCCGATATCGTGATGAAGATTGGCGGCTGGAAGTCGCAGAACATGCTTTCGCGCTACAACGTGACCGATACTAAGCGTATTCGAGCGGCAATGGAGCAAGGCGGAAAGTTCGTTGAGGCACAGATAAAATCGGCCAAGTAAATTGGTGGTGCTTGGTCCGAGGCCCGGTGATTCCTGCCGGGCCATTCTTTTGTGCTATCCTTTTTGCACCGTGGCGATATCGTCTAAGGGTTAGGACGGTGCCCTCTCAAGGCACAAATCCGGGTTCGAATCCCGGTATCGCTACCAAACAGAGATCGGACGGAAGATTTAATCCGGCTCCCAAACAAGCAGCATTCGGACTCGTAAACATGCTAGCCCTTCCAGAAGCTCAGGTCTTTTGAGGGTGTGAACGGTTTCGTAGTGTCAGTCGTTGATGACAAGAGCAATGAATTCTGTATCACGGAAAGTAAACGTCACCATAGGCCCCTCTCGCACATTTAGCACTAAGGGCGGACGAAAGCACACGATACAAACGCCACTCTTGTGCCGTACGCTCGGATACACAATCCCCACCGAACCACCGGTCAACAGTTTAAGTCCAAGGGTTTGGGAGGCGCTGTAGTTGTTCCGATCTAAGCAGTCCACAAAATCTGAGTCTCCCTGAATATCATGAAATTCGTGTCTGAAATCGGCGAGATAGTCTATATACGGCGAGACCTCTTCGGCTTTCCATTCGACTTCTTTCAATTCGGCGGTTCTATGAAAGGCCACTTCCGCTTGTGCAGTTTGCATTTCGAAGGCCGCATACCAAGCTCCTCGTCCCGCACTGTTGAACCGTCCCCCCAACGGATTGGCGTGAGTGAAGGTCGCGTTAACTATGTGCGCGAGACGGAATCCGGAAACAAGCTCAATGGTGGTCACGCCCGGTAGCTTGCCATTCTCACCAAGCAATCGATCGTTCGTTGCGCCCTCTAGCTCCGTGAGGTCGCTGAGCAGATCGTCGTCGTCTTGTGCGAGAAGATTGAGGATTGGCTTACCACGATCGCTGTAACGATAGGGGATGAGGCGATGAGTTCTGTCGCGTTCGACCCTGACGACCTTTGGAGATATCATCTGCCGCCGCGGCGGGCGTCCAACAGTTGGCGAACTCTCATGAAAGCAGGTATGCCGCCCTTCTTCACGTAATTGAGGGGTGACTCTCCCCCAAACATTGGATTCGTGTTTGCCAACGTCATCCAAGCATCTGCGAGCTTCTCGCCATAAAGAATGTTCAGCGCCTTGTATATCCCGATCAAAAGTGAAATTCGGGTGAGCTGATCTTCATCCAGTGTTCTGGTAGCTTCACTCTTCAGTGCGTAGAAACTGCCACTGGAGATGCCGCCAAGCAAGACTCGCGTATCTTCATCCCGTAGTTTCCAATGTGTCGCCATCCGAAGAAGGCCTTTGATTGCAGCCGGACTGAGTCGGGCTCGGTTCTCCTTTTTCGACAGATCGACGGCTGTCCTCCACGAGAAACCAACAACGGCCTGTTGCATCGTGGCCATATAACTACCTCCATTTATGACTAAATATTACTACGAATTTGATAGATGCACAACTCTTTTCAAGCTGGCCCGTTCCCCTTCCGATATGGGCCGAATCCGAATCGCCGTCATCTTATCGCGCTGCCATGTAGTGATGGCAAAAGTGATGACAAATCAGCATAGATGCGCAGCAAATCCTTATAGATATTGACTATTGCGATGGTGCCACAAGGCCCTCTCAAGGCCAAAATCCGGGTTCGACTCCCGGTATCGCTACCAAGCATCTTGAGTAAAACGAGTGGTTGTCCGGTTACGTCCAATTGCCACGCGGTTGAGATATTTTAGGGTACTTCGGCGTCGGCGGCTTCGAGCCAGGCCCTCTGCGCGGAGAGGTGCAAGAACACGGCTTCTTCCAGTTCGTGAGCGCTTTTTGCGTGTTCAGGATAATTGCAGACGAAGGTTTCGAAGGAGAAGTTGTTGTTGGCGCCCACGAGTCTGAGCGATTGTTCGAGCCCGCCCTTCAGGCGATTCGCGGTTGCCATGTCCGTGTCGGAGAGTACGAGGCCGAAAAGTGCTGGTTCGAGAAGATACATCGAGTCGGTCGGGCGCATGACGCGCGCGATGGCGCGCGCCGCGTCGCCTAGCCCCGCGGTCTCGTTGCTTGCGTCGGCTGAGTTCTGCGTGAAGGCGATTTTCACGACCAGGACCGACAGCGTTTGCTGCATCGTCGCGGCGCGACGGTAATCCATGGCGAGTCGATCCTGGAAATGACTCAGATCGGGAATCGTATGCAGCAAATCCGCGTTGCCCCGATTCTGCAATTCGACGTTCCGCTGCAACTGCGACACGAGCTGCTGCTTCACATTCCGGAACATTCTCTGACGGTCGAGCAGATAGGCCGCGATCAGGAGCGAGAGGACGCAGAATCCGAAGAAGGCGAAACGCAGCGGCCACTTTTCCGCTTGGACCGGATGCACGAACACCAGAGGATACATCAGCAGCGCCATGCCCGCCGCCATCACGAGGACAACGACGGCCGCGAGGATCGTTAGTTGGCGCTCGCGGCGCTCCAGCTTGTCGAGTTCAGTTAAATCGAATGTGGACATCGCCTAGTCTCTGGGCGGCGCGCTCGGCACCGTGATTTAGCGTCCGGAGAGGGGTGCGGAGTGCCGTACTCAAGATTCTCGACTGAAGCCGGTCTCGACACAAGCGGGCGTTCACAGACTGTGACTTACGTGTAACCGCGCTTGCCAGTCGCCATTTCGCATGCTCCTCCTGTCGCTATGCGGTCGCCGAGTACCTCGCCGGAGTCCAGTAGTACAAGCGCCCCAAAATCTTGCGACGCACCGACGTAGCATTCACTTGCCCGTTGCATCGCCTGAGCTACCGCCGTAGAGACGCCCGAACGCCCGAGACAGCATGACCGCCATGAGCAATCCACCGGCTCCCAAAATGAGCACATCGGGGATGCTGCGGACGTGGAACTCTCCGACGTGGCAGACAAGAAAATACCCGACCACCCCATTGAGGGTGCCCCACAGCACGTTCACCATCGGCGAGGACAATCCCTTGCCGGGCGGGGAAGCGAATGGAGTCGGGAACGAGCGGCCGGAAACGCCGTTGACGAAATGCGGGATGGCGTTGACGAGGAAAGCGCCGCCGAAAAAGTAGGCGACCAAGAAATACCAGTGCATGGTTCCCTCCCTTCCTCTGGGCTTGGCGCAGCAGAAACGGAGCGATGGCGACATCATAGCACGTGGCTACACTTGAATGGGGTTGCCGTTAAGGGGTGACAGAATTATGGAGCTAAGCCAATGCGAGAGCATCACCGTTCCCGTTTCGCAGCTGATCGAGTAGACTCTGTACTTCTTTCGCGCCGCGAGCACTTAGTTTTCTCGCGAGCCGACCACTGTTTCGATCTGTCAGCACTGACGAAGTTTTGGCCGTAAGGAGGTCAGACACCGTGATATCCGTTTCTGCTCCCGAACCCTCGGCGCCCCTACCCTCCATCGAAAGCCTCCTGGAGTTAGTCCGCAGTCGCCGAAGCGTTCGCTCTGGATTCTTGAAGGATAAGCCGGTCTCCGATGAGCAAATTGAGACGATCCTCGAAGCGGCACGATGGGCGCCGTCGGGTGGAAACTCTCAGCCGTGGGAATTTATCGTCATCCGAGACCCTGAGACACGAGACAAGATAACCAGTCTTTACAAGTCCCAAATGCGCGACAAAATTGAGATCGAGGAGACGGTGCGCGGCCGCCGTTCGATCGTTGACCCAGGTTTGGCCTTTCGCTACGCGCCAGTCTTTATCATTGTCCTGGGCGACCCGCGAACGATCGACGCCTACCCGGCGCGCACCAAATTAGAAAAGTGGGAGTCTCACTTTTACAGTAGCTTGGCCAATTCCGTGCTGCAATTGATGTTGGCTGCCCATGCGTTGGGGCTCACTACGATCTACGTCAGCGATGTTTCTTCACCATATTTCTCAGTGATGATCAAGTCGCTTCTCGACGTTCCGGACCCATTACAGGTTTACCAGCTGGTTCCTGTCGGCTTCGCGGAAGAGAGTCCCACGATTCATCATCCACGCAGGCCGCTCAAGGACATGGTCCACCACGAAAAGTACGATCCTGCCCTCTTCCGCAGCGAAACGCAAATTCAAGACTTCATGGAGGAGATGTCGATTCGAGGCCGCCAGTATCGTTTCTGAGAGGGCCAAGCGAGGGGGCCGCATATCTCGCGTTGCGGTGAGCGCGCCCGGGGCGGGTGGCCGGGGAACTTCTCCGATTCTGGATTCTGGACGGTCGACCGGAAATCTCGATTTCATAATATTTCCTGCAACGATAAAGAACGCGGAGGGTGCCCCAGGTTCGGGGGTTGGGAACCTGGGTCTTGTGGTGGACTCTCTTTCTCCGCCTCCCTTCGTTTCTCAGAAGCATGCGTGAGGCAGCTTCGAGCCGTAACTCCGTCGCCAAACGGACAGGACCGCGGCGCCGGTCGAATCCTGTACTCGCGGCCAGCTTGACGCGCGCATTTCCTTCTGTCAGCGTGGATGTAGAGACCAAAGCCGCCCACCCTCCCGGCGAGGGCCGAATGCTCTTTGAAAATTTGAGATTGAAGACGCCTCCGATCAAGGGACATTCTTGATCTAGCCCATTCCTGCCTTCGGAATGAGGCTTTTCCAGTCGTTAGCACGCTTCGACAATCGCCGATTCCATACCGCTTTCTAATCGACATTTGGCGATTAGAAACGCCCGCAACTCATTGCAAACAAACAACGGGTGCCTCTTCTAATCGACACAGTTGGGGGGGCGCTGGAATTGGGCGCCGCAGATCAAAAGTCGGTCAGAGAGCTGGGAGGCATCGCCACGCGCACGGCGTTGAGCACGGCGGCGAGGTCGATGATCTCCTGCGCAATGGCTCCGGCGATTGGAGGCAAATATCCGAAAGCGGCGGCGGCCATGCCGATCATGCTCAGAGCCATCCCGCCGATGGCAGACTGAAGGGCGATGCGCCGCATGTGCCTCGCAATGTGGATGAGTTCGTCGACTCGATTTAGAGAGGTTTCCAGGATGACGGCGTCGGCGGCTTCCGTCGTAATGTCACTCTGGACTCCGAACGCGACACCGACGGTGGCTGCCTGCATTGCGGGCGCATCGTTGATTCCATCTCCGAGAAAAAGGGTAGGCGCGCGAGCCGCCTCGGCGCGCACGATTGCGACTTTTTCTTCCGGGCTCTTCGCCGAATAGACTTCTCTGATCGAGACTTGTTGCGCAAGATGCCGAACCTCCTCGTCGCGGTCGCCCGAAACGATTAAAACGCGGCTGACTTCGTGCCGGGGCTTGAGGTGCCTGATAAATTGGAGGCCTTCGGCGCGGGGCATGTCGCGGAAGCGACAGGTGGCTGCATACATGCCGTCAATAAAGACGACGCATTCCAGGCCGGATGCAACCGGGGGCAAAGCGACATGCAAATTCTTTACTTTGTTGCGACTCGTGATCCATACCGTTCGCTTTCCCACAATCCCTTTTAGCCCTTCGCCGGAACGTTCGCTGATTTCGGAGACAGGTTCTGAGGGCAGATGTGCCTTCCGCACGGCTTCCTGCACTGCTTCCGAAAGCGGATGCTTTGAGAACCGTTCCAGGCTGCCGACCGCCGCAAGAACCTCCTTTTCAGTGAATTCCGGAGAACAGAGGATTTCGGACAGGGTGGGTCTTCCATAGGTGAGCGTCCCGGTTTTGTCGAAAATGAGCGTCCGGCAGCGGTCGATCTGCTCGAGAACAGCCGGATTCCTAATGATGATTCCGCGGCGCGCCGCCAGCGAAATCGCACCGATGACGGCCACGGGAATGGCAATCAGCAACGGACAAGGTGTCGCGACAACGATGACGGCCAGAAATCGGTGCGAGTCTCCTGTTATCGCCCAAGCGAAGCCTGCCAACACGAGAGCCGCCGGCGTGTACCAGGCGCCCAGTTTGTCGCCGAGCCGCCGAATGCGGGGCCGGCGCTGCTCCGCGTCCTGCATCACCTGCATGATCCTCGCGTAGCGGGAGTCTACCGCCAGCTTTTCCGCGCGAATGTGTAACGCGACATCGCCATTGACCGCACCGGATAACACCTGCGCTCCCGGTATTTTTTCAATTTCGAAAGGCTCGCCCGTAAGATAGGCTTCGTTCATTTTGCCCTGGCCCTCGAGGACCACTCCATCAACAGGGCAGATCTCGTGCGGGAAGACGACGATGTCGTCGCCGATCATGATGTCCGCAAGTTTGACGTCGGATAAACCTCCGCCAGTTTTCCTGTGGGCGACCTGCGGCATCCTCTTCGCCAACGCATCGAGAACAGAGGAAGCGCGGCTGCTCGCGAATTCCTCGAGAGCGGTGCCTCCTGAAAGCATCAAAATTACAATGACGCCGACCAAATACTCTCCAAGAATCACCGAGGTGACGATCGAGATTCCGGCGAGATGGTCGGCTCCGAACTCCAGCGTAAAGGCTTTTCGCGTCAGCTGAACAACCAGGGGCAGTCCGCCGCCGACGAGGGCGACGATGAGAGGGGCTTGCCAGGCAATTTTAGGAGCGCCGGACAGATAACGGAGGACGAGGTGCAGGACAATACTTACAAGTGCAAGAATCGCGATGACGGTCGGGCCGCTCCACATCGACCTTGCTGATTCGCGGGCTTTTCCGCCGATCCCTGTCGTGCTCCGTAGATCGTTTTGCGGCCGTTGCTCTTGAGGCAAACCGTGCTTTACCGGCAAGGGATGTTCCGTAGGCATTCCGGTTCGATAATTTGCACATAATACTATATGCGCGAAAGAATCCCGTGACGGGCGTCACCGTGCTCGTCTTTCGGTTATCGCCAGGACGGTGAGTCGTGCCACAGAATGAAAGGGGCCTCCAATGGCACGAACGCGCCATCGTGCTGGGGAACGAGCCGCGGTGTGTATTCGGCCGCGGGACGGGTCGCCGGAACGAGGGCCGTGTACGTGAAGCCGTTTGCGGAACCGACGAGGTGCTCGCCACGACTTAGGGGGTGCGTGACCGGGGCATCGGCGTTCTGGCCTTCCGCGTACAGTTCAACCCTTAGAGCGTCGGGATCGAGATCGTCGAGAAAGACCTGAACCTGAAATGCGAGTTGTCCTTCCTTTTGCTCGACGGTCGCGCTGCCAAAGCGCAGCATTGGCCAGTGCTTTGCAAGCTGAGCCTGCCAATTCAGCAAATCGGTTCCCATCCTGCCTTTCTTCTCGGCGCGACGGCGAAAGGCCGATGCAAGGGGCATGTAATGCTCGTCGGTGTACTGGCGGACTGCGCGATTGGTGGAGAAGGCCGGGGTGAGCCGCGCCATGCTTTCGCGCATGCGAGCGACCCAGCCGCGCGGAATTCCATATTCATCGCGCACGTAGAATTCGGGAATCACTTCTCTTTCGAGCAATCCATATAGCGTTTCAGCTTCCGCCGCATCCCAGGACGGATCATCTCCGTGTTCGCGGCCGTCGCCGATGGCCCAGCCTACTTCGGGCGAATACGCCTCCGCCCACCAGCCATCGAGTTCGGAAAGATTCAGTCCGCCGTTGACAAGCACCTTCATGCCGCTCGTGCCGCTTGCTTCCCAAGGGCGCCGCGGCGTGTTGACCCATAGATCGACGCCCTGAACCAGTTGCTCCGCCATGAGCACGTCGTAGTCACTGAGGAAGACGACGCGAGAGCGCGCTTCCGGGCGATGAGAAAAGCCGATCCATTGGCGAATCATGTGCTGGCCCTCGACGTCCTGCGGATGGGCTTTCCCGGCGAGCACGAGCTGGACCGGGCGTTCGTGATTCGTAAGAATTCGCAGGAGCCGATCGGGATCATGCAGAAGAAGATTGGGGCGCTTGTAGGCCGCGAAACGACGCGCGAAACCCAGAGTCAGAGTGTCAGGATCGAACACCTGGGCGGCCTGTGCGATCTCCCCCGGGGAAGCTCCGCGGCCCGCCACTTGCCGGGCGTGGCGATTGCGAACGTAGCGAACGAGAGACTTGCGGCCTTCCGCGCGAAGCTGCCACAAGTCCGACTCGCCAGCGCCACGAAGGCTGATTTCCAGGCCAGCCATGGTTTCGCGCCATCGTTCCTTACCGCATGTGGATTCCCACAGATGATCCGCCTCAGCGGAATCCCACGTGGGTGCGTGCACGCCATTTGTGACGTGCGTGACCGGCACTTCAATTTCCGGCCACCTCGGGAAAAGCGTTTGGAAGATTCGCCGGCTGACCTGACCGTGCAGCCGACTGACGCCGTTGACGGCGCCGCTACCATGGATTGCGAGATACGCCATATTAAACGGCTCGGAGGAATCCTGGCGGTCGCGCCGGCCGAGCGCCAGAAGATCCTGGATCGAAATCGAGAGGCCATCCTCCGCGTACTTTCTGAGGTACCACTCCATCAGGCCAGGATCGAAGCGGTCGAAGCCCGCTGCGACGGGAGTGTGGGTGGTGAAAAGGTTGCCGGCGCGCGTGACCGTGAGCGCCAGGTCGAATGGCTGCTTATTGTCGATCATGTAAGAGCGGGCTCGCTCGAGCACGGCGAACGCGGCGTGGCCCTCATTCAGGTGGCACACCTCGGGGTGCAATTTGAGAGCCCTCAAAAGCTGCCAGCCTCCAATCCCTAGGACCAGCTCCTGCTTCAGACGCAGCTCCTGACCGCCGCCGTAGAGCTCGGTGGTGATGCCGCGGTGCGCCGGAATATTTGCGGGATCGTTTGTATCGAGGAGATACAACTTCGCCCTGCCCACCTTCACCTGCCAGGTGCGGATCCAGAGCTTGCCGGCAGGGAAGTCGATCGAGAGGCGCAACCATTCACCATTTGGTTCCCGCACCGGGCGGATCGGCAGTTGGCCGGGGTCGTTGAATGGATACAAGGCTTGTTGCTGGCCCTGCGCGTCGATTTCCTGACGGAAATATCCCTGTTGGTAGAGAAGACTCACACCGATCACCGGGACACCCAGATTGCTCGCGGTTTTCAGTTGATCACCGGCCACGTTTCCGAGCCCACCGGAGTAAATGGGCAGCGCCTCGCTCAACATGAATTCCATCGAGAAATACGCTACCGCTGAAAGGCCGGCATCAGGATGAGCCTTTTGAAACCAGCCCTCTGATTCCTCGAGGGTCCGTTTCTTGCGATGGAGATCGGCAAGGAGCTTTTGGAAGTTCGGGTCGGAGGTGACGCTCTGAAGCCTTTCCCGGGACACCGTTTGCAGCACGACCCAGGGATTATGGGTCAGTTCCCAGAGCTCGGCGTCGATGCGTTGCCAGAGCTGGTCCGCAGAGTGATTGAAAGACCATCGCAGGTCCAAAGCCAGGTCGGTGAGGGCATCCGAAATAGTTGCAGCGGAGGGACGATTGGTGGGTGCGGGACTGCTCATACAGCATTCCTTCCTGCGGCCTAAGAACCAGCCGCTGCTCGCGCGCTTCGTGCGAGGGTGTCCGAAACGATTGTCTGCGCTTCCTCTTGGATGCGGCGCAGATGGTCTTGGCTGCGGAAGCTTTCGGCGTAAATTTTGTAAATCTCCTCGGTGCCGGATGGACGTGCCGCGAACCAGCCATTCTTTGCGACTACTTTGATGCCGCCGATAGCGTTGCCGTCCCCGGGAGCCGTGGTGAGAATCTGCTCGACTTTTTCGCCGGCGATTTCGGTGATCCGAACATCGGCCGCCGACAATTTTTGGAGGGCGGCCTTTTGTTCGCGCGTGGCGGGAGCTTCGATGCGTTCGTAAACCGGATCGCCCAGGTCCCGCGTGATTTCGCGGTAGATTTCGCCGGGATCTTTTCCGAGGCGGGCCGTGATTTCCGCGGAGAGCAGGCAGGGGATGATTCCGTCTTTGTCGGTAGACCAGACGCTGCCATCGCGCGCGAGAAAAGAGGAGCCGGCGCTTTCCTCGCCCGCGAAGCCGAGGCGGCCATCGAGCAGGCCTTCGACGAAAAACTTGAAACCGACGGGGACCTCATAAAGGCGGCGTTCGAGGCGAGCGCTGACGCGATCGATCATGCTGCTGCTGACCACCGTCTTGCCGACGGCAACATCCTTGGCCCATTTGCCGCGGTTGGCAAAGAGGTAGTGGATGCAGACGGAAAGATAATGATTCGGGGGCAGGAGGCCGCTGCCCTTGGTGACGATGCCGTGGCGATCGTGGTCCGTATCGGCGGCGAATGCGATATCGAACTTATCTTTCAGCGCGATGAGCCTTTGCATGGCGTAGGGCGAAGAGGGGTCCATACGAATTTTGCCGTCCCAATCGACCGTCATGAATCGGAACGTGGGATCGACGGATTTATTCACAACGGTCAAATTGAGGCCGTATCGGTCGGCAATCACGGGCCAGTAATCGATGCCCGCGCCGCCCAGCGGGTCGACGCCGAGCGCGATCTTGGCGTCGCGAATCGCGTCCATATCGATGACGCTTTCGAGATCGTCGACATAGGTGTGGAGAAAATCGTATCGATGCGTGGTAGTGGCTTGCAGAGCTTGCGCGAACTGCATTCGCTTGACGCCTTGAAGCGCAGCCCGGAGAAAATCGTTGGCCTTCGATTCGATCCAGGAAGTGACGTGCGAATCGGCTGGTCCGCCGTGCGGCGGATTGTATTTGAAGCCACCGTCGTCCGGGGGGTTGTGGGATGGAGTGATGACGATGCCGTCGGCGAGGCCAGCTTTGCGTCCACGGTTGTAGCGCAGAATCGCGTTAGAAACGGTGGGAGTCGGCGTGTACGAAGTGCCTTCGGAGAGCATCACCTCGATATTGTTGGCGGCGAGCACCTCGAGCGCGCTCGCAAATGCCGGCTCGGAGAGCGCGTGAGTGTCCATGCCGAGGAAAAGCGGGCCGTCGATCTTCTGTTGGGTACGGTAGTCGCAAATCGCCTGAGTGATTGCGAGGATGTGCCATTCGTTGAATGCGCCGTCGAAAGAGGAGCCGCGGTGGCCGGATGTGCCGAAGACAACGCTCTGGCGCGGGTCGTCGGGATCCGGGCGCAGCGCGTAATAGGACGTGACGAGCTTCGGAACATTCACCAAGATCGAGGGGTCGGCGGGTTTCCCGGCGGCGCTATTTATTTTCATTCGTCACCTGACCTTGCTTTGCCCACGCCCTCTGGCAGTGATCTGGGATGCCAAGTCTATTTGGCGACCAGCGGTTGTTTGTGCAGTTGCCAGAAACGGGTTATCAAACCGCTGCCTTGCGGATCGAAGACTTTGTAAGCCGCGAGCTTCACTCGATCATTCACGAGGAACCACGCGAGCGCATAGACCCACACGAAGAGAGCCCAGCGCCATCCGATGGGCGTCATGAACAATCCGTAGACGGCGAGCAAGGTGGCTAACGCCTGTGTGGCGAGAACGGCCCAGAAGAGAATGGCCGCCGGACGGATAGTCCAGAAAGGACCGCGCGAGCGAGTGACGAAGATCGTGAGATGTCCGGCGACCGAGAGTTTCAGATACATCAGGGTTTGAACCATTTCCCGGCTGAGGTGGAAGACGCGCTCGGCGAGATAGAAAAGTCCAAAGGAAGCGAAGACGCCCGCTATGCCGAGAGTGCTGGCGATGCCGAGCACAACGGGCATGTTCCAGGACTCGGGAAGATTTGAATAGTGCACGCGATCGTAAGCGATGGAGAGAATCGCTCCATCGTTCATGATTGCCAGGAGCACGAGCATGACGGCCGTGACGGGATAGAAATTGAACACCAGGATCGAAAGCGTCATGAAGAGAAGAACGCGGACCGTTTCAGCGATCCGGTAGATCGCGTAACTATTCATGCGCTGAAACATTTTGCGGCTTTCCTTGATCGAGTCGATGATCACGGAAAGGCCCGGATTCAGGAGGGCGATATCCGCCGAGGCACGGGCGGCGTCGGTAGCGCCGGAAACGGCAATGCCCGCGTCGGCTTGCTTGAGGGCGGGGGCGTCGTTCACGCCGTCGCCTGTCATGCCGACGATGTGCCCTTCCTGCTGGAGTGCACGAACGATCCGAAACTTATGTTCCGGAAACACCTGCGCGAAGCCGTCCGCTTGGTCTATCGCCTTACCTACCTCGTTGATTTGCAGATCCTTCGAGTTCGTAAGCGCGGCGGCATCCACGATATTCTGGCCCAACCCCAGTTGGCGCGCCATTTCCTTAGCGATGGCGATCTGGTCGCCGGTGACCATCTTCACCTTGATGCCCATCTGCGAAGCCGTCGCGATCATAGCCTTTGAATCTTCGCGCGGCGGATCGAAAAGCGGCAGAACACCCAGGAATTGCCACTGGCCGTTCGGTCGGGTTCGAGCTACTCCCAGCGAGCGGAATCCGCGAGCAGCAAATCCGTTTACTGCTTCTTCGACCGCGCGTTGAACCTGGCTAGCATCGGCGGCCAACGCGAGAATCGCTTGCACGGCGCCCTTGCTGGCACGGAATTCTGATTTGTCCGGGCCGGAGACAAGGGCCTCCGTCCTCTTATGGACGGGATCGAAAGGCTGGAAGTGGATGATTCGGTATTGCTCGACTTCGTGAGGACCTTTCAGGCCACCGACGACCGCGAGGTCGATGGCTGCTTGACTATCGGCGCGGGAGGCGAGAGCTGCGGCGAGGATGATTTCCCTCGGTGTGATGCCGGCCACGCAGAAGGGATCACCGAGAGTCAACTTGTTCTGGGTAAGGGTGCCGGTTTTGTCCGAGCAGAGAACGTCGATGCCCGCGAGCTCCTCCATCGCCGCGAGGTGCGTGACGATGGCCTGCTTCTCGGCCAGCTTTCGCGCGCCGACCGCCATCGTCACCGAAAGAACAGCCGGCATGGCCACCGGCACAGCAGCGACTGTAAGGACCAGGGCAAACTGCAACGTGGTGAGCATGCGGTCGCCACGAAACAGTGCCACGGCGAGGATCAGCACGACCAGAGCGAGCGCCACGAAGATGAGGAAATCGCCGATCTTCAGCACGGCACGTTGAAAATGGCTGACCGTGTGCGCGGTCGCAACGAGATGCGCGGTCTTGCCAAAGTATGTGTTTGCGCCGGTGCCGTACGCGAGCGCGTCCGCCTCTCCCTGTTTGACAATCGAGCCGGAATAGACGGCGTCGCCCGGTTTGCGGTCGACGGGCAGCGATTCACCCGTCAGCGCGGATTGGTCGACTTCGATGGGGTCGCCCGCCAGCAGCCTCGCGTCCGCCGGAATAATTTCGCCGATGCCGATGCGAATCAAATCGCCCGGCACGAGTTCTCGCGCAGGCGCGTCCTGCCAGGCTCCATCCCGTTTTACGCGCGCGTGCAGCGCCAGCTTCACCTTGAGCGCCGCGATCGCATTGCCCGCCTGGAATTCCTCCCAGAATCCGACGCCAGCGTTCATGAGCAAGAGCGCGAGAATGATGCCGAAATCTTCCCAGTGGTGGACCACCGCGGAGAGAATCGCAGCCACTTCGATCATCCAGGGGATCGGCCCCCAGAAATAGGAAAGGAATTTGAGCAGGGGACTTGTTTTCTCCTCGGGCAGTTCGTTGTAGCCGTACTTGGCGAGCCGCGACTGAGCTTCGGCACGGCTCAATCCTTCCGAGGAAACTCCGAGTTCCGATCGGAGCGCATCCATCTGCACGGTCGCCAAGTCAACGGCGGATTTACTTGAGTCGGGACTTCGCTGAGGTGAGGCCATTTCAATTTCTTTCCGGGACTTCACTGAAGACCGTTCTATAAGTGCCGCCGACCAATCCAGACGGTACACTTTCTATATAGCACATTCCTGTTTACACTGTGCTTGGACTTGTTTCGACCGCCCGATACTGGCAGTCTAGTGCTCTCGTTTGGTGCCCGGTCGTCGAGCTAACCAAGTGAAGCGACGATGTGGAAAAAGGGGTGAGCGATGCAACTTGGAATGATTGGTCTTGGAAGGATGGGATCGAACATGGTGCGGCGCCTGATGAAGGGCGGGCACCAGTGCGTCGTCTTCGATCGATCGGCGAAGGCGGTGCAGGATCTAGTGCAGGAAAAGGCGACCGGATCCGATTCGCTAGCGAATCTCATGAAGGGACTCGCGAAACCTCGAGCGATCTGGCTGATGGTCCCGGCGGCCGTGGTGGATCAAAGCATCGCCGACCTTCTGCCCCATCTCGAGGCTGACGACATCCTGATCGACGGCGGCAATTCCTATTACATCGACGATATTCGCCGGGCGAAGGAACTGGCTGCCAAGCGGATTCACTACGTGGACGTGGGAACAAGCGGCGGGGTTTGGGGGCTAGAACGAGGTTACTGCATGATGATTGGGGGAGAGCCGGGCGTGGTGAAACACCTCGATCCTATTTTTTCGACATTGGCTCCCGGTATTGGTGACATACCACGCACGCCGGGACGCGAGAAGGTGGGTGGCACAGCGGAGCAGGGTTACCTGCACTGCGGGCCGAACGGAGCCGGGCATTTCGTGAAGATGGTGCACAACGGCATCGAATACGGCCTTATGGCCGCGTATGCCGAGGGGCTGGGGATTCTACGCGACGCGAACATCGGGAAGGAGAAGCACGAAATCGATGCGGAGACGACGCCGTTGCGCGATCCCGAGCACTACCAATACGATCTCAATTTGCGTGATGTGGCCGAGGTATGGCGGCGCGGGAGCGTGATCGCGTCGTGGTTGCTCGATCTGACGGCCGCTGCGCTGGTGAAAGATCCGTCGCTCGGTCAATTCGCCGGGCGCGTCTCGGATTCGGGCGAGGGGCGCTGGACAATCAAAGCCGCGATCGATGAGGGGGTGCCGGTGCCGGTCCTCTCCGCGTCGCTATACGAGCGTTTTTCCTCACGCGGACAAGCGGACTATCAAAACAGACTGCTTTCGGCGATGCGTTTTGCTTTCGGCGGCCATTTGGAGAAAGCGGCCGAGAAATAATCCTGCGAGAAGAGGAGACTTATCTCGCGGCGGCTGCTTCGCGAACGACGCTGGTCTCTCCTCTTTCGCGAGCCAGATATTGATCGTAGATCCATCGATATGTCGCCTCAAGACCGACACGCAGGGAGGTATTCGGCTCCCAGTCGAGATATTTCCTGATGAGAGTGTTGTCGCTATTCCGGCCGTTCACGCCCTTGGGCGCGCTGAGATCGTAGTTCCTCTTTAGCTTGACTCCGGCGATTTCCTCGGCGATATCCACCAATTGATTGATGGTTACTGCCTCGCTCGATCCCAGATTGATCGGTTCGCGAATTCCGGAATGCATGATGAGATCGATGCCGGTAATGCAGTCGTCGATGAACATGAAGCTGCGAGTCTGATTGCCCGAGCCCCAGATTTCGATTTCGTGCCTGCCCAAGACTTTCGCCTCGATCACCTTCCGGCAAATCGCAGCCGGCGCCTTTTCACGTCCTCCGTACCATGTGCCCCACGGCCCGTAGACATTGTGAAAACGCGCGACGCGCGTGCAAAGGCCAAAATCGTCGAAGAAGTGGCGGCACATCCGCTCCGAAAAAAGCTTTTCCCAACCGTAGCCGTCTTCGGCAAGCGCCGGGTAGGCGTCCTCTTCCCTGAGCGACGGAGCCTCGAATGTCTTCTGCTTGTCTCCGTTGTAGACGCACGCTGAGGAAGCATAGAAGAACTTATCGACGTCATATTTCAGGGCTGCCGCCAGCATGTGAGTATTGACGAGCACGGAAAGCATGCAAAGAGCTTTATTGTGCTCGATGAAGCCCATGCCGCCCATGTTGGCGGCGAGGTTGTAGATTTCGCGAGCGCCTTTCGCGGCCGTCTCGCAATGTTCCTTGAGTTTCAAATCGAGAGACAGATTCTCGACGTCGTCGAAGTGCTGATACCACTCGTCGAAGGGTTTGCCGTCGACTGCCCGAAGGCGTTTGTGGCCGCGCGCACGCAGGGCAGAAACGAGGTTCCCACCGATAAAGCCGCCAGCTCCTGTAACGACAACCAGACCATCCAGAGTCTTAGCCAATGAACTGACCTCCCTTTTTCTGATTTACTGAGATTTCTCAAGTTCGCGTGAAATTGGGAACGGTGCCTCGCGGTGACTCCACGCCGGGCTTGCCGCCGAGTTTTTGGAGTTGCGAGCGAAGTTCATCCACCCTGGCTTGTAGCGCTCGCACGCGGACATTGTTGTCCGTGTAGATCTGTTTCAGTCCTTCGAGTTCCGTCTGAGCGGCAATCAGCTGCCCTTGAAGAGCGCCTGCTGCTTCGATCATCGCTTTGCCTTGTTCCGGAATATCGAGCGCTGTGTTCTTGCTTGCGAACTCGCTGAAGTCTTTTTCCGCAGACTCGAGATCTTGCTTGACCTGCGCCAGCCGACCCTCTAAGAAAACGCGCTCGCGGTGCGCAGAGGTGGTGTTCAGCCGGGCCACAACGCGGTTCAGCTCCTCCACGTATTCCTGGGCGATGGCGGCTGCCCGCTGCGCATTCCGGTCGGTCACGCGGATGCTGATGATCCCGCTCTTGCGATCTTCGGAAATCTCAGTGTTGCCGGCCAAATCGTTCCGCGCATCCTCCGGGCGGCGGTCACCGTAGACCTTCCGCAGGTCGAACCGGCTAACGACGTCGTCTCGGACCGTTCGACTCTGAAGTACTCCGACAAACAGCGCGCCCGAACTCTTCAGGCCCAGCGCGTCACCGGCAAGAGCCCCTAAACCTGCTCCCGCCTGGCCAGCGAGGAGAGCCAGCTTCGCCATATCCGAGTTGCTCTGATCGGGAGGCATTAAACGCGTTGTCGATTCGTACCGATTCGGAACGAGAAAGGCCAGCAAAACGGCAAGAAGGAAGGCTACGCTTGTGACGCGCAACAGAAACTGCCGTCGCTGCCAAAGCAGGCGCGCCCTCGCCACCGTCCGCTCAAGCATTTCCCGATTCTCGATTTCTTCATCGGCCAAGACGTCGGCAAGCTGAGGTTCAAATCCGTCCTCGCGCTCAAGCGGCGGATGCATCACGGAATGGACCTTTTCAGTCATTAGGATTGGTAGCGGCGTCGCGGTTCAGATCGCCCATCCGATTTGTTTTTAACGCTTCCACGAATGAGGCCACAAAGTGATTTCGACAGATGATGTCCAGTTCGTTTGCGGGCCCGGGGCCAGAATCGGGGCAGCCCACTTCTCATACTGCACGTAGGCAGACACGGCTACGTCGCGGTGCAGCAACCAATTGATTTTCAACGAGCCGTCGTTCACCGTTTCCCCGCCGGGAATGAAATCCTTGTCGACTTTGGCATTCCTGTACCCGAATTGGAGGCTATTATGGGGGCTGAACCAGTAGGTGCTCCAAGCCTGAACGCCTTTGCCTTCCCTTCCGATCCAGCTTCCGAGGATGTTTCCTTTGTTCGTATAAAGGTCGTGATAGAAGTAGTCGAAGTAAACGAACTGACCGAGCGTGTTCTTGTCGGTAGTCGTATCGGTGTATCCCGCCTCTACCCGAAGATCGAGTCTGGGCAAACGTGGTAGTCGGGGCATATAGAAGCCGGAGCTCCACGCGGCCCGCGGAGGATTGGCGAGCGGCGTGACGTCATCGGCCGCGAACGAATCGGCATATACGGTTAGCCAGTTGCGTACGAACGGAACCTTGTAGGAAAGATCCACGCCGCTCGAGCGCTTTCCGGGATTTCTGAAGGCGCTGTAGTTTGTGGAAGACTTCACACTCACGTAACTGTTCCAAATTGCGCCCGCCGTCATCGGCCTGCCTACGCCTCCAAACTCAACAGTCCGGCTGAAGCCGAATTCCAGGTTTGCGGTCGGCTTGAAACTGATTTTTTCACCGTGCATCAGAGGTCGCGCGGGGAAATCGTTGCCTGAAAGCTTGCCTACAAAGAAATCGACCTTCATGGGCCCCAGCAAGCGAGACACGACTGGGACGTCGACCGGCGCGACACGGCTTCCACGGAACATATAGATCGGCTCCGCGTTGTTGCTGAAGATCAAAGCCCCACCTTCGCCAGGCCCCCACCAGAGGCTTTGCTTGCCGAACGAGAAATCCCAGCCTGCGACATTGGCGGCCACATAGGTATCCAGGAGCGTGAATTGATTCACTGCCGAAAAGGGAGTCGCCGGTTGCAGAGGGTCGGCGTCCGCCGTGGCAATCGCTTGGCGAGTCTCCAGCGAGTACGCGGGCGCGAAAGGAGCGTGCTGGTATTCGCCACGAACGTAGATGGTGAAGCGGCCGGCCGTGCCATACGCTGAGAAGCCGTCATAGCTATTGAATCCTTCCTCGTATGGGCGGCCGTAATTGTTGATGATCGTCTGGCCAAAGTGGTCGCTGTCGTGCAACGGCGGGCCGCTGATGTCTGTCGCACCTGCGTAAACCGATTCGAGACGCACGATTCTTTCGCCCTCTGAGCTCCTTTCGTCGAGGTCGCCGCGGAATTCCGTGGCGAGCGTCGAATAGATCTGATCGGCTTGTTCCGGAACCGAAGCGTCGGCCCGGATCGCGTCTCCCGCCTCCTGCACCAAGTGCACGCACTCAATCCGAGTCCACGGGCGCATCCCGAGATATTCGGAGTGAATGTAGCCAAGGGCCGCGAGCCGTTCGATTGCGGGATATATCCAGCTGTCGAGCTCCACATAGGGAGAGCCCGCGCCTCCGAGCATTCGACTGGGGCCTTCGTCGCGAGACTCCGGATAGGTTTGCCACTCGCCGCCAAGCTCCGGATCGTGACGGTGCCGATAGACTTCCTGGGCCACAAACCAACCAATTGCGCTGCCAACGAGAACGTCTGTCGGGAAATGCTGCTTTGCGTCCACGCGCGAAGCGCTGACGGCCGATGCCAGGCCATAGGCAAAAATCGACGTCAAAGGGCCCGGATATTCGTGCGCGATCACGCCCGCAATCGACCACGCGGCCGAGGAGTGCTCCGAAGGGAACGAATCGCCGCCCTGCCAGAAGTTTCCAAGGAAGTTGCTCTGCAGGGGGCGTTCTCGTCCGAATACATATTTGAGCGCGTATGTGGCGGCCAGACTATCGATGGCCGCTTCGCCGGCCAGAAATCCCGTCTCGCGCTTGTGATCGTCATGTCTAATACGGCCCCAAAGGTAGAGGCCTCCGGCGGTAGCTGCGAGTGAAGCAATGCCGTAGTTTGAAAAATCATTGCTGTACTTCAGCCGGCTTGGCGAGTTCGAAAGGTGTTTGCTCACTTCCGCATCCGTGGCAAGCATTCCACCTGCCACAACCCCGAGCGGCAGCAGCCAATCCGCATCCGTCAGGCCGAGATGAGATGGGCTCGTCCAGATCGCCCGTTGGTCCTCGGCGAAAGTTGTGAAGAGGTGCGGCCCCAAGGAATTGTCGTATTCCATCGAGTTTGCAAGTGGATCCGGAGATGAGATGGAGAACTCCTTCTTCGAGAGCGGCTCCGGTTTCGACGGCTTGTCGTTCGTTGCCTTTTTGTCCGCCGATGCCTTCTCGTCGGGTCGTGGCGACGCGGACTGGGCGCAGCAGTTCGCAGTCACTCCTTCGATCGCCGTGAGCAGGCAGCAACTGAACACGAGGCTCATCCTCCATCTCGACATTCCCAATTCACTCTAGTAGCGCAAAGCGATAAACACGGTGCTCGCGATCGACGATGCGACCTGCGCCGACGTAAACAAGTTCTGCCAATTCGGTCCGCCGCCGATTGCCTTCTCCGGTACCACTACCGTATCCCCGGGTTCCAAAGTGGTGCCGAGTGATTCTCCTGCCCAGAGACTTTTCTTTGAACCAATCACCGATCCGTCCGCGCGGATGACAAAAATGTCTTTCTTGTTCGCGAGCATCGTGGGTCCGCCGGATTGCCCCAAATACCACTTCGCGCTCTTGCCCGGCCGGTAGGAAACCGCGGTGGGATTGAACACCTGGCCGGTGACCATCACATAGTCCGGTCTCTTGGGAATCACCACCGTGTCTCCCGCACGAACCTCGATATCCGTCGACGTATTTCTCCAGCGCTTGATGTCCGCGGAGATGCGAATGTCAACACGGCCCACGGGGGAATTCGCCTTCAGCTCCGCGAGAGTGGTTTGATACTGTGCAAGGGCTGCGTCTTTGGCCTGTTTCTGTTTCGGATCGGTGTCCGGCGACATTTCCAGGTCCCGTTCAGCGTCCTCCACTCTCAGAACCATTTCATCCTGCTGATTCGCTTCGAGCTCCCGCACCTGCACCCGCTGCAGCACCGCTCCGTACGGATACGCACTCGCCTGGAAACCGCCCGCTCGTTCCAGGACGGAACTCAGCCGCTCTCCCGGCTGCATGCCGTACGTTCCCGGATGCTTTACTTCGCCCTTGACGCTGATCGAGGCGCCCAAGTCGTTCCAGCCCGGGAGCTGCCGAATCGTCACAACATCGCCGTTGTGCAACGCCAGGTTTGCCTTGAGATTGCCACTCAGCGCCGCGGCGAGTTCGATCGGCTCGTGCTGGCCACTCAATTTCGTATCGTTGGCCCAGTCGTAACTCGTGAGGTCCGCGAACTGCGCGTCCGCGCTGGGTTTGAGCCCTCCGCCCACTCGAATTAGATCGGCCACCGTCATGTTCGTCGTTAGCGGATAGCGGCCCGGCTTTCCGACTTCACCTTGTACGTAAACCGTGGCAGGTTGCTCGGCATCCGGGTTTCGATGAACCAGAATACGGTCCTGTGGCGTCAGGAGAATGTTTTCGGTCGGATCTCCCGACAATGCTTGGCTCAGGTTGACGCTGAAGATTCTTAGCTTGCCGTCGCCCAAATAGCGGAATACCTGCGCATCTTCAGCGTCGGCGTCGGGAGAAAGTCCGCCGGCGAGGTGGATTGCATCGCTGAAGTGAATCTGCCCCGCGGTAAGGAAAGTCCCCGGGCCGCGCACGTCCCCTCCCACCGAAACCGTTGGCGCATTCTCGAAATCGTAGCGCCCGAAGATTCGCACTGTATCCATTGGCTGAAGAAGCGGCGCATGCGAGGGGTCGGCAAGCGCTTCCGCGAGATCGAAGCCTTCTACGCTCGGATGAAAATCCGGCGCATTCAGCCGGATGATCTCCGCGTACTGTGCCGCGGGCTCCGGGAGCAAATCCTTGTACGACGAAATGACGTCCGTCACGCGCATGTCAGGACGATAGGAATACTTGCCGGGACGAACGACATGACCTTCGACGTACACCGCGTTCTGGTTGTAAGGCGCGATGGGAAACAGCCGGATGCGGTCGCCGTCGCTAATCTTGAACGATGAGAGCTTCTGGGTTATCTCGGGGGAATCCGCTCCTTCCGGGATGTCGAGGCTCATCATGGTCTGCTCTTTATGAGCGACCACGCGTTGCACTTCGATGTGCTGCAAGGCTGCGCTGGGGAGCACACCGCCGGCAAGATCGAGAACGCTCGCGAGGTCCTTTTCGTCTTTCAGTTCGTAAATCGCAGGGCGGCGAACCATTCCCTCGACGGTCACCTGCGGGCCGATCGGAGGCACAAGAACCGTGTCGCCATTGTCGAGACGTCCGAAGTCGCCTTTGACGCCATGGAGAAGCAAATCGTAGAGATCCACCACCTGCACCAGCTGGTTACCGCGATACTGCTTCACAATGCGAAGCGATCCCCGCGGTGTGGGCCCTCCCGCGGCAAACAGCGCATTCAGCGGCGTCGAGAGTGAATTGATGTCGTACGCGCCAGGATGGACGACATCTCCCACGACGTAGACTCGAATCGTTCGCAATCGAGAAAGCGACACATCCGCCGAAACATCACGGAATTCGCCTCGCAACACCTGCTGCACGCTCTGCTGAACGTCCGCGAGGCTCTTACCGCTCACAAGCACTGGCCCGACTTCGGGCAAACTCACACGCCCCTCTCGGTCCACCGTGCGATACAACCGTTGCGAAACGCCGCCCCACAAGTCGATGGCCAGTCCGTCGCCAGGCCCCACCACATAGTCGGGGCCAGCGGGCAGATCCATTGGAATCAGCTGCGGATCTCGTGTGCCACTCTCGAAGACATCCATCCCGAACCGTGTGGGCGCGCTTGGATGCGGCGTTGCCTGCAGGTACATGTCGTAGAGGGAGGGAATGTCGCCGTAGGGATTGCGGGTGCGCGTCATTTCCACGAGCTGAGAAGATCCTGTCGCCGCGGCCGAATTTGCCCCGCTCTGATTCATTCCCTTGATATTCGGCGGAACGCCAGTCATTCTGTCTGAGGGCGCCGCGTTCATCGCCATATCCTGGAAGGAATCGGTGCCTTCAGGATTGGCCGATGCCAATAGCGGGCCCAATTCTCCGCTCGGTGCGCTTGCACCGGGCTGCGGCGTGAGCGGCCCGAACGGGTTTGCTACGGAGCCGCTCGCGGATTGACCGGTTCCGTAGTTGACCCCGACCAGGGACTGAGCCATGTCGCCGGGAAACTCGCCACCCGGCCGCCTCAGTTCCGCCTGTTCCAACGGGCCTCCGTTCCCTTGCGGGAGATTCGGATCGAGGAACTCATTCGGATTTTTTGGAGAAGAGGGCATTCCCGGCTGTAGCTGCGGCTCGAGCCCTTGAGCCGGAGATTGTCGGGTGCCGCACTGGTTATCGGACTGGGGATCGCACGCAGTCGTTTGCTCCGGACTATGACGGGGCAACTGGCGCGCTGCGGCCGACGTTTCTTCCTGATCTTGCGCGAGCCACTTCACCCGCTCTTGAACCAACAGCTCCTGTTCCTTCCCAAGTTCCGAATCGGGATTCACTTTTGGAACTAGATAACCGTACTGCTGAAGCAGGAGCGTCGCGATGCCCCGAAAACGCACGTCGGTCTGCAAGCGGTCGAAAATAGCGTCGTTCGTCAGATCTGATTCACTGACGATTTGCCCGTGATCTGTTGCGTCTTTCGCAACCCAGCGCTTCAGTTCGACCATGAGCCCGGCGTCCTCTGTCAGCACCGCCTTGATATCGGCAGGAGACGCCGCCACGAGGCTCATGTTTTCCTGGCCGAGTTCAGAAGAAGGCATTGGGGACTGGCGGTCGTCTTGTGCTCGGGTGGCACAGCAAAACACGAGGGCGAGACACAAAACCGCGCCTGCACGGAGCGTCCTCCTTCGCGCACCGACAATTTCAATGTCCGGCTCATCGGAAATCGTAGCCAGTACGGGTTCGCGCATGAGGCGCGGGTGGTTCGCAACAAGGACCCTGATGGGCTTCATGGAATCCTCCCTGCGATTCCGGGTATCCGTAAAGTGGTACCTCAGCAACAGGCTCAAATTCGCCTCAGCGAATGGATGCTAGGACCTTAGTTACTTTGGAAGGGGTAGTAACTGAACGCGACTTAGTAAATTCTAGGTACTTGCGGAGGATCGTGCCCAGGTCGAGTACCCAGCACTCTTGGTACTGGAAGGCGATGCCTAATTTTGGCACGCCTCACATGCGCCGGGCCGATTCGGCACACCCACCTTTCCCAAGATCTGAGCACTCGAGCGTGATTGCACCGACCAGATCACGGGTGCGTCAAGTCTTCTGGTCCTCCGCTACCTGAAAAATGCAAGCACGTTGCGGCCCGTTCCTGTTGCTCACCAGCAGCGAGCAAAAGCAGCAAGATTAACGCGGGGTCCAGTGCGGGTGGTTGGTGAAGAGACCGCTCACGAAACCGATCTGATAGACAATGAAGAGACCGAAGCCGAAGCTGATCACGCCCGAAGCGATGCGCAGGCCATTGCTCAGGCGGGAGCGACCTTTGGCGTAGGCGAATGGCGCGCCCATCACACCGGTGATAAGCATCATGCCGGCGATCGTGCCGACGCCGAAAAGGAGGAGGTAAGCGACCGCCCATTTCGGATTGTGGATTGTCGTTAAGACGAGCAGCGCGACTGCAGCCGAGCCGGCAAGACCGTGGACGAGGCCCACGACGAGCGGGCGCACCGCGTTGTAGAGTCCGAGGCGGCCGAATTGGCGATCGAACCAACGCAGAGGCGTGCGCGCCGGATCGTGGGGATGTGTTTCCGGATTGTGGGTATGAGGGTGAGTGTGAACGTAATCGCCGTGGCTGTGCGCATGCGAATGTAGCGTGCCGGCGTGGCCGTCTTGATATTGCGTCGGCGAGACATTATTCGTGATCCATTGCAGAATACCGGTGAGGTTCAGGACGCCGAGCAGGATTAGCATGAGGCCGACGGAAAATTCCATGGAGAGGCCGATGCGCGTGGGAATGACCCAGCCAAAAAGAATGATCCCGCTTCCGACGAGTAGGATCGTCAGCGTGTGGCCGGCTCCCCACAGGCCTCCGATGACGGCGGCGTGTTTTATCGAGCGGTGGCGCGCCACGATGGTCGAGACCGCGATCACATGATCAGGATCCGTGGCATGGCGCATCCCGAGAAAAAAGCCGAGCGCGACGATGGAAAGAAGGCCGATCACGTGTTCCTCGCGACGAGGGTACTCATGGTAGTCGTGGAATCAAATGCGACCGAAAGGCATTCTAAGATGACACGAAGCCTTTGTCTATGATCGGAGCAATCAGGAGTCCGCGGATGGACACGACACCCCGAGGCGAGCGCCTTTAATTGCCGAATCCGACGCGCGTTCGCTAATATTCGCTCGCAGCAGCCTTGATCGCAGGCCGAGCGGCGGGATTACGGTTCAGCTCACCGTTTATCTCGGGCCTCGAGAAGATCTTAGCAACGAGCAGCAGAGCGGCGAACGTGCCGATAATCAGAGCGAACTGCGGCCAGCCAAAAATGCGCTCGGCGTCGCCCATCAAGCCGAGCCCGAAAAAACAGAATACGAAGTGCGCGCAAAAAACCTGCAGCGATGCCTGGCCCATCAGCACCAGAGGCCGCACGGCGAGCGGCTTAACGACCGATTGGAATCGAATCAACAGAGCAGAAATCGCCGCGAAGTCGATCAGCCGGACGGCGCCAAGGTGCCACTTGTCGAAGAGGACGGACCATGCGCCGATTTGAAGTCCACCCACCTCGGTGTAACGAAGCGCGAGCAGCGCGGCCGCCACGAACGCTGCCGGAATCCACACGCGCCGCGCCCACTTTTCGGCGGGCAGGTCGTCCTTGGCCCAACGCGCGCCGCACCACATGCCCAAAATCCACATGAACTGCCAGGCCCATAGATTGAACGCGCCCATCTCGTTCAGAGGGATTCGCAGACCGAGGTGATGCGCGGCGAATCCATACAGTGCCTGGCGCAGGCCGAACTGCGCAAGCAGCCAGATCGCAAAGCTCGCACCGAGAACATATTTCCACCCGATCCTCGCGGCGACGATCAGCGTAAGCGGCGAAAGGAGCAGGAAAATAAGATAGAGCGGAATGATGTCGAGCAGCGGAGGCCGGTAGACTAGCAGCAAAGCAGCGGTAATCGCCCGGGCGGGCCCGGCGGCGAAATAGAAATCCAGCAGATTGTAGAGGTTCTGGTTGTGGCCGCTGATCGCGAATCGCGCCACCACCACGAAGGCCGCGAAAAGCAGCACCACGTGATAACGATAGAGCCGCAACGCTCGCAGGAAAAGCTTCCAGGTCATCGCGCCGGCGCCGTCGCGCTCGAGCAGACGGAAATAGATGCGGCCCGTGAAGAGCGCCGAGAGAAAGATGAAACCCTCGGATGCGGAGATGTAGCCGAATGGCTGGTTCACCCATGGCGTCAGCATGGTGGGCAGATGCGTGAGCGTCATCCAGACAAGCATCGCCCCGCGCGCGGCGTCGAGTTCGATTCGTCGGTTCATTCGGTCAGGATGGTTTCACGCTCTTTGATGTCGGCTACCGGCAAATTGGTTCGTTTGGCCCAGGTCTAACCGCGCACTACACTATCGTTGAGGAATACAAGATAACAGGTAGAAAACGAGAGCGAAGGTTTCGGCAGCCGCGAGGCTTATTCAAAGACGGTGGCCCACGCGCGGCCGATTAGCGAGATTCCCAGGAATCCGATTGCCAGGTAGATAGCGACGTACAACATAAGGAACGCGGCGGCGACCACCGAATGCTTTGTTACCGGCCTCGCAATGGATAGTTCCGGGCGTCGGGCCATCCCCTCAGCGGGCTGGGCAGAAATCAAAGGTCTGAAAGTTCCAACCGGGAGCGCCGATTCCGCCCGTTCGCTCATAGCCGTGAGTGTAGCCATTGGCGCGAAAACGCGCCAATTCAAATTTAAGTTCGAAGGAATCGCTTTTTGAAATGTGAGCTCAGCGAGGGCGCTTAGACAAGCCAGCCCAATGTCGGGCTCATTCGAGGTCGCGCCACAAGAAAGAAGGGCGCTTCGAGGTTTTCCTCGAAGCGCCCAATGGTTGCGGGGGTTGGATTTGAACCAACGACCTCCGGGTTATGAGCCCGACGAGCTACCAGGCTGCTCCACCCCGCGTCATTGATAGTACGCGACTTGCCGCTCTTCTGCAAATGCTCAGCTGCCCGTTAATCGTGCGATTTGGCGGTAGGAGGTCAGACCGTTATCTCAAAAGCGGACGTTCCTGCGACTCACTTGTCCGGTCGGTTCCAAAATTCATCAAAGCGGCAGGAATCGATTCAAGGGGCAGAATTTGGCGGACAGCACCGAGTTTGATAGCTTCCTTGGGCATCCCAAAAACGACGCAAGAAGACTCATCCTGTGCGATGGTGTGAGCGCCCGCCTCGCGCATCTCCAGCAATCCATCAGCGCCGTCGTCTCCCATGCCGGTGAGAATCACGCCGAGAGCGTCATCTCCCACCGTGCGCGCGACGGACTGGAACAGAACGTTCACACTCGGACGATGGCGCGAAACCAAGGGCCCGTCGACGACCCGAATCTTGAAATGCTGACCCATGCGGAACAGGGACATTTGCTTGTTGCCGGGAGCAATGAACGCACGTCCCGGCGCGATAAGATCGCCGTGCTCCGCCTCCTTGACATCAATCTGACAGATGCCGTTGAGCCATTTCGCGAATGCGGCCGTGAATAGTTCGGGCATGTGCTGCACGATTACGATCCCGGGCGACTCCTTCGGCATCGCCGACAGAATCTTCGCCAGAGCCTCGGTTCCGCCGGTGGAAGCGCCGATGGCGACAATCCGGCCCGAACCGGCAAGGGGGAATGAAGCGGGGATGCGGGACACGGCCGACTTAGGGTTCTGTTGGACGGAAAAGGATGTCCGCCGGCCCATGCGGGCGGCCGCCGCGGAGCGCACCGCGTCAATCAACATTACCGCCGATTCGTGGAGAAAATCGCCCGCCCCGAGTTTTGGCTTGGTAATGATGCCTACGGCACCCTCATGCAATACCTGCATGGCAGCGATCGTTCCGCGCGCAGCAACACTCGAACAGATCACCGTGGGGATGGGATCTTCGGCCATGATCTTGCGAAGAAAGGTAAGGCCGTCCATGCGCGGCATTTCAAGATCCAAGAGGATCACGTGCGGACGGAGGTGCTTCATCTTCTGCATGGCGATGATGGGGTCCGCGGCAACGGTTACGGCCATGTCTCCTTCCTGGGAGAGCACGGCCTCCATTACTTGCCGCACCACGGCGGAATCGTCCACCACAAGGACCTGAATTTGAGGTTGCTCGTCAGCGGGCGGCATCGGCTTGCGGCCTAGGTTTGGCGGTTGGGGTGTAAATGGTCGGAACGACCGTGCGCAACACGTTGGACATCGTGTGAAGGCTCTCTGCATGCCCGACGAAGAGATGGCCTTCCGGAGCAAGATATTCCAGCAAGCGGCATACGATGCGGGTGCGGGTTTCGAGGTCAAAATAGATCAGCACGTTGCGACAGAAAATCAGATCGAACTTGCCGGAAACGGGATACGTTGGGTCATTCAAGTTCAGCCGCGAAAAATGGACGAGCGAGCGGATTTCCCGGCCTGCTTTCATTTTTCCCTTCTGCTCGCCATGCCCCCGGAGCATGAAGGCCTTAAGGTAGTAATCCGGAATTTCGGCGGCCTTTCCAAGTTCCCAAGTGGCGGCCTTCGCCGTCTCCAGGACACGGGTCGAGAGATCGGTGGCAAGAATTTCGATTGTCCAACCTGCGGAGGGCGGCAGGTGATGGAGGAGAGTCATTGCCAGGGAATATGGTTCCTGGCCAGAAGAGCATCCGGCGCTCCAAACTCTTACGGCGCGAGAGCGTTTCGCCGCATCCGCATCGGCGATCCATTGCGGCAGGATAATCTTCTCGAGAAACTCGAATTGCCCTTGCTCGCGGAAGAAGCGCGTCTCGTTCGTTGAAACGGCGTCGAGCATCCGTGTCAACTCCTCCGGATCCCGCTTCACCGCGTCGTAGTATTCGCTGAACGAATTCAGTTGGAGTAGCCTGAGGCGTTTCGAGAGACGCCCCACCAGAAAGACTTGGCCATGGAAACGACGCATCATCTACTACAAAGCCGAGGTGGTGCGCGCTGCGAATAAGGAACCGAAGGACAACCCGCGCTTCGTGGTCACCAACCTAAAACAGAGTCCGCGGTGGGTTTACGAGCAGGTGTACTGTCAGCGCGGTGATGTCGAGAACAGGATAAAGGAACTGCACGACGGCATGCAGATCGGCCGGACTAGTTGCTCGAACTTTTTGGCGAACACGTTTCGGGTGCTGCTGACTGCGGCGGCTTACGTGCTGATGCAGGAGATGCGTCTCCGCTTGGCCCGCACTCCCCACACCCACGCGCAAGTCTCGACTTTGCGCGCACATTTTCTAAAGCTCGGAGCCCACGTCATCGCCTCGGTGCGCCGTATCGTGCTGCACTTGCCTCAAGCGGTTCCCTACCGCGATAGCTTTCATCGTCTTGCCTTGGCCTTGGGCGCGCAAACCGGCTAGGTCTCCCACTTCTTCAAGCCCAAACTAACCCTGGTCACGCTCGTGTTCGTGGTGTCTTGGAACACATCAAAATCCGAGTGTAAGCCTCGCTAAAAACTTTAGAATCAGTGCCTCGGTATAACGAAATTCTGCCTTTGTCCCATGTACGTCTCGCTCTCACAAAAAACTCCTCCGCGATCCACTTTTCGCGAATAATGTAGGCTAGGGAAAAACTGTAGGCGGCTTGGCCGCCTGCCTTATTGTGCGCTCAGCTGGTGGCTCTCGACTCGATGAATTCCAGCATACGGTCGC